>NZ_CP016430.1:1292941-1306495 GCF_003999585.1 Wolbachia endosymbiont of Bemisia tabaci | reverse complement strand
TATATTAAGTAATTTGAGCCATAATACTGTATTTGGTATTGAACTGGAGTTTTACACTGAGGGAATAAAAAAAGAATATTTATTTCTGAATAGCATCAAAAATAAAATAGCTTCTCTTGGATTTTTTTGTGAGAAAGAGAGTTCTTTAAACCAATATGAGATAAAAAGTGATTGTTATACGAGTCCTGATAATTTAATTATGCATTTTGAGTTAGTAAAAAAATTACTGATTGGAACAGCACAAGAGTTCAATGGTAATGTTTCTTTTAAAGCAAAACCTTATTTGGATAGAGCAGGCAGCGCACTAAATGTACATGTTAGCCTCATGGATTCAAATAATAATAACTTATTTTATGGCAACAAACAAAAATATAGTGACCACCTGATTCACAGCATAGGTGGACTATGTGCAATGATGAAAAAACATATGTTGTTTTTTGCTCCAAATGATGATTCATATTTAAGATTTCAGTACCCAGATATTCATACTCCAACTACGATTAGTTGGGGAGTGAATAACAGAACTGCTGCGATAAGAATTCCCTATTTTGGCAACGATTCCAAAAGATGCCGCCTAGAGCACCGTGTTCCTGGAGCAGATTGTAACCTTGAAAAAGTACTCACAGCAATAATTGAAGGTATAGTTTTTGGTATAGAGAACAAAATTGCTCCGCCAAATAGAGTGTATGGCATTGCATCTGATCCTCAATATAAGATGGAGAGTTTGATATAGCAACTACCTGTTAAACCCTAACCCATTAAACTCCTTTGAGGTAACTGGCCATTCTAGCACTTTCCTCACATCATTATTTACATTTCCATACTGTAATAGCAAGTCTGCAGCAGATAGTTTCTGCGTACTTTTAGACTTAGGCCCTATATTGGGAAGGTTGCTTGGTGGCTGCTCAGGAAGTGGATTACCAGATACATCCATGTGTTCAGGAAGAGATTTCATCTGATTCTTTATAGAGCTAGAGCTATTTTGTGTAAGAGTTTTATCATCTGGCATGCCAAGAATAATTTTCTCAGGCACTACCATAGTTTTTGTATAATCAACAGGATTACTATTTTCAGCATCTATAGTTACATGAATTGGTTCGCCAAACGCATTTATAGAGCCACCAAGTGATCCTTTCTCCATGCGTTCTTGTGCTCTTTTCCTTATTATTTCTTCTTCTAACTCAGTTTCAGTTCTTTCTGGTTCTTTTTCGGATATTTCTGTATCTTTTTCTTCACCTTCATCAACACTGCTATACCCTTCATCTCCTGAAACACCAGTAATTTCAGCAGGCTGTTCTTTTTTAGTTCTTATTTTATGAATCAGCAAAAGTAATAAGTAAGTAACTGCAGCAGCAGTAACTATAATGGCTATCTTTGCAGCAATGTGAATCACTGTCAAAAACACTAAGGTTGATGTGTTAAAAATACTAAAGTTGATGAAACACCAACCAAACCAGATACGATCATTTTATTCTTGCCTTCTGTCACACTTAGAACTGCTACCATACTAAAGTTATATTATATAGAAGTTTTCTTACGCTTACAAAACTGTAAAAATTTTAATCATCTACATAAAGCTATATAAGGATTAATTAATATATAATTAATCTCAGCTATAATATGATGTAAATACGTATAATGTCCGGAATGAAAAGATTAATTATAGAGAGGAATAGAACAGTAATATTATTGCTTATCGTGATTTTTACCTTCGGCTCATACACTTATATAAAAATGCCAAGAGAAAGCAACCCTGATGTACAGATTCCTATAATTAGCGTATTTGTCGGGTTTCCTGGTATTTCTGTCGAGGATAGTGAAAAGTTATTAGCTATTCCAATAGAAAATGAACTAAGGTCCATCGAGGGCGTGAGAGAGCTAAAGGCACTTGCAACTAATGACGGTGCTCACATGATAATTAAGTTTGGTACAGAATATGATAACAAAGAAGTACTTGATAACGTCCGTTCAAAGCTTTTAAACATAAAATCAAAATTACCTATTGAAGCAGAATCTCCGATAATCAATGAAATAAACTTGAGCTTATTTCCGATACTAAACGTTGGCTTGATTGGTAATTTGCCGGAAAGAGCTTTAACTGAAATAGCACTCAAACTAAAGAAAGAAATAGAATCTCTGCCAAATGTTCTTAAAGTTGAAGTGGCAGGTATGCGTAAAGAAACAGTTGAAGTTATAATTGAGCCCACAGTTCTAACAAAATATAACATTCAATCAAATGAGATATTTCAAGCTATATCAAACAACAACAGATTGGTAGGAGCAGGATCACTAGAAAACGATACCGGTAAATATTCGATTAAAATATCAGGGTTATTAAAAGACATAGAAGATATTATGAATATTCCTATTAGATCTCAAAGTGATGCAGTTTTGAGAATCAAAGATATAGCAAAAGTATACCTTGAGTTTGAAGATCACCAAGGATTTGCTCGTATTAATGGACTACCTAGCATTGTACTAGAAATTTCAAAACGTAATGGAAAAAACATAATAGACACGGTAAATCAAGTAAAATACTTAATGGACAAAGCAAAAGATCAATTACCTGAAAATTTAAAAGTAGTTTATTTGAATGACCAGTCAAAAAATGTACGTGATGTGCTTGAAGACTTGGAAAATGGTATAATATTTGCCGTATTACTAATACTAACCATAATAATGCTCTTTATGGGAACAAGGTCTGCTATTCTTGTTGCACTATCAATACCTGGCTCCTTTCTCATAGGAATAATGGCTCTTTACCTAATGGGTATTACTCTAAATATAGTTGTGCTCTTCAGTCTAATTATGGCAGTTGGGATGCTGGTTGATGATGCAATTGTAATCAGCGAATATGCTGATAGAAAGATGATTTGTGGCATGGATAAAGTAGAAGCCTTTTGCACCTCAGTTCATGATATGTTCTATCCAGTTTTATCATCAACATTGACTAAATTAGCAGTGTTTTTCCCTCTGTTACTCTGGCCCGATACAGTCGGTAAATTTATGCAGTACATACCAATTACAATAATTCTAACTTTAACTGGATCGCTAATTATGGCTTTGGTTTTTATACCAACACTTGGTGCAATATTTGGTAAACCTTCAATAACTTCAAAAAAAGAAATAATAAGAATGAGTGCTATAGAAAGTGGTGAGGTAAAAAATACTGGGCTTATAATAAGAACTTATGTACGTATGTTAGAGAAAGTCTTAAATCGCCCCAAAAAATTTGTATGTGTTGTTGTATTTGTTTTATTTTTGTCTAGTATATTATATTTTACTTTTGGTCCTGGATTAAAGTTCTTTCCGAATGTAGATTCAGATAACATTTTAATCAGCGTTAAAGTAAAAGAAAGCTTATCAGCCAAAGAACGAGATTTGATACTTAAGAAAGTAGAAGAACGTATTTTGGGTGTTGAAAAGGAAATTTATGTTTTTTATGCTCGATCAGGAAAATTTTCAGACAACGTTATTGCCAAAATTCAATTGGAACTTGTAGATTGGCGCTGCAGGCGCAAAGCTACGCAAATACTAAATGATATAAGGAGTAGTGTACAAAACATAAAAGGAGTAATAATTGATGTACAGGACAAAAGTCAGGACCATCAGCTGACAAGCCAATACAAATTAACTTAAGCGGAAGTGCATCCAACTTGAATTCAGTAGCAGAGAAAATCCTAAAAATTATGGACCAACCTTCATCTGGATTTATAAATATTCAAGATAGTAGATCAGCACCTGAAATAGAGTGGAATATGAGTATTGATAAGAGTAAGGCTACAAGCTCTGGAGTAAGTGTTGCAACCATCGGTGATTTTATAAAGATGGTTACAAATGGAGTATTAATTGGAAAATATAGACCAAATAACGCAGATGAAGAAATTGATATTGTACTACGCTTTCCCAGAAAGAATCGCAACATGAAAACTATAGATAACCTTTTTATTAATACAGCAAATGGACCATATTCTATGAGTAGCATAGTGAAATACGTTCCCGAAAAAAAGGCAAATAAACTAAGTAGGATTGATGGATCACGCACAGTAACAATCTCTGCTGACGTTGATACTGGCTATCTTGTTGATGAAAGAGTTAAGTTCATTCAAAATTCGATTACTCAAGACTGTAGTAAAGGAGTAAAGATTGATTTCAAAGGTGATAAGGAAGATCAACAAAAATCAGGAGCATTTTTATTAAAGGCTTTTATATTAGCAATTACATTGATGATATTGGTGCTAGTGGCACAGTTTAACAACATATACTATACATTTATCGTAATGACAGCAGTGTTTTTATCAACAACATGTGTATTTTTCATTTTCTTTCTTATTCAGAAAGTTTTTGTAGTTGTCATGTGTGGAGTGGGGATAATTGCTTTAGCAGGAATTATAGTGAATAATAATATACTATTGCTTGATGCCTTTCATCAGCAAATTAAGGTGCGCAAAAATAACATTAAGCAATGTATAATAAACGCTTCAATTTCTCGCATCAGGCCAATACTACTTACCGTTGCAACTACAGTTCTTGGTTTAATACCTATGATTACTAGGTTAAATATCAGTTTTTTTACGCTACAAATCACATATGATGCTCCATCAAGCCAGTGGTGGGTTGATATTTCAGCAACCATAGCAAGTGGAATATTGGCTGCAACGGTCTTAACTTTACTCTTTACTCCGGCGTTGCTTGTCATACAAAGACATGAAAAAACTTGACTTAAATTAGCAATCATTTAACATTTAAGATAGCGTTCTTTACCTGTTGAAGCTATAATTATAACTAATTAAATTGGATTTATTTATATGATTGCTAATCGTAAAAGCAGTGTTAAGCAGAAAAGCAACAAGAATAACATAGTTGGGAGCCTTGATGTAATAAAAACAGCGGGAGAGCTCTCACTTCAAAAAGGTTTGGATTTTAATATTATAATAAATGCACTTAAAAGTGCTATCGAAGCAGTAGCTCAACAAAAGTATGGTAGCAAAAGTAAAATTGTAGTTAATATAGATAGAAACACAGGCAAAGTTACCTCATATAGACAACTAAAAGTCATTAATGATGAATCAAATGAAAATGAGTGTGACTTAATTAAGTTGACACAAGCTAAGTTAATAAAAGAAGATGCAAAAGTTGGAGATACTATTAGTGAGTTGATTTCTCTTAACACTGATCTTGTTTCAGCAAGAATTGCCCAGCAAAAGATTTCTGAAATAATCAAAAATGAAGAGTTAAAAAAGCAATATGAGGAATTTAAAGATAAGGTAGGAGAAATGAGGTATGGCATCGTTAAACAAGTAGAATATTCAGATCTTATTATAGACATAAACGGAATTGGAGCATACCTCCCTTTACGAAACTTAATTGGTGGTGAGTCATTTCGTGAAGGCGATAAGGTTAAAGCTTACATACAGGCTGTTAAGCGCTCTGACGATGGACGTCAAATCATTCTTTCTAGGACTCATGAAGGCTTTTTAGAGGCATTGTTGAATCAAGAAGTACCAGAAGTTGCTGACGGATTGATAACAATTAAAGGTATAGCTAGAGATGCTGGTTCAAGATCTAAAGTTGCTGTTTTTTCATCTGATAAGAATATCGATCCAGTAGGTGCTTGCGTTGGAGTTAAAGGAGATAGAATAAAAACTATTATACACGAATTAAAAGGTGAAAAAATCGACGTCATACATTACTCATCAGATTTGGGTCAATTTGTTATTAAAGCCATTACTCCTGCAGAAGTATCAAAGGTCATTATTGACGAAAATGAAAATTGTATAGAGTTAATAGTTGCTGAAGATCAATTGAGTTTAGCTATAGGAAAAAAGGGTCAGAATGTAAGATTAGCTTCAGAGCTTGTTGGATGGAAAATTGAGATATTAAGCACTCAGCAAGAATCAGAAAGAAGAAACAAAGAATTTAGTCAATGTTCAGTTTTATTTGCTGAAGCTTTAAACTTAGAAGAGATTATGGGCCAATTATTGGTAACAGAAGGTTTTTCAAGTGTAGAAGATATATCTAACACTTCAATTAAGGAACTTGCTTCAATAGAGGGCTTCAATGAAGATATTGCAAATGAACTTCATAATAGAGCAAATAATTACCTGAAAGCAGAGAATGATAGAAAAATAGAAGAGCTAAAAAATTTAGGTATGGAAGACGATGTAATCAACTTAGCCTTATCAATAGATAATAAAATTGCTCTTAGTAAACATAATATTAAAACTTTAGAGGACATAGCAGATTTATCAAATTATGAGTTTTGTAGCATACTCTCTTCCTCAACTAATAATAAAGACAATCTAAAAGATACAGCAGATTTAATAATCATAGAAGCACGTACAAAGCTTGGATTAATATAAAAACAATATGAATAATGAAGATATCAGTAATAAAAAATTAACCCTACAAGGCTTAAGCAAGCTTAAATTAGACATTAATTTAAACTCTTTAGATAGTCAAAGTACTGGTACTACAATAGTAAAAAAAAGAAGAAAAATTCATTCTGCAGAAGAATATAGTTTATTTGACGAGAGTAAATTAGGCTCTTTAACTGAAAAAGAACAAATTTCCCGCATTAATGCTGTACAGAATGCTACTTTGCTGAAAGAAAGGAATCAGAGAGAACAAGAAGAGAAAATAAAAAAAGAAGAAAGCAATCAAGAAGCTGAAGATAAAAATGAATCACACTCTGTACCTAAAGAAATAAATAAGGAAGTTTTAAGTAATACTAACTCAGTTGAACAAAAAGAAGATAGTATTGAATATGAGAACAATGATAAAAAGTCTTTTAAAGCTAGCAAAGATATATACTCTAAGCATTCTAAGCTAGTAATTACACAGGCAATAGATGAAAGAAATGAACACCTCCCTGTATTTAAGAAAAAATTTGGTATAAGAAGTAAACAATCAAAGTTTACTAAGGGTAAAAATATAGCAAGAGAAGTTATTATACCAGACAAAATAACTATCAGGGAGTTATCTATTCGTATGGCAGAAGATAGCAAGAGTGTGCTAAAAATGTTTAAAGAAGAAGTTGGTGAGAATTATAGAGTAGATGATACAGTAGATCCAGATATAGCATGCGAAATAGCAAAAAAATTTAATCATACGGCTAAACGAGTAAGTGATGCTGATAAAGAAAAGAATTTATTCTTCATAAGCAACAGAGAAAACTTACCTAAAAGACCAAAACCACCTATCGTTACTTTTATGGGACATGTGGATCATGGTAAAACATCATTGCTTGATGCATTTCGTGAATCCAATGTTGCAGAAAGAGAGTCAGGTGGCATCACTCAACATATAGGTGCTTATCAATTAACGACAAAAAATAAGCAAAAAATTACTTTCATTGATACACCAGGGCATGAGGCGTTTACTGCAATGCGTGCACGTGGTGCCAATATTACTAATATAGTTGTGATAGTAGTTGCAGCTGATGATGGAATCATGAAACAAACAGTTGAAGCAATAAACCATGCAAAAGCAGCAAATGTCTCTATTATAGTTGCCATTAATAAAATTGATAAATCACAACCTGGCGATGTAGAAAGAATAATTAATAGTTTGCCTCAGTATGACCTCATCCCCGAAGAACTTGGTGGTGATGTTATAATTGTGCCAGTATCAGCAAAAAAGAAAATCAACTTAGATAAACTAGAAGAGGCAATTTTATTAATTGCTGAATTAATGACGCTAGAAGGAATAGAGGATTGTCGAGCACTTGGATGGGTAATAGAGTCCAAAATAGATAAAGCTAAAGGAATATCAGCTACATTAATAGTTGAAGAAGGGACATTAAAGATTGGTGACATATTGGTAGTTGGTACAACATACAGCAAAGTACGCAGTATGGTTAATCACCTTGGTCAAAGAGAAAAAGCGGCACTACCTTCTACTCCAGTTGAAGTTACTGGTTTAAATGGTGTACCAAATGCTGGAGATAAATTTGTTGTTGTAAACTCTGAAAGGCAGGCTCGTGAAATTGTTGAATACAGGTTAGAATTAATCAAGAAAAAGCAAGAAGATTTAGACGACAGTAATTTAGATATATTCAGTCGTAATGATAGTGAAACAGAAGAACTATCTGTAGTTTTAAAGTGCGATGTCACTGGTTCTATTGAAGCAATATCAAGCTCAATTGATAAGCTTGGTAAAGAGCAAGTGAAATTAAATATTCTACACAAAGCAGTAGGAGGAGTAACAGATTCAGATGTGCTGCTTGCAGAAGCATCAAGCGCAGTAATTTTAGCTTTTAATGTAAAAGTGGATTCAAAAATAAGAGAATTAGCAAAACAAAAAGGTATAGAAATACATACTTACAATATAATATATGAGCTTATTGAAGACATGAGGATGTATCTAACTAAAATGTTAAAGCCTGTTACACGAGAGGTTCGTGTTGGTTCTGCATCTGTAAGGCAAATATTTAATGCATCCAAAGCCGGTAATATAATCGGATGTTATGTCACTGATGGAGTTATAAAAAAAGATTCTTTAATTAAGGTAGTACGTGGCAGCAAATTGGTGCATGAAGGAAAGTTAAAAGCACTACGTAGATTTAAAGATGATGTTAAAGAAGTGGGTGTAAATTTTGAATGCGGAATATCGCTAGAGGGTAATATCGATATTAAAGTTGGAGACATTTTGGAAGCTTATCAATTAGTGCAAGAAGAAAGGACGTTATAGTAGTTGAATATGAAAAAGGAAATTAGAAACCTAAAAGTAGCATCGGTATTACACAGGGCAATATCAAAAGTCTTAATGGAAGGTAATGTTCTTAATGAAAAAGTAGTAGTATCTGATGTAAAGCTAAGCAAAGATTTGAAGAAAGCAGATGTATATATTGTGTTATCTTCATTAAACACCCAAAATGATAATGATGATATCAGCACTGTTGTTAATGAAATGAACCAATCTGCATGGTCAATACGTAAATCTATATTGTGTTATGTTGATTTGCGATTTATACCTGAGTTAGTTTTTAAGCCTGATTTAGCATTCGATAATTTTGTCAATGTAAGCAAAATATTACATAATCACACTTAATTAATGTATTTCAACCATTATTTCTCATTAATGAGAATACACAGTTTAACAGGTTTATGGCTTGTGCTATTTTCTAGCTTAAGCGGCATTCTTTTAGCCTCAACTTCTCTATCGTATCAGGCTCTTTTTCTCCTTGTTTTGTTTACTATAGGTGCATTTTTAATGAGACCCGCAGGGTGCATAATCAATGATATCTTCGATAGAGAAATAGATGCGCACGTTGAACGAACAAAATATAGGCCACTTGCAAGTGGTGCATTAAACATAAAGCAGGCTTTGGCTTTACTTTCACTGTTACTGTCTATTGCCCTGGTAATCTTATTATTAACCAATAAAACTACTCTTATACTTGGAATAATTTCAATGTGCATGATAGTTATCTACCCCTTGCTAAAGCGTTACGTTTGGTGGCCACAATTGTTTTTAGGGTTTACTTTCAACATGGGATCACTCATGGGTTCAGCAGCAATAACAAACCAGATTAGCATAGAATCCTTGCTATTTTATATAGGATGCGTCTTTTGGACGCTTAGTTATGATACTATATACGCTCATCAAGATAAAAAAGATGATGAGAAATTAGGAATGAAATCTACTGCATTATATTTTGGCAATACAACAAAATCTTGGTTGAAAAGATTTTATTTAATATCCTTAATGGCATGGTTGTACGCTGGTATACTATCATCATTAAATAACATCTTTTATATTGCTTTACTTGCCATAGGATTCATATTTCACCACCAACACAAAAATTTCAATCCAGACGATTCTAATCAATGCATGTCCATATTTAAAAATAATTCCCAGATAGGACTCCTGCTCTTTTTTGGTATCCTTTTAGATAGAATTCTAAATTCTACTTTTGTATCCGTTCAAATGCATGGCTAATGTGTAAATATCGAAGCAAAAATGGTGTCAAGCTCTGGAATGACAGAGAAAGCATCATATTGGGATGACACCATTTATTTCTATGGCTGTCTTTTCTATCTTATTTTGTCACCCTGATGAACAGATTCTACTGTTTAGAACATATCTTGAAAGGAAATTAGGAAGATAATATGATAGGATCAGTAAAAAATATATCTAGGTGATGTAGCTAAGAGTTGCACAAGGTGGCCAAGAAAGCACAAAATCAGAACAATTATTAATGCTATACGATACATAATGAGAGGTATTTGCCAGTATAGCAAAAGATTTTCCTCTATGGAAGATAGTGTATGATTATTTTTTTAGGTGGCGTAATAGTCACACATTGCTTGAATGCATACAAAATAAAGGCCGGTGTGCCCATTGATGTTATAAGCTCAAATTACCGACCTTTTACTAGATGAAATCAAAAAGCTAAGGAATTAAGCCTTACCTTGATTTATTAAACCTCTATCCTGAATTAAATGACCTTGAACAGAAGTATTACTTAAATAACTTTGAGGCTCTAAGTTTATTTGCTGTTCTTCAACTTCTAATGTACTATCTCTATTGTGTAATATCTGTTGCATTGATTGATTTACTATTAAATCTAGTTCCTTATTAAATACAACCATAAATTTGTTAAACTTCTTTGGACTTAACTTACCTGTTTCTCTATCGTGGCATGCTTGCTCTACATATGAGTTTAAAACCTTCGGAATCTCATTAAATTTACTACTCATGATTTTTCCTGTAACTTCTTTCTGCATTCCCATATAATCAATATTTAATCGATGTATTGATACACCACTTTTTAATGCAGCTTGCTCTACTACTTTCTCAAATTCCTCTATAATATTTAACGCATAGCCCTGTGCTTCTAATGGTGATATAGACTGAACTACTGTGGAAATATACTTCTGACCTGTGATTTTCCTTATAAATACATCTAATAAAAGAAGTATACCGTTGTTATCAATACCTTGAACTGTAATAGCTTTAGAAGGTTCCATACTTATAGCTGCCTTAAAAGGAGAAGAAACAAACTGAAAAATACCTTTAATAGTATCTACCGTAGTGTAAGCAAAAATATTGATAAATGAAGATGGCTTACTTATTCCGCTTGTAACTCCTATTTTATTAGGACCTATCTTATCATTTTGCAACGAATTGCCATCTTCTCGTGCAATACTGCGGCGATTATGGACACGTGTTGATAGGGAGCTGCTTTTTTCTTGTAAGTTAAGATGTTGAGTGACTTCTTCATTTCTTCTTATTCTTTCTTCTAGAAGGTTTCGTATTTCTAAGCTGTTTTCTTCATTAAGCGTATTTGCTACGGCTAAAGCTCCTCTAGCATCAACATAATCACTTTTATCAAGAATGAGCTTAACTACACCCAAATTGCCACGAGCAGCTTCAGTATGCAAAGGTGTCGAACCATTCTCATCTTTAGCGTTAACATTAGCACGCTTATTTATAAAAAGACCAGCTACTTGTAAATTATCATGAAGAGCAGCCCAGTGCAGAGGAGTAGCGCCATCATTGTTCTTAGCATTAACATTGGCTCCTTTCTCTATAAGCTTTTCTGCTGTACCTAAGCAACCATTAAAAAAAGCAGCATAGTGCAGAGGGACATTGTCATATTTATTCTTCTCATTAACATTAGCCCCTTTCTCTATAAGCTTTTCTACTATACTGACATTCTGATTAAGAGCAGCCCAGTGCAGAGGAGTAGCGCCATGATTATTCTTAGCATTAATATCAGCTCCTCTCTCTATAAGCTTTTCTACTACCTGTAATTTATCTGCAAGAGCAGCTAAGTGCAGAGGAGTATTGCCTCTACTGTCCCTAGCATTAATATCAGCCCCTTTATTGATAAGATCTGCAACTAGACTAGCATCTCCACTACGTACAGCAGCAAATAATTCATTATCATCACCAGAAATCATTTAACCCTCCATATAAAAATATCTAATTTAATTAGGCAAAAGTAAGGTATTCAATCTCAAATAAGAAAAAATATCCTTTTCTAAATAAAACAGCTACCTAATAATATAAAGAAAAATATTTTCACTATCATATTTATTATACATAAAAAATTAACAGCTCAATATACTTTTCATAAAATACTCCATCTCTAAAACTTGTCAATCCCTATTTAGAAGTTTTTTTGATAATCTTTAATGAAAGTTCTTAACGAATTAATACTGGCTTAATAGTATATATTACTAATAACTTAGACAACACAATCACTTCCGCAACCAAAACTAGCTATTATGTTATCTAAGTGGAGAAAGTCACCTCTCCCCACTCGACTTCAAAACCGGACTTGATAGTTTCCCATCATCCGGCTTCTCTCTAATTTGGTGCTTATCATGCATACTTCCATGTAATTGATCGTGGCAGTGCTTATGAAGCAAGGATAGATTTTTCATGTTATTATTGCGTCTATTGCGATCTTGATGATGTACATGTGCTAAATCATCAAACCGAAACCAAAGATAACAATAATTACATTTATCTTGCTGTAACTTCAGTAATTTTATTACTCGCGATGATTTTCCTGGTAGTTTACTTAAACGATTCCCCCAGTATGGCCAATCTCCATCATACGGAGACCTATTTCCATTTACTTTGATATGTCGTTTAATAGCATGATCCCTATGTCTAATAAGATATAGCTTGTTACTTACCATATACCTCCAATTGTCGCTACCATACTTTTTAAAGTATTTTCTTTTGACCCAACACCTTCTTTTGTAATGGTGTCTATAGACAGCCCATTTCCAAAGTTTGTTATGCATAGAGTAGTCTAATAAGTTAAAGACTTTACTTGAGACTACAGAGGTGTAATATTGGCTCCAACCCCTTATTATTGGATTAAGTTCTTTTATTACAGCTTCTTGTGGTGCTGCTCGCAACTCTTTAAGCCTATGTTTAATAGATAACAAGTGTTGGCTTATAGATTTACGACTTGGTTTAATCAATAACTTGTAACCACTCTTATTTTGACGTGTTTGATAATGCCTTATTGAAAATCCAAGAAAATCAAATCCTGGCTTTTCCCCATTTAGGAATTTTAGTGTATGTGCAATTCTTGTCTTTGATGACTTTAATTCTAATCCGACGGGTTTTAGCCATTTTTCGATTAGAACCTTTGCCTTCAAGACAAGTGTTTCGCTCTCGTGTAAAACCACAAGGAGAGTAGACCAGCGGAACTTCCCCACCAGTCTCTCGCAGAACTGTACGGAAACCTCTCGGTTTATACAGCTCCCATTATTTAGCCCTTTGATCCTAACCCAAGTGTCCAATGATAGAAAATATTTGGAGACCTCTTTCTCACTTTTCCTAGAAATTGCTTTGCTAGTCTTCCATGATCTCGAAGTTTCTTATATTTGGTTCTGACCCATCTTATGAGGTATCTCTCTATATTTCTGAGAGATGTATACATCTCCGATTTATAAAACCTGCCATAGTACTGAAACCAGCCTCTGACTATTGGATCTATTTTCTTCGATATTTCCTCTAATGTGGTCCACGTAATCCGATGTATTCTCCATGACTTTATGGTTTTCTTGATCTTCTTCTTGGCTT
>NZ_CP016430.1:1204895-1284604 GCF_003999585.1 Wolbachia endosymbiont of Bemisia tabaci | reverse complement strand
GAATGCTGTAGCAGAAAAAGAGAAGCTTAACAGTGTAAAAAGTTCTATGCAATCATCAAATAATCCAATCCCTGCAGCAAAAATGTCATTATTATTAGGGCTAGGAACGTTAGCATCAACAATGTTTATTAATAAGTTTGATCCTATTCATAACAGTCTAGTGCAATCTGACAATAGTATGGTTAATTATACCTCAAGCTTACCATTTACTTGTTCCGCTGATCAACAAGCTATGCAAAGTAAGATCGATGAGGCGACCAAGATATTATATGATGCTAACAAGCGATATGGAGACCAGTGTTTCACAACTGCAGAGGATAGCACAAATCATAAAGATGTTTCTCAGAGTGTGATGAGCAGAATATTCTCTGTTCTTAGTAACCCATGGGACAGTCTCGTTGGTAGTGCAAAGAAGAATGATAACAGTCCTGAACCTAAATGGTTTAAGGATTTGCATAAATCAGAAGATCTAGAGGAAATTATAGATGGTGGTACTCTTCCTAACCTATTCTATGAGGACAGTAATAATGATTATCAATTTGCTAAACCAAACATAACTCACGCTGAGAGTAGTAAAACTGTTGGATCAAATCAGACAGCTATTACAAAATACAGTGCTGCTGAAAATGCCTTTATGAGTACATGGGGCAGTTTTTTAAGGAATTTAAATCCTTTTGGTTCTCGTGAACACCACGTTACTTCAGCAAAAGGCAGTAATTATCAAATTGCTAAACCGAATGTAACTCATGCTGAGAGTGGTAAAACTATTGAGTCAAATAAAATTATTTCAGAGTCTGGTAGTTTTAATACTGTGTCATCTTTTGCAAAAGTAGACAACGGTATAAACACATCAAAACAGCAAGGTACCTTTGTTGATTCTGTTGAACTAAGCAAGTTAACTACACAACGACCAATTCAGCCTGGTTTACTAAGGGTTCTTTAAATATTCACCCTTAAAAAAATCGGCGTAGGCTTAGGCACTGTAGTGCCTGAGCTTACGTACGCATTGCACAGAAATTTTAAATCGCGTTGTTCTTTTGGAATTTGCAATTGGTCTAGTATCATTCCTGCTGACTTTGGAATAATTGGCTGCAGCAAAATGCCAATCATTCTGATGTATTCAAGTAATTTGTAAATTACTAAATCCATGCGCTCTCTATCGGTTTTACTGAGTGTCCAGGGTGCACTTTTATCTATATAAGTATTAGCCTCAGAAGAGATATTGATAATTAAAAATATAATATGATTAAACTCATACTTTGAGAGATGATTCGTTACTTGATCAAGTATGGCTTTACAATTTGGCAAACTCTCATCATCTTTAAGCAAATTGCGATCGACCACTGGTACAACTCCAAAGCATTGCTTGTGCAGAAATGAAATTGTTCTTTGCACTAAATTGCCTATATTGTTTGCCAGCTCTGAGTTTATGCGGTTGATCATGTTCTTCTTACTGAAATTACCATCTTGACCGAAACTTGCTTCCCGAAGGAGAAAATAGCGTAGTTGATCAACACCAAACTCTTCTGCAAGATCAATTGGATCTATAACGTTACCAAGAGATTTGGATATTTTTTCCCCCTCGTTTAGCCACCAACCATGAACTGCAATTTGTTTTGGCAGTGGTAAATCTGCTGCAAGAAGAATAGCTGGCCAGTATACAGCGTGAAAACGCAGTATGTCTTTACCGATCACATGAACGTTGAAGGAGTTTGTCCAAAACTTCTTATATTCCTCATCTTCTATATTAGGAAAGCCTATTGACGTGAGATAGTTAGTGAGCGCATCTATCCAAACATAAATTACGTGCTTGTCATTCCCTGGTACTTTTATTCCCCAATTAAAACTAGTACGAGAAATCGAAAGGTCAGTCAGTCCTGATTTTACAAACGATACCACCTCGTTTTTTCTGCTCTCAGGAAAGATGAAATTCGGCTGATTTTCATATAACTCTAGCAATTTGTTTTGCCAAATTGACAAACGAAAAAAGTAGCTCTCTTCTTTTATCCACTGAACTTCAGCACCTGTTGGTGCTCTGCCATCTATCAACTCCGATTCCTGATAAAACGCTTCATCACGAACTGAATACCAACCTGAGTAAGAATCCTGATATATTTGTCCTCTCTCTTCAAGCCTATTCCATAGAGCTATAACTGCTTTTTCATGACGTTCTTCTGTAGTGCGAATAAAATCATCATAATCAAGGTTCATTAGCTCAGCCAATTTTCTGAATGTAACACTTATTTCATCTGTAAATTCTTTTGGCTCTATTCCCTTTACCTTAGCCGCTTTTTCAATTTTCTGTCCATGTTCATCTGTACCAGTAGTAAACTTGACGTTCTTTCCAGCTAATTTCATAAATCTAGCTGTAACATCACAAATAAGGGAAGTATATGCGTGGCCGATGTGTGGCTTGTCGTTTACGTAATATATTGGCGTAGTGACGTAAAAGCTCTCAAATTGCTCCATTTTGTACTGTTTAAAGCTTTATCGTATCTGCACTAGTAATAAAAATCAATACATATCCTACCAGACAAGCAATCTGAAAATCCATTATACCGCTGCGTTTTGCAGCGGTATAATGTGAGTAACTTACGTTTGAGTTGCTATGATATTGTTGTCTATAACTTAACAACTGTACAAACATTCGTCTGTGAAAGCAGTGTGTTAAATATTATAGCAGATTTTGCCTCAAACACAAAAATGCCATCCCAGTGCCCAGACACTGGGATCCAGAAAAATTAATTGTAAACAAACGACTATACAACATGTTCAATAAAATTACAAAAAAGCTGGATTCCAGTGTAAAGCCTTGACCATTTGCTGTACAATTTACCTTCTAAAAATCAATGTTCATACGTACATCCATGATTTTCAGAATGTTTTTCCGCATTAGAATGAGAAAACAACCTACCAGGTCTGGTGTCATCATAAGAAGGAGCAGTTGGAGCAGTATTAAAATCGTAAGGAGGTGGTGCCTCGCGATGAGAAGAATCTCCCAAATCATATCCAGGTCCTGATTTATAATAGTTAATTACCGCTTCTTCAGCCTTCTTAATATTTTCTGACTCTTTTTCATGTTTCATATGAAAAACCAAACCACCAGCAAGACACACAAGAGAATTAATACCAAGAATGACTAAACCCCAAACTGGTAAGACTGGGTTAATAGCGCAACCTATCAAAGCTGCTAAAGAAATTGCACCAACTGCAAATTCTATATTTCTGAACATTTTAAGTTTATTATCCAGGTAATCTACCTTTTCTGATTTTCTAGCCGTTTTTTCGCTGCTGTTGTACCAAACACACATTAAAGCATGGAAAGCAACACACGCAACTACAGCTACTATCCCTAAAGCTAATAATTTCCTGTTGTCTTCTGCGTCTTTTTTCTTATCTTCTCTGCTTGGCTGGTTACTGCTAGCGGAACCAAGGTTATTTATCACTGTAGTATTACCACTAAACAGGCTACGAAGTAGAAAATAATCCCAAAAATCTAAACCTCTATTATTGTGTACATGTACGTGTGTAACCTGAGGGCTTGTAGGTTGTTGCCTACTATCACGTCGATCACTTCTTATATTGTGTTCATTAGTTAGGTTATAGCGCCTAAATTCCTTATACGCATTTTCAAAATTTTTATCACTCCAGTTCTCAATATTTTGCATACCACGAGAACGTAAAAATTCTTGAACATTCTTGTCACTGCCATTTTCTTTTATATAGGCAAGTGCATACCTTTTTAAAACACTATCGCACATAGATATTCTCCTCAAATTAAGATTAAATTAATAAACAATTATTACTATAAATTATATAGAATAATGTCTTCTTGTCAAGTTAGTCATAAACCTGTCAATATTCTTTCCACCAGCTCCTTTACTGTTGGTACGTTGCCATTCTCATAAAATGGGTCTTGCTTAAATTTGTACACATTGTGTCCAGAAAACATAAGTTCATTTTCAATATCACCGTCATGTATAATGTTTTGCAGTGTCTTTTGTATACAGAAGCTTCGTGGATCTGGTTTTCGCCCTGTTGAATGGTCACCATGATCTTTCCAATTGCTAAATAAGCAGTAACTCAAACATCCCATGCAATTAATTTGATCTTGTCTTATTTCCGCAAATTTGCCTGGTGTCACAAAAATAACAGTTGTATCTGGAGTTTTCATTACCTCTGTATACCCTGCTTTAATCCATGCATTTGCTAGCTCTTTGTCTTTTGCAGTGAGGTAAATCTTTCTACCTCTGCTACCCATTGCAAATTCATTATTAAACTCTCCACTCACACTTTCTGAAAATTTCATTTGACGTGAATTTCGTTCCTGTAGCTCATGTATGAAGCTATTTCTTACTGCAGATGAGTAAAATCCTGTTGGACTAAATTTGTTTAAAAATACATCACCTTCTTCTAAAGTAAGTAACTTCTTTTTCCATTCTGTAGAAATTGAACTTTCTTTTGTTAAAAGTGGACGAGTGCCAAACTGAAAAGCTATTGGTCCGATTTGTAAATTGTCAAACCAATGTTCCCAATCCTTCAAATTCCACACTCCCCCCGCCATAACAATTGGCTTTTCAGAAAGACCGACTTCATTCATGAAAGATCTAAGCTCTGCAACTCTTTCAAATGGAGCCTGTGATAATTCTGGATCTTCACTATTACTGAGTCCATTGTGACCACCAGCAAGCCACGGATCCTCATATACTACTCCACCAAGTAAAAAAGAAGATATTTTTTGGTAAGCACGTTTCCACAACGCTTTAAAAGCGCGCGCCGATGAGATAATAGGGTAGTAATAAACTTGATATTTAGCTGCAATTTCT
Organism: Wolbachia endosymbiont of Bemisia tabaci; assembly: GCF_003999585.1. Taxonomy (NCBI): domain Bacteria; kingdom Pseudomonadati; phylum Pseudomonadota; class Alphaproteobacteria; order Rickettsiales; family Anaplasmataceae; genus Wolbachia; species Wolbachia endosymbiont of Bemisia tabaci. The sequence goes on along the minus strand of NZ_CP016430.1, from coordinate 1,279,778 downwards.
CCAAGCCTGTAAGGCATACCAGCACCGCAAGTGATGCCATGAACTAAGCCTTTTGCTTTTTCTAATATGCCATGAAGGACTTGTTCTGCTGCTCCCATTTCCCAAAGCACGTTCATATGTATTCTTCCACGGCCCTTTGATATTTCATTCGCTATTTTTGCTTGACTAACTCCAGCCTCAATACTATACTTAATTAACTCTTCGTGCTTTTCATTTCTTGTTTTACCTTTATAAATTAGTGGTACCAGCTCGCCATTGTCATCGATAAGTTTAGCATTTGCACCAGAAAACGTACCAACAGCATCTGCTGCAGCAAATGCTCCACTTGATCTTCCGTCACTAATTGCAATGCCTTTGCCACCTTCGATAATCGGCCACACTTCTTTTCCTGAAATCACTATCTTTTTTATCTTATCTTTCAAAATTTCCTCTTAATCTTTCACTCTATTTTACTTAATTACTAAAAAAATAATAGCTTTTCTTTTTTCTTGTATCATCAGAGCCTCTATAGCTAACAAAGCCTATCCTATACACGCTGCACAAATATTGTAGTTTGAGAGCAATTTCCACCGGAAGGGTGTCATTCCAGTGCTTGACGCTGGAATCCAGTTTTTGATCAAAAATGTTGCTATAGTGCACAATCAATTTTCCTGGATCCCAGTGTCTGGGCACTGGGATGACATCTTTGTGTTTGAGGCAAAACCGGCTATAACATTTAACACACTGCCTTCGCAAATAAATGTTCGTATAGTTATGTGCTTGACATTGGGATCTAGAAAATCTAGTTAATATATATAGAGAGAAACCTTAGCTATAGTTTCAAAAGAAGTTAATGCATTTTGCTATATGATCATAGGTTTAACAGGTGGGATTGCAGTTGGAAAGAGCTTTATAGCCAATTGCTTTAAAGAATTTGGTGCCGCTTTGTTTGATGCCGACTCTGTCGTGCACCAGCTTTATAAAGTAAACAAAAACATAATAAGTTACGCAGAAGAAAAATTTCCTGGGGTGATAGTAAATGGAAAAATAGATAGAACAGTATTATCTAAATATTTTTTAGCTTATGATGAAAATTGGAAGCAATTTCAGTCTTTAGTGCATTCCGCTGTGCGAAATGAATTAGAAATTTTTATTGCTCAGGAGAAAGAAAACAACGGAAAGTTTCTAGTTCTAGACATTCCACTCCTGCTGGAAACTAGATTCCGTTTATATTGCGATTTTATTGTCTTTATCCATGCAGATAGCGCTATACAAGCTCAAAGGATCAGTGAGCGTAATATGGATAAAAAAAAGCTGGATCTAATGTCTAGTATTCAGCTACCTATTGAAGAAAAAAAGCAAATGAGCGACTTTATCATCGATACCAGCGCAAATGTTCTTTCTCAAGTGAAAGATATAATAAACTCGTTAGACCTCAACACGTGATACGGTTATTCTCCACAAGATTACTCCGAATTTTAGCTGTACTATCAGCAGATTTTACCACTAAAATTTCAAACCTTGAGCCTGCATTCAAAAACGATTCTACTGATCTGCCGAAAAAATCATATCTCCATCCCTTGAATAGTTTATCTATCTGCCCAGATATTGAGCCAGCTAACTCATCTTTTGATGAAATTAACTTTCTTGATATGTTATCTTCCTTACATTTGCTCTCCAAAATAATCGAGAGTATATCAAATACAGATTTATCATAATTATCTGACAGAGTATAATTTTGCTGCACAAATTCCTTCTCATTCTCATTGAAAATATCTATAAATTCTAATAAATCTTCCTCTTTTATATTTTTTGTGTTTCTCTTAAGGTCATCTAAAATGCCATCAATATGTTCCACGTTTTTTTCAATTAAACCAGTTATTACGGCATTATTGACTACCTTATTACGATTTATATTGTAACGCTGTGCTAAGGTCTCTTGCCACTCACTAACTGCTTTAACAGTTAACATCAACCTTGGATTTGCTTCATAATTAAATTTAATCCTCTTCCATGCATCTTTTGGATTATGCAAATACTTATTGACATCAACTATTGATTCCATCTCTTCTTGAAACCAGCCCATCCTATTATTTTCTTCAAGTTTATTGCACAATATTTGGTGTAGGTCATATAGGTGTATCACGTCATTTATTGCATAATCTAGTTGATCCTCATACAGTGGACGCTTTAACCAGTCTGAATTTTTAGCTTTAATTTTATCCAGCGCTACCCCCTGATATTGCTCTACTACTTTTGAATAACCAATAAAGTCGTGATAATAATGACAAAACATAGCAGCAACTTGGGTATCAAAAATGGGAGTAGGAACACATTTAAGCACGGTGAGTAAGGATTCTATGTCTTGCCGACAACTATGAAAAACTTTGGTTATTTCTCGATTCAGCATTATCTTCTTAATAAGCGATAAGTCAATTTCCGGTACTAACACATCTACAATAAAACTCTTCTCTCCGTAAGAAATTTGAATTAGTGATAATCTAGGATAGTAGGTTAAATTGTTTCTAATGAACTCTGTGTCCACTGCTATAAATTTTGGATCTTTTGCCATCAATTCTTCACATGCATTCTCCAGTTCCAATGTCGTACTAATTAGCATATATTTTTTATTCAGTGGCTATATTTTACCACTTATATTGAATATTTACAATTGATTGAAATTGAGAACGCAACTGTATATGATAACTAACTCTTCCGTAAATACACAGTTTTGCCAGACACAACAGTACGTATTACGCGCCCTTTCACTTTGCGTCCATCGAAAGGGGAATTTTTTGATTTACTAGCAAAGTTGTCAACTTTAATTTTCCATTCATGATCCAAATCAACTAAAATTAAGTCCGCTGCAAGGTTTTTCTGTATGCGGCCACGTGGCACATGTATGATATCTGCAGGCTTATATGTCAATTTTGCAAGCACATCAAGTAGACCCATTTGTCCACTGTGATATAGTTCAAGTGAAAGGGGCAGCATTGTTTCAAGGCCAACAATACCAAATGCAGCATTTTCAAGTGGAAGATCTTTAGAACTAAGATCATGCGGAGCATGATCGGTTGCAATACAATCAATCACACCTGTCTTTAAACCTTCAATCATAGCTAAAAGATCTTCCTCTGTACGCAGTGGCGGATTCATTTTTGCAATTGCTCCATGTTGCTTTACTATATCTTCAGTTAAAGTAAAGTGATGAGGAGTTACTTCACATGTAACATTTAACCCCAAATCTTTTGCTCGTTTAATAGCATCAAGTGAATCTTTTGAAGAGACATGTAAAATATGGTAGTGTACATTTTCTATGTCCTTCATTAGTAGTATATCACGAGTTACCATAACCGACTCTGACGCACTCAAGATTCCCTTTACTCCCAATTCTTCAGAAATCTTACCCTCATTAATTGCGCCACCAGCAGATAGATTTAAATCTTCTGCATGTTGAGCAATAGGAACACCAAGCATACTTGAATAAAGCAGTGCCTGTCTCATAATCATTGGATTCATAACTGGCATACCATCATCGGTGAAACCAACTGCACCTGCTTCCTTTAAGAGTGCCATTTCAGTTAATTTTTCTTCCGAAGTGGTGATTTTAGCATAAAATTCAACATTCACATGTGAAGTTTCAAGTGCTCTATATTTCAAATATTTAGCCAAGACAACACTATCAATCGCTGGAACAGTGTTTGGCTGACAAACTACGGTTGTAACGCCTCCTGCAGCTGCAGATTTGCTACCCGTATGTATAGTTTCTTTATGCTCTTGACCTGGTTCACGAAAATGCACGTGAATGTCAATAAGGCCTGGCATTAGAACAAGCCCTTCACAGTCTATTGTTTCATCAACTCCACTTGTTGAAAGTAATGATTCGCTAAAATCAACAATTTTATCCCCTTCAGTTAACAATGAACCTTTTATATCAAGTTTAGTTTCCGGGTCAATAATACGAGCATTGATATACGCAATTTTATAGCCTTCCTTTTGCCCTGTTTGCAATAAATTCCAAATCATATTTGAGTATCAATTATAAAATAAATCTAAAGTTTTTTTAGTAAAACACAACCAAATTAAAGTGATGGTATAATAACTGTTCTTAATGGAAGGCTCATTTTTTTCTGCATCATTAATATAGCTTTTGAGAAATTGAAATATACCAAGCCCATCACTATCTTGGACAAACTTCTCTCTATCATTAACACAATTGTTGCCCTGTGATGAACATAATCTATTATGCAATTTTTGCAAGTCATGTATTGACTTAACTACATATTCTGCAACTGACAATTCTCTCAGCTGATCACTTGTTTTTTCCGCTTTTACTGCTTTGTCTCCCTTAGTCAAACCTGCAATCATAATATACCCCTTACAACTATATTTATATTATAACAATCAACATGTATTTAAGAAAAATCACACTGCTCACTGTACGTTTACGCTGCTACTTTGCATAATAGATTGCTTGAAGTCACACAAGTATCGTTTTTTATTAGATAAAAGTTAACAAGACGTTTTCATAGATTTTTAAGCTTAATAACATCCTCTCTATTGGGACTAGTTGAAATTAGATGAATTGGTACACCTATTAATTCTTCTATTTTTCTCACATATTTCATCAAATTTGCAGGTAATTCCTTAACTGACCTTTTGCCTTGAGTTTTCTCTTTCCAACCAGGAAATTCTTCATATATTGGCTCTAATTCTTTTTGTATTGAATGTGATGCGGGTAAATAATCATACATTTTTCCGCCATACTTATAACCAGTGCCTATTTTAATAGTATCAAAAGAATCAAGAATATCTAATTTGGTTAATACAATGCTTGAAACTCCAGAGAGTTGTACGGCCTGGCGCACTAAAACTGCGTCAAACCATCCGCAGCGCCTTCTTCTATTGCTTACTGTTCCAAGTTCCTTACCTATAGAAAATAAGCTGTCTCCAATCTCGTTATTTTGTTCAGTAGGAAATGGACCATTACCCACTCTTGTTGTATACGCTTTTGCTACACCAATAATGTGAGCATTGTAGGATAATCCTGAGCCTGTTATCGCTTGCGATGCTACGGTATTACTTGAAGTAACAAAAGGGTAAGTTCCGTGGTCGATATCTAAAAATGCGCCTTGAGCGCCTTCAAATATTATTTTCTTACCTTTTTTCATAAAATCATTTAGTATCTTCCACACAGGTTTTTTATATAAAAGAATTTTTTCTGAAATCTCTTCAATTTCCTTTAATATTTCTTCTTTTTTAACTACCTGGTAGTTAAGTCCTTTTCTGATAGCATTATGGTAACTCAGGAGAGCGTCCACTCTTTGATTGAGCTCATCTGTGTTTTCTAAGTCACAAAGGCGTATAGCTCTCCTTCCAACTTTATCTTCATAACATGGTCCTATCCCTTTGTTTGTTGTGCCAATTTTGCAATTTCCGTTTAAATCTTCAAATAGCTTTTCCTTGTCTTTATGTACACTGAGTATTAATGGGCAACTTTCAGATATCATCAAATTGTTATGATTTACGTCTACCCCTTTAACTTTCAATGACTCTATTTCTGAGATTAAAGCGTGTGAATCGAGAGCAACGCCATTTCCTATGATAGATATTCTGCCTGGTCTCAAAACAGCAGAGGGCAGTAAATTTAATTTATACACCTTATCACCTACTACTATAGTATGCCCTGCATTATTTCCCCCCTGAAACCTCACAACTACATCTGCATTCTCAGAAAGATAATCTACTATTTTACCCTTACCTTCATCACCCCATTGCAGACCAACAATTACAATATTATTCATCACTATTTTCTAGATTAATACGTAAATATTAATGCAGCATGCTACAAATGAAAAGAGAAATCTACGCCTTTCCTATATCCCTAAAATAAAGAAATAGACTATCGACTTTTTTATATATTATAAAATTATTCATCATTATATGGTACAACTTACAGCATATTTATAGTAAGGTGTTAATTATGAAAGAGGCAAAGAAGAGTCCGGTAGTTAGATTAAAGGCCACAGCTAAAGAATTCAATTTTAGTAAATTAAGAGCAGATCAAGATAATAAATTAGCGAATTCCGGTGAAACAATGTTCTTAGATTTTCAAAGAATGAATTTTATTATTAATGAAAAAGAAATAGATAAAAATTTTATTATTGCATTTAAGGAAGGAGCTAAAGATTATAAAAATGAGATTTTTAACCGTGATAATTTTGATAACCTCTCTGAAGAAGGTAAAGCTTTTATGGAACCAGTACTTAGGGAGCTTGATCAAGATAGACTATCTGAAGTTTGGGAAAATCATTGTAATAGCCCTACAGTTGCTGATGAGAAAAAAATTGATGAATATAGAAAGGAATTTGAGAGATTTTATAACGCAGGGAGAAGCTCTTATCATCTATTCTCCAAAAAAGATTACCGTGCATTAGCAAAGGAAATTTTCAAGGAAATGTTTAGATACGCTGAAGCAAAGGTTCCAAGTGATGCTATTTTAGAAGAGTTAGTCACCAATTGTAATCATGCAGCAGTTGTGTTAAAAGTCAATAGAAAAATTGATGTAGCTGTGAATAAGTACTTAAAATTTGTGTGGGCGTACTTATTCACAGCTATGCTATTACTATATAGAAACAGTTTTAGGGCTATACTCCTCAGTAAACAGTCTACCGTCTCTTACTAAAGAGTTAGCAAGGATAAGTAATTTTCTCATTGCAGCAGTAGAAGCAACTTTATATGGTTTTTTATATTGATTGTATAGCCTATCAAAGAAGATTTTTATATAAGAATTGTACCTTTGCGCACTAAGAATGCACATATGTAAAACCTTTCTAATTTGTGATCTACCACCCTGAATACACCTTTTTCCCTTACTAAAACCACTATCTCGATTAAAAGGTGCAACTCCGGAAAGGCTGGATATTTCTTTATGTTGGAGAGTTCCAAGCTCGGGTAGATAACAAAAAAAGTAATAGCTGTTATTGCACCTACACCAGGTATACTAGTTATTGACATGTACTTTTTTTTAAGCTCTTGATTTTTATTCGACTAATTCCATTACCTCATCTTCTAAGACTTGAATTTGATTTTGTAAAACTGCAAGTAGCTCTTCCATTTGTTTGATTATAGATAAATCGGTTACTTGATGAGCTTGGGTTTTTTGTATTTTTGCTATTTCTACTAGTTGATTCCTGCGAGATAATTTTTGCTTCAAACAGTCAATACTACTAACTTTTAAAGGAGTGACACGCATGTCTGTATTACTAACATAACGTGAGATGATGCTACAGTCTATTTTATCAGTTTTAGTAGCAATACCAAGGCTTTTTGCATAATCTCTCACCCATCTTGGTTGAATGACATATACTTCAAAACCATGGCTTAATAAAGTATAAGCACATAATTTTTCGTACCCACCAGTTGCTTCAAGTCCAACTTTGGTTACGTTATGTAAACGCAAAAAGTCGAGCATTTGATCAATAGCTTGAACGTTATTTTCAAATACTTTATGATGTCCAAGTGGATGTTGAACATACATTTGATACTAGACTAGAACTTTCTTCTGACAAAGAGAATCAATCATGTAGCCAAACAGTAATTCCATTTCTGGGTTTTGCTGAATTCGATAATCAATTCTGCAATACTGTAACAGAAAATTCGACAGTTAGTAGTAGTTTAACGTCGAATGAGCATATATCAGATAGCCTAGAAGGTGAGCAATTATCCCCAGAGTATTATAACTATTTGATAAATGGAGTAACTAGTCTGCAATCCTCAAATGTGAATCCATTGCCAGAGTTCAGTTTCTCTCTAAGCTCTGTTACGCTAGATGAGATGGTTAAGAGATATGGCTTTAATCACAATGACCACGCTCTAAGTGATTTAGAAGAGGTATATGTAGAGCAACCAGCAAAGTTCCATACATATTACCACAATTAACTAGGGACAAAAAAAGGTGGTAGTTTAACCTACCATCTCCTCTGGTTTCACTATCCTTTCAAACTCCTCCTCAGTGAGCAGTTGAAGTTTTGCTACTGCTTCTTTTAGGGTGATATTTTCTTTATAAGCAAGCTTCGCTATTTTTGCTGCATTGTCATATCCTATATGCGTATTTAATATAGTAACTAGCATTAACGACTGATTTAGTAAATCCTTTATTCTTTCTTCGTTTGCTTTAATATTAACTACGCATTTCTCTGCAAAATTTAAACTTGCATCAGCTAAAAGTCTTATAGACTGTAAAACATTGTAAATTATCACCGGCTTAAACACGTTCAATTCAAAATGACCATTTGAGCCACCAATTGTCACGGCAACATGATTTCCCATAACTTGAGCACATACCATAGTCACTGCTTCGCATTGAGTTGGATTCACCTTACCCGGCATGATTGAAGAGCCAGGCTCATTTTCTGGTAACATTATTTCTCCAATTCCGCATCTTGGACCAGAACCAAGTAGCCTTATATCATTTGCAATTTTCATCAAGCTTACTGCTACTGTATTGAGTGCTCCACTGAGCTCAACTAAAGCATCATTTGCTGCTAATGCTTCGAACTTATTTTTTGCTGAAATAAATGGAAAATTAGTGATTTTTGCCACTTCTTTAGCAAAATCCTCAGCAAAACCCTTTTTAGTATTGATTCCCGTGCCAACCGCGGTGCCACCTTGTGCAAGTTCATATACATTGCTTAGAGTTGACTTTACTCTCTCTATTCCCTTTTTAATCTGAACTGCATAGCTAGAAAATTCCTGTCCAAGTGTTAGAGGAGTTGCATCTTGCAGATGAGTACGCCCTACTTTTATTATATCTTTAAATTCATGAACCTTATTATTTAGCGCTTTATATAATTCTTCAAGAGTGGGAATAAGCAAGCGGTCTATTTGTTCTGCTACTGCTATATGCATTGCTGTTGGAAAAGTGTCATTTGATGACTGACCACAGTTTACATGATCATTTGGATGCACTGGAGATTTACTACCTAAATCACCGCCCAAAATTTCTATTGCACGATTGCTGATCACTTCATTCACATTCATATTGGTCTGCGTCCCAGACCCGGTTTGCCAAACAACAAGCGGAAATTGATTATTAAATTTACCGTCTACTACCTCCTGTGCCGCTGTGCAGATTGCATCCCCTACTCTATTATCTATGCTACCCTGTTTCATGTTAACACGTGCTGCTGCAAGTTTTACTATTGCTAGCGCTTTAATCAGGGCCTCTGGCATTTTCTCTGTACCAATTTTGAAATTTTCCAAAGAACGCTGAGTCTGAGCTCCCCAGTAACGTTCACTTGGTACTTTTACTTCTCCTAAGCTATCTGATTCTATTCTAACTTTTTTATCCATATTTCCTCATTCTAGTGCTTGACATTACCTACATATATGATTAGTTAAATCAAATTGTATTTCAGTGTCAAGTTGAGACATTTTTAGTCCAGACCGTAGAAAATTTTCAAGCCATATCTTTTGCTTCCTATTACTTTTTTATTGTTATTAAGATAACCCTTCAACCTTAAGTAATAAACCTACTTTCATTCTCTACAAGGCTATTCCACTTAGAACTTGAGTAGTGAAAACATTTTTAAGCGCAGAAGCTATATCTGCATTTGCTTTCTCTTTTTTTACTTCTACAATCACATAACCCAACATTGCACCTAACGCTAGACTAACGGTCGCTGATGCTGCACAAACTGCAATCACTGCTCCCGCAGAACATGATATTGTCATACCGGCAACATAACCTATTGCACCACTCACGCCAATGCAGACGTATTTCTTCCGTAGCTCTTTTTGTATATGACTTTTCAGATATTCTTTTACATCTAAATGCCCGTTTCTAGTAGCATAATTCAGAGCAGTGTCCTCATAGTTATCTTTCACATTAACATTTGCTTTTGCTGTTTCTATCAGGTACCTTACTACCTCTAAATAGCCACTTCCAGCAGCCCACATTAGAGCAGTTCTTCCATAGTTATCTGTTGCATTAATATCCTCTTTCTGTTTTTCTATCAGGTATCTTACTGTTTCTAATTGACCACTTTTAGCAGCTGAAAATAATCCTGCATGATTGTTAATCATTTGTGCAAATGATAATGTTTTTAGTGTAGGGGGTTGTAACTCTTGAGTATTAAAGTTTAATTGTGCTGGAACAATTTCTACCTCAAGTTCCACATACTCTCTTATGAAACGATCAAGTAAGCTTTTTACCTGATCAATTGTTTTAATTCCTACCTCATAATACCGCGATAAAGAATTGATTATTTCCCTGTTGTTAAGAAAAAATATCACTGATTCTATTTTATTTGTTAAACCTTCAGCATGGATTGGATATTCTATAGTCAATATATCTTGTAGAATATTTTGTATTGTCTCACTTTCTGTCCAAATTCTTACCTGTTCATCAATGCTCTTACTTACAAGAAAATTATATAATTCACTATCTTCTTCCTTCATTTTATTGAGCTCATCCTTACAGTCATACCAATAAGATGATAATTCTGGTATCTGAGTAGGATGAGGCAAGCGAGGCATTGACATATCAAGATTAGCTATTAAGTGACACCTAGTTAGAAGCTTTGCTGCCTCCGTATGGCCATTTATAATAGCAAATGTTAGGGCAGGGAATTGACCTTTACGTTTCACATTTAAATTAGCTCCATTTGCTATTAGAAGTTGTATGACCTCAAGATGACCATTGGCAGCAGCATGAATTAGAGCAGTTATGTTTCCCGAATATTCTGCATTAACATTTGCTCCCTCTTCTATCAAGTATTGTACTATCTTTAGTTGACCATTGTCAGCAGCCCATATTAAAGCAGTTCTCCCATAATCATCATCTATTGTATTAATAATTGCTCCACCCTGTATAGCTTGCTGAACAAAATCTAGCTGTCCTTTTTTAGCAGCATCAATTAGCTGCGCATTTAGCTGTTTTTGTGATGGCATATACCCCTCCTAAAAAATATACAATTTAAAGCTATTTTAGCCACTATTCAAGTTTTAATGGCTAAAATTGATTGAATCACTTTTTAGTGTTTTTTTATGGTTGTTTGAATCTAGCAAAGATGAGTCTATATCACAATCTAGTAATTCTCCTACTGCACTTAGTAAACCAGCTGTACAACCAGCTATTTTGATCTGGATGAGAGGAGATATAATTTATAACCACTCCCCTATCCTTTCTAGTTGTTTGTAGCTGTTAAATCTCAGGAATTTATCAAAATAAGGAGAGGCAATAAAGGGAGTAGTATCTCTTAAATAATTAGATAAGAAATCTGGTAGAATATTCTGAAACTCATGCATTTTTTGTCTATAATCTTTCAAAGCAATAACCTTTATTTTATCATAATCAAGTTTCCAATAAGCAAGTTCCGAGACTTCTTTTTTTGTTGTGTATTCCATGGCTAAAGCTTGTAAAATTAATTGCGGGAAAAATCCTGACATAACTTCCTCATTGGAAGGTGGTGAACCAAGTTTATAGTCTATAATTGCTACTTGCCCACCTGGTAGATACTCAACTCTATCACATCTTGCTGTCAATAAAATTTCTTCTGTCATTCGAGTATCTGACCAGCTCTTATTACACAATTGTCTGGTGTGTTTATTTGCAATCAAATTTTCTGGATCCAAGTAGTCAAGCACTGGGATGACACCCTTATTCTTAGTGGAAGTTGTACAGCATCCGCGCAGTTGTGTGTCACGCGCTGGAATATGAAATATCGGATAGGAAAAGCTCTTCTCCAACTCAACTTGATTGTTTCTAGTCCTATCAAACTCAACAAAAGATTGAATTATCCTCTGCAACCTTACCCACCACATATTTGAAAAGTGGAATCGATTAGACGAGAATATTTCTCGTGCAATACTCATCAGCGACTTTTCGTTGCGTAAATATCTTGCAAGAATATTGTGTACCATAGTGCCAAACTCCAATATCGATGGCTTAAAATTTAAGTCTTTCAACTGTCTAAGGTTCAGTATGTATTCAACATAAAATGAATAAGGGTTACGAATCAGTTTTTCTACCGCACTGCAAGACATCACTTGCATTTTTTCTTCTCTGACTTTGGCTTTAGGTTTTGGCATAGGCTGAGTACATGGAACAATGCACTCAGGTGTATTTAATATTCTTAGCCAATTGCGATAAGGATATTTTGGTTCTTGTAACAGAACTTCCAAACGGCGCAATAGAATTGATTTTCTATCACTCAATAGCCTCGTAATATAAACCTTGCCGTCACCAAATAAATTGCGCAAAGTATACAAAAAGTACCCTTGCTCTTCTTGCACAGAAGGAAGGTTAAATTTTTCTCTATTCAGTGTACTCAAAAACGGATTCTGAAAATTTGGTATATCATTAAATCCAGCAAGTATTACAACTTTATTTTGATATAAGGTAAATTTATCAAAGTTATTTTCTGGAGAAAAAAACTTCCTTTTTAAAAATAATATCAGGATTTGACTATATAACTCTAAGGAACACTCAATTGCTATACCGTCACATGCATTTAAGAAATCACGAGTAAAATTACCTATTTCACCATTTAGCTCTAGAAAATTCACATTAGAAAGCACATTAACACACTGTAAATGAGCTGCTGCTATATCAGAAATAGAATAATTTATAAGATTAAGTAAAAAATTAAATATAGTTTCTAATCTACTGATAATAATTAATATATCTTCTTTATATCTTAGCTTTTTACAAGTACTAATAGCGTTGATAATATCCTTAAGACCATTTATATCAAAGCTACGCAATACTTCTATCTCAAACTCAGATAAAATACGAGTGTACTCTTCTTGAGCGTAACCAAAAGTCACTAGCCTATGCTTTAAGAAGAGAAAGCAGTACCACACTGTTCCATTTTGAGCTTAGCTTTTTACAAGTACTAATAGCGTTGATAATATCCTTAAGACCATTTATATCAAAGCTACGCAATACTTCTATCTCAAACTCAGATAAAATACGAGTGTACTCTTCTTGAGCGTAACCAAAAGTCACTAGCCTATGCTTTAAGAGTGAAAGCAGTACCACACTGTTCCAATTTGAGGTTAAAACTTCGATACTATAAAGCAGAAGCATTATATAAGAATAGTTTTCCGACATGGAACACGCCATGCGAATTGCAAGCAATTTATCAAAGACAACCAAAGAAACGTTTTCATAACCTTCATTCTCTATAATTAATGATATCACTTGTGCTTCTTCCTCTTTAGAATCACAAGTGATAACTTCAATATTTTCAATTGATTCGCCACTAACTTCGCTTAGATCAGCAGTTGCATCAAAGATGTAATCAATAATTTCGTTATCCACAGTATTCAAGCAGATAACATTCTTTCTATCTACATTTAAATAATCTAATAAATCTTTCAGACAATATTGATAGTGTTTTTTATCAAGTGACTTCCAGTCTTTTTCTTTAATTCTCAGATTCAGGTTAGGTAAAATTATCTTTCCAAGTGGTAGGTCATATATAGCTTTAATCAATAACTTGTAGATTTCACCCTTGCCAATTCCAACAAAGATTATATGTTGATCTTTCTGCAGAAAGGCTATCATATTGTTTATGTAGTCACTTTTATGTTCTAGTATATCTACTACTCCCAAATCTTTTAAAGTGTTATCCCAAGTTTTGACAAGTAAGTTTATGAAATTCTCTATTTTCTTCGAATGCTCATCAAGCTGATAACAATCCGCTATTTGGATATATTGAAGTAATGACGGCAAACTGTAAACTAGATCGATTGGAAAATTATCATTGTGTTTTTTATTCCACTCCAATATAAATTGAATGAGTAGCAGCGTTCTCTTTGTCGGGTTAATAACTTTAACTCTATCAAGATTTAATATTAAATCTTCTTCATCAATGTTTTCTAGTGAAACTATCTCTGGCAAAATTATAGTTCTGTAATTCTTGAATGCACTCAGCAATGCTATCACATCCCTCTTGCAGGGAAGTATGATCTTTATCTCGGGAATTTTTTCTCTTTCATATTCAGAAAATATGTGCTGAACCAGCACATCAAAAAGGGACTCATTCACATTAACAGTAAAAACTCTTCCCACTAACAGTAACAATTAATACAACACTTTTATTGTATAGAAATTATTTAAAATATAAATGTGCTCGCAGTTTCTTATGCTATGATATATTAAAGTCTTTCACAATATTACATGGCAAACATCAGAATAGAAGTTTTTAATAAATGTGAACAAGTTAGCCGCAGAAGGGTAGTTAATGTTTACTTGATTTACATAAGCAAAGAATTACCATCAAAATTACATGAAGAAATTTGTGGGCTATTTTATAATAAAGCCATACAAGACTGCCGTTATTATTCCTACAATGAAAACCTTGAAGAAGTTCAATATAACTTCATAGAATCACAAGCAAAGTGGGGCTTGGAGATAAGCTTTTTACCTGGCATGACCGATAACGTAGGAAACACGGCAAAACAAATTGTTAGAGAATATCTAATGAGCAAACGCCACATTGATGAAAGTGTTTCTATCAAGGCAAGAAGTTCAAAATTGATTCTAAGTCAAGGAGGTTTTCCAACCGAAGATGACATAAAACAGGAATTCAATCCTATTACTGAATATTGCACACTTTTCTATAAAGAAAACGGCAATTGCCATTGGAAGTATTACAGTAAACAAAATACCCCACTTGGTGTCATTACAGCGCGTGACCAGGAAAAAAAAGAATGGATTCCAGTGTCAAGCACTGGGATGACACCAGGTAATAATGGAGCAAAATCTGTCAAACTCAATGTAAGTGACCAAGAGCTTGAAAAAATCAGCAGAGATGGAATCGATGGTAATGGCACTTTAGGGCTCTCGCTGGCAGCAATGAAAGCTATAAAGGATTACTTTAAAAAACTCGGTAGAAATCCATATGATATTGAACTTGAGTCTCTGGCACAGACTTGGTCTGAACATTGTAAACACAATATTTTTTGCTCCCCTATTGATGAAATAAAAGACGGTCTATATGCTCATTATATTAAGCGTGCAACGCGTGAGATAAATTCTAACATATGCGTGTCAGTTTTCTCCGACAACGCAGGAGGAATAATTTTTGATGACGATTACTTGATTGTAGATAAAGTTGAAACTCACAATAGTCCTTCAGCTCTCGATCCGTTCGGTGGAGCAATGACTGGAGTGCTTGGAGTTAACCGAGATATAGTCGGTTTTGGCAAAGGTGCAGAACCTATCATGAATACTTATTACTTTTGCTTTGCCAAAGAATCAAAAGGCAAACTTTATAGAGATAAAGAGCGTACTGATAAAATCTTACCACCAAAATATATAATGAAAGAAGTGATTCACGGTGTTAATGTTGCTGGTAATTGCTCCGGTATTCCAACGCAACTTGGATCAGTATACTTTGACGATAGATTCTGTGGAAAGCCATTAGTTTTTGTTGGAAGCATCGGAATTATTCCACGGAATATAAATAATGCACCTTCACACATAAAAGAACCCAAAAACGGTGATAAAATCTTAATTATTGGTGGAAGAGTTGGAAGGGACGGAATTCACGGTGCAACTTTTTCTTCAGAGGCATTGTCGGGAAACAGTCCTTCAACAATTGTGCAAATTGGTGACCCTATAACACAAAAAAAATTATCCAACGCCGTCTTAGAAGCAAGAGATCTTGGTCTTTATAATGCAATAACGGATAATGGAGCAGGAGGTCTATCATCGTCCATTGGTGAAATGGGAAAAGACGGATTTGAAGTTGATTTGAGCAAGGTTCTCCTTAAAAACGATGGTATGGCTCCGTGGGAAACATGGATATCAGAATCACAAGAGAGAATGACCTTAGCAGTGCCAGAAGAAAATCTTCCTGCGTTTAAGCAAATCATGAAAACACATGATGTGGAGGTCTGTGTAATTGGAGAATTCAACAAAAGTGGCAAAGCCGTTGTTAAATGTCCCCCAGGAGAAGTAATAATGGACATCGAAACTGAATTTCTGCATGACGGTAATCCCAAAGTGCATTTACAGACGAAACCGTGGTCTAAGGAGTCTGATGTGTCCTTTCCTGTCATCCCAGTGCTTGACACTGGGATCCAGCAGGTAAAGCCTGCAAACATTTTACGCCAAAACCCATACGATGGTGGAGCTGAGCGTGAAATGGATTCCAGTCTCAGCTACTTGCATGACACCTTTGAACTAAAAGAAATGCTAAGCAGACCAAACATACGCAGCAAAGAGTTTATAGTGGTGCAATATGACCATGAGGTTCAAGGATCGTCAATACTGAAACCACTGCAAGGCAAGGGAAGAGTGTGCAGCGAAGCTGTTGTCTCGAGGCCAGTCCTTTCTTCAAACAAAGGTGTTGTAAAATCGCAGGGATTTGGCTCAAGTTATGGAGAAATTGACACTTATCACATGGCAGCATGTGCGATTGACACTGCCATACGCAACTACGTAGCTGCAGGAGGAAATATAAATCATCTAGCGTTGCTCGATAATTTTTGCTGGTGTGATGCTTATAATCCAGAAAGATTGTGGCAACTAAAGAGAGCTGCAGAGGCTTGTTACAACTTTGCAACTGCATTTAAAACGCCATTCATATCCGGAAAAGATAGTATGTTTAACGACTTCAACAAGGGATATGATGAAAATGGCGAGAAAGTGATAATCTCTGCGCCACCTTCATTACTCATCTCAGCAATTGGAATTATAGAAAATATTGAAAATGCGGTATCGCTTGATGTGAAAATGCCAGGGGACTTGATATATGTGCTTGGTACAACCCACGATGAGCTTGGTAGATCTGAATATCAGTTATATAGTGGAATAGATAATAACAACGTGCCAAAAGTTAATGCAAAGAGCGCTAGGAAGTTGTATGAACGTTACAACCAAGCAATAAAAGATGGCATAATTGTCTCTGCAATTGCACCAAACTTAGGCGGCTTAATTATTGCTTTGGCAAAATCGCTAATTGCAGGAGACCTTGGTGCTGAAATTGATCTTTCACTAGTACCAATAGGAAAAACACAAAATACAGACATAATAAACAAGATAATAATGTTTTCTGAATCGCAAAGTAGAATATTAGTAACCATTGCCCCGCAAAATCAGCGGAAGTTTGAAGAATTGTTTAAAGGTATAGTTCTTTCATGTATTGGAAAAGTGACAGAGGAGAAAGCTCTCAATATAAAGGATATTATAAGAATAGATTTGAAAGACTTAGGTACTAGTTTAAATAACTTTTGATTACGCTAGACAAATTTTTCATTATGTGTAATGTCTGATTAAAATAAATGCATATTATTAAATTTGGGTAGGTGATTATGTCCATTTTATCAATACTCTTGCTTATCAGTCTTTCTTTACTTAACACTTCAAATAAATTAATGATATTTGCTGCCTTATTTGTGGGAGCTACTTTAGTTGTAAACTCAATGGTTGAGTTTTATGGTAGAAGCAAAGCTACTTACAGCTTAATAGTGTGTACAGTGATATGCTGTCTTTTTAAATTGCAAAATTTTAGTTTTATGATACCGGTTCTATATACTGCAATTTTAATCTCTCTTCTCTCAAGCATAGTTGTTTTTGAAGAATTAAAGTCCAAATTGAATTTTCATATGGCAAATTTCATCACTTTAATTATAGCATCGGTCATTGATAGTACGATTATTTGTGTTGGACTACTATACAAAATTTCTGCAGGTAAATGCTTATCAATATATATTAAAGATTTAATTTTCAAGTTTTCCTATGCATCGATATTGAGCATCTGCTTGTTTGTAGGAATGTATTTATTCTCCTTGGCAAGCAAGAAGTATTTTAAGGTTTCTGCATAACCCGTCTTCTGATATAGCCAAAATAGTTTAGATTTAACTATAACCGTCATTCCGCTATTTGTTAGCAGCTTGGCAGTATAATGTGAAAAGCTCTTATTCGGATAGCGGTTCTAAAATCAAAGTAATTGGAAACTGTTAACTTAAGTTATCCTTTAAGAGAGCTAGTACAATTTCTTACAGGTTTCATACATGATAAGAGTTTTATTTTTAGCTAAACCAATTGAAATAAGCTATAAAATCTGTTAAAGTCAGCTTTGTGCAAGCACCCTTAGCTCAGTTGGATTAGAGCATTTGACTACGGATCAAAAGGTCGGGCGTTCAAGTCGCTCAGGGTGCACCATATTTTATAGTAAACAGAGGTCATACTTGAAATTCATATATGTAATACCTATCTTTAAAGGTAAAATACTGAGCTATTATATATGAACAAAAAAGACTACTATGACCTGCTAGAAGTGAGCAGAAATGCTAGTACTGACGAGATAAAAAAAGCATATAAAAAACTAGCATTAAAATATCATCCTGACAGAAATCCTGGTAATAAGGAAGCAGAGGAAAAATTTAAAGAAGTAACAGCTGCATATGAAGTTCTATCTGACTCTGAAAAAAGAGCAGGTTATGATCGTTATGGTCACGATGGTGCTTCCGGTGGATTTGATTTCAGCCAAGCTGGAGGGGATTTTAGCGATATATTTAACGATTTTTTTGGTGGAGGATTCGGCGGCAGTACAAGTAAGTCAAGAACAAAAAGAAGTACAATAGGAGTATCTGGAGCAGATCTGCGCTACGACCTTAAAATTACCTTGGAAGATGCATTTAAAGGAATACAAGCACCTATACATTATGTGACAAATATAAAATGTAATACATGCCAAGGCACAGGTAGCGAAGGAGCAATCAAACCAGTTCAGTGCAACACATGCCAGGGAAGCGGTAGAATTAGAACTCAACAGGGCTTTTTTACCATTGAAAGAACGTGTACTACATGCTATGGGGAAGGAGAAATAATACAAAATAAATGTAAGAAATGCGGTGGAAGTGGACGTAAAAGAGATGAAGTAAATATCTCCGTTTCAATTCCAAAAGGCATAGAAGAAGGAGCTAAGGTAAGGGTCAGTGGTAAAGGAGAAGCTGGAGCAAG
Source organism: Wolbachia endosymbiont of Bemisia tabaci (assembly GCF_003999585.1). Lineage (NCBI taxonomy): Bacteria > Pseudomonadati > Pseudomonadota > Alphaproteobacteria > Rickettsiales > Anaplasmataceae > Wolbachia > Wolbachia endosymbiont of Bemisia tabaci. The sequence continues at coordinate 1,260,817 of NZ_CP016430.1, read as the reverse complement.
AGGTGGAAAAAGCGGAGATTTATACGTATGTGTGAAAATAGCTACTCATCAGATCTTCACTCGCAATAGAGCAGATTTACACTGTAAAGTGCCTATAAGAATGACACTAGCAGTACTTGGTGGTGAAATCGATATTCAATCAATTGATGGAGCTAAAATAAAAGTAAAGGTCCCTGAAGGCACTCAAACTGGTACCAAACTACGTTGTAGGGAAAAGGGTATGCCATATATGAACTCACATGCTCGTGGTGATTTATACGTACAGGTAATAGTTGAGACTTTAAATCCAAAGAATTTAACCCAAAAGCAGATTGAGCTATTAAAAGCGCTTGAGGAAGGGGAACATGAAAGTGTAGAGCAGAAATCTGAAGGATTCTTTGGAAAAGTAAAAAAAAAATGAGAAATTTGCTAAATGATATAAAGAGGTAGCTGTCTACACTTAATTCTTTTTACCAATTTGAAAGCCTTCTCTTTTAGTGAAAAGATTTTTTTAAGTTATGCAAAAGTGATAAATTCCTTTATTTAAGGTCGAAGTTTTGCTATCCTCGCATTTTAATAATTTAAAATTAATGAACATAAACAAAAATGAGTTTTTATTTCTTCCTCTTGGAGGAGTAGGAAGAATTGGGATGAACGTTAGCCTATATCATTATCAAGGCAAGTGGATTATGATCGACCTTGGTATCGGTTTTGCAGATGAAACTATGCCAGGTGTTGAGCTACTCATTGCTGATGTAGATTTTATTGCTCAAAGAAAAAAAGATTTGCTTGGAATAATAATTACACATGCACATGAAGATCACTGTGGTGCAGTGCCTCATCTGTGGGAAGAGTTAGAATGTCCCATATATACAACAAAGTTTACGGTTAACTTTCTCAAAGAAAAATTGAAAGAATTTCGATTGGAAGGTATAGTGCCTTTGAAAGAGGTGGACATAAATGGCAGCATAAATTTGGGTCCTTTTACCGTTGAGTTTATAAATGTAACTCATTCAATTCCTGAAGCAAATTCAATATTAATTAGCACTGAAATGGGTAGTACACTCCATACCGGAGACTGGAAATTTGACCCAAAACCTGTTGTTGGATTAATTTCTAATATAGAGCGTTTAAAAGAAATTGGCGATAAAGGTGATCTACTTGCAGCAATTTGTGATTCAACAAACATACTGAGCAAACACGACCCTGAATCAGAAAGTGAAATTTATGATAATATTTACAATATAATAAAGCGGTCTAAAAAATTGATTGCTGTATCGCTATTTGCCTCAAATGTGGCGCGAATTGAGACTATCGCTAAAGCTGCACAAGCACTAAATAGAAAAGTGGTTTTACTTGGCAGATCTTTATGGAGAATAGTGAAAGTTGCTCAGGATAGTGGTTATTTAACTGATTCTCCTGAGTTTCTAGAAGCAAAGGAGGCAGTAAATCTTCCAAGGGAAAAGCTGGTGCTACTTTGCACAGGTTGTCAAGGTGAGCCACTGGCAGCAACCTCAAGGCTTGCTAATAAGAGTCATCAAGCATTTAAAATGCAGCAAGGTGATACCATGATCTTTTCATCAAAAATCATTCCTGGCAATGAAACTCGTGCACATAACATGCTCAATGCCTTTATTGAGGTGGGAGTGGAAGTTATTACTGAAAAAACAGAGAATGTTCATGCTTCCGGACATCCAGTAAAAGCAGAGCTAAGAGAAATGTATTCTTTGATAAAACCTAAGGTAGCTATTCCAGTTCATGGTGAGTATATTCATACGGATGCACATGTAAAGTTCGCTAAAGAGTGCGGTGTGAAAAAAGCAATAATGATTGCACCAGGTGATATTGTTAATTTGGAGAATGGAGAAAAAGTTAGTTCAATTGATGTTGACTACTTTGGTATTGATGGTACGTTGCTACGCCATCCAGAATGCAGCGTTATAAAGATGCGTGAGAGAATGAGAGATGCTGGGGTTATTGTAGTAACAGCAATTGTGAATAAGAAAAACAAATTGCTCGCTAAGCCAAAAGTATTTGCACCTGGTGTTTTCGAAGCGCAAGAAGATGCAGCCATTATGCAAAAGATCATAGAGAAGGTTGAGTCAGCATTTAGTCCACAACCAATAAAAAAAATAAGAAATAAGATTGAAAGTTCAATATTTAGTACCTTAAAAGAATATTTACTAAAAAGACCTATAATTGAAGTCCAAATAGAACAGGTATAGAAATATACCTCTTTTTATTAACCATTATTTGAGTAAGAAGTTAACAATGTATTCTTTGATGTTATTTCAGCATGCAATACTGGAATCCGTAAAAAAAAATCAGTGTCAGATCACACAACTATACAAACATTGTGATTTGAATCTACCAGAAGGGTGCCATCTCAACGCCCAGGCATACAATTGTATGAACATTGTAGTTTTAGAGCAATCTCCACCATTAGAGTGTTGTCATCCCAGTGTCAGAGCACTGGAATCCAGTTTTTCATGCAACCTTGTCAAAGACGTTTATTTTAGAATAAAACAGCTACTTTTATGCTTGCCACCTCAGTGCACTTACTTGCAGTCAAATTTCTGGATTCCAGTGTCAAGTACTGCAGAAATTGATTTACTCTACTGTCATGCAGTTTAACTTCAAAAGTAAGCTATTTGCTGAGATGACAGGAGGTAATGCAAGAGATCTAATGAAGCTATTCGTTCAACTGGTGTTATTTATTTCGTTATTTATTCCTTATTCCACAAAAGCTGTTTTATATGTTGATATAAAAAAAAGCAATATTGGTAATATTGATCTTGTTGTATCTAAATGTGCATGCAAGACAGAAGTGGAAAGTGAGCTAAGTGAAAGCATCACAAAAGTAATTGAAACAAATCTATCTAATTGTGGCTTATTTAATGTGAAACGTAACACGAAAGTTGAGTCTTGGAAAAGCGATACTGTAGTCACAGTAAGTTTAAGTGAAGTATTAAACAGAAATTTAGAGCTATCTTTTCGTTTATCTGACAGCTTTACAAACAGAGAATTACTTACTCAGTCGGTTGTTTTTTTAGCAAAAGACTGGAGGAAAATTAGTCATCTTATTTCAGATGTGATACATGATAGATTGATTGGTGAGAAAGGGCATTTCAATACAAAAATTACATATATCGCTGAAGAAAAAGATAGCAATTACAAATCCGTCCGTAAAATTGCTGTGATGAATCAAGATGGAAGTAATATAAAGTACTTAACAAATGGTGAGAAATTTGTGTCAACACCAAGATTTTCACCAAATGGAAAGGGTATTGTTTATATCTCATACACAAATGGTAAAAGTTATATAATATTAAAAAATTTAAAAGATAACACTGAATCAATAATCAGCGCATTTGAAGGAGTTATTTCTGCACCAAGATTTTCTCCTGATGGTAAATCTCTTTTTATTTCCCACTCATTGAGTGGTGAAACAAATATATTATCTCTAGACTTAAGCAGTAAACGAACAAAAAAAATTACTAAAGGTTCAGCTATAAGTACTTCTCCCTCTTTGTCTCCAGATCAAAAGTACATGGTTTTTAGTTCTGATATAAGTGGAAGTCAGCAACTATATATCATAGATTTCACTAAAAAAAGCAAAAAACCCAAGAGAATTAGTTTTGGAAATGGAAGATATGCTACACCTGTTTGGTCGCCAAAAGGAAATCTGATAGCTTTTACAAAAATTCAGTCAGGAAAATTTTACATAGGAGTTATGAAGCCAGATGGCAAAGAAGAGCGCTTGCTTTCAGAGGGACATAAAATTGAATCTCCGGCATGGCTACCAAATGGCAGAGAAATTATCTTTACTAACGCAGAATCACCAAGCAACTCTAAATTATATTTAGTAGATTTAGTAAAGAAAAATCAAAAAATGGTTTTTACTCCAACGAATGCTTCTTTACCAGATTGGTCTTATTTTTGAAAGTAGATCTATAAAATCGGTATAAATCTTGCTTTATCTTAATCGTTTATAACCTTTGGTACTACGAAATACCCATACTCCGATTTTGTATTGGATAATATTTCTTCTTTAATGTTTTGAGAATTTACAACATCATCGCGTACATGGGCATCCTTATCTATAGTTCCATAACGCATAGGAGAAACACCTTCAGTATTAACTTTCAACAAAGTATCATGTATCCAATCCAGCATTGTCAATTCTTTTGAGTAGTATTGAATCTCATCATCGGATAACTTAATCCTCACAAGCTGTGCAGTTTTAAGCATTTCTTCCTTAGTAATTGTTATTTTTCTCTTATTTGCAAATTCTATTAACGAAGTGATAACATCTTCTGTTGATCTAGCTGGCACTTTTACCTCCTTGCATAAAGCAAATTAAAATATTTGCAATTGAAACAACCTCTATCTTATCATTTTTTTCAAATTTGTGAAATACGGTGTCCGTAATTACTAATTTATCCAGAGAAGAGGAAGAGATTTTCTCAACTGCATTTCCTGAAAGTATTCCATGTGTAATGCACGAAACTACAGACTTTGCTCCTCGGTTTTTTAAAGCAAGAGCTGCATTACATAATGTTCCGCCAGAGTCAACTATATCATCAACAATGACGCAATTTTTGTTTGCAACTTCTCCGATTACATTCATTACCTCAGATGTACCTGCTTTTTCTCTATATTTATCTACTACAACAATATCATTATCCAACTTGTGTTTTTCCTCTAAAATCTTTGCAAAAGCACGAGCCCTGCCAATTGCTCCAACATCAGGCGCAACTATTGCCAAATCCTCCTTGTATATAGAGTCAACAAATACTTCAAAACAGCTCAAATTAGTAACTGGTATATCAAAAAAACCTTCAATTTGACTTGAATGCAAATCAATAGCAGCAACACTGTTTGCACCAGCTGTTTGAATAAGATTTGTAGTTAATTTAGCACTTAAAGCAGATTGCATATTATTGTTTTTAATAACCCTATCCTGCCTACTGTATCCGTAATAAGGAATAATAGCTGTTATTCTCTTGGCTCCAGATCTCTTTGCTGCATCAATTGTAAGCAGAAGCTCCATAAGGTTATCATTTACAGGGGAAGAAAGAGATTGTACTATATATACTTCTTGATTACGTAGATCATTTGCTACTTCTACATTTACCTCACCATCGGCAAATCTTGACACCTGATTGGGGAATAGCTGAGCATTTAGCCCACTTGCTATTGAATCTCCTAATTGTTTACTAGCGCTACCTATTATTACCTTCATATATATCAATTAAGTTTTGAAAATTATACAGAAACCATAGAATGATTAAAACTTTATTCTTGCCGCCAAGTGGATCATAGAAACGAAAAAGTTACTCGAAACATTTCACCGATGTTTCTTATCATAATAACGGCACTGGCTGAGTTCATTAAGTAATTTTATGCGCAGCGGAATGACAAAAAGTGTTATTCACAAACACATTTTACTACATAATCAGCGCTAATATTAAAATGCTTATAAAGAGCTTCATAAGGTGCTGATTCTCCAAAATTTTTCATGCCAATAAATATACCGTTTGAGCCTATATATTTATGCCAACCCACTTCACTTCCCGCTTCAATTGCAACTTTAATACTGTCATTATTTAATACTACCCCTTTATATTCATCACTTTGCTCGTCAAAAAGCCTCCAACACGGCATAGAAATGACCCTTGTACCTACACCTTTTTCCTGTAATTTTTCTCTTGCCTCAACTGCAATTTCAACTTCAGATCCGGTAGCAAATATCGTCACTTCTAGCTTTCCTGAATATTCGCATAGTATATATGCACCAAATTTTGATAGGTTGGCCAATTGGTCAGTATAAGAGTGCATGTAATTAATATTTTGCCTTGAAAGTGCAAATAACGATGGAGATTCTTTTTTTTCCAATGCAATGCTAATGCACTCCAAAGTTTCAATTGCATCTGCTGGCCTAAAAACATACAGATTTGGTATAGCTCTCAGAGAAGCTAAATGCTCTATTGGCTGGTGAGTTGGACCATCCTCCCCTACTCCAATCGAGTCATGAGTCATTACATATATAACCTGCTGTTTCATCAAAGCTGAAAGACGTATAGCAGGGCGGCAGTAATCGGAAAATACTAAAAAAGTTCCACCATAAGGAATAATTCCACCATGAAGAGCCATACCATTCATACAAGCTGCCATAGCGTGCTCTCTCACTCCATAATGGACATAAGAACCATCATAATTATTACTATCTATTGCCTGCATATGCTTATATTTAGTACAATTTGAACCGGTAAGATCAGCAGAGCCACCAATTAGTTCTGGCATAGACTTAGTTAATAGTTCCATTACTCTGCCGAAAGAAGATCTAGTAGCTTCGTTTGGCATTAGCTTACATATTTGTTTCTTCAGATCAGCCAAATCACTCTCGATATTATTCGGCAAACGTTTCTCAAGTCTTCTTTGTAGTTCTTTATTGATCAAGGATGTATAGTTTTGCTTTGCCCTCTTAACTGTTTCTATCCAAGCGTTTCTCACATCTTCTGGTACATGAAATGGTTCATAGTCCCAATTTAATTTTTCTCTCATCTGTTTTACATCTTCCTCTGTAAAGGCACCACTATGAGCAGAAGATGTGCCAGCACGGCTTGAAAATTTTCCGATAATAGTTTTGCAACAGATTAGTGTAGGTTTATCAGACTTTTGCGCCTGCTCTATTGCAAGGGATATAGCATCAAAGTCATGCCCATCGATTTTGTCAACATTCCATCCATACGCTGAAAAACGCTTTTCTACATCATCAGAGCAAGAGAGGCTAGTAGAGCCGTCTATAGAGATGTCATTGTCGTCAAAAAATGCTATCAGCTTATTTAATTTAAGATGCCCAGCAAGGGACGCTGCTTCATGGCTTATACCTTCCATAAGACAACCATCTCCTAGCATTACATAAGTGTAGTGACTGATTTCAAACTGCTTTTCAAGAATCGATTCAGCAAGTGCCATGCCAACAGCAATGGCAAATCCCTGACCAAGCGGGCCTGTTGTTGCTTCTATACCGGAAGTTAAGCCAAATTCTGGGTGACCTGGAGTTTTTGATGTAAGTTGCCTGAAGTTTTTTAGTTCATCTATACTAATGTAGCCTGTCAGATATAATATAGAGTATTGCAATATTGAACCGTGACCATTTGATAGGACGAAACGATCTCTACTGATCCATTGAGAATCATCAGGGTTATGGTTTAGATATTTAGCAAATAATACAGTGGCAACATCTGCCATGCCAAGTGGCATACCTGGATGTCCAGAATTTGCTTTTTGTACTGCATCAATTGATAAAAAGCGGACAGCATTTGCCATGGATTTTAGTAGTAGATGATTCATGTATTAATAGGAAAACTTAAAAGTGAAGTATACTATATCATAGCGGCAAAAACAAGTTGACACTTAATGTTAAAATCATTAATAATTTATAGTTAGATTGTGAGAATTTTTGTATGACAACTGTTATCAATAGAAAGTATAGAATCAGTCGCAGGCTTGGTGTAAACTTATGGGGTAGAGCAAAAGATTCGGTCAATAAAAGAAAATACCCTCCAGGTCAGCATGGTATTCTTGGATTTAAGAAGTTATCTGATTTTGGTAAGCAGTTTGCTGCACATAAGAAATTTAAGTTCTACTATGCAATTTCAAGTAAACAGCTTAGACGTACATTCTTAGATGCCTACAAAAGAAAAGGTTATACGGCTGATAATTTTATTGGTGCCTTAGAATCAAGGTTAAGTTCTGTTTTATATCACTCTGGTTTTGTGCCAACAATTTACTCGGCAAAACAGCTTATATCTCATAAACATGTTACAGTTAATGATAAGGTGGTTAACATATCAAGTTATAGAGTGAAGCCTGGTGATATAGTAAAAATAAGGGAAAGAGCAGCAAAAATTCCTATATTAATAGAGGCTGAACAAAAACAAGAACGTAAGGCTCCAGATTATTTAGAGGCAGACAGCAAAGCACTTTCAGTGAAGTATTTGAGAGCACCTCAATATTCCGAAGTCCCATATTCAGCAGACATGGAAGTCAATTTAGTAGTAGAATTTTACTCTAGATAAACAACATAAGGCCCGTGTGGCGGAATCGGTAGACGCAGCGGACTTAAAATCCGTGGGTTTTGCGACCTTGGGAGTTCAAGTCTCCCCATGGGCACCAGTTTAATTTATTAAAAAAGTATGAAATCGCTTGATATAGAAGATATTGCAGAAGCTCTAGAAGAGAAATTTCCAAATGAAGATATAATTAGTATTAGATTCACTGAACTTAAAAGAAAAGTCTTGGATTTAGAAGAGTTTGATGATGATGAAAAGTATTGTAATGAAAAAATATTAGAGGCCATTCAAGCAGCTTGGATTGCAGAAAGATCTTAAAAAACAGATAGCTATAAGAAAATTACGGCATACAGTAAAAAGATAATCTTCTTGGAAATACTATACTTTACTCGAATTTTACTTAGTTTCATAATAATTTAATAAATTACAATTAAAAATGATTACAAGTTAGGCAACAATATACAAATACTGCTTTTTATGTGTGAGGCCGAGGGTCATGAAAACAATAAGTTAGTTTTTTGTATAAGAAAGTTGTAATATAATTTAATTTTAAGCACTGGAAAGATGTTTAAATATAGCGGGCCAAAGAAATTAAAATCTATAATAGAAAACTATGCATTAAAATGCATGAAAAATAAGATCAGCAAAAATGAAATACGTCTTATTTTAAACTGGAAAAGTATAGTTGGAGAGGAATTAGCAGAATGTACAAAACCACAAAAGATCTCATACGCACAAAACGTAAATTCTGGTGTTCTGCATCTATTAGTAACAAATGGCAGTAAAGCATTAGAAATGCAGCATATGGTTTCTCTTGTAATAGAAAAAATTACAGTGTTTTTTGGCTATAAAGCAGTATACGGTATAAAAATCAAGCAAGGGAGTTGACTATTTAACTATATCAGGTTAACCTAGTTACATAGGATAAATTGGTATATTGAAGTGAGTAGAATTTGTGAGTTAACAAATAGAAAAAAGTCTTTTGGTAATAAGGTATCGCATTCAAATCGTAAAACAAAGCGTACCTTTCTCTTAAATTTACATAAAGTTACATTGACGAGTAATATATTAGACAAAAAGTTTAGCTTTCGTATAGCAACAAGAACTTTAAGAACTATAGACTATAAAGGTGATCTTGATGCTTTCTTGCTCAATACAAAAACAATTAAACTAAGTAAAGAAGCACAAAAGATAAAAAGAAGATTAAAGAAAGTTTTAGCAAAACAAGAGGTAGAATTAGCTGTTTCAGATGCATAGTAAGCCTATATGGCTCAGAGCAAAAGCTCCAGCTGGTAAAATATTCAATGAAACCTTAAACACTGTTAAGCTACATAACTTACATACAGTATGCGAAGAAGCTGCGTGTCCAAATATTGGTGAATGTTGGAATAAACGTCATGCTACTGTGATGATTCTCGGTTCTGTTTGTACTCGTGCTTGTGCGTTTTGCAACGTTGCAACTGGCATTCCTGATAAGCTCGATCCTCATGAACCAGAAAATTTAGCAAAAGCGATAAAAAAGTTAAATTTAAAGCATGTTGTCATTACCTCTGTTGACCGCGATGATTTAGCAGATGGTGGTGCAAATCAGTTTATAAGGTGTATAGAAGAAATTAGAAAGATAACTTCGGAAACAACAATAGAGATTCTTACTCCTGATTTTTTAAATAAGAAAGGAGCGTTTGAAGCAATAGCTATTGCATCACCTGATGTTTATAACCACAACATCGAAACAGTACCAAGGCTGTATGCAAAAATAAGACCAAGAGCTCGTTATTTTCATTCACTATATTTGCTAAAGATGGTGAAACAGATTAATTCTAAACTTTTCACGAAGTCAGGGCTTATGGTTGGTCTCGGAGAAACAAAGGAAGAAATATTTCATTTACGTAGCGCCGAAGTTGACTTCATTACAATTGGTCAATATTTGCAACCAACTCCAAAGCATGTAAAGGTTGACAGATATGTTACCCCAGAAGAGTTTGAGCATTATAAATATATTGCTTATTCCAAAGGCTTTTTGGTAGTTGCATCAAGCCCATTGACTCGGTCATCGTACCATGCTGAAGAAGATTTTAACAGGCTCAAGGCTTGTAGTTAATATCTTAATTTTTTCAGAGTACAGTTTAATATAGTAATTAATATCTTGACTTTATTTAGAATATAATTTAATATAGGTATTGATGAAGCGAAAAAGTTATAGGCGATTCTAACGAAAAAGTTGACTACACTGAGTTATCAAAATCTTCTATTTCTGACAAAATAAAGCCAAAAAAAAAGGTCACATTTTGTCAGCAAGTCCAAGTTAAAGAAATTACACTCGAAGGAAAAAAAGGAGCATGTAAACGATACAAAGAAAAGAAAGAGAAACAAAAACATGAGCTCAATAAAAAACCACAATTATGGAAGAGAGGTGCAGCAATTATTGTTCCACCAGTAATTGGGCTGCTAGGAGGTTTAATAACTTTAACACTCATAACAGAAGAACCATTTTTAATTGCAGCTTTAGCTGCTATAGCAATTACAGCAGCAATATATGAACTTGAGTATTTACTTAAACCTGAATTGCTAGAAAAGCCTGGTAAAACTTTAAAGGATTTAGTAACAGATTCTTTTGTAAAGGAAGAAAAAAACTCAAGAACTGTATCACAATAAATCAGAAAAGCTTAGTGAGTTGCCCTAGGCTTGACTTTTTACTTAGCTGATCACAAAAAGTATGAATTTTACAGCACCTAAACCAGCTGTTTAAGATCTTATATAAGCAATTGACAGCTACTGAGATGCCAGTTAAAATATTTACATAGTATATTAACAGAGGGTAAGGTGGGTTTTAGTGGATATGTACATGATAAAGCTTTAACAATATCAGATGTAAGTGCTAAAATTGATATAAGAGAGCTAGCAAACTTTCTACAGAGTAAAAAAGGCATTAACGAGCTTAATTTAATAAATGTAGAGATTGATAGTAAAGATGTAAAAGAGTTAAGTAAACTTACACATCTTACTTCGCTCACTCTAAGGAACAATAAACTCGGTTTTGAAGGTGCAGGATATATAGGTCAAGGCAATCTAAAAAACCTTACTTTACTTGAAATAAGTAATAACAATATTGGAGACAGAGGTTTTGCATTTTTGATTGGCAGCAAACGTCTCCCAAATCTTACTTTATTAAATGTAGAAAACAACAACATTGTTGGAGTGTGGCGCCACCACTATGGAGGAGATATAGCACTCAAAAATCTCACCTCACTTTATGTAGAAGGTAACGGTAAAAAATTCTTAAATGATAAAGAAGTTATCCTTGATAGTATAAAAAAAAGCTCAATAACCGAAGCGCCTGGACACTCTAGAGTAAAAGATGGTGAAGGTGCTACAAAAAAATTAGTAGCTAAAAGAAAAAAAACGATACAAGCTGCCAATAGTCAGTCAGATCCTAGTAGTAGGTTAAGTATAGAACTTTCCAAACAAGATGGGCTGCGTGAAATAGTACTTGACACTGAAACTACAGGTCTTGATGTCAATAGCCATCGAATTATCGAAATAGGATGTGTGGAACTAATTAATCATATTCCAACAGGCAAAGTATTCCATCGATACATCAACCCAGAAAGGAGCATAGACAAAGGTGCATTTAAAGTTCACGGTATCAGCGAAGAATTTCTAAAGGATAAGCCATTATTTTCAGAGATTGCATCTGAATTTCTTAATTTTATATCTAGCGATACTTTGGTAATTCACAATGCTGGATTTGACATTAAATTTTTGAACATGGAACTTGGTAAACTGAATGCCAAATTAATCTCTTCAGACAGAGTGTTAGATACATTACCGCTTGCAAGAAAGAAATTTGGACCACCAGCTTCTTTAAGTGCATTGTGTGAGCGTTTTGGTATATCACTAGAGAGTAGGGAGTTACATGGAGCGCTAATTGACGCTGAGTTGCTAGCAAAAGTATATGTTGAGCGATTACAAACTCCTTTGGATCGATGTCAGCATACAGTACGTTTTAGAGGACACTTGCCAAGTAATGAAGAAGTTAGTGAGCAGTTAGATAAGATTAACGTATCTGTTCATGAGGGAGTAGTAGATAGAAGATTGTAAAAACGCCTTTTGCTTTCAGTAGCGAAATTATTCTCTCAATGAATATGTTTTCTAGCTTTAAAAATGCGAATCTCAATATCTTATCTTGAATTACTTAACTGTTGGTTCAAGCTTAAATTCTTATCATGGGATGTATTTGCATCTTTTAATACTGTAAGTGGTTTATCTAGGCTATGTTCCACTTTTGTCTCAAAATTACATCCTAAATTCTCACAAAATTCTTGAAAACGTTCAGTAACAATATCAAAAAAATTTCTACCACTTGCTTTATGATTTTTCAGCTCTTTCGGAATAGTAATAAGCACTTTACCATCTTCATATGTTACATTTCGACCCTTACATTTTAGTTTAAATTCTACTGAACTGCAAAAACCTGGTGTTTTAATATCATTAACAAGATCACTGCTGCACACCTTTATACAATCCATGCTAAAATTAAATTTTAGACAATTGGAGTCACGGCAATCCATACTATAAGTTATTGTTATGCTAGAATCTAACACAAGCAAGCCAAATGGAGAAAGAGCCTTTAATATATGAAGAAACAGAAAATGATTATACCCTTCTTGATGATAGTTAGTTATCAATTCTTCCATGATAGAGTCACTCGGAACTTCTGCACCAGCATATTCAAATATTTTTATGAAAATTTGCTTAAGAAATGGACTATAGTTCTTTCTTCCATTCTCATCTTCTAAAATGAGATCTTTATGTTTTGAATATAGCTTCTCAATAAGCTCATTAGGCACTTCTTTCTCATTAATAGTAAGGTTGTGTGATCTACCAAGGTCAATATATGTGTTGTAACCAGAGTTCCAACAATCTGATTTTATTGGCACAGATTTTAAATCAGCATACTTGAGCTTTTCCACTTCAGATTTCAATGCATTAACTATTTTTTTTGACATATCACAATCTTATATTATATACGTATTACATACTTTTCATCATAAGTAAAGGTTTTCTGTAAAACTTGATTTACTTTTTATTATACCCACCTTATTAAAAAAAAGCAGAGATTTCAATATCTTATTTTAAACTCTTCAAGTTTAGATTCTTATCTTGGGATGTATTTATATCACTTAATACTCCAAGTGGCTTATCCAGATTATGCTCAAATTTTTCCTCAAAAAAGTGAAATCCAAATTTTTCGCAAAATTTCTGAAAATACTCAATAATAACGTCAAACAAATTCTTATCATTTGCTTTGTAGTTTTTCAGCTCCTTAGGAATAGTAAGAGACACCCTACCTTCTTCATACTTCACATTTTCACCTTCACATTTTAGTTTAAACTCCACTGAGTTTTGTAAATCACATATTAAAGTTTTATTATCGTTATATATGCCATCATTTACGCTAAAACTAAACTTCAGACAATTTGGATCTTCACAACTTATATAGGTCCTTTCTCTGTAAGAAGGAATTAAATAGTGGAATGAATATATGCACAATCCAAAAGAACGAAGTGCTTGACTTTGAGAAGAAAAGAATTGCTTGTACCCAGACCTGTTATAATAAGTTATCAATTCTTCCATAATAGAGTCATTTGGAACTGCTGCACCGGCGTGTACAAATACTTCCGTGAAGATTTTCTTAAGAAACAGACGATAACTCCCTTTTTTGTCCTTATCTTCTGTAATGAGATTTTCATGTTTTAAATATAAATTTTTAATGAAATCATTAGTTATTGTCTTCCCATTAATAACAAGATCACAAGCAAATTCATATTCACTATTGAAGTCCATATCCAAATCCTTATATGTTCTATAATCAGAACTTTTTGTAGACTTCAAATGAGCATATCCTCTCTCCTTCACCTTAGCTTTCAACTCATTAATCATTTTTTTTGACATATATACTATTAATAGCTCTTATACTATAATACATATATAATTATTAAACTTTTAATAATATAGACTATCAACTGTAACCTGAGTTACTTTCCGGTTTGCACTTGATTACTCTAACGATAGATTTTCCAATTCCATCTGATCTACTTGTACTTTTTCTAACTCACTTTTTACCTGCTTATGGTATAAGTTTGCTCTTCTCGCCCAAGATAGGTCACTATCTATTATATAAACGTAATTGCCATTGTTCTCTTCGAAGCAAAACAGCTTCAGTTTACTTTCGTCTTGACCAATTAATTCACTACGAATTACTTCTACAGTATAAAATTGACCCAAATTCATACTTACTTCACAATGTTGCATATACCTTAACACCCGTGGCTCATATAATTTTCTTATCTCACCATTTTTGAGATCACCTATTGTACACTCTATCTTCTTTAATCCGTATTTAATAACTCTCACTAATCTCTTCGTCTCATAATCCCACAGCTGTTCTTCTTCCAATCTTTTACATGTGGTAAAAATTTGTGATTCTTCTCTTTGCATAAACCGAGATAAACGTTCTGCCAACTCATAGCACATTTTTTCTTGACTCAGTATTTCTCTTTTATATTGAGCTAAAATATTAATCGCCATACTTGGACAACTTACTGCAATCAAGTCATTATTTAAATCCGTTTTAATAATTTTGCCGCTCTCTTGATTAACATGTACAGTAACTTGCCCTAACAAAATTCCCTTAGAAATCGTTATGTCTTTTCCTATATGAGTGTCAATGGCTTTTAAAGAATCAAAGTCTATATATATTGCACCTTTCTCTCCTGTCATTTTTCCTGAAAGAGCAAGAGCAATCAATCTAAAGGTATCTATTTCAACAGCAAAATACACCCTTTGCTCCTATGACATATTATACATATTCTTAAAGAAATCCTTTATGCTAATGTCTTCACCATCTATCTTCCATCCTTGATCTATTTCGCTCCAGTCGTATTGGTGTAAATCTACAACATGCACTCCTTCCATTCCTTTCAGTTCACGCTTTAAATCATCTATTTGATTTTCTTCAAATCCAGGACCGTTGATAATCAAATATATATCCCTCTCTTCTTTATTTATTAATTTATGATTTTTTATTATATCTAAGTAATTAAGGTTGCTGTTCTTACCATCTGGCAGAGATGCACCACGTACTCTTGGCACCCAAGTTAGTATTATTGGTGCTTTATTTGATAATTTTTTTATATTACCGATCATTGTTTTACCTCACAACATTCACGGCATAATAAAACATTAGTAAAAAAAATTCAACCAATTGCTTTCACATTCTTTTAAAAGAAGACAATTTTATTGGCATCCGTTCAGCAGAGTGAGTTAGACGAGAAAAGAAAACTATAGGGTCAATGCATGACACTAAAATCCAGAAAATTTAATTTCAAACCAGCACTTCCTTCCTTGTCATTCCAGCACGTGACCAGTTCTTATTGCCTGCTCTGGACCTCAGTGTTAGCTACTTGAATGACAATAAAGGGAGTCCTCATTCCCCTAAACAAATACTTTTATTGTGCTTTGCGCTTCAAGCCATTGACGGTAGATATACTGGTTACCTCCAGTGGTTCGGCGCCAAGATTGTTTAAATCTTTCTCTTCACATTTTTCCATAAAAGCACGAAATTCCTTTCGATATTCAAGAAAAAAAGTAGATATATCTGGCTTATCTATCACCTTCAGTGGTTTACCAAGGCTATGCTCCATTTTTATATTATGCTCAGAATCATACTCTATCCTTGTATCAAACTTAAAGCCCAATTTCTCGCAGAGCTTTTTAAAGTATTCAACAAGATTATTAATAATATCAGTAAGCTTATCGAGCAGACTGTCATTACCAGCTTTGTAGTCTTTTAACTCTTTAGGAATTGTAAGTAATACTTTACCATCTTCGTATGTCACATTTTCGCCCTTACATTTCAGATTAAATTCTACTGAACTGGATAGATCACATACCCGATAAAGAAGACAATTACCTCCAGTATTAAAATATTCTATAGTATTACTTACAGGAATGCTTTCCATATGAAAGCTAAATTCTAAACAATCAGGGTCATAGCAGTCTATACAAAAGGCTCTTCCATCATTATAACTTAGATGCAAACCGAGTTCAGACATTTCCGTTAAATTATAATTAACAAAAAACTTAGTATATCCAGCCTGATTATAATTAGTTATTAACTCCTCAATAATAGAATCATTTGGAACTATTGCACCAGCGTGTTCAAACATTTCTGTAAAAACTGCTTTAAGAAATGGACGATAGTTGTCTCCCTTATTTTCATCTCTTATAAGCAGGCTTTCATGCTTTGAGTATAGTTCTCTAATAAACTCATTAGTTACTTTTTGTCCATTAATAGTGATATCACTGCATCTATTGAGATCTTTATATGTTACATTGCCAGAGTAAATGTCATACCAACCACTTGAGCTTAATCCTTTAGCTCCTAAATCAGCATATTTGAGCTCTTTTACTTGAGATTTTAATGTATTAACTATTTTCCTTGACATAATAAGCTTTATAATTACTTTATATGTATATAATATTAACATATACTGCGTTAATTGTCAACTGTAAGAACTTTTGTCTCCGTATTATCTAATGAATCACCATAAGTGACTGCTTTGAGATAAAGCTTTTTTCCCTTTTGCACTTCAAAAGAAATTATTGAATCATCAAGCAGAACGAATTTTTCACCTGTGGTGTGTTCATATCTCTTAGTACTTTCTTGCCCTCTAATTAGATTGCTCAATTTGTATTTATTCTTATCTATAAGCTTGGTATCTTGGAATTGTATTACCTCTTTGCCAATCAATGCTAACGCAGTTGAATTAATGACATCCAACTGGCCAAAGCGTAATACCACTACAATCTCGTCATCGGTAAATTCGATTACATATCCGTAAGTAGATTGTATATTTGCGCTCGCGATGGGCTTATAATTTTTATCATCATACGAAATAAAAAGCGTTGCTCCTTTCCAACCTTCCTCTTCACTAATTAAAGTAAAACTTGCGATATTACCTTTAATATGCGGTAAATCTATCATTTCCACGATAGATTTACTGACGTGAGAAGGGAGGGTATTCTTTAAGCATAAGTGATCTTGTTGAAGGAAAGGAGAGCTTGTATATAGAGGGATCATAACCAACTCCCATTACTTGAATGGACATGCTTTCAAACTTTGTTTTTATAATTCTCATCGTATGTCTTTTCTCGCCATCTGAAATTGCTATGACATCACTTGGTAAAAGCCATGCATATTTTATCGGGAGCTTAAAGTTGTATACATTTCTCTCTTGCCACGAAGAATAAAGTAAAACTTCAGCTATATTTTGCGCCTCCCCTTCCTCCATAATGAGCGGTATTGGAACTGTTGCAGCATTGCCCTGCTTTGGCAGTTCAGCATATTTCACATCAATTGGATAGCCAAAATTGCGGTTAAAATAGACAACATTGACTTTACTATTTAAATCTAGCTGACTAATATTAACAAGTTTTGCAACGTTATTGGTAACCATCTCGCCAATTGGTATTTCAGTTTTCACTCCCCTGCCCTTTTGAATAAATTTCAGTTTTGAGTTCTGTTCAACCACATCAAAAAATAGCAACTTCGCAGCATTTTAATAATTGAACGTACGGGTTGCTGGTCATCATTTATTACATACCCAGATAGTAATCCTTTAACATCACTTGTATCAAACTGATCGCCTTTGAGACCTACCTTTTACAACAGATCAGACAAAACATCGGAAACATTAAGTTGTGAAATTTTTCCCTGAATCCAATGCCCGGTCTGCCAGTTATGGCAGTCAGCCCACATATCACATAAATTGGGAAAGTAAGGAAATGGCCTTGCATCCCACGCCCAGAGAAACATTTTCTCCACCATTTCTGAGCTTTGCCACTTTTTTAATGTTCCTTCGATTGCAATTTTCTGCGAAAGAAAGCTCACCTCTCCGTTTGAGTATCGTGGATATTTACTCTCTATACTACCTTTATCAACAAACACATTGGGCTCATTAGTGCAGCCGTTCATACTGGGAAATCCATATTCGGTAAACCATATTTTCTTCATTTTTGGTTGCCATGTTGTTTGACTGTCGTCAGGATTTACATGAACTTCACTCCACCATTTCTCAATATTTTTCCATGCATATTCGCTATCATTATACTTTATTTTCTCAGGATCACTTTTTGAGTAATCGTAAAAATAATCATACCCTACCCCACTGCTCCAACCACCCGCTACATCTTTCGCGGAATAGCCAAAAGGAGGTTCTGGGCCATCGGTGAGTGGAAAATAAGCATCTATGCCAATAACATCGATGAACTGTGAAGACCAAAGTTCATCCATATTATACCAACCATCATATGAATGATACTCACTCCAATCGGCAGCGTAAGTTACGTTTACTTCTTTTCCAAGCTGAAGCTTTACTTGCTTTGCAACTTTAACTAGTTCTGCTACTGCAGGATAGTTACCCTCTACATCTTTTACTCTGGTAAGCTGAGCAAACTCAGAACCAATAATAAACCCTTCCACTTTAGTTTGTTTGGCAATACTCGTGTAATGCTCTATGAATTTGCTATACTGATTCTCAAAAAAGTCGCTTATATCCTGAAGAGTACCGCTCAATTTTCCTCGCCACTCTTTATTTTCTGTGTCAAGCAAGAGCATTGGATAGAGCATCACCTTGTAGCCTCTGCTGTGTAGCTCTTTTATATATCTTATTAGCGCTAAATCACTAACTGTACCACCATATCTTGGGTTTCCACCTTCATCTTTTGAAATTAGCTGAGCATTATCTCTGGTTATATTTCCTACTTGCCAATCATCAGGCACTATAGCAGAATCGTCTTGAAATTCAACTGCAGGATATATTTTACAATCTTTGATATTCAAACTGCTTGCAAACCAATTAACCACTACCGATGCCCATTCAACATTTGGTAAACTTTCCTTCAATTGGTCGAAAGAAAGCATAGCATCGCTCTTTTTTGTGTGATTATTGTGATTTACTCTTTGTGCCGGTCCATAGGGAATATATTGACTACTGCTTATTTTTTCTCGTGCAATTTTCTTCTGTATTTTCGTATCATACACAAACTCCCCTGAACCTGGTATGATATTGATATTTTTAATGTTTTCTGCTACTGAGAATCCACTGAGCTTCAGCGCAGTTTGCACTTCAAATGTAAACACCGGAACACGATTACTATAGTCTGCCAAAGGAAAATTTTTGATGACTATGTAAGATATTCCTCTATAAGCTGGTACATTCTTCTCACCTTCGATTGATAACATAAACGGATCAGGGTTTTGGTCTTCTCTGCCGTGGTAAAAAGTATAATCTATTTCATCAAAACTAAGCGATTTTATATCCGCCCAGATTCTATTTAATTTTTCTACTTTCCCCTTGCAAATTGCAATTGCGAGTGTTGCATAGTAGTTATATGTAATATTTATACCTCTTCCTGTTTTATTTTGAGTGGTTATCGCCTCCTCTTTTATTGGCTGTGACCAAATAATGTTTCCAGCAATGCGAGCAGTACCATAGATAATTGGAATTGCTTTGCCATAAGTTGAGGTTTGAACTTGCAGATTTTTCAGCCTCGCCCCATGCGTTATCTTTTGGTCGGCATCAAGACCAAATATTGCATTATCAAGCTTTGCACCAAGCAGAGCACCGAGTCCTGAGCCGACAATCTGGCCAATTGGACCAAAAATACTGCCCGCTTTACTTAAAATTGATGATAAAATTATTGTAGACATAATATTCTCCTTTTTGATAGATTGTTTTGAATTTTTGAAAGAAGATCCCAGACTGGGATGAAATTGGGACCTACTGTATAGTAGTGTCATGCAACTGGTATCCAGGAAAAAAAAGGATGTCATCCGAGCAGCCCTTTTCCTGTCATATGAGTAGCTAACACTGGGATCCATTGTTCTTTATTTCTGAATTCCAGCGTCACGCGCTGGAATGACATTAAATGATTTTTCTTTGAATTTGAGTTATGCAAGCAGCCCCTTCGATGTCACCCGAGTAGCCCTCTTCCTGTCATCCCAGTACTGGGATCCAGCCTTTCTTACCAACAAAAAACTTAGCATAACTTGCGTGCTCAAAAAATTCCTGGATTCCAGTACTGGAATGACACCCTTTTAGAAGTTCCTTCTGGATAAAAACTATTGTCAAGCACTGGAATGACATGATTCGACTTGCATGGCATCATCCCAGACTATGTAGTAATTCTCCTTATTCCTCAATTTGCCGATTACTTCCTCGAGAAGATACATCACTCAATGAAGAGCTTACTGATGAACTTCTAGATAAGCTTCCAGATGATAGCCTTGTATCCTTGTTTTTAGTTTTTCCGTTACTATGTTTCTTATTCTTCTTACCTTCAATTTTATGTTCCTCATTAAATCTTTCACATAAAGTGAAAATAGGAGTGCTTTTGCCTTGACTTTTCTCCCCTCGTATATAATTGGCTAAACCCATCAGATTTGCTGGTGAAAAACCATTAGTATGGTTTACAATAATTCCAATATTTGTAGTGCTTAATTCTTTGAGATATTCTTTTAGCATTCCCCTACGTGTACTTTCTTTATCCATCCCAGGAACCTCAATGCACTCCAAACGACCACCCCTAATAAGCGCAGGATCTAAATGATTCTTATGATTAGTTGCAGCAATCACCGTTATATTTTTTGAGGATAAAAACTCTTTATCCAATTTAGTGAGTAAATAAGTTAAAGGCCCTGCATCCTCATGAACAGTTCGCTTTTTACCAACCCCGTCAATCTCATCTATAAAAATCATACAAGGACTGTTTGTCTCTGCTTTCTCAAAAACTTGATCTATATTCCTTTGACTAGACAAGCAAAACGCAGAAACAGATATAAACGCAAACAGAGATTTAGTTTGATTTGCAATTGCCTTACTAATACTAGTCTTACCAGTTCCTGGTGGACCGTACAAGAGATATCCTCCGCTTTTTGACTTACAAAATTCCTCTCAACTTTTCTCTTATGTCACTTGGTAATATAATATTATCAAATGTTGTATTCCATCCTCTTGCTTCACCTTTTGCGTAAAATTCCATATTCAGATTTGCTTCTACTTCATTTTTTGTTGCAGGACTATTAATTAACTTTGCAGAAAGATCACTAACCTCTTTTTTTAACCCCTTCATTTCATCTTTCGTTGCAAAATTCTCTAAAATTCTATGAACTTTTTCTTCTAGACCACTAAACCCGTATTTATTTTCTTTATCCTTTCCATCTTCTAATTCTTCTTTAATTGGAGTTAGCTTATTTTCTTCTTTCCTTATTAACTCTTTATTTAGCTCTTCGACTTCAGCTTTCGAGTTTTCTTGAGATTTTTTACTTTGTTTAATCATTTTATATGAAAACACAATTACTACTGCAGAAAGCGCAAATAAAATAAAAATAACAGGGGGAGCTATATTTAAAGCTGCAACTGAAGATAAAAATGCAACGTAAGGAGCTACAGCAAAAACTCCAGATGTAATTAATGTAAGAGAAGCAATAGCACCAGCTATAAAAAAAGGTATATTAGCTCTACTAGACATATTTTAGCTTATAAACAGTTAATTTATAAATAATACATTTAAAAAGTACAAGCTTTTCATAGTAAAGCAAGACTAACTTAAGAGATCCTTAATCAATCTATGATCGAGGTATTATGCAGTATTAAGATATAAGATGGTATGTTGTATTTTTAATTCAGTGTTCTTTTTCTGTCATTCCAGGGTACTGGAATGACAGATGCTATGATAAGAAATTCAATAACTTAAAGTAGGTAATTAAAGCTTCTAATTAAGATCTAAATCTATAGTTATTATAAGCAACACTAAAGAAGTGCGGAAGTAAAAAGTTACAAAAGAGCATTATGTATACGTATGCTTTGTAGACCTACATTTTGCCACCCTTCTGTTAAGCTTTGTCTCCCTTCCATTACGTCTTGTCGCTCTTTTATTTCTTTTATTTCGTTATCGAATTTTGACATTAGATATTTAGCATAACCAGATGTTAATGCTGTTGATGCAGATACAGCTATTGCTACCATAACAGACGTTAATGTAATTTCCATTGTCTCGGTTATAAAAAGCGTCGATGTTACAAAATTCCCTAACATGGCAACTAAGCCACCAACAACTACACTACCTTGAACTACTTTATTTTTTAAAAACCCTTTTATACTCTCTACCGTATCTTCTTGGTGATTTATAATGGCATAATACAAAGGAGTTTTCTGCAAACTATCTTTTTCATAAACATCTGCACCTCTGTCTAGTAGAGCATCTACTATCTCTAAATAGCCATTTTTAGCAGCATAATGCAAAGGAGTACTACCACTTCTGTCTTTTACATTAACATCCGCACCTCTCTTTAGTAGAGCATTTACTACATCTATGAGTTCATATATAGTAGCATAATGCAAAGGAGTACTACAACTTCTGTCTTTTACATTAACATCCGCACCTTTTGTTAGTAGAACATTTACTACACCTACACATCGACTATAAACAGCATGATGCAAAGCAGTCTCTCTATTTTCACCTTCTACATGAACATCCGCATGCCTATCTAATAAAACATTCACTAAATCCTTACAGCCAGCTGCTGCAGCTGCAATTAATAATGTAAATTCGGCATCAGGATCACTTTGGATGAATGTATGATTTATACTAAAATTTTTATTTTCCCACTCTTGATACGCTATTGTATCTTCCCTTCGCAATACCTCTTTTATTTTATTAATTACGTTATCTTTATTTACACTTGCATCTTTATCAATTGCACTTAATATCTTTTTCAGATTTTCAAAATTCATCTTTACCTCCTATAACTTTACGATGCAGTTACTACACAATTACAAACAAAAGTAAACACATTTTTAGGAATTATTTAAAAAAAGAAACCACTGAAAAAGTCAGTAATTTACAATAAATAACTGATACATTTAATTGGAAGAAATATGTGATGTAATTATAGCCATTATAAACAACAACAGAAAAAACACGGAAGTAAAAAATTTATATTGATCTTATCATATTTATTATTAGCATGATTATAAACATGGGAAAGCAAATACAAGTCAACTTATCTAAAAAAAATAGTGAGAGGGTCCTATCTGGCGCAAAATGGATGGCCAACCTTAGTGAAAATTATTTTGCATCATTGAATAATAACAGCATTAAACCAGCCAGCTCTATAAGAAAACTAATAGAGGCTTTTTTACTTGTTCCAATTATTATATCCAGTGCTATTACACTAGCATGTACCTATTTTTTTCTGAATGCAGTGAGTATTCAAAAATATGATTGCAGCTTTGAATAAGGGAAAAATTATGGCGCCTATGATTTTTGAAGGCTATTGCGATACAGACGTTTTTAATAGCTAGTTCAAGCTTTTTGCTGGGTGATTTTGGATAATGCAACTTTTCATAGAAAATAAGTGAATTTGTTAAAAGTGTCGGTGCTGAAGTTATATATCTGCCTCCATATTCTCCTGATTTTAATCAAACCATTGGTTTGTTATAAAAAATTTAGCCAGAAAGAATATTCAGCTATTCGAACTATTAGAAAAAGAGCTATAATTATAGACTCCGTATACACTATAACTAGACTTTTTTTTAAGAGGAATGATACAGAAGTTAGTACTAAGACACTAAACAGTTTTCAAAAATGAAAATTATACCTTAAAGCTGATTTTCATACAGTTCTTGCAAGCGATAGCACTCTCACTTCTCTTGCACCAGAGTTTAAAATTTCCTGAGAGCAAGACCTTGCGGTTGCGCCAGTTGTTACTACATCATCAACCAATATCACGATTTTGTTTTTGATAATTTCGCTGTTACTTACTTTAAAAGTATTTTTCAAATTTTTTTCACGCTGTTTAAGTGAAAGACCAGCTTGAGGTTTGGTGTGACGAATACGTTTTATTGCAAATGGTGTATAAGATAAATTAGATAACTTACTTAATTCCTTCGCGAGCAACGCTGCTTGATTATATTTACGTTTAAATAAGCGTATTTTATGTAGCGGTATGGGAACTATGACCTCTGCATTTTGAAATATGTCTTTGTTAGTTTTGTACATCCACTTTGCATAGACTTTCACATAATTTAAATTATCAAAAAATTTAAAATTTATAATCATATTTTTGCTATGTTCATCATAAGCAAAAACTGATCTTAATACTTTAAATGGTGAAGGGTTACTGATGCATTTACCACATGTATCAATGTTATCTGGAATTACTACACCACAAACATTACAGTAATGCTTAGTTAAAAAATTGATTTTTTTATTGCATTCACTACATAAATCATAACTTTTATCAATTATACGTTCACAACTTACGCATACGTTTGGAAATATGAAATCTGTAGCTTTTTTTAATAAGAGAAGATTCATGAATTAAATATGTTAGGTATACCTTTTAAAAAAATGCTCCTAATAACCTAGTGATTAAGAGATACTTGATCTAACAAATACGTTTTGAGATACTTGCCTCCTGTAACGCTTTTTGGAGTCTGTGCAACTTTTTCTGGAGTTCCTACAGCAACCACTTCGCCACCTTTTACTCCACCCTCTGGACCAATATCTATTATGTAATCAGCAGTTTTTATAACATGTAAATTGTGCTCAATAACTATAACAGTATTTCCTAAATCAACTAGCCTATGAAGTATTTTCAGTAAATTATTTACATCTTCAAAATGTAACCCAGTTGTTGGCTCATCGAGAACATACAATGTTTTCCCGGTAAATCGCTTTGATAGTTCCTTAGACAGCTTTATTCGTTGTGCTTCACCCCCGGACAACGTTGTTGACGACTGTCCAAGCGTTATATAGCCAAGCCCTACTTCCTGTAAAGAAATCAACTTTTCCTTTATCATTGGAAGATTTTCAAAAAAGTCACATGCTTGATCTATTGTCATATCAAGCACATCAGAAATTGATTTTCCCTTGTAAGTAACTTCCAATGTTTCTCGGTTATACCTCTGTCCTCCACATTGCTCACATTTCACATAAACGTCCGGTAGGAAATGCATCTCGATCTTTAAATGCCCATCACCTTTACAAGCTTCACATCTTCCTCCCTTGGTATTAAATGAAAATCGGCCTATATTGTAACCTCGTGCCTTCGACTCTGGGAGACCTGCAAACCAATTTCTGATGTGAGTAAACATACCAACATATGTTGCTGGATTTGATGCTGGGGTCCTACCAATTGGTGACTGATCAACTTCTATAATTTTATCTATATACTCAAGGCCTTCTATTTTATCGCATTTACCATGCTTTGCAGATGAATGATTTATCTTCTGTGCTGAGTATTATTTATATAATGTTTCTATCACTAAACTTGATTTCCCTCCTCCTGATATTCCAGTAACACAAATAAAATTCCCTATAGGAAATTCAACATTTATATTTTTTAAGTTGTTCTCACACGCGTTAACTACCTTTATGAACTGAGTTGTTTGCTTTCTTCTTTTTGAAATTGAAATTTCCTTCTTTCCACTTAAATACTGTCCTGTTATGCTTTCTGAATTTTTTTGTACCTGATCTGGTGTTCCTTCTGCAACAACTTTTCCTCCATTCACGCCAGCTCCAGGACCAATATCAATCACATAATCAGCAGCCATTATTGTATCTTCATCATGTTCAACAACAATCACAGTATTACCCATGTCTCTCAGATTTTTAAGTGTGGTAATTAATCGATCATTATCACATTGATGAAGGCCAATTGAGGGCTCATCAAGCACGTATAGCACTCCTGTTAAACCAGAGCCAATTTGCGAAGCAAGCCTGATCCTCTGGCTTTCACCACCAGAGAGAGTGCTAGATTCACGGTCAAGTGTAAGGTAATTTAGCCCTACATTCTTTAAAAATGTCAGCCTTTTGATTATTTCGTTTAATATTTTATTTGAAATTTGCCTTTGTTGTTCTGTAAGTTTGTCTGATAAATTTCCAAACCAATCAAGGGATTCATCGATGCTGAGCCTTGATATTTCACCTATATGTTTTTCGTCAATTTTCACTGTAAGTGCTTCTTTTCTCAATCTATAGCCAGCACATTCTTTGCAGTCAGTAACAGAACAATACCTATCAATAAGTGATGAATCGTAATCCATCTGGCGTTCTAGGATACTGACCAAACCTTGAAATTTCATTTCTCTAGAGCCAAAAAGTATTAAATCCTTCACTTTTTGGTCTATATCCTTCCACGGAACATCAAGGCTAAATTTGCAATTTTCAGCCAGTGATAGAATTGCATTTTTTAGCAATCCATAGTTTGTATGCACTTGACGGAATATTGATCCAATTGGCTTTAAAGCACCTTCAGATATCGAGAGCGTTTCGTCTGGCACTATTAGCTTTGCATCAACACTTAGTTTTTTACCGAGCCCATTGCATGAACTGCATGCACCGTAGGGGCTGTTAAAAGAAAACAATCTTGGCTCTATTTCTTCAAGAGTAAAGCCAGACTCAGGACATGCAAAATTCTCTGAGAAAGTTAAAGTTTGACCATTTTTATACTCGGAATTGTGGTTATCAGGTAAGTTCACTATTTCTGCATACATTAAGCCATGGCCTAGCCTCAATGCTGATTCTACACTGCTTGGTAGTCGATTTCCTATATCATCTGATATGGAGATTCTATCTGCAATAACAAAAATATCATGTTTCTTGTTTTTATCGAGTTTAGGCAAGTCATCTATATTGTATGTTTCACCATCTATTTTTAGTCTCACGTAACCCTGCTTTTTAATTTCCAATATCTCTTTGAAGTGCTCTCCTTTTCTGCCACGCACAATAGGAGCAAGTATATATATTTTAGTTTCTAAAGGTAATGCTATAATAGTATCTACAATTTGAGATACAGCCTGTTTCGTTATTGGCAACCCAGTTACAGGCGAATAAGGTATTCCCACTCGTGCATATATCAAACGTACATAATCGTAAATTTCAGTAACGGTTCCAACAGTTGATCTTGGATTTTTTGAGATCGACTTTTGATTAATTGATATTGCAGGAGAGAGGCCTGTGATTGACTCAACATCTGGTTTATCTTGAATATTAAGAAATTGACGTGCATAAGCCGATAGACTTTCGACGTATCGGCGTTGGCCTTCTGCATAAATCGTATCGAATGCGAGGCTAGACTTACCAGAACCACTTAGTCCAGTTATAACAACTAACTTATTTTTTGGTATATCGACATCAATACCCTGCAAATTATGCTCTCTTGCACCTTTAACTCTGATCATACTTCATGTACCTTTGACCATTACAGCCTCAAAATACATAAACTTACAACAACTTTCTACTAATTTTTTCAACTATTACGGAAAACGAGATAGCACAACTAGTGCAAAACATTTTGCCACACAACTATATAAACATCTGTTTTCGCCAAGTTAGTTCGTACAACAAATGGTGTCATAAAAGTATGTTTTCTACAATCTCATCAAAAACATGCTTACCAATTCTTGGAAACAGCAAATTTTATTTTATATAAAATATAGAATTTTGATAAATTTAACTTTTTTGTGAGATCATGCAGCGATAAAAATAAATTTAGAGGGAAAGGTTATGGCAATAGAGAAGGAGAAGTTTTTTGAAATAATAAATGAGGTAGGTGAAAGTAGCGATTTGGATGAAGATAATTTACTTGAAAAAATAAAGAATGAGTTAAAAGGAAAAGATGCAGGAGAGTACAACAAGTTTAGTAGAAATTTTAGTAAAGAACATCAATTTAGTATAAAAATTTCAGAAGAAGCTGCAGAAGATTGGACGTTGTTACATCTTGCTACAGCATGCAACAATATGTTAATAGTGGAACTTTTACTAAAAAAGAAAGTAAGTGTTAGCGCTCGAGTAAAAGATGGTTCTAAAAATGATGGGCTAACTGCTTTGCATATTGCTACTTCTTGTGGACATGAAAGCATGGTAAAACAACTACTAAGTGATGATCGAGTGAATCCTTCATTAAAAAGTAAAAACAAGACTCCAAGGGAGGTGGTAGGTAATACAGAAAATAAGGAAGCGATAGTACAAATGTTAGAGGAAGCAGAAGAAAATCATTCGCGAAAGAAGATAAAAGGCTTTCACATCCAAGTTGGAGAAGGAAGTTGTGACCACTCATCTCAGAATGATAATATAACTCGAGTCAGTTCATTTGTGAATGGAATTACTGAATTAGGAAATGATAGAGAAAAATCAATAGCAGTGGAAATACAAATGTGGAATGAAAGAAGGAAAGAGAATAATGATAATATTCAGAGTGAGCAAATCGCTTCCCATTCTATTACTGGTGAAAGTGTTAGTAGTGACGACAGCGCTCTAGAGTCTGAGGCTACATTTGATACTTCTTCCTACTCCGAAATAAATCAAGACGGAGCAGCTAATGAAGTTGATGACCAAATTTTAGAAAGTCTGCAAACTCAAGTTCAGTTAGAAGATAGCCAAATTCGGAAGTTAGAAAAGTCATGTAAAGAATTAAAACATGTTGAGAAAGAATCAGAAAAATTAAAGAGTGACGTAGCTGAACATGAGACTCGGTTAGAAATACTTGATAAGCTCAGTGAAGAGAATCAATCACTAAAACAACAAATACAAGATCTAAAAAGTAAAAATACAATTCTTAATAGTGAATTAGAAAAAGTAAAAGGTCAGCACTCTAATGATTTAAATGAACATAAGATTAAGTTGAAAGAACTTAGCAAGCTCAACAAAGAGAATCAATCACTAAAGCAAAAAATAAAAGATATGGAAAACGAGAATACAACACTTAATAGTGAATTAAGTAAAACCAAAGCAAATAAAGTATTACTAAAAAAAACAGAAAAAGGACAACTGTCTTTCTTAAAAATTGCTTCTGTAAATTTTGTAACTATGTTGACAGTAGGTGTTGCCTTTAGTATAGCTTTCCAATTACCAATTCTATTGATGATTGCAACTTCTATGATGTCTTCATTAATAGTCAGTGGAGTTACATATGTAATATCAACGAAACCTAGTGAATTAAAAGAAGTAAGTATTCAAGGCTTGATGCAACATGATGTTTGTAAAACTTAAACTTGTGCACTTCCTGGTAATTTTGATATAGTTACTTCAGTTGAAATTTACAGATTTACAAATGGCAAGCTTAAGTGTAAGAGAAGCGTTATGCACGGCAATCAGAGAAGAAATGCAAAATGACCATGATATATTTATCATGGGTGAAGAAGTTGCAGAGTATGATGGTGCTTATAAAGTAACAAAAGGATTACTGAAAGAGTTCGGAGAAAATAGGGTAGTTGATACACCTATTACCGAACATGGATTTGCTGGTCTTGCTGTTGGAGCAGCGTTTGCTGGGCTCAAACCTATTGTTGAGTTTATGACTTTTAATTTTTCTATGCAAGCTATTGACCAAATTGTGAATTCCGCAACAAAAACAAATTATATGTCAGGTGGACAACTTGGATGCCCTATAGTGTTTCGTGGACCAAATGGAGCTGCGGCAAGAGTTGCCGCACAACATTCTCAGTGCTTTGCATCTTGGTATTCGCATGTTCCAGGTTTGAAAGTAATAGCACCTTACTTTGCCTCTGATTGCAGAGGTCTGCTTAAAGCTGCAATTCGTGATCCAAATCCAGTAATATTTCTAGAAAATGAGATTGCTTACGGACATGAGCATGAGATTCCTGATTCTGAGCTATCAAATAAAGATTATCTACTTGAGATAGGCAAAGCCGCTATTATACGGGAAGGAAAAGATGTAACTATCACTGCTTTCTCATTGAAATTAATGGATGCATTAAATGCAGCAGATTTACTCTCTAGTGAAGGAATAGAAGCTGAAGTTATCGACCTCAGAACCTTAAGACCACTTGACACTGAAACAGTTATTAACTCTATTAAGAAGACCAATAGATTAGTAAGCATAGAAGAGGGTTGGCCATTTGCAGGAATAGGAGCAGAACTCTCAGCCATGGTTATGGAACAAGGATTTGACTACCTTGACGCTCCGGTTGCACGTGTAACCGGCAAGGATGTCCCCTTACCTTATGCTGCAAACCTAGAAAAGAAAGCATTACCACAAGTGGAAGATATAGTTGAAGCTGTGCTCCAAGTCTGCTTTAGAAATAAATAGTACTATTGACTCTTTTTTTTATCTCTCGTTCCACATTCTTCCATAAAAGAGGCATTTGTAGAGTTTATACCACCCATTACTTTTATGACAATAGTTTTAGCGCCAAAAAACACAGCGCAAAATACACCGAGGGCGAAAAGAGCAGGCCACGGCATTCTACCAAATATTGCAAGTAAAGCTGCTCCTATTATCACTATGGTCATAAGCGGTCCACCTATTCCCCAAACGTAGTCAATAATATTACATATTACTTGAGCAGTTATATCGTCATTAGAGTTAGCAGCACTTCCAGTGTGAGAAAAAGAAATAAATAATACTATAAGTAGAATGCAAAAAACCTTTCTAATTGTAGGGTTCATCCCTATACCTTAAGTTTAAATATTATAATTATATCCAAAATAGTATAATTTTCAGTAAAACTAGCATTGTGATTTATACAATATTGCATAGCAAATGATGTCTATTGGTTATCAATCACTGTCAATTACTTGAGAGCTTATTTCGACTTTCGAAAAAGAGCAATAACACCCATGAGTAAAATTTCACATTACCACTTTTATGTGTTATGATAAGCTTAAATTTACAAAGAAAATAAAATTGAAAGAATTGAGAGAGAACCGGATAGCAAGAACGAGAAAGTTTTTATCTTCACTGTTTTTTTTGCTACTAATTGCGCTATCAATACGTAGTTTTTTATTTGAGCCATTTCATATTCCTTCTGGTTCAATGAAAAGCACTCTACTTGAGGGAGATTATATTTTTACTAGTAAATATTCATATGGTTATAGTAAACACTCTTTTCCATTTTCTCCAAACATCTTTAGCGGTAGAATCTTTTATACCCCTCCGGAGCGTGGTGATATAATAGTTTTCAAGCCTACAAGAAATGACAGCATTAGATTTGTTAAGCGGGTAATAGGAATACCGGGCGATAAAGTGCAAATGATAGAGGGGGAGTTATATTTAAATGATCAGAAAGTAAAGCGAAGACAAATTGAAAATTTTTTTGATTATGAGTCAAAGCGTAATATAGCAAGATACATCGAAACACTCCCGAGCGGCAAGGAGCATGAAATTCTAATAGATAATCTTTCTAATAAGTTATCATACAATACTCCAGTTTATTATGTACCTGATGATCAATTTTTTGTGATGGGAGACAATAGAAATAATTCTTTTGATAGTAGATTTCCTGAAATTGGGTTCATACCAGCGGAAAATATAATTGGACGCGTGAACATGGTTGGTTTATCATTTAAATTAGGCAAAGTTGATTGGTTACCATTTAACTTTAGATTACCTATTGCCCTGAGATTTGACAGGATACTGCACAAAGTTGTGTAAATTCTATCTGTCTGATGATTCGCATAATTCTAAAGCAGAATTTTCTAACTCAGCGATAGCATTATTAATGTTGTCTAAGTCATTTCCCTGTAAAGCTTCCTTTGCGTTCTGTAGTAAAATTTTTAACTTTTGCTCAGTGGAAACATTTTCAACTAGATGTATGAGCTTGTTACCGTTAATTTTAGCCTCTGCAAGGGAACGAGCCTCCTTCATATCTTCGTCAAAGTTGGTTACTGACTGATTGACCATATCTTGAATATCTTCTTCATTTAAGCCAGAGCTTGAATTTATTTCAACTGTCTGTTCGACTCCAGTAGTTTTTTCTCTTGCAGTGACAGTCAATATTCCATCAATGCTAACTGTAAATCCTATTTCAACTTTTGCAGAACCTGCAGGCAATTGTGGTATACCTTTGAGTTCAAATCGCGCTAGAGATTTATTATCTTTTATCATTTCACGTTCTCCTTGACAAACGTGAATTTTCATTGCTGTTTGCCCGTTAGCGTAAGTTGTAAACTCTTTTATTTCTGAAACTGGTAGTGGTGTATTTCTTGGTATAATTTTTTCAACTATTCCCCCCATAGTTTCTATGCCAAGTGATAAAGGCAGCACATCAAGGAGAATATTCCTATCTTTTGAGTTTGAAGTTAAATAATGAGCCTGCAAAGCTGCCCCATTGGCAACTGCTTTGTCCGGATCCACATCATTCAGCACTTTATTGCCAAAGAGTTTGATTAGTGAATTTTGCACTAATGGCACTCTAGTTGCGCCACCAACTAAAATTACCCCTTTTATATCATCGATTTTAAGATCTATGTTGCTTATAGTACGAGTAACTATATTTATAGTCTTATTAACCAAAGGACTGATTGCTTGCTCGAATTCTTCTTTGGTAATTTCACATTCAAATAATTCACCATTGATGCTGAATTCAAAAGTGCCAGAGGTATCTTCACTTAGGTACTCTTTTATAGCACGTATATTGCAGATACCAGTTTTAGTGTATGAATGTTGTAATTTGTAGGTAGTTGTATCAGATGGTGCAGTGCTTGACACTGGAATCCAGTTCTTATTACGCGGTTGCAAGGTGTGCTCACTTGCAATTAAACTTTCTGGATCCCAGTGTCGGGGCACTGGGATGACACTTTCTGGATCCCAGTGTCGGAGCACTGGGATGACACTAGAGCATTTTTTATTTAAACCTACCTGTTTTCTATACTTTTCAAGCACGATTAAACTAAGTAGATGATCAAAATCATCACCACCAAGTTTAGTATCACCACCAACTGCAAGAACTTGAAACACTCCTTGATGTAATTTTAATATTGAAATGTCAAATGTTCCACCACCGAGGTCATAAACTGCATATATGCCACTGTTATTGTTCTTTTCAATGGAGTAAGAAAGTGCTGCAGCGGTTGGTTCATTAATGAGGCGAAGAACATCTATGCCAGCTAATTTTGCTGCATATTTGGTTGCGTTACGTGCTGAATCATCAAAATAAGCTGGTACAGTAATCACTGCTTTGTTAACTTTCATCCCTGTGAATTTTTTTACCCTCTTGCATAGAGTTTTTAGTATCTCAGCAGAGATCTCAATAGGAGTGAGATACTTTTCTTCTGAGCATTTTACCCTAATAACTTTTTCACTTTCGTTATCTATTTCACAATTGATACCTTCTTTATGCAAGTCTTTAACACTTTTACCCATTAAGCGTTTTATAGAGCAGATAGCATTTTTGCTAACATCGTAGCCTACTTTTAGTACATCCTTTTCATATGAAATGACAGAAGGTAATAGTTCACGACCTTGCTCATCTTTAAATATTTCTACGTTGCCAGCTTTATTTACCATGGCAATTAAAGAGTTAGTAGTTCCAAGATCTATACCAAAAACTACCTCATTTGAACCTGGTTCAGAAATTTGAACTGGCCGCATTTTCCTTCATCTCCTCAAATAACTTATATAAATATCTCAATCTAAAAACTTGCGTAGCAGCTTCATCAAAATTTTTTGTAGCAAAAGCATTAATTAGGTTTTTAGTACAATCTTTTACCTTTTCATCAATCATCCTACTTGCAAATTGTAAATCATCGCAGTCTAGAAAGTATTCTCTTATTTCCA
This sequence comes from Wolbachia endosymbiont of Bemisia tabaci, assembly GCF_003999585.1. Lineage (NCBI taxonomy): Bacteria > Pseudomonadati > Pseudomonadota > Alphaproteobacteria > Rickettsiales > Anaplasmataceae > Wolbachia > Wolbachia endosymbiont of Bemisia tabaci. The sequence continues at coordinate 1,227,106 of NZ_CP016430.1, read as the reverse complement.
TTGATTCATTTAATATTTCAGGATCAAGATGCTCTTTTTTGCTTTTTACGTCAAAAAGATCCAACAAATGTTCGGCACGCTTTAGCGGTGACTTCAGTACCTGATAAGCTTTGTTGATATTTTCCATATTTTTGGACTCTCTTTCATTTATATCAGTTTTGCTTAGCTCAATATATTTTTTCTCCAGCTCATCAAAGCTGATGTTAAAAGCCGTTTCAATTCCAAACAATGTGAAATGGTTGCTAGACATGAAAACTCTCTCCACAACCACATTTTCCTTTCTCATTAGGATTTTTGAAAATAAAACCTGATGAGAATTTTTCCTCTACATAATCCATTTCAGAGCCAAGGATAAACATGATAGATTTTGGATCGATCAGCACCTTGACTTTTTGATCATCACTGCAGCTTTCTTCAATTACCGACTCCAAAGGACGAACATCATATGCATACTCAATATCATATTTTAAACCAGAGCATCCTTTTTGCTTAATTAGAACTCTTATTCCTATTGCTTCTTCAAGGTTAGCATGCTTCTTTTTGTCCAATAAAAACCTTACCCTCTCTACTGCATTTGCAGTTAGAGTGATAGGTTTTTTAACAGAATTTACTCCTTGAAATTCACTCATATTCCTCAATGTTTTTGTTTATTTTGATAATCATGAATAGCAGCTTTTATAGCATCCTCAGCAAGTACTGAACAGTGTATCTTTACTGGCGGCAAAGACAATTCTTCCACTATTTGAGTATTCTTTATCTTTGTTACATTCTCAATAGTTTTTCCTTTGATCATTTCTGTAAGCAAAGAACTTGAAGCTATAGCAGAACCACAACCAAAAGTTTTAAATTTTGCGTCTTCAATAACACCTTTATCGTTGACCTTTATTTGCAGTTTCATTACATCTCCGCATGATGGTGCACCAACTAAACCAGTACCAACATTTGGATCATTTTTATCCAGAGAGCCAACATTCCTTGGATTTTCGTAATGATCTAAAATTTTCTCATTATAACTCATAGATCTACCCGTAAACCATTACTTACATTATAACATATTTAGGTTAAAAACTAAAGTAAAATACACTAGCAAGCAGTACATTTTACTCACAAAATATATAGGTTACGAGTGTATTTACTTTACAAATACATATAGTGCATGTCATTCTTTATATGGTAATTTTGAAAGGAGTATTTCTTGAGTTTATTCAGTAATCTTTATCAAGGACTATTAAAAACCTCCTCCCGTTTTAGTGATGGAGTAAAAAATATTTTTTCTGGCAAAAAAAAATTAGATCAGTCGCTTTTAGATGATCTGGAAGAGCTGCTGATTAGCATGGATATAGGTCATAAAACTTCTAGATTGCTTATTGATAAGCTCGCAAGTATCAAATTTGAATCAGAAGTTGAGCATAGCGTTATCACACAGCAGTTAATGAGCGAAATAGAGTCGATATTAAACCCTGTTGTGCAGCCGCTCATTTTGAATAAAAAACCACACATAATAATGGTGTGCGGAGTGAATGGTAATGGAAAAACCACAACTATAGGTAAACTTGCCTATAAATATAAGGAAAAAGGGAAATCCGTTATGCTTGTTGCATGCGATACATTCAGAGCTGCTGCGAGTGAGCAATTAAATATTTGGGCAGAACGTTCTGATTGCTCTATTGTTACTGGAGAGCACGGTAGCGATTCTGCAAGTGTGGCATATAGAGCTGTAAGTCAAGCGATAAAAGATAGCGTTGATGTTGTTTTAATTGATACAGCAGGAAGGCTACAAAACAATGTAAATCTCATGCAAGAGCTGTCAAAAATACATAGAACGATAAAGAAATTGGATGATACTGCTCCTCATGATGTTATTTTAGTTCTTGATGGAACTACCGGTCAAAATGCTTATAGCCAGTTAGAGGCGTTTAGTAAAATGGTTGGTGTTACCGGGTTAATTGTAACAAAGCTAGATGGTACTGCCAAAGGTGGAGTAGTGATTGGGCTTGCAGAAGCTTATAAGGTGAAATTACACGCTATAGGAATTGGTGAAAGTATAGAAGACCTGAGGGAATTTACTGGCAAAGAGTTTGCTGAAGCGCTGTTTAAATGTGATTGAAGATTTGGGCTTGCAGAAGCTTATAAGGTGAAATTACACGCTATAGGAATTGGTGAAAGTATAGAAGACCTGAGGGAATTTACTGGCAAAGAGTTTGCTGAAGCGCTGTTTAAATGTGATTATAGATAGCTAACATATAAAAATCACTTCCGCATATTTCTAACCTCATTATAATTACAATTAGAGATATTTTAAGAGCTCAAAATCTATCTTTGTCTGCAGACTTTTTAATCAAACTTATTAAAAAATGTATTCTTCAGTGTATATCTGTCGTATGTGCACTGCATTTTTTTTCTAACTCTTTTTTACACAGGAGGATTTTATGTCCAGAATTCCAGATACTTGACCTTTACTTTAGCTAAAAACCAACTGGTACCTATGGTTTTAGAAAGTGTAGGAAATAGAAACGTTTCTGTTTTTTGAGTAATTAAAAACCACTTCAGCTTGTCACTCATGCCTAAAAAGTTACTATATTAATGTAATATTGATACTTGTATACCAACATAAATATATTTTAAAAATTTAAGGAGTATATTATGACAATGTCTACCACAAATTAGTGAGAAATTAGCAGCTAGCGCAAAAAGTCTCTTTGATGAGAGCGAAAAATTATTGCTTATAGCAGAGGAAATACACAATCAAGATTTAATGTATCTTTAATCACAAAAAAGAAGATATTCTACATCTTCTTTTTTTTATACGATTACCTCTATACTTAAAACTAAGTTTTCGTATTCGTTCAGGCAAGGAAAAATAGCAGATAGTGTCATTCCAGTCTGGAATCCAGAAAAAAAAGAAGCCAGTGTCAGCTACTTGAATGACATTATGGAAGCTGGGATAACATCCTTCTCACAAGCAAAATGTTCATGCAGATAATATTTAATTGTGATTGAAGATCTCTTTTAACTCTTTTATATGACCAAGCCTGGAATCCAGAAAAAAAGAAGCCAGTGTCAGCTACTTGAATGACATTATGGAAGCTGGGATAACATCCTTCTCACAAGCAAAATGTTCATGCAGATAATATTTAATTGTGATTGAAGATCTCTTTTAACTCTTTTATATGACCAAGCTTAATTATCTCAATATCATGAGAAGAATAATTGCCATTTTTAGGCATAATCGCTTTTTTAAATCCTAATTTTTGTGCTTCCCTTAGTCTGAGATCAGCATGTGAAACATTCCTAATTTCTCCTGAAAGTGCAACTTCACCGCAGATTATTGAAGAAGTTGGTAGCGGTAAATTTACTAAACTTGAAATAAGAGAAGCAGCAACAGCAAGATCAGCTGATGGTTCCTGTATTTTGAGTCCTCCTGCAATGTTTAGGTATACTTCTTTATCATGCAAAAACATTTTACAACGAGCACTTAGAACCGCGATTATCATAGCTAATCTATTAATATCCCAACCAACTACTGCTCTTCTTGGAGTTGCCATATTAGTCCTTGCTATTAATGCTTGCACTTCCATTAAGATTGGTCTTGAGCCTTCAACTCCTGCAAATACGGCGCTGCCAACTACTTCTCTATCATGTACGGTCAAGAATAATGATGATGGATTATCAACAGGCATGAGTCCTGCTTTAGACATCTCAAAAACACCAATTTCATTTGCAGGGCCAAATCTATTTTTAATAGTACGTAAAATGCGATATTGATTACTATTTTCACCCTCAAAATATAGTACTGTATCTACCATATGCTCCAGGGTTTTAGGTCCCGCTATTTGTCCATCTTTCGTTATATGGCCAACTATTAAGAGAGAAACACCATATTGCTTTGCAAGAACAGTCAATTCATGAGCGCAGGTACGGACTTGAGTTACAGTTCCTGGTGCTGATGTGACTTTGCTATCATACATTGTTTGTATAGAATCAATTATCAAGAACTTAATACTCTTATTTTTTCTTATTGTTGCTACTACATCAGTTAAAGATACTGTAGATAAAAGCTTAATTTTAGGTTCATTTATTTTAAGACGCTTTGCTCTGAGGCTCACTTGCTCTAAAGATTCCTCGCCAGATACATAAAGACATTCAAAAGAGGAAAGTTGTACAACATTAGCTGCAATCCTAAGCAAAAGAGTAGATTTTCCAATTCCAGGTTCACCACCAATTAAAATGCTAGCACCTTGAACGATACCTCCACCAAAAACTCTATCTAACTCTTCTATTCCTGTTAAAAAACGATCGGGGGTAATAATTTCACTATCTGATAACGCTTTTATTGAAATTGGTGCAGATGTACTTCTCGTTTCTGTTTTTAGTACTATTTCTTCGACAACCGTATCCCAACTGTCACATGCAATACACCTTCCTACCCACCTTCCAGTGCTATGACCGCAGAATTGACATACGTATGCAGTTTTCATAAAAGCCAAAATTATAATTATAATAAAAATTAGCTAAATAAGTGAAATAAATTTAAATAGAGAAAATTACCAATCACACTTTTTATCTTGTGGTTTTATTTGCAATATTGCTACTAAGCTGACTAATAAGCAAAAAATTACATAAAGCCCAGCAGCAAAGTCTATTTTAGGAAACATTATAGTAAACCAAGTGCATATCATAGGAGTAAATCCACCATGCAGGGCATAAGAAATGTTACGTGATAAACTCACACCACTAAATCTAACATTAGTAGGAAAAAGCTCAGCAGTAACTATCCCTATAGGATTAATACCCCTCTCGATTATAGAAAGAGCCATCACACTCAACATAATTATTAGGTAGCTTTTATAGTAATATGCAATAGATAACATAGGACAACATATTACTATTGTTATCACTATAAATAAGATTGCAGTGCGTTCTCTTCCTGTTTTATCAGCTAAAATTCCAAGCACTATTGAAGATATCGGCATTAATATACTGGTTATAATGAGTACAACTTCGTTGACATACGTTGTGACATAAGTTTCAACAGACACTATTTCTTTTGCAATTGTTCTAAGAAATATGGTAAATCCAACAGCAACATTAACAGGTACAGATATTAAAATGGCAAGTATCAGGGCTCTTTTATAGCGTTTTGTAAGCTCTATTATTGGTACATTAGGTAAATTTCTTTGTTCTCGATTTTTTTCATACGCTGGAGTTTCTCCTAGTGTATATATACTATATGCGCTTATTAATCCTAAAATGGCTGAAAAAATAAACGGTAGCCTCCAACCCCAAGCGTTAAAATCAGTGGTTTTTTTACAGATGATCACTGCAACCACAGAGAGCAATATGCCAATGGAGCGACCAAAACTTATTATTCCAAAAAACATTCCTAGTTTTTTCTTATTAGGTAAATGCTCTATGAGATAAACAGAGCTACCTCCTTGCTCAGCGCCAAGTGCAACCCCTTGTATCAGATGGATTGTAAGAAGCAACATAGTAGAGGTTATTCCTATTTTGCTATAACTTGGAATAAACGCAACGAGACTAGAAGGAATCGATATTAGCAAGATAGCAATCGTTAACGCCATTCTCCTTCCATACCTATCACCAATGTGACCAAATACAGATGCACCAAGTGGTCTTACCATAGCGCCCAGTCCTGCAATTCCAAACAATTGAAGGATGCTATAGTAGATATCTTTTGCATAACAAAATTCTCTACTAATTATATTAACCAGATCAATAAAGAGCATATGGTCATACCATATTGCGATTCTACAGAGTATTGTTGCAATCAATACTCTTGTTTGTTGATTGTACACTTAGTTTAATTTGTAAATGTCTACTTATTTTTATTTTGGCTGCTTTTTAGAACTTTGCAACTCAAGCGTATGGCTTATATGTAAATATTATTAAAATTGGAACTTGCATAACCAGCCAGTCTGGGATCAAATAAAAAAATCTGGTCATCCGCTGGAATGACATGGTGGAATGTCCTTCTTGTCATTCCAGTACTCCTTTTCTTGTCATCCCAGTGCTCCGACACTGGGATCCAGTTAAATTTACGAGTATAAAAGTAATCAACGTTTCTGATGATGGAAAAATGGATCCCAGTGTCGGAGCACTGGGATGACACCTCTCTTAAATTACTTTAGCTACAAATATCAAGAAATTTACTAAATAGAAAAAAATTACCATTAATATTTAGTTAAATAATATATTAATATAGTTATTTAGTCAAAATAATTTTTAATATATTCAAGATAATTTTTAATATATTAAAGAATAGAATACCAAACAATGTCCTTTCCTGAACTATAGAACATAAAAATAGCAGAGTACTACATATTACAACACGTGGATAACAATAAAGAGAAAAATAAGGATAAATACCCTTGCTTTCATAGTAAAGAAGTTGAAAAAATTTGTAAAGTAGGCTCTTTCATTAGGTTTTTTGCTAACATTAAAACAATTACTTAGAAAAACTGAGAAGACCATTAAAATATTTTTTTACTTTTTATTCTATATATTTCAACATATTACCTTTAAGTACTAATAATTATGGCATTATTAATAGTTGAGTCGCCAGCAAAGGCAAAGACGATAGGTAAATATTTGAGTAAAGAATTTAAAGTGGCTGCATCCTTTGGCCACGTCAGAGATCTGCCAGCGAAGAATGGTTCTGTTGATCCTGATAATGACTTTGCCATGAAGTATGAGATTATTGAAAAAGCAGAAAAGTATGTAAAAGAGTTAGTCAAGGAAGCTAGTAAAACATCAGATATATACCTTGCAACAGATCCAGACAGAGAAGGGGAAGCAATAGCTTGGAATGTGATAGAGGCACTAAAGGAAAGAAAAGCAATCAATGATGAAAGCAACATTCATAGAGTAGTCTTTAACGAAATAACAAAAAGAGCAGTGCAAGAAGCTATAAAAAATCCACGTGAAATTAATATGGACTTAGTGCGTGCACAGCAAGCACGCAGAGCTTTGGATTATCTAGTTGGATTTAGCTTGTCACCGCTGCTGTGGATAAAATTGTCGGGAAGCAAATCTGCAGGGCGAGTGCAGTCTGTTGCATTAAAGCTTATATGCGAACGAGAGGATGAAATCAGTAAGTTTATAACACAGGAGTATTGGAGCATAAAGGCAGAAATGCAAAATAGCAAATATGAGGCTTTTTTTGCTATGCTGAGTCACTATGACAATAAGAAGCTAGAAAAATTTGATATTAAAAATGAAGAAGAGGCAAAGAACTTAGTCAGGGAGATCGAGTCAAGGCAGTATGCTGTAAGCACAGTAGAACGCAAGCAAGTTAAGAGAAACCCGCTTCCTCCATTTATCACCTCAAGTCTTCAGCAAGATGCAGTGAATAAACTGTATTTTAATGTGAAAAATGTTATGCGAGTAGCGCAAAATTTATATGAAGGTATCAATATTGGTGGTGAAATCGTAGGGTTGATAACTTACATGCGTACAGATGGGTTTCATATTGCAGATGAGGCTATAAACTCAATTAGAGGGTCAATTAAGTCGTTATATGGTGATAAATATTTACCGCAGTCTCCTCGTAAATATGTAAAAAAGGTCAAAAATGCTCAAGAAGCACATGAAGCAATCCGGCCAACTGATATTAATAGAACGCCGGGTAGTATTAAGGATTACTTAACGCCAGAGCAATTTAAATTGTACGATTTAATCTGGAAAAGAACCATTGCAAGTCAAATGGAATCGGCGATTCTTGATCAAGTGGTAGTTGAAATTAGTTCTATTGACCAGAAAGTGATTCTGCGGGCAAGTGGATCAAGTATATTCTTTGATGGTTTTTATAAAGTCTATCAAGATAACATGGAAGCCGAAAATGAAGGCCTGCTACCTGCCATGAAGGAAGGGGAAGCATGTAAGCTGATTTCAGTTGAGCCAAAACAGCATTTTACTCAACCGCCACCTCGTTATAGTGAAGCGAGTATAGTAAAAAAAATGGAAGAAGTCGGTATAGGTCGCCCGTCAACTTATGCAACAATTATTTCGGTATTACAAGATCGTGAGTATGTTTCATTGGATAACAAAAGATTTATTCCAAGCAGCCGAGGTAAAATCGTTACTATATTTTTAGAAACTTTTTTTCAGCGTTGTGTAGAGTATGACTTTACAGCACAAATGGAAGAAAGGCTTGATTCAATCTCAAATGGACATGCAGATTGGAAAAAAGAACTAGGCTATTTTTGGGTGCCATTTTTTAATCATGTAAATTCTGTTAAGCAAATGACACATGATGAGATTTTTAGTGGTATTCATGATTTGGTAGTCAATTGGTTTTGCTCAGAGGAAGGAAAGGAAGAAATAGGTAAAAAATGTCCTAATTGCTCTGGTGGTATATTGAAATTAAATTTTGGAAAAGCCGGTGTGTTTCTTGGATGTTCTAACTATCCTGCATGCAATCATACAAAAGAAATTACGGGCAGTAATGACAATTCAGAATATCCAAAAAGTTTGGGTATAGATGATGTGACAGGCCAAGAGGTAATGATCAAAAAAGGTCCTTTTGGACTTTATCTGGAGTTTAATAGTGAGTCAGAAAAGAAAAAAAAGATTTCTGTACCAAAAGATATAAATGTTAATGATATTGATCTAAATACCGCCACTCGATTACTTTCCCTGCCGAAAATAATCGGAGAGCACCCTGAAACTGGAAAAGAAGTAAAAATAGGTCTTGGACGATTTGGGTACTATATTCTCTATGATGGTCGATACTTTTCTCTTAAAAAAAGCTCTAAGGAGGTATTAGACACACCATTAAACGAAGCTATACAAATTATTGAGAGCAGCCCACGCAAAGAGCTAAAATCTCTTGGTTTTAATGAAGAGGGAAAAGAAGTTTTTATCTGCAACGGTAGGTACGGATTCTATATAAAATGCGGTAAAACAAACGTTGCGTTGGGCAAGAATGCAGATATTGAAAGTATAGATCTGAAGAAGGTTTTAGAGTTAATTAAGAATAAAAAGTAGACTTCTTGCATAACCATTCTTTATATGTTCTTTATTGTTGTTCCAGCGCTACACGCTGGAACTGAAAAAAAAGAGCCTGAATTACAAGAAAGAAAATATTCAGATAACGAGAAAGTTGTCACCTGGTTAGCAGCTACAGTCGTGTAACGCAGACGTGCTACCAGGAAAATAGTCTCTATCAGAGTTAAGCTTTGCTGGCAAAATGAAAAGTGAGTCCAGCTTCTATACCATGTGTGTGAAAAAAGCTGTTCTGTATGGTAGTAGTCATTTTATTATCACCTGTTTGTTGAGCCATTTTGTTTGTTTTAGCATCCAACTTTAAAGTTTCCGGTTTGTATTCACTGCTACCAATAACACCAAAACCTCTATATCCAATATGCATATTTACATCTTCATTTATATGATAATCAAAGCCAGCCTTTAATTGACCTGCAGGTCTTATTGACGATTCTTCAAACATTGTCGTTCTTGTTGCACCAACTCCAATACCAACATAAGGAGAAAAAGAGAAACTCTCACTTTTCCAATGATGATAAACATTTGCCATTACAGATATGTTCTCAATTTTGTCATGGTTAATAATTGATCCATATCGATTGCCACCTTCTGTGTACGATATTGTCATCTGGCCGCTTGTTAAACCAACATTATCTACTTTCACAGAAGAATACATTCCTTCTAATTCAGCTCTATAGCTATTATTGCCTAGTTCTCCTGTATAACCAAGTGCTACATTTGCAGCAAAAGGTGGGTTATAATCTCCTTTATACTTACTTATTAACTGACCTTCTGTTCTCTGAGCGTCTATGTCATTTATAGATACACGGTTATCATCTTTAGCATCTTTATCTCCAATTTTTGCTTTCAACTTACCCAAGTTCAAATATTGACCGTAATATCCACCACCAAAGTAAAATCCTTCTGTTTCACTTGCAAAAGATTGTTGTGACAACAATAAAGCAAGTGCTGTAACTGCTAATGTTTTTTTACTCATCATGACTATTCCTCTAGTTAAAATAGCTAATCTAGTACTAATTAATTAAAAATGATTTAATATGAAAAAACTAATTATTTTCTAAGCTAAAAAATAGGTAAAATTAACCTCTATCCTCGATTTTATTGCCGTCTAGTTTGTCCGCATCTTCAAATTCATCATCCTCTTCAAATTCATCATCATCTTCAAATTCATCATCATCGTCACATTCATCATCATCGTAAAATTCATCCTTACTGTCTTCATCATCAAACCCATCATCGTCTTCCTCATCATCAAACCCATCACCACCTTCAAACTTATCATCAATATCCTCGTCTTCAAATCCATCTTCAATCTCTGGCTCATCGTATATTGCATCTTCAGTTTTAGCTTCAACAGGATAATCAGCAGCTTCAATAGCATTACTCTCTTCTTCATTACTAATCTTATCTTTGTTAGCAGCAGAAAAGACCTTGTTTGGATCATATGGCTCTTGTGTAGGCACACGTGTTGGTTTAATCAGCCTTCTTGTGAATGTGCTATCACTATAGTACAAAATTTTCTTTGACTTAATTGGATAAGTCGATTCTATCAAAATTATCTGATCATCACGTGGCAGCATAATAATTTCTTGAGGTAAGAGCAATGCTCTCTGTGTTTCAGAGATATGCAATGATCTTGATGCAGGATTCAAGTCTAAAAATTTAGGTTTGTTTAATGATTCTTGTTGTACAGTTTTGTTTCCTATAAGCTGAGATATCAAATTAGCCGTTTCAATATTATTGGCTGCAAAAGTTATTCTATAGGTTGAGTTTGATAAAAAGGAGTTCATTCCTGCTTCTTCATATATTCCTTTAAGCTGTTCAGTATCTTGAACAATTAAAAATAACCTTACTCGATAGCCACGAAAGTATGCTATGCCCGTTTGAAATTGCTCCATTTTTCCAAGTGTTGGAAACTCATCCATTAAAAATAATACGCCGTAAGGCTCATCATCTGATGGCAATTTTCTACATAAAAACTCAGTTGCCTGTTGGTAAAAAACCTGCATTAAAGGCCTGAGCCTAGTTAAGTTATCAGGAGTTAAACCAACATAAACTGTAGTTTTCTTCTTTTTAAAATCCAAAATATTAAAATCACTTGATGTAGTTGCAGTATCGATCAATGGGTTTGCCCACAATTCAAGCGATGAGTTCATAGTTGACACAACACCTGATCTTTCTTTGTCAGCCTTTTGCAAAAAAGCTGCAATGTTCATATACGCTACCGGATGTATTATTTTACCCATTGTGTCCAAAACTACAGCAAGATTGTAAACTACGTCATCGCTACGCATCGTACGCACAACCTCACCAAAAGATTTAACTTTCTCTGGTGCAGCAAGTAAATATAGTACCACCCCAACAAATAAGCTTCTTGCTTCGTTTTGCCAAAAATCTTGTTCAGGCATGATTAGGTTAGCTATTTTTTGCACATCGTCAACCATCTGTCCAGGTTTTTCACTAATCCATTCCAGTGGATTATAACAATGGCTTACCCCATCTGGCTGAGCTGGGTTCCATACATATACTTTTTGTCCTTGTCGCTCTCGCCAACCACTTGTTATTTCATAGTTTTCTAATTTTATATCATGCACAATTACCGAATCATTCCAAAATAACAAATTAGGAATTACAAAACCAACACCTTTACCAGAGCCTGTAGGTGCAAAGAGCAATGCATGCTGAAACCCATCAGCAATAAAATATCCTCTTTTATCTTTACCAAGCAATAGACCTTTTTTGCTTCTTAATCCCGCTTTTCGTATGTCTTTCTCTGATGCCCACTGTGAATCTCCATGAAGTGATTCTTTCTTTTTAAATGGCCGCCACTCAATTAGTCTTTCTCTCACATTCCACAAAATAATCATCAAAACAATTTGAGGCAGTACAGAAGATACAACTAATTTAATTTTGAGCTCAAAGCTATATAACTCTGGATGATGCCAACAATATTGTATATGATCAAAAATTGTCGGCCAGAGAGCTTGAGGAAAAGGTGTCAAGCTAGGATTAATTGCTCTAAAATCTACACCATCTGGACCGTCAACAAACAGGTAGAATAATATACCAGACAAATAGAAGCAAAATTCAAGTATGCTAAAAGATACTACACCTCCTATGAGAATATTGCGTAGGTGATTTCCATTACTCATAAACTACTTTTTCTTAACTTACGTATAAATTTAAGTATTTTCATTTGAAGATCTAGTAAATAATATTTCAGAAATGCTTCTTTTTCCACCAATGGTCCTTTTGAGTTGAATAACAATGTCAATTACATTTCTAATGTATGGTATGATCTGATCTGGGGGAATGCCAAGATTTGCTTGCATAACCATAAGTTTTATTTGCTCAAGAGCCATTGCCGGACTATCCGCATGAAGAGTTGATATTGACCCTGGGTGGCCAGTGTTTATTGCTCTAAGAAAACTAAAAGCTTCTGCTCCACGCAGCTCACCAACTATTATTCTATCTGGTCTTAAACGTAAACATGCCTCTATCAGATCCTGAGTGGTCACTTTTGCCCTACCCTGACCTCCTCCTTTAGAAGCAATTAAATGGACTTTATTCGGATGATCATTCAAAACTATCTCTCTTGCATCTTCAACAGTAATAATTCTTTCTTCAGATGGAATAGCACGCAAAGTAGCATTAGTAAAAGTGGTTTTACCAGTGGAAGTTCCACCACTAATTATGATATTTTTCTTACTTATTACAGCATATTCTAAAAACTCTTTTATTTTTTTTTGTTTCAGTAGCAAATCTAGGTGACGATCTACTGGATTATCGGTCACTCCTATAACAGTGTTAGAAAAAGCCCCCATTTTTTCATAATCATCCAATGCCAATTGCATAGAAGAAGGTTTACGAATTGAAATGACTACTTTATCAGGCTCACATGCTGGAGGAAACACTATCTGTATACGATAACCATTTGGTAATGTAGCTGAAAGCAGCGGTGTCTCTTCGCTCAGTTTTTGTTCTGTAGCTTGAGCAATCAACCTGCTAAGAGATTTTAAATGATTAAGATCAAATATTTCTAACTTTTCGCATCTTATTTCACCGCGATTTTCAATCCATACTTCCTTCGGTTTATTTATTGATATTTCATTTACACCTTCCTCTTGAAATATCCCTTGTAATGGCTCCAAGTATGTATCAAGTGCAGCATAGTTCATTTCAGTTATTTAATATTGACTGTGGAGGAAATACTATATCTTGGTTAACAAATACTTTCAATGCAGTTCCTTGATTAACATAAATAGTTGGTTTTTTATCTACACTCCTATCAACTATATCTCGCATGTCTTTGGAAAAATCATTGATTGACTTCCCAATTGCTTCATCATAAACAGATTTGCTTTTTTCCTGAGTTTGCCTCAACAGTTGACGTACATCGCCTAAAGTTATACCGATATTATCACTAGTAATTGTATCAACTCCACTAGCTCCAGAACTTTTTATCACACTTACTATTTCTTCCTTTATTATTCTCAGCAAATCCTGATCACTTTTAGCATTTCGAATTTTTTCAATAGCCCTAATACCCAATTTCCATTTTTCGTCTCCTACCTTCCCAACTTCAGTTTTGATAGAATTCTCCAATCTCTCAACAATAGCCCCTTTGAGAGAAGAAATATCTATTTCAGTTGCAGTAATAGACTTCACTGCATCCATGGCAGTTAGCGCATCGATAAGATTAGAGGCTTTTTGTCCTACAACAGCTGAACCAATCGAAACACCAGCAAGTGCCACTGAAGAGAATAATGCACTTGCTATTTTATTATCAACTATTCCAGCTATCCCTGCCCTTCCAAGCTCATCGGTACCAGATGATGCAATAGCAACATCTATACCATGAGGAAGAATGATCCTATTCCAATTTATGTTCACGCGGGCTTTTGCAACATTTGAGTCGAATGAATAACCACCTATTAACCTTGAACCTTTTGGTATTAAAATTGTATCACCAGTTTCTGCATAAACGTCTCTACTAACAACAGCACGGAGCATTCCTTGTAAGTCAGAACTTATTGCAGTTTCAAGAATAGCGTCAATAACTTTACCTTGAATAATCATTAAACCAAGCTTTCCAGCTTTGGTAGCTTTGCTCGATTGTGCTGAGGTATTGGATAAAACAGCATCTGTAGCTTTATCTTTCCCGCTACTACCTGAAATTGCTAACATTTGTGCACTACGTCTTTCTCTAGGATAACCGCCACCCCCTATTGTAGGAAATGAAGTAGGCAAATTGCTAATAACATTACCAGAAGGAAAATTTTGCTTTGGTAAAACAGGTATATTTGACAAGGGAATTTCTTTTAGTTGCTCTTCTTTTTTTGTCACTTCCTCTTTTTTGATTTGTTTTACTTCTGGTATGACTTGTGGAATAGGAAGAGGAGGTAAGGGTGGCAAGAGATCAGTTGCTATCCTCTCGGAAACTACTACATTATCTGGAACTTGTTCTAACTTTCCTTTCAATTCTTGAATGTTTTGCTTTGTTTCCTCTTTTTTAACAATCTCTGGACCCTCTTTATTAGAAGGACTAAAATAAAGATAGTACACTCCACCAACTAAGAGCGCCACCATAACTATCATCAATGCCTTATAACCTTGATTAGAGCCAACTGTTACTACCTTGCTTTCTATCTCTGATTCATCTTCTACACTATTATGCCTTTCTTTACTCATATTATATGTACCACAACTAAAGTGACCTATTTATAACTTCAACTTCACTACCTTCATAACGCATTAATAGCTTTTTATGTACTCCTTTTATTACAACATAATCATCAAATAACAGCCTTTTACAGGATTCTCTTCTATAAAAATCTGAGGAATTTTATTACTATTTCTAAACTTTAAATAGGTTAAATAACCATCATCGAATAACTCAATTGGAACTATATCTACGTTACCACCTTCATCAATATATGTATAGTTGTACCTCGTATTATTTTCTTGTATTATTTTTTCTGGATTTTCTGTAATGTATTGCATTTGAGTAGGTAAAGAAACCTCATCTAAATCAACATCAAATTCATCTTCTTCTTGAGGATAATAAAAACGTATTACGTAAGATATATCCTTTTCAACGGAATAATCATGATCCACTTTTTTAGCATCAGTATCTGGGTATTTATCGTAATTTGGTCTTGAAATTAGATCAAAAATGTAATTTCTCTTTTTAGTTGTCGTAATAATCATGTTAGTGCGACTACTGACTTCAAATGGCATGACAAGCAGTTTATTATCATAAGGATTAATTTTCCAACTTGATGCATCACCAACAGCAATATTTTTGACTTTTTCCCCTTCTGCAAACTCAATATAAGAATAGTAACCTTGACTAAAAATTACTGTAAACACCTCATTAGGGCTATATACAAAAGTCTTTATTCTACTATCTACAGAAATAGGTTTATTATTAATAGATGCATTTAAGTTGCCACTTATTAGTAAAGCTAAAACTAACAATATCCTACACATATTCATCATCTACTCTATATGAAATAACTTGAAACCCTAACGGGTTAATATATCTTTGCTGATCATTCATTTCAAGCGATGCATATTTATACGACATCACAACTATCTTATTTTTCCTTGAGGAATTTCCATCTTTTCGTGTAAATTCTATAGAAAATCTCACTTGAAGAGCATCATTACCTAATTTTTGAATTGAACGAATTTTCAACTCACCTTTAGCATCTGAATATAAATTAAAAAGGTCATTCATATTCTGCGATTTTATATAATTGCTAAATTCACTATATACACTAGGCGAAGAAAACAACCTTACTTTTGTATAATAATTATAATTATAATTATATGGGTCAAAAACCTCCCTTGCTTTTATATACTCTGAAATAAAATAATCGTTCAGCGTTTCATTTGCAGAATATTGTTTTACTGTAACAGGATCAACCAATTGCACTATGCCTGACTTTTTATCAATTTCTATAACGAATGGCTCAATAGTGCTACTTGTGCTAATTTTAAATATAGCTAATATGCTTATAGAAATTGCAACTAGTAATATTAATGTAAATAAAAGTAAAGTATTTCTCTGAGCAACAACTGTGCTATAGCGACTTGAATTCCAATTTATATCCTTATCCAATGACTCATTACTTTTTTCTTGTTTTAAAAATTTCAGCATCTCAATATTCTTAAAAATCTTAACTTATATTAATTAACATAGCAAGCTAACAAAGTAGTTATAACAAAAAAGCTAATAAACCCTTAATCCATGGCCTAACTTGCCAAATTTTGTTTCCATATATGAATCATTATATTCATTGCGTTCCATAATAAGTGGTACACACTTTGTAACTTCTATACCGTTATTTTTCAACTCTGATAACTTTCTACCATTGTTTGTAAGTAATTGTATTTTGTTAATGTTCAATTTCTTAAGTATTTTAGCTGCAACAGCAAAGCTCCTTTCATCATCTTCAAAACCCAATACTCTATTTGCATCAACAGTATCAAGATTATATTTTCTTTGCATACTGTATGCTCTTAACTTATTAGTTAAACCAATGCCTCTCCCATCTTGCATCAAGTATAATATAATGCCATTCCCAAAGTCGGTCATTATTTGAATCGCTTGATGTAACTGGCTTCTGCAATCACATGATAAGCTGTCTAATAAGTCTCCTGTATAGCATGCAGAATGAATTCTCACTAATGGCTCATTATCTTTATCTGGATTGCCAATGATAATTGCATAATGTTCTCTTCCGCCACTTTTGGTTCTATAAGATATGATATCTACTTCTTGAGTCTGTTTTAAAAATAATGATGTTTTGCACACTTCATACACACTATGATTTTGTTGAAAATCATTCACAAGTAACGTATTTAGTACAATAATGTCATTTTCTTCACACCAATTTCGCATTTCATGTTTATTCTCAAACGTCATATCAGCCACTAACGCGTATGGCAATAATTCTGAGAACTTAAGCAAGGCAACAGCATACGCATCTATTGTCTTTGAGCATTGCAACTCTTTTATGCTACCTTCCTTTGAACAGTTTATTAAATGGAGCAGTTCATCAAAATTGCTTATCAACAGACGTTTGCTACTATGTTCTTTACTCTGACATATGTATTTTACCTTACTTGCAGTCAAAGTAACATACACATTACCTGATATAAGCTTATATTGACTAAATAAATTTTTTTCTAAAGTTTCAGCAGCAGCAAGCAATAGATAGTTATTTTCATCATCATATATTAAAATTGGAAGACCACGCCTGACTTCACTGATGGCCCTTTCTACTTTATTTCTACTTTGATTTCCTATAAACATTTCACCTACACCAAACAACTTGGTGCGGTCGAGAAGACTTGAACTTCCAAGGCTTTGTGAGCCACAGCGACCTCAACGCTGCGTGTCTACCAATTCCACCACGACCGCACTTTATTCTAGTTTATATATAATTACTTTAAATTACTTAATCATTTTAGGGTTTTTCATCTAAAGTGTCAATCTGATACTAGGATAATTTAGGAAATGCCTGTATAATTTAACTATGAATTTTATGGTTACAAACTTTAATCATTTAAGATAATCTTAATACTAATTCTTAATTTAGGTCTTTATACAAATGAAAGTAGCTAATATCTTCATTTTTTTAATTCTATCTCTTACAATTAGCTTTCACTCCACTCATGCACAAATATTGTACACATGGTCTCAAATCATTCCAGAAAATAAATTAAGCATACGTGCGATTATAGACAATAACATGTGTCCCATTGCTTACGTCGATAATAAGGAAGTAGAAATGCTAAGTCGCAGCTCAATTAACAATACCGAAACAGTTTGTGAACTGATAGTAGAAACAAATGCTCAAAACATTAGTATTGACAATATAAAAGTTCCCGTATTAGCGGAAAAGATCAGCAAAATTGCCTTCATTGGCGATACAGGATGTAGAATAAATATGTTATTTCAGCAAGAATGTAATTCTGTAGATAGCTGGCCTTTGAAAAAAAATTTAGATTCAATCGCTTTTCATAAACCAGATTTAATTATCCATGTTGGTGATTATCATTATAGACAAACAAAATGTAGAAACACAAAAAAGTGCGGCGATATTTATGGATATAGCAAAGAAGCTTGGTACGCTGATTGGTTTGAGCCTGCAAAAGATATTTTAATACAATCTCCTTTTCTTTTTGTTCGTGGAAATCATGAGAGTTGTAATAGAGCTTATGAAGGATGGTTCAGATATTTAGATTCATACCCCTTTTCCCCTCAAAAATGTGAAGATCTTATTTCCAGTTGGTTCTTAGATGCTGGGCCGATGAAGTTTTTTATCTTCGACTCTTCATCCGGTGAGGAAATTTTTACAACCCAAAGCACAGTTGATGCTTTTGAGAGGCAGTTTGATAAATTGATACAAGATAAGCCCACGTGGTTTTTGACTCATAAACCACTTTGGAGATCTCCAAAAAAAGAATTTTTGACATTAAAAAGCCATGGTAATCTTACACAAATTGAAGCTTTTGGAGATAAATTTCCAAGCAATGTTACTACCATAGTTTCTGGCCACATTCATATAGCCCAGATTTTATTAATGGATAATGTTCCAGATCAGATTATAGTTGGAAACGGCGGTGCATTATTACACGCTCAAGATCAAGAACCTGTTTATCAAAACGTAGAATTTAACTATCCAAATAGTAGAAATTACTTAGCACACGAAGTTAGAAACTTTTTCGGCTTTGGCTTTGCAATATTAGGTTTAGACGATCACAAATTTACTTTCTATAACCAAGATAATAAGGAAATGTATTCTGCAAACCTAACGAAAGACTTTAAACTTAAAACAAATTAAAATTAGGACTATTTAAGGACGCAGAAAAAACGTGCTGAGCTTAAAAAACTCATAGCAACAAAAAACACTGAAATTCTTGTATATATCGACTAATCTGGAATTGATAACACAAAAGTCAGCGTATTAGTATGATTGCAGCTTTGAATAAGGGAAAAATTATGGCGCCTATGATTTTTGAAGGCTACTGCGATACAGACGTTTTTAATAGCTAGTTCAAACTTTTTGCTGGGTGATTTTGGATAATGCAACTTTTCATAGAAAAAAAGTGAATTTGTTAAAAGTGTCGGTGCTGAAGTTATATATCTGCCTACACATTCTCCTGATTTTAATCAAACCATTGGTTTGTTATAAAAAATTGAGCCAGAAAGAATATCCAGCTATTCGAACTATTAGAAAAAGAGCTATATATGAGCATGTTTTAGCACAGACATTATTTTTGTAACTAGGCAAATGCAATCAGTATTAGCGGCTTGAAAGGCTATCAATTAATAAAGAAATGCATCTAAAGTAATCACTTAACTAACGGCAAAGTGATACCATGTTGGTTCATATATTTTCCTTTCATATCATCATATGATTTCTCGCATTCACTTTCGCCGCTTAAAAACACAAATTGGCATGCGCCTTCATTAGCGTAAATTTTTGCAGGAAGTGGAGTGGTGTTCGAGAATTCAAGTGTGACGTGACCTTCCCATCCAGGTTCTAAGGGAGTAACGTTTACTATAATACCACACCTTGCATAAGTTGACTTACCAACACAAATTACCAGTACATTCCTTGGTATACGAAAATACTCCACTGTGCTGGCAAGTACAAAACTATTTGGTGGAATTATACATACATCTGTTTCCTTATCTATGAAACTATTCTCAGAAAAATTCTTGGGGTCTACAATAGCTGAATTAACATTAGTAAAAATCTTAAACTTATTACTAACTCTTGCATCATAGCCATAAGATGATAATCCGAAAGATACAACACCCTTACTGCTTTTATGATTCACAAAAGGCTCTATCATTCTAGAGTTTTCAGCCTTTTCCCTTATCCATTTATCTGGCATAACTGCCATAATTGTCCTTTAAAGTTTTGTAATACTTATAATAATATGTAATAGAATTTAAATGTAAACCTGAATTAGCGTTACACTCTGGAATGGCAAAGTTTCCAGTATAAACTACCTATACAAAAATAAATTGGCAATATTTCAAGCCTGCCAAGCAGCATCAAAAACGATAGAAATAGCTTTACTCCACCACTAAAGGAGGAATAATTACCTGAAGGACCTATTAGGTTACTAAATCCTGGGCCAGAATTTGTAAGCATTGCAGAAACAGAGCTGATGCTAGTTATAAAGTCCGCATTGCTCAAGTAAGACATCATTATTGATGATATAGTGAACGTTAACATGTAAATCGCAAAAAACGTAAAGACGGATTGAACTTCATCATTTTCCAGTATTTTACCATTGAGTTTTACTCTATCGCTTTCACTTGGATTTAATAAAGAGCTAAAGTAATTCCTTATAGATTTTAGAAAAATGACTAAACGGAAGATTTTGATTCCACCACTAGCAGAACCACCACATCCACCAATAAAGGCTAAAAAGAAAGCTAAGACTGAAATAAAGCTCCAATTCAAGTAGTTGCACATTACATAGCCAGTTGATGTGATAAAGGAGGTAATGGTGAATGTGCTGTACCTAAATGATAAAAATACTCCTAAGTCAAAATTTTTATATAACCAAAAACAAGCAAGCAAAGATGAGATAACAACTATCTTAATAAAGTAAGAGACGAGATCATGGAAGACTAGCAAAGCAATTTCTAGGAAAAGTGAGAAAGAGGTCTCCAAATATTTTCTATCATTGGACACTTGGGTTAGGATCAAAGGGCTAAATAATGGGAGCTGTATAAACCGAGAGGTTTCCGTACAGTTCTGCGAGAGACTGGTGGGGAAGTTCCGCTGGTCTACTCTCCTTATTATTTCAGGTTTTACATGTGAACTACTGGAAAATGAAGTTAAGCCATTAGTATCATCTTTCCTTCATGAGAGAGGTTTAGCTCTGTCAGAAGAGAAGACAAAGATTACATTTATTACAACAGGGTTTGACTTTCTTGGTTGTAATGTACGTAGATATAATAAGAAGTTAATTATTAAACCTTCTAAAGAAAGTATTAAAAAACTTCTTAATAAAGCACGTACATTGATAAAAGCAAATATAGCAAACACTCAGGCTATAGTAATTAAGTCACTTAACTCTCTACTGAGAGGATGGGGAAATTACTATCACCATGTGTGTGCTAAAAAAGCGTTTAGAAAAATCGACAATGAAATTTGGCATAGTTTATGGAAATGGGCAAAGAAAAGACATCCTCGTAAAGGATTACGTTGGATAAAGAATCGTTACTTCAAAGTAATGGGTCAACGCCAATGGGTCTTTGCTGCACCCATATGCAAGAACAAACCAAAAGAGATACGGTATTTAAGACTGCTTAAGCTGATTGATATACCTATCAGACGACATGTTAAAATCAGAGCGGATGCAAATCCCCTTGACTTAAAATGGAAAAAGTATTTTGATGAGAGAGTGAAACGAACAAGAATGTTAGCAAGCTCTTTCTCAAGAGAAGGTTCTCTACTGTTGGTGTCACCATTAAGAATGATGTTTCCTGAGGAATCATGAAGGACAAGCCGGTTCTAGAAAAGAAGAACTTAGATAAGGGGCTCAAGCGTAGTGTGGGGAAACCTGCATGCTGCGTTTCTAAGGGAGGGGGTAGTAGTAATACTGCTTCCTTACCTGACCAGGTCGCTAAAACTAAGGGCTTTGAAAAACGTGCTCAATACTATGCTGCTAAAGCCTATTCAAGACAGGCTGATAAAGGCGATCAATATCATGACCTTAAGGAAATTATCTTTATTGCTATAGCAGACTGTATTTTATTTCCTGATAAGTCTGAGTACAAATCAAAGCATACTATTCGCGATGAAGATACTAATGAGCATGATCTAAAAGATTTTTACTTTATATTTATTGAGTTACCTAAATTTCCAAAAACCAAAGAAGATCAGCTTTCAAGTATAGTTGAAAAATGGGTCTACTTCTTTAGATATGCAGATGAAACTAGTGAAGAAGAGCTAGAGAGAATAATAGGAAGTGATCTAATAATTGAAAGAGCATATGAAGAACTAAATAGGTTCAACTGGTCAGAAAAAGAATTTATAGCCTACGAACAAGAGATCAAACGTATTCGTGATGAACAGGCTGTCCTTGCTCAAAAACTCGATAATGCTACTCATAAAGGTAGACAAGAAGGCATCCTAATCGGCCAT
>NZ_CP016430.1:1163241-1192747 GCF_003999585.1 Wolbachia endosymbiont of Bemisia tabaci | reverse complement strand
TGGTCTACCACGTAATACATAGGAACTTTTTTATATGGTGATTTCACTGTACGCTAAAACCAACTATATTAACCTACTTTAGCTATGTTTACATACGAACTGTTTTGTATAACTTTGTTACAACAATTTCACATTCTTATTTACACAACGCCGCTTTTATTTAAATTGTTCTCACGAAGGTAGGTACTTTCTTGTGATTTTTGGAAAGAGTAAATGATCAAATTCCTTATAACACTAATTAGTATGGTCTTTTCATTAAATTTATCCTCTCAAAAAGACTGTGCTTTATCCATCTACTTTAATGGTATCATAATATTTTACACCTAAATCTATTCTATAAAAATTCACAATAATAATTAGTAAACAAATTATGTCTAAATCAATTGAATTTATGATATATAGGATATACAATATATCATCTATTTATTTTAGTAGAGGGTATAGGTATGTTTAGTTTAAAGCAGGTAGTACAATATAATTTATTTGGTAGTAACGACCTTGAAGGCAATTCATCTTGTGAATTTGAAGATTTTCCTGAAGAGGAATTTGAGATTAGCAATGAAGAAAATCAAGCAATAGATAGTTTGAAAAGTAAAATAGAAAATCTACAACAAGAAAATTTTGATCTTAAACAAAAAGTAGAGTTACACAGACACTATAAGGAAAGAGCAGAAGAGTATTACGAAGAAGTAAGTGAACTTACCAGAGAAATGCAAACCCTAGAAGGGAAAATTAAAAAGCTTGAAGTTAAATTACAAAAAAGTACAAGAAGTTTAACTGAAAATGATCAAGACATCGAACAGCTAAAACAGAAAGTAGAAATATTATTATTAGAAACTCAGAACAAAAGTGATGTAATTAAGAACTTAAATAACCAATTAAAAGAGGCAAAGAATGAAATTCAGTTAACAGATAAAATAAATGAAGAGTTACAGCAAAAACTGGTTTTGACTGAAGATGAGTTAAATAGAGTAAGAAAAGAAAGTACAGTGCTGATAAACAGTATAGAGGATTTGAGAGGTAATTATGAAAATCAGATACTAGAAAAAAAGAAGGAACTTAATGATATAAGAGATCAATTTTGTATTTATTTATCAGAGTATAAAGAGCTATTTGCAGAATTCAGTAGCCTGCATAAGGAAAACGAGAGTTTAAAACAGAAAAATTTCTATATTAGTAATGAAGTGTCTCTTGCAGATGAAATAAACAAAGAAAACGTAAGAAAAGAAATAGCGAGAACTCAGTCTATACCTGAAGTGGAAACCAGGTGTATTAAAGATAATGATGATCAAGAACCAACCTGGCTATGTAGAGAAGGAGAAAATAATCAATATGATAAAACAAGTGAAGATAAAAACCTTGAAAATATCGATTTCGAGATTGGAGTATGGAATGAAGCTGATAATGAAAGTAGCGATGATCAAGAATCAACTCGGCTATATGGAAAAGCAGAAGATTATCGAACAAGTGAAGATAAAAAACCTGAAAATACTGACTACGAGATTGGAGTATGGAATGGAACCGATAGTGAAAGTAACGATGAAGACAACGTTAGCCCTTGCCCTGATTATGATGAAAGTTTTGGTAGGCGTTACAGTCAACTATTCTACGATACAAACATAATGCGCAAAGAAGATTCTTTTTCTTTAGCAAAAATAAAATTAAATGCAATAGAGATAAAAAAGTATGAAAGTATTTGGCAAAAAATAGATAAGATCCATGATGACCTGAATGTTTTGAATAACCGTGGTAACGACGAAGATTATGAGAAGTGCGAAAAAGAATTTGATAAAGTTATAAGTGAAGCACTGGAACAAGGAATAATGTTCTCTTTTCCATATAAATCTGATATATCCTTGGTAGATCGTATAGCTGATACATTGCAAAAGCTATATCTTTCTTACGATACTACTCGAATTCATGAATTTTTAGACAAAAAAAAGATATTGCAGATAATATCAGAAGGTGCATCTTTAAATAGATCGAGCGACGAAGAGCATGAAGATTTTGTGAACATAATTTGTTCAGATGTAGACACTTTGAGTAAACGATCCGAAAACCTTTCAAAGCTTAAGGAATTAGTACTTGAAAGTATTATGAATAAAAGTGAGCAAATTGATGAATATTACTTTGAACTAGAAATAGATAATGGATATTTTTGCATAGATTATCCACAAAATAGTATTGTTGAAGTTGCAAGGATATTAAATAATCAAAAAGTTAAAGATTTAAATCTAAACATTGGTATACTTCAAGTTGGAAACAGTATAATTAGAGTTGAAAATATAGGAGGAAGGAGAAATTATACAGAGTTCTCGGGAGATATCATTGAAATGTCTTTTACCACTGAAGTAGGAGAGATCAGTATTCATCTATGTCCTAGTGAGAAAGATAGTAATAAAATAGAAGTGAGGCTTGTCGATGAAGTAAGATTTAACAAGTTAGAGAATAAATCAAGTTTAGGGCAGAGTTGTCTGTTAGGTGGAGAAAGTGTTTTGACAGCTATAGAAAATGGGTATTTCGAAAGAAATAGTAGTGCTTTTAAAGAGTTAGGTAAGACTATTAGAAAGTCAGATTGTACAATGGAAAATCCATCTAGCTTTGTAGAAGAAGTTAATAGAAATCAGCTACTAAAAGTAAATGCAAGAGCTTATGGTCGGGGATTATGATAGTTAATATATATTAAGATATAGAAACCAGGAGGGTTAAGATGCATTTTAATTTAGAGCCGGGAGGTGCTTTTTGTGATGGTAAAAATAAGCTTGTAACTGTCAAAATAAATGATGAAGAAAAGATTAATTTACCTTATACGGGAGTGTTAAATCTCTATTTATTGGCTTATCCACCAATTCAGGGAGTGTTAAATAAACTGTGTCAAACCACATTTTAATTCAACTCAACTCTCAATCTATCAGGCAGCATCAATTTCTCAGGTGCATAGAGCAGTTACAATTGAGGGTAAGGAAGTTGCTGTAAAGGTTTTGAGGCCAAATATTGAGAAAACATTCTCAAGGGATATAAAAATGCTTTCTTGGCTTGCAGAAATTGCAGAAAAATTTAGTGAACAATCAAAAAGGCTGAAGCCAGTTGAATTAGTCAAAACTTTTGCTGAAATTTGCCGATTAGAGTTAGATCTACGTTTTGAGGCTGCCCACTCTTCGGAACTGAAGGAAAATACTAAACATGACAGAGGTTTCTACGTACCTGAAATAGATTGGAGTAGAACTTCAAAAAAGGTTTTAACATTAGAATGGATGGAAGCTATACCAATATACGAAGTTGAAAAGCTGAATAACCGCAAGCAAATAGCTATCAATCTTATAGAATCTTTTTGTAATCAGGTATATAGGGATTGTTTTTTTCATGCTGATATGCATCCTGGAAATTTAATGATCGATAGTAATAACAATATTATTGCCCTGGATTGTGGAATCATGGGTAGAATAGATCGTGAGACATGCTATTACGTTATAGAGATACTCAAAGGCTTTTTAAATAGGGATTATGATCACGTTGCAAAAATGCACTTTAGAGCCGGTTATGTTCCATCACAGCATAGAAATTTTGTTACAGCTTGCAGAGCAATAGGTGAACCCATTGTTGGACAGCCTATACAGAAGATTTCATTTGCTCGATTACTTACTCAGCTATTAAAAATAACTGGTGATTTTGATATGAAAGTTCAAACACAATTGTTATTGCTGCAGAAAACTATGATTTTATTAGAAGGAACATGTAGGAAAGTCTATCCAGAAATCAATATGTGGAAAGTAGTTGAAACATGGATAAACAATCAACATGAAAGTAAAATAGGGTATAGGGAAAAAATTAAAAGCTCTTATCCCATAAAAGCAATTCAGGGAATATTTAGCCTTATAGAAAAATTAAACCTAATAGCTGACAAAAAATTACAAGTGAAAAATAGATCAAATGGAAAAGCCTACTTTTTACTTTGGTCTGTAATTATAATTCTCATCGTTAAACTTTTAATTTCTTGAACTAAAAGATAATAGAAGCAAGTTTACAACAACTATTTCAGTCTTGAAACCACTCAGGTTTACATTCACTCGAATTATCAAGGTATTTTCAGTATGTACAAAAATTTTCAGAAGAGTTTAGACAAGAAGTAAAAACCTTAACTTCATCCTAAACAGATAACATTACCAAGCTCAGTGCTTATCACATCACTCAGTACTGTACTTGCTTTATATGAACAGTAGCATCCAATTGTAAGGAAGACAAATGCAGCTACAGCAAGTGAAATACATATTTCTAAATTCGATATTGTTAAACATGCACCAACAGCAAACGCTCCAAATAACACAAAAGAAGCAGAGGAATAGTTACTTTGCCTTCTATTATAAATGCTTGCTTCTGAAAGTTTTCTGTTTTTGTTCTTTAAGTCTTGATTTTGAGCTTGAAGTTTTAATCTCTCTTGCCTTAAATCCCTTTCTAACTGTGAAATTTTGTCAGTGTCTCTTGTTCTTTCATCTACGACCCTATTCAGCTCTTGCTCTTTTTCTGCAAGTTGAGATTTTGTTCTTTCAAGTTCACCTTCCAGGTTTTCAAGTCGCTGCAATTCTTGAGCAATAAACTCATCGTTTATTTCCGGAGCAACATTATGTGCATTTGCTGAAGACTGTTCTACAGTTGCAGGAAATTTCTCAATTAGATAATTTTTAATAGATTCGATTGGATTATGAACATTCCTCAACGCAGCAGTAACAATTGCATGATTTATGAAACAGTTATCTTTCACTAATTCTTTCACACCATCCAAATCTTTTTTATCAATAGTATCAGTTAATTGCTCTTTAATAGTTCGTTCAATTATTTGCTTTACCCATTGATTTCGTTCTATAGCTGGTATTGGTTTTATTTGACTAAAATCTAGCTCCTTATGTTTTAAAAGTTTAGTCAATACTTCCTCGTTATCTTGTGTTATTCCTTGTAAACATGATTTGATAATCAGGCTAAGCAGCGTTTCTATTTCTTCATTGAAATTTCTTTGCCAGCAATTAGGGTTGAAATATTGATTCAATAGTCTTTTTGCTTGGTCAATATTTCTACCAGAAAGAGCATTCAATAATTCTTTTCCTTTTCGTGCTTTTTCAAATTCTAATTTTATTATGTTCTCAAATCCTCTTGCAATAAGATCTGTAGGAGCTTTATTTTGACAATTTTTAATATCAATTTTTATATCTGGGTGCGTGAGCAATATTTTCACTATATCTCTAGCTCCAACCTGGCAAGAAATATGTAAGGCAGTATTTTTTTGTATCTCGGATGTTCTTACATTCTCCTTTACACCGTCATATTCGTAACTGAAATATCTACGTATACCTTGATCATCGATGTTATCTACAGGTTGACCACTGTTACAATATATATAATAAGACGGTCGCGTTTCTGCCACTTCCTCACCGCGAAATAAATATAACAGACGCCCAAATCGATCTTTCTTTTGTATTTCTTTATAAACAGGTTGCTTACTTTGAGCGTTAATATTGATACTTCTTTTTTGTATCAGCAGTTTAGCCATTTCTTCTAATGCAGGCTGATTATTGCTAGCTATGTAAATGCTAGCAATAGACATCAAAGGTGTCATGCCTTCTTCATTAAACGCATTAACATTCGCACCTTCTGTCAGAGCTCGCTCAAAATCTCCTAGATTTTCTTCATCAATAGCTTTAAATAATTTTGTTGTTGATTGTCCTGAAGTTGTTTGATTTTGAGCTCGTAATCCTGTATCATTAACAATACTTCTTCTAAAACCTACATTACTTCTCGAAAGCATACTAAATTCTCCTCAATCTATAATTTATTAACATAATTATAAAAAAACAAAGAAGATTGCAAGTAATTTAGTTAAAAATTTTAGAACTAATTATGATTCCAAAAATTTTTCTGCATCAAGTGCAGCCATGCACCCTGTACCTGCTGCAACTACTGCCTGGCGATATACCTTATCTTGAACATCACCAGCAGCAAACACCCCTGCCCTACTGGTTAGAGTTGTTCCAGGTTTCGTAATTATATAACCTTGCTGATCCATTTCAACAAAGCCCTTAAAAATACCTGTATTTGGTGCATGCCCAATTGCAATGAACACTCCATCTACTTTCAATTCCTGGGTTTTATTGATGTCTGTCGATTTAATTGTAATGCCAGTAACTTTTTTAGGATTTTCTTCTCCAAGAATCTGCTCTACGGTATGATTCCATATTACCTTTATCTTATCATTTTTAAAGAGCCTGTCTTGCATTACTTTCTCTGCTCTTAACTTATCACGCCTGTGTATCAGTATAACTTCCTTAGCAAATCGAGTTAAAAATATTGCTTCTTCAACAGCAGTATTTCCACCACCAACCACAGCTACAACTTTATTTCTAAAAAATGCACCATCACAAGTTGCGCATCATGCTGAAACCCCATAACCTTGAAATTTCTTTTCACTCTCCAGGCCAAGCCACCTCGCTTGCGCACCAGCTGCGATTATAATTGCATTCGAATAGTAGTCACTAGCATTACCACAAGATCTAAATCTATATTCATTAGAATCCTCAAGTTGTTCAACACTTTTTATTTCGTCATTTATTACCCTTGCCCCCACCTTCTCCGCATGCAACCTCTTCTGTTCCATGAGTTCTGGACCTTGTATAGAAATAAAACCTGGATAGTTTTCAACATCCGTAGTAATTGTAAGCTGACCACCAGGTTGCATTCCTGTTACTACAATTGGCTCTAAATTTGCACGTGCTGCATATATAGCAGCAGCATAACCCGCTACTCCAGATCCAATAATAAGAACTTTTGTACTCAATTTATAATTCTGCACTGTGTGAGTTTAGATAATCAGCCACTCCTTCATCACTTGCCTGCATTGCTGGCTTACCTTTTTTCCACCCTGCTGGACATACTTCACCATGCTCTTCATTATGTTTTATTGCATCAATAATTCTAATAAACTCATCGACATTACGTCCCAAAGGAAAATCATTTATCGATTGATGACGTACAACAAATTTATCATCAATAACAAAAGTTGCTCTTAGTGCAATTGAGTCGTCATATAAGACCCCATAGTCTCTTGATATAGACTTTTTGATATCAGACACTAAATTGTAGCTAACCTCTCCAATACCACCATCATTAACTGGAGTGTTTCGCCATTTATAGTGTGAAAATTTTGAATCTATACTTATTCCTATCACTTCAACATCACGTTTTGAAAAATCTTCTATTTTGTTGCTAAATGATATCAACTCAGTTGGACAGACAAAAGTAAAATCAAGTGGATAGAAAAAAAGGACAGCATACTTATCCTTTATATGTTTACTTAAACAGAAATCATCAACTATTTTTCCACTAGCAAGAACAGCCGAAGCAGTAAAATCGATAGCGGATTTTGTTACAAGATTCATAACTAACCTATTCATTTTCAATATCTACAATTTTATACCTTGATACATTTACATGCAAGTTTTCTTTAGCCCCAATCCTATAAAAACTTCCTCTTATGGCTGTAAAAATGTTATGATAAGAGCTAATTTTCATGAATAGGGAAATACCAAAATATTACTATCTTTCACCTTTTCTTCCTTCAAATTTTTCAACCATTTCTTTTACACTTACATTCGTGGAAGGTAAATTTTTGCTGGCAAGATGGTTGATCGAAGATTTTTTATTCCCTACTGGAAATGAACGAGATTGTTTTCTCTTCACACTGATATCCGTTTGTGTTACTGAAGCAGTTTTGTTTTCAGCAGGCAACACGTTCTTTACTTGATTTTGCTCAAATCTTTCTTTTAATGCCTTTACTTTACTACTCTCGCGAGTCACTTCTTTTTTCATAGCAACTACTAGTACTTTTGGTCCATCAGCTTTTTTTGCTGATTCTTTACCATCTTGATTTTCAGATTTTAGTGGTAGTGTAGGTTTACTCTCAGCTAATTTTTCCACTACTATTTTTTGCTCTGTGCTTACTTTTTCGTCTAAATCTTTAGGCTTTGGTGGTACTGCAGGTTTATCTTTTTTCGGTTCTTGTCTAATTTTTTGATTGATAGTAAACATTTTCTCTGGTACTGGTGGTACTCTTGGTGGTTTTGGTGGTGCAAGAGATTGAAGTTGTTGTTTCTTCCTATTTTCTCTTTTTGCTTCTATATGTTCTTTAGGAATTGTTGCATAAATCGGCTCCTCTTTAATTGATTGTAGATTACTCAAATCTTTTGTTAAAGATTTGTAAATGAAGCTATAAAATCTAGGGTAAGGTTCAATCTTACTTGTAAGGGAAATATATATGAAAATACTTATGAGAGTAAGTATAATTTTACAGATTATGTAATAAGAAGAATTAGTAAATTAAAGATTTTTCAAGTTGAAAGGGACATAGAAGTTGCTAGTCGCATAGTATGTAATTTGGTAAAAAGAGGTGCAGTATTTGAAACTTTAAGTAGTATAATTGTAATTGATAAACTAGAGAAGTTTAAAGACCACAAAGCTAATCTGAAAGAAGCACGTAAAAGCTATATACATTATTCTCTAAGGTTTTTGGAAGCTGCAAAAAACGCAACTACTGGTAAGGTAAAAGAGGCAAAAATGGACAACTTCACTTTCTACTTAAAATACTCAAAGAATAGTATAGTCGAGGTTGCAAAGATCATAAATGGAACAGATGAAAGCACAGAATTTCGAAGAGACGTGATAGCAATCGGTGAAAGCGAGATAGAAATTTTAACGGAAGGTGGGGTAAGAAATTATACTGACCTTATAGGTAATATAGTACTGACTTTTCATACTGATTTGGGAAAAGTAGATGCTAGATTGTATTCTGATGTGGAAGATAAAAACAAAAAAATTATAGTAGAAGTGAGTAACAAGGAGGAAATATTGGAAAAGTTTAAAAATTATAAAGAAGAGTTAGGTGAGAACTGCTTGCTTGGTGGTTTTTCTGTCTACGAAGCTATTAAGCAGGGATATTTTAAAAGGATTGAGGAAGTTTTAGAAAAAGATTCCCAGTGTAGCGTAAGTTCTTCATTAGAAAATATATCTTTATTTTCTATTGTACAACAGAACACAGAGAAAATTCGCTCGCGAGGTTAGTGTTGCCTAGCTTAAGTTTAAATTGCCAAAAAATGCAAGCTTTATGATACTGAAGGAACTACTTTTTTGCTAGAAGAAAAAGCAGCAAGTAGTGAACCAAAAGCGATAAGAAAGGATCCAAGCCAGATTATAGACATTCCAGGTTTATAGTGCACTTTGGCTGCGATTTTGCTCTTACTCTTATCAATCTCTCCAATTACAACATAAATATCAGAAAATAAATTGTGATAGATACTGCTTTCAACATTTTTCTGACCTTCCGCAAGGTAAAATCTATATTCAGGAGTTACTTCACCTAATATCTTATTATTCAGCAAATTCCTGATATCCATTGTACCCCTCACTGCATGGAAATTTTTTTCTTTTACTAGCTCAATATTTCGTAAAGTAACTTTAAATTTATTGACTGTTATACTGTCTCCTATTCCCAAGTAGTTTTCTTTTTTCTCCTGCCAACCAACTGAATAAGATATACCAAGCACTAGAATTGCCACTCCAGCATGAGCAAGCATCATTGCATAGTAGGACTTAGAAACTCTTCTTACTAATAAAATTGATTCACCAAATGCTACCTTAAATAAATAAATTCTTTTACTATATGCTTCTAAAACAAAGATTAATAATGCTATGGAAATGGTAATTGATAGCACAATCATTAGCTCCATGTGAAAGATAAACGGCAAAATAGCTGCAGCACTGCAAAATGAAAATCTATATTCGTGGAATATTGGCAATAGACTATTTCCCTGCCAACGGCAGTATTGCCCGATTATGGTGAGCACTAGAATAGCTAGTGCAATAGAGTTAAATAAAGAATTGTAATATGGTGCTCCAACTGAAATTAATTCACCGGTTAAATACTCAAGCACTGTAGGGTATAAAGTGCCAACGAACACGATGAAAAAAGCTGTAATAAATAATAGGTTGTTTATTAACATCACTGTGAAGCGTGAGAAGAATCTTCCACTTTCCACTACCTGAATAGCTTGACTGCTCATTTCTTTTTTTCTGGATTCCAGTGTCAAGCACTGGAATGACACCAAAGATGCACAATTCTTTCTCGTAAATACTATGAATATTACTAAGCTACCAATTGTAATTACACCAAGTAGAGCTAATATATATAGCCCATACCTTGAGTCATCTGCAAACGTGTGCACTGAGGTGAGTATTCCTGAGCGGACTAGAAATGTTCCAGTCACACTCAATATAAAAGTTGTGAGCGTAAGTAAAATAGCAACATTCCTTAAAGTATTGAAATTTCGTACAACGAGCAACAAATGTGTCAGCGCAACTGCAATTAGCCACGGCATCAAAGAAACGTTTTCCACTGGATCCCAGAACCAAAATCCACCCCAACCGAGTTCACGATATGCCCACCAGCTACCCAAGCTGATGCCCAAAGTGAGCAGCGACCAAGAAATAAGTACCCAAGGCCTGACAATTTTAGCCCAAACATTTCCTTCAATATTTAAAATTAATCCAGCTATAGAGAGCGAAAAAGGAACGCTAAATCCAAGGTACCCCAAATATAATATCGGTGGATGAATAGCAAGGCCTATATCCTGCAATATCGGATTAAAACCCAATCCATCTGTTTCAATGCTTGACATTTTAGTGAAGGGGCTGGATTCAAGTAAAGTGAACAGTAAAAAACAAAAGCAAATCAGCCCATGAGTGATAAGAGATATTTTTTTTAATTTACTACCATTAGTTCGTTCTGGTGTCATGCAAGTAGCTGACACTGGAATCCAGTTTTTATTACACTGCCATTTGATGTACTCATTTGCAATTAAATTGTCTGGATCCAAGTAGTCAAGCACTGGGATGACAGAAGGTATATAAATATCCATTAGTAATAAATACATGACAAGCACTAAGGTCCAAAGCAACATAGACCCTTCTTTATTTCCCCAAACTCCACAAATCTTATAGATCAAAGGTTTTGTTGTGTGTGAGTGGTAATATACGTTTTCGAGTGAGAAATCATTTGTAATGTGGCAGTAGATCAAAATAGCCATTGATGCTGACACACAACAAAAAAATATGACAGAGGAGACGAATCGGTAAAAACTAAGCGGTAGAAACAAATACGTTAAAGATAACAAACAGGCTATGAGTAGCGATATATTCCCAAATTCAGGCATAAGATTCATATAATGATATTACTAATAATAAATTGGGAGTTAAAGTTTTAATATAGGAACAAAGCTAATCTTCAATTATATTAATAGTAAGTAAAAATTAAGTATTAAGCTTTTATACTTTATATTATATAACATTAATATTGTGAGGTAATATTATGGGCACAACTAAGATTAGTGAATTTCTATTCAATATAAAAGGTAAAGTGGCAAAACAACATGCTGAACCAATAATTGAAAAAAATCTCTATACTATTTTAGGATTCAAAGATGTAGAAGATTTCGAACATAAGACAAGTAAGTCCGTTAACAAAAAAATTTGGCAGCTATTTATTGATTGCTTTGCAAAGGAAATAGATTATGTAGCAACTAAGCAAGTTGTAAAAAACGTCGTTTGTAATATTGCCAAAAGTGCCCAAGGGAATGCTTTTACTGAAGCTGAAAGCTTAATCTTAAACGAAAAACAAGATAATAAAAAGAGAGAAAGAGCGATTAAAAAAGCTACTAGTATTTTAAAAAAAATCAATTCAGAGAAAGCCTTCAATGAACTTTCAGTAATAAAAAAACAAGCCGAAGATTTTTTACAAACCGATTTTTATAAGGCGCAGAGCAAACCACTGCCAGGATTTGCTACATCTGGTGCGCAGCTTTTTGCGGAAACTTTGAAATATATAGAAACACTAGAAAAATTATCAGAAGTTAAAAAGGAAGATTTAACTAAGAGTTTCCTATTAAATTATATTAGTTCACTGAACAAAAAGTATCCTAAATCACAAGGTAAAAGGGAAGATGCTATACGAATACTATCAAGCGATGAGTTGAAGAATTTTTATAATAAAGGTGTAGAGGAAGGAATACTACAACCGCTGGTATCATATAAAGAATGCAGAAATCTGTATGATAAAATGAGCCAAACAAAGGATGAATGTATAATCAAAAAAGAAGAACATGAGAAAGCAAGTAAGTCAATAACCAGTATAATTAGTGACATAAAAAAATGTAGAGAAGCAGTCCTTAGTTGCAAAAATTTTCAGAGCTCCTACATAAAGGAAAAAGCAGAACACCCATTTAGAGGCACCTCATGTCAAAAAATGATTGATATATATCAAGAGAGAATTGCTGGATATCAGGAAAAAATTCGTCAAAACCTAAACCAAATAAGAGCAATATTAAAAGATACGCCGCAAGATGTGGAAAAATTTAAGGAAATAATCAATTGTGTGCATGAAGCAGAGCAGTATGATGAAATTTTTGATTCGGCTTTAATTTGTTTATCGAACATACAGAATAAGCTAGATATTCAACCAGAAAATCCCCTAACAGAACTCAGAGCTTCACAAATCAACGTTGAAATTGAGCTAACTAGGCTCTGTGAACAAAATATTAGAGTAAGCATGTGAGTGCTTCAACAAAATTCAAAAAACCAATAAAGACCTCATAAGTCTTATCAAAATAGGAGATTTCTAATAGTGGCAAATACCATGTATTTGCCACTATTACGCCATCTAAATCACACATTGTCTTCCAGAAGGAAAATTTTTGTTCCACTGGCAACCACCTCATGTATAGCTTTACTTTCATAATAAGAAAAATGGCAAAAGCAATTTTAGATCTACTCTAATAAAAGCCTATTTTCCTTGAAACTAAAATAGCTACTAAATGTGATAATAATATGATCTATTAATTCTATTCCTATGCTTTTGCAAGCTTCTGCAAGCTGTCTAGTGAGAAACATATCGCTACTTGAAGGCTGTATATCTCCACTTGGGTGATTGTGGGATATTACAATCGATGTTGAGCCAATCAAAAGAGCGCGTCTTATGATCTCTCTAACGTAAATAGGAGTTTGATCTACTGTACCAAAGTTCTGCAGATCTTCCGCTATTAGACGATATCTTTTATTCATATAGATGACGCGAAAATTTTCTTTATTAAGGCTTCCTATACTTACTTTTAAATAATCAAGCAAATTTTCCCAGTTATTGATTATAGGTAGGTCCTTTATTTCTTCTCGTGCAGAACGAACAAAAGCCTGTTTCACACAAAAGATAGCAGATATGGCTGCATTATTAACTCCTTCAATATTTTGCAGTGCTTCTAAATCGGCATTAAAAACTTTATTTAAACTGCCCAAATTTTCTATCAAACTCTTTGCTACTGGCTTTACATCGATTCTACTATATGCTGAATATAAAATGTGTTCTAAAATCTCATAATCAAGCAATGATTGTCCGTTATCTAAAATAATTCTCTCTCTTAGGCGCTTTCTATGACCTTTTTTGTAATCTTTCATTATTCATGAATTGCTTATCTCTTATAATAAGAAACTGAATTTTTAAGTAAAATATTTAATAAAACACATGAAGCATAATTGTAAATCTTTGAAGACAGCAAATGGTGTCATGAAAGTAGCTGACACTGTCCTCCATCCAAGAGGGTGTCATTCCAGTGCTTCTTCTATGCCATCCCAGTGCTTCTTATATGTCCCAGTGCTCCTTCTATGCCATCCCAGTGCTTGACACTGGGATCCAGCCTTTCTTACCAACAAAAACCTAGCATAACTTTTGTGCTCAAAAAATTTCCAGCATCAAGTACTGGAATGACATAGTAGAATGTCATGAAAATAGCCCCTTTGATGTCATTCCAGTGCTTGACACTGGAATCCAGACTTTAATTGTTATACTTGTAAATAACTCTGGTAAGAACAAATGTTCATCTCAAATGCAGTATTTTTGTTGAAATAGCTCAACTGGATCCCAGTGTCAAGCACTGGGATGACACCTCAAATATTAATAAATTTACTAGTTATAAAAAAGGCAAAAAAATCCCCGTGTAACGAGTTTTGACCCTATAATAATGTAAATTGGCGCTGTAATAATGTGCTAACGCTTAAAATAAGCGCGTTTTGGCTGAATGTAGAAAAAATAAAAAAGACATGCAGCCGCTATAATTTTTATGTAATTTGCCAATAAATATCTGAGTTTTTTACTGAATCTTTGTTGTTAAACCCGCGCGGATCGAAAACAAGGATAAATACTCTTATTATCATAATAAGGGGGCTGGCGCAGTTTGTCAAGGAAGTTTTATGCAAGAGATCTATTGAAATGCTCGTGCAAAATCATACTATTAATTTAGCACATTATAAATTTAAAATTATAAATATGTTAAGCAAATTAGTAACTTTGCTATTAATTTTTATACTCCCTTTTAATTCGTACTCATATCAGTTTAGAACTAAAGCAAAGCAAGCAGTTGTTTTAGATTTAGCTTCAGACTCTTTCATTTTTGATCATAATTCCAGTGAAAAAATGGCCCCATCTTCAATGAGCAAGTTAATGACTTTATATGTGGCCTTCGATTATCTAAAAGCTGGAATAATAAAAATGGAAGATAAATTTCGAGTAAGTAGAAAAGCATGGGAAAGGAAAGGCTCTTCTATGTTCTTGAAAGAAGGTCAATTTGTTACTGTAAAAGAACTGCTTGAAGGAATTACAATTGCCTCAGGTAATGATGCATGCATAGTGCTAGCCGAGGGTATCGCAGGATCAGAAGAGAATTTTGTTGCTGAAATGAATGAAGTTGCACAAGATTTAAATCTTAATGATAGTCATTTTGTTAACTCAAGCGGGTGGCCAAATGAAAACCATTTTATGAGCGCAAAAGACTTGGTAACACTGGCAAAAAGAATTTTCACCGATTTTCCTGAATACTATGATCTATTCTCTGAACAATATTTGACATATAACGATATTGTACAAAAAAATAAAAATCTTTTACTTTTCCATGATATTGGAGTTGATGGTCTAAAGACAGGTCATACAAGTGCTGGTGGTTATGGCATTATAGCATCTGCAAAACGGAACAATAGAAGAATTTTTGCTGTTGTGAATGGTTTGGACACCGAGAAAGAGCGAATAGAGGAAGCAAAAAGACTAATACAATATTCCTTAAATCATTTTAATACCAAGAAAATATTTGCTAAAGATAGCGTAGTTGAAGAAATAAATATTGTTTATGGAAGAGATAAAAAGGTACCCGTTACAGTTGCAAACGATGTTACCATAACTTATAACCGCAGATTACATGATAAAATTAAAGTGCGTATTGAGTATAAAGATATGGTACCCGCACCAATTAAAAAAGGTCAAGAAGTGGGCAAAATTTTTGTAGAAATACCTGGTGCTGAGCAACAGACTATACCTGTTTATGCAGCAAATGATGTGCAGGAATTGAGCTATATAAAAAAAATTTTTAGAAAGTTGTTTTAACCAGCAAACATAAGCTAAGGAGACCTGAAATACTAATCTACTTTCAACCCCTCAGCATGTAAACTGCGTGGTAAAGATTCCAACTCTTTTGCAGCAGTGAGTTCTTTATTTTTTGCATGTATAACAAGCTTATTGAATTCTCGGGCAGCAGGAAACACTCTTGCCTCAAGCGAACCAGCAGTTTTATTGTAATGATCAACAGCACTTTTTAAGCTTCTGCGTAAATTATCAAAATTTTCGCCCATTGTGCAGATTCGCTCATATAAAATATGGCCTAGTTCACTTATTTTCTTTGCATTTTCAGCTATCATCTCTTGCTTCCATCCATAGGCTACTGCCCTAAGTAGCGCGATTAAAGTGATTGGTGTTGCAATAATTACTTTTTTTTCTATTCCAATTTCTATCAAAGCTGGTTCACATTCTAGTGCTGCGCTGAAAACCCCTTCTCCTGTTAAAAAAAGCACCACAAGCTCTGGCGTATTTTCAAATTGGTTCCAATATTCCTTTCTGCCTAGATCATTTATATGTTTTTTTATTGCCAGAGAATGATTCTTCAATTTTTCCTTTTGTATCTGTAAATCATTTTGCGACATAGCATCCATGTAAGAATCAAGTGGTACTTTAGCATCTATTATTATTTGCTTTCCTGATGGCATTTTTATTATTAAATCAGGACGTAACAAATTGCCCTCATTTTTATCAATTACTGAGGATTGAGTAAAAAAATCGCAATATTCAATCATTCCCGCCATTTCTACCACTCTTTTGAGCTGCATTTCACCCCACTTGCCCCTAATGTGAGGTTTCCTCAGGGCATTGGCAAGGTTAGAGGTTTGGCTCATTAGCGCTCCAATTTGCTCTCTTAAACCTTCGTAAGCCCCTACCCTCTCCTTCTCTAGCTCACGTATTTCGCTGTCGAATTTTTCTAATTTTTCTTTTATTGGAGTGACAACTTCGTTGATCGTTGCTTGCCTTTTTTTGAAGTCACTTTCTGTTTCTTTTAGCTTATTATCGATCACTTCTTTTGCTAAGTTCAGAAAATTATTATTGTTTACCTGAAGAGCATCAAGAGAAAGTGCTTTAAAAGTGTTCGTAAGCCTCTCCTCTGCTTTTGTTAGTAATTCTATTTCCTTTTTCTTTTCTTCACGCTCTTTTTGAAGAATTACTTCAAGTTCTACGTTCCTCACTTTCAAATCAACTATTTCCTCATCCTTATTCAGTAAAGTTCGCTTTGTCTCTTGAAGATCATGCTCTACCCTACATAAATTATTCTCAAGATTTGCTAATTTTACTTTCTCCTCACTTAATTTTCTGTTCTTTCTTGCAATAATATAGAGAAATAGTAGTAAAAAAAGGAAATTCAATATAAAAGCTATAGAATTGAAAAGCATCAGAACACAGAAAAAACCGCACTCACAATACTATCTAATTTTTTTATATATAAAAAAGAAAAAAGAGCACCTGAAGAGATGCGCTTACTGAAGGGTTCGGTTTGCTAATTAATAACCGTTTTCTCCTACACTTGGATTAGTAACAGAATGTCTTTTTATTGAAAATCTTATGTAATAGTTATTTTTATAATATCAAATAGCACATATATTAACAATTCAATTTTACTCTCATTATTTACCACATTACAACACTTATACACCGTTTATTTCATTAAAAACTTAGCTTCAGCCCAACCAAAAGCACATACCCGGAGTTATTATTTTCTATTTTAGGTTCTTTAGTACTAAACTTTACAATATCTAAGTAGTATGAAGTACCAACAGCTAATGGATATTCAAGACTGAAAGCCTGTGATGTTAATTTGTTTGTACCTTTGCCTATAATATCCCTAACACTATTAAAATATGTTAAGCTTACTTTACGAGAATCAGAATGGTAAGCAACACCTGCATTTACATAATACATATTATTTGTTTCAGGACTACGCTTCTCACCAGATTTACCGCCATTACCGTACGAAAAAATGCAATCAAGTTCAAAAAGTTTTAGCTTCAAGCCAAAATTCCAGTGTAGTAATTGATTACGGCATTTATAATTTTCAGAAGTCCCATCTTTGCAATCAGTTAAATTTTCCCTTGCAAATTCACCAGTCAAAGCAGTAGTAAAATTTATTTCATCTGATAAGCCATTTTTATAGGAAAGACCAGCGGCTATCAGATTATTATATTGTAAATTATTTTTACCTGGAACATAACTGAATCCAAGTTGAAAGTTATGAATTTCAGGAGAAATATAGTTTATCATTGGTTGTTTTAACTTCAGCTCTAGTCCATTATAGTCGCTGTAAATATTGGGTTTTACCCAAAACACCTTATCTTTATCATACCCAGAACCATCATCTTTTTTTTCATCACCGCGCAAATTTGCGTAATTTGTCCAATGACCATTTACTCCTCCAGCAGCTGTATAAATTTTTGAAGTGTTAATTAACATACTCTGACTAACTAAACTTCCTTTACCATATTCAAATGATCCAAACTCCTGATTCTTTATGATAAAATACCACTTCTCCATTTCTAACTTTTCTATGTCTAGTGCCTTTAAGTTTGCAATACCAGAAACTCCTGCCTTAACATCAAAACCCATTTGAGTATTTGGATAAACTTGCTGTAAATAAAGCAAGCGCAGGTTTGAATAACTTGAGGTCTTGTCTTTGGTAGAGCTAAAAGAATCTCTATTGAAAGCGTAGCCAAATCTTAAATCTACTTTTCCATCTAGTTCTACATAAAACATCTCCTTATCCAGAATTACCCTAGCGTTAGCACTTCCCCCCACAAGTAATGATAAAAATAGTGTGATTAGTAACCTCATAGGTAAGCTTAAATTCTTAATATAAGCTTACCAGAAATAAAAAACAATCCTTATATTGTGTAGAACTTAGATACTACAAACCAATTAATGACAAAAGCGTTTAAGCATTCTTCACACTATGTTTTTGAATTATATTTCCATAAATAATTGATATACTTGGTAACTTTCGCTTTAGTAACTGCTTATTAATGGTAGAATATATACGACTAATTATTTTAGATGTGTTCTTTGCATCACAGTTAATCAAAATAAAAAGCACCTTATTCTCATCAATAAATCCTAGAAAATCATCACTACGGCAATTTTTATAAAAATGCTCTGTGATTATACTCAATGCATCGTTTATCTCATTAAATTTATTATTGAAGCCTATTATTCCTATAACTGCATTAATTTGATATTCAAAGGCAAAATTCAATATGACATATAACTCCAAAATCGTTGAATCATTGTCTGGTATATCAAACAAGTTGTGTTTTTTATATTTCTTACCCATCAGATATTTATCCCTAAACATTCCTAGCTTATGAAACAGGCTAATGTCACGTATCAATAGCTCATAATTAATCTTGCTATTAGTAAATTGCGTTGTGCGAAAAACTTTCACCTTTGTTTTTATATCTTCTCCTTTAGCGTCGATTAAAGAAAAGCCTATCACTTTTGGCAATATATCGGGCAAATCGCGCCCATCTTCAGTATACTCCAAATAGCTTTTCATATCTTCAGCTGCTCTTTTACTTAAAATATCGATTAACGGCTTATTAAGTAAATTCTCTTCCTCACATTTTAATAAATTCCTTGCAGCTTGATTGAGTCCCAAGATTAATAAGTTCTTTTTCTCATTATCCTGACAAACAGATATCACAGCATCATCTTTCCTTCTTGCAGTTATAAAATCTTCCATATCTTCTCACATATAACGTATTTATAAGTATAATAAGATTGTATTAAAATTCATTTACCCATTAATATACTTGATAAAGCATAGACAAATCGTCATGTTGCTGCATGTTCTAAGTCATGATAAAGGAAGCAAAATTACAAATATAATTTTGCTTGTTCTCTTTATACCTTCACTACAACAACTTATTTTGCTGTATTGGATTAGATGGTTGAATATAACCTAAACTACTGTAACACGATTCTTCGTATGAAGGTAGTAGTTCCTCAAGCGGTACTGAAGGTTGTACTTTTTCATAATTGTCAGAAGGAAAATTGTCCGATTCTTTATTATTAGTTGCCTTATCCATACATTTTATTGGTTGCTCTATATAGTCTTGTATTTCTTTTGTAAAACTATGATTTAGATAACAACTTGTTAAGTAAGCTACACCTGCTACTGTTAGTGCTAATGCTGCAAAAACTAAAGATGAAGCTCCTATACACCTAAAAACCTTTACTTTATACATATTCATATGAGCAGGTGGGTAAATGGTTGTTGCTAAAAAAATAAAAAAACCAAGTGAAAAAAATATTAACACGCAAATTCCACCCAATGAACAAGATCCTAACGCTACTTCTTTTAATGATTCTTCGTTTTTCTTTTTATTATTAAGGCTTCGATACATTTTATTAACGTTAGTATTGCTAATATAATCTTCTAGTTCTTTTAAAATTTTAGTCTTTAACTCTTCAATCTCATTATCTATTGACGAATAGTATTTTTTATACCGCTGCTTCAATTGAACGTCTAATACTGATTTACCACCATTTAGAAGATTTAAAATGTCTTTTTTGCATAACTCAATCTCCTAAGAAATTTTAGAATCGTTTTGTTCTTTTATATCTTGATCCATTTTAGCCTGTAGCTTTTGACCAAAATCTTTAAATACAGTTCTGCAAGAAAGGTATTTTAATATAATAGGTAAAGCCAGCTCATTTCCCTTACTAAGCAAAGATAAAAGCTTCAAAGCGAAAGAATTAGGTACTGCTTCTCTTGGTAGAATTAAGGTGAAATCTTCCCATCCTTGGCAAACTAATTTTATTGAAGAATCTTTAAACCCTTTTGTAACCAAATTTTAATGAAGCAAAAAATTCTTCTAATTCTTCAAAAGGACAACTATTTTTCTCTAATTTTACTTTTATAATATTGCTTAACATTGTAACTCCACTAACCGTTTTATACATGTAGCTTAAGACTATTTTAATAATTTATCAAGAAAGTTTAATTATTAATTATTATAGTATTTAATAAAATAAATATACTCTTTTACATTTCATCCGCAAGACTCTTTTCCTTAGTTTGTAAATAAAGATTTTCTGAATCTAATTGCCGCAGGTTACGTTTAGTAATATAATCCCATATTAAATAAAACTTTACCTAAGTTTATGCCAGACTCTACGTTAGTTTTAACAACTATTCTTATATTCTTCATCTTTACGTTGTCACTTTTTTTTATAAAAAGGATATTTAGATCAACGAACAAGAAGATAATAAAATCCTTCAGAAAAATTGCTCAGCAGATTAATGCGCTAGAGCAAGAAATGCAGAGCTTATCTGATGAGGATCTTGCTAGTAAAACTGCGGAATTAAAACAAAAACTGAAAAATGGAAAAACACTAAATGACCTTCTCGTACCTGCATTTGCGGTTGTACGAGAAGCATCACGAAGATTCCTTAACATGAGGCATTTCGACGTTCAGCTAATTGGTGGCATGGTTCTCCATAATGGCATGATATCAGAAATGAAAACAGGAGAAGGAAAGACACTCGTCGCAACTTTAGCTGCGTATCTAAATTCTTTAGAAGGAAAAGGTGTGCACGTCGTAACTGTTAACGACTATCTTGCAAAACGAGATACAGAGTGGATGAGTAAATTATATAATTCTCTTGGAGTTTCTGTTGCATTTATTACAAATAATTTGACAGACGACGAGAGAAAAAAGGCTTATAGCGCAGATATCGTATACTCAACAAATAATGAACTTGCCTTTGATTATCTACGAGATAATATGAAATTTTCTCAAGAAGATATAGTTCAGAGAGGCTTCAATTACGCGATAGTAGACGAAGTAGACTCTATACTGATTGATGAAGCGCGTACTCCGCTCATTATTTCTGGCCCACTTGAGGAAAATAATCAGATATATAAGCATATCAATAAAATAGTAATCAAATTAGTTGATTCTGACTATGAAGTCGATGAAAAGAGTAGAGCAGTGTTCCTCACTGAAAATGGCATTTCACGAGTGGAAGAATTACTAAAATCGTATAACCTCATTCCTGGAAGTTCCTCGCTTTATGATACTAGCAATATTATACTGACTCATTATATAGATCAAGCACTTCGTGCACATAAGCTGTTTACTGCTGATAAAGATTATATAGTGAAAAACGGTAAGGTGGTAATTATTGATGAGTTTACTGGGCGCATGATGGAAGGTAGGAGATATTCTGATGGTCTTCACCAGGCACTGGAGGCAAAGGAGAATCTTGAAATTCAGCATGAAAGTCAAACTTTAGCATCAGTTACATTTCAGAACTACTTTCGTATGTATAACAAACTTTCTGGTATGACAGGAACAGCAGCAACAGAGGCAGAGGAGTTTCATGATATATATAGATTAAATGTAGTAAAAATTCCAACTAATGTG
The DNA here is from genome assembly GCF_003999585.1 of Wolbachia endosymbiont of Bemisia tabaci. Taxonomy (NCBI): domain Bacteria; kingdom Pseudomonadati; phylum Pseudomonadota; class Alphaproteobacteria; order Rickettsiales; family Anaplasmataceae; genus Wolbachia; species Wolbachia endosymbiont of Bemisia tabaci. The sequence continues at coordinate 1,170,816 of NZ_CP016430.1, read as the reverse complement.
CCTGTTAAAAGAATAGATGTTGATGATGAAATTTATGGCACAGAAAAAGAAAAATTTAGTGCTGTATTAAAGTTTATAGCGGAATGTCACAAACGCCTTCAACCAGTGCTTGTTGGCACTGTGAGTATTGAAAATTCTGAAAAACTTTCCGATCTTTTGAAAAGTTATTCTCTTAAGCATTCAGTATTGAATGCTCGTTATCATGAACAAGAAGCGTATATAATAGCGCAAGCTGGAATACCAGGCAGCATTACTATAGCAACAAACATGGCAGGACGTGGAACTGATATTCAGCTTGGTGGAAATGTTGAAATGATTGCAAAAATAGAGCTCGAGAAAATAAAAAATGCTGATGAAAGAGAAAAAAAATATCAAGAAATAGTCGAAAGAGTAAAAAAAGATAAGGAAATTGCTATAAAAGCTGGTGGCTTATGTGTTATCGGAACCGAAAGGCATGAAAGCAGGAGAATAGATGATCAACTGCGTGGCCGTTCTGGTCGTCAAGGTGACCCTGGGCTTTCTAAGTTCTTTTTATCACTTGAGGATGATTTAATGAGAATATTTGGCTCTGATAGAATGAGGAATTTTTTACAAAAAGTGGGACTAAAGAACAATGAGGCTATTCATCATCCATGGATTAATAAAGCACTTGAGAAAGCACAGAAGAAAGTTGAAGTTAGAAATTATGATGTGCGGAAGTCTTTGCTAAAGTTTGATGATGTAATCAACAATCAACGTAAAGTTATTTTTAAGCAGAGAAATCATATTTTAAACAATGAAATCAATGATTTAGTTGAAGTATATAGTGAAGTAAATGAGGATATAATAGAAGGTATAGTACAAAGTGGTTATTACGAAGATTATGTTGAAGATATTGCAAAAGAATTCTACATAAGATACGGGATAACGCTTAATCTAGCAGAGTTTTTGAATAAACAAGAAGCCTTGGATTATATAAATAACAAAATACAAGAATTTTTTACTAAGAAAGAAAAATATTTCAACAGTCAACAAACTACAGATTTGTGGAATACGATAGTGAAACAAGTGATGATCATGACACTTGATCATTTATGGAGGGAGCACCTTTCGGTCTTAGAGAGCCTAAGACAAAGCATAAATTTGCGTGCCATGGGGCAAAAAGACCCACTGAATGAATTTAAACGCGAAGCTTTCTTAATGTTTGAGTCGATGCTTGAAAAGTGGGGGGAGCTTACCATTCACCGCCTAGCGCACTTTAAGTTGCTAGACAATCAAGAAATAGGCAATAGGTCACGCTCTACTAAAAATAGCAGACTTCCAAAAGTTTCAAGAAATGACAAGTGCACTTGTAACTCTGGAAAAAAATACAAACACTGTCACGGTGCAGTTGCCGTAGTGAATTAGTTGTTGCAAGCACATTATAGCTGCTATAGCTAACCGAAGTAAGATTTGCCCGAGCACTGAAAGACAAAATCAATAGCCGAATTAATATTGGGCCAAAAGGTTTGTAGAGCCTTTCTTATGGCGTGCTTGCGGATTTAAATCTGGCAAGTATGGAGGCAAGAACAAAATTTTACACCCAATATTTTCTATCAAATTTTTCGTCCTTGCAGCTTTATAAAAGCTCGCATTGTCGAGAACAATAGTCTGTCCAGGTTTAAATACAGGAACAACTACATAAGCATCAAAAATCTCGTTGTTGCAGTAGCCATCAATTATCCATGGTGCTTTAACTTTTCCTTCATTTAGTGCTCCAATCATGCTTACCCTCTTTCTTTTAAACCCTGGGCAAATAACCTCTTGCCTCTTTGAGACCACCCATATTCATAAAATTCATTGTCCTCTATTCCAGACTCATCTATGTATATCAAGTTTTCTTTATTTATTTCTTTCTTCTTGTACAAGCTGGTATATTGTGCTACAAAAAAGGTGGAAGAAAAGTGGACGATGCCTGTACGTGATTGGGCATTAATTATGTCCCAGCTCGACATTTTCTTTCCTGATAGATTGAAAATTGAGTTGAATTAAAATGTAGTTTGACACAGTTTATTTAACACTCCCAATTTGGCAAATCTATCTAAGTCTTTAATCTTATGGCAATATCCTTTTTGATAACCTGAATATGGTTTCTGTTTCTTTTTTCCTTTTCCTCCACAAATATATTGGTTTTATGCTCACTTTGAATATTTGACTGATTTTTTTTATCGACTCCTTTGAGAATACGTTCTTTCAGATCCTCACTATATGGACTTGGCATCTTCTTCTTTCTCATTACTTATTATACCATTCTAACCAATTTTACCATATAGCTAAACCTTTCTTGGGTTAGCTATAGATGATAAAATATTTGATTCTAGTTCTTTATAGTCTACTAATCCGGTAGTTCTATTTGCTTGACTCATTTCAAACCTCCATTTTTTATATCAATTTATTACTTTTCTTTTCGGCTTGACACACTTTTTTGAGCGTTCCCCACTTTTTCTATCACCTTTTCAAATTCTTCTAAAGTTAAGCCTGTTATATTACGAAAATTTCTTGGGTGTTTCTTTATATTGTAGTAACTAAAGCTCATTTTTTTACCTTACTCTATCTGCTTATTCCTCTTCTACCTCTCTCCCATCATTTTATCATTACCTTTTGCAACAGATCTATTGATGCATGAGTCTGGAATCTAGGAATTCTGATTATATATTAAGTTAGTAAGTATAAAAGTTATGTAAAAATACAACGTTTTTAGTGAGATTACAGAAATCCAGCGTCACACGCTGGAATGACATCTTTCTTGGTGGACTCAAATCATAATATTTGTACGATTGTGGACTTATAACTAAAGCAATCTAGAAAATTAATGATATTTTATTCCCCGGCGAACGCTCTATTTTGTTTTCTAACTCTAGTTCCAAAAGAGCCATTAGAGCTATGTTAGTAGAAAGTCCGCTTGCTAATATAAGTTCATCTATATCAACAGGTACAGAGTTAATATGATCAACTATAACAGATTTTGCCTGTTGTAATTTTTCTTGTTTTTGGTCAGCAACGGTATCAAATAGACTTTTTTGTTGAAGAGGCAAACTAAATCTCACGCTCTCTATTATATCATCAGCGGATTCAACAAGTTTAGCGCCGTTTTTAATTAGATAATTGCTACCACTACAGCGTGAATCTAGAGGGAAACCAGAAACTGCAAATACCTCTCTTCCTTGATTTAAAGCAAAATCTGCTGTTATTAGAGAGCCAGAACGTCTCGATGCTTCAATCACTACAACACCCAGCGATAGACCAGATATAATTCGATTCCTTTGAGGAAAATACTGAGACTTTGGTTTAGTAGCAAATGGAAGCTCAGTAATTACTAATCCGCCATTTTCAGTGATTTTTTTGTATAGATCAAAATTCTCTTTTGGATACACCACATCAATTCCGCTTGCTGTAACAGCAATAGTGGGGTAATTTTTGTATATTACACTGTTTGCTGCAGTGTCGATTCCTCTTGCAAGTCCAGAAATTACGATGAAACCAGCTTCACTTAAGTCAAACGCCAACTTACTGGCAAAATTTCTTCCATTCATTGAAGAATTACGTCCACCGATTATTGCAATTATCTCACGACTTAATAATGATACATCACCAAGCGCAGTTATTACAGGAGGACAACTAGAGATATTTCTTAAAAGATCAGGGTAATCTGGGTTACATGCGGGTATAATTTTAGCTCCAATTCTTTTTGCATTATTGATCTCTTCTCGTGCATCTTGAATGCCATACACCTTATTATTAGCCACCCTATTGAGATATTTTAGCACCTCATCTAGCGATCCATGTGTTCTTAGTATACTAAAAAACTTTGTTGGTCCTATAGTTCTAGCCAAGCTTAACCATACTTCTAATTCTTTGTTGTTCAATTTATTTATCTTCATAAAAGACTTGAATTTCTTATCAATTTAGTGTACCCAAGATAATACAAATATACAGTGTTTTATGACGCATTTTGTTACAGATAAATGCATAAAATGTAAATATACGGACTGTGTGGAAGTATGTCCCATTGACTGCTTCTATGAAGGTAAAAACATGCTCGTGATTAACCCAGATGAATGTATTGATTGCGGAGTGTGCATACCTGAGTGTCCGGTGGATGCAATTGTAACTGATGATTCCATAAAAGATATTTTAGAACTAGATGAAGGCTTGCTGAACAATGAACAAAAAATCTTTAAATCATTTTACAACATAAATGTAGAATATTCGCAAAAATGGCCAAACATTACAGCTAAAAAGCAACCCCTAGATACAGCAGAAGAGTATAAAGAAAAAAAGGATAAGACAGCTTATTTTGATGAAAATTTAGGGTCATAGAGTACAAAAATAGACTTACATTTTTTTGATTAAATAGACATTGAATTGTAAGCGTCTATTTCATCTGCCATAGACGATAATTGTGCACTCTCAAAACGGAGATTGTTTGCAATATCTATTAATTTCTCACTAATTTGTGAACGAGGTTCAAGCACTGGAAAGAAAGCGTCACATCTAGCCTTGCATAGAGGTTCGTCTGTTTCATTGAACGCCTCTTCACAGTTTTTGTGGCAAATATGAGATAGGTTACGTGCCTGAGACATTAATGAATTCGAGTTTTGTGTAGGTATAACCATAATATACTCCTAAATTAAAAAACTAACGCCACGGTAGCATTTATGTGTTAATAAAATTGTAATATTTATATCAGCATAATTACTTTCCAGATAAGTTTACTTTATTAAAAACTTCAGGAAAATATTGTACAATTACTCATGAACTTTGGTAAAACTTACGGCAAACGCTAATGTATCTTTCAGTAAAAAAGCTTTACAGCATTTTGCTAAGCTAGTTGAGTTTACTAAGCAGCCCACTCAAGAATTAGCAGAAAGACTATTTAATAGATCATGAAATGGAACTATCTGTAGTTGCTGATCAATATGACATTGAAGGTGTAGAAACAGTTGATTACAAAGATGTAAAGTGGAAATCAAGTGGATTACAAAATTAAATTTTTAAAGAATATTACTGAAAAAGATCTTCCAGTTTTACTTACAATCTGGTGTCTGATCATAAAGGAACCAGTTTGCATGACACCATCTGCAAGTTTCAATATCTGTACGGCTGTGGAATTTTTCAAAGCGTTTTTTCTATTGAAGATAAAAGTATCTTTTATATATGATATATAGCAAGGTATAGAATGCTTATGGTTCCAACTATAGCAATTTTAAGTGGTGGATTTTCTTGCGAAAGAGAAATATCACTTATGAGCGGAAAAGCAGTCAAGAAGGCGCTTCTTGACAGCCTTTCATATAAGGCAATAGAAATAGATGTTGATAGCAATATTGCTCAAAAGCTTAAAAAAACTAATCCCGCTCTTGCTTTTATTGCTCTACATGGTCCTTATGGTGAAGATGGCTGTATTCAAGGTTTATTGGAGATTTTAGGTATAAAATATACACACTCAGAAGTTATGGCTTCGGCTGTTGCTATGAATAAAGTGATGTCAAAGCATATATTCCATTCTCTTAATATCGACACTCCAAGAGGTTATGTAATTAGTCGAGAAGATCTGCTAAAAAATAATATTAAAGTTGATTATCCGTACGTCTTAAAACCGATTAACGAAGGCTCAAGCATTGGAGTACACATGATTTTCTCACATGAGGATTACTTAGAGCTGAAAAATAACAGTTCTACTATAATGGAAAAGATGACCATAGAAGAATACATACCGGGTATAGAGTTACATACTGCTGTGTTGCTGAATGAAGCAATTGGTACTATGGAAATACGACCGAAAAATAAATTCTATGATTATGAAGCAAAGTATACAGATGGATTTGCAGAACATATATTTCCTGCTAAAATTCCTGACAACATATATAGAATGACCTTGGAACACGCACTAAAAGTTCATCAATTTTTAGGATGTAAAACTGTTTCCCGCTCAGACTTCCGTTATAATCCCCAAAATAACACTTTAAAAATGCTTGAGGTTAATACACATCCTGGCTTTACTGAATTATCGTTAGTACCAGAAATTGCAAAATTGACAAGAGGAATTGATTTTAATGAATTAGTCAAAATTATTGTCGAAGACAGTTTACACCACAGGAATATTAGAGATCAAGCCGACGATGTTGAACAATGTTACTAGAAGCCAAAGGAGTTTTTTGCGCAAGTGTGCTTTCATGATTATAACTGCACTTTTCCTTACAATAGTATTTTATAGTTCACTTGATAAAATAACAAATCGATTCAATTACTACTTTACTTGGTGTGACGATCGCTTATCGAGCTTATTAATTAGCAATGGATTTTCAATCGACAAAGTAACCGTTACTGGAAACAAATTTACAAATGAACAGGACATTCTAAGTTTAGTAGACAGAACACAACCTATTATGTACATATCCCTCTCAAAACTAACAGATAATATACAATCTGTAAGCAAATGGATAAAATATGTAAGAATTTACAGGATTTTGCCCAATACCTTACAAATTGATATAGATGAACATACACCCTTCGCTCTTTGGAAAGATGATAACAGAACTTCAGTAATTGACTCTGAAGGTAAAGTAATCGTAGATGACTACCAGATAGATAATCTCGTTATAATCAAAGGACAAAATTCGTTATCAAGCCTAAAATTCATTAAATATATACTAGAGAGGAAAACTCAATTAAGTGATCATATTTCTTCTTGTGTCTATGTAGGCAATAGAAGATGGAATATCATACTCGATGGCAGTGCCACAGTAAAATTGCCTGAAGATAATCCTTATAGCGCATGGGATTATTTAAGCCACTTGCAAAATACAACCGACTTTACTTTTAGCAATTGGAGCATAATTGATATGCGTGTTGCTGATAAGATCCTTGTGAAGAAGTGATCTGCTCGGTGCTCCTTTTCATGTCATGCAAGTGGCCCTTTTTCTGTCATCCGAGTAGCTTAAAACTGGAATCAAGATTGCAAGTAATCAATTAGGTTGTGTCTAGTACACCTTAATATAAAAACCCTGCTGTGATTAGAAATACACTAAATCTTGGTTTGTACATGTTTCATCTTGTGCAGCAAAAGACAATAATTTTGCGCTCTCAAGAAAACTTTTTGCACTAGCTTCTAAGAGATCAGATTTTACTTCTGTGAGTTCACATGTAATCTGATCTATTTTCCCATTCAAATTTTTATGTGCATCTTCGATTAATTTATTCATTTCATCTTCTAAAAGCTTCCTTACTTCTTTGTTTTGTGAAGTGACAATATAATCTATTTTGCTTGTGATTTCAGGTTTGATAAGGCTTTCAATTTTTTCCTCAGTATATTTTTTTACTTCTTCTTCTACCTGAGTTTTGATTTCTGGCTTTAGCAAATCTGCAACTTCTGGTCCTACTTTTTTCACTGCTTTTTCAGCTGCATTTTTTGCTGCTTTTTCAGCATTTGCTTCTACTGACTTTACTGTCTTATCAATTGAAGTCGATATTTTTTTTTCTATTTGATTAGCTTTTTCGGTAGCTATTTTATTAGCTTTCTCTTCAGCTAAAGTTAGCATTTTTCCTTCTATTTTTTTT
>NZ_CP016430.1:1154590-1159782 GCF_003999585.1 Wolbachia endosymbiont of Bemisia tabaci | reverse complement strand
GTGGCTAGCAAAGATATAAAGAGCTTTTTAAGTGATTTGAAGAGGGTATATCAAGCAAGGAAATTGCTGAGAATTATCTACTAGAACTGGATGAAAAATGGGGTACAAAGTACTCTATGGTTATAAAATCGTGGCAGAGTAACTGGGAAAATTTGTCTAGTTATTTCAAGTATTCTGATCCAATGAGGAGAGTAATTTACACCACTAATCCAATTGAGGGGTTGCATAGACAAATTAGGCAAGACCAAGGTCTCATTTACCAGTATAAATGCTTTGTACAAGCTGGTATATTGTGCTATAAAAAAGGTGGAAGAAAAGTGGACGATGCCTGTACGTGATTGGGCATTAATTATGTCCCAGCTCGACATTTTCTTTCCTGATAGATTGAGAGTTGAGTTGAATTAAAATGTAGTTTGACACAGTTTATTTAACACTCCCAATTTGGCAAATCTATCTTAAGAGTCTGATATTAGTTTTCAATTCTTCTATCAGTTAATTCATTCCCGTCAGATTAAGTTGTATTTAGCACAATTTGTTCCACTGTTCTTCATCTAAAATTTCCACACCCAATTCCATTGCTTTTTTATATTTTGAACCTGGATCTTCTCCTGCAATTAAATAGTCAGTTTTAGTAGAAAGGCTTGAACTGATCTTTGCCCCTAAAACTTTAGCTCTTACTTTTGCCTCCCTTCTGCTCATAGCACGTAGCTTACCAGTAAACACTATAATTTTGTTATTCAAAAAAGAATCGCTAGAGTTGGAGCTCACGGGAAGAATTTGCAGATATGCAGTAAGATCATTTAACATTTTAATGTTACGTTCCTGAGAAAAAAACGATTTTAAAGATTCAGCTACTTTTTCTCCTATACCATCTATACCTACCAACTCAACATCATTTGATGACATCGAATTATACCAGTTATCATAAGATACATAATAATTTGCGAGCAATTCTGCTGCAACTTGGCCGATAAATCTGATACCCAAAGAAAATATGAACCTATCTAGAGAGATTACTCTTCTGCTTTGTATAGCACTTAATAGATTAGCTATTGACTTCTCGCCCCAACCATGATGCTCTTTTAAGGAAAACTCTTTTAATCTTTCCTCTAAAATAAAAATGTCTGGAATTTGTCTTATTAGTTCCAGGTCATAAAAAAACTTTATTTGTTTTTCACCAAGGCCAACAATGTCAAATGCATCTTTTGACACAAAATGTTTTAGTTTTTCTACTATTTGAGCCTTGCAATTAAATTCTTTAGGACATCTTACTGCAACTCCTTCAATCTGCACTTTACTACCACATTCAGGACATATGTCAGGAAACACAAATTCAGGCATATTTGCATGACGAGAACCTTCATCTACTTTGACAATTTGAGGAATTACATCTCCAGCTCTTTTAATTGTTACAACATCTCCTTCTCTTATGTCTTTACGTTTTATCTCATCTTGGTTATGTAGACTTGCTCTGCTAACTAGCACTCCGCCAATATTGACTGGTACCAAATCTGCAACTGGAGTTAAAACCCCCGTTCTACCCACTTGTATAAATATTTTATTTAACTTTGTCTTTGCATAAACCGCAGAAAATTTATATGCAAGCGCTGAGCGTGGCGCTTTGTGTGTACTTCCCAGACGACTTTGTAGCACCAAATCATTCACTTTATAGACTATCCCATCGATATCATAATCCAAGTTATAACGATAATCATAGATCTCGTTATAGAACTTTAGCATTCCATTCAAACTACTTGTTAAGAAGCGATGCTCATTTACGCAAAAACCAAATTTCTCAAGCTTTTCTAGTACCTCACTTTGACTTTTCTCTATTCCACCAATTAAAGAATAAGCAAAATATCTAAGAGGCCTTTTTGCTGTAATGTTCGCATTCAATTGCTTTAAAGAACCAGCAGCTGCATTTCGAGGATTAGCAAATTCATTATTTTCATTTAACTTTAAAAAGTCGCTATTACTGATATATATTTCACCCCTTACTTCTAGTCTTCCTTGCACATCTTGTAAAAACTTAGGAAAGCCTTTTATTGTTGCAACATTGTGAGTTACATCTTCTCCTACAAAACCGTCACCTCGAGTTGCAGCTTTAACAAATTTCCCATCTTCATAAATTGCAGAAAATGACAATCCATCAATTTTTGGCTCACATAATATCTCTATTTCATCTGCAATTAAAAATCTCTTTATTTTAGACAAAAATTTTTCTACACCTTGTTCATCATAAGCATTCTCAAGAGAAAGCATAGGTTCTTGATGTTCCACCTTAGAAAATCTCTCATCAGGCGGAGCACCAACACTATCTTGTGTTGCATAAGCTTCTGGCTCTATTGCAGCTAACTTTTTTTTCAGTTCATCATATTCAGCATCACTTATCTCTGGCTTACTTTTTTGATAATATAAGATATTATGGTAATTAATTTGGTTCTGCAGTTTTTCTCTCATCTTTTCCAAGTTAGTCATGATACCAATATAATACTCTTTGTCGTCAAGTCATGAATTTTTTCAAAAGGTACTATAAATTTATACTACTAAACTGCAAACCAGTTATATCAATATTAATATAAAGTTCATATTCACATGCTAATATTAGAATTATTTTTAAATCAAGGAGTATATTATGGTAAAATACAATTACAAAAATTGGAACGACCAACCAAGTTACGACACACAGAATACAGTATGGAAAATACACCTAAACGAACCACAAAATTCGGAAAGTCAATTGAGTTCTAAAACTTTAGCACATGGTGTGAGTGATACATTAGGAGGCTGGTTGGGCGTAGATAAAGCAGCACAAAAAGCTGCAGAACAAGTAATATCTAAAATGGGTAACGATTTAAAACTAGAAGCTAGAAAAGCAGCTCAAGATGAAGTAAAAACAAATAGAAGGAAAAATGCTAACTTTAGCTGAAGAGAAAGCTAATAAAATAGCTACCGAAAAAGCTAATCAAATAGAAAAAAAAATATCGACTTCAATTGATAAGACAGTAAAGTCAGTAGAAGCAAATGCTGAAAAAGCAGCAAAAAATGCAGCTGAAAAAGCAGTGAAAAAAGTAGGACCAGAAGTTGCAGATTTGCTAAAGCCAGAAATCAAAACTCAGGTAGAAGAAGAAGTAAAAAAATATACTGAGGAAAAAATTGAAAGCCTTATCAAACCTGAAATCACAAGCAAAATAGATTATATTGTCACTTCACAAAACAAAGAAGTAAGGAAGCTTTTAGAAGATGAAATGAATAAATTAATCGAAGATGCACATAAAAATTTGAATGGGAAAATAGATCAGATTACATGTGAACTCACAGAAGTAAAATCTGATCTCTTAGAAGCTAGTGCAAAAAGTTTTCTTGAGAGCGCAAAATTATTGTCTTTTGCTGCACAAGATGAAACATGTACAAACCAAGATTTAGTGTATTTCTAATCACAGCAGGGTTTTTATATTAAGGTGTACTAGACACAACTTAATTGATTACTTGCAATCTTGATTCCAGTTTTAAGCTACTCGGATGACAGAAAAAGGGCCACTTGCATGACATGAAAAGGAGCACCGAGCAGATCACTTCTTCACAAGGATCTTATCAGCAACACGCATATCAATTATGCTCCAATTGCTAAAAGTAAAGTCGGTTGTATTTTGCAAGTGGCTTAAATAATCCCATGCGCTATAAGGATTATCTTCAGGCAATTTTACTGTGGCACTGCCATCGAGTATGATATTCCATCTTCTATTGCCTACATAGACACAAGAAGAAATATGATCACTTAATTGAGTTTTCCTCTCTAGTATATATTTAATGAATTTTAGGCTTGATAACGAATTTTGTCCTTTGATTATAACGAGATTATCTATCTGGTAGTCATCTACGATTACTTTACCTTCAGAGTCAATTACTGAAGTTCTGTTATCATCTTTCCAGAGAGCGAAGGGTGTATGTTCATCTATATCAATTTGTAAGGTATTGGGCAAAATCCTGTAAATTCTTACATATTTTATCCATTTGCTTACAGATTGTATATTATCTGTTAGTTTTGAGAGGGATATGTACATAATAGGTTGCGTTCTGTCTACTAAACTTAGAATGTCCTGTTCATTTGTAAATTTGTTTCCAGTAACGGTTACTTTGTCGATTGAAAATCCATTGCTAATTAATAAGCTCGATAAGCGATCGTCACACCAAGTAAAGTAGTAATTGAATCGATTTGTTATTTTATCAAGTGAACTATAAAATACTATTGTAAGGAAAAGTGCAGTTATAATCATGAAAGCACACTTGCGCAAAAAACTCCTTTGGCTTCTAGTAACATTGTTCAACATCGGCTTGATCTCTAATATTCTTGTGGTGTAAACTGTCTTTGACAATAATTTTAATTAATTCATTAAAATCAATTCCTTTTGTCAATTTTGCAATTTCTGGTACTAACGATAATTCAGTAAAGCCAGGATGTGTATTAATCTCAAGCATTTTTAAAGTGTTATTTTGGGGATTATAACGAAAGTCTGAGCGGGAAACAGTTTTGCATCCTAAAAATTGATGAACTTTTAGTGCGTGTTCCAAGGTCATTCTATATATGTTGTCAGGAATTTTAGCAGGAAATATATGTTCTGCAAATCCATCTGTATACTTTGCTTCATAATCATAGAATTTATTTTTTGGTCGTATTTCCATAGTACCAATTGCTTCATTCAGCAACACAGCAGTATGTAACTCTATACCCGGTATGTATTCTTCTATGGTCATCTTTTCCATTATAGTAGAACTGTTATTTTTCAGCTCTAAGTAATCCTCATGTGAGAAAATCATGTGTACTCCAATGCTTGAGCCTTCGTTAATCGGTTTTAAGACGTACGGATAATCAACTTTAATATTATTTTTTAGCACATCTTCTCGACTAATTACATAACCTCTTGGAGTGTCGATATTAAGAGAATGGAATATATGCTTTGACATCACTTTATTCATAGCAACAGCCGAAGCCATAACTTCTGAGTGTGTATATTTTATACCTAAAATCTCCAGTAAACCTTGAATACAGCCATCTTCACCATAAGGTCCATGTAGAGCAATAAAAGCAAGAGCGGGATTAGTTTTTTTAAGCTTTTGAGCAATATTGCTATCAACATCTATTTCTATTGCATTATATGAAAGGCTGTCAAGCGCCTTCTTTACTGCTTTTC
>NZ_CP016430.1:1111329-1127298 GCF_003999585.1 Wolbachia endosymbiont of Bemisia tabaci | reverse complement strand
CGTCTATTACTTGTTCTAGTTGATAATCAACGCAATCCAATCCAGAGGCAAACATCACATTCAGTAGTGGCTTGATCCACCCTATTTTGCCAAATTTCCTTGAGTTAGCATACTTTATACTTCTATCTGTTCCACCAGTGCCTATTGATAGCAGTATAATCTCATCATTTGGAAATAACCTCTTACCACTTGCATATGCACAAGCCGCTGGATTATTAGCAAACACTCCACCATCTATCAATACTCTCTCTGTTTGGCTAATTTTCAGACGTTTTGGTGTGAAGTACGTTGGAGCAGCTGTTGTAGCTCTGAGTGCATCTTTCAACTTAATGTTTTTTTCTTTCCAACTTTTGAAGAAAAATTCACAACTATTGTGAATGTCATAACTGGTGAGTAGTAGATTACTCGCAACATCGGCCATAGTACTTTCACCAAAGTATTTGTTGAGAATAAATTCCATATTTCTATATGAGTACTGAGAACCACTCAGCCAAGAAGCAATTGATTTTCTCCAAAATGATGATTGAAAGATATATGCTCCATACTCTTGATAAAGTTCAACCAAATCATTGGCAGAGTATTGAAGTTTATTGCTTTTACAAAGTCCAGCAACAATAATCCCACCGGTTGAGGTTCCTGCCATTAAATCAAAAATCTGGGAAATTGGCTTTTTTGTCCTAGATTCAATTTCTGCTAGAATAATGGCAGGTATTATCCCTCTGATTCCACCTCCATCAACGGATAAAATGTATTTTACCACTGTGAAATTTATTTGTGTTTTTGCTCAAGCTCATTAACTTCTTCAATGAGGTTTTTTACCCGCTCCTCAAGTCGATAGACTATTTCGATTAGTTCTTGGTTTTTTTCTACAAATTTATCATGGATATGTACACGTAGGTCGAGTTTTGCCAACCACCAGATTAACCCTACAGTCTGTACAACTATTGTTATTATTACCGCTATTGGGATTTTTTGCTTTTTCATGTGAAAATATTAACTTATTATGGATAGTTTTGGAAATTTATATATAGATTATAGAAAACTTACAGCTTTAGTGATTTCTTTCTATTGATTTGTATCGATCCTCTGCTTCTGCAAGTAGCTTAATGATTTCATCATAAGGTTTGTCCTTATTATGCCGTGATCTTAATACAGCAATTTTCCTTGGTGTTTTTCCATCTGTATCTCTAATGGTAGGGTCTGAACCTTTGTCTAATAAAAATCTAATTATCTCCAATTTGCCTTCATATGTAGCTGCATGTAAAGGTGTCCATCTTTCATATTTCGTAGCATTTATATCAACTCCTTTTTCTACTAGGAATTTTACAACCTCTGCACATCCCTCTTCTGCAGCATAATGTAGTGCTGTTAATTTAGGGATCTGCACATTAATATCTAATAGATTTTCTACTAAGAATTTTACAGTCTCTAAGTTACAATTTTGAGAAGCAATGCGTAATATCGTTTTATAATTATCTGCAGCCTTTGCCTTCATGTAGGAATAGGTAGCAATAATACATACTATTACTGTTATAAGCCACCAAAAATGCAGCTTGTTTTTTGTATCTTGACCCAATTTATCCATATTCAACATCTTTTTAATATTAAATAGATCATTTACTCATTTTTTATTAACATTACTTACTCAAAGATGCTGACAACATAGTAAGGTAACCTGAGCTATTTAAAGTATGCTCCGCTCTATTAACTATCCATTCACCATCTACCGCTTGGTTAAAGTCTATAAGATTAAGTTTAGCTTCTGCAAAAATTTGAGGATTACCAGGCATAGTTATATCTAAAGCTTCATTGTTACGCTTCAATTGTTTCAACTTGGCATTTGCTGCACTCAGCGCTGACTCTGCATTAGAGTAAAGTTCCAGCATAATATAACTTGGCTCGCTACTACCAACTGTTTCTTTAATAGTTTCGCCCTTTTCATAGCTATGCCACTTTGCCACTACTGAATTATACTTATCACGTACGGTAAAATGTACTTTCCAGTTAATTGTATCTTGAGGTCTAATAGTCGTTGTTCCTAAAGCTTTTCCTGTGGCTGATTTTGCCATATTCTTTGAAATAAACAATATATACCCACCAGCTAATTTTGCCATTGCTTCACGCTCTGTTGCGATCTTTGTTAACAGACTTATATCACTTTCATCTGCCTGATTAATATGGGGTATCAATACACTCTTAAATTCCTTAGCGACTTTGTATCCATATCCATGTTTTTGGGCTATTTCTTTTACTAAGTTTTCTATGGTAATTTGGCGCCATTCTTTTGATACTTTTGCCTTCAAAGATATTCTTAAATTTGTTGCATGAGCTTTGATTAGTAGAGTCTTAGGTGGACCCTGTATAGTCACTTCGTTGACTGTATATATACCCATTGGAAAGATTCCAAATTCCTTATAACCTAGTGCTATGTTCAATTCATTCGGAATATCTATGTCTTCATCCCTGTAATTAACACACACTTCAACTACATCATCTATTATTCCTGATTCATCTGTAAGGTGCAATGATATAACTCTATCTTTAATTGATTCACATTTATCTATTATAAAATCTGGCTGCATTTATTCCCAGACCTTTAATTTTGACTTTTGTACTATTTTCTTAATAGTAGGAAGCTTTATCTTTAATCCTGCAGGCAAAAAGCTTCCGTATTCTGCCAAACCTAAGTTCTCTGCTAGTACTAATTCCACTACTCCATCAGTAAATCCGTAATGTTTCCAGCAAATCAGATCTAACATCTCATTTTCTTTACTCACATAGTATACAGTCATCTATAGCTTTTTAAACTCAAACTAAATTCAACTTTTCTTGGTAGTCCATTAGGTAAAAAATACATCTGCTTTTCTTCTAACCTAGTAATTACGAATTGTCCTAAAATATTACCTAAACTATCTACTAAAATATGTGGTTTTTCAGCTTCTTTCACACTCTTTAATTGATTTAGCCCGTTGAGATTATGCAGATAAATCATTCCTTCTAAATCTATATTTTCTACACCTTGACCGATATTTTGTAATAGTGGCATATTTTCAATACACTCAATCGTGCTCCAACGATTTTCTTTGCTATACTTTAAACTTGTGGGAGCAAACTTATACGGACCAAGAGATAGCATCAATAAAATGTCTCTACCGTATCAAATAAAACATCACGTGACTTTTCTCTTATCCTTTTTATTACTTCATCTGCAAGACTACGAACATCTTGGTTAGGTTCTGCTTTAATGCTGATAGTGTAATTATTAGTGATGTTCTGAGTTTTATTTTGTTCTTTATTTTCAAACTTACTCCTTGCAAATATCTTATCGCTCTCTGTCTCCTCAATAAGGCTTTTGACTCTGAAGCTATTTTTATTTCTCTTTGAAAATTCTTTAATTATACTGTTACCTAGCACAGGATTTCCACTGTTGAGAATATTACTCTTTATGGTAGTATGGACTGCTTTTATTTCAGTTTTTCTTTTTTCAAATTCTTTCAGTGGGCTATTTTCCAATACTTTTCCAAATACACTTTCCCCTATCCATGAAAAAGCTTTTCCTATAGGTTCAATGAGTGATTTCCACAAGCTAGAGAAAAAGTCTTTCACCTTTTGCCAGTTAGCTATAACAAGAGCTGCACCAGTAACAAGTCCAGCAACTAAAAGTCCTATAGGGTTAACGAGTGTTATTGCTCTTAGTCCTGTTACTACTGCAGGAAAAACTGTAGCTGATAAAAATGAAAATACTCCAAGTAGGTTTGCTTTCAGACTAAAAATCGTACTTCCTAGCAATGTAAATCCGTATCCTAGTCCTACTGCTACAATTTTTAAACTTATCAAGGATGCTACAGTACCCATGATCGCCGTGGTTAAAGTTGGATATTTTTCTGCAAACTCTGCTATATATCTAGTTTTTTCTTGTAAAAATTCAGCTATAGATTTTAAAGTAGGCAACATCACTGAGCCCAGGTTCATACCAACTTCAGCTATTGCATTTCGAAGAAGTCGTAATTTATTAGCTGTAGTGTCTGCACGATTTTTGAATTCTTCTTGTAGAGAGCTCTTGTACTTTTCTGTATTAGCCAATAACTTTATTGCATCCTCATACTTATTAAAACTTCCAGCTAATAATGCAATATCATCTTGATATTCCTGACCGAAAAGTTTCATAAGGATTGTAGAACGTTCCTGGTTATCCATTTTCTTTAGAGTTTGAAAAAAATAGAGTAATGCTTCTTCGCCGTTTTCGCTTATTCTTTGTACTATTTCTTCTGCAGTTATTCCCATTTGCTCTAATGCTGCTTTAAAATCCCCTCCTTGTTCTTCAGCAGTCTGAAGTTTACTAAGTAGAGCATTTATAGCAGTTGCAGCTTTTTCAGGTGTTTTACCTAAGCTAATGAAAGCATTTGCTAAACTACTTGTTTTCTCGATATCCAAACCAAACTGCTTTGCAGTACCACCAACTATTGCTAGAGTTTCAACCATATCTCTTGCTTTAGCAGCAGTGTTATCTGATAAGTGGTTGATCACATTACCAACATGTTCCATTTTACTAACATCAATGCCATAAACGTTAGAGAGTTTAGCTATAGAATCACCTGCTTGCTCTGCAGACATATCAAATGCTGTAGACATTTTTGCCACTGTTTCTGTAAACATAAAAAGATCTTCTTTCTTGATACCAAGTTGACCACCACTTGCAGCTATTTGTGCCAGTTCTGCGGCTGATAATGGTATAGTGCGTGACATCTCTTTTAACTTCTTTGCAAATTTAGTTGCTTCATCCGTTCCTTTTTTAAAATCTACCACTTTTGTAACATCAGCCATAGCACTTTCAAAGTCAATCGCAACTTTAACTGGAGCTGCAAGCGTTAGCCCTAGCCCAATAGTCTCTATAATTTGTGACTTAAAATGTGCTTTGCTTGCTAAAAAACTTTGGTGACTACGTATTGCAGACCCAAGCTTACCATACTTACCTTTTAGCACTTCAATAGAAGAACCAAGTTTATATTGATCACTTACTAATGACTTAATATTTCTTCCACTTTTCCTTACTTCTTCATTAAATGAATGCAAAGCATCTCTCTTTTTCAAATATGCTTCTTTTGCTTTTGTTGCAGAAAACTTAGCTTTATCAAATTCAGCTTTTAAAGTTTTGCTCGGTTTCTCTATTGCTTTCATTTGTTTAGCTAAAGATTTTACTTGATCTTCAAAGCCCTTCCACGACCTCCTGCTAGTCAAAACATCACTACCCAACTGCTTAAATTTTGATACTGATTTTAAAGATGAGTCAAGCTTTCTTATGTTCTCACCAAGATGAGTAAGTTGACTACTACTGCCCTTTATTACAGTATTAAAACTGCCATCAAGTACTGCACCTATTTTTATCGATAATACTGACATTTGAACTCCCTAGCTAATTTGCTCCATAAAATAAATTCACTAATCTCCATATCAAGTATTTGTTCAACTCCGCCTCCTACAACAGAGCTGAACATTAATACTTCTGACCTCAAGTTCTTTGAATAACTGGTGAAAAAAAATCCTTGAGCACCTCTTGTACTTTAACATAATCAGCAATATCTAACTCCTCAATTGATTCTTTTGCCACTGATGTTAAGTTCGCTGTCAGAGTGACTTCTTTACTTAGATCACTACCATTTAAGCGTTCAATTGCAAGATAATCTCTAACTTTTGGACGTCTAACGGTAAGTTCTGAGACAGAAATTCCATCAACTGTAATTGGGTTATTAAGTGTTATAGCTTGCATGTTCCTCCTTAAAAATTAATTAAATAAAAGTCTGCTTGGCTTTTACATAACTAATTTTTTTTACTATAGTTTTTGTGTTTGATTAACGACCCTTTATACTAAATTTCTCAATATAAAAATGATAATAGGGTTTATTTTTCCTCAACTTGGATTAATTCTTGAACTTCATCGACAGAAAGACCTGTACACTTGACAATAGTGCTAATATCAACATTATTAGTCAACATCGCTTTTGCAACTTCAATCTTTCCTTCAATCTTTCCTTCAATCTTTCCTTCTTTTTTGGCATCATCAAGTTTTTGAGCAAGAGCAGCCTGCTCATCACGAATACGCTTGACCTCTTGTTCGTAGGCTATAAATTCTTTTTCTGACCAGTTGAACCTATTTAGCTCTTCATAAGCTTTTTTGATTATTACGTCACTTCCTATTATCCTTTCCAGCTCTTCTTCACCTGTTTCGTCAGCGTACTTAAAAAAATATACCCACTTCTCAACTATATTTGAAAGCTGATCTTCTTTAGTTTTGGGAAATTTAGGCAATTCAATAAATACAAAGTAAAAATCTTTTAGATCATGTTCATTAGTATCTTCATCGCGAATAGTGTGCTTTGATCTATACTCAGACTTATCAGGAAACAGTATACAATCTGCTATAGCAATAAAAATAATTTCCTTAAGATCATGGTATTGATCACCCTTGTCAGCTTGTCTTGAATAGGCTTTAGCAGCATAGTACTGAGCTCGTTTTTCAAAGCCTTTGGTTTTAGCGACCTGCATCTCAATTATCCATTGCACTCCTGTTGAATCTCTACATAGCACGTCAACAATACTTTGCTTTTTAGAGGCAATCTCAGGATCTTGAATAGTACTTAAGAACTCTATATCCTGTATTGCATTTTTGCCAGTAAAATTCAAAATATCATTGAGGAAGTGAATGAGGATGTCTTTATTCTTTTCTGTACCAAAGATACGACGAAATGCTATATCATTTTTAGGATCGAGAAATTTAGATAAAGCCATAGCAAAAATGCCTAAAAAACGTTAATAATTATACAGTATTATTAGTAATTTTTCAATAAAAAAGTGGTTGTATAAAAAGGCATCCATCTATTCCATTAAATCCCTAAAATCGTTTGCAGCAAGGCCATTTGATCAACACCATTTATCTTTCTCATCATATTTTCAGCATCGATTTCTATCAGCTCATTGCCACTTATCGTAAGTTTATAGTAATGGGCAGCTACCGTGCATTTGAGAGTGGCTTTTTCAGCAGGTTTCCAGCTACCAAAATCAAATTCCTTGAATATGCCCCTAAGGTTGATAATTACTCCTTCAATATCATTGTTTCCGCTGCCTTGTAATCCTCCTCTTAGCGTCAAAGATACCGAATTTCCATTTATCAACCCAAATAGCCGAAAGAGCTCTGTATCGTATTCAGAAAAAGTGAAATCTGCTTCAAGTTTCTCCATCCCCATATCTATATTTACTGGAATATCCATACCACCAGCTCTATATTCCTCAGTTTTAATGGTGAGCTTCGGCAAGGTTATCTCATCTATTTTTCCTGCATAACCACGACCATCTACGAATACATTAAAATTCTTTAAAATCTTCGGTAACATCTCTTTCTCCCATTTTTATAATATTGTACCACTCACAAGATGTGACCTGAAAGTAATCTGTTCTGCTGGATATGGCGGTGTAAACTCAAAATCAAAAAACACTTTTCCACTTGCAATGTTTGCCGGCGTATTGAGTTCTGGTGTTGCATAACATTTTCCGCTGATAATTGCCCCCTGTGCTTTCAGATGCGCAAGATAAGAATTCACCCCCTCAATTACATCATCTATATAAGTTTTGGTAATATTGCGATCAACTGCCCATAGATGAGCTCGAAGTAAACTATCATTGATTAAATCTGCAGTACGCCTCACTGACAGAAAAGCCCATTTCGAGTCATTTGAACATGTTCTATTTCCCCAAAGCCTATAGCCATTTTGATGAATTATCGTTGTTACTTCATTTTCATTTAAGTGGTTTGCTCTACAATTTGTATTACCGAGCGTAAAATCAATAGGCCTGCTTGTTCCAACAATACCGTTTATTTCTTTATTTGAAGGTGAGTGCCAGAATCCTTGTTCGCTATCTACTTTCGCTATTAAACCAGCTACAAACGGGCTTGCTGGCAAAATTTCTTCTTCAATAAGTACCTTAACCCAAGGATCAATAATATAAACTCTTGAGCTACCTACACTTTTTCTCCACTTGATTGCTTCTTCATCATTAGTATTTGGTCCATCTGCAACAATAATTGCTCTTAATTTTTCTGCTATAGGAATTAATGCTGAAACCACTGAATTTTTGCCATCTTCTGGTAGTTGGTGAGTAAATTGAGGTGCAATTAATATTCTTGGAGCAATATGAACTATGCTTTCACTACTGAGGAATGCCTCTATCCCTTGATACTCTCCAGTCTCTTTATCAACACCGCCAATTATATTTTGGATAGTTTCACTTTCTTTGAGCTTTGAATCGCTGTTTTCACTTTCTTTAACTCGAATAACTACTACTGTTGCACCAATTTGGGAAAATATTCCATTTATTGCAGAAGGTAAACTGCCACTCTTTCCAAGCTTTGCTGCTTCTTTTAAGCTTCCTGCAATTAACACTGGTTTATTTAGCGGAAATTTTTGCTCATCAGCTTCAGATGCAGTACCAATTACACCTATCACTGATGATTTAGCTGTATGCACTGATCTTGTCCCTGAGGTAACCTCAATAACATTTACCCCATGTAAAAATTGTTCTGTCATAGCTATTATAAACTTTCTAAAGAATTCTTCACTTGCTTTTTAAAATTGTTAAGAAAACTCTTTGATTTTCTTTTGATTACTACTTTTTAAGATTTAGTATATTTATTAAAATAAAGACAAAAACTAGAAAATATAGAAAACTACGCATTTTGTAATAAGTCTTCTTGAATATTCTTTTCACTTCGTTTAATACTCTTTTGTTAAATAGTAACTTTTTTTACCAATAAAAATTCTTTGGTGCCTATGGCTTGTTTTTAAGCTCTAATATCTTACGTAGTGAAAGATACAAGTATTTTGGTTTCAACTTATATATTTTTTTAATGCCAAAGTTTATATGTTGCATCTAACCCTGGACATTGCCACGCTCTTAATGTCCTTTCTACATCTATTTCAAGTCCTGTAGTCAGAAAATTGCTGCGAAAGTTATATATTCCCCACTGAATAAATTGACCATAGATTGTGCTATACGTATGCTCACTTTCAAAGAACTCAGGTGTCTCACCAACTCTTTCACCTCCTGAGTGAAGATTGGATGACGTATAAAGTAACACTGTAACAGTTTTTCCTGCTGGAATGATTATGTTACCTGATGCAATAAATTCAGGACTGTTAATTTCATGCTGGTAAATACGTGCCCAAGTAATTCTCGAAATCTCTGACTTCCTTGTATTAGTTTTATCAGGTGTACCTATAAATAATCCTGCTCCTCCATAATTAACTTCATCTTTATACCACATTGCAGATCCAACAAAGTTTAGAGTTTTACTTATATCTACATTGCTTGTGTTTTTTACGAATATTACTCCCAATGCAGCACAAGGGTATTTCAGCATATTGAATTGCTCAGAAAATCCATCATACATGAATCTTGGGTATGATTCTCCATAGATAAATGTACCTTTGCTTCCCTCTAAAAAGCACAATTGTCTTGGCAGATAAAAACTAACATAGCTTGTATCATATGTGTGAGTACCTGCTAGTAGTTGTAGCATATAGTCTGTTTTTGTTATATCACTACTCCACTGACCAAGCTCAGTTGTAAAAGTTCCGTGACCAAAGTAATTATTTTTTCTACTTAGTACACCAAATAAAAAAGGTAATGCTCCAGGTTCAATCATGTGACGATTTCTTACTTCTTTCATGATTGATGAGCCGCTTGGTACATCATTTATAGAGTTAAGCTTAGTTGTTAGTTGATTTTCTCTGCTCCTTATCTCCCTCATAATCGATGAACCGCTTGGCACATCATTAACAGTACGGAAGTTATTCACTAAACCTTTTAGACCATCTTTATGATCATTGCCAACACTATTTATTGCTGCAATATTGGCATTCTTTCTCGTATCAAGTAGCGATATATGTGAATCTGATGATGCTTTTAAAGTATTTAAGGAATTATCCCTAAGCTTGTTGATTTCATTAACAGACTCTGTTTTTACTGCAGTTATGGACGATATTGAGTTTGTTTTATTGCTGTTTATGTCACTTAAGTGTTTTTTTGCACTATCAAGAAGTTCTTTTAGCTTACCATCTGTCATCTGCACAATTTCAGACACTGCACTCTTATCTACTATTGATTCCAATGCCTTAGCAAGATATGCAAGCTGATCTGGTGTGCTGTTTGCTACTAAATCCTTAAGCCTTCCTTGCAGCGCATCAATTATTTCTTTTACTTTAGTCATTTGCGCAATATCAGAAATAGCTTTTTTACCTATCATCGATTCTAATGATTTAGCAAGGTACGCTAATTGATCAGGTGTGCTATTTGCTGCTAAATCTTTAATTCTTTGATGCAATGCATCTATGGCTTCGTTAGCAATGGTCATTCCAAAAATTCAAAAAAGTCTCAAAATTCAGTCGTTCAAATGCTTTTTTAAGCTGATTGTGCTCATTTTCTCTTTTAGCGATATCTTCATCTATTTTCTTAATTGTGGTACGGATACGAACAACATCTTCCACCGCAATATTCTCTGGATGAGGTAGTGAATATCCTCTGCTTGTTTTATCATCTGACATTCTTCTATGTGACAATGATTCGTAGATTTTTGACTTTAGGACGATAGACAACCGTTCCACTTAAAACCAATTTTATCCTTGTATCATTACCATTAAAATTTGATAGCACATGAGTTCTCTCTACCCAATTTTCTCCAATTGGTTTTCCTGATGTTAAATTTACTAATTGCCAATCCACATTTTTTTGCACATATGCTTTTACGTCTGCAGTGCCAGGTATCAGCGCATCATATGTTATGGTAATCTTAGTGTTAGCTCCTGCTGTAATGCTTCTCGTTACATAATCTCCGGACTCTGAAAGATTACCCAGAACTAGCTGTAACCCAGGATAGAGAACAGGACTTTTTTCTCGCCCTCCTTTTAGGCTTGCTTTTACCGTTAGCTCTCCAGATAATCTTTCACGCAGTGCGAGCGGCAAATTATCAGACAAAAAATTTTCTTTTCCTTCTTCATCTGTTAAAATAAATTCCACATTGGTATCAAATGCTACTTTTTCGACGTTCGTCAAAACAATTAAATCTGATACGTTATTTGCAGTAACCTTGCCAAGATCAATAATGTGAGAAACTTCGCTAAATTTTGCAGCCAAAAGCCGAAACGTTAAATCTAAGTTCTGATGTGGTGTCCAAGTACTTGCATTGCTTGATGAAAGTAATACTCCTACTTGATATGGCTGACTTGTTACCCACCTACTATTTACTGCATCATACTTGCCAAGTTCTGCTATTTTAACTGTTGTCTCTGAATCATCAGTAAGCAGTACTATTGCATACTCCTCTCCTGCATGGCAAAACACTGGTGACCACTCTATACGTGTTGCTGTGCCATCTATCTTTATATCTTTTGGCTCAATATAGCTTTCAGCAATGACAGTTTGCGAGGGCACTCCCACTGCTGTTTCTCTAATCTGCACAACAACACGTTTTTTGCCGTTATTTACAAACCATAAATCTAGACCTCCTATGTGTCTGCTCTCATTTAAAGTAAATGTTTGCGCTAAAGGATCAACTCTTCTTGCTGCGATCACTCTTCTTCTTTCTTCTATAGTAATAGTTTTTTTACCAGTATAAGTTGCCTCTCCATAGCTTCCTTTATCCCCATAAAATTGTACTAATTTAGTACCTGCTGGAATGTTTGCTGGTACTTTCACCTTTCCCTTTAATTTTCCCTGGTTGTTAGCTCTTTTTTCCACTTTTTTTTCCTCTATGCCATAGGTATAATAGAAATGCCATCAAATTTTATTTCCTTAAGCTTTTCATCTGGCTCAAAACCTTCAATTTCAAAATCTTGTACTGCTTCTCTCATAAATTCAGCTTCATAAGAATTACTTGACAATAGCTCTGTCGTTTCTTTAACATTAAATACTCTTGTTACTGGACTTTTCCAATTTGTTTTTACCTCCGTCCAGTGATCTATATTTTTATTTAGAGTAATTTGCGCCGGGACTGGATCAAAAGCTTGATATGGATTGATCTTTTCTCCTTTGGTCTGTAAAAGCTGTTCCAGTACCGGTTCAAGTTCATACGGCAACAAATAAGTTTTTTCTCCTCCATCAATATCAGCAATCGTTACATCTATTGGTAAAATTAATTCCTTGTTTACTATCGCTGCAGACTGCGAAATTCCTTGATCACGCATATCATCATCAAAGAACGAATCAACAAATACTCCTTTTTTGGTAGTAGGTTCTCTTGAATTTGCATCATTGCGTAGACGTTCCTCTGCAACCAGCGCATAAAGATCATTTATTCCTTTTTTCATTGCTTCAAGCTCATTCATCGGTACAGCATGAATAGCATTATTCACTATTTTTACCCCTTCGTTTTCTCCTTTTTCCCACGTCTGATGAATGTAGCAGAGCAAAAGTTGTCCTCTAGGCGCTCTAGGCATTGATGGTCGCCAAGGGTGAGCTATACCTTTTATTCTCCTTACCACTCCTTTGCTATCGATAGTAATTAAATCATAGCGGGGCATTTTCCAGGTGTAATCAATCAAAACCAAGCTGTTATCAACTGCTCCTTTTACTTTGCATCCCTGTTCACTTATATCTTCAGGACTTACATGAGTACGACAGCGGTAAGTTATTTGATAACTACTTCCAGGAGCTGGTTCTTTACCTGGTAATGACCAATCAACGTTTCCTGCATTTAACTTATAGTCTATACTATTTTCATAAATAACATTGCCTTGTTTAATTTGAATAATCTCAAGTACCGCAGAGTCAGGTATTGGATCAACAGCTCCTGAGTATGAACCGTGAGTAATGGTAATGGTTTTTTGAACAGTTATATCTACTTTTTTAATTTCACTTATTGGAAAATCATTAACCTTCAGTTCCATTACTCTTTGGCTATTTGGCTGAAAAGTATGTGGTTCTGATTCAACTGACTTTATATCCGGATCTTCATCAAAAGAAACACGAATACTGTGAGGAAGTTCAATCTCATAGCCATCAACATGAGCTTTACCCTCATTAATCACAAATATTTCTTTTTTACCTTTTTTTACCCCTTCTTCTCCCTTTTCTTCTTTGTGGAGGAACATCACTTCAAGACCATTTACGACGTAGGAACCATTTGCTTCTTTATCATAACGAGCAAGAGCAGTAGTTACTATGTTTGCTTGTGGTGGCGGTGAATGTTCTATCAATACTCCATTTTCAATATTGTAAATTGGATAAAATTCGCCATTTGTAGAGTTAACAGTAACACTTTCTACTTGGTATCCCCAAATGATGGAAACTTTAAGCCTTGCTGCGCCTACTTCCTGATAATTTCTTGTACCAACTGCAGGATCACGAAGATTTGCGTCCTCAAGTTCTGTAATCGTAGATTCTAGATAATAAACACCTATGCGAACTGTGGTACTCAGTGGAATAACAAACTCTTCTTTTTCGACTTTTCTAACTGCACCGCGCAGATAGATTTTTCCTCCTTCAAGTGTAACTTTTTCCCCATCTATAATACAATTGCTTCCTGTTATAACATCACCATCACGAAATATTGCATCGCCTATGCCTTTAAGCTTAGAGAGAGCATACTCCTGAGTCTCGTTTAATTCTGCAGATTGCAAACCTCTTCCAGCAAGAAACAAGCTTTTTTCGTATTCTTTGTCAGGATTAAAGCGGTTATAATAGGCGTTTAAAGTCATTTTATGCTAGAAAAATTCAAAAAGTTACAACAAATGAAAAAGTTTCCCGAGTTGCAGCAGTTCTGATAAGTGGTACTGTATGTTCAAGCACCAACAAAATCCCAGGATTTTCCACGTCTTTTGGCTCAAAATATCTCTGTCCTTCAGGTAATCCTTCTTTTATTTTAGTACCAACCATAACCCCAAGCTCCCTGATAACTTGATTTGCTGCGTCCGTGAAATCGAAAGTAAATTTGAGATAGAGATTATTAGTTGGTACATTTGAGGGCTTAAACCTTCCAGAAGGAGTTACAAGTTCTCCATTCTCATCACCTGTGCAAAAGAGAACCTCATTTGCAGTACGTCTGCCAAGCTCATTGAGCAGTTTTTCAGAAGTTATCAGCTCTGGTGGTGTGCTTTCACTATATTCTACAGTAACTGCACTATTTGCCCTGATAGAGCTATTTTCCGTACGTTTTATTACACCAGTACTGCTATCAACTGTATAGTCAACACTTGACTGATAAGTTGTTTGTCCTGTAAAAACCCTTACATCTTTAATAGTGTGGTGATCTAGAGCTATTTCACCCTCAATAAAAACTTTTTCGACCTGATGGCTACTTTCCCAATTTGCATCACCACTGCCCCAAGCAAGATGTATTGGTTGCTCTTTTATGCTTGCTGCTATTGCTGCTCTTCCTGACTCTGTGAGTATTGACATTTCCCTTTTTACGCAGACCTATTACTTAATATATACATTTTTCATTGTTGTATGTTTAAGTGAAAGAAAAATATTTTTATCGATTTGTTTTCTTAAATCTTTGTTATAATTTTTACCGTTGACTAGTTTTTGAATTATGTTAAATGTAGCGTATTATATTACACATAATATATGGTTAATCTTTATCCTAGTAGAGAATTCTGGGAGAGTAGTTTGGAAATGCCAGTAGATCATTGGCTGCCTAGCTTTCAAGATGAAGAAATACGTAAAAATTGGCTTAATTCTCTTTCAGGTAGACAACTAAATGTTATTTTTCAGTATTCCTTTACACATAAGCAAAATGGCCAATTGTTTGAATTTCATAAACATGATGATATTTCAGTTCAAGAACAACGCAAAATGCTTATAGGTTGCTCAGACTCTTTGTTCAGCTATTATCTACTTAGCCACTTCAACCATTCTAAACTTGAGTCTGCTGTTGTTGAAGTAGCAAGGTCTATTTTGACTGAAGAGTTGATCATAAACTTTTTATGTAAAAATAACAAACATGATAAAAAATCCTTAATTTTTGTTTTATTTCATAGTGACCCAGAATTAATCAAATGTGTTTACCACTTTGATAAAGTACAAAAGAGAGGATTTTCATCTTTTATTTTACAAAATTCACCAAGGCAGATGAAAATTCCATTTAAAAACTTTATATCAAAAGAAGTTACTCACCGATTACTACAAGAATACGATGCTGAAAAAGATGATGGCTTTGAAACTCAACTACAAGGGTTTTTCTATCACCAAAACGTATATATGTGTTTATACGTCGAGCTAGCGATAAGGACCTACTCTTCAATTCAAATCGTATTATCCATGGATATAGACCAAGTTGGATTATTCTAGATTTTTCACTTCATGGTAATCAAGTAAATCTGTGTGCTAAGAATTTTAATGAAAGCCTAAAAATAGCAAATAGTATCGTAAGTAATTATTTTGAATGTGAATGCTTATTTATCGACATGAAAGACCAGAATTGTACACTTCTTGTTGCAACATTCTTGAAATCTTCCATAGAAGGTACTGATCCTAATATTTGTCTATTTGAGGTAAAATTTCGTTCAACTCAGCTCAAGAAAGACACGTACTTAGTTGTAGTTACTAATCCAGTTAACTCAATTGCTCGAGAGTTACAAATGCTAAAACTAACAATTGAGCAAGATAATTCACTTGTTGAATCTATTCGTATTGTATTTCAAGAAAAGAAAGTAACTCTGTTCTTTAAAAGAAATGAACATTATACTATTATTTATTACTCAGAGCACATACTTAATAAAAAAGAGCGTGAAGATTTTAAATCATTAATGAAAGAAACCTATGGACTTACAATCCTACCAAAAGCAAGCTGTTGCAGATATTCTGAGATCTCGTGACTCTTGGATTGATCCTAGTAAAGCTTATTTAGAAACTGCATTGTGGTTGTCTGACCTCAGCTTTATTAAGCTAAAAGAAGTTGATTTTGTTATTTGTTCCCGC
>NZ_CP016430.1:1107738-1110385 GCF_003999585.1 Wolbachia endosymbiont of Bemisia tabaci | reverse complement strand
AGTATATGGCTTCCACTCCTAAATGCTCAAAACAATCTTTCAATAGTTTTCCTATATTCATCAGCTAGAACTAATTTTTACTAGCACTCCAGGCCTGTGGCACATTGGCAAAGGATTTGACTGTGTATGTAAATCGGTCCCTCTATCAAACCTCCTTGGCTCTTGTTTTGCATAGAGTGGCTGTCCAAGAGTATTTACTGTCTCATTAAAGTCTGCTGGTGCAAAATATGTTGTAAATGTGCTTGCTGTTCCTAGTGGAAAACAGTGCCCCGTATCTTTCTCAATAAATCTTCTCACGGTTCCTTCAGGATCTGTTGCTTGCCCTCTATATTCCTCAAATGTTATTCCACAGAACGTAAATCCTGATCTCATATCATTCCTTAGCGCTGCTCCTTCTTGCCATCTTTCATATGCTTCTTTTACTTTAACGTGAGAAGTTAATGCATCGAAAAACTCAGGGCTTACCAAGGCATGAATTCCTGTCATATATTCACCACTTAGATTATCTTCTATGTGCCGGAGTACTTCCAGACACTTACGTTTTACATCAGTTGTCGCTGTTCCCAGTGCAAAATTTACTACTTTTGGTGTGATTTCAAATTCGTTGTACAGATTTAATAATTCTGACCCGTCAGCATCTAAAATTATTCCTTTCAGCGCTCCCATTCGTAAATGCTCTAATGTTATTGCGTGTTTGTTTCTCATTAGCTGTAAATGGTCAGTTATTACGTCTGCCAGCGCTTTAAGTTCACTTTCTGATCCAAATGCCCTTATTCCCTGTACTTCCTCTGGTAACACTACATCATCATGCGGAATGTGCGGAATCGTAAATGTTCTTACCTTTCTTTTTCCTCTTTTTCCTACTGCTCCTGGTGCTCCGGGTAACTGCGTTGGTAGTAAACTTAATACTCCATTTTGCTCTTCTATGGTGATATGTCTAAATCTTACTGATCTACTTGGAAATAAATTTAAATTTTCAACACGTCCATAATTTATCGGCAATATATTCATCGCATTTGTTAGTGCCGTCATACTAAATGCTGTATTTGTAAATGGATTTTGCATTTTTTCTTTTCCCCCTTTGTGTTTTTTGTTGTTTAATATAGCTTTAGGCCGCTTTACGGATAATGATTCCTCGTCCTTCAAGTTGCTTTATTGCTTCAGCTTTTTGCTCTTCAGTGATACCTGTTGGCCACACAATTGCATGATCTGCTAGCATTGCACCACGAGTAATAATTACTGCTTTGGCATTTTCTGTCGCATTTACATCACTTACTATTGCACCTATTGCTGTTTGTGTACCATCTGTGGCAGTTGGATTTAAAGCTTTAATTAAATTATCTTTAGTATCATAACCAACTACTGTTCCTAGCTTCAGATTTTGTCCCTTTGCTACCGTTATTTGGTCTCTTGAATATAAACTTGATGCCTCATACTTTAATAGGTCACCTAGATTATTTTGTTCGGTTATACATGTCATATTTTCTTTTCTCCTTTTTTCCTTTAGTTTTACCGCCATGTTTGTAGTTATTGTATGCGGCGGTTATAAAAAAACTTAAATACTTGATTGTGCTCTAGCTTTAGCTACCTGCATCATCAACTCTTCTCCTGAATTCTGTGGTATTGCACTCAGTATCTCTGTCTTTTTCGTTCGCTCTGCAAGTAACTCCATTAAAACTTCCCGTGCTTTCTCAATACTTACTCCTTGCTCTATAAATTCTCCTATCTTTTCTGGCATCTTTGATACATTACATAATCTTATTATCTCTAAAATTTCTCTACGATAGTTCTCCTCAATTAACTCATCAGTTGTCATACTAACACTCCTACTTTTATGATTGTTGATAAATTCAAAAAATGTTGTAACTCCATCTGCAAGACCTATTTCTACTGCTTTCTCGCCAAAATATAGCCCTGCTTCCGTTGATTTGATTGCTTGTATAGAAAGATTGCGATTACGTGCTATTAGCTGGACGAACATTTCATATAGTCGGTCTACTTCTTTTTGTAAGCTTTCCAGACTTTCAGACGTCATTTGCTCATGTGGGTTTAAATCATTCTTTCGACTACCAGCAAAGATTGTGGTGTACTTAATACCTTGTTTTTCATCAAACCTACTTTGATCTATATGACTTGCTATTACTCCAATACTGCCAACACCAGAAGTTCTGCTCACAAATACCTTCTCAGCGCTAGAAGCTATTGCATATGCAGCAGAGTATGCATCATCATTTGCTATCGCTATTATCCTCTTTTTTCCTCTTGCACTATAGATAAAATCAGCTAAGTCAAATACTCCATTTACTTCTCCTCCCGGACTGTCTATATCAAGTAGAATCGTCTCTATGCTTTTATCTTCTAAAGCACTCTCTATCTCTTCATGAATATTTTCATACGAAGTCATGTCTAAAATATGATCAAAAGCTTCTGTTTTTTTAGTCAAAACTCCATAAATACGTATTATTGCTATTCCTTTTGGGTTTATATGAAAATACTTTGAGTTCTTAAAGATAGGTTGTTTGCTGTTATATAATGATAGTAGTTCAAAGCTTCTTCTCTCTACCATTATTGGCTTATTTATCCACATCACCTTCCTTTCCTTATTCTACTTTATGGTTAACGTCAGAATCGAAACAAAGTCCAAAAG
>NZ_CP016430.1:1096020-1105653 GCF_003999585.1 Wolbachia endosymbiont of Bemisia tabaci | reverse complement strand
AAAGCAATTTTTATATAGCAAGATTCAGCTATTTAATAAAAAGATCGTGGCTAGACCAAAAAATATAAGAGCTGAGAGAATATCAGTTGTTGCTGATGTTAAGATTGAAGACGAAACAGCAGGATCGGATCTTAAACGATGGAGCATTATAGGAATGAAAGTGCCGATAAATGTTGCAATAATCGACATTGCAATCATGGAAACTACGAAAATGATCTCTACTTTTAAACTATGGAACCTTATTGCTAATACTACGAGCGAAATTGTAGATAAAATCACTCCATTTATAAGACCTATTAAAAATTCTTTCATCAGTATTCTTTTTGCATTTTGCTCAGTTAGATATTTTGTTGCGATTGCACGGATAGTTAGTGTTACTGTTTGGGATCCTGCATTTCCGCTCATTGATGCAATTATTGGCATAATTATTGGTAGTACTATAAAACTTTCTATTACGTTATCGAAAAAGCCAACTACTATAGAACATATTGTTGCAGCTAAGAGGTTAAATAATAACCAAGGTAGCCTTTTAATTATAGTTTTATGTATAGGAGCATTTATATCAGATTTAGATGATACACCGCTTATTTTGAGTACATCCTCTTCTGCTTCTTGCTGAACAATTTTGATTACATCTTCAATAAGGATTACACCGATAATTTTACCACTCTTATTTACTACTGGAGCTGATAATAGAGAGTAATCTTTAAATATTCTTGCTACTTCTTCTTGGTCCATTCCAGTTTTAATTATTTTTATATCTTGACTCATTATCTCTTTTATTATTGTTTCTCCTGAGTGAGATATTACCTTATTTAAGTTGAAACTACCTATAGGTTCTAATTTCGAGTTAATGATGAAGATTTGGTAAAATGTTTCTGGTATTTTTTTATAATTGCGCAAGAATTCCATTAGCTGATTTATCGTCCAATAATACGGAGCTATAACCATATTTTTATGTATCAACCTTCCTGCACTTTCTTCTGGGTATGATAACAATTCCTCTACTAATTTTTGAGTTGCATTGGGTAAGTAGTTAAGTATGTTTTCTATAGACTTTCTATCCAAATCTTTCACTATGGCTACTATATCTTCTACATCAAGAAGCATTAGTAACTTTGCTGTATTTTCTATTCCCAATATTTCTATGACCTCTAATTGTAAATCCGGTACTACATGTACTAAGGCATCACTTAACAAATGTTGATCGAGGATATTAACTAATTTCTCCCTGTGATCACTGATCGAAGTAGATAAAAAATAAGCTAACTGAACACTATCTATCGTTTTTACAATATTACGAACATTCTCTAATTCTTGATTATCGAGAGACTCTATTAAATCATCAATAGCCTTTTTGTCTAAACCATAATGAGAACTTGTTTTAATATTCATTACTTTACCTTATTTTTTTTATAAATATACACACTTGATTTTATTGAACATTCAAGTATAATAAAATTATTTTGAATTAACTATTATATGGTTAAATTTCTATTTTGTTTGCTGTTATTGTTAGTGATAATAAATATATTAAAGTCTAAAGTATAATGAAAACCCATCCAGAAATCCTTGAATACTTTCAAGGCTTAAATAAAAGTATTTCTCTTATCAGGAGGTGTCTTTGACATAGAAAAATTGAAGTTGCGTCTTGAAGAGCTGGATTCTCAAGCGTCGAATGATAATCTGTGGCAAGACAATCAAAAAGCACAAGAAATTTTAAAAGAACGCTCTAAAATTAAGCATGACATAGAATCGTTTTCAAAGATAGAAAGCGATTACAACGATGCTATCAGCTTGATGAAATCTGCTATTGATGAGAATGATGAAGAATTTTTTTCTGAAGTTGAAGGTGAGTTAGCAAAGCTAGAGAAATTAATCAAACTTAAAGAGACAGAATCCTTATTTACTGGTGAAGCAGATAACAATAACTGCTTTTTAGAAATCCACTCAGGAGCTGGTGGAACAGAGAGCAATGATTGGACTGAGATGCTCATGCGCATGTATACAAGATGGGCAGAAATTTATCACAATTTTAAAGTTGAAGTTGTAGAAAAATTAGATGGTGATGCAGTTGGTATAAAATCTACAACAATAAAGATCATCGGAGAAAAAGCTTACGGGTGGGCAAAAAGCGAAAGTGGAGTTCATAGATTGGTTAGAATATCACCATTTGATGCAAATGGTAAACGTCATACCAGTTTTGCAAGTGTAGGAGTAACTCCAGTGATTGAAGATTCAATAGATATTGTTGTGGATGAAAAGGATTTAAAGATCGACACTTACCGTGCTTCTGGAGCAGGTGGTCAGCATGTAAATAAGACTGAAAGCGCGGTACGTATTACGCATATTCCAACAGGCGTTGTAGCTCAATGCCAAAATGGTCGTTCTCAACATAAAAATAAAGATGAAGCACTTAAACTACTTAAAGGACGTTTATATCAAATTGAATTGGAAAAAAAAGAACAGAAAATGGCCGAAGAATATGGCAAGAAATGCGATATAGGTTGGGGAAGTCAGATCAGATCGTATGTTATGCATCCGTATCAAATGGTAAAGGATTTAAGGACTGGACATGAAGTTGGCAATATAAATTCCGTTTTTGATGGCAATATAGATTGTTTCATAGTTAGTGTATTGGAGTTAAAATGAGATTTATTAAAAAGCTAAGTTTTATGCTCTTCTAATAAGGGGAAAAGAAAACCAAAACCTATTGAGAAAAATGGAACAATTTTGTGAATATATCTATTATCCAAGTAGCTGATGAAAATGGCAACTCGTTTCTTATGGGCACAAAAATGTAACATGAAGAGAAATCTTCGTACATTAAGTTGTAGCCGCGCAACGTCTGCCATTGATGATTATTTCACCTACTGTAACTGCTGCCAAAATAAAGCAGTAATAAACTTGTGTTAACAAAGAAATAGGTGAGACAGAAGCAATGCTACCTGCTAGCAGCAGCTGGGAACCATAAGGTAAGATACCTTTTGTAACGCAAGCAAAAATATCTAATAAGTATGCGCTGCGATACGGTGGAATATCATGTTTTTGCGCAAGCCTTTTTGCAATATCGCCACTTAGTAAAATAGCAATTGTATTATTAGCAACTAAGATAGTAAACATAGATGCTATTCCAGCTATTACAAATTCAGCTTTAGTTTTTGTAATATTACTTTCATCGATGAATCTATGTAATGCCTCTTTACCCTGCTTATACATTATATGGCTTAATCCACTAATAAATAGAGCGAATATCACTATCTCGTTTACTTTTGTGAACCCATCATATATGTTATGAGAGAGTTGAACGATAGTATAGTCAAAAAAAATTATCCCTAGTACACTAGCAATAATTATATTTACAGTTATTGTGACTAAAGTAGTTACTTCAAATAACCCCATAATTATTAAAGAAATGTAAGGAATAATCTTTATTACTGATAAATAATCTAAATTTGATGTAGGAATAATTTTTGTACTATCTGCCATAATTGCCAGATAGACAAGCGTTATAACGCTGGCAACAAATGCTACTTTAGAATTCACTTTAAGTTTATCCTTTATCGTGGCCCCCTGTGAAGAAATAGATGCAATAGTAGTGTCAGATATCATTGAAAGATTATCACCAAATACGGCACCTCCAACTACAGTTGCAGTTCCTATTTCAAGACCAAAAGCCCCACTTTTCGCTAAGTTAACAGCTATTGGTACCATTAGTACAACAACTCCCATAGACGTACCAATTGCAGTTGATATAAAAGCGGAAGCCAAAAATACTCCAGGCAGTAGTAATCTTGCTGGAAGAAAATTGAGAATTAAATTAGCAACAGTATCTGCACTACCAATTGATTGAGTAACCACAGAAAATGCTCCAGAAAATAGAAAAATTAAACACATAGTAAGGGTGTTTTTATCACCCATACCCTCGATGACAGTATCGATGTTACGTTGAATTTTACCTGCACTACATGCAACAGCAAAAAATAGCGCCGGTAGTAGGCAAATTACCGATGAAACTTGGCGAAGCGGATTATCAATTCCAATAAAGGAAAAATAGATACCACTTCCAAGGTATAAGATTAAAAAAATAACCAAAGGAAAAAAAGCTGTCATTTTACTGCCTTAAAACCTATGATTATAATCAATTAAGTGGTTTCAGGCAAGCTTGGTTTTCTGTAAGTTAATAACAGTCCTTTTAGACTCTCAAGTTACGCTATGGAAAATGCGTTGACTATTTTACCACAATATATAGCATCAAAAAATACTCTATAGTATGAGGTAAAGCTATGGTAATGACATATGAACAGTGGAACATAATATTAGGTACAATTGATCAAGAGGTAAATTTAAGTAAAGACAATGTAATTGAAAGAATAAAAGAGCTATTAAAGGAAGTAAAGATACTAGGGCAAGCAGAAAAATCAAGAATGTTAGAAGAGATATCGCATGAATTAGAAGTATCAAGCAAGATTCCAAGAGTACAAGAGACACAAGAGCCATTAAAAAAGATACTAAAGATGGTAAAGATGGTAAATGTACCGCAGGCAAAAGAAGAAGTAGAAGAGATACCAAAGGAGCCAAGGGTATCAAATGAGCAACAGATGGTAAAAAGAATGCTAAAAAGGTTAGGTGTACAAGAGACATCAGAAAAATCAAAAGCAGTGGCGCTAGAGGATGTGCTAAATGCACGAAAGATCTCAGAAAAGGTACCAGCGATGCTAGATACACAAAAGATACTAAAAACACTAAGTAGACTAAAGGAAGAAAGTAGAAGTATGTATGAAGAGTGGAAGAAAGCCAAATTTAATATAAATTATTGGTTTGAAGTAGATTGCCTCCATGAACGCTATTCATACACGTTATTGTATTTAGCTATTGATTTTAAGCTGGACAGTTTAATAGATGCTTTGCTTGAAGTAAAAGGAATCGATATTAATGCACCAGGTCCGTTTTCCGAATGGACTGCTTTACATTGGGCTGTTGAAGATAGGAACACAAAAGTAGTACGCAAGCTAATAGAAAAAGGGGCAAATGTTAATCAGCTGGATTCATCTCAACGGACTACTTTATATCAGCCAGCTGTAAATGGCGATATAGAAATAACAAAAATCTTAATAATGAATAAGGTAAATCCTAATGTGGAAGATCTGATGAACTTGACTGCTTTATATGAAGCTGCCAGGAATGGCCATAAAGAAGTAGTAAGGTTCTTAATGAATAATGGAGCAGATATTAGGAAGAATGGGGCGCTTAAATTTACTCCTTTACATATTGCTGTTGCAAATGTTGATAGAGCAATGGTGAATTGTATAATAAAAAACGACAAGAATATTAACAAAAATATTGAGATAGTGGATGTACTTGGATGGACCCCTTTATATTGGGCTGCTGCAAGTAATAATATATCAATATTAGAGGTCCTATTACAGACCATATTACGATGTAGAGCAAGTGTTGATATAGAGGATAAGTTAATTGGGCGATCTCCCTTACATATTGCTGCTACGAATGGTAATGTGGAAGCAGTAGAGCTCTTAATAAACTATGGAGCAGAGGTTAACTATAAGGATGCATGGGGATGGACTCCTTTTAATTGTGCTGCTGAAAAAGACAATATAGAAGTAATGAATTGTCTAATAGCCCATGGAGCAAATATTGAGACGAATGATCCACAGAAAATATTACTTTCTATTCATCCATATAATTATCTAGAAGCAGTAAATACTATAATAAAACTTGAAATATGGAAGGATGTGATGAAATTAATTGAAATTGAGAATTTACTTTATGCTGCCCGATTTGGTAATATACAAATGTTATATAATCTATTAGCACTTGGAGTAAATGTTAATGCACATAACAGTTTAAGATCAACTGCTTTAATTGAAGCTGCCAAGTATAACCATTCGGAAGTAGTAGAGATCTTGATTTCCCGTGGAGCAGATGTTAATGCACAGGATGACTTAGGGGCATCTCCTTTAAGTTATGCTGTCGCACGTAGACACTGGATAGTAGTAATGATCTTACTATGCTATGGCGCAAATCTTTCATTGCCTGATAATTGTCATGAAACTGTAAGAAATTTAGCTGAACGTCAAGGTATAAGTAATCTTCTAATGGAAGCAGAAGAAAGAGCATCAGCTATACTTACACAGCTTACAGCAGAATCACGTATGATGCAACACACAGCACCACATATGTCGAGAAGAATAGAATCACCTCTTCTACCTATCAACTTTAAATTTATGATAAGAGATCAAGCTAACCAAATTGAACAATTACAGTATAACGCTAAACTTAATGAAAAAAGAGTAGCATTTATAACTGACCAAATTAAATGTATGCAGTTAGGAACTAATACTAAAGCGTGTCCAGCTGAAATAGATGAAGTAAAAGAACAAATATTACATAGTCCTTGCAGGTGGTCATATCCCACTAAAAATGTTAATGTAAGAAGAGTAACACCTTTGGCTAATGGCATTGCGCGTATGCAGTTAGAGCCTAGTACTAAACTAGATATGGTAGAAGATGGACAAGCATCACTATCATCTATCATAGCCATGAAGAATATGTGTACTCGTATGGAAGATACAATCATCTCTAGATTTCTAACTCATAACGCTGGAAGACAGATGTAAGTAGCTGACACTGAAAAGTATATTAGGTAGAGTTATGTGCTATTAGATTTCAGTGTACTCTACTTTCATTATAAAATTTCTATAAGTAAGATGCCAGATAGTACCAAAACCATATTAGTAGAAGACAATAACGTTAGGCTCGATAGGTACATTAGAAGAATTTTTCCCAATTTGAAACAATCTGCAATTGAGAAGTCTTTAAGGAAAGGGTTAATCGAAGTTGATGATTGCAAAGCAAAGTCTAGTGATAGAGTAAATTCTGGACAAACTATAACGCTGAAGCACTTGAATTATATTGAGAATGCTAATTCTGATCGCAAATATAATGAAAAGTTAGTAAATCTACTAAGAGAGAACATATTATATGAAGACAAATATATACTAGCTATAAACAAACCCGCGGGAGTAATCGTTCAAGGCGGTATAAAGGTAAAAATTAGCATTAGTGATTTGCTTGATCAAGTAAGAGAAGGGGAAGTATTTAAAATTGTCCATAGACTTGACAGAGACACAAGCGGAGTAATAATATTCGCGCGCAACGCCAGTGTTGCAAGATACCTTATGGAAGAATTTAAAGGACGTAGAATAAAAAAAATTTACCTAGCATTAACTTCTGGTATACCGAGCAAAGATAATGGAATAATAGACTACCCATTGGTGAAAAAATATATTTCAGGGCAAGAAAAAGTAGTTATTGATGAAGACTCACTTCAAAATGCCACTACGCATTT
This sequence comes from Wolbachia endosymbiont of Bemisia tabaci, assembly GCF_003999585.1. NCBI lineage: Bacteria > Pseudomonadati > Pseudomonadota > Alphaproteobacteria > Rickettsiales > Anaplasmataceae > Wolbachia > Wolbachia endosymbiont of Bemisia tabaci. The sequence goes on along the minus strand of NZ_CP016430.1, from coordinate 1,098,284 downwards.
TTCAATTATATCAAGATTAAAACATAATATTGCTTATTTAAAATTACAACCAATTACCGGCAGAACACATCAGTTACGTGCACATTTAGCTCATATAAATTGCCCTATTCTTGGTGACGGTAAATATGGTGGTAAAAAAGCTTTTATCGATGGGGTAGTAAATCAGATCCACCTTCATTCGCATTCTTTATCTTTAAAATTGCCAAATAATAAGGAAATCACTATTACTGCTCCTATCCCTAGGCACATCGAAAAATCTATTGAAGTGCTATCTTTCAACTGAAACGATTTCACCAATCAACTTTTCTATCTTTGGCTTTAATTTGAAGTACAGATATTAGGCTAATTAGTGCGCAGGCAGTAAGATAAATACCTGCTGCAAATTTTGTTTGAGTTTTTTCTATAAGAAATATGCATATCGATGGAGAAAGGCCGCCAAAAATACCTGCAGATATGTTATGTGCTAAGCTGAAGCCAGTGCATCTAACTTTCGTTGGAAATAACTCGCAGGCGAGAGAATTATATATTCCAAAAGATGCACCTATCGGTATGCTCATCAACAGAAAAGTGAATGTTATAATATAGTGATTAGCATATGATAATAGCGAAAGTACCGGCAAGCTAACACAAGCTAAAGTTACTAATGTAGGAATTATCACATTTTTTCTTCCAATTTTATCAGAAAGTATTGCAAACAGCACTGCAGACGTTCCAAATGTGATTTCAACCATGATCCTTACTAGATTTTTAATATCAATGCCTGAAAGAATAAGCTCTTTTACAGATATGTTGTAAAACATGATTACTGAATAAACAATTGCGTTTTGAGCAATGCCAAGTCCAATTGCTATCACAAATGCTCTTTTATAATTCTTGATTAATTCTAAAAAGGGAGAGTTAGATAAGCTTTTATTTTGGTCATGAGTTTTATATGCTAGACTCTCTTCCATTATGTATCTTATTAAAAAACCTATAATGCCCATAACAGAGCAGAAATAGAAAAGCAACCTCCAGCCCCAAATCTCATAATTTTCACCTGTAAACTTTTTGCAAATGGCTATCATTATAAAACATGTAATAGAACCAAGAGCACCACTAAAAGCTTTTATGCTACCTAAAAAGCCTAAATTCTTTTTATCGCTTGAATGCTCTATTAAAAAGGCTGAGTTAATGCTCGTTTCCCCTCCTGTTGCCATTCCTTGTATTATTCTACAAAGCAGAAGCAATATAGGAGAAAATATTCCTATTTCTCTAAAACTTGGTATAATTGCAATTGCAGTAGACGATATTGAAGCTAATATTACGGAAGTCAGTAAAATTTTTCTCCTGCCATGCTTATCTCCAATGTAACCAAAAATAAACGCACCAAGTGGTCTAAATCCAAAGCCAATTGCAAAACTGCCAAGAAATTTGATTGTGCTCAAATAATTATTTTCTGAAGGAAAAAAAACGTTGCTTATTATATGAGTTAAAACTCCAAACAGAGTTACTTCATACCATATAATCATATTGCAGATTATGCTTGATAGTATTGCTTTTTGAATATCGTTCATAACTTCCAGTTTACCACACTCCGCTATAAAAATTTTTATTCAATAACCTTCAAGGATAATTCACGTAAATGCTTATCATCTACTTTAGAAGGAGCGCCCATTAGAACATCTTCTCCTTGCTGATTCATAGGAAAACAGATTACTTCACGAATATTCGGCTCATCTGCAAGTAGCATAACCATTCTATCAACCCCTGGCGCTATTCCACCATGAGGTGGCGCTCCAAACCTGAATGCACGCACAAGCGCGCCAAATTTTGTATCAACTTCCTCTTTACTGTAGCCTGCAATGGCAAAAGCTCTGTACATAATATCTAGTTTGTTATTACGAATCGCCCCACTTGAAAGCTCTATTCCATTGCAAACGAGATCATATTGATAAGCAAGGATATCTAGTGGATCTTTGTCTTCTAAATCCTTCAAGCCACCATGTGGCATGGAAAATGGGTTATGAAAGAAATCTATTTTTTTGCTTTTATCATCATATGCAAAATATGGAAAATCGATGACCCAGCAAAACTTAAAGATATTGTCATCTATAAGACCTAGTTGTGATCCTAAGAGAGAGCGAACTTTCCCTGCAATTATTGCTGCTTCATTTTCCTTATCAGAAGCAAAAAATACACTATCTCCAGGCTTTACATTTGTTATTTCTTTTATAGAATTTAACCTATTGTCATCAAGAAATTTAGCAATTGGTCCTTTTGCAATG
>NZ_CP016430.1:1094424-1095902 GCF_003999585.1 Wolbachia endosymbiont of Bemisia tabaci | reverse complement strand
CTCTCACTACCATACCACGCTCGATATTGCTTTTGAAAATATTGAACTCTGAATCACGGAAAATTTCTGTTACATCACTAATCAATAGTGGATTGCGCAGATCTGGTTTATCAGAACCGTATTTGAGCATTGCGTCTTTGTATGTAATACGTGGAAAATCTTTATCAACTGATTTGCGAGAAAATTTGGCAAACACTTTATATAAGGTAGATTCAATAACCTGAAATATATCTTCTTGAGTTACAAAAGACATTTCAAGATCTAGCTGATAAAACTCCCCAGGAGAACGGTCAGCCCTTGCGTCCTCATCACGAAAACAAGGTGCAATTTGAAAATATTTATCAAACCCTGAAACCATAAGCAACTGCTTAAAAATCTGTGGAGCTTGTGGTAATGCATAGAATTTACTAGGATTTAGTCTGCTTGGCACTAAATAATCACGTGCTCCTTCAGGAGAAGAGGCAGTAAGTATGGGAGTTTGAATATCTAAGAATCCTTGCTCTATCATGAGCCTCCTGAGCTCTGAAATGATCTGTGAACGTAGAATAATGTTATTACGAACCTTTTCACGTCTTAAATCAAGAAAACGATATTTAAATCTCATGTTTTCTGGGTATTCTTGCTCACCGGCGATACTTGCTAATATACTCCTTTCTTCTTTTGCTATTTCTTCATCACAGTGGAACTCAACTTCAGATTCAACTTGTAAATTACTAACTATAACTTCAATTTCTCCTGTGGAAATAGAGCTATTTACCGTATCTTCAGTTCTAGCTTTGACTATTCCTGTGACAGTAATCACACTTTCTGATTTTAAATTCGAAATTTCATCAAAAAAATCTTTATCGTTATTGAATACCAACTGAGTAATCCCATGAAAATCTCTTAAATCAACAAAGATTAGGTTACCATGGTCACGTTTGCGATACATCCAACCAGAGAGAATAACTTCCTTTTCTACATCATTCTTCCTTAATTCATTACACTCGTGAGTTTTATAACAGTTCATTTAATTGAAATTTCTAGAATACAAAAAGATTATAAAATAAATTAACCTTTGGGCAAGATAATATCTAAAGATCCTTCACAAGCAATTCTGATTTAGATATACTTTTTTATTATGTGTGTTGAGGTGTATTTATGAACCCTGAAGAATTAAAAGAAATTTTAGCTAAAAAAGAGAGGGTGAATGCTGTAATAAAAGATCTTGTTGATACTGTCACCAAAAATGATTTAGAAAAAGTAAAGTCAATTTTTGAGGAAAATAGTTCCATTATTCGAGATGTTGTCACTGAGGTTAATTCCCAAAGCGGTACAAATTTATTAAAGTGTTCTACTAATAACAAAATGGCCGAATATCTAATAGAAAAGGGTATAAGCTTTAGCGCTGCAGTCACAAAGGCAGTTAAAAGAAGAGATTTAGAGTCAGTAAAATCAATCTGTCAGATTAACAGCTTAATAGCTAAAGATGAGTTATC
>NZ_CP016430.1:1034549-1093986 GCF_003999585.1 Wolbachia endosymbiont of Bemisia tabaci | reverse complement strand
TCCATGCAATAGCCTAAAATAGATTCACGCCACTTTTATGCCGGACGCCACCCACCCAGTAAACAAGCTCCCGGTAGATTTATCCCAGGTTAACGACTACCCCCTGGTTTTGACGTCGTCTCTACGCTTTCGACACTTCATCAGTGGTTCACTTGCGTTCGTCTCTCTATTTCATACATGACACATAATTGTGCCTTTTCCATAACGCTCACTACCTTAGCTCTTTACCAAAGCAGCTTATGGCTGTTTGAAGCCTGCTCTTGCAAACCGACTCCGAGGGACCCTCCCTCATCTATTGCATAGCTTCAACACTTCCCGTGTCTCTACAGCGCACAATCATCATTCATATCTAGTGCTGAGGCACCAGAAAATTTTTGTCCGAGAAAGCTGGCTGTTATAAGTGTAGCTGCAATAACTTGCGCTTTAGCATTATATTTTCTTGCTCCATTAATCATTGGGTCTTCTGCTGGAATTGGTACTCAACTAGCATTAGGAGCTGTAGGTGCAGTTGTAGGTGGTGGAATTGGAATCTTGACCAATGTAGCAATAGATCAATGCTACGTTAATTCAGCTACTCAGAAAGCTGACTAAAATTAAAGCGCCATAGATTGCTAAAACTCCATAATTGTGGAGTAATATAATGTTACTCTCCTCAAGCCTTTAGCTCCTCAAATACTTCTCTTGCTCTATTTAAAACAGAATCAGGAAAACCAGCAAGTTTTGCTACATGTATTCCATATGACTCATCTGCAATGCCTTCAATTACTTCATGCAGAAAGATAACCTCTCCGTTCCACTCTCTTATTTTTACACAAAAACATTTCACGTTCTTCAAGTATTTACCTACTTTAGTTAATTCATGATAATGAGTTGCAAAAATGGCGCGGCACTTATTTACATTGTGAATATGTTCAATCACTGCCTGTGCAATAGATAATCCATCATACACTCCTGTGCCCCTACCAATTTCATCAAGTATCACCAAGGAACGATCTGTTGCCTGATTTACTATCGTTGCTGTTTCGATCATCTCTACCATGAAGGTAGAATAACCAGCTGTTATATTATCCGTTGCGCCAACCCTGCTAAATATCTTGTCAATCACTCCTATATGTGCACTCTCTGCTGGCACAAATGACCCCATGTGAGCTAAAACTGCAATGAGAGCGTTTTGCCTCAAAAAAGTGCTTTTTCCAGCCATATTAGGACCAGTAATTAGATGTATACCAGCTAAATTGATGCTATTTGCAATGAATTTATCGTTAACTTCAACCACTGGATGCCTTCCGCTACAGATATTGAACTCTTTGCTGTCATCAATGATGGGTTTTACGTAATTATTTTGCACTGCAAGCTCTGCAAACGCGGTTCTAATATCAAGTTTTGCCAAAGCATTTGTAGCAAGAGCAATTTTTTCAGATTCTTTAGCGACTTCACTACAAAGTTCACTAAAAATTTTCACTTCTAAGCCGATTGCAGCATCACGTGCCGTAAGAATTTTATTTTCTAGTTCTTTCAATTCATTAGTAGTATAGCGCATGCTATTTGCTAAGCTTTGCCTATGAATAAATATATCCGAAGTTATTTTGTGATTTGCCGACACTTCAACGTAATAACCGAGTATGTTGTTATGTAATATTTTAAGTGCGGCAATACCAGTTAGGTCGCGATAAGATTCACGGAGTTTGGTTATTAGTTTATTACTATTATTTAATATGTAGGATAACTCAGATAATTCTGAGTTGTATTTTGAGTGAATAAATCCTCCTTCTTTCACGGAACTGAGGTTATTATCAAGTATAGCACTATTTAACAGTTCAAACAGGTCTTTATGATTGCCAAGGCTTTTATGTATTGCGCTTAGTTCACTTTCGTCACTACTTATCACCTGAGTAGTAGACACTGGTTCCTTTTCTCTGGTCAAGCACTGGAATGACATCTGAGAGTTAATTTCTGATTTTTCACTTAAACAATAATTATGCAAGGTAGACAGAAACTCAGACAATTCTAAAGTCTTTCCTAGGCCTATTTTCAATAGGTTCATATCCTTTGGTGAACCACGCCCTAGTATTAAGCGCGATAAAGACCTTTCAATATCCGGAATGTTAGATAATATCTCTCGTATTTTTCTGCGTGAATCATGATTATTTACAAAAAATTGAGCGGTGCTGAGCCTCAAATTAATTGCCTTAGAGCAAGCAAGGGGTGAAGCGAGCATTTGTTTGAGCAGGCGTCCACCAGAAGCTGTAACTGTATGATCAATAACTGAAATTAGTGAACCTTTCTTTTCACCAAATTGAGTTGAAAACAACTCAAGATTTCTCCTTGCTGAAGCATCAATAAGCATGAAATTTTGTTGCTTATAGGTTTTTGGGAATTCAAGCCTTGGAATGGAGCCCCTTTGCGTTACTCTGACATATTCAAGCAGTGCACCGCACGCCATAATTTCTACTTTGCTGAAATTTCCTATACTACCAAGTTCCCTGATTTTATAAAACTCGCATAATGTTCTGTGAGATTTACTATACTCAAAAAAGCTCTGTGCGTGTTGCGTAATTGATATTTTATAATTTTTTAAAATCGATCTAATTTTTTCGTCCTCAATGAATTTTTCAGAAATTAATAATTCTCTTGGTGATATACGCAATAAATCGCTATCTAGAGCTTTCAAATTCGTTAAAGTGTGAAAAAATTTTCCCGTTGATAATTCAAGCCAACTAATAGCATATTCGTCATTTTGCTCAACTATGGACGCGAGATAATTATTGCTTTTATCCTCCAGTAGTGAATCTTCTATAATTGTACCTGGAGTTACAACTCGCACTACATCACGTTTTACTATGGATTTATAGCCCCTCTTTTTTGCTTCATCAGCAGTTTCTAATTGGTCACAGATTGCTACTTTGAATCCTAAATCTATTAGCTTATGCAGGTAAGATTCACTACTGTGTGCTGGCACTCCACACATTGGTATTTCTTGCCCATTTGAATTGCCCCTCTTGGTTAGCACTATATGCAGCAATTTCGCAGCTTTAATAGCATCATCGAAAAACAACTCATAAAAATCTCCTAGCCTATAAAATAGCAGATGATCCTTGTATTGAGCTTTCAGGTTCAAATATTGCTCCATCACAGGGGTGTTTTTTTCTCTTATTAAGTTCATAACATTTTTAAGTATTTTAGCAGCAAACCAGCGTACTCTGGTATTGGTTGTTTTATTATGGATCAATAATTTTTTTTAGCTATAGTACAAAAATAAATAGTTTGAGGTAGAATTATGGCATATGAACGATTGTCAGAAATATTAAGTACAATAAATGATTTAAATGAGAACAATATAATCGAAAGGGTAAAAGAGGAATTGGAAAAAGAAGATCCAGACACGTATAAAAAGTGGCAAGATAATGGATTTAACATAAATTATACATTTGATGATCAAAGTACATTGTTACATATAGCTGCTAGAAATGATCTTGTAAAGATAGCAGAGCTTTTAATAAAAAAAGGGGGTAATGTTAATACAGCAGACCAAGATGGGTGTACTCCTTTGCATTGTGCTGCTCACAATGGACATACAGAGATAGTAGAACTCCTATTAGACACGGGAGCTAATGTTGATGCAGTAAGTCAGGCTGAGAGTACTGCATTACATCATGCTGTTTCTGCTGAAAATTGCCAAGTGGAAATAGTAAAAGCTATCATAGAAAAGGAAGCTGCTGTTGATATAGCGGATAAATACGGGCGTACTCCGTTATGCTGGGCTATTAGAAATGGCTATCCAGAAATAGCAAAAATTCTACTTGAAAACAAAGCAGATCCTTTATTGGGACATAAAAGTTTTAACACATTAAAGCTCTTGATTGAATTAATAAAAAATGATTTTAAGCACTCTAAGAAAGCAGAAGAAACACAGCAACAAGAGGATGATGAATATGAATTGATTAAATACTCACTGGTACTTCGTAATGACTGTTCTTTAACTGATATTGCTGAAAGAGGTGCATTTGGTAAGTTGATATCTACGTGGCTTGTTGACATGTCCAACTTAACAGAGAGTCAGAAGGAGTTGAATAAAAAATTCTTAAGTACTTTTAAAGACTTTCCACATGTTACTTATAAGGATTATAAGAACGATGTTGAAAAAATTAAAAAATTTTTACTAGATCATAAAAGTAATCAAGATCTAAAAACCATTCTCAACCTTAAAAGAGGAGAATCTAAACTGACAATACTGCATATTCTATCAAGTATGGAATGTAGCAATTCAGAAGAATTCATAGATTTACTGTTGAATTCAGGTGCTGATCCTAATGAAAAGGATGACACAGAAAGAACGCCTTTGCATTATGCTACTCGTTTTGGTCATTGTGATACAATTATCAAACTGCTTCTAAGGAAAGGAGCTAATCTTGATATAAAGGTAAAAAAGGTAAAACCCCAATAGAATTTGCAGTTAATAATCCCAACCTTAATATTAAAGAGTACTTTTTAACTGATGATGTTATTTATGGAACTTTTCGTAAAAAAACACAAGTTGACTATAATGGAAAAAAGTATTTGTGCAAAAGTGTAAATCTATGGGGGGAGGATTTTCTACTATATGAGCAAGATCCAGATAAATATCTTTGTAAATTAGATGAAGTTCAAGACATAAATCAGCTAGAACAGGTAGTAAATGAAGCTATAAAATCTAGGGTAAGGTTCAATCTTACTTATCTTTATATTCGCAGTAGTAAGAACTTCTTCTAATATACCTTTCTCTTTAGCTACACTTAGAATATTTATAATATGTCTCTGACTATTTAACGAGTTCTTAAGATTTATAGCGTAGGCAAGCGGTGTTAGAGTATGTTCTTCACCATCTTCAAACTCTATACATTTCACAGTAGTAAGAATTTTCAGCAAATCCTCTTTTGAAAATCCTGTAAGAAGATCAATAATATTCTCATGTTCTTCCATCGCAGCCTGTAACTTACCATATAATCCTTGTTGTTCTTCGTTTAACTCCTCATACCTTGGCATATAAAATTCTCCTATTAAAAATAATAATATACTTTAATTATTATATATTTAAGCAAACAAGTCAATAAATTAATAAAATGCTGTGGTGCCAAAAACACTCAAACAAGAAAAAGCACTCAAGTGTTCATTTTTTTCAACAGCTAATCCTTTGCTTTCTTCTCAATATATCTACATATCAGAATAGACAGCTCATATAATACCAACATTGGAATTGCAAGCCCTACTTGGCTTAGTACATCAGGTGGAGTTAAGATTGCAGCAATAATGAAAATTACCACTATTGCAATTCTACGTTTATTTGACAAACTTTGTGCAGTGATTAGCCCTACTCTCACCATTAAGGTTAGTATGACTGGAATTTGAAATGCAGTACCAAACGCAAACATGAACTGAAGAACAAGGTCTAAATATTCACTAACTGAAGGCATAAACTCTATTGGTATACCGAAAGATTTACCGCTATGTTCAAAAGCAATAAAAAATTTCCAAGCTAAGGGAAATATGTAATAATAAACTACAGCGGCTCCTGTTATAAACAAAACCGGTGTTGCAATTAAGTATGGCAATAACACTGCCCTTTCTCTTTTATATAAGCCAGGTGCTAGAAATATGTAGAATTGCCATGCAAACACAGGAAAAGAAAACAACAGTGCACTCATTATTGCAACCCTGAGATATACAAAAAACGCTTCTGTTAAGTCTGTATAGATTAGAGAAAAATCATTGCTATCTTTTGTAACTTCTATTAAAGGTGCAAGTAAAAAGCGGTATATATTTTCTTTAAAGTAGTAACAAAACCCGAAGGTAACACAAAAAAATAAAAAGCAAAAAATAACCCTTTTTCTAAGTTCCGCAAAGTGCTCATAAAATGAAGCATATTTTTGTGAGTTTTCGTTCATACTTTACAATAACGCTATATCTAACATTCTCAGTGAAAAAGCCCATTCATTGTCATACCACGCTGCAACTCTACAGATATCGCCTGTGACATATGTACCAGCTAAATCCACAATTGCACTATAAGGGTTATGGACAAAGTCTATTGAAACTAAAGGCTCGTTACATATGGAAAGCACATGATTTTCTGAATTCTTAAATATTTCGTTTATTTCCTTAGTTGTTGCTCTCTTATCAGCTAAAAATTTAAAATCAACCATAGAAACGTTGCTAACCGGAACTCTAATAGCAGTACCATCTAGCTTACCCTTTAACTCAGGAATAACAGAACCAATTATTTTTGCCGCTCCGGTTGTAGTTGGCACCATAGAAAGGCCACAAGCTCTTGCCCTGCGTAAGTCTCTATGGTTGCCATCAAGAATATTTTGATCATTCGTATAGGCATGTATAGTGGTCATAAAACCGCTTTTTATACCTAAATTGGAGTGTAAAACTTGTACAATCGGAGCCAGACAGTTTGTAGTACAAGAACCTGCTGAGATCACTTTATGCTCCTTTTTGAGCATATCATTATTTACGCCGTAAACTATAGTTACATCAGCATCTGAAACTGGAGCAGAGACAATTACTCTCTCTGCATTATGCTTTGCTGCTTCCGCACGCTTGTTGAATGCACCAGTGCATTCAAGTACTACATCAACATTCCAAGGAATATTTTCAGGGCTACGTTCTCTATATAAAGAAAACCTTTTGCCATTTATAGATAGCCAATTTTCAGACTCGTTAAAATCAATATCACCACTGAATTTACCATGAACAGAGTCATATTTAATCAAATGTGCATGCTGCTCAGCACTGAGCGACCCATTTACCGCCACAACTTCTATTTGCTCGCTATAGTTTTCTACTTCAAAAATAGCACGCAATACACTTCTGCCTATTCTACCAAGACCATTAATTCCTACACGAATTGTCATTTTTCCATCTTAAAAGTTTAATTATAGGAAATATTGCCTGATATTTCATTCTATTCTTTTAGTTGTTAACTCTAATGTTATAATATATTGATTGACTAAAGAAACCGTCTCACTTAATTAATAATATCTAAATTTTAACTTGGAGTAGGTTATGCATGGATTACCAATGACAAATTCAGATAATCAGTATCAGCAAAGAAAAATAGAAGCATTGCAAAAAGAAAATAAAGGACTGTCAGAAAAAGTGAAAACACTACAGAAAATGTCAGTGCTGCACAATGAAATGCTAGTAATGCTACAGTGGAAATCAATAACAGAGAAACTGCACACAGAAATATTAAAAAAACTGCTAGAAGCACCTCAAGAGGCAGCAGCATTTCAATTAGAAGAAAGAGATGAAGATCAGCAAGTAATAGAAGACATACTGGATATGCAAGAAGAATTTGAATCTTTACAAAATTTGGAAAGTACTACTATTGAACAAACAAATATTCAAGGACAGAGCATATAAACTTGTAATAGTTTCAAACTATTATAAATAATATTCAAGAACAGAACATATAGCTACCTTTATCGTTACCCCGGGTGTTGTAAAACTAACCTCCCGCTACGCAAATCACCTACAAAACACAATCTTTTTATTTCCCCAAGCAATTAGTTGTGAATTTAAGCAATCATATTAATATAGTAAATATTTACTTAATATACTAGTATTTACCTTGACTAAACAATTATAGTGCTGTATCATTCGCACTTAAGCTTTAATAGTGAGGTAGTGATGGACGCACAAGAGTTAGAGAACTTAAAGAAAAGTTCATCGACAAAATCCCAAGATACTGGTGAGAAAACATCAGAAGAGTTGGAAAGAAATTTAAACCCGAATGAAGCCAATAATGAAAGTCTAAGAGAAGTTGAGTTGAAAAGACAGAGAGTAGCTGAAATAAGTAAACTGGTTGGATCAATGATTGGAGTATTCTTAGGCACAATGATATATTCTAAAACCTATCAAGAATACGAGGGAGAAACATGGACAGAGTCATTAATGAATGGTTTTATAGCCGCTGTTTCTTTGGGATTTGGCTTCCTTCTAGGAAAAATAATTACTCCTACAAACGAAGCTGTTTCTACAAATCTAGAAAACGCTGCCGTTGAACAAACCAACGTGCAACAAACCCTACCCTTCTGTACATAAAACGACAAATTTTGTAACTAAAAAAGTACTTCCCCATTTTCAAAGCACTGCATACAATAGAATTATATTGCAGTGTCCTATACTCATCCTGAGATATAGGAAAACAATCTATACAACATTTTAAGCTGGCCCAGAGCGCTGGCAACCCAATACCATAATTTACAAGGAGGACTTATGAATAAGAAATTTCTCTATTCACCATTATCAATAAAAATTATAGAAGAAAACGGAGTATTTTCTGGCTATGCGAGCGTTTTTAATATAGTTGATAAGCAAAATGATTTGATATTACCAGGAGCATTTAAGAACAACTTAAATAAAAGTCAGATAAAACTTCTTTGGCAGCACAACCCAAGTGAGCCTATAGGTAATATTACAAATATTTGCCAAAATGATATTGGCCTATATATAACTGCACATTTGCTTTTGGGTATTCAAAAAGCAGAGGAAGCATATTTAATGCTCAAAACTGGAACTATTAACGGGCTTTCGATTGGCTATATACCAATAGAGTATGATGTTGATCATGAAAGCGGAGCTCGAGTGTTAAAACAAGTGGAGCTATGGGAAGTTAGTTTGGTCACTTTCCCTGCAAATTTGGCAGCTCAGGTAATCAACGTGAAAAATCAGCACAATGAACAAGAAATGTTAGCAAGAGCAATAGAAAAAGCAAATTCTGTGCTTACGAACATGTATATTTCTGCTTAAAATCTATAAAAATTTTTACACAATTTAACATTTATATTATTATTTATTTAATAATTATATTAATATATATAACTTCAATACTTTGAAAATTAGGTAATTTTATGCTGAATGCTAACAATAAGATTAATTACGAAACTAGTATTAAACAAAAGGTTAATTACGAAACTAGTATTAAACAAAAGGATAATTACGAAACTAGTATTAAACAAAAGGAAAAAAATACAGCTTATCCACTGTGCTTGCTTGGCTATATCTAAAAACAATCGGACGAATATTGCCAGGAAGATGGAATAAATGGGCAGAGAATACCCTATATTACAATAAAATTATTGCAGATAATGGGGTTCAGACTGATGATCTTTTAAATTCTAACAGAGAAAAGGAATTGAAGGATGAAAATGAGAGATTAAAAGAAAAGTTGAAAGAAGGTAGTAAGAAGGAGGAAAATCAGTCAAATTTAAATCAGGAATTAACTAAAAAAGAGAAAGAAATTATTGAACTTAAAGAACAAGTAAAATTATTAGGAAAAGAAAAAGAAGTATTTGCTAAATTTTTTGCAGCACAAGCACAGCAGATTGGAAACTTACAATTAGAAAATGAAGAGTTAAAGTCTAAACTTGCAGAACTTAAAAAGAGTTATAAAGAATTAGCAGAAGTTGCAGAAAAAAAAGGAGAAGAATTTTTAGCACAGCTGAAGGAGAAGTCTGAGAAGATATTAGATTTGAATAAAGAACTAATTAACCTCAGCACAAAATTTGCGAATGAAAAAGAAAAGGGGTTAGTAGAGATAGAAGAAAAAGAAGGAAAAATAAGCAGTTTAACGGAATTAAATAAAGTATTAGAACAAGAGAAAAAGGAAATGGAGACTAAAAATAGCGAACAACAGCAAACTATAATTGCAAAAGAGAACAGAATAAAAGAGCAAGAAGATTTAATAAAGTCATTTCATGAAAATAAAGATATAAATGAAACTGTGAAGAAAGAGAATAAAAGCCTACGAGCGCAAAACACAGAACTTGAGAGTAAATTTAGTCAATTAAAAAACGAGTCTGATACTAAAATAAATCAATTAGAAAGTCAACTTAAGGAGAAACAAGCAGAATTCACACAAGCTGAGGAAAAAATACTAAATTTAGAAAAAAAATTGGAAAGTGCTCAGCAACAATTAGAGAAAGAAAAAACTAATCTAAATACCATTGAAAAAGAGAAAAAAGAATTAGAAAGTGAAGTTAACGAATTGAAAGAAAAAGCTAAGAAAAAAGATGCTGAAGTAGAGAATCTTAAACAACAATTAGAGAAAGACAAAAGTGATTCAAGTAGTAAACTAAATACTGCTAAAATAGAGAAAAAAGAATTAGAAGATGAAGTTAACGAATTGAAAGAAAAAGCTAAGGGAAAAGATGCTGAAGTAGAGAATCTTAAACAACAATTAGAGAAAGAAAAAACTAATCTAAATACCATTGAAAAAGAGAAAAAAGAATTAGAAAGTGAAGTTGACAAATTGCAGGAAAAATTACAGAAATTAGAAGAAAGTAACGTTGAAATAAAGAAACAAAAGGCCGATTTAGAGAAAAAATTAGAGTCTTCACAAGGGGAAAATAAAAAGTTACAAAAAAAAGTTGAACATCTGAGTGCAGAACAAGAAAAAGCGAAAAGTGTTGCAGTATTATCTATTACGGATAGTACAAAAACACTTAATGAAAATTTGACATTAAAAAATCAACAGATTGAAAGTTCAATAGCTGAAGGTAGACAACAAAAGTTAAAAAACGAGCAAAAAGATGCTGGTAAAAAGTCAGAAGGTATGAATAAAAAAACTAAAGCACAAGCAAAAACTAAAGAGGTAGATACAGTTAGTACAGTATCTACCGCAAAATCAACCGCTTCAAAATTTTTGAAGCGTTCCAAAAATCTTTTTGTGAATGAGAGTCTCGATAAATTTTTATCTGATCAAAATGCAAAGTTGAAAGAAGGTTTTCCTGAATTTAAAGGAAAACACTTTTGCCATAACGTGCTTGGTGAAACTATAAATTCTCTACAATATCAAAATGGTTATAAGTTTAAAAGTGATCAGTTACTTGAGTTGTTGAAAAGTAATTTGACAAGATCCGCAAGGGATATCATAGAAGCTGAAGTTAAAGGAGTTGTCAAAAAATATTGTAATATTGGAAATATAGATAAGGAGTTACGTGATGGTGTGTTAAAAGAAAAGCTGTTACTTTCTATTAAAAAATGCATGAAAAATTTAAGTTGGGATGAGGGAGCTGCTAATGCAATTACAGATTCTGTCTTGAACAACTTTCATAGCAAAGATAATAGCAATCTCCAAGAAATTGTTTCGGAGGAGTTAATAAAAGGTAGAATGAATTGTTTTTCAGGTAAGGTTCAAGAACTGGCATCAAGTATAAGAGATAAATTTTTATGCCCAGATGAGAAAATGTGCGTTCAAACTTCAGAAGAAAACAATGAATACCAATTAACAGAGAAAGCTAAAAAAGAATACATACCTAACTCTTCCATGAGTCACAGCAATACGACAAATGTAAGTAAAGGAAGATTTAAATAAAGCTCTTAGCATAAAGTATCAGCTCCTCCTTTGTTAAAGTGTAGGAGCTGTCTTCCCAGTGTTGTCGTAGTAATTCTAAGTTTCTACCTAAATTTTTTCCTGGTTGATGACCTATAGTTATTAAATCATCACCAGATAAAGGAAATTTTGGAATGTTAAACATCTTAGCAAATGAAATATACTCATCAACATTTATTCCAGACTCAATACCACAAATCTTCATTAAGTCGCAATATAATTCCTTACCAAATAAAGATATGTATTTCTTTTGCTCTTTTTCTGAAAGCTCTGTTTTGATATTGTTTGATAATAAAAATAATATTTTTTTCTTTTGCTTATTTGAAAGACGTAAAAACTTGCTCACTTCTTCCCCAAGACTCGCTCTATCTTCGGCAGTTCTAAGAAGCAACGCTAATTTTGTTAGTGCATCGATTAGATTCAAGCTGGGATCTAGAAAAGGAGTATGGTCATACGCTGAGGGTTTTGTAGGAGGTTTAGTGTTGATAAGAAGTGGTGAAGATAAAATTTCGCATTTTACTTCTTTTGGAATAATTTTTTGTAAAACATCAGATTTTTGCATGCTCTTAAGTGTTGGAGCAGGATCATTGCATTCTAACAACTTAAATATTTCTTCTCTTATTCTCTCTCCAGAGAGGTTTTGAATCATGTGTGAATGCTTTTTGCACACATCCAATATTTCATCACTTAAATCTCCTATGCATATTTTAGCGTGAAAACGAAACGCTCTTAAAATACGTAGATAGTCTTCCTTAATCCTATCTTCAGCGTTACCTATAAAGTTTAACTTTCGTGTTTTTAAGTCCTGAATGCCACCAAAGTAGTCGTATATATGGCCATGCTTGTCTGCATAAAGAGCATTAAACGTAAAGTCGCGCCTTGAAGCATCAGCTTGCCAATCATTAGTAAACTCTACCTTCGCATGTCTACCGTCACACTTTACATCATGCCTTAGCGTTGTAATCTCAAAGGATCTTTTATTTAAAATCGTAGTAATAGTTCCATGTTTTAAGCCAGTTGGAATAGTTTTTATATTACGGAGTTTTAACGCTTTAACTGCTTGATTAGGCAGCAGATTAGTAGCAAGATCGATGTCGTGAATGTCACGCTGTAAAATTGAATCTCTAACACATCCACCAACAAGCCTTGCCTCACCACCAAATTTCTCTATGGCCTCAATAATTACACTAGTTTCGTGATCAATTTGCATTTAGGTTACACATACTGAAAATCATGTTACAAAAAATGCGAAACTTTCGCAAAAAGCCTCATATAAAAATATATAGGCAGGAGAGTGGTAAAATAAGAGGGTAAAGTGATAGAGTAAGTCTACAACAAATCCAGTGCCTAGAAACTTATAAGTATAAAAGTAATACAACGTTTCTTATAAAAAGCTAGATTCCAGCGTCACGCGCTGGAATGACATCTTTCTACAGACAATAGCCTTCTCTTGTCATCCCAGTACCTGCTCAAGTAACTGACACTAGTTCCCTTTATGATGGTGTTATCCCATCCAGATTTTTATCAGGAACGTTGATTACTCTTTATTCTTCGCCCTTCCTGCACGTTTACGCTCATTTGGATCGAGGAACTTCTTACGCAAACGTATAGATTTTGGAGTTACTTCTACCAATTCATCATCGTCTATATATGCTATCATATCCTCCAGTGTCATTATTTTTGGTGGAGTAAGCTTTATAGCTTCATCGCTACCTGAAGCTCTTACGTTTGTTAATTGCTTACCTTTAAGTACATTTATTTCTAAATCATTGTCACGACTATGCTGACCGACAATCATACCACAATATACCTTATCTTGTGGCTTAACAAACATAATTCCCCTATCTTGCAGATTGAAAATTGCATACGCTACTGCTTCGCCTTTGTCTGTTGAAATTAAAACCCCATTACGCCTTCCGGAAATTGAACCTTTATGTGGAGCATAACTGTGAAATAAACGGTTGATTATACCAGTGCCGCGAGAATCAGTTAAAAATTCTCCTTGATAGCCAATTAATCCCCTTGATGGCACTAAAAATGTCAACCTAGTTCTGCCACTACCAGAAGGTCTCATATCAGTTACTTCACCTTTTCGAAAGCTAAGTTTTTCCATGATGATTCCACTATATTCATCATCTACATCAATTACTACTTCCTCTATAGGTTCAAGTTTTTTGCCATCTTCTTCTTTAAACAGCACTCGAGGCCGTGAAACTGAAAGTTCAAAACCTTCCCTTCTCATATTTTCAATCAGTACCCCAAGCTGCAACTCACCACGTCCACCTACTTCAAATGCTTCACCACTTGGAGCCAAAGTTACAGTAATTGCAACGTTTGTTTCTGCTTCTGCATATAAATGATCTTTTATAACAGTTGAGGTAAGTTTTGTTCCCTCTTGCCCAGCAAAAGGTGAGTCATTAACGCTTATAGTAATCGCCATTGTTGGCGGATCAACTGGAGTTGAGCTGATCGCAGCTGTAACTTCTGGTGCTGCTATAGTGTCTGAAACTGAAACTTTCTCAAGTCCTGCAATGGCAATGATATCACCTGCTACAGTTTGCTCTACTGGAACGCGTTTTAAGCCAGAAAATGAGAGTAACTTAGTTAATCTCCCTCGCTCAACCACTTGACCATCAAGATCAATTACCTTAAGATCTGAGTTAACTTGCGCGATTCCTTGGTAAATCTTTCCTGTCAATATTCTGCCAAGAAATTTATCAGATTCAAGTAAAGTAACTAGCATAGCAAAAGGTGCATTTTGATCATAAACGGAAGGTTTTATGTAATCTATCACCGTTGAAAATAATGGGCTTAAATCTTTTCTTTCATCAGATAGCTCCTTAGCACACCAACCATTTCTACCTGAAGCATAGAGTACTGGAAAATCTAGTTGCTCGTTGGTTGCATCAAGGTTAAAAAATAACTCATATATTTCATTTAGTACTTCATCAATTCTGCTGTCTGGTCGATCAACCTTATTGATTATCACAATCGGTTTTAAATTTGCCTTTAGTGCTTTTGAGAGCACAAATTTTGTTTGTGGCATTGGACCTTCTGCAGCATCAACCAGTAGTAATACACCATCTGCCATGCAGAGCACCCTTTCCACTTCTCCACCAAAATCCGCATGTCCTGGTGTATCAATGATATTGATTTTCTCATCACCCCACATTATTGACGTACATTTTGCAAGTATTGTAATCCCACGTTCACGTTCTTGATCACCACTATCCATCACTCGTTCTTGAACTTCTTGATTCTCACGAAACGTGCCACTTTGTTTTAACATGTTATCAAGTAAAGTAGTTTTTCCGTGGTCAACGTGTGCAATTATTGCAATATTGCGGATTGATTTAAATTCACTCATTTCTTATCATTTCAAATTTAATTTAATAACAAGTATACGTATAATATATTTAGAGTAAATAACTAAAGCCGTGCTTTCAGAGTATTTTAGGCAGATCATGGAACTCTAACAAAAAGGTTTCATGTTCGCTGTACTTTGTAGCAACTAACACCAAGACAAAGAAGAATCTTGCTTTAGCAGTACATTTATATAAAATTAAAATAAACTAAAGTAATCATTTAAATGCTAACAAGATTCGCTCCAAGCCCAACTGGCTACCTACATGTAGGAAACATACGCACTGCACTCATTTGTTGGATGTACACACGTAATCAAAACGGAAAATTTTTACTACGTTTTGATGATACTGATCTTGAGCGTTCAGATATTAAATATATAGATAATATCATAGAAGACCTAAAATAATGGATTGGTATAAATTGGAATTCAAGTTTCAAGCAATCAGAGCGTTTTGAGCGCTATAACGAGGTGTTCTTACAGTTAATGAAAGAAGGTCATATTTATGCATGTTATGAAACGAGAGAAGAATTAGACACTAAACGAAAATTGCAATTAAAACAAGGTCTTCCCCCTGTTTACGATAGAGGTGCGTTGCTTCTAACGCAAGAGAAAATTCGTTATGAGCAAGAAGGACGAAAACCACATTTCAGATTTAAATTGAATAGAAACGAAATTGTAAAATGGAATGATGAAGTTAAAGGTGAAATAAATATTGCAACAATTCACATTAGCGATCCTGTGGTAAAAAGAGAAGATGGAATTTATACATACATGTTACCTTCTGTTGTTGATGATGTTGACTTTAATGTAACCCATGTTGTACGCGGGGAAGATCATGTAACTAATACCGCAGTTCAGATCCAAATTATTAAAGCATTAAAAGCGAAAATTCCTATATTTGCTCACCTTCCTCTACTACATTTTGATGATAGCAAAATATCGAAACAGAAAGGCGGGCTGGATATTAAGTCCATAAGAGAAGATGAGATTGAACCAATGGTGCTAATTAGCTATTTATTAGCAAAACTTGGCACATCTGATCCGATAGAAGCTCATGTTGATATGCAGTCTTTAATTAACTCATTTGATATTAAAAAATTTAGCTCAGCATCTGCACAATTCAGCTTGAGTGAAATGTATAAGCTAAATAGCAAAGTGCTGCAACAAATGCCATTTGAAATGGTGCAAGATCGTTTAAGTCAAATTGGCTCAGAGTTTTGGTATTTTATAAGGAGTAATATAGAAAAGTTTTCTGAGGTGGCCAAATGGTGGAAAACATGCAAATTTGGTATAGAGCCTGTGGTTCTTAATAAAGAGTTTATAAAAATAGCGCTAAGTTCATTGCCTAAAGGTGATTGTAATGAAAACACATTATCAGAGTGGGTTAAAAATATTCGACAGACAGTTGATATAAAGGCAAAAGATCTATTTATGCAGTTGCGCCTCGCTTTAACAGGAACAGAAACAGGTCCAGAACTTGCTAAATTATTAATTTTTATCGGTAGAGAGAGCATTGTTGCAAGGTTAGAAGAAAGCCAAAGAATTATACAAAAGGTTTAAATGCACCGAATGTATTTTGAATGACACCAATAAGCATTGTTCAGGGAATGTGAAAATATTAGATTTCTTGTCATTCCAGTTTCTCTCCTGTCATTCAAGTAGCTAACACTGGAATCCATAATCTTGCCAAAACGTTGTATTTTAAAATAACTTCTACACATATCCCATATTTCTGGATCCCAGTGTCAGCTACTTTCATGACAACATTTAGTTGTTTTTTCTCGTCTACCTTATTTTACTACTCTGCTGAACGAATAACACCAATAGTTAATCTCATGCTGAAAGATCATTTTATGGTCCAAGTCAGTTCTTTTACAAGTCACTTCCAAGCTCATCAAATTTTCTAAGATCTTCTTAAGTTCTGAAAGTTGCAAACTTTTCAAATGAGATTTAAAACTCTGCAATTGTTTGAAGAACAATGGAGGACTCAGCTGGTCAATTGCAGCTTGTTCATTCATTCCATTTTGTATTAACAGCAAAACGCTTTCTAGCCGTAGAAAATAATTTGATATAATACGGATTAATGCTATCGGTGAAAAATTCTCTTGTAATATCAATACATCGGAAATTTTGATGAATTGTCCCATGTCTTTACTCACTATTGCAGAGCACAGATTATCAAGTGTAACATAATCATTGCCGGAGGTTGAAAAGCATAGATCTATATCAGCAAGTTTAAGATCTTTTCTTTTTCCTAGATATAAAACTAATTTTTCAAGCTCTGAATATATAGGCAGTTTGCTATGATTAAAATAAGACTGCAAGTGGTAGATTATCTCACTTGTGCACTCTATATCATTTTGTTTCAAGTAACTTGATATAATATCACAAAGATTACTACCGCTGTCCTTATAGCAGGTAATGACACCGAAAATTTTTGAGCTTTCCATATAACTTTTAGTTGTAGAACTATATGGAAGATCATTTGCTATCATTACTATATAATGATCGCCTATATTATGATCCAATATGTTTCTTAACTCTTTAGATATACTTCCACTGACATTTATCAGCTTAACTAACCTTTTCTTAGTAAACATCGAAATGTTTGCCAACTCGGAAAATAACAAGCCAGGCGACTTATTCACTACTGCAAAATCCATCACCTGAACTGAATACTCATTCAAGTTGGCAATTATTTCCTGTACAAAAATATCGACCTTACTATTGTCACTCCCATGAATTAATACACCACTTAAAGTATCGGGTTTCTCAAGGAATTTTTTAACTTTAGATGGCGTGATTCTCATGCCATCTATATTATATTATCACTACTTGGTGGTACATCATTTGATTGCACATCAGTTTCCAACAATTCTGAGCTTTCTTGATTTGCTGTATTCTGCATATCATCAGACACTTCTTTCTTTCCCGCAACATAATTATAAAAATTTTTTATAGGCTGTCCTATATATCTAGAAAAAAATCCTTCGGCCATATCTTTCACTCCACAAATTAACAATTAGCACATAAAACAACGTAGCAAAAACTACTTTACGCTCAGATAGTTACACTCATTTGTTAATGAATTATGAACTTCCGAGACCAAAATTAAGTCGATCTACTTAACACCAATCTTATAAAATAAGCAATGATTAAATACACAGCTGCGATAAGTATAATTGCAGGTCCAGTTAATAAGTCAAAACTTGCAGATAATATCAAACCTGATACTCCAGAAATCACAGAAAAAACTGTTGCAACAATAATCATTTGCATTGGAGTTTTTGAAATGAGTCTTGCTGATGCAGCAGGTATTAACAAAAATGCAGCAATGAGTAATATTCCTATTAATTGAGCAGAAATTGCAATAAAGATAGCGAGTATAATCAAAAATTCTAGCCTAACAAAATTAACATTTACTTTCTCAACTGTTGCCAGATCTTGATTAATCGAAATCATCAGCCAATAGCGCCATCTAAATATTAATATCAAAGTAACTATTACGGAGGTTAGAAAAATTGATATTATATTACTTTGGTCAATCATTAATATGTCACCAAAAAGTGAGCTAATAATACTATTATTACCTGATGGAAGAAAAGACATAAGTATTAAACTCGATGATAAAACTACATTGGTAACTATGTTCAATATCGTATCAGCAGAGTATAATTTATTAAAATTAAGAGAAAGTAGTATAGCAAACATAATTGCAATGAGCATTATACTTACTGATGGGCTAATATTAAAGATCAAAGCAAGTGCAATACCAAGCAATGAAGAATGGGACAAACTATCACCCAAATACGATAACCTTTGCCATATCATAAATGACCCTAGAGCTCCTGTGACTAAGCTAATCATAATTACCGCGATTAGACTGTTTATAAAAAAACTCTGTGTAAATATCTCTAACATGCTATCAGATAACTGACAACAAATCTATCTTCAGATATTAAAACGTTATGGGTTCTGCATGCAGAACCCGTCGTCATAAATTCAAAATTTAAATTCTTTTGCTCCATAAGATAAGACTTCATCGAACAATCGCGTATCTTACCAGTACCTATTATCAAAATCTCTATTTCCTCTGTTAAAAAAGATTTAAAATACTCCTTGTTATTTATATCACTTTCTTTCAATTTAATCACCTTTTCAGGAAAAATTATAATTGAGCCATGATATTCTTGATTATTTACCCAAAATCTTTCTTCCCTGTAACCATCTATAAGATTTTTCTTCTTGGAAATTAAGGGCATAAATCAAGCTATTAATTCCGTGTCGCACACCCACCATTCTGGATATTCCTTTTTGATATTTGCCGCTGCAGCTTTTGCACTTTCTTCACTATCAAACATTCCAAAACACGCTACACCACTACCTGACATACGAGAAAGTATAGAGCCTTCTTGTGACTCTAGTGTTGATATTACATTCTGAATTTCAGGTACAAGACTTATTGCTGCTTCTTGCAGGTCATTTTTTGTCTCTTTAAGAAGCTCTAACAAATTCTCCTCAGTGTTATCACTCCACTTAATTGGCTTAGAGAAATCCTCTTTATACTTGGAAAATACTTCTGATGTATTCAAAAACTTTTTTTTCGGTTTCACAAGTACCAGACTTATGGGTAAAGAGCATTGTTTAATGGGGCATAATTCCTCACCAACACCTCTAACAAAAACTGGCTTACTATCTACACTTGCAGGCACATCAGCACCAACGCTTAAAGCTATATCACTTAAAATTTGCCTATCAATGTCCCAAAGCTCTCCCAGCATGCGTATCACAGCTCCAGCATCTGAGGAACCACTACCAAATCCCGCAGCAATTGGTACATTTTTTACAACCTTCACAGTGACTTTAGTGCGTACAGGAGCATGCCTAAGCAGTAGACTCAATGCTTTCGTTATAGTATTATATCGATAATCTATTTTAAACTCAGAGTTTACAAATTGAACTGTAGAGTTATCATATCTAAAGTTTTTTTCTCCTACTTTTATCTCTAAAAAATTAGAAAATTTAGCAAAGATAACCAAACTTTCAATTAAATGATACCCTCTTTCTTCTCTATTTATAATATGTAAAAAAAGATTGATCTTTGCAGGAGCCTTTACACAAAAACTTTCCATCTGTATATCTTCACTAACACTATCTTATTTACTATACTTGAAATGCCACTTCAGTCAAACTTTATACATTCCTAATGAGATCAAATGCCATAAATCCTAACTTCTCTATATGGGTAAGTGCATCAGCTGGTACAGGTAAAACAAAGATCTTAATAGACAGAGTATTAAGACTTCTGTTAGAGAATAAGAGAAATATTCTCTGCTTAACATTTACCAATGCTGCAGCAAATGAAATGGAGAATCGCATTTACAGTACACTTAGTAAGTGGGCAATATGTTCAGAGGGTATATTGGTCGCAGATTTAGAACAATTAGCCCAGTGTGTGACCAGAGAAAATAAAGATTATTTAACAAGAGCAAGAAGGCTTTTTTCTGAACTGGAAAATCTTGGTCTTAATATTCAAACTATACACGCCTTTTGTTACAAATTAATCTCCAGCTTTCCTACAGAAGCTGGTATCGCTCCAAATTGTACGTTGAGCGAATGTAAAGAATTGCATTCCATCGTATTTGAAAAAACGCTTCATAACGAAACTTTGCAGGACGATATCAATATCGTTGCAGCTGAAATTGATGAAAATAAGCTGCGTGATTTGCTCTATACCTTATGTATAAAGAGATCAGCTCTAGAAAATAATTTAGGATATATAAAAGATAAACTAAGCGTCCCAGACAAGATTGACAATTTACAGAATGAAACGATTGAGCAGATAAAAAGATTAGCTAAAATATTAAGTAAGGGAAGCAAAAGAGATAAGAGTTACAGTGCGATACTTTATGATTGGTGTAATAGCACAAAATCGTCCGTACCAAATGTTGTCATGCCAGTACTTGACACTGGGATCCAGAAAAAAAGAAATATGGATCCCAGTGTCAAGCACTGGGATGACAACAAGATAGAGAACTTAGCTAAAGTATTTCTCAAATCAGAATCGTACGAAAAAAAGAGCATATCATCCATTATAACAAAGGGTGTTTTGGAAAATTTTGAAGACGTAGAGCAAATGATAGAAAGCATTCAAAATGCATTGTTTACCCATGTAAAGGACATAAATTCTTATCAAATATTCGCAAGAACCAGTAGTTTACTTAGTATATTTAAAGTATATATTGATCTATATAATAATGAAAAATCAAAGAATGCACTGCTTGATTATGATGATATCATCAATTTAGCAACAAATCTCCTTAGCAATCCAGACAATAAAGATTGGATATTGTTTAATCTAGACCAAAAAATAGACCATATTCTTGTTGACGAGGCACAAGACAATAGTATTAGTCAATGGAAAATTATAACAAGTCTCTGCGATGAATTTTTTACCGGCAGTGATGAAAAGAGAACTTTATTTGTTGTTGGCGATGTAAAACAATCAATTTACAGATTTCAAGGAGCAAATCCCCATCTATTTAATTACATGCAGCAATATTTTCACACGAAAACCGGTGGCAGAGATTGGGTATCATGTCAACTTGAAAAGTCATTTCGCTCAACTCCAGAAGTTTTGATGCTTGTAGACAGAATATTTAACAATTTTCGTGAAGAAATATCTTTCAATGATAACAAGATAAAACATATTCCATATAGAGAAAACGATCAAGGATACATTGAAATTTGGCCGTTACTGCCAGGATATGAAGAGGAAGAGCAGCAAGCCTTGCAAATTCATTTAACACAGAGGAAAGATTATGTAGTAAAGGATCGATTACTTGCTCAGGCAATAGCCCAAAGAATTCACAATTGGTTAAACGAAGGGCGGATTTTAGTCGCCAAAGATCGCCATATAGAACCAAGGGACATTATGATTTTGGTACGGCAACGAAATGCGCTAGTTGACTACATAATAAGTGAACTAAAAAAAGTAAATGTACCAGTTATAGGCCGAGATTATTTTAGAATTATGGATTACATAGCTGTGCAGGACTTAATAGCTTTGGCTGAATTTTTGCTCCTTCAGGCAAATGATCTTGCTCTTGCAAATGTTTTAAAATCACCGCTATTTAACTTTACTGAGGACGGTTTATTCAATATTGCATATAATCGTAAAGAGCAGTCGTTGTGGGAAAAAATTCATGATTATCATGAGGTTATTTATAGCGAATTAAACTATCTGATTAACTTATCTCAGACAAAATCCCCTCTTACATTATTCACGCATATATTACGCACAGGTAAAAAGAAATTTGCTGCAAGGCTAGGTCTTGAGTGCTTCGAGATTCTAGACGAATTTATGAACCTCGTATTGCAATTTGAGCACCCATCTCTTCAAGCATTTGTTCAGTGGATCAAAGAAAATAATCCTGAGATTAAAAACGATATGCAATCAGAACTCAATGCTGTACGAATAATGACAATTCATAAATCAAAAGGTCTACAAGCTCCAATAGTGTTTTTAGTTGACACAAATACAGTACCAAGAAACAGCGAAAATATTTTGTTTGATGCAACAGAAGCACCATTTTGGTGTGGCAAAAATAGTAATGCTTATTGTAATCAAGTAAAAAGAGAGAAAAAACTAGAGGATTATAACGAATATTTGCGTTTGCTGTACGTGGCACTTACGCGTGCTGAAGATGAGTTATACATTTTAGGCAAAGAGCCAGTGCAAAAGGGCTCTTGGTATGATCTAGTTATTCAATATGGAGCATTATATGAGAGGAAAAAACTATACTTACAGCCGATATTTAAAGAAAAAGTTGAAGTACTATGCATGAATGCAAACTACCCTTCTATTTATAAAAAACGTGATTATTTTGATGTTTCAGTGATTTCACCTCCATCAAACCTATCAATGTCATTGCAGCACGTGACGCTGGAACCTGGAGAAAAAAAGCCAGTGTCAAGCACTGGGATGACAGATGAGAATGCTGGAATTACAAAAAGGAGCATTGGGACGACAGACAGCTATGCAAGAGGCTTAATAATTCACAGTATATTGCAATATATGCCCAAGATAGAGAAAGACAGGAGAAAAAATTGGGTTAGGAAATATCTTGATAGCATAAACACTAGTGAAGATAAGGATGAAATTTACAGCAAAATATTAACCTTTAATGTAAAATATGATTACCTGTTCGACTTGGAGGGCAAATCAGAAATTCCACTTAGTGGAACAATTGACGGAAAACCAGTATTAGTGCGGCTAGACAGACTGTGTATAACAGAAGACAAAGCAATCATAATTGACTATAAATCACACCATAACGTTTCTATTTCCTCATCAAATGAAATAAAAAAGCAAATGTTGATCTATAAAACCTTAGTGCAAGAAGTCTACCCAGATAAGCAGGTAGAGTGCGTGGTTATTTGGATGGAAGATTTAACCTTACAATCTTTGATCTAAACTCAAATGTTCGTATAGTAGCTACTTGCATTTGTTGTAAACTCACTTTTACTCTATAGTTATCTTTTTACTACTTTATCTATTTTCTGAACTGATTTTCGTATTAGAAAACATCCAATAAGAAGAATTATAAAAGGAATAAACCATAAAATGTAGGTACTAGATTTTACAGGTGGTACAATGATAATTGAATCTCCATAAGAATTCTTTAACTCTGAAACTATTTGCTCGTTAGTATATCCATCACTGATCTTCTTGCGAATTGTCTTACGCATAACATATGCAACTTGAGACTCAGATTCGGATAATAATTCACCAGAGCATACTGGACACTTTATTACTGCAAATAAGCTACTTGCTCGCTCTTCCATGCTTTCGTCTCTTAGTTTATCATCCAAAGTAAAAGCATTTATGCTTAAATGGAATATCAATGTAAAAAGTAAGCTAATTACTATTCTCATTCTTGGTGAATTGAGTGATAAAATCAGCAGTGGATAATTTTCCAATAAAGCCTGAACCTACATTATTGTCGTACTTTATTGAAAATTGAATGTCGTTATCAGTGATTTTTTCTGATAAGGAAGATATTGATTTTTCCAATTTATCTGCAGTCTTTGAATCATTAGTCACAAACGAAATTAATTCTTTATAATTTGATATGGCTACATTGACTTTATCTTCAAATGAAGATGTAACTAAATTGTAATTACTTACTCCACCATTCGCAGCAATAGAAAAGTTATTACTCTCAATCAAAAATTTTTCTATGTTGAAATTAATCTTAGAAGCTGAAATATGGTTTACAAATTCATAATCTAATTTAGCGTCGACACTAAGGTAATTTTCAGGACTTGCAGTATGTTTATAACGGTAAGTATAAAAATCAAATTCTAGTTTAGTATTTTCATTCAGTTCTTTATCAAAGTGAAATTGAATGTAATTACTTTTATCATTCACTTCAGTTATAACACTTTGCTGATTTTCTAAAACATCACATTTTAATCCATAATCTTCGTAACGAAATGTATCTATATATTCTATTACAGTGCTATTTCTGTTGAATTTTAATGAAGATAGTAAATCATTTAGTTTAACAACAAAGTGGCTACTCACGTGTGTGTGACACTTTATATTCTTTTTCTCATCACTACGGACAGCAATATTTACTTTATTGCTCGGTATATAGATATATACTGACTTATCAAATAATCTGTTTTTTATCACTAAAGCTTCAGATGAAACAGTTAATTGCTCATTAGAAAATTTTGGATTCGTTACACGAAAAACTAGGTTAAAAGGAAATCCGTTAAAATCATGTGAAATATCAACTTTTTCGTCATTAATGTAATCAGTTAAAAGACTTTTTACCTTAAATGCAGAAAAATACCAAAAACCACTATACGCTAGAGGAATAAACAAAGGTAAGGAGATGAGAATATAGATAAAAATTTTACGCATTATCCTCTTATTTATCTAATGATATATTTCTTGTACCTCTGGGCACGGTTACGCACAAACCGTCAATATCTTTTGTGATTTTTATTTGGCATCCAAGCCTCGATGTCTCTGCTAAACCGAAAGCTAGATCCAGCATGTCATTCTCCTCATCAGATATAGGATTATGTGTTTCTACAACATCATAAAATTTTGGATCAATAATCACATGGCATGTAGAACAAGCAAGAGAGCCTTCACATGCACCTTCAAGCAGATCTGGATCACTTCTATGGGCTAAATTAAGAAGAGTTTCTCCCTCTGCAGCTTCATAACTTTTCTTACTTCCATCAGGTAAAATAAAAGTAACGGATGGCATACTATTAAAATCTCTATTAATTTCTCTATATTCTACAAATAATAACTAATATTTGCAAACTCTTTGTAATTCCATTGCCTATCTCTTGTCATCTATATTCCTATCAAGAAAGTAAGATAGATACCACCAGCATCTCACAGAGTTGCAAATATAGAATTTTCTTAGTTTTAGATTTTACTAAATATATTACTGAATTAAAATTATTAAACTTGATCTGCCATTTCTTCTGATCTTAAGTTATAATTTTACTAATGCCATTTGATTAATTGCAACTTCAGCATTGCTATCTTTCAATAAATTTGCAGGACTATTACAATGGTATATGATTGCAGCAACAACAAGACAACAAACTCCAATTCCTATCCCTAACGCTAACATTCCTGAGTAAACTGCAATAGCTACTCCTAAAGCAACTCCTACTACTGCTAACGTAGAAGCAACTATGATAGAAGTATTACGACACTTAATACGAAGCTCATTTAGTTTATCTAATGCAGTAGTACCATCTTTATATTTTAGCTCTCTTAGTACATCTTTATTTTCACATTCGTTAAGCAACTTCCAAGCATAACTTAACCTTGACGCTTGACCATAAAACCCCTTCTCAACATATTCAACCAAGAGATCAAACGGAGTTTCACCTTGGTCATTTTTAACATAAAATCTCGCACCTGCACTCACAAGTGATTCAACTTTGCAAAGCATTGACTTATCGGAGTGCAACTTTCTTAAAGCATGATGTAGAGCTGTATCCCCACTTTCATCTTGATAGTCAATTTTATTTTTATGTAAAAAGCAATCAAAAATCTTTTCATGAAAATCCCATTCAACAATTTTATTTAAAGTATAACTTGAAATCCGTATGTTACTTTCTAGCAGAAGATCTAGAGCTCCTTTATGATTACAATCAACAACAATATTTACTAATGTACCTAACTTACTAGTACCATTTAGATCTTCCAGTTTATCTTTATGTTCGCTAAGTAACCTTACAACTAAATCTAGCCGTTGCAGTGGACTACGTGAGTCACGACAAATAAAGTCATAATTTCCATCAGCATTTCTCTCAGAACTATGCCTATCATAAAAATGCATTCTGACATAGTCAACCAAGAGATCAAATGGAGTTTCACCTTCACGATTTTTAACATCAAGCCTTGCACCTTTACTAAGAAGGAATTTGGCAAAATTTGTCCATTCATAATCTTTATAATGAATACTTTTTAATATACAATGTAAGGCTGTGTTACCGTCTTCATCACCTAAATATGCAATATGTATGTTATTTTTGGCCAAGAGATTAAAAATTCCTTTGTGATGCTTACTAGCAGCAAGTTTGACCAGTTTATTCAATGCAGAAGTACCTTCTAGCTTCTTCAGCTCATTGGGTTCATAACAACTAAGAAACTCCTCAACATAATTTAATCTTTCTATTGCTTTTTCCTTAGAAGAAAATTGTTTAGCATAATTAACCAAGAGATCAAATGGAGTTTTATCTTCGTGATTTTTAGTATTAAGCTTTGCGCCTTTAATAAGAAGTGACTCGACAAAACCTTGGTATTTCTTCGATTCATCCCAAACAAACCATTTTAATGTATGATGTAAAGCTGTATTTCCTTCTTTATCTTTATAGTTGACATCTAGTTGATCTAAGTACTTATTAAAAAAATAATCCAAAAACTTTTCAGATTGGTATTTATAAGCATAGTTTAAGATGTCATTTGGTGATATTTCTATCCTTCCTTCAAAGAGCTTGAAAATTTCCACACGATCGTACGCAATAGCAATTTGCACTAGATATACAATGTCATTAGTGTCAATGGTAACTTCTTTTATTATAGAGCTACAATCTTCAAGGTTGCCTGACTCGATCTTTTCCAACAATCCCAGAATAGTGAGTATATATTCAGGTTTGAGTTCTACTTTTTTAACCTCTTCGAATCCTTCAGTCTCTTTAGCTTCGCCTGTCTCATTTGTTTGTTAAATCCCCTTGGGTAGCTTTCCTGCTTGCTCTCTGCTTAACTCGGAATATTTCCGACAATATATAATATATATTTTGTTGAAAATTTCCACTTGATTCATTTTTTCCTCGGTTTTAAGTGCCCTTTTGTTTAACTTATGTATTCCTTTTTCTATTTCATCTGCTTCTTCAAAAAACTTTCTCATTTCTTTTTCCCATGACGACTCCCTCTTATAAGCTTGTTGACTAACATCCTCTCCCTTATCGTACTGAGCTTTGTTTGTTTGATCAGATAAAATTTCGTATGCTACTGATATTTGCTTGAATTTTCCCAATTTCTCTTTAAGCTCAGCCATTTGACCTTCTTCCGACTGTGATAGTAGCTCTCCGTCCTTCTTTTTTTTCTTTAACCTATCTAACTCTTGCGCTTCCTCATGCAATTTATCTGGATGAATCTTAAGTGCCAATTTGTGATATGCTTTTTTTATCTCATCGTGAGTAGCATCTCTTTTTACTCCTAATATTTCATAATAATCAGGCATTTGTTTCTCCACTATTTTTATACATTTTTGATTATACCACTAATACCACATCTTTATGAAAGCAGGTACTGACATATAAACATTTTAGCAAATATTGTAATAATTGTCAATTTATTAACAAATTGAGTGAAAATTTGTAGAAAAATGAGTTGTGAAAATGAAAGTTTAGCAACAACAGATTAATTTATATATGAATATGGCTCACCTTTACAGCATAATCAGTTAGCATAATTTCCACAAAGCTACAGAAAGAGTTGTTTATGGTAATTGAGGAGCTACAACCGCATGACGTCTGCCATTAATAACTATTTCACTTATTGCAACTGCTGCAAAAACAAAACAATAATATACTTTTGTTAGTACAGCAATAGGTGAAAGAGAGGCAATGCTGCTTGCTAGCAATATTTGAGAACCATAAGGTAAGATACTTTTTGTGATCGCAGTAAATATCTCTAATAAATACGCACTACGGTGTGGTGAAATGTTATATCTCTATTACTAGTTAATAAAATAGCAACAATATTGCTGGAAACCAAAATAGTAAACATAGATGATATTCCTGCAATCATAAGTTCAGCTTGACTTCTTGTAAGATTCACTTCATCGGTGAATTTATCTATCTTTTTCTGACTGTATTCGTACATTAAGTGGCTTAATCCACTACTGAAAAGAATAAATATCATTACTTCATTCATCTTATTAAAACCCCTACATATATCATGAGAATAATCAATAATAGAATAATCAAAAAAAGCTATTCCTAATATTCCAGCAACAACCATATTAACAGCTAATGTTACCAGTGTGTTTATTTCAAATAAACCCATAATTATTAAAGATATATAAGGGATAATTTTGACTATGGATAAATAATTCAGACTTGAAAAAGAAACAACTTCTGTGCTATTTGAAATCATTACTAGATAAGTAAGTATTATAAAACCTGTAACAGATCCTGTCTTTAGGGTTAGTTTTAGTTTATCCTTTACTGAAGCTCCTTGTGAAGAAGTAGCAGCAATAGTAGTGTCAGATATCATTGAAAGGTTGCTGCCAAACATAGACCCACCTATCACAGCTCCAACGCCCACCGCACAATCAAAAGCTCCATTTTGTGCTAGATTCACAGCTATTGGTGTTATAAGTGCAATAACTCCGATTGATGTGCCTATTGCACTTGCAATAAACGCAGAAATTAAAAACATTCCAGGAAGTAATAATTGTGCTGGAAGAAAGCAAATAGCTAAGCTAGCAATAACATTTATACTACCAAGCGATTGAGTAACAGTAGAAAATGCCCCAGCAAGGAGAAAAATCAAACACACGGTAAGAGTAGTTTTATTCCCCATACCTTTTATAAGAGTATCAACGCTATGCTGAATTTTGTTTTTATTGAATAGAATAGCAAAAAATAATGCTGGTAATAAGCAAACTAACGGTGAAATTTGATGAAGAGGATTGTCAAGTCCTATAAAGGAAAAATAAGTACCACTACCAAGATATAAGGCTAAAAAAATAATGAGAGGAAGAAATGCAAATACTTGTCGTAATTAAATAAATTATACTAGAATAAGCTATTTTAAGCAATCACTAATACAGTGTTTTTCTAATAATTTTGAACATCTTAAGCCATCTACTTTTGAATAAACTCCATTTGCATTTCTTGTATGCTACTTTCTATTTGTTTTATTTGTTCTATCAATTTTTCCTCTAAATCTAAATTACCGCTCAACCTTGCTTTGATTTTTTCATCTTGTAATACATTTAATTCTTTTAGCAAGACTATGTTA
Source organism: Wolbachia endosymbiont of Bemisia tabaci (assembly GCF_003999585.1). Lineage (NCBI taxonomy): Bacteria > Pseudomonadati > Pseudomonadota > Alphaproteobacteria > Rickettsiales > Anaplasmataceae > Wolbachia > Wolbachia endosymbiont of Bemisia tabaci. The sequence goes on along the minus strand of NZ_CP016430.1, from coordinate 1,064,661 downwards.
TTCCATACAATCTCTGCAGATTTTCTCTCGTTTAATTGGCTGCTCAGTACATTAGTTTTTTCAAGTATAAACTTTATAACATTAAGTTGTTGTAATTCTTGTAATAAAACTTTTTTACTGAGTTCGCTTCGACTATTTGTTACATCAATTATACGCTGTTGTAATCTTTTCATTTCTGTATTAGTAAATTCAAAATGAGAAAATTGCTCAAAAAATATAGGATGGTTTAAAAGCTCAGGAAACTCTATTACTATACGCAGGGTTATAGCTTGATTTTGCTCTGTTTCAATTAATTCTGGAGATTTGTTATAGAGATACTCCTCTTTTGTTTCTCTGAGTCTACTTTTAAAAATTTGCTTTTTAAATCTACTTCTCAGTTCGTTAGCTTTATTGTAAAAATAATCTCTATAATACCTTCTAATACTGCCGTTACTGATAGCGTTTACATATTCCATGAATTTGTGCTCAAGAATTGAATATTTTTCCGGAGCAAATTTGTCATAATTTTGCAAATTGCTATCGATTATGTGATTCCATAAATATTCAGAGTGCAGTTCTGTTGAGTGGTTAAAAGCAGAGAGTACGTCTTCTGTCTTATATTCTAGCTTATTGCATATATCGTATGGATCCTTATTGTTTGGCAAAGTCACGAATTTCAATGTGTATCCAGGCTCCAGTATCGGCAGAACAAGTTCTGCAATTCGAATAGCAGCATGACATCCTGCACTATCGCCATCCATACAGATGGAAATTTCTTTAGCAAATTTCCAAAGATTTTTTATCTGCTCTGCAGAAATTGCGGTACCAAGCGGAGCAACTGTATTGCTAATTCCAGCTTGATGTAGTGCTATAGCGTCCATATATCCTTCAACAACAAATATGTGTTGTTTTTTGCGTATTTCGCTCAAAGCAAAGTTTATTCCATATAAATTTTCTCTTTTCTTAAAGAGCTGACTCTCTGGGCTATTTAAATATTTTGGTTGTTGATCAGGACTCAGCGCACGTCCACCAAAGCCAATAACTTTTCCTGCAATGTTCTGTATAGGAAACATGAGTCGATCATAGAAATAATCACGAAAATTTTTATTTATCAACCCAACATTAACCAAAACTTTGTCTTCAATACCGGAAGAGTTCAAGTATTCTCTCAAACCAGAGCTTGGTGCATAACCTATTCTAAATTTATCTATGATTTTGGGTGATATCTTACGCTGCTTTAAATAATCTACAACGCTCTGATTTTTTTGTGTAAACCAATTTGCAGCTAAATTCAGCGTTGAAAACAACTTGTTGCTCTCTTTGGTAATATTAAGGGTTTCAGGTAACTTAACACCTGCAACCGATGCCAGCCTTTCCAGCGCTTCCTTAAAACTTAAGCCCTCAGTTTGTGAAATAAATTCAAACGCATCACCATGAGCTGAACAACCGAAACAGTAATATAAGCCCTTAATATTGCTGACCGAAAAAGATGGAGTTTTTTCGCTATGAAATGGGCAGAGTCCAACAAAACTATCTCCTCTTTTTATTAACCTAACTTTTTTACCTACTATGTCGGACAACAATAATTTTGACTTTATAGTATCTATATGATCCATTTTACCGAATTAGTAGTGATAGGATAAAAATTATATAGAATTTATGCATACCTGACTCGAAATTTATTCAGAAAGATCAGGAGAGCTTGACAGAAAGCTCAAAATAAATTACCCATATAAATATCCTTAAGTTGCAATTTTTCGCATGTCAGATATAATATCAATTGCTTCAGACCATGCAGGTTATGAATTAAAATCAGAAATAAAGCCTTATCTAGAAACTTTAGGTTATACAGTGATAGACCGTGGCTGCACTGCTGAGCAAAAGAGTGTAGACTACCCTGACTATGCTGCTGAAGTTGTAGAAGATATAACAAACAAAAAAGCAAATTATGGAATATTAATTTGCGGTACAGGTTTGGGCATGAGTACTGTGGCAAATCGTTTTGAAGGAATCTACGCTGCTTTATGTAATAGTGTTGAGATCGCAAAATTAGCTCGCGAGCATGGCAACGCGAATATACTTTGTCTTGGTGCAGGGTTTACTGCGAGTGGATTAGCAAAAGACATAGTCAAACAATTCCTCGAAACAGAATTTTCAAAAGAAAGTAGACATAAAGAACGCCTTGATAAACTTAGCAATATTAGCAAGAAAAAAACCACAAAAACTTATAACGAAGATGAAATATCAAAATTCGCTAAAATAGCAGGTGAATGGTGGGATGAGAATGGCAAATTCAAGCCATTGCACATGATGAATCCTGTGAGAGTATCATACATCGTTGACAAAATAAAAGAATTAAAAAAATGCGATTTAAAAGAACTATCATTGCTCGATGTTGGTTGTGGTGGTGGCATTTTGTCAGAGTCAATGGCGCGTGTTGGTATTAGCGTTGCGGGAATAGATGTATGTGAAGAAAACATAAAAGTGGCACAGTCGCATGCGAAGAAAGTAGGGTTAAATATAGAATACACACACACTAGCATTGAAGAGCTAAGCAATGACAAGAAGTATGACGTGGTTTTGTTGATGGAAGTGGTTGAACATGTCGATAATTTAGGGTTTTTCATGAAAAAAGCAATAGAGCTGTTGAAGCCAGAAGGGCTAATTTTTATATCGACAATAAATAGAACTATTAAATCCTTCTGTCTTGCAATAGTCGGCGCAGAGTACATATTAAACTGGCTGCCAAAAGGCACACATAATTGGAATAAATTTCTCAAGCCATCAGAAATTGCAAATCATCTAAGAGAGAACAATGTAACACTGCAAAACATGGCTGGTATGGAATATAATGTAATAAAGCGTGAATGGAACTTGACCAAAGGTGTGGATGTTAATTATATACTTTGTGGAAACATTGTAATTTGAAATCTCATTCAAGTACTAGAAGGTAATGTAAATATTTTAAGCAGTTTTACTTTACTTAGCAGCTAATTTATCATATGTATTTCCATAGGATATCGCTATATTAGAATATGTTACAACTACTAACCTTACTTGCTGTTATCACTTCAGTTATATTTTTTGGTCATCTAGTTCCAATGGAAGTGAAAGCCTTCTTGTATTCAATAAGCCTTAGTATAAAAGAGATCTTACTATTTATAATGCCTTTTATTGTTTTTGCATTAATCTTTAGCAGTGTTAACAATCTTAAGCAGTCAGCTATAAAGTTTATATTGTTACTTATTATAATGATCTTCTTATCGAATCTAGCTTCAAGTTTAATAGCTTATTCTGCTTGGCATTTTATCATACAAAACACTTATTCAATACGAGATATAACGTATGAAGAAACAATTGTTCCTTTATGGTCATTTAGGCTGCCGCTACTCCTTTCTAATTTTTATGCCCTTGCTTGTGGATTTGTGTCCAGCATAGTGTTGTCCACACTTTTACCCAAGAAAAGCAAAGAGCTTTCAAACAAAATGTTAGATCTAACTTTCTTTATTTTGAAGACGTTTTTGGCGCCAATCATTCCAATTTTTGTACTTGGGCTTGCTTTAAAAATGCAACACGATCAGGTTTTATCTATAATATTTAAGGACTACTCAATAATTTTCATTATTATAGCATTTGCAACCTATCTTTACGTTTTTCTCTTATATGGAGCAGCAAATTCATTCAAGATCACAAGCTGGATAGCTAGTATAGGCAATATGATACCGGCATTTATTACCGCAATGAGCACAATGTCTAGTAATGCAACTATGCCGCTTACTCTTGAAGGAAGCAAAAAAAATGTAAAGCAACCTGATATAGCATCGTCTGTTGTGCCAATAACTGCTAGCTTTCATTTAGTAGGTGATTGCTTTTTTATTATAATACTATCAATGATAATGACTTTTGGTGGTGCATTGTCTGCAACAGACTATGTGACTTTCCTTCTCTACTTTCTGTTATTTAAATTTGCTATTGTTGCAGTTCCAGCGGGAGGGATTATGGTAATGTTGCCTATTCTTGAGAAGTATCTTAAATTCTCTCCAGAGATGCTTTCATTAATTACAGCATTGTATATAGTGTTTGACCCAATAATAACTTCAGCAAATGTTATGGGTAACGGTGCGTTCACTATGATGTTTACAAAGCTCTATGATAAGCTTAAGTGACGTCCATTCTAGCAATTAATACTGTAGGTGCTGGTAGTTCAATAGCAGTAATTGATTACGATGGTAATTGTTTTGTAGAACGCAATTCTGCAAACAATAGTCATGCAGAATCATTTTTTCAAATACTGAATACTTTGTTTGATAAGCATAATTATAGCTACGGTAAAATAGACCATTTAGCAGTGATAGTTGGACCAGGAAGTTTTACTGGAATCAGAGTTGGTATATCAACTGCACAAGGTATAAATCTTGCTACAAATAAGCCGTTATATGGGGTTAGTGCCCTGGAAGCTCAAGCATATGCAATATCGCTACTTTGTACAAATAGCAAAAAAAATATTAAAGCTATAATCGAAGATGATCAAAAGTTTTATACGCAGTTATTTGATTTCAATTTGTTACCGCTATCAAATCCTGCTGTAGTAAGTGAACTCCAGCCTGAAACGCACTGCATTACATATATGGATTGCAGTTTACCAAAGTTGGATGCTAGCCATGCAGGGCTATTAGTCCGTTATAGACTAAAAAATAAACAAAAATTAAATGGAGTTGAGGCTCTATATTTAAATGAGCCTCAGTATATGAAATCGTTGCCTATTGCGTAAACACTATTAATTTGGCCAAGTTTGTACATCTGACTTACTATTTCTTCTGCTACTTCTTTTATACTCATATTTGAATTTTCTACCTCTATAGCATTTTGTGGTACAAATAAATCTTCCTCCCTAAATTTAATACTATTTATATTAGTAACCTTCCTATTTTTTCTTTGCTTTTTTGATATAGTACGCTCTTGTAATATCAATGGATTGCACCTAAGTACTATAGGGAGGATTTTTGTGCTCATTTTTTTACTAAGTTCTACTACTGAGTTATATATTCTTATGTTGTAATCATTATTTTTAATTAATTCATCAACAAATATATAATTTTTTGAGTCAATAGGATAGGCTTCTATTGCCTGAAACATAACATGTGTAGTGTTATATATTCTATCTCGAGCTTCTTTGGAAGTTTGATTATATTCAAGTCCACTTACAATTACTGCATTTATCATACTAGATAATACTATTGCTGTAGAAAGTTTACCACTTCCTGGAAGACCATTGATATATATGAAAAATTTCGTTAGCTGTTTTTTTATGTCAATGTTTACCATATTATTTTTAATATTAAAACCTACAATTATAATAACATAAAAACAAGGCTTTAAAACATATGAAATATTACATAAAAAGCCGCTTTTATAGTTAAAATACTATGTAATCTAGAAATGTAAACTCTAATCACCTAAGGCAAGTAAAAGTGCTTAGTATTTTAACGTAGGTTCACCTTTTAGTTTGTAATAAACTTTTTTTTACGTATAAATCTTTAGAAAATTTTACTCAAGAGCTATGTTATTAACAAATAGTGAGTTGAAAAGAGACCTAGTTAACGCCTATCAAATTTTATCTTATCTTAAATTAGATGATCATACGTATACTCATCTCTCTGTACGTTCTGAAGATAAAAAGTCATTTTATGTTTATCCGTTTGGTATACGTTTTTATGAAGTAGATGAAAGTTCATTGATGAAAGTATCGTTTGATGGGAATATAATTGAAGGCAAAGAATATCAATATAATAAAACTGGCTATGTAATCCATGGCTTCATTTATCAAGCAAGGAAAAATATTCAAGCAATTTTTCATCTACATACACCTTCTATTGTAGCAGTTTCTTCTCTCAAGGATGGATTACTCCCAATAAGTCAGTGGGCGCTGCACTTTTATAATAAGGTATCTTACCATGATTATAATTCCCTGGCACTTGATGATACAGAAGGAAAAAGATTAATAGCTGATTTGAAAGAAAATTTTGTGATGTTAATGCGCAATCATGGATCTATAACATGTGGTCAGACTATACAAGAAGCAATGTTTTATACGTATCACTTAGAACAAGCTTGTAAAACTCAATGCCTGACGCTAGCAATGAATAGGGAGTTGTCAATTCCAAGTGAAGAAATTTGCTCAAAAGCCGTAAAGGATCTTCTGTCTTTCGAAAGCAATCTTGGTGAGAGAGATTGGCACGCATGGGTTAGGTTGATTAAAGGTAAGTTATAAAAGTTTCTGACTCTTCGATAGATATTAGATTTCTTGCATAACCAGCCAGTCTGAAATCCAATAATGGTTTCATACGCTGTAACTCTTCAATTCATGCAAGAAGTCTAATGTCTCCATCTCTACTTAAGTTAACAACCTTAACTAAGCAGATACAAGTAAATAACTAGTAAGTTTTTTCAATCCTGCTCCACAGCAAATTTTAATGCTATGTGAGTAGTTATAGTGCTGTTAACAATTAAAATGACAAAAATTAAGATGGTGATTAGTAGTGTATAAATATTCAAGGATAAATTTTCAAATTGAGTTAGCAATTTGAAATATACAAAAGTTGGCATTATCATTGGCAAAACAAGAATTTGCGACACTACTGATGCTAAGTTATTTCGACCAATCATCAATGCATTTCCAGTAGCTGAAATATTAATGATTATCAGCGTATTAAATAATAAAGACACTCCAACTGCTATTGAATGTTCAATATTATTGCCTAGAATTGCAAAGCTGAACATGAAAGAAATCACTGAAATCGGTAGCCCAAATAACAACCAGTGAGCGAAGATTTTATAAACAACTATCAGCCTAGAAGAGAGTGGCTGTACAAAGATTTGCTCTAATATTCCATCATGATAATCAGATGTAAATAAATTATTTGTAGAGATCTGCAAAACAAATGTAGCACATATCCATGTTAATGTTAATATGACTTCTTGTTTACTGTTGTTTTCAAGTGTATATGAAGATAAACTTAACATTATAATAAAAATACATACTATATAAGTAAGATTATTATCATTTATTATTAATTTTTTTACCGAACTAATCATACCAGGATTTTAAATGTTTATTATAAATTATAGTGTTTACTTTGAGGGTAGTATAATTTTTTTTGTTTATAAGTTATATAAGTTTTAATATATTTTATTGATAATGCTATGGAAAAATTAATAAAAATAAAGTTACCGGAAGATTACGTTCCTTCAGAAAATGAAGAATATATGAACGTAAAACAACTGGAATACTTTAGCTTAAAGTTACAATCAATACTCTCTGAACTGGAGAAACAAGATCTAGAAGATAGTAGTATTTATTCTGATAGTGAAAATGGAGAATTAATTAAGCGCCGAAAAGATAGAAAAGAAAAAATTAAGGAGGCGTTGGAAAAAATAAAATTAGGCATTTATGGTTACTGCGATGGAACGGGAGAAGAAATAGGAGTCGAAAGACTTAAAGCTAATCCGCTTGCTATGTATTGTATTGAAGAACAAGAGAGAATAGAAAAAGAAAAGAACGTGTATAACATTAATGATTAGAACTTGTCGGGAATGTTAAATAAACTGTGTCAAACCAAGAAATGATGTATTTTAGTTAATATAAAAACGGAGGTTTTACACATGAGTGAAAAAATAGCAAATAACTATAGTAAATTATCAAGAGTTAGAGTCAAATATCCTGTCAACTATACGAGAAGGTAGGCCACTTACCGGAAGAGATGGAGCGCTAACACCATTGATAAAGAAGCTGCTAGAGGCAAGTTTAGAAGGTGAAATGGAGAGCCATCTATCAAATAATAGGAACGAAGAAAACAATCGCAGAAACGGCAAAAACTCAAAGACTTTACGAACAAGTATTCGAGCTGCTAACACCAAGAGATAGAGAAGGAAGTTTTGGGCCACAAATAGTCAAAAAAAGACAAACAAGCCTGCATTCTGAACTTGAAACAAAGATCTTGAGCATGTTTGCCAGCGGTATGGGATATAGAGACATAATGTCACACGTCGAAGAAATTTATGACAATAAGGTATCGGTTGCTGAAATATCCAGTATTACTGATAAATTATTGCCAGTGATTAACGAATGGCGCAGTCATCCTTTACAGTCCAATAGTTTTTATGGTTCTTTAAAGTAAAAGAAGACGGACGATGTGTAAGCAAGTGCATGTATAATATATTGGGCATAGATCAGAATGGCAGAAAAGAGGTATTAGGCTTCTATTTGGCTGAAAGCGAAGTTCTGGTTAGGTGTGCTAAACGACCTCAAGGAAAGAAGTGTAGAAGATATTCTAATAGCCTGTGTTAAAAAGTTTTCTTACAGCTATAAACAGCGTCTTTCCTAATACAGAAGTACAACTATGTATAGTGTATCAGATACGCAATTCATTGAAGTATGTGGCTAGCAAAGATATAAAGAGCTTTTTAAGTGATTTGAAGAGGGTATATCAAGCAAGGAAATTGCTGAGAATTATCTACTAGAACTGGATGAAAAATGGGGTACAAAGTACTCTATGGTTATAAAATCGTGGCAGAGTAACTGGGAAAATTTGTCTAGTTATTTCAAGTATTCTGATCCAATGAGGAGAGTAATTTACACCACTAATCCAATTGAGGGGTTGCATAGACAAATTAGGCAAGACCAAGGTCTCATTTACCAGTATAAATGCTTTGTACAAGCTGGTATATTGTGCTATAAAAAAGGTGGAAGAAAAGTGGACGATGCCTGTACATGATTGGGCATTAACTATGTCCCAGCTCGACATTTTCTTTCCTGATAGATTGAAAATTGAGTTGAATTAAAATGTAGTTTGACACAGTTTATTTAACACTCCCAACTTTTCCGGGAATTGATAAACTCAAGCATATTTCTCTCCTTAACATAACTCTACTCATAGCCAGATATATGAAATTTTCAGTGAGTAAATCTTATTCTTTCGATAGTCTTCTATTCCTAAAGCAAAAGTCCTTTCTACAACCCACCTTCTTGGCTGTACTTTAAACCCCTCATTGGTAGTAGCTAAGGCGGTGTGTCTTTGTTGACTTAGAACCTACATGAAGGCCTTTTGACAATCTCAATATCCATACCATATTCTTCCTTTATATGATTTTTAAATTTTCTCCTTGGTATCCCATCACATTTTTTTAACTATAGTATATTTTTTTCTTACTTTCCTGTATGATACTCTGGAATAGCTTTCTATTCTTGTCCATTCCCTTTGACTTAGGTCTGCTGGGTGCTTTTTTCTCGTCTTTACCCAGTACTAAAACTTTAGATATTATAGCCTCTTTTAATAATCTCTGGACAAGCTCTAGCTTCGGTAAACTCAGGAGAAGATTCTTTTGCAAAAAATGCAGCATGTACAGCATTTTTAATAAAAAAACATGCAGCAAGTGCAAATATTGCTGTCGGTACATAGCGCACAGGAGAAGCTATACTAAAAAAAGTAGCAGAAGCGACTATTAAGCAACAACAAGTCAGTATCGTTTGATCACGTAGATAACGTCTATCAACTCCACCGTACTCAGCCATCAACCTTTTAACTTTATCATTGTTACCGTATGGCAGAGTAAGCGTTTTAATCAAATTCATTACACCATTATTAGTGAAATATGGAGCACACTCTATAACTCTGGAGCCATTAACCTTCTGATTAGGATCAGCACCATACTTTAGAAGCAACTCTACATATTTTTCGCGTTTATCGTTGTCACAATTGATTGCTTGATATAATGGAACTCGACCATTTTTATCTAACATATTAGGATTAGCACCATATTTCAAAAGTGTATTTCCATAGTATGATCATCATCAAACAAAAACGCTTTAAACAACGGATTTTTACCATTTTTATCTAACATATTAGGATCAGCACCATATTGTAACAATAACTCTACAATTCTGCTGTCATCGATAACCCTACAATAGTATAACGAAGCTTCATTATGTAATAGCTTTATATTAGGATCAGCACCATTTTCTAAAAGAAGTTTCAAAATACTATAATTTCTTGAATCTTTAGCTTGCATTAAAGCAATAGATAATGGAAAGTAAATATAAATAAGTTTTTCATTGATGTAATCACCAAATCTTCCATCTTTACTGCTTTTGAATTTGGAAAAAAGCTTTTCAAGAAACTTTATATCCTGATTATATAGAGCCCTACTTAAGTAAAACCTCAAATCTTCAGGCGAATCAATTCCATTTAAATTTCCGTCAGTTAGATTTGTCACCCCTTCTATATTTTCCTTAGTGAGAAATTCATATGCAGTAACTAGCTTTTTAAATTTCTCCTCATTTTGTTTCTTCACAACCTCACTTTCACCTGAATGTTTATCAGGATGATATTTCAAAGCTAATTTTCTATACGCTGATTTAATTTCTTGTTCACTGGGCGCATCGCTTAATTCAAAACCTAATATTTTTAAAGCTTCCTTTCTACTTACAATAAATTCCCCACTGAAATATGTTAAATTAAACGTAACCCAAAATTTCAAAAAGTAAAGCTTTTATGTCAAATTGTGTCTATTTCATAACTGTACAAATATTCAAGAAATTTACTAAATAGAAAAAAGGCAAAAGGAACCCTGTTAGCTACTATCTATTAAAAGATACCATTTTTTGAATTTAATTTACAGTAAGCATGAACCTGTCATGTGTAATGCTTCTCCACATAATCACTAATAATTTCCTTAAATTCTTCAAAAATATTATCACCTTGTAAAGTTTTGAAATATTTGCCGTCTTTGTAGACTGCTGAAACAGGTTTTTCTCCATACCCAGGCAGGCTGATCCCCAAATTTGCATGTTTGCTCTCTCCAGGACCATTTACTATGCATCCCATAACAGCAACGTTCATATACTCTACACCAGGATTCTTTTTCTTCCATACCGGCATATGAGTTTTTATGTAGCCATTTACTTCCTCAGTTAATCTACGAAAACGATCGCCACTTGTGCGTCCACAACCAGGACATGAACTCACCTGAGGGTTAAAGTGACGCAAACCTATAGACTGCAGTATTTCCTGACATACTACCACCTCATTAGTGCGTGATTCACCAGGGCGCTGAGTTAAAGAAGCCCGGATAGTGTCTCCAATACCATTTTGCAATAAATAAGTAAGCCCTGCTGTGGTATTTACTACGCCTTTGTTACCCATACCAGCTTCGGTTAAACCCAAATGCAGCGCATAATTGGAGGATTTTGCAAGTGCCGTATAAACTAAAATTAAATCTTGCACTCTACTGACTTTACATGAAATGATTATTTTCTCTGCATTAAGGCCGATCTTTTCAGCTTTTTTTGCACTACCAAGAGCAGACATTACAAGCGCCTTACGTAATATAACATCAGAAGTTTTTGGATTACTAGATAAGGAGTTTTCATCCATTAGTTTTTGTGAAAGGTACTTATCAAGGCTACCCCAATTTACTCCGATTCTGACAGGAAGATCATGCGTTATTGCATACTCTATAATTTTTTCAAATTTTTCATCACGTTTGTCACCAAAGCCTACATTACTTGGATTTATCCTAATTTTACCCAGAATTTTAATGTTGTCTGGATAATCCTGAATCAGCCTGTAGAGCTCATATTGTCCACAGCCTACTAATATCTTACCATCAAAGCCTTCTTTATTTATTTCCTCTACTATATAAGGTATTGCTTTTGCTACTTCCTCTGAGTTCAAAGCAATTCGCACCAATTCTGAACCTGCATGCGCTAGTTCTATTACTTCTTTTGCATATTTCTGAGCACTGCTTTTTATGTTGTCAGAATCTATATGTGCACCAAGTGCCATGGATTGAACAACTATAGGATTATTTCCACCTATCTTCACTTGTCCAACTTTTACAGTATGAGTTTTATGCCTGGAAACCGGCGATGACTCATATGCATCATCACTCAATATCAGGTTTCTATCTAGCATATTATTAATTGTGATACTATTTTAATGCATCAGCTACACTGCCAAATGAATTTGAACCATTGAAACTATAATGTGTATTAGAATCTACGTTATTCAAGTCAGTAATAGAATCATGTGAACATGTTCTTTTTGACGGAGTTTCTTTTATAGTAACATTTATAGGGGAAACTTTTTTTTCTCGTGTTGAAGTAACTTTTTTCCCTTTTTGTTGTTCACTTTTTTTATGCTGCTTACTTTCATACTGAGAAACTGGCTCTTGATCTATAAATACAGCACCCTTTAAACGTGCAAGATTAATACCATGCTGATTGATCATAGCATCCTCCCCATCTTCAACTATGCAAGCTCCCACGTTGTTTTGCTCGTTATCAAGGCTAGCAATTTTTTTTTCTTTTAATTTTTTGATTAGATCTTCTTTATTTACGTTAACATTAGTTTGACCTTGTAACTTCCTTTTCTTGAGAATCTCCCTACGCTTTTCGTATAGTTTATATGAATCAGCAAATTCCTCATCTGCTGCATGAAAATTTGTACCACCAGGGTTACCAGGAGGTATGTACCTCTTACTGAGCTTTACCTTAGACTTCGCTTCAACATTATGTACAGTAAAGAAACTAGAAACCAAAAGTATTAATATAAATAAAACTTTAGAAAAGATCTTAAGCATACTATAGTGAATATTGTGCTTTAAAAGATACCAATTAACAAACTTCAAGTAAATCAGAATCTCTACCAACTTTATAATACAAACATCTTTCTAAAAAATTTACTACCAAAACCTACATAATCTAAAGAAAGTTTAAGGTGTTACAAATTTTACGTAACACCTTTTCAAGAAGAGCATTACACTCTTCCTTGCTGTAAGTTATTATTCAGTTTTTCGGTATCATTCACATTATTAAACTTTCCGCTTGGCATATCTTGAGACAAGTCGTTTTTCTTCTCTTTATCAAGCTTAACTCCCTGATAGATACAGAATGCAACAAAACTAGTTACCGCTATTGCAGCAACAGCACTGATTATGGCACAAGTTAGTATTGCTTGTTCTTGTCCCCCTACCATGTCTGCAAATGTTTCTACTTTTTCTTCTAAGCCTGTAAATTTTTCTTGCAAGCCGCTTAAGTGCTCTTGCATAGCTTGAAACTGCTCAGTACCAATCTTGTCTTCTAATGCACCAAAAACTTTTTCAAACTGCTCAACATCTATCTTTTGAGCTTCTTGCCACTCTTTTAATGCACTAAATACCTCTTCAAACTGTTTAGCATCAATATTTTGAGCTTCTTGCCATTTTTTTAATTCACCAAAAACTTTTTCAAACTTCTCAGCATCTATCTTTTGACTTTCTTGCAATTCTGTTATACCTAACCAATTGCGGAAAATTCCTTTTACCATTTTAACCCCCTAGCTAATTAATATATTATAATTTTACATTCCCAATGTTTAAATTATTATTAAATTAACTATCACTATACATTGATCTTAAAATAACTTTCCTTGTTTTAAGTTAAGGGTTATTCTACCAATATCTCTCTCTTTCCTGAGTAACTCGGAGCACTGACAATACCTTCTTTCTCCATTCTTTCAACAATATTTGCAGCTCTGTTATAGCCTATTCTAAGTTGCCTTTGAATGTAACTAGTTGAAACCTTTTGATCTCTCTGAATGATGGCCACTGCTTGCTTGTATAGATCGTTCTCTTCATCTTCTGTTTCACCTTCTGATTCCGCGAAAGAATTTTCATCTTCTTGAGTGATTTCCTCCATGTAGTTTGGCTCACCTTGCGTTTTTAGATGATCAACTATATTTTGCACCTCATCATCACTTACAAATGGACCGTGAACTCGAATAATCTTACCACCAGAGGCCATATAAAGCATATCACCCATACCGAGCAATTGTTCAGCCCCTTGTTCACCAAGTATCGTACGGCTATCTATCTTAGAAGTAACAGCAAAACTAATTCTCGTTGGAAAGTTTGCTTTTATCACACCTGTTATCACATCTACAGATGGGCGTTGTGTTGCCATTATGATGTGTATTCCTGCAGCACGAGCCATCTGAGCTAAACGTTGAATAGAGCATTCTATATCTTTGCCAGCAACAAGCATTAAATCTGCCATTTCATCTACAATCACCACAATATACGGAAATGTCTCCATTTTAATCGGTATTTTTTCAAACAAAGGTTTACCCGTTGTTGAGTTAAACCCAATCTGTACAACGCGCTCCAATTCTATTCCGCTATGCATCGCTTCTGTAATTTTTTGATTATAGTTTATTACATTCCGCACATTTAAATATGACATCATACGATAGCGATTTTCCATCTCTTTCACGATCCACTTAAGAGCAATAACAGCTTTTTTTGGCTCTGTTACCACTGGCGTTATTAGATGCGGTATTGCATCATATATTGAAAGCTCGAGCATCTTTGGGTCGATCATTATCATCTTGCATTCATCAGGACTTAATCGATAAACAAGCGACAGAATCATCGTGTTAATCGCAACTGATTTACCTGATCCTGTAGTTCCTGCAACAAGCAAGTGGGGCATTTTAGTCAGATCTGCAATAATTGGTTTTCCGCTTATTTCCTTGCCTAGTGCAATCGGAAGATTTAAGTTTGCATTTTGGTATTCTGGCGATTCCAGTAAATCACGCAGCATAACAATTTCTCGTTCTTTATTTGGCAATTCTATTCCCATTGCATTTTGTCCACGAATTATTGAAATACGTGCAGAAAGTGCACTCATTGAACGTGCAATATCATCTGCAAGACCAATCACTCTTGCAGATTTTGTGCCGGCTTGTGGTTCAAGTTTATATAAAGTCACAACCGGTCCATAACATACACTTATAATTTTTCCTTGCACGCCAAAATCACTTAGAACCTGCTCGAGCAGAGATAAATTCTTATTGCTCTCTAATGCATTCAACTGTTTTCTCTGCACAGATTCTTCTACTTTAGAAAGTAAGTGAATGCTTGGAAACTCAAACTCGCTAGAAGGTGGTTTAAAAATCTCTTCGGTAGCTTTTTTCTGTCTTTCTTTTGGTTGTTGTCTAGTGATTCTATATTTTCCTTCTACTACTAATGGTGCTATTGAATAATCAGTAGTTTTACGTAACCTGAAAAACAGGACCTTTGTAAAAAGGGAAAATATTTTTTTACATAGGAAAAGTAAAGAATAAACCGTTCTTTTCCAACCAGTTAACCCTACAAAACCTATTGATGCTGCTACTGCAAAGATGTAAAATGGGTAGTTACTAATTAGTGCATTTCCTATCATTCCGCCATGCACATACCTTGCAGTGATACCGAGCGAAAGTTGCGCTAATGTAGAGCATATTCCTAAATTGATTAATATTAAATAGAGAATTTTCAGCAGCCTTTTTGATATCAAAAAGTAAACTATGGTTGTAGCTATTGTAATACTAGCGAGTCCAAGAAATTGAACCAATATATCAGCTAAATATGAACCTACCACTCCGCCCAAATTTGTTACTTCCTGATTTGTAGCTGTATTTAAGGATGGATCTTGATAATTATAGCTAAAAATCGATATATATATATACATTAAGAGTAACAGGTATATCGCTGATTTTAGCTGTTTTTTTAACATCTACTTAAAGTAATAAGTAATTGTATATTTTACAAAGTGAATTGCTATTATCAATATCATCACGGATAAATCTAATCCATTGAACGGTTGTATATACCTTCTGATAACCTTTAGTGGAGGATGGGTAAGTCGGTTTAAAGTTTGCATTATGTTGCTTACAACTTCATTATACATGTTCACTACATTCAATTTAATCAACAAATCGAGAACAACTGAGCATATTAGAATGAAGCTGTAAAGATCAAGTAGCAGGTTAAGTAAGTATATGATTGGATGCATATTACTAATTTATACTAAAGTCTATTATGTGTAGTGATATATATTATAAAATCAAGCCCCACAATAATTTTTATGCTGGAACAGGTGTAAACAATAAGCTATAAGATATTGTAATCTTTGGTTCCACGTGGATAAAAAACTTATTGATAAATTAACGGAGAGATGTGTACTGTATGAATAGCTTTTTGATCATGTTTATTACATGCAGGATAAGTGTTCAGGTACGTATGAAACCAGCGCTTCTTTTCTTGTCACCTCTTGTTACCTAAATAGCCTCTGTTCAAGTAGCCCCTTTGTTGTCATCCCAGTGCCCAGACACTGGGATCCAGATTGGCACTAAGTTGGTAAACATGAAAGCGCTTTATAACGTTTTTTATGTGAAAGTCAATGTCAGCTACTCAAATGATACCATTTGTTATAAACTCACTTTTACTCTATGGCCTTGTCGATATCCTGAACAGATACAATATTTTTTATTTATAAAATGAAGTAACTACTTATCGTAAAGTTGATCTATAGATATAATACTACCATTTGATGACTTTTCAGCACATTTCTCACTTTCATATTCTTTATCAGAATCAACGCTAAATACTAAAGTATCTCCTGAAATTTTATCATGAAACTCACTAATAGCAAAAAACGGTACAGTGACTTGTTCTTGTTTTCCACGAAAGCTCAAACTGACGCTAAACCTATCCTCAAAAACTTTTAGACTATAAAATTGGTGCTGTAATACAATAAGCATTTGAGTAGGATATGATTCTTTCAAGTAGTCTGGTATGACAACACCATTAAATCGCGTAAAAAACAGTATCTCTAAGTGAGGAGTAAAAACATTATCTAATATAGTATCTAGAGCCTTTTTGATAACTTGAAATTTAGCATAACTAAGCGACTTCTGATAATCTGTTTTATCCATATAACCCTTACATGTTTGGGGGAACTTCTGTTACCCGGCGTTCCCTAAACCGTGCTTATAGCAATGAAGTTATAGTGCCTAAATTAAGCAGCTAATGCAACATTGTCTTCAGCAGCAAAGTTATCGTTTGCATCTAAATTGTGAACTCTTAGCGGTGGTATCTAACCGAGCAAAGCTACCATCTTTACTATGCATGTCGATCCTTACTCGCCCCCGTATCAATCAAAAAATATGGTGGAGGCGCCGAGTACTGCCCTCGGGTCCAATACACCTATTACAAGGTAATTTTATTGCCATAGTGTATAAAAAATACACATGTTTATTATACAGTAGTATTGAATAAATGTCAAGTTACTAAACACCAAATCGGCTGTAAGCTAAAAAACTAATATAAAAATTACTTCGCCTATTTATCTAATCTTAGTATAATCAAAGTAGAGGTATTTTTAGAGCTCAAAATCTATCTTCGTCTGCAGACTTTTTTATCAAATAATCAAACTCAGTAAAGAATGTAGCGTATCTTCTTCAGCGCAAATGGGTGCACACATATGCTTAATCTCTGTCGTATGTGCGTTACATTTTTTCTGTTCTTTATTAATAAATGTGGGGGATTCTATGCCTAATTCTTAACAAAAAACTACTCAAATGCTTGTGTAGCTATTGAATTTACTGAATTCAAGCAAGTAAGAGACAGTGTAAAAAGTGAAATAAGCCGAAAAAAAGATGAGTTGTGGAACAAAAAATGCAGACAACTGTGGAAAATTGCCTGCGTAACTAGACTACAAATTAGTTTTTCTTATCATAATTAAATCAATTCAGTGCACTTTCTAACTTTCTACTTGTTAGAAAAAAAGCGGATATGAAAGAGGAGTTTCATATTGATCTTGTGATGCAAAGGAGTCTTTCCTTCGTTATCTTGTATATTAATTTCTGCACCTTTGTCTAGCAGCACCTTTGCTATATATGTGTTCTGTCCTGGAATAATTACAGCAAAATGCAATGGTGTCTTCCCTTCATTATCTTGTATATTAACATTTGCATCCTTCTCTATAAGAAGCTCTACTACTTTTGCACAGCCACTTCTAGATGCTAAACATAGTAAGTTACTTCCATCAAATGAATTAGCATTTATATCAAATCCACTTTCTTCCCACGCATTGTATATATTAACATGCTGCTGCAGCTCACTTTTTAATTTTTCAATTATGCTAGATGAGTCTAGCTTTCTGTCATCATTAATTCTCCATAGTGTTTTTTCTAATGCCGATAATTTACTCATAATGTTCTCCGATTTTTCAGACTAGATGCTAACTATAGTATAAAAGCGAGATATGAGAATAAAAATATTCGGTGCAATGACTAAAGCGCTATAAGTGTTAATATAAATTTAAGCTCCAATTGTTAAATTTATTTTTTTAAGGTTATTAATAGAAAAATTCATGCTTTAAAAGGATCATACACATCAATTTTTTTAGGGTCGCTTTTTTTCATTTTCTTACTTAATAACCTCAGAATGGGCTGTAAATCATCGTCGATTGATAAACACAGTACTTCTCTATCAAGATAATTGGCTAAATGATTCTTCTTCTCAAGAATTTCTGCTTCCTCCAATAAGTCGCATTTGTTTAACACGACAGTTTCTTCCTTCTTGATAAGGTCGCTATTGTAAAGCTTCAGTTCATTATGTGTACAATTATAAGCTGAAATAACGTCATCGTGAGTTACATCAATTAAGTGAAGTAAAATTTTGCACCTTTCTATGTGCTTTAAAAATTTGTGTCCGAGCCCAACTCCAAGATGAGCATCAGCGATTATTCCAGGAATATCTGCTATCACAATTTCGCTATAATCCACTTTTGCTACACCTAAATGTGGTCTTATAGTAGTAAATTCATAATCGCCTACTTTCGTATCAGAATTTGAGCAGCGGGTTAAAAATTTAGATTTACCCGCATTTGGCATACCAATAATGCCAACATCAGATAAAACTTTTAGCTTCAATATTATATTTCTTTCTTCGCCGGGCTGACCATGGGTAAAATGTCTTGGTGCCCTATTAGTAGCAGATTTAAAGTTAGTATTTCCAAGCCCACCTTTTCCACCTTTCACTACTTGAAATTCCATGTCAGGTTTATCAAGATCTACTATTATTTCCTCACTTTCTTCATCGATTATTTGTGTACCAACTGGAACTTTAAGTATAATATCTTTTCCTGCTGTGCCAGATCTATCTCTACTCGTACCACTTTTTCCACTACTCGCTTTAATGTGTCTTCGACAACGAAAATTAAGCAAAGTGTTGAGATTTGCATCACTGATGAAAATTATGTCTCCTCCCCTGCCCCCGTTACCACCGTTTGGACCACCAAATTCAACGAATTTTTCTCGACGAAAACTCGCGCAGCCATCGCCACCATCATCACCTGCTTTTAAATATAATTTAACTTCGTCTATGAAGTTCATGCTAACCCGCGATAATATTTAGCGTTTTCTCCTAATGAACTTTCTATTCTCATTAATTCATTATACTTTGCAAGCCTATCAGAACGCGACAGCGAGCCAGTCTTTATTTGCCCACAATTCGATGCAACCGCTATGTGGGATATCGTTGTATCTTCTGTTTCACCTGAGCGATGCGAAATAATAGCCCTATAGCCATTTGATTTTGCCATTTCAATAGCAGCAAAAGTTTCCGTAAGTGTTCCTATCTGGTTTGGCTTGATTAGTACAGCATTTGCCATTTTCTCCTCTATTCCTTTACTTATTAGTTCACAATTTGTAACAAATAAATCATCTCCAACCAATTGAACTTTATTCCCAAGTTTTACAGTAAGTAATTTCCAACCTTCACAGTCGTCTTCATTCATTGCATCTTCTATAGAAATTATTGGATATTTGCCTACAAGGTCAAAATAATACTGAACCAATTCCTCTGAAGTGAGTTCTCTGTTTTCAAATTTATAAACTCCATCTTCATAAAAAGTAGATGCAGCAACATCAAGACCAAGTGCAAAGTGATTTTTCATCGAATAACCAGCAGATTCCACAGCCTGAATTATCAGATTAAGAGCTTCTTCAGTGCTTCCAATGTTTGGTGCAAAACCACCTTCATCTCCTACGTTTGTGCTATAACCTTTTTTCTTAAGAATGCTGCGTAAGTTATGAAATACCTCTGCAGATATTCTGATTGCTTCACTGAAAGTCTCAGCACCGACCGGAAGAATCATAAATTCTTGAAAATCGAGTTTATTATCCGCATGTACTCCGCCATTAATTACGTTAATGAGTGGAACTGGCATCTGCTCTTCCCCCACTCCCAAATACTTATATAACGGCATTTTAAAGCTGTTTGCTGCTGCTTTTGCAACAGCAAGAGACACACCCAAAGTTGCATTTGCTCCAAGTTTAGATTTATTTTTTGTTCCATCCAGTTCAATTAATGCTTTATCAATCGCATTTTGATCTGTTGCATCCATGCCGATGATTTCATTCGCTATTACTCCATTTACAGCTTGAACAGCTTTCAGCACTCCTTTACCACAATACCTTTTTTCATCCTGATCTCTCAGCTCCAATGCTTCTAGTTTACCGGTCGAAGCCCCAGAAGGGACAGCGGCTCTACCTGTTGCTCCATCACATAGTTCTATTTCTACCTCAATTGTTGGGTAACCCCTGCTATCTAAAATTTCTCTTGCAAATACACTGCTAATTGTCTTTTTCATCATGCTAAACCTCTACTAGATTCACAATTGTGTGCACGTTCGGGAAATGTCACCCCAGCGCTGTAACATTTCAGTGTATGAACATTGCAATATACAGGTAATTTGAGTAGCGGATGGTCAGTGCTTGACACTGGAATCCAGTTTTTATTATACAGCCACTTATTTAAAGTTAAGTTTTCTGGATCCCAGTGTCTGGGCACTGGGATGACACCATTCTTAATGGAACCTATCCCCATATCACAATGTCTGTACAGTTGTTTGCCTAGACACTGGGATCCAGTTTTACTACACAATTTTATCATATAAATCACCAATGCTTAAGTTTATTTTACTAGCAGCAGCTTTGCAGCTTCTCTTGCTAGTTTAGCTATATTACTACCAGCACCAATAAATAATACTACATCTCCTGAATTTGTCGAATTACTAATAAAATGTGAAATGAGTAAAGTATTATTCATAATCTTCACATTATTAAACCCATTACTGATCAAGGCTTTTTGTATATCATCAATTCCACAGCCAGGAATAGGCTTATCTTCTGGAGGATGGACAGGAGTGAGAATTACATAATCAAACATCATGAAAATTCGTACGAACTCATCAAAAAAATTACGAATACGAGCAAAACGAAGCGGCTCGATAATTCCTATTACCTTTCTTTTAGCAATCGAACGTGCTGCTGCCAGGGTTGCCTGTATTTCATTTGGGTGGTGAGCATAATCCTCAATTAACTTAACACCTTTAATATCGGCAATTAAAGAAAATCTCCTTGCTACTCCTTTAAATTCCAAAAGACCTTTTTTAATCTCTTCATCACTAATTCCAAGTTTCACTGCAGCTGATATTGCAGCCAGGGCGTTGCTAACTTTATGCATTCCTATTGCATTTGATAGCACTACATTCTTTATAATTCTGGTACAAGGTTGAATATCTTCTTTTTGTCCTTCGAGAGCGAGTTCTTTTAATTGAAACACTATATGTACATTATCATCATCAATTTCAATACGCTGAACTAACTTTCTAATTATTATATTAAGTTTAGTCTCCCAATCTGCCTCTGATAAATCACACTTTTCCTTCGTTATGTGCTCTCTTACCATCTTAACTTCTTCCCATACTACCTCTTCTAGTATATCCGCGCGTATTGATTTGCTGTTACATTCACCAAAACGTTTTCCAGGACAACGATAGTAACTTCTTCCTCCCTTAGCATTACTCATTCCATAATAAACGGATTTGCAACACTGACATATCACTAACCCTTGTAATAAGTATTTTCTTCCACTTTGTTGCATTTTTTCTATTTGTAGCTTTTCTTTTTCCACACTGTATCTCTACGACTTATATATATTTTGCCTATAGTAAAATACGCACATAATGAGCCAAATCAAGGAAAGTGCAAACCAAGTAATTGCGTATTCAAGATGCTTTATTGGCTGTATAGTCAATTTGCCACCAAAATTGTCTTGCCACAATATACATTTTTCTAGCTTAATACCTAGATCATTGGAGATTTCTTCTGTACTTAAGGTAAACCATGTATTTGAAGCAATATCATTTTTGATAAACCAATTTTTGCTACCATCACAATATAAAACTCCACTTAAAGCTACTTTTTCAATTTTTGCTTTTTCTTCTTTTTTTTCTCTAACTATTCCTTTATTCACTAACATGTAATTTCCAGTGGTAAGCAACATAGGAGACAGCACATGATAGCCACGTTGACCTGCGAAAACATATAGTTCTATATCACTTAAAATTCCGTCGATTTTAACGTTTCTGTAGTTAAACTTTGAAAGATTATCACTAGGCAGCAGATGAATAACTGGAAGATCCATAATATTTTTGATAATATTGTTCTTCCAATTTAACCTAAATAATTGCCATAACCCGAGTGAAAAAAGAAGTAAAAAAGGTATAATGAAAATAAATAATGTTTTTCTTAACACTCTATATTTGTGTTCTCAAGTAATTTTCAATACCTATAAGCTCAATGAGATTAATTTGTCCTTTAATCCAATGTAAGTGCTCTTCCTCGTTTTGCAGTAGTTCTTCTAATAACATTACACTAATCACATCCTTTTCTTTTTCAGCGACAGAAACTGCCTCTCTGATGCCCTTTATACCTTCTTCTTCTAACTTTAAATTATCTTCTAAGATTTTCTGTATTGTATCTTTTGTGAACTTTCCGCCATACTTTGAGATTTGATTTGTATCTTGAAAATTTGGTACACCCTCAAGCAGTAAAATTCTTTCTGCTAACCTATTTGCATGTCCAAGCTCTTCATTAAGCTCGTTTCTCATCTTTTCTGCAAACCTATTAATCTTTTTATCTTTGAGAATCGCAGAATGCAAAAGATACTGACGTACGGAAGTTAATTCATGAGTCAGCAATTTATTCAAATGTTCTACTATTTCTTTATTCATAACCTTTCTTTAGCTAATATACCAATGTAATCTACATAACAATCAAGATCACATCAATTTATTTTTCTCACAACAATCGTATCAAATAGCACATCATGAAATGCCTGTTTCCTCTGAGAGAAGCAAGCAACTAAATACCAACTGAAGGTAAGCATCACTATAATCACTTCCAGTGTACTTAAAGCATTTACTGATGTTTGAAAAAGTTTGATAAAGGTGATAATTGAATTATTTAGCATAGGAAGAAAAAACTGAGAGATAGTGCGATCAAATGCTAAGCTCAAACCTATTTTAGAACTATCTAAAGTGATAGTATATATATTCATTAACTGTTGACCAGGAGTTGCTTGAGCTGTTGAAGATATAAAATATGTAAAGTAGCCACAATTTATACACATGTATGACAGGTGTAAAATTAATGGAAAATCCCCTAATGACAACACAATTAGTAAGGCTGGTATTAATAAAATTGCTACATCTATTAAATATGCGCAAAAGCGCCTGTGTACACTAGCGATCTCTGTCATTACCACCTATCTTTCAAATACTTTACTATGAATTCTGTAAGTTTATTAAAATGTTGAAAATATAACAAATCTTCATAACCTCTTATTGATTGTCCGTATACAATAGGTAAGCAATTTGCATTTTGTGCACATAGAATGTCTGTGATGCTATCACCAACAAAAAACACATTTTCTCTATTTATAGGTAACGTACTCTCCTCCAGTGCAAATAGCAGTGGAGTTGCAGATGGCTTATCTTCTGCAGTATCACATGAGCCAACTATTCTTTCAAAGTAAGAATCTAGTTTAAAGTAGGCAACTTCTTGACGTAAATTAGTATTTTTCTTATTGCTAACTATCGCTAGGTAAATATTGTGGCTTTTGAGTGTCTGCAGCATTTCCTCTACTCCTTCGTTCAGAGTAATATTTTGTAACAATGCATTATCTAGGTATTTTTGATATATTTTATTCGCTTTTTTCCACTGATCACCGAACAAATTGACCATGTAGCTCTTTCTTGATTCATTAGAATTTCTATCAACAACTTTACTGCCAGATCCCATCAAATCTAAAGTATGCTTAATAGCATTAGAAATATTATCTTGAGTGTCAACTAAGGTATTATCCCAATCGAATACTACTGCTAACGGGCTATTTTTCATTTTTATATTGTGACGTATTTTAAGTTAATAAGTAAATGATATTTTGATGAAAAAAGCATAAATGAGGTGCTCCTTGTGTCTTAACCATTTTTACATAATTAACTAATATACTGATTTTAGTATAAGCTTTTATTTAGTTGGGTATGACACAGCTTAAAGATACACAAGATATTGAGAAGAAATTCAAGGATGTCTTTGCTGGTGCTTTTCCAGAAGGTACGTCGCTGGAAGATAAAGTGAAGATTATCAATGATTTCCGCCAGGAACTTAAAGCTTACAAAAGGCAAGTAACCAAAGAAAATCCCGGGAAAAGGTTAAAAGATATTTCTGCAGCAGATAATTCTTCACTGGGAGATAAAATCAAGACTATTGCAAAATTAAATCGTAGTCTTAGAGATCGAATGAACCGTGCAGCTAAAAAAGTAGCTAAAGATTTTGAAAAGATCGTCGAATTGAATCGGGAACTTAAAGATGTTTTTCCAGAAAATTCTTCATTGGAAGATAAAGTAAAAATTATTGTTGAATTGCACCGGGAGCTTAAAGCTCAAAAAGGGCGTAAAGATGAAGTGAAGATTATTAAAAAATTGATTCATAATCTTGAAGGTCGAATGGATCGTGCAGCCAAAAAAATAGCTGAAGATTTTAAAAAGATTGCTGGATTTAAACAAAAATTCGAAGGAAAAGACGTTTTTACAAGTAAAAAAGTTGCAGAGTTTGAAAGTAATAAAAAATCTCAAACTACATTAGAAGGCAAAATTTCTGATCAAAATAAACAAGAAAAGATTTGCCTTACTATGGCCTGGAATATTATTGTAGATGCTGATACCTGTACTATCTATAGCAATTTCAATATCTTCCATATCGTTCTTATCAACTCTGCAGTCGTTGATTTTGATATTAAGCTTTTTAAACCTTCTTGAAGCCTGCGAATAGCTGATAATTTGCAAAATTTTCCCTATTTGCTCAAGATATTTCTCTATAAATCCCACTGTTTGCCTAAGACCAATCCTGAATAGATAGGTTATTATGTGAATTAGAATCACTACTTTGTCGCTGTAGACATTGTTGCCACCTGCTACTTTTGGACTATTTTCGTACCAATTTTCAATGGCATCGTTGATATAATGAAAAACATTTCCCCTTTCTTGAAGAAATTTGTTATATTCATTGCAGTTACTGACTTTCATTCTTATTGGCATATTTTTCCTTTGTCGGCTAAATATCTATTTTATAACAAATTCCATCAGTAACTGCCTGTTCTTTCCTTGAGTGGTGCAACAAAGCCATTCCAGCTTCACGCGCTAACTTAAATTATTTATAAAATTTGTTCCGGTAAACCTAATTTGGGTTAGCTATAGAAAGCAAAACAGACACAAATCAGGAAAAAAATTAATAGAATTCCTGTTTTTATAATAAAAATAATTAATTTTTAAAAATTTTATATTGATTTTATCATTAAATCTCATATAATATTAATATATTAACTTTGATGGTGGTAAAGAAATGCATGGTAGTATAAGCAACGAAGTGGTGAAAAATTTAAACAAGTTAATTAACTCTCACCAAACAAATAAACTTAGAAAGGCATTTAATAACCTTAGCACTAACCATAAAATGAATATATAGAGCATGTTAAAGCAAAGCCTCAAGGCTCTAAAGCTATATCCGGCATACTAAATGCACTAGACAAGGAAGAAGCACCTTCTATCTTTAATCAGTTACCTCAAGAGTTTGCTTTCAATACACTCGATTGTATTAATCCCACATCGACTTTATTTAAAATTCTATTTAATCAACTGAATCCCCAACAAAAAGAAGATTATAAAGTAAATTTAGAGACAAAATCAACTGTCAAAGCTAAGCTTGTCCTAAAGAATTTTTACTTAAGCAATAAAGAGAGTTCAAGCAACTTAAGTACTGAAAACTCCAATGAACCGTTAGTACAAAACAGAGATGATTTGCCAGCAGCACATTTCTCTCTTATATCTCCTGCGTTCGAGGAAACAGTTGTTGAACATACATTTGATACTAGACTAGAACTTTCTTCTGACAAAGAGAATCAATCATGTAGCCAAACAGTAATTCCATTTCCGGGTTTTGCTGAATTCGATAATCAATTCTGCAATACTGTAACAGAAAATTCGACAGTTAGTAGTAGTTTAACGTCGAATGAGCATATATCAGATAGCCTAGAAGGTGAGCAATTATCCCCAGAGTATTATAACTATTTGATAAATGGAGTAACTAGTCTGCAATCCTCAAAGCATATTTATAGTAAGGTGTTAATTATGAAAGAGGCAAAGAAGAGTCCGGTAGTTAGATTAAAGGCCACAGCTAAAGAATTCAATTTTAGTAAATTAAGAGCAGATCAAGATAATAAATTAGCGAATTCCGGTGAAACAATGTTCTTAGATTTTCAAAGAATGAATTTTATTATTAATGAAAAAGAAATAGATAAAAATTTTATTATTGCATTTAAGGAAGGAGCTAAAGATTATAAAAATGAGATTTTTAACCGTGATAATTTTGATAACCTCTCTGAAGAAGGTAAAGCTTTTATGGAACCAGTACTTAGGGAGCTTGATCAAGATAGACTATCTGAAGTTTGGGAAAATCATTGTAATAGCCCTACAGTTGCTGATGAGAAAAAAATTGATGAATATAGAAAGGAATTTGAGAGATTTTATAACGCAGGGAGAAGCTCTTATCATCTATTCTCCAAAAAAGATTACCGTGCATTAGCAAAGGAAATTTTCAAGGAAATGTTTAGATACGCTGAAGCAAAGGTTCCAAGTGATGCTATTTTAGAAGAGTTAGTCACCAATTGTAATCAAGAAGCAGTTGTGTTAAAAGTCAATAGAAAAATTGATGTAGCTGTGAATAAGTACTTAAAATTTGTGTGGGCGTACTTATTCACAGCTATGCTATTACTATATAGAAACAGTTTTAGGGCTATACTCCTCAGTAAACAGTCTACCGTCTCTTACTAAAGAGTTAGCAAGGATAAGTAATTTTCTCATTGCAGCAGTAGAAGCAACTTTATATGGTTTTTTATATTGATTGTATAGCCTATCAAAGAAGATTTTTATATAAGAATTGTACCTTTGCGCACTAAGAATGCACATATGTAAAATCTTTCTAATTTGTGATCTACCACCCTGAATACACCTTTTTCCCTTACTAAAACCACTATCTCGATTAAAAGGTGCAACTCCGGAAAGGCTGGATATTTCTTCATGTTGGAGAGTTCCAAGCTCGGGTAGATAACAAATAAAAGTAATAGCTGTTATTGCACCTACACCAGGTATACTAGTTATTGACATATACTTTTTTTTAAGCTCTTGATTTTTATCGACTAATTCCATTACCTCATCTTCTAAGACTTGAATTTGATTTTGTAAAACTGCAAGTAGCTCTTCCATTTGTTTGATTATAGATAAATCGGTTACTTGATGAGCTTGGGTTTTTTGTATTTTTGCTATTTCTACTAGTTGATTCCTGCGAGATAATTTTTGCTTCAAACAGTCAATACTACTAACTTTTAAAGGAGTGACACGCATGTCTGTATTACTAACATAACGTGAGATGATGCTACAGTCTATTTTATCAGTTTTAGTAGCAATACCAAGGCTTTTTGCATAATCTCTCACCCATCTTGGTTGAATGACATATACTTCAAAACCATGGCTTAATAAAGTATAAGCACATAATTTTTCGTACCCACCAGTTGCTTCAAGTCCAACTTTGGTTACGTTATGTAAACGCAAAAAGTCGAGCATTTGATCAATAGCTTGAACGTTATTTTCAAATACTTTATGATGTCCAAGTGGATGAATAGTTAAAGCATAGCCAACATCGTGTTGCTCTAATTTATAATCAACATCTGAGCAATATTTATCTTCAATAAGTTCATTATCGTAAAATCTTATAATCTGATAACCTTCTTCTTCAAACTTCCTTTTAGTTTTGTATTTACCTTTCTCTAATTTTCTATCCACATCACCATAGGAAATTTTGCTAAAGGTACACATTTTCCATAATTTTTCTTCATCAAATTCTGCAATTTGCCCTTTTATCAGATCAGCAAAGTCAGAAGCATCCTTTAACTCAGCACCTTTAAAATCTTTTATCTTCTTCCATGCTTTAACTAGGTCAGAAGTTCCTAGCCCATTAAGGTCAAAACTTTGAGCTTCTAATTCGTTCTTAAATGTTTCTAGTGCCTCAATTACGCATTCTTTTATTTCATTATCATCAATATGTACAATACTATCGCTAATAGAATCCATACTTTGATCATGAGTAATACTTGGCATATTTTTTACCTACTATTTTAGTATATCATTAATTAAG
Source organism: Wolbachia endosymbiont of Bemisia tabaci (assembly GCF_003999585.1). NCBI lineage: Bacteria > Pseudomonadati > Pseudomonadota > Alphaproteobacteria > Rickettsiales > Anaplasmataceae > Wolbachia > Wolbachia endosymbiont of Bemisia tabaci. Next base: position 1,036,222 of record NZ_CP016430.1, on the reverse strand, counting down.
CATTTAATCAAATTTATCAATAAAACTATTAAAATTTTCTTATTTTAAACGAATTTAGTTCATTTTATCACACTTAAGACTTTTGTTTGTGACAACTGCTGTATTTGCAATCTTATCGTGCCAAGTTTGGCAGCGTTTATCGAAACTTGCCCATATGAAACCCAAGAATAATGGTGCAGTTGACAATATGAAGGAAAAAAACCTCTTTGTTGCTTGTTTCAGAGTCAATTTTTCAAAAGTTTGTGCATTTACAACTCTAAGTCCAAGTAAGAATTTTCCAGGTGTAGCGCCAAATCTTATCCACATATATGCTACATAACTAAAAAGCATAATAAATTGAACTATCTGATTTAGAACTAGTAACTTTATTAGTTTACTCTGCATTGCTGTTTCCTCTGCAGATAGTGGCACCTGCATTTGATATTTTGCAGCAATTTGGCCTAATATTTTACTGCTCTCCGAGCTCATAAAGAGTTGATTTAAGGCCTGACCGCAAAACTGTAAAAATAAAACGATGATGATTAAATCAAGCAGTACTGACAAATAGCGTCTAAGTCCCGTTACGTAACATATTCCATTTTCATCTTTCTTTATCCTTTGAATAGCATTTATAGAAGAAAGAATGGCAAATGAACGATTAAAAAACTTGTGTAACATAAAGCACTTTCCAATGTTTGAGTGCCCCTGGCCGGACTTGAACCAGCATGCTTTTGCAAGCAACAGATTTTGAGTCTGCCGTGTCTACCATTCCACCACAGGGGCCTATTTTAATGCTATAAGCAACACAGGATTAGTCAAATTTTTTCTCTTTTAAGTCGAGATTGAATATTCTACAATAATCAATCATTACTCTAAAAACTTAAAATGAATGAATTAGTTAACCTTATTAATTCAAGAGAAGAAATATGTAAATTGCCACATAATTTAGAAGCAGAGCAAATGCTCATTGGTGCAATGATTCGTGATAATAGAATTTGTGATGCAGTTGAAGATATAATTGCAGCAGACAATTTCTACGATCCACTACATCAAAGCATTTTTACCCAGATATCTAAAACCAGAAAACACGGCATAGTTGCCAATGAACTAAGCCTTAAGATGTTTTTTGAAAATGATAAAGCATTTGCCGAATGTGGTGGAGTTGAGTACCTAGCAAAGCTTGCAGCGAAGGCAAGTATTGCGCTTGATATCTATAGCTTGACCAGAATAATCCGTGATACTTATTTAAGGAGATGCTTAATCAAGCTCGGACAAGAGACAATTGACGATAGTTATAACTATGACATCGAAAATCCTGCACAGGTACAAATTGAGCAAGCAATGACAAAATTGTTCAATTTAGCAGTAAAAAAGCAAGGTGAGAAAACATACATAAAGCTTGCAAGTTCAATTAAAGATGTGGTTGAGAAGATCAGCAAGCTGAAGAATAACCCAGAGGCTCTAGGTATTACAACCGGACTTCAAGATCTAAACCAGCTTCTTGGTGGTTTGCAGAAATCTGATCTGTTAATTATAGCTGCAAGGCCCTCAATGGGGAAGACAGCATTGGCACTGAACATCGCACTTAATGCTTGTAAGATTTTGCAAAAAAGAACAGACAAACAACACTACGTAGCGTTTTTCTCACTTGAAATGTCAGCAGAGCAATTAACCGCAAGATTGATTACTATAGA
>NZ_CP016430.1:1033231-1034485 GCF_003999585.1 Wolbachia endosymbiont of Bemisia tabaci | reverse complement strand
ATTAATGCTAGTACAGATCTATCAGAATTACCTTTCATTATAGATGACACTCCTGCTCTATCAATTAGTGCCCTTCGTACCAGAATACGACTGCTATATCAGCTATACAATGTAGAGGTGGTATTTATCGATTATCTGCAATTAATTCGAGGAACAACAAAAAGGAGTAGTGAAAATAGAGTGCAAGAAATTTCAGAAGTGACGCAGGGTTTGAAAGCAATTGCAAAGGAACTAAATATTCCCATTGTTGCACTATCGCAGCTCTCTCGTTCTGTTGAGCAGAGGGATGATAAAAAACCACAACTTTCTGATTTACGTGATTCAGGAAGCATAGAACAGGATGCGGATATAGTAATGTTCCTCTATAGAGAAGAATATTATGAATTAAGAAAGCAACCAAATGAAGGAAGTAATAAACATCGAGAGTGGCAAGAGAAAATGGAGAAAATTAGAAATATTGCAGAACTGATCATTGCAAAACAAAGAAACGGGCCAATTGGTAGTGTGAAACTACATTTTGACTCCAATAGAGGTGCATTTAAAGATTATACAGAAAGATATAGTCTGTAGCGGTTTTGAGTAATTCTGGAAGTGTTTAACAAACCATACGTACAAAATTAAGAAGCTATCGTGAAGCATAGCAATATTTAAGATTGGCATTTTATTTGTTACATTTATTTTTTTAGGAAATTCTTATCTAGGATAAGATATTTTTTTAGAAAAATCTATAAATTACTAACTTTATTACTTAATATATAAAATAGTTTTTTCTTATTTCCTTTCTTCCTTACGCCACTTTTTCTTAACTTGATGCGTATGGTTTATTTAAAACTTCCGATATACAACTAAAAAATAGCAAATTCTCTATAACTTGAATATAATTTTAGCTTTACCTAAACAGAAAGATGAATTACTTAATGGATTTTGTTTTAATATCTCTTTCCTTGCCACTTTTTATTACTGAGAATTATTTGTTAATTACTGCGTTGATCCCACTTTTAAGTGCATTAGCTATGTCTTTTACTAGTAAATGGCCCAGAGTGAACAGTAGCATTACTGTTGTTTCTTCTATGCTTCTATTTGCGTATACATCTCTATGCACTTTATATTTGGTGTATGGTGATCATTCTCAATTTATTCTCATGGACTTTGGTAATAATTTGCATATTAGTTTAAAGTTAGAGTCTAGTGGAGCAATATTCAGTTTATTAATATCATTTTTGTGGGTATTAACCAGTATATATGCAATATGTT
>NZ_CP016430.1:1007918-1033144 GCF_003999585.1 Wolbachia endosymbiont of Bemisia tabaci | reverse complement strand
TTTCTGGAGATTTGCTTACTACATTTATTTTTTATGAGCTTCTAACTATTAGTACATACCCTTTAGTTACTTATAACTCAACAAATGAATCAGTGGTTGCAGGGCGCTATTACTTTGGTGTGCTGTTTTTCTCTTCTTTAGTGTTATTTTTTCCTGCAATAGGCCTTTTATACAATGAATTTCATACTTTAGATTTTGTAAGTGGTGGAATATTCAAATTTGATACTTCACTCATAACTTTTATTGCAGTGTGTTTTGCTATGTTAATTTATGGGATAGGAAAAGCTGCATTAATGCCGATGCATTTTTGGTTACCAAAAGCAATGGTTGCACCAACTCCTGTAAGCGCACTACTACATGCCGTTGCTGTTGTGAAATCCGGAGTTTTCATCATCATAAAAGTCATATTATACACCTTTGGCGTCGATACCATGCAACGTTTTGTGCAGCAAAATTGGTTTGCTGGAGGATGGCTTCCGTACGCTGCTGGATTTACTATTATTACTGCATCGTTAATTGCATTAAAGCAAAAGGAATTAAAGAAATTGCTTGCTTATTCTACTATCTCTCAGTTATCATATATTATATTGTTTGCTTCAATTTTTAGTGAACTCAGTATGAGGGTTGCAATTTTTCAATTAGTTTGCCATGCGTTTGCAAAAATTACTTTATTTTTTGTTGCAGGTAGCATAATAACAAAAACGGGTGAAAAATATATAGATAGAATTCACGGTATAGGACGTAGTATGCCAATTAGCATGACAGCATTTACCATAGGTGCATTATCCATGATAGGAGTACCTCCTGCTCCGACCTTTTGGAGCAAATTTCTCATCTTTCAAGCTGTTTTTAACTCTAGTAATGTAACACTTTCTATATTTGTAGCTCTGGTGTTAATTGTCAGTACTATACTCAACGCTCTATACTTCTTACCGATAATTTACAATGCTTTTTTCTTAAAACCTTCTAGAAATTATTTTATTAAAAAGACACCAATCCTTCTAGTTTTACCTCCAGTTCTTACTGCTGCGTGTACTGTAATTATTTTTTCAGTAATCATCTATACTTATAATTATTAACAATAAATTTAAATGGTACTGTTCCAGCTAGAGTTGCTTTTATATTTGACAAAGTGAAGCTGACCTCCACAGCATAATCTTTCATCTTCTTATTTTGCTCAGCTGTAAAAACTACAGTAGCGTTTCCAGCAAATGTAACTAAGTTCTTGGTCAACCGGTCAATAGATAGTGTTGTTACGTTTGTGCTGGTAATTTTTCTTGTGGATGAAACAGCTTCATTTTTTACTTTTTCCTGAAAGTCTTGATAGATTTTATATATAGAATTGTTTTTTATAAAATTTTCTTGATACTTTGATTTAACGATCTGAGAGGACTCGTATGCTTCAACGTATTGACTTACCAAATACCTTGCTATGGAAGTGTATTCATCTTCTTTTTCACTAAAACTAAGTTTATGTATTGTAGAAAACTCATCTTCTGTGTGGTTCGTATACTTCACAAAATTTAAATCTTTTTTAACAGGAAGTAATAGGTATATGTTTAGTAATGATAAAAATAAACATACTAAGAGAAGTAACGCTATTAACGCCATCCAAGATCTTTCTACAACGCAGAACAGGTATCTGTGGCAATACCATTCTACTGCTTTCCTGAAATAACTTTTGTTTTTTACTGATTCAACTTCCATAACCTAATTATAATAACTCTAAAAAAACTTTAAAATATGTCTAAATTTTCCAAAATAGGATGAATGATTATATCACCTTGTTCTGCAATAAGGTGAAATTTATCAATTTTCTTCACATCTAAATTTATCATTTTTACACTGAAGCTTTCAGGATCATAAGTATTACTTTCTGCACTTTTGTGATAATTATAGTAGTGTAATTTATTTTGATCATCAAAATAACCAAATTCATCAGCAAGGGTTCCCACTTTTCTGCCTTTACCGTCTCTGACTAGCTCAAATAGATCAATTACATGGTTTTCAGATCCAGGCTCAATAAGACCTTCTACAGCAAAAAATTTAGGTGCATGACCAACATACTCCTTAAATTTTAGATTATTAGTCTTTTTTACACTACCAAAATCCACGAATTTATATTCATCTGAAAGATCAGAATATTGTGGATCATACTTTTTATATTCAAAAAACTCATTACCTAAAAAATTACAAAACGTTAGTTTATAGTCATCATGATTGAGTTTAATAACTTTAAGATAATGAAAATCTCTAGGAATCTTTACTTCTTCTTTCGTAATATGATTAAGTATGACTAACTCGCCACTGAGCATGCGATGGCCAATTTTTGGCAAAGTAGCTATATTGATTGCCTTATTGAGCTTAAAATTTGCTTCATAGATACCACTTGACAGCTCCTTCCCTTTTTCTAAAGTGACGTCTTGGTCTAAAGCTGTATTCTTGAGTAAACTCAATTCTTTCTGCATGTTCAATATGGTTTTTGTTAAAACTTCTATTGATTGCCATAAAGTTAATTTATTATCAGTCAAACTATATACTTTAAGTATTAAATTATCAGGATTTTATCATGAATTTATGTTAAAAGTATTATATTTTTGTGTCATGATGTTAACTACATTAGCTAAAACATGCTTTTTATCTAAGCGAAATTGCTTTGCAGCAACGAAAAGTTCATCTATTTCTTTCCACTGACTTAGCAGAATTTCAACATTATTTACTTCTTTCTTTATACTTTCTAAAATGGAGGTTTGAATTATATGTGATGCTAGTTCTAGCTCAATCTCACTATTAATTATTTTATTAACTATATCAGAATTATTTAGATTACGGAAAAATGTATAAAAATGCTTATGTGACTCATAAGCACCACTGTTTATTGCATTTATTATTACTCCCGGAGTTCCAGGAAACAAAGTAATGATCTCACTAAATATTTTATCGTCAAATTTACATTGAGATGAAACAACCTGCTTTGTTTCATCGTAAGTTAATGGAAGTAAATTCAGCTGAAAACACCTACACCGGATGGTGGTTTGTATATCATATGGTTTATGGCTAATTATAAGTATTTTAGAATTTTGTGGCGGCTCCTCTAATATTTTTAATATTGCATTTTTAGCATTATTAGTCATTGACTCTAAGCTATCTATTATAGCTATTTTATATTCTGATTGAATGGGGCTTAAGTGCAAAAAGTTTTTCATTTCTCTCACCTTTTCCACTCCTATTGTATCACCTTCAACAATTCGTAAGTCTAATGCTACTTCATCATAATTTTTTATCAGAAACCAATTAGAAAAGGATTGTGCAAGTGTTGCTTTTCCTATACCTTTTTTACCACAGATCAGCCAAGATTGAACAGATAAGTTGTTCATTATCCTTTTTTTTGCTTGGGTGTGGCCTATCACTTTTTTCATTCTTTCTCCTATAGATCTTAGTTTGAAAATGCGTTATTTATTGTTTGTAATGAAATTTTACCTTTTCTTAAAACCTTAATCTTGTCTCCAGTTAAGTCAATAATAGTAGATTCTATACCAGAAACTAATTCATCATCTTCAATTACTGCAGATAAGTGTTGCTTAATAGACTGAGGTATATCTCTTGCTTTGCATATACTTTTTTCTCCTGAAATGTTAATACTAGTTGCAACTACTGGAGTTTTCAGTTCATTTAATATTGAAATCGCAATAGGATGATCAGGAATTCTTATGCCTATACTATCTTTAAAGAACTCATTTGGTAATATACTGTTATCTTGAAGTGGTAAAATATAGGTCATTGGTCCAGGAGAAAAATAGTTTATTAAATCGATATACTCTTCCTTTACCTTTGCTATATTTATCAAACTATCAATATTACTAACAAATACAGAGAGTGGCTTGTTTTGAGAACGCTTTTTTATTCGATATATTTTTTCTATAGATTCGTTACCTAGCGCATTACAAGAAAGAGCATATACTGTCTCTGTTGGAAAGCATGCTAACAAATTATTTTTTATTGCATTTATTACTTCAAATACCATATAGCTAAAACTTATGTCTACAATAGCTCTGGGTTTACCGTTATCTCCCTATATGGTAGCAATCAAGATACCGAAATGGCTAGCGCGCATCTATTGTATACTTACAGTAAATTTTATCAGCAACAACTGCTCGTTTTTACAACAGATTTACTACAATCCGAACTCCGCATTGATTTTATCGACTATCTCCTGTGGTGGATCATCTCCCCATCCTGAATATAAAATCTCTCCATAATCTGCAACATCTATAGAGCCAGTTCTGCTTTTTGCCAGAAACATTTCTCTTTTATCTTTATCAACTAATACATAGTGCCAAGCTGACCTTCCACGGTCTTTACCACGGACTAAGTATATGAGATCTGATCTACTTCTTCTTGTTGCATCAGCAAAGGATCTTTCGTTGATAGTTCTGCTTTTACTCTTTATGCCGCCACTTTCAGAAAAAGCTTCCTTGGCTTCAGCTTTTTTGTTTGCCAATTCAGAAATTTTTCCTTTTGCTCCTAGTGCATGTTCTTTGGTATTTTGAGATGAATACTTACTGGAAAAACCTCCTCTTGTCTCATTAGAAGTCCTATTTGTAAAACGCTTAGTAAACGAGTTATCGTTATCATTTTCTGCCATAAAAGTCTCCAAATTTTAGATTGTAGAATCCAAATTTTTACTACACCCTATCATAGGTTAGTTAAATTAATATAAATGAAAGATAATATAGTAATTATTACAGGAATTACAGCCTCAGGTAAATCAGAATTATGCGATAACTTGATAAAAAAGCATAAAAACATTAGCATAATAAACTGTGACTCAAAGCAGGTATACAAAGAGATTCCCGTAATTACTGCTCAACCACCAAAGCAGAAAGAATTTTATAGGCTGTACGGTTATGTTTCAGCAAGAGAAAATTATTCCGTAGGTTTATGGCTAGAGGATTTAAAGAGGGAAGTTAACAACGCGCTGAAAAATTCACGAATACCGATCATCACTGGAGGAAGTGGGCTTTACATTAGCAGCTTAATCAAGGGATTATCATCGATTCCACAAATAAGCCAGGAAGTGAGAGAAAACGTAAATGAACTTAGAAAAAATTTAAGTAAAGAGGAATTCTACAAATTAGTGCTAAGCAAAGATCCAAGGATTCAAGGTAAAATATTTATTAATGACTCACATCGCCTCTCAAGAGCACTTGAAGTTATCACTGAAACTGGCAAGACAATCTTTGTATGGCAAGAAAATAGACAGCCTCCTTTGTTCAATAATTTTAAGGTATATACAATTCTACCTAAACGTGAGGATATATACCGAAAAATAAATTCTCGTTTTATTGAAATGGTTGAAAATGGAGCAATTGATGAAGTAAAAAACCTACTTAGTATGAACCCATCTCCACATTTGCCAGCTATGAAAGCACATGGAGTACCAGAAATTATAAGATACTTAAAAGGCGAGATTACTTTAGACGAAGCAATACAGATTGCTCAAACAAACACAAGGCATTATGCAAAACGCCAGTACACTTGGTTTAAAAACCAGTTCCCAAGTTCTGAAGTAATTGACTGTGCAAGCAAATTGACAGAATTTGGAATATTTTGATTATTATGTATTATATTGCTATGTCTATGCAAACTTTTCTTGATAGTACTAAACTTTTTTCTTAAAGAACTTTCATCATTGCCTAAATTGTGATTATTAAATTCTTTGTAAAAATATTCTTACTTATGAAGCACTACTATACCTGTAAGAGCCTTTATCACTAAATGAACTATATCACGCAATATTTCATCCTCAATTTTTCTATATTCTCTCACTAATCTTGTAACCACAATCTCCACTTTCATATCCTTGTATAGCTCTTCTCATAATAGTAGGAACAAGATAAGATAGTGATTTAGTATAACAAGAAGGTAAAAATGCCAGCAGCGTACAGTTATGAATTAAGGAAAAAAGCCATTCAGGCGTTGGATGAAGGAGAGAGCAAAACAGCAGTAGCAAATTTTTGGCCCTCTCTAATAACTTCAACATCACTAAATTCAAGGGATTGGCCTTCTATTATTTGGAATCTTTCATGTCCTTTTCCTGCAACTAGCAGAATCATATTTTCATCATGTGCTATATTTATACCTTTCTCTATAGCTTTTTTTCTATCTCCTATCTCCAGTGCATCAGGGCAATGTAACAAAATATCGTGACGAATTTTCCCCGGATCTTCATCACGCGGATTGTCATCTGTGACTATAACTTTACCTGCAAGCATTTGTGCTATTTTACCCATCTCTGCACGTTTTGTTTGATCACGATTCCCGCCACAACCGAACACTAGAACTATCTTTTTATTGAAGTGCCATTTTAAAGACAACAGAGCTTGTTTGAGTGCACTTGGAGTATGAGCGTAATCGACAAATGCAAAAGTGTTCACTTTTTCCATTCTTCCAGGTAGAGAAGCGAGTTTATCTATACACATTCTTTGATAGTCCATACCAGATGAAATAACTATACCGATTGCACACAACAAATTATATGCTTGAAATTGCCCAAAAATCGGAAAAAATGCGTTATAAATTTCATCGCCGATTTGAATTGTTAGGTATTGACCATTGGCAGTGGGTATCTGCTTTAATAAAGTAATGTCAGAGTTTTTTTTTCCATAGGTTATAACTTTGTTGCCACGCTTTTCAGCTATGTTGAGCAACTCTCCATATTCGCCTATATCTGCATTTAAAATCGCTGTTTTCTCTTTTGGCAATACCTCATCAAACAACCTTTTCTTGGCCTCAAAATACTCATCGATACTTTTGTGATAGTCCAAATGATCTTGAGAGAAATTAGTAAAAGCTGCAGCATTGAGCCTAAGTCCATGGATTCTGTATTGATCGATTCCATGGCTTGAAGCTTCTAATGCTAAGTGTTCTACGTTCTTATTATTTATGTCACGCAATGTGGAATAAAGATCATCTGCACTTGGCGTTGTAAGGCTATTATCTTTTCTATTATTATTGACACATGTTCCCAGTGTTCCTATAGACGCTGCATTATCTTGCCAAATCTGGCGACAAAACTCCACTACTGAAGTTTTACCATTCGTACCAGTTACAGCAGCAATATATTTAGGTTGTTTGAATTGATAAAACCTGCTGACTATTTCACTGTATATTCCTTGAGGGTCCGAGTGGTAAAGCACTGCAAAACTTGGAGTACTTGTCATTCGAGTGGCGGACACTGGAATCCAGTTTTCATTATACAATTGTCTAGTATGCTTATTTACAATTAAATTTTCTGGACCCCAGTGTCTGAGCAGTGGGATGACATCTTTCTTGGCCCCTTGTATTACAACGTCTACACAGTTGTGTACACATCCAGTAGGAAGACATGTTACGTGTTCTTTACTCCTTTCTGACACACAAATAAAAAGGTAACCTTCTTTAACTCTCTTAGGATTACATGTGACGCCTTTGATTTCAATATCAAAGTCAGCATTTACAATGTTATGCAGTAGCTCTTTCAGTCTCACAATCATCTTTAACACTTGAACATGGCAGTCTTATTAATGCAGTATTCAAGTCAAAAATCAAATCTTCAGGATCTTCTAGTCCGCAAAATATTCGCACAAAACTTCCACCATAATCTGAATTCATGACAGATCTTGACATAGATCTATGGTCTACTGGTATTATCAAACTGTCACATCCTCCCCAAGAAGCACCAATGCCGAAAACTTTCATGTGATCAACCATGCAGCTTAGTTCCTCACATGAATATTCTCTATCTAGTACTATACTAAATACACTACTTGCCCCTTTGAAATAACTTTCCCATAATTCATATTGAGGATGGGAGGGAAGTGCTAGATACAAAACTCTTTTGATTTTTGGATGTTTTTCCAGCCACTTTGCCACTTGCATTGCTGTACTTTGATGCTTCCTCATGCGTGTTTGCAGTGTTCTAAGTCCCCTGTGTGCAAGGTAACAGTCATGCGATTGAATGGTGACTCCATAATTTTTATAGCTCTCATAAAGGAATTTAAAAGTTTCACCTTCAGCAACCATAGCTCCCATCACTAAGTCTGAGTGACCAGCTAGATACTTTGTCACCGCATATAGTGCAACATCAATTCCATAATCAAGCGGCTTAAACAACAAAGGGGTGGCCCATGAATTGTCACAAACGGTTACGATTCCACGTTCTTTAGCAACTTTTACTATATGCTCTATATTTGAAATCTCAAACGTTATAGAACCGGGAGTCTCAATCATGATTAGTGAAGTATTACTCTGAACTAAATCAGTTATATCCTGTGTCGGATTATAAAAAGTTACTTCTACTCCTCTTTTTGGTAGTTCATTTTCGGCAAATCTCTTTAGTCTATAATAACTATTATCTTGTATCAAGACATGTGAACCTGCTTTAGTGAAAGTCAAAATAGCAAAAGTAAGTGCAAATAATCCAGAAGGGTAGATGAGTGCTTGCCCCCTACCCTCAATTTCAGCCAGTGCATTTGAAAAATAATGAACAGTAGGCGTACCAACATTACTATAGCTGTAATCCCTTGCAACACCATCATTGATCACATCATATATACTCTCCCCATTCGCTGCACTTAAGTAATCCTTGTAAGTAGGAAATAATATGGTAGAAGAATGATAAACTGGTGGGTTCATCGATCCTTTATAATCATTAAATTTTCTTCCTGCTTTAACTAATAAAGACTCTCCTCTCACGTTTCTACTATTTATTTTTTAAATTATATTCACTTTGCGTATATAAGTTAAGAGAAATCGCATGTACTCGTTCTATTTCACTCTTTAATAATTCATAGATCAATTTATGCCTCTTTAAAGAACTCATTCCAGAAAAGTCGTTAGATATTAATACTAATTTGATATGTGAAGGTAGTGTTGAAGAAGAAGCAAAATAATGATCTACATGCTTTGCTGATTCATCGATAATATTAATATCAATTACACCTATTGAATCGTGTAATTTTTCTTCTATTGTCTTAATAATATCCACAATAGTTCCTTTAAGCAACAATACGCTCCTCTTGTCATCCCACAGTATCTGGGCACTGGGATGACAATCGAATTACTTATTTTCCTCTTTATCATCCATGTCTTGATAATCAGAATCTACTACTTTTTCTTCCTCATTATTTGTTGTGGATGAGCTTTCTCCACCTTGTTGTTGTTGAGATTCCTTATACATAGCTTCTCCAAGTTTCATAGATAACTGAGAGAGGTTAGTAACTTTCTGTTGTATTGAATCAGCATCATCAATGTTGTCAGATTTACTCACTTCCTTTAACTCATTAACTGCATTTTCAATAGCAGATTTATCTTCTGGAGAAATTTTATCACCATATTCTGTCAGAGATTTTTCTGTAGAATGAACTAAACTATCCGCTTGATTCTTCACTTCAATAAACTTTTTGCGCTTTTCATCTTCTTGCGCTTTTTCTTCAGCTTCTTTTACCATGCGATTTATTTCATCATCAGATAAACCACCTGAAGACTGAATACGTATTTTTTGCTCTTTTCCAGTAGCTTTATCTTTTGCAGAAACGTGCGCTATTCCATTTGCATCTATATCAAATGTCACCTCAATTTGAGGAACCCCACGAGGAGCAGGTGGTATTCCTTCTAAACTAAACTGACCAAGCAGTTTATTATCAATCGCCAATTTTCTTTCACCTTGATGTACCTTAATTGTAACGGCTGTTTGGTTATCTTCTGCAGTTGAAAATACCTGAGATTTTTTAGTAGGAATAGTAGTATTACGTTCAATAAGTGGAGTAAATACTCCCCCTAAAGTTTCAATACCAAGGGAAAGTGGAGTTACATCAAGTAGTAACACATCTCTTCTTACATCACCTTGAATAATTCCTGCTTGTATTGCAGCCCCAATTGCTACAACTTCATCAGGGTTAACTCCTCTATGTGGATCTTTGCCAAAGAATTCTTTAACTTTCTCTATGACTTTTGGCATACGAGTCATGCCACCAACAAGAACTACTTCACCAATTTGACTAGCAGACAAACCAGCATCTTCAAGAGCTTTTTTGCAAGGAATTATAGTCCTTTCAATTAAATCATTCACTAAACTTTCAAGCTTTGCTCTTGTTAGCTTCATATTTAAGTGTTTTGGACCACTTGCATCAGCTGTAACAAACGGTAGATTTATTTCTGTTTCCATTGCACTTGACAATTCTACCTTTGCTTTTTCTGCAGCTTCTTTGATTCTTTGCATAGCCATTGGATCGTTTTTCAAATCAATGCCATTACTTTTCTTGAATTCACCCAGTAAATAATTTACTACTGCATTATCGAAGTCTTCCCCTCCAAGGTGAGTATCACCATTTGTAGCCTTTACTTCAAAAACTCCGTCACCTATTTCAAGAACTGAAACATCAAATGTACCACCACCAAGATCATACACTACTATTGTGTGTCCGTGCTTTTTATCAAGACCATAAGCAAGTGCTGCAGCAGTTGGTTCGTTAATTATTCTGAGGACATTTAATCCAGCAATTTTTCCTGCATCTTTTGTTGCTTGACGTTGAGAATCATTGAAGTACGCCGGCACTGTTATCACAGCATCCTTTACTTCTTCCCCAAGATAAGCCTCAGCTGCTTCTTTCAGGTTTTGTAGTATAAATGCACCAATTTGACTAGGAGAGTATTCTTTACTATCAGTTGTTTTAACCCATGCATCACCATTTTTTGCTGCAAACACTTTATACGGTACACCTAGATTCTTCATTTCAGGATCGCTATATTGGCGACCTATCAATCTCTTAGTTGCAAAAAAAGTATTATTTGCATTGGTAGTTGCTTGCCTTTTTGCTGGAGCGCCAATCAACCTTTCTCCAGATGAAGTAAATGCAACTATAGATGGAGTAGTTCTTGCTCCTTCTTTATTCTCAATTACTTTTGTATCCTTGCCTTGCATTATTGCAACACAAGAATTTGTTGTTCCAAGATCTATACCTATTGCTCTTCCCATAATGAATACTCCCTTTTAAATATTATCTGATGTAAAATATATAAGTATAAAACTCGTTAATTACAAGTTCCGTTTAGTTGTTAGAGCCCAAAAGGCGCGAAAGCCATTTAGTTAACCAAAAGTTGCCCGGTAGTTTATCTGAACTACCAGCTTCTTTATCCCTGCTATTCACAATTTGACATCCAGAATTCTGCAATGGCTTATAATCATTAAAATTAATATGGTCTCCTTGCTTTAAAATAAATGTATCTGCATCTAAACTATTATCAATACTAACATTTAATATAATATTGAACTCTTTTTCGATTGTAGAAACCATATCACGCTTATTATTAAAAATGTGCGCTATAACTGCACTGCGTGCTATTAAATCAAAGGACTTATTTTGATTTTTATTAGCAATATGTTGCAAATCCCTTAGTATCGATGCAACAACCACTTCGTTTGATTTCACTCTTCCAATACCTTTACAGCGTAAGCACTCTGTAGTATTAATTTCCTGTATATTTGGTTTAATTCTTTGTCTTGAAAAGACCATTAAACCAAAGTCATTGATAAAGCTAAATTGAACTTTAGCTTTATCATCTTTAAACGCCTGCTTAATAGCAAATTCAACATTTTTGCAATACTCAAGTTTCAACATGTCAATAAAATCAACAACTATTAACCCTGATAAGCCCCTGAGATTCGCTTGCCTTGATATTTCAGATAATGCCTCCATATTAGTTCTATAAGCTGTTTCTTCTATGTTATCTTCTCCTGTCATTTTCCCTGAATTTACGTCTATTGAAACAAATGCCTCAGTTAAGGTTATCACCAAAGACCCACCAGATGGCAATTCTACTCTATTGCTATATAATTCAGAAATTTGATCTTCGACTCGATAGTAAGTAAAGATTGGAACAGAACCTCTATATAATCTAGGACGCAATTTTCCTTGTAACACATTTTTAGTGTATTTTCTTACCGCTTCACAAACTTCTCTATCAGATACTATAATTTCTGTATCATTACTACAAAAGTCACGTACAGATCTCATAACTACATCTGCTTCGTTGTAAATTAATGATGGAACATTTAAAGAAGAGAAGTTTTGCTGGATATTTTGCCATAATAAGGTCAAATTATTGTAATCTTGCTCAATTTCTTTCTTACTTTTTCCTGCACCAACAGTTCTTACTATTAAACCTGAGCCTTTTGGTAAATTTATTGAATTTAATATATCCTTTAACTGTTTTCTAACGTTGGTATCTTCAATTCTGCGAGATACTCCACCCCTACTTATGGAATTGGGCATGAAAACACAGTATCTACCGACCAAAGTTACGTATGTTGTAAATGAAGCTCCTTTATTTCCTCGTTCTTCTTTAGTTAATTGAACTAATAACTTTTGATTTACTGAAATCACATCTTGTAACTTATATTTTCTATGTAAAGGTACCCCCCTCACAAAACTACTGCTGGATTCATTACTAGCTGTAGAATCTAGGCCTTCTTCTGTGCAATTATCATTTGAACAGTCCACACCGCTCGAATAGTCTTCATCAGGGAAAATTTCCTTCTCTTTTTCTGGAATATTAAAGTAATTTAGAGATATCTCAGAAAAAGACAAAAAACCTTGCTTATTTTTTCCATACTCAATGAACACGGCCTGCAAAGCAGGCTCTATACGCTTTACATAAGCAACGTATATATTACCTCTTAATTGTCTTTTTTCCTTGAATTCTTGTTCAAACTCTACAACCCTACCATTAACTAGTAGGGCAACCCTTACCTCGTTAGAACAGGTAGTACTTTCTATCAATAATAACCTTTTGCCATCACTCGCCACTTATTTACCGTCTACTTTTCATTCTGAAATGTTCTTATGCTACTTAATATATTATTGATTGTCAAGAATTTTGCGATCTGCATTATTGGGTTGACTTTTAGTGTTTTGCGTAATAAACTTGCATAGAGTTTATTATGTTACTAACAATTATGGTGAAAAAAAATGCTTCTTTGCTTGTCAAGCTAGTTAGCACTGCAACTAAAACAACAAAAACTGGAGAAGAGAAACTAACAGGCTATTTTTGTGTAAAAAAACGTAATCCTAAGAACCTTCCCAAGAAGCTCGAGTTTAGGAAGTATGACCCAGTGGTCAGAAGACACGTATTATTTAAAGAAGAAAAATTAAAGTAAGTTTATTGTTATATACATCATGTTTACAAGGAATAACACAAGATAACGAGGAAGTATTGACTAAACTTTTAAAACATAAGGAGCTAGATTTTAGTCAAATAAAACCAATACCAGCTATAGAACGAAATCAATGGGTAAAGCAAATAATTGAACGAACTATTAAAGAGCAATTAACTGATACTATTGATAAAAAAGATTTGGATGGTGTGAAAGAATTAGTGAAAGATAACTGTTTCATAAATCATGCAATTGTTACTGCTGCGTTGAGGAATGTTCATAATCCAATCGAATCTATTAAAAATTATCTAATTGAGAAATTTCCTGCAACTGTAGAACAGTCTTCAGCAAATGCACATAATGTTGCTCCGGAAATAAACGATGAGTTTATTGCTCAAGAATTGCAGCGACTTGAAAACCTGGAAGGTGAACTTGAAAGAACAAAATCTCAACTTGCAGAAAAAGAGCAAGAGTTGAATAGGGTCGTAGATGAAAGAACAAGAGACACTGACAAAATTTCACAGTTAGAAAGGGATTTTAGGCAAGAGAGATTAGAACTTCAAGCTCAAAATCAAGACTTAAAGAACAAAAACAAAAAACTTTCAGAAGCAAACATTTATAATAGAAGGCAAAGTAACTATTCCTCTGCTTCTTTTGTGTTATTTGGAGCGTTTGCTGTTGGTGCATGTTTAACAATATCGAATTTAGAAATATGTATTTCACTTGCTGTAGCTGCATTTGTCTTCCTTACAATTGGATGCTACTGTTCATATAAAGCAAGTACAGTACTGAGTGATGTGATAAGCACTGAGCTTGGTAATGTTATCTGTTTAGGATGAAGTTAAGGTTTTTACTTCTTGTCTAAACTCTTCTGAAAATTTTTGTACATACTGAAAATACCTTGATAATTCGAGTGAATGTAAACCTGAGTGGTTTCAAGACTGAAATAGTTGTTGTAAACTTGCTTCTATTATCTTTTAGTTCAAGAAATTAAAAGTTTAACGATGAGAATTATAATTACAGACCAAAGTAAAAAGTAGGCTTTTCCATTTGATCTATTTTTCACTTGTAATTTTTTGTCAGCTATTAGGTTTAATTTTTCTATAAGGCTAAATATTCCCTGAATTGCTTTTATGGGATAAGAGCTTTTAATTTTTTCCCTATACCCTATTTTACTTTCATGTTGATTGTTTATCCATGTTTCAACTACTTTCCACATATTGATTTCTGGATAGACTTTCCTACATGTTCCTTCTAATAAAATCATAGTTTTCTGCAGCAATAACAATTGTGTTTGAACTTTCATATCAAAATCACCAGTTATTTTTAATAGCTGAGTAAGTAATCGAGCAAATGAAATCTTCTGTATAGGCTGTCCAACAATGGGTTCACCTATTGCTCTGCAAGCTGTAACAAAATTTCTATGCTGTGATGGAACATAACCGGCTCTAAAGTGCATTTTTGCAACGTGATCATAATCCCTATTTAAAAAGCCTTTGAGTATCTCTATAACGTAATAGCATGTCTCACGATCTATTCTACCCATGATTCCACAATCCAGGGCAATAATATTGTTATTACTATCGATCATTAAATTTCCAGGATGCATATCAGCATGAAAAAAACAATCCCTATATACCTGATTACAAAAAGATTCTATAAGATTGATAGCTATTTGCTTGCGGTTATTCAGCTTTTCAACTTCGTATATTGGTATAGCTTCCATCCATTCTAATGTTAAAACCTTTTTTGAAGTTCTACTCCAATCTATTTCAGGTACGTAGAAACCTCTGTCATGTTTAGTATTTTCCTTCAGTTCCGAAGAGTGGGCAGCCTCAAAACGTAGATCTAACTCTAATCGGCAAATTTCAGCAAAAGTTTTGACTAATTCAACTGGCTTCAGCCTTTTTGATTGTTCACTAAATTTTTCTGCAATTTCTGCAAGCCAAGAAAGCATTTTTATATCCCTTGAGAATGTTTTCTCAATATTTGGCCTCAAAACCTTTACAGCAACTTCCTTACCCTCAATTGTAACTGCTCTATGCACCTGAGAAATTGATGCTGCTGCAATTGGCTTTTCAGAAAAACTTGAAAAAATGTCGCTTAATTTACAATTAAACTCACTTTCTATAGTTTTAACTGCTATTTTATACGAAAATGATGGCAATCTATCACATATCAATAGCAAGTTATTTGTTATGTCCTCATTTAAAATATCAGTGCGTGATGAAATGGATTGCCCAAATTTAATGAACACCGGACCTAATCTTTCAAGAGCACGCTTTAGTTTATGACCTTGTATTTTATTTATTGATTTTTTTGATGGTGGAAGTAAATAAGGTAACACATTGTAACGTGTTAGCACTGTAGTTATTTGCAGAAGACGTAGAATATTTTGAATCATTTCGCTGCGTAACTGCCAAATATTTCATTTATCTCCATAATTTCATCAGGTTTACCTTGATAATAGATAGTATTATTTATGCAAATTATGTAATCTGAGGATGGTAGAGCAGAGTTAAGGTCATGAGAAGTCATGAGAATCGACACTGATCGTTCTTTTGCGATTTTATTTATAATATCATAAAATTTAGATCGTGCGTTAATATCCATTGCACTGACTGGCTCATCTAAAATGATCAAATCAGATTCTGAAATTAAACAGCGTGCAAGCAGCAGTAATTGTGTTTGTCCTGCAGAGATTTCTAATACTTGATTTTTTAGGATGTTACCGATACCAACCAATTCTATTGCTTCTGTAACAATGGGTTGATTTTTCTTCAATTTCTTCGAGGAGCTATTGAAAAGGAAAGACTCAACTGTTATTGGCATCAAATTACCAATACTAAAATTTTGTGGCATATAGCTAATTTTTATATTGTCAGCGAATACAATACTGCCAATAAAACCTTTATTTATACCAGCAACTGCTTTCACTAAAGAGGTTTTACCTCCGCCATTTGGACCAAGTATTGTAACTATATCTCCTCTTTGTACTGATATGTTGATATTATCAAGAACTTTTTTGTTACCGTATGAAAGAGTAAGGTTTTCTATTTTTAGAATGCAGTTATTGACACTACTTAATTTTTTGGCAAAAATTGACTTCTTCTCAACATTTATATGAGACATTTACTGTTTTTTTTTCTATTACTTTCATTTACATTATACTACAATAGTGCCTTTTCATCCAATTTAAAAATTGTAGCTACAATCAAACCTATACACTCACTTGTAGCTTCTGTTACAGATGGAATTTCAAAGCCAGAACTACTAATGTACGAAGTAGTGTCTGAACATAACTACATGCTCAGGCCTTCAGACGCAAGTAAATTAGAATCTAGCAATATTATATTTTATATCGATGATTCTTTGGAAACATTCATTAAAACTTTCGCTAAAGAAAATAAGAAGTTAATACCGCTATCAAGTGCAATCGATCTACTTCCTGCTCGAACACATTCATTTTCTAGTCACATTCAAGATGAAAAAGATTTGCATATTTGGCTGAATCCTGAAAATGCAAAAAGTATGATACTTTCTATCAGTGCAACATTATCTAATATAGATAAAGAAAATGCCTATCGATACAATACTAACGCAGAGGAGGCTATAAGAAAGATAGACCAAGAAGTAGAAAAAATTACGAAAGAATTGGATGAGTTAAAAAATCAAAAATACATAGTTACTCACGATGCTTATCAATATTTCGAAAAATATTTTGATTTAAGTTACCCAAGCGCCATTCTTTCTATAGAAGAAGATTCTTACATAGGTATGAAGAGTTTAATGAAATTAAAAAAGGTAATGAAAGAGGAAAACGTTAAATGTATTGTTTCTCATTCACGAGAGGATAGCATAAAGCCTAATGTCTTTTCTAGTGACGTAAAAATGGTGATTCTTGATCCTATTGGATCAGATGTAGAGCCTGGAAAGGATGCATATCTAGATATAATCAGCAGCATTGCACAAAATTTCAAGTCTTGTTTCACTGAGTAATGAGTTCTTTTGGGTTGGCTGGAGGGGGTAATGTTACTTTTTGATGGAAATTTGAAACAAAGCATAGGTATCAGGTTAAAAAGAAGTAAAGTTAGTTGTTCATAAGGTTGACAATTATTTAAATTTATGCTATAATTAGCAGCTCTATAACTTATAGAAACCATGGAAGTTGACTTTAATCAATATGTTAATAGTAACACCTTAGAGTTAAATAATCTATATGTATATATGGAAAAGCTAGTAAACTTTTTACAGAAAAAGCAAAATATTACAAGCTTGACTTTATCTAATTGTTATATTGATGCTCAGTGCGGAGAAGTTTTAAATGAAGCATTAGAGAATATTAATCTTCCAAATATTACTGAGTGTAAATTAACTTCTAGCATTATTGGCGCAGAAGGCTCAATAGCAATCACTAAATTGTTAAAGAATGGTAACTTTCCAAATCTTGTTAAACTTGATTTAATTTCTAATGATATTGATGTTGAAAGTGGAATAATATTAATGAGTGCGCTAAGGGATGGTAGTTTTTCAAATATTAAAGAATTTAATTTACTTTATGACAACGTCTGCAACGAAGGCATAGCAGCATTACGTGAATCATGGAACAACAATATGCTTCCAAATCTTATTAAGTTTAGTTTTCCCTTTAGTATTACTAATGATAACAAAGATATGGAAATGTCAAATGAATACCTATTCGGTTAATAGCATCATATAGAAAAAGGCAAGTTACATTTATTTGTTGCTGCTCATAGAACATCCAAATTCAACTATAGACCTGCTAAAAGGTGTAGGAAATCTTACTGCTATTGACATTATTGCGAAAATTCCATCAATTGATAACTTCCTATTCTGTGTGAAAAAATAAGAAAGGAGAGGAAAAAAAGGATTAGTTTCTTTTATGATTATCCAAGAAGTCTAGTCTAAATTCAAGTTTTGTGAATAGGCCTAGCGCTTAAATTTTTGATCAAAAAGGGACAAGTTTAGTAAAAAATAATGATATTATAAGTGGAACATAAAATAGTCCCACTGCAGTACTAATTAGGAGCAATAAAGTAGCTTTATCTGGTTGGTAATTTAAAATATTAGCAAGTATTATACTGGACCCAGAAATCGGAATAATAGCCAGTAACATCAGTGCTTTATAGATGCTTTCATCATATATACCTGTAACATGCTTGTCTAGTAAGACAATTCCCAAAACAAATAACGGCCAGAATATGTACTTTGCTACAATAGTGGTCAAGGCAAGCTTCCAATCTACTTTAAAATTTGTAATTTGTGCAATACTTACTCCAAGCAGCACCATTCCTAATGTGATAAATGTACTTCTGATATTTATCATAACATCTGTCAAAAAAGTTGGTATTTGTATATCATATATACTTAAAAAGAAGCCTAGAATCATCGCATATAATGAAGGAAGTTTGAGTAACTTTAATACGCATTCTTTTGCAGTATAGATACCATTTGCAGCTATATAAAATCCCAAGCTATTTTCAAATAGTGCCATTCCTATGTAACATACAACATACACAGACACTGAATCTTCATCAAATAAAGCCATGGCAATCGGTAGACCAAAATAACCCATGCTTGTGCTGCCCGAGCTAAACGCTAATATGTTTCTCGTGTTGTCCTTAAATAAAAAAGAAGAAAGATAATACACTGATAAGGACATAGTACTACCTATAAACCATATCAAAATCGGCAGAGAAATTACTTTTAAATTAACTTCTGTATGAGATACTCCGTATAAAATCACTATTGGATTAGCTATATAAAAGAGTATTTGAGATATAGTATTTCTATCAATTTTAAGATATCTTCCTGCTAAGTAACCAATAAGTATTGTAATGTAAATAGGTAATATTTTGAGGAAAAGAGTGAAGAACATACTAGCCTATTGTGATACCTTTGACTGATAAAGTGATATTAGATTTTAAGGTATTGTAAAAGTAAATAAAATTTATTTTCCAATTAATCAAGTTCATAGTTAGTTAAAAAAGATTCACTGAGTGCCAAAATTTGAGGACCTAAGAATAATATTTTTATGATAAAATTTGTTAAATTTGTATAAAGCCTCTTGTATGTTTTTGTAAACCACTTGTAATAATTTAATCAGAAATTCTTGCCTTAATCATTAAAATCGTACTATTATTTTCCATAATTTTTTTAAATCCAACTTTTTCGTAAACACGGATTGCACGAACATTTGCTGTATCTGGGTCAACAAAAGCATTTTCAGAAACTTTAAAGACAAATTCGTTTAAAAATATATTCAAAGCTTGTGGACCAATGCCTTTGCCCACATAATCCAGCTCTCCGATATACCAGTCTATAGCAGCACAGCTTTCTGGAAGCTCAGAAGTATCGTAGCCCTGCTCAGGTGGAAAATCATGTTTGTTATAGTATTGAATATAACCAATATCAACTCCGTCACAATTAATAATGAATGCATGCATTGGTTTTTCAATAATTTGTGTCTTAAGTTTTAAACGTTTGAATCCTTTGACATAATTGCTATATTTTTTCTCAATTAACTCTGGTGTCTAATTTATATCCGCATCCCACCATAGCTTTACGTGAGGTGTTTCTAACCATTTTAATAATAGTAAAATGTGATATTCTTATTCATTAATTGAAAATCTCAAATGTTACTACCATTTCTGTTAATCCTGTCTCTAATTGCTAAGTTCATTGAAATTGATATTTCTGTACCTAGTTTTCCTGATATAGTACGCTATTTTAACGTACCGGAAGGCACAATTCAATTAACTATTGCTTATAATTTTTTAGGCTTTTGCATAGGAGGGTTGTTTTTTGGTCCATTATCCGAATGTTATGGTAGAAGGAGAATGATGATCATAGGTAATACTTTTCTATTAATTGGTGCTGTTGGTTGTGTTGTTGCACCTTCAGTTTTTTATCTTCTAATTTCCCGATTTATTCGGAGGTGAAGATGTTGATGATATTATTGAAGTCAGAGTATCTGCAGTTATGGATCTACTGCGTGATTATACTAAATTGGAAGATAATAAAGAAAACAGAGAGTTATTAATAAGTGAAGTAGCAGATAATTTAGGGCTTTTCTTTCAAGGTAAAATAGCATCAGAAATATTGAGAGAGTTTGATAATGAAATATTAATGCATACAGAAGGCATAGAGAATAACATAGGTCAATATATAATAGAATTAAGATCTTTACCTTTTTTGATAAAAGGTCAGGTTAATCATAATCAAGTGCAGTTTGTTGTAAATATTTTTACCAATTTAATTATTGAAGGAAAAAGCGAAGTATACAAAGAAAAAAATGCAATTAATGCAATTGATGCAATTCATAAGGAGATAGATAAGGCAATTGTTGAGCAAGAAGAAAAAGCAACCAACAAACAAGATATAGAAAATGATAAATGGACAGACAAAATAAAAAAACAGAGATTATCTATGGAATCACATGGGCATTTACATTAAAGATACTGTGTACAGAGGCGTAGTATACTAAATCCAAAGCGTTTGTAGATTCGATATCTTCAGTAACTTGACGCAGAGAGAATTGTATACCTTAATCAACTTTTCTAGCGGTATCCATAAGGTAAATCATTATTTGAGTGTTACACCTAAGCCCTCTTTATTTTCCTCTGTTATCAAGCTAAAAATACCATTTGTTTTCATTATGTATACGAAACTATTATGCTTGCAAGAAAAAAACCCCTAAAAAACTGGAAAAGAGAATAGGAATTTGACATAAGCTATTCCAAAATTTTCAATGTTCATATGGTTATAAGCAGTACAGCTATTAATCATCCATTATTGATATACCTGAATTATTCTCAGTAAATAAATCAAGTATAATGTTAGGTACTCTACCATCAATTATGTGAACAACCCCTGCACATTCTTCCACCATTTTAGTATATGACATAAGCCTTTCAACAAATTTTTCTCCTTCAATTTTTCCACAATCAATCGATTCTTTTAAATTTTTAATCAAGACTCTTCTATTGCCAACTTTGTTTATTTCCTCATCTGTATCACTCAAGATTATCATTTTAGATGCGTAAACTGCAAGTGCAATTGCACTTGCAGTGCTATCAGTATCAATATGATATGTTTCTCCATTTTTTCCATAACCGATAGGTGCAATAACTGGTATAGAATCTGATTCTTCAATAAAGAATAATATATCAGGATTGATTTCAGTTGGTCTACCGATAAATCCCATGTCTAGTATTTTTTCAATATTATTTAATCTATTTTCCCTAAGCGTAGTGCTTATCTTTTCAGCTTTTATGAGGTTGCCATCTTTTCCACATAGTCCAATAGCTGAACCACCAGCAGAATTTATATGCTGAACAATTTTTTTGTTAATTGAGCCACACAGTGCCATTTCAATGATTTTCATAGTGCTTTTGTCTGTAAGTCTGACACCATTTATAAACTTATCATTCATACCTAGCATTTTTAACACTGAGTTAATTTCATATTCTCCGTCATGAACTACCACCGGATTTATACCAAGCTGTTTCAACAGAACAACATTATGCGCAAAAGCACTAAGCAGCGTTTCATCTGAAATTATTACACTGCTGCATTTGATGATAAAAGTTTCGCCTACAAATTTAGGTATGTTAGACAGAACTTCAAATAATATTTCTGTTTTTTCCTTCAATGGCATCTTACCATTTAAAGATTCATCACTTTTCATTTTTTTATCTTGTAAATTTGAAAAACTCATCTCTTACCTTGGTGATTTTATGCTTAACACGAATGCTTATTTGATGAATTGATACATGTTCATTATTAACCCACTTTTGAGTATTTTCTAGAATAGCATCTAGACTTTCCTGATTCACTTTATCTATTTTTGTTAGCACAATATTAAAGTCAATATTATTACATATTAACCAATAAACAAAGTCTTTGTCTATTTCTTTTAATCCTACCTTGCTATCTATAAGCACAAACACTCTTTTTAGATTTCTCCTGTGAATTAGATAGTACTCAATTAGGTTTAAGTATTGTACTGCTTCTTCCTTGCTTGCACAAGAATAGCCATAACCCGGTAGGTCGACAATCCTAAACTTATCATTGTACATAGAGTAAAAATTTATTTGTCTAGTGCATCCAGGTTTAGAAGAAACTCTTGCAGCTTTTTTGCTGTTTATCAGCAAGTTGATTAAACTTGATTTTCCTACGTTTGATCTACCAGCAAATGCAATCTCTGGAGCTGACTCATCTGGTAATGATTTTTTGTCTGAAGCTCCAAATATGAAGCTGCAGATTGATGTTATCTGTTTTGCCATTATACTTAGGTAGAAATATTCGAGACAATTATAGTGTTATTGCTTGATATAAGAAATTTTTTATTTCAGTATATATTACTTACTTAAACAGCTGAAAACTAGACCTGTACTATATGGATATAGAGAATAATTTACAAGACTTAAAAAAAAAGTTTTCTGATGTAGAGAGAAATCTGGAAAACCCTACCAATTTGAGTCAAAAAGAATTCGTTAGTTTTTCAAAGGAATACTCTGAACTCAGACCAATTATCGAGATAATCGATGAATATAATATATTAAAAGAGGAAATTTCAGATTTAGAAGAAATCATGAAAGCTGAGAACAGCGATGGTGATATAAAAGAGTTAGCAAAAGAAGAACTTCTTGAGAAGCAAAAGATACTATTACCGAAAGTAAAAGCAAAACTAAAGTTGGCATTATTACCCAAAGATGAAGATGACTCAAGAAATGCAATATTAGAAATTAGGGCAGGCACAGGCGGAGAAGAAGCAGCATTATTTGCAGCGATGTTATTTCGTATGTATCAAAAATATGCAGAAAGAAGAAATTGGAAGTTTGAGCCAATAAGTATTTCTAATACAGGTATAGGTGGCTATAAGGAAGCTTCTGCACTCATTAATGGAACAGAAGTTTTTGCAAGACTGAAATTTGAGTCAGGGGTGCACAGAGTACAAAGAGTGCCAGAAACTGAATCCTCAGGAAGATTGCATACTTCCGCAGCTACTGTTGCAATATTACCTGAAGTAGAAGAGGTTGACTTTGAAATAGAAGAAAAAGATTTACGCATAGATGTTTATAGATCCAGTGGTCCTGGAGGGCAATCAGTGAATACAACTGACAGCGCAGTAAGGGTCACCCACTTGCCAACAGGGATAGTTGTAATACAGCAAGATGAAAAATCGCAGCACAAAAATAAGGCTAAAGCGCTCAAAGTGTTGAGAGCAAGGCTATACGAAATTGAAAGACAAAAAAAAGAAATGGAAAGGTCAACAATGAGAAAAAGCCAAATTGGTTCTGGAGATCGCTCTGAACGTATAAGAACTTATAACTTTCCACAATCAAGAATAACAGATCATAGAATTAATCTCACTTCACATCGATTAGAACAGATTATAAAAGAAGGTGAACTAGATGAATTTATTGAGGCATTGATTTCACGAAATGAAGCAGAAAGGTTGGCTGGAGGGGGTAATGTTACTTTTTGATGGAAATTTGAAACAAAGCATAGGTATCAGGTTAAAAAGAAGTAAAGTTAGTTGTTCATAATGTTGACAATTATTTAAATTTATGCTATAATTAGCAGCTCTATAACTTATAGAAACCATGGAAGTTGACTTTAATCAATATGTTAATAGTAACACCTTAGAGTTAAATAATCTATATGTATATATGGAAAAGCTAGTAAACTTTTTACAGAAAAAGCAAAATATTACAAGCTTGACTTTATCTAATTGTTATATTGATGCTCAGTGCGGAGAAGTTTTAAATGAAGCATTAGAGAATATTAATCTTCCAAATATTACTGAGTGTAAATTAACTTCTAGCATTATTGGCGCAGAAGGCTCAATAGCAATCACTAAATTGTTAAAGAATGGTAACTTTCCAAATCTTGTTAAACTTGATTTAATTTCTAATGATATTGATGTTGAAAGTGGAATAATATTAATGAGTGCGCTAAGGGATGGTAGTTTTTCAAATATTAAAGAATTTAATTTACTTTATGACAACGTCTGCAACGAAGGCATAGCAGCATTACGTGAATCATGGAACAACAATATGCTTCCAAATCTTATTAAGTTTAGTTTTCCCTTTAGTATTACTAATGATAACAAAGATATGGAAATGTCAAATGAATACCTATTCGGTTAATAGCATCATATAGAAAAAGGCAAGTTACATTTATTTGTTGCTGCTCATAGAACATCCAAATTCAACTATAGACCTGCTAAAAGGTGTAGGAAATCTTACTGCTATTGACATTATTGCGAAAATTCCATCAATTGATAACTTCCTATTCTGTGTGAAAAAATAAGAAAGGAGAGGAAAAAAAGGATTAGTTTCTTTTATGATTATCCAAGAAGTCTAGTCTAAATTCAAGTTTTGTGAATAGGCCTAGCGCTTAAATTTTTGATCAAAAAGGGACAAGTTTAGTAAAAAATAATGATATTATAAGTGGAACATAAAATAGTCCCACTGCAGTACTAATTAGGAGCAATAAAGTAGCTTTATCTGGTTGGTAATTTAAAATATTAGCAAGTATTATACTGGACCCAGAAATCGGAATAATAGCCAGTAACATCAGTGCTTTATAGATGCTTTCATCATATATACCTGTAACATGCTTGTCTAGTAAGACAATTCCCAAAACAAATAACGGCCAGAATATGTACTTTGCTACAATAGTGGTCAAGGCAAGCTTCCAATCTACTTTAAAATTTGTAATTTGTGCAATACTTACTCCAAGCAGCACCATTCCTAATGTGATAAATGTACTTCTGATATTTATCATAACATCTGTCAAAAAAGTTGGTATTTGTATATCATATATACTTAAAAAGAAGCCTAGAATCATCGCATATAATGAAGGAAGTTTGAGTAACTTTAATACGCATTCTTTTGCAGTATAGATACCATTTGCAGCTATATAAAATCCCAAGCTATTTTCAAATAGTGCCATTCCTATGTAACATACAACATACACAGACACTGAATCTTCATCAAAT
>NZ_CP016430.1:990425-1002186 GCF_003999585.1 Wolbachia endosymbiont of Bemisia tabaci | reverse complement strand
GTGGTATTAAGTTTTTCGAGCAGTGCAGAATGTTTAATATTATCAAAGCATCCGGAAATATCAGCATCCAATATAAATGCTGTTTTCTGACCAAGTGCGATAAATATAGCTGCTATTGCATCATGACACGATCTACCAGATCTAAAACCGTAAGTGTTAGGCTCAAACTTTGCTTCCCATTCCGGTTCTAGTGCCATTTTGACAAGTGTTTGCTTTGCTCTATCTGCTATTGTAGGAATACCGAGCGGGCGATACTCCGATGGCCTATCAGATTTTGGGATCCATACCCGTCTTGATGGCTTTGCCTTCTCTCTTATATTTAAAGAATTTGCTAATAGCAATCTTTCCTTTTTATTAAGATTAGACTTTCCATCAATACCTGCAGTCTTTTTCCCTCTGTTATCCTGAGTTACCCTCCTAACAGCGAGCATTCTTGCACTTGTTGATTTTAGTAATAATCTCTGAAGTTTATGCATCTTCTTGATATCATTACATTTAGAAGCTCGGTAAATTCGTTTTTGTAGCTTAAATGAAGATTTCTCCAGCTTACGCCAGGGAGTTTCATTCCATTCATACCTAACATTTTGTTGGCTCATAACATATTCACTACTATTTACAACTTTACCTTCCAAACTACAGTGTTTACGTCTGCATATCCCAAATATTACTTTAGGCATTAGCTTCTTAAACAATCCCTCCACATAGAAGCATTCAGTTGGCCACCTTCTTAGTTATCCTTTTTAAACAGAGGATAATAAGAGCTTCCATGTGGTTACTCCGTTCCATGAAGTCGTTTCACGTTAGACTTAGGTTCTTACTATTTGCCGGGAGTTTGAAAACATCTTAATTAGACCTTCTCATTCTAATTATTCATCTCTCCGTACCTTTTGGTTTATGCGTCTCAACTTTATTTCGCATATCACGAATAACGACAATTCTAACATAAGTTCCTTTCGTAACCATATCTAACTTTTCTTAGGGGGATTTATTACAAAGTTTAATATTACCCCTTTTTAATCCATGCTTGCACCCTAGAAAGTTACCACTTTTCTAAAGTGTGGATTATGATTCCAACCCGATGTTAAGGCGGATGGAATTTAACCATCACGATTTCACGACTTTCGGGTCGCACAAGAAGATTTTATTTTGAGATCGTATGGTCTACCACTTGTTCTACGCGAATTTATATCAATTTATTACTTTATTCCTCTGTTTTTTTGAAATTCCCCTCATAAAATTAAATAGCTTATTATAAAACTAGCGTCCTTGTAAGCTCTTGTTATTCATAGATTCTATAGCAGTACTGTTAAGTGAGGACATAGGTATCCTATGATCACTACTGTGTCCAGGAACATAACGATCCAGTTTATTCTTCAGCTCAATTAATGATCCTTTTGTGTCTAGCGATAGATTTACAGCCCCATGACTGCTTAGAGGTTTTCAATCTTCTTCTTTTAGACGATATATGTTGATACTCCACTGAGCATGGTGAAGTACAATCTTGCAACTCTGAAACTCTTAGCCTTTTTCTCATTGATACTTGTGATTGCTCATGTGCTGAATTTACGCTATCCTTTTTCACTCTGAGAAAGTCAGCAATATCTGAGTGATTATTGATAGCAGCATAGTGCAAGGGATTACGACCAAATTTATCATATGAATCTACATTAGCTCCTGCCTGTATAAGGTATTTTACAGTATCTAAGTTACCACTTTCAGCCGCATAGTGCAAAAGAGTCATGCGGTGTCTATCACATGAATTTACATCAATCCCTTTTCCTATAAGGTATTGAACGTTACGCAAGCTAAAATGATCCTCAACATAACTACAATATAGAGTCTTCAAATTCATTTTTTGTCGCCATTCAGTAGGCAAAATAAAATTTAAGATCAAATCGAAAGTAGAAAAGTGCAAGATATTATAACCATCCTTATTTTTGTACTAGACACAACTTAATCTGACAGACGAGAATTAACTGGCAGAAGGATTGAAAACTAATATCAGTCTCTTGCTTGATGCTACTAATATTTTTCTGAAAAGCAATATTTTTGCTATCAAGAAAAGTTTGCATCGGTGTTTTGCCATAGCAATATTTGCCTGAATGAGTCCTTGTCTCATTATAAGAACGCAACCAATGATCAACATCTATCTGCAGATCTTCCAAAGAATTGTAGATTTTCTTGCGAAAAATAATATTGTAACACTCATCTTGCATAGTCTTATGGAATCTCTCGCATATGCCATTAGTTTGCGGAGAGTTGGCCTTAGTTTTAGAATGATCAACATTTTCAATTCCTAAATATAGCTGTGATTTTCTGGTTTGCCACAGTATTCCGTGCCCCTATCAGTCAAAATGTGCAACAATGGTACGTTTTGCCCATCAAAGAAAGGTATGACTCTATCATTAAGAAGATCTGCTGCAGTAATTGCAGTTTTATCTGTTTGCCATAGCAACTCTTGAATAGGTATCAATAAAAGTTTGCTGATAGATTCTTCCTATACCCTTGATGTTGCCTACATAATAAGTATCTTGAGAACCTAAATAACCGGGATGCTCTGTTTCAATTTCACCATGTGCTTCCCTTTGTTCTTTAACTTTTTTCTAAAGCCGCAAGTTGCTCCTCTGTTAGAATTATTCCATCTTGCATAACTTTTGCCTCAAGAGCCTTCAGTCTTTTTTTGAAGGTCTCAAGGTCATTTCTCAGCCATACAGATCTCACTCCACCTTCAGAGATTATTATACCCCTTTTTCTAAGTTCATTTGCAGCTCTTTGTTGTCCATATGCAGGAAATTCTGTTGCAATACTAACTACAGCTCTTTCCATGTCTTCAGAGACTCTGTTTGCCATAAGTGGTTTTTTCTTGCTTATTTCGTGTAGCGCTTCTTCTCCTCCATTTTCATATAATTCCTTGAATCGATAAAATGTATCTCTTGAGTAGCCCATCACTTTGCATGCTTGAGACACATTTCCTAATTGTTTTGCTAGTTCTAATAATCCTAACTTTGGTTTTAGTATTTTTGTTTGTATCGTACTCATATCTAACACTCCTTTCTTTTATTATTTTATAACTTACTTTTTTAAAGTGTCAGATCAAGTATTGTTTAATACACATAAGACCACTAAAACAAAATCATTAATAGAGTCTTTTGGCTGTCATGTGCTGTACCTTCCAACATATTCACCAGATTTGAATCCCATAGAACACTGTTGGCATACCATCAAAAGCCGCCTCAGACCTCTCATGTATAAATATACAGACTTACAACTTTTAGTTGGTAATACCATAATGGAACTTTATCATCCATTTTAGGAAATACTATAGTTTTGCTCGCCACAATCTTTTTTGTAATATGGGAAATTTTTTATTGCTATGAGTTATCTAGGTGCCAGCATCTAATTATATGAGCCTGCTTGAAGCTGTTTAGTATTTGCACAATTGTGCTAGATCTCATGCGCAACTTGCTTCAAAATTTCTGCTTGTTGTTGAGCATGGACATTAGCATAACCACATGCAGGAGATGCGAAAGATTGCGATTACGTGCTATTAGCTGGACGAACATTTCATATAGTCGGTCTACTTCTTTTTGTAAGCTTTCCAGACTTTCAGACGTCATTTGCTCATGTGGGTTTAAATCATTCTTTCGACTACCAGCAAAGATTGTGGTGTACTTAATACCTTGTTTTTCATCAAACCTACTTTGATCTATATGACTTGCTATTACTCCAATACTGCCAACACCAGAAGTTCTGCTCACAAATACCTTCTCAGCGCTAGAAGCTATTGCATATGCAGCAGAGTATGCATCATCATTTGCTATCGCTATTATCCTCTTTTTTCCTCTTGCACTATAGATAAAATCAGCTAAGTCAAATACTCCATTTACTTCTCCTCCCGGACTGTCTATATCAAGTAGAATCGTCTCTATGCTTTTATCTTCTAAAGCACTCTCTATCTCTTCATGAATATTTTCATACGAAGTCATGTCTAAAATATGATCAAAAGCTTCTGTTTTTTTAGTCAAAACTCCATAAATACGTATTATTGCTATTCCTTTTGGGTTTATATGAAAATACTTTGAGTTCTTAAAGATAGGTTGTTTGCTGTTATATAATGATAGTAGTTCAAAGCTTCTTCTCTCTACCATTATTGGCTTATTTATCCACATCACCTTCCTTTCCTTATTCTACTTTATGGTTAACGTCAGAATCGAAACAAAGTCCAAAAGAATTAGCACGCTTTTGATCTTCTGCTATTTCTTGGTCAATTTCTTCTACATCGTAACCCATTTCTGATACTACTTCTGACCTACTCTTAAATCCATTTCTTACTGCCATTTGCTGTGCTTGCTGGTCTTTCAGTGGATCCACCCAATCAAATCCCTGTGGTATCCATTTCACTTCTTCTTTCGCTGCTTTTACTACTTTTTCATCTACACTGAGTTCTCCACAAAGTACTGCTAATTCTAGCCATCTACTCCATACTGGTCTGCAAAATTGAAATACCATAATGTTGTGTTGCAGCATAGCACATCTACGACGAAACTCTATTAATCCAGCTCTGATTGATGAATAATTAACACCGGTTAAATCTCCTGTTAGCTGCTCATATGTTATTCCTGTACCAATCGCTATTGCCCTCAGTTGCTGTCTCATAAATGCTTCATAACTTCCCCCAACATCAGACGGCTCTGAAAATTTTATGTCTTCTCCTGGGTCTAAAAGCTGCATTGTTCCAGGTTCCAGTCCAGATAGTGCTACTCCTTGCTCATTACTTTCACTTTCTCCCATGATATTTGCTTCTGGATCAAGTCTTGTAATAAACCCTGCAAACATCGCTGCTGTCTTTTTTCTCACTAATTCTGCATCATCGTATTGATCAAGCTCATAAAGTTTCAGCAGTATATTAGAAAGCCAAGGCTCCCCTCTGATTTGCCCAGGTCTTAAAGGTTTATAGATATGTAAAACATCATTTGCCGGTACTCTAACTGATTCTCCAAACGAACCTTCACCTGGGTGCTCTCTAAATAGGTAATAAGCTTCTCTTTGACCAAGTCGGTTAAATTCAATACCACTACGAATAATATTGCCGTTCGCAAGAGTCTGATTGCTTTTGTTATCTAAATGCTCTGATTCCAATACTTGAAGTTGCAATGGTACAGAAAATCCATCTTCGAGTTTACGATTTCGGAGGCGTACAAAACACTCTCCACCTTCTATCATGCTCCTACATACCAGAGCTTGTAATCCATAAAAATCACTTACTCCGCTACTGTCTGCTTCATCTGTCCATTTTAGCCATAATTCTTGTACTTTCTTTCGAAATTCTCCATCTCTTGCTTTTGATTGTGGTTTTATTCCTGTTCCAATAGAGTTACTTACTATCGTATCAATTATATTTGCAGCGTAAGGATTTTTTCTCACCATATCACGTGATCTACTACGTAAAGTTTCAAGGTTTTGAGACAGCAAATTGTTTATACTTCCTAACTCTGGTTGAAAGTGAAAAAATCTTCTTCCTGAGCCTGCAGCGTCCCAGGCTGAACTTTTGATTTTTGGCTTACTAAATAGTTGTTTGAACGATTTTAATAACATTTTGCCTCTTTGATTATGCAGCAGTTTGTTGCGCAATTTGACATTAAAAAATTACAGCTAGCTGCTGGAGAGTCTGGCTGTTAACACTTATGCATGAGGCTCTTGCACAAATACCAACGCTTATTCTGGGCTGCGTTCATAAATGTCCTTCCGATGTCCCATTGCAGTAATAGTTACTGTGTGTTTTGAGTAGTTTATCCTATAAATTACACGATAATCACTTACTCGTATCCTAAAATACCCTTTGAATTCATGCGATAATGCTTTACCTATTGCTTTAGGGTTGGTTGCAAGACGACTATCTACAGCTCTTCTCACTCTAGATCTTATCGTTTGTGGTAATGCAAGAAAGTCCTCCTCAAGAACTCTTTTTGAATAGATAATATCGTATCCCAGCTTGTATCTCCACCTTTAGACTGTTTTTGCAGATAATATTCTATTCCAATCTACATCCTCACTTCTAATTTCTTCATCACCTCTAGCATCACGCTCAAGAGAAAGCTTAGCCAACTTTATATCTACTTCATCTATTTTATCATCTTCTTCAGATAATTTGCTTGCTTCAATTTCTTCTTCCACTAGGTCCTTTACAACTTCTCCTATAGTTCTATTTTGAACTTTTGCCATTTCTATAAGGTAGTGAGCAAATTCCCCCTCAAAATTTACATTAACATTAAGCCTTTCTTGACTTTGATCCATATTTTAACTATAAAATACCAATTTTAAACTATAACATTTTTACACAATTTTGTCAATCCCCTTACTTGTCGCAATCACAATTCTTCTCTTCGGTCTCACACCTGCAACTTTCAGTTCAGCTTTAATACGTTGTCTTAAGTTTAGTAAATCATTTATCTGAACTTCAGCATACCTCACAACATGGTCACCATATGCAATTGATACTACTCTTTCGCCACTCTGAAGCTTTTGAATTGCCTGTTCAACCTGAAACAAATACTCTTCGTTATACATTTTCCAACCACTTACTCTGTCTCACTTTTTTGGGCTTTTTGCTTTCCATTTTTCCACTTAAACTATTCCATTTACTCTCTGGCCATCTGTCTATTCCCAGTGCTATCGATGCAGCTCTTGCATAAATTCGGCAATCTAGCACTTCGTTTCTTTCTCTTACCTTTTGCCACTCTTGTTTGGTGTATCCTTTTACTACTTTGCTGACTAATTGCTCTGCCGTTAGCTGCTTAAAATATTCAGGTGCATATTCGGGAAAATGACAGTATCCTGCCGGAGCTTCTTCACCTTCTTTTAAAACATTAAGTAATTGAAAAAGCTCTGACTTTAATATCGATACTCCGACTGGCCAGAGCTTTATTCCTCTCTTTAGCTTTTGACCACCAACTGTTATATCTACTCTACTTGGGCTACTAAGTGGCACTAGCGCTTTATTTACACCTTTCAATGCCATTACTTTTCCAGAGCCCTGATGACCTCTTACCCAGTTGTATACTTCTTGTGTTGCATACCCTGCATCAACTGCCATCATGCTTATCATGTATTCAAGACCATTTTCACCGATAAAATGATGATTTAAGAGCTCAGAGAGTTTTCCCCATACTTCCCTACCTCCTGTATCTCCTTCAAATACTCGATAATCTATTGACCAATTTTCACGGCTTTTTCCCCAGGCTACAACTTCCACCTCTAGACGATCTTTTTGGACATCTACTCCTGCAGTAAGTACTACTTCTCTCCTTGGTACTGTGCCAATCTGAAAAAATTCTCTCCTGTTAAATAATTGCTTCCAATCAGGTACTTCTCCTTTATCTACCCAAGTTTCTCCAAGCGTAGTATTTATCCAAACTTTCAGTAATTGTTCACTTTCTTTTGCATGGAGAAAATCTTCTACTGCTTGTTGCCAACTATACCAGCCAACTGGACTATAAAGACTTGAAAGATGAAATCCTTTTTTCTCATCTTTTACTCTATTAGTAGGCCTCCATTCTCCACGTTCAAGCATCTCTGTCTTTTGATGATTTTCTATCTTTTCACCACATTCTATACATATATAGTGTGCTGTACTTGGATTTTTATCTTCCCATTTTATTTGTGACCATTTTAATATTTGGTAATAATTACAATGTGGACATGGTACAAAAAAGTATCTCTTATCTGTTGCTTCAAATTCTTTCTCAATTCTGCTTATTCCATGAATCGTTGGCGTTGACACTAAAAAAATCTTTCGCCGTGCAAATGTATTAGTTCGAGCAATACTAAGCAGTACTGGATCTCCTTCTCCTCCTGAATCTCCTGGATACGCATCTATTTCATCAAGAAAGAGATATTTTACTGGCATAGACCTCAGTCCTACACTGCTGTTTGCTCCAGTAATCACAACTATTCCACCTGGAAATTCCTTACTTTGCACAGTATTGCCCGAATCTCTTGACCTTGGGTCTTTTACTTTACTCTTTAAACATGGTGTACTTTCAATCAGTGGTGCAAATCTTCCCTTTGACCAACGCTTTCCCATTTCAACTGTTGGCTGTACTACTAGCATTGGCCCTGGTGTTTGATCGATAATATAGCCTATCCAATTGTTGCCAGCTTCTGTTCCCCCAATCTGCGCTCCTTTCATGAATACTACTTTTTCTGCAGGTGAAGATGGTGATAGTGAATCCATTATTTCTTTTAAATAAGGAGTTCTTTCTGTTCTCCATTTTCCTGGCTCTGATGCTGCAGTTGATGCTAGAACTCGATACTCATTCGCCCACTCTGATACTTTAAGCTCTGGATCTGGTTTTAAACCTTCAGAAAAAGATGTAGCATATATCATATCGCTAGCTCTTCACCATCATTAGATGATACCTCAACATCACTTAAAATAGAACTGCACTCACTTGTTTTCTCACTTTCAAGTTCAATAAACATTTTCTTTTCAAGTGCTTCTTCTATGTACTTCTGAGTTAAATTACTCATTGTTATTGCAGCTATGAACGCAACTATTCCCACCATTAACGCAGCTATAATGTTAGGGTAAATTCCCACTATCGCTATTGCACATACTGTTATAGAAACACAGACGATATTGATATATTTCTTTATTTTTTTGTCTGCTATTTTCCTTTCTTCAAAATATTTATTGCTCAATAAATGAAATGTTGGAAAGTTCTTCTGTCTTCCAAATAGCACTATTTCCTTCTCTTTGCTCAGTAATTTTATTAATTTTGCGTTGTTCGTTATTATTGCATACTGAAAAACATCCGTGGCATCTGCTCCTCTCTTTAGCAACAACTTTACTACGTTAAAGTGACCATGCTTTGCAGCAACATAAATTCCCGTTTTTCCACTCTCATCTACAGCATCTATTTCAACTCCTTCACCAAGAATACCGTCTATTAGGTCTTCATATCCTTTTCTGGCAGCTAAATGAAGCAAACTGTTTTTATCAGCTCCGTATCTATTACTTGCTAAAATCTTTACTATATCTAATCTATTTGCTTCTTTTGCATAACAAAATGGTGTCTTGCCATTATCATCCTTAATTAAAGGGTCTATATCTTCTCGCGTTAGTAAAACTTCTATTGTTTTCAGCCTTTCAGCATAATGTAGTGGCGTTTTATTTTCATAATCTTGTAAGTTAACCCCAGCATTAGGAACATTTATTAAGCATCTTACAATATCTAAACATAAGTCCCTTTCGTCGTAATTACTACTACTTATAGCTACGTGCAAAGAAGATAATTTCATTGCATTTCTGCCGCTACCAGCTATATTGACATTCGCACCAAGATTTGAAAGTAATTTTACTACTTCTAGCTTCTTGTTGTTTACTGCATAATGAATTGCTGCATGATTTCTCACGTCAAGAACATCCTTATCCGCGTTTCCTTCTCTAATTAAAATTTCTACTATTTCTTCATGTCCAGCTCCTGCCGCTAAGTGTAATGGTGTATGTAGTAAAGCATTCTGCTCATTAACATTAACTCCTTTGTTAAGTAAAAATCTTACAGCATTTGCTTCATTCAACATCGCAGCTAAGTGAAGCAAGCTATCTCCCTCTGATCCATATTTATGATTGATTAGTGCTTGTAATATTTCTGCTTTTTTCCCTTCTTTGGCGTAATCAAGAGATGTTTTACCTTCATTATCTTCCACAAAAGGATTAATGTTCTTCTTCGTGAGTAACAAATCTACCATGCTTAATTCATCAAACTCTATAGCGCAATGTAGTGGGGTTTTTCCGTTTAACCCTCTGACATTAACATCTAATCCAGGTTGATTAATGAGACACTTTATTAATTCCAAACTTAAGTTAGCAGACATTATTAAAATTTAGCGTTAGATAATTCTTGTAATGAGTTCGTGATCTCTTCAGTTAGCGCCATATGAATCTTTTCAGTGTCACTCAGTGATGCAAGCAGTGCTGAAACTCTATTTGGAATATTAAGCAAATTATTACGGACAACTCTTGCTACATTAAATGCTTCGCGCTTTACTTCCTCTACTGCTACAAGTTCACCAATCTCAGCTTTTGCCTTTGCCTCAAGCAGTTTACCACGTTCCATTTCATTTTTTATTCTAGTTTTTAGCAACATTGTGGAGAGGTTACTTGTACTTTCTGGATTTTTCCTCCTCAATGGCTGACTCGGATCTCTTATTGCTGCCACCGCTTCATTTGCTTGTTCTCGGTCGATCAAACCATCCTCCAACTCAACTATTCCTTTCTTTACTAAATAACAGACGTATTGCTTTGATACTCCTATCTCTCTTGCCCATTCTGTTTGTGTGATTTTCACTTTTTTTCTCCTCTCTCTCTTTATTTACCTTTTTTCTACGAATTTTCTTCTTGAATCTTTGAAAAAGTTTTACCAGTACCAGAAAGAATTGCCTCCCTACCTGTGTACACTTGCCAACGTTTTATCGTTACATCTACAAATTTTGAATCTAGCTCTATTGTCCTACAAATTCTTCCTGTTCTCTCACATGCAATCAGTGTGCTGCCAGAACCGCTAAATGGATCAAGTACTATGTCTCCTGGTCTACTGCTATTAACTATTGCTCTCTCCATTAGCTCTACTGGCTTCATCGTTGGATGTAGTGTATTGTGTGTTGGCTTATCATAAAACCACAGATCACTTTGATTTCTTCCTCCATGCCACTCACGTTTATTGCCGCTTTTCCATCCATAGAGCATTGCTTCGTATTGTCTTTGATAATCAGACCTGCCTAGCGTAAAGTGATTCTTTGCCCAAATGATAAATGTCGACCATTTTCCTCCTGCTTCCTCAAATACTTTTTGTAACGTTGAAAACTCTGATGATGATATGCAGATGTAAATTGCTCCCTTCGTATATGCTAAAATATTGGAACAGATGTCGTAAAGAAAAAGCTCATACTTTTCACCTTGATTATCATTTAATATTTTTTTATCTTCTCTTTCTTGACTGCTACCATAATCAACGTTATATGGAGGATCACAAACAGTAATGTCTGCAATTTTATCATCTAACAGCGCTTTATATGATTCAACTACAGAGCTATCACCACAATAGATTCTATGATCACCTAAAATCCAAAGATCACCTGGTTTTGTTACTTTTTTGTTATCAACAGCTAAATCAGAAAGATCTTCTTTTTCACCATCAAAATCATCGAGAAACCTTTGAACTTTTTCCAATTCAAATCCTGTCATTTTAAGGTCAAATTGCAAATCTTCTAACTCTTGAATTTCCACCTTCAAAAGATCATCATCCCACTTTGCCCAGTTAGCTGATTGATTGGCAAGCAGTCGAAAAGCTTTGGTTTGTGGTCCATTTAAATTATCACTTAAGACTACGGGAATACTTTCCATACCAAGTTTTCTTGCTGCTTTAAGTCTTAAATGACCATCAACCACAGTACCATCACTTT
This sequence comes from Wolbachia endosymbiont of Bemisia tabaci, assembly GCF_003999585.1. Lineage (NCBI taxonomy): Bacteria > Pseudomonadati > Pseudomonadota > Alphaproteobacteria > Rickettsiales > Anaplasmataceae > Wolbachia > Wolbachia endosymbiont of Bemisia tabaci. The sequence continues at coordinate 990,723 of NZ_CP016430.1, read as the reverse complement.
TTGCAACTATTGGAATACGAAAGCCGAATTCTCGAATAGAAGCACACATTCTGTTGACCACATCGTCATTTTTACGTGGGTTACGCTCATATTCAACTAGGTTTCGAGTAGGATAGTAGTGGATTGCTAAATTCATATCTTAATAATTAAAAAGTTAATATTCAAAATATATCTGACGCTAGAGAAGGCCTGGGGTTGAACCCACCAAACCCGCCATTCTGGCTGAAAGGACCCACTTTTTATGGGTTTTTTGTCTTATTAATATCTTTACTAATATAGAACATTAATGCCAAAGCAT
>NZ_CP016430.1:967517-987274 GCF_003999585.1 Wolbachia endosymbiont of Bemisia tabaci | reverse complement strand
GAGATCATGGAAGACTAGCAAAGCAATTTCTAGGAAAAGTGAGAAAGAGGTCTCCAAATATTTTCTATCATTGGACACTTGGGTTAGGATCAAAGGGCTAAATAATGGGAGCTGTATAAACCGAGAGGTTTCCGTACAGTTCTGCGAGAGACTGGTGGGGAAGTTCCGCTGGTCTACTCTCCTTATTATTTCAGGTTTTACATGTGAACTACTGGAAAATGAAGTTAAGCCATTAGTATCATCTTTCCTTCATGAGAGAGGTTTAGCTCTGTCAGAAGAGAAGACAAAGATTACATTTATTACAACAGGGTTTGACTTTCTTGGTTGTAATGTACGTAGATATAATAAGAAGTTAATTATTAAACCTTCTAAAGAAAGTATTAAAAAACTTCTTAATAAAGCACGTACATTGATAAAAGCAAATATAGCAAACACTCAGGCTATAGTAATTAAGTCACTTAACTCTCTACTGAGAGGATGGGGAAATTACTATCACCATGTGTGTGCTAAAAAAGCGTTTAGAAAAATCGACAATGAAATTTGGCATAGTTTATGGAAATGGGCAAAAAAAAGACATCCTCGTAAAGGATTACGTTGGATAAAGAATCGTTACTTCAAAGTAATGGGTCAACGCCAATGGGTCTTTGCTGCACCCATATGCAAGAACAAACCAAAAGAGATACGGTATTTAAGACTGCTTAAGCTGATTGATATACCTATCAGACGACATGTTAAAATCAGAGCGGATGCAAATCCCCTTGACTTAAAATGGAAAAAGTATTTTGATGAGAGAGTGAAACGAACAAGAATGTTAGCAAGCTCTTTCTCAAGAGAAGGTTCTCTACTGTTGGTGTCACCATTAAGAATGATGTTTCCTGAGGAATCATGAAGGACAAGCCGGTTCTAGAAAAGAAGAACTTAGATAAGGGGCTCAAGCGTAGTGTGGGTAAACCTGCATGCTGCGTTTCTAAGGGAGGGAGTAGTAGTAATACTGCTTCCTTACCTGACCAGATGGTTCAGATATTTAGATTCATACCCCTTTTCCCCTCAAAAATGTGAAGATCTTATTTCCAGTTGGTTCTTAGATGCTGGGCCGATGAAGTTTTTTATCTTCGACTCTTCATCCGGTGAGGAAATTTTTACAACCCAAAGCACAGTTGATGCTTTTGAGAGGCAGTTTGATAAATTGATACAAGATAAGCCCACGTGGTTTTTGACTCATAAACCACTTTGGAGATCTCCAAAAAAAGAATTTTTGACATTAAAAAGCCATGGTAATCTTACACAAATTGAAGCTTTTGGAGATAAATTTCCAAGCAATGTTACTACCATAGTTTCTGGCCACATTCATATAGCCCAGATTTTATTAATGGATAATGTTCCAGATCAGATTATAGTTGGAAACGGCGGTGCATTATTACACGCTCAAGATCAAGAACCTGTTTATCAAAACGTAGAATTTAACTATCCAAATAGTAGAAATTACTTAGCACACGAAGTTAGAAACTTTTTCGGCTTTGGCTTTGCAATATTAGGTTTAGACGATCACAAATTTACTTTCTATAACCAAGATAATAAGGAAATGTATTCTGCAAACCTAACGAAAGACTTTAAACTTAAAACAAATTAAAATTAGGACTATTTAAGGACGCAGAAAAAACGTGCTGAGCTTAAAAAACTCATAGCAACAAAAAACACTGAAATTCTTGTATATATCGACTAATCTGGAATTGATAACACAAAAGTCAGCGTATTAGTATGATTGCAGCTTTGAATAAGGGAAAAATTATGGCGCCTATGATTTTTGAAGGCTACTGCGATACAGACGTTTTTAATAGCTAGTTCAAACTTTTTGCTGGGTGATTTTGGATAATGCAACTTTTCATAGAAAACAAGTGAATTTGTTAAAAGTGTCGGTGCTGAAGTTATATATCTGCCTACACATTCTCCTGATTTTAATCAAACCATTGGTTTGTTATAAAAAATTGAGCCAGAAAGAATATCCAGCTATTCGAACTATTAGAAAAAGAGCTATATATGAGCATGTTTTAGCACAGACATTATTTTTGTAACTAGGCAAATGCAATCAGTATTAGCGGCTTGAAAGGATATCAATTAATAAAGAAATGCATCTAAAGTAATCACTTAACTAACGGCAAAGTGATACCATGTTGATTCATATATTTTCCTTTCATATCATCATATGACTTCTCACACTCACTTTCGCCGCTTAAAAACACAAATTGGCATGCTCCTTCATTAGCGTAAATTTTTGCAGGAAGTGGAGTAGTGTTAGAGAATTCAAGTGTGACGTGACCTTCCCATCCAGGTTCTAAGGGAGTAACGTTTACTATAATACCACACCTTGCATAAGTTGACTTACCAACACAAATTACCAGTACATTCCTTGGTATACGAAAATACTCCACTGTGCTGGCAAGTACAAAACTATTTGGTGGAATTATACATACATCTGTTTCCTTATCTATGAAACTATTCTCAGAAAAATTCTTGGGGTCTACAATAGCTGAATTAACATTAGTAAAAATCTTAAACTTATTACTAACTCTTGCATCATAGCCATAAGATGATAATCCGAAAGATACAACACCCTTACTGCTTTTATGATTCACAAAAGGCTCTATCATTCTAGAGTTTTCAGCCTTTTCCCTTATCCATTTATCTGGCATAACTGCCATAATTGTCCTTTAAAGTTTTGTAATACTTATAATAATATGTAATAGAATTTAAATGTAAACCTGAATTAGCGTTACACTCTGGAATGGCAAAGTTTCCAGTATAAACTACCTATACAAAAATAAATTGGCAATATTTCAAGCCTGCCAAGCAGCATCAAAAACGATAGAAATAGCTTTACTCCACCACTAAAGGAGGAATAATTACCTGAAGGACCTATTAGGTTACTAAATCCTGGGCCAGAATTTGTAAGCATTGCAGAAACAGAGCTGATGCTAGTTATAAAGTCCGCATTGCTCAAGTAAGACATCATTATTGATGATATAGTGAACGTTAACATGTAAATCGCAAAAAACGTAAAGACGGATTGAACTTCATCATTTTCCAGTATTTTACCATTGAGTTTTACTCTATCGCTTTCACTTGGATTTAATAAAGAGCTAAAGTAATTCCTTATAGATTTTAGAAAAATGACTAAACGGAAGATTTTGATTCCACCACTAGCAGAACCACCACATCCACCAATAAAGGCTAAAAAGAAAGCTAAGACTGAAATAAAGCTCCAATTCAAGTAGTTGCACATTACATAGCCAGTTGATGTGATAAAGGAGGTAATGGTGAATGTGCTGTACCTAAATGATAAAAATACTCCTAAGTCAAAATTTTTATATAACCAAAAACAAGCAAGCAAAGATGAGATAACAACTATCTTAATAAAGTAAGAGACCTGTTCATCATAACAAACGTCTAATCGTCTTATAATTTTTAAATAGCTCATAAAAGGTAAAGAGCCTAAAATCATAAAGATAATTGTTATGACCTCCAATATAGGGTTATTGTAGTAGCCTATAGAATCGTTATAGTTAGCAAATCCACCAGTTGATACAGCGGACATTCCGTGACATACTGCATCAAATAATGGCATGCCAGCTAGATAGTACGAAAATATGCACAATAAAATTAGGCAGTAATATATTTCTGCAATATGTATTACTACGCTTCGCGTATGTAGTAACTTTCTTTTAAGAGCATCTGAGTACTCAGAATAGAGTAAATTATTTAAGCTCAAAACCTTAAATATGGGAAAAATTGCAATTCCTACTGTAATTACTCCAAAACCACCTATACCGTGTAGCATTGCTCTCCACAGTAGTATCCCCGGAGATTGTTGCTCGATGCAACTTAGAATAGTTGCTCCTGTGGCTGTAATCCCAGATACTGCTTCAAACAGTGCATCAATGTAGCTTAAACTATCAAGATAAAATGGAATAGCTGCAAATAGAGATAATGCAATCCAGGTACAACTGGTAATCGCAAAAATTGCCGGCATTCCATGTAACCTACTTAGTTTACCCAGTAGAATAAAAATCGCACTAAATGTGCAGGTAACTATAAATCCAACCAGAAAATTTTTCCATTCGTAACCTAGATAATTATTAGTAATAGCAGGAATAAGCATTGCTACGCCAAACAACAATAGAAAAATTCCCACAATAAACGCAATTGAACGTAAAACCTGCAGATTTTCCATAGAAAGTACTGTGAAAGCTATATGTTATTAAAACTTCAACCGCTTTGCTAATTTTTTCTCTTGACTTGATTATAAATACGTATAATTATAGCGCTAAATTTGCCATAAGAGATAGAGGTAGGGTATAGTATTAGATTGTGGCCTTATTAAAACTCAAGAATCATTATATTTTGCAATTTTGAATAACAATCTTCAAGAGGTCCAGAATATATTAAATATTAATTCTTACAGTAATATACAAAAGGTTTTCAGAAGCCAATTCCCGAGTGGTCGTACAATCTTTGATGTTGCTAAATCCATAGGAAATGAAGAAATCATTCAGACACTTCAGCAGAAAGCTAATGAATACACTAATGCTTTATGGAATAAGCGTAAAGCAACTCAAAATTCATTACGTTTTGCAGTTGTGAATAGCAGTCTTCGAGAAGTCCTAAACATAATCAAAAAAATTAATTCTGAGGAGGATATAGATTATACACAAAAGGTTTTAAGGAGTAAGTTCGATGGTAATTATACTATCTTAGATTTTGCTATTTTAAAACAAGAAGGAGATATCATTAAGGCATTTTGGGATAAAGCTGATAAAAACACTCGTGTCTTCTTGAGTGATAGTGCAATCAAATCAGCTAATTATAGTTCAAATTTTGATGTTAAAAAATTTATTCCAGAAATTGAGAATTATAATAGAAAGTGCACTGAAAAAGCTACCAAACGAACTTATGAAGAATCTCATCAGAAAAATGATATTCGTGATAGAGCTATGCAAAAAGTGGAAAATTTAGGAAGAATAGGTACCCTTCATTGCAAATTATGTGAAGCAATAAATTCTTTGAAAATTGAAAAAGTTAAAGCAGTATTAGAAGATTGTGATACAAATCTAGAAATGATTTTAAATAGACCTATATACTCACAGAGCAAAACTACCCTTTTACTTTATCCTCTGCAAGTTGGTCTTAATAAACGATATATAGGTGATGGTAAAAGATTGAAACAAGAAGATCTGAGAAATATAAAAGAAATTACTAAACTTCTTTGGGATAAAGCTTCTCCTGATATTCGCAATTTCTGGTTTAAATTCCATCAAGATCAACAAGAAGAAAGTACAAAAGACACAAAAGCAACCTTTGAAGCTCATTTGAAAAAAGCTCCTCCTGATATTCGTGACTCGTGGCTTAAAAATCAAAGAGCTCCTGAAAATCAAGATGCAGCTGTAATAAAACTTCTTAAAGGTGAGCAACAACGACATGCTAAGATAGGTAGTGAGAAGTGGCTTGAAGATTTCATTCAAGAAGTTAAAGATTACACAGAACAAAAAAGCATAGAAGAAAACCTTGAAATAGCTACAGAGAAACCTACAACAAAATCTGTTCTACAAGACGCACAACTTCCTCAAATAAATAGAACTTGTTGTATTTTGTAGTAAATAAGTTCTTAGGAAACCTAAGTATGATAACAATAAAAACAAGAAATTTAAACGTTCTATTTTTAACCTAGTATCCAGAATAAAAAAATATCAAAGTCATCATATTATATCACGAACCTTTTCCAAGACTTTTTTTATATTTTCGCTTGAAAGTGGAATTAAGCCAAGCCTAGATAAATATCCACCTTCAGTACTAATAGAGTCTACAACTTCTCTAATGAATTCCCTTAATCCATCAACAGTATCTAAGTGTTCTTTCTTTATATAAAGATATAAAGGCCTTGCTAACATATACTCCCCCGATGATATATTTTTATAAGTTGGCTCAATTCCTGCGATTGTGCTCCCTTGAATCTCATCTTGGTTTTTCGCTAAAAAGCTGAAGCTAAATATTCCTAAAGCATTTTTATTGCTCTTCAATTTTTGTATTATTATGTTTTCATTAATTCCAACTTCTATATACCTTCCATCATCTCTGATATTACTACATGCTTTCTTTCTTTTTTCTTGGTCTTGATAATTCTCTTTGAAAATCCTTGAGTTCATGCATGAATATTGATCAAGCATAATAAAATTAATCAAAGTTTCATGTGTACCTGTATTTTGATGTGGACCATAGATTTTAATTTCTGTTTTTGGTAGAGCTTGATTTACATCAGACCAAAATTTCTTGTTATTCTTTACTAATCTATCATTGTCTTCAGAATATGCAGATAAAGTTTCAAACAGGTCATTTTTTGTAAAATCAAATCTATGGCTTTGATTTGAATTTGCAATAACAATTCCATCATAGCCGATTATGATCTCTATTACCTCATTCACTTTATTTCTTTTGCATAATTCTCTCTCTACTTCCTTCATAGGGCGAGATGAAGTGGTGATATCTGGTGTGCCTTTCCCTATTCCTGAACAAAACATTTTGAACCCTGATCCACTTCCTATCGATTCTACAACTGGAGTTTTAAAGGGAAATATACGACTGAATTCCTCAGATACAAATGAGATAAAAGGAAAAACAGTTGAAGATCCAACAATTCTGATATATCTTCTAGCATCAACATTTGACAGTGGGATGAGTAATACAAATGCAAAAATAAGGAAAAGGCGTTTCAGCATCGTTTTCGCTCAAGAGTGTAAACTTAATTATCGTAATAAAAAATCAAACTGAAAAGCTTTTTTTCTAGATTTCAAAAGGTATAACGATCAAATGTGTGCGTAGTGATGAGATATGAATCACAGCATTCATACAACTGTATCTGTATCGAATCCTCTTATGTTTTTCAATACTGAAAAATTCTTTCATATTAACTTAATGATGCAATATATCCTTTTCTTTAATAGATAAGTCATCATCGACTTTTTTTACATTATCATCAGTAATGTTTTGTATTTCCTTTTTGGCAACATGAAAATCATCTTCTGAGATTTCCTTATTTTTCTTCATTTCCTCTATTTCTTCCATAACATCTCTGCGTATATTTCTAATTGCAACTCGTGCATTTTCAGAAAATTGATGCAATAATTTCACTAATTTTTCACGAGTTTCTTGTGTTAAGTCTGGAAGAACTATACGTATAGTATTTCCTTCAACAACAGGATTTAAATTCAGGTTAGCATTGATTATCGCATTTTTTACTTCACCGATAACAGTAGCATACCAAACTTTAACTGATAGAGTTTTGTTATCTATAGCTGAAACGCCTGCAACTTGGTTCAGTTTTTGATGTCCACCATAGATATTTACAACTATACCATCAAGTAATGATGCGTTAGCTCTACCAGTACGTACACCTTTCATATCATCGTGAAAAGACTGAATAGTTTTTAGCATTCTTTCCTTTGTTTTAGCTTTTATTTCGTTTAACATAAATTACCTAATGTTTACAATCTGAGACTATAGTATAAGTGCCTTGACCCTTAATAATATCAACCATTTTTTCTCTTTTTAAAGAAAAAACTACAATTGGGATAGAATTCTCACGAGCAAGTGAAATTGCTGATGCATCCATAACTTTTAAATCACGAGTTAGCAAATCTGTATAAGAAAGCCTATCATACATCACAGCATCCTCATTTTTTTTTGGATCAGCAGAATATACACCTCTTACTTGCGTACCTTTTAGAATAACATCACAATTCATTTCAACAGCACGTAGAGCTGCAGCTGTATCTGTGGTAAAAAATGGGTTACCTGTACCTGCTGCAAAAATGACAACTCTACCTTTTTCTAAATGATGAATAGCCTTCCTTCTTATATAAGGCTCACATATAGTAGTCATAGGTATAGCAGATAATACCCTAGAAACTATAGAGCTTTTTTCTAAAAAATTCTGCAAAATTAAAGCATTAATGACAGTGCCAAGCATTCCAATATAATCACTGCTTGCTCTTTCACAGCCACTTAAAGATGCTGATGCACCACGAAAAATATTCCCACCACCAACAACAATACAAACTTGAACTCCGAGATTACAAACTTCAACTATGTCTTTGGATAGTTTATCTATAACTTCCATATCATGGCCAAATAGCTTTGATCCCATCAAAGCCTCCCCAGAGATTTTGAATAACACTCTGGGGTATTTTACTTCTGAAGTTTTGTTACTTATTTGCACCATCCAAAGTAAGTAACTTATAATTAGCTAACTTAACAGCACTTGATTCTATAAAATCAGCAATCTTCATTTTATCATCTTTTATAAACTTCTGCTCTAGCAGAACAACTTCTTCATAGTATTTAGCCATTCGTCCATCTACTATTTTTTTCGCTACCTCTTCAGGTTTATTTAAGCTCTTTACTTGCTCCTCAATTATAGAACGCTCATTGTTTAATTTTTCTTGATCTAAATCATCTATAGATAAAGCTTCAGGTTTCATAGCAACTACATGCATAGCTATTTGCTTTCCAATCTCTTGTTTATCACCAGATGATTGCAATGCTACTAAAGCACCAATCTTACCTAAGCCATGCATATCACCATGTACATAGCCAGCAATAATCCCATCCTTAGTTTCTAGGTAGCAAAGATTGCTTAACTCTAACTTCTCACCAAGAACCGATGTACCACTCATAATAGCTTCCTGCACTGTACCAACATCTTCATATTTGGCATTTTTTAACTCATCAAGATTAGTACAACGTTCTTGACAAGCAATTGATGCTAAACTTGAAACTAATGCTATGAACTTCTCATTTCTAGCAACAAAATCAGTTTCACAATTGACTTTAACCAATACACCATAATTTTTAGCCAAGCACATAGCAATAAGCCCATCCGAAGCTACTCTATCAGACTTTTTGTCAGCTTTAGCAAATCCTATTGTACGTAACCTATCAACGGCTTTCTTAATATCACCATCACACTCTTCTAACGCTTTCTTACAATCGCTTAAGCCAAGCCCTGTTCTATCGCGTAATTCCCTTATACTACTTGAATCCATCTTCATTTACTTACTATTACCTCCCTTTCTGTTTCAACCTTAATACGCTTCTTTTCAGTTTGCACAATATCCTCTTCTTTTTCTTGAATAAGCTCATCATCCTTAACTCTAGACCTTGTCAAACTAGACTCTATTCCAGCTAATATAGAATCAGCAACTAATTTACAATAAAGCTCTATTGATTTTCTTGAATCATCATTTCCTGGTATAGGATAAGTAATACCATTTGGGTCAGAATTGGTATCAAGTACTCCAACTACAGGAATACCCAGTTTTTTAGCCTCTTTAACCGCTATATGCTCTTTGTTAGTATCAATAATAAATAAAATATCAGGAACTGCTCCCATTTCTCTAATTCCACCCAATTCTTTATCAAGCTTTTTTCTTTTCTTTTCAATGTCTCCTAATTCTTTTTTTGTTAAGATGCTATCTTCATCATTGGATATTTTCTCATATTGTATCAAAGTTTTTATCGAAGAAGAAACAGTGTTCCAATTAGTAAGCATACCACCAAGCCATCGATCATTTACATAATACTGACCACAACGAACTGCTTCACTTGCAACAATATCTAAAGCTTGAAATTTCGTACCAACAAATAAAATGCGACCATCTTGAGATGCAACATCGTATAAAGCTTTCATCGCCGCCTCTAACAATGGTAATGTTTTTCGTAAGTCTATTATGTGTATACGATTCTGTTGATGTATACCATATATATATGGGGCCATTTTCGCATTCCAGCGACTAACTTTATGGCCAAAATGCACACCAGATTCAGCTAAATCACGTATAGTGACTTTAGGCAAATTTGTCATATTTACTCCTCCAAATAGTTTATCCTCCATGGCATAACCCTAACGGGACTACTTGCATAAGCCATGTGTGAAATTAAGTTATTTACATAGTAATAAAAAAGACAAAAAAGCGCAAACAAAAAATATTGACAAGTAGCAACACGTTGATTAGCTTTAAGATTGCAAACGTTAAAAAGCAATGGGGGGTGTAGCTCAGTTGGTTAGAGCGCATGCCTGTCACGCATGAGGTCGTGAGTTCAAGTCTCATCACTCCCGCCATTACAGCAGAAACACCTTAAAATTCCTTAAGTTTCTTATTAATTTGAATTAATTTCTTTCAGAGACTTGACATGATATTGTAATTGCTGCTTAATCTATTTAACTTTATCGTTAATAATTAGGATTAAATATGTTCACTTCTGAGGTTTTTGCGGCAGATGCGACTAACAATATATCAGCATCTGTTGCTAGCTTTATTCCACTCATTTTAATATTTGTAGTATTTTATTTTCTCATTATTCGCCCCAATCACAAAAAACTAAAAGAACATAGAAGGATGATAGATCAAATAAAATGTGGTGATACGGTTATTACTTCTAGTGGAATAATAGGTGAAGTAAACAAAGTTGACGAAGTAAATGCACAACTAATACTAGAAATAGCACCAAAAATTGAAATAAAAATCCTAAAATCTGCTATATCTGAAATCTTAAATAAAGAAATTCAAAAGCCAGTAGCTAAATCTATTGAAAAAAGCAAAGTTGAAAAGAATGGCAAGAAAAATAAACTAGAGGAAAGTAAAAAAGACAAAAATGCTTCATAATTTAAGAAGTGTGTGGAATATTAGGTATAGTAAGCAGCGGTGGTTCAGTAATACCAACTTTACTAACCGCGTTGCAAAAATTGGAATACAGAGGTTATGACTCTTCAGGTATAGCAATCATAAATAATAGAGGTAAGATAGAAGTAAAAAAATCAGAAGGTAAAGTTGAAAGATTGTGTGAAGTTGTTCATGAGAGCAAGATATCTAGTAGCAAAGTTGGTATAGCACATACTCGTTGGGCTACACATGGAGCTCCAAATCTTAAAAATGCTCATCCCATTTATATAAATAATGTTGTTGTTGCTCATAATGGCATAATTGAAAATTACAATATATTAAAAAAGGATCTGGAGGAAAAGGGAGTATCTTTTCATACCGACACTGATACAGAAGTAATACCAAACATATTAACTTCATATCTTGATGAAGGGTTATCACCAGTTGATTCTATATTTAAGTGTCTAAACAACTTACAAGGTTCATTTGCTTTGGTTCTATTATTTGCAGAATATCCAGATGCATTGTTCGTTGCGAAAAGAAATTTACCTTTGGCAATAGGAGGATATAACTGTAATAAAGTATTTGCTGCCTCTGATACTAATGCTTTGAGTTCATTTGTAGAAAAAATATTGCATTTAGAAGATAATGATATTGCAGTAATAAAATCTAACGAATTCAGTATATATAATAATGGTATACAAGTTAAACGCAGAACAGAAAATAGCAGTCCAAGAAGTTTTCTAATTAGTAAAAATGGTTACCCTAGCTTTATGCTAAAAGAAATTTTTGAGCAACCGTATGCATTAAACAAAACAATAAATCAATTTTATAAACAATATAAAGAAATCAACAAAGAATTATTTTCTGAACTAGGTTACATTACTATAGTTGGATGCGGTTCATCCTATTTTGCTGGACTAATAGCAAAGTGTTGGCTGGAAAGTATTGCTCAAATTCGGGTATATCTAGAAATCTCGTCAGAATTTAGGTATAGCAGCGTCAAGCTCGAAGAAGGTAGTATTGGCTTATTCATTTCTCAATCTGGTGAAACTGCAGATACTATGGAAGCACTACGTTATGCGAGATTGCAGAAACAAATGATCATTAGCATAATTAATACATTTAATAGCAGCATAGAAAAAGCCTCAGATATTGTATTGCATACTCTTGCTGGACCTGAGATTGGTGTTGCTTCGACAAAAACCTTTTCTACGCAGCTTGCAATTTTAGCATGCTTTTCTGTAGAGCTTGGAAAAATAAAAGGTATACTGGGTAGAGAGAGGATAAAGGAACTAAGCGGTGCTATTAATTCCATTCCCGAACATGTAGAGCATGTTTTGAATGTGATGGAAATACAACATATATCAGGCAGTATATTAGAGCACAATAATATAATTATAATTGGGAGAGGAAGCTCATATGGAGTTGCAATGGAAGGTGCATTGAAGATAAAAGAGCTTTCATATATCAACACAATTGGTATTGCAGCGGGAGAAATGAAGCACGGTTCTATCGCTTTGATAGACTCTACTGTACTTGTTATCGCAATTATTCCTTACGATAATTTATTCTTTAAAACGCTATCCAATATACAAGAGATTATTGCAAGAAAAGGTAAAGTAATTGCCTTTAGTGATAAGCAAGGAGCACCGCTCTTAAAGGGAATTTGCATAGATGTGGTGCAACTTCCAGAAGTTGACAATTTTGTTTCTCCAATTATCTACAGTGTTGCTATGCAATTTCTTGCTTATTCTATTGCAGAAAAAAAAGGGTTAGATGTAGATTGCCCGAGAAATTTAGCTAAATCTGTCACAGTTGAGTAACTTATTTAAAGTGAGTTGCTAATTAACAGCTCTCATTGTCAGTTATAAATTACTGAATTTTACTAATAAATTCATTAGCCCTCTGCGAAAGAATATGTAACTAATGTAAGGATGAAAGAGGCTAAAATCAACGCCTCAAATTAACAAGATTTGCCATTATGGTTACCAGACACAACTTAGCCTAGCAAGCAAGAATTAACTAACAGAAAAATTGAAAACTAATATCAGTCTCTTAATGTAATGCTACCAATATTTTTCTAAAAAGCAATATGTTTTCTATTCAGGAAAGTCTACATCGCCATAACAATATTTACTAGAATGAGGTCTTGTCTCACTGTAAAAACGCAACCAATGATCAACGTCTATCTGAAGATCTTCTAATGAATTGTAGATTGTTTTACAAAAAAAGAGGAGTAAAATGAGAGTTCAGTAACTTGATTATAGAGTTGTACTGCCTTTCCATATTTGAAGCAAGTTGTTATTCTACCTCAAACCATAGCACAAAGTAAATACGTCAATTTACACTAAAATTATCTGTTTATGAGTTATATTATGTAAAGATACTATTTGACATTGAGCTTTAAAGATATTATGTGATAGCATTATTTAATATGTGAGGTTTATTATGGCTAAAGTAAGTGCTGGTGAAAACTCAAAAAAGCTCAAAAATAGTAAAAATCAGCCTATGTCGCCAAAAAAGTTCAAGGGCAGTCAGTTTATGTCACCAAAACGGAGTCAGAATTCCGGTGAAAAGCTATGGAATGCATTTCACGCATTAATGAACGTAATATCGGAGCTAGAAGAAACAAAGGTTACAGTGGAACTAAAAAAAGATGAAATATCAGAAGAACAATTAAATAAAATAATAGCATTAAAAAATCAAGCAGCAGAAGAAACAGAGCAAATAATGATGCCATATTTCAAGAAAATAATAGTAGAATTGAAAGGAACAAAAATAGAGAAATTGTCTACGGAGCTAAAAAAGCTGGCAGAAGTACAAGGTGAAAAAATACAAGAGTTATGTAAGAAACTAAAATCAGGTACTGGAACAGAAGAAGATCAAAACAAACTCAAGAGAGCAGTAAAAGGATTAGCAAAAGAGTATTCCAAAGAGCTCACAAACTACGTATCTGATTCAAATCCGATAATGTTGTACACTGCTGTTATTGGTGTTGGTCTTGCTGTTGGGCTGGTAGCAAGTACTATACTTGAACATACAACTAGACTAAGTATGTTAGCAATAATTATCATAGCTACAGCATCTGCATTCGTAGCTGGTTGTGCTACATACGCAACACTAAGACCTAATACTAAAATAGATGAATCAAAAGAAGTCCAAATAAAGAGTTCTCATCACTCACTTTCCTAATCACACTTTAATTCAAGCTTTATCAGTTTTATTCAAGTTGCTTCTAAAAGGAGAATATCAATGGTGTTCTCCTTACTGATTTGGTTAAAATGCAGAAAACGCCTATGTCAAAAATTTACACAGATGTTAAGTGCTGCCACTAATTCCCAGTTAGTACAATTTGTGTATCTTATTGACATATTTAATTTATTCTGTTACAATTTTTAGTAATTAGATTGGGGTAAAACAATGAAGAGTTTTAAATGGCTACTTAATCAAGTCAGACTTTCATGGATTAGCTTAATATCAAAAGTAAAGAGCTTTTTTCAAACTAACGATACACATCATCAAACAACTGCTAGCAATGGAAATGATCATACAAGAAAAATAAGTGTAGAAAATACAATAGAGGCGAAAGGTAATGAGATTGATTTAGAGGATGAGCAGGATGTGTTTGAGGATGCTCTAACAGGAGAAGAGCTAGATGAAGAAGAATTTTTTTATGCTGTTGAAAGTTTTTATGAACAGGAAGTTAATGCTAGTAGAGAAAAAAAGGAATATGAAAAAAATAAGTACTATAGTCTACAAGATGGTCTGCAAGAAAAAGACGAATTTGATCGTGCAACACATACTCTTACACTTGCTTTTGAAATTACAAAGCCATTGCCAGATTCTGACCTCAGTAAATTTAAATTGTGCGAACTTAAGCAAAATGGTGATAAATATACGTTTATCTTAGAAAATGATCAGAAAAATCGAATAGAATTACACTCTGAATATCTCAATATTTATTTTCCTAAGTATTTTGAGAAACACAGTAGAAAAGGAGCATACACTGAACTTTTTTCTCAAGAAGAAAATGAAATTAGAAATGATATTATCATCCCATTACAAGTTCCAAAAGAGGTAAGCATACTTACTGAAAAGTTCGGCTGGATGAATCCCATAAGAGCAAAGATAAAGTCAAAAATACCAGATTACCCAGAAGATATAGATCTCAAAGATTGCAAAGATCATGTAAACTTCTATCTTAATTCAAATAATACTATATCTCTTTTTCTAACGTCAGCACCGATAAAATTTGCAGCTAGACTATCAGGTACTCCAACAGAAACAAACTGGCCAATAAAGGATATTCTAGTCAGAGGTAGTTTTATTAATCAGCATATTGATAAGCAAACTAGAGTTGAAAAAGTGATTAAGCCTTATATTGATAAGCATTCTATAGTTGAAGAAACTTTTGAAGTAGTTAACGTAGAATGTGCATCAGAGCTGAAGATTTCTCAACCTAGGATATAGCTTTATATTCTTTCATCAGCATGATATAATTTTGTGCAGATTGTGTAATATGTTTAATTTCCTCATCTGACATTTTTTTGAAGAATTGTGCTGGCCTGCCAGCCCATACTTCACCACTTTTTATCACTTTTCCATGTGTCACGAGTGAACCAGCAGCTACCATAGCTTCAGACTCGACAATCGCATGATCCATTATAACAGAGCCCATACCAATAAATGCTTTATCATGTATCGTGCATGCATGTAACACACAAAAATGTCCAACCGTCACCATACTACCAATAATCGTGTCACCGCCTGGATTTCTATCTACATGAATTACGGTGCCATCTTGAATATTCGTTTCATCACCTATTTCGATTGATCCAACATCTCCTCTGATCACACAATTAAACCAGATACTCTCATTCCTTCCTATTTCAACGTTACCTATAATACGCACACCATCTGCGATAAAAGAACTTTCATCCATTTTTGGTTCATAATCTTTGTATTTTAAAATGTGATAGCTCATAATTTAAATAAGGTTTAATACATACTTGGGTTCCAGTAGTCAAGTTACTCGGGTAAAGATATTCTTGACTTATGATCCTTATGCTCCTAAAATCTTTATTTTAGCTCTATTTATAATGTCAGTAACAGTACTTAGTGTACTTCAAATAATATTAGTTGTTGTATTGGTAATTTTAGTGCTCCTGCAGCCACCTGGAAGTAGTTCATTAAGTGGCTTTAGTAATTCACAACAGGGAATGAATTCAATAATTCCGGTAAAGTCTTCTGAAAATCCACTCAGTAGAATAACTTCTATAGTTGCTGGGCTGTTCATTATAAATACACTGTTACTATCAGGATTATGTTCAAAAGATGTACATAAAAAATCAATTGCAGAGAAGATTATATCAGAAAAGAAGCAAGAAGGCCAATCAACTTCTGTTCCATTTGAAAATTAATGAAAGAAACCAAGTTTATCTTTGTTACAGGTGGAGTTGTTTCATCACTTGGTAAGGGTTTAGTTGCTTCAAGTGTGGGAGCACTTCTTCAAGCTCATGGATTCAATGTTCGCATCAGAAAGCTTGACCCATATCTCAACATTGATCCTGGAACAATGAGCCCAGCTCAGCACGGGGAAGTATTTGTTACTGAGGATGGTGCTGAAACTGATTTAGACCTTGGACATTACGAGCGTTTTACTAAAATTAAAGCAACCAAGGACGACAATATAACAACTGGTAAAGTATATAATAAATTATTAAAGAAGGAAAGGTGTGGTGATTATCTAGGCAAAACTGTGCAAATCATTCCTCATGTGACAGATTTAATCAAATCTTTCATTTTTAATGGTACAGAAGATTTAGATTTTGTAATATGCGAAATAGGCGGAACCGTAGGTGATATTGAAAGCCAACCGTTTTTGGAAGCTATACGCCAAGTTAATTATAAACTAGGAAAGCAAAAAGTTATCCTTATTCACTTAACTTTAATACCATATCTCACTGCAGCACAAGAATTAAAGACAAAACCGACACAGCATTCAGTTCGAGAGTTAAACTCTGCGGGGTTACAACCAGATATTATATTATGTCGCAGTGAAAAAGAAATTTCCGATAATCAAAAAGAAAAGATAGCCAATCTTTGCAATGTTTCTTTATCTAACGTAATACCTGCTCCTGATGTAAACCATATATACGAGTTACCATCCTTGTATAATCAATGTGGGCTCGGGACACAAATTTTGGATCACTTTCACTTAAGTAAGCCAAAACCAAGCTTACCTGAATGGGACCAAATAGTACACTCTATGAGACATCCAACACAAGAAGTTATCGTTTCCATAGTAGGAAAATATACTGAATTTCCTGACGCATATAAATCACTGATTGAAGCATTAAACCATGGTGCAATTAGTAATAAAGCTAGAGTGAAGATAAATTGGGTCAACTCAAGAGAAGAGAATGGAAAATCTATAGATGCAAAGTTTATCAGAGAAAAATTACAAAGCTCTAATTCAGTCCTTGTTCCAGGAGGATTTGGTGATAACGGAATAGAAGGTAAAATATTAGCAATAAACTATGCCCGTGTAAATAACATTCCTTTTTTAGGAATATGTCTTGGTATGCAGCTTGCAGTGATTGAATTTGCTCGTAACGTTATTAAGCTTGAAGATGTACACTCTGAAGAATTTTATACTTGCAAACACCCAATCATCAAGCTCGCTGATGGTAAGAACGTTGATCTTGGTGGAACCATGAGACTTGGAACATACAAGTGTAATGTAAATCCAAATTCAAAAATGGCAAATGTGTATAGTAGTGTCACTATTTCAGAAAGACACAGACACAGATATATAGTTAATTTAGATTATAAAAATAACTTAGAAGAGAATGGAATGATATGCAGTGGTATATCAGAAGATAAAACATGCATAGAGGCAGTGGAGCTAAAAAATCACTCATGGTTTATTGGTGTGCAATTTCATCCAGAATTTCAATCAAGACCATTTTCTCCTCATCCTCTCTTTACATCATTTATTAAGGCAGCTATTGACAATAGAGTTTAATAGAACTGAATAAACTCTATTCTAATAGAGAGGTAAAAAATGTTACTAAGAAATAGTAAACATATGGATCTGCGACCTTCGAGGAATTGAATAGGCATGTAGAACAAATAATATATAAATTAGAGGAGGATCAAATTATAGAGGATATAATGGAAGAAGTAGTTGTAGCTATAAACGAACTAAAATCGGTAGAAGAAATAAAAAAATATTTAAAGCGAGAAATAGATAGCCTTGTAAAAAGGACAATAGTCCTTAGTGAATTCTATAACCTAGAAAAAATAGAAAAGCCAAGAAAAGAAAATTATATTTACCCAAGCACCTAATGTTTAAGTACCAATACATGGAACTTGCCATAGAGCAAGCAAAACTTGCTCAGAAAGATGGCGAAGTGCCAATAGGTGCTGTAATAGTTAATGGAAACAATATCATCTCCTCTGCACACAATATATCTAATGATCCAACTGCACATGCAGAAATGTTAACAATTAGACAAGCATTTTCAACTTCCACGCTTTATGAAGCTGAAATGTACGTAACGTTAGAGCCGTGCCCGATGTGCGCTCAAGCTATCTCTTTTGCAAAAATTAAACGTCTGTACTTCGGGGCTTACAATCCCAAAGGTGGAGGAGTTGAAAACGGCACTAGAATATTTCAATTCTGTAACCACATACCTGAAGTTTATGGTGGAATATTAGAAACAAAATGTTCTCTTTTGTTAAAAGATTTCTTTGAGAAATTGAGAACTTAGTTTAAGCTGTGTGATTATGATTATTGTTCTGTTTTGCATTAACTTGCTTTTTGTACGAGGTTATCACTTAAGCGCAGAAGTTGCTTTATCCAGCATTAAAACCTGAGAGTTTTTAAGCTTATGCATTCCTTTTATCCTTCAGAAAGTTTTTGTCTACTATCTTTATTCAGAAAAAAAATTGTAAAATTTCTATAGTTATGGTATAATTGTAAATACCGCTTGCCAATAAGCTGAGTATAAAAATGCCGTTCGGACAGATCATTACATATAGCACGATATTACTTGCTATAATTGCAGTATTTATCTTTTTGAGAAAAATATACAAAAATCACATTAGAAAAATTATATTTCCTCTAAAAGTTCTCAAAGAAGAGTGGGAAGAAAATAGAAAATTTAATGAATTATATCAAAAAAATAAGCAAAAAGAGTTGATGAAACAACAGGAAATGCTAAGCGAGAAGCAAAAAGATATGCAAGTTTACAAAGAAGATCTAGAAATAATTGATATAGCAAAACCGCTAGGTAAATGGACAAAGATGGTTATGATGGGTAGTGGTTTAATGAAGCATTTTGCACAATTGATACACAGAGAAGGTGAGAAAAAAGGATTTTGGGAGCTGTTTATCAAAGCTCAGTCTTCAACTAAGGGTAAACATAAAGGAAAAGGCAGATGACGTATCCATTGTCTAATATGCTTTCTAGCATTAAACTTCTTAAGTTTTATAGTCAGTCAAGCAATGAGATGACACCATCTGCTACCTACAAACCCAATGTTCGTAGTTGTATTTCAAACACTGACTGTTTGTTGTGCAAGCTATCCAATGTTCATACACTGAAGTGTTTAGGCTCCAAGTTCTTTTTAAAGGTTCAGTAGATGCTTGAATGTAAAAATCTATCCTGTGCTCGTAATAACAAAGTATTATTTAAAAACCTCAATTTTAAAGCTGAGCCAAAATCAAAAATCTTAATCACTGGTCCAAATGGTAGCGGCAAAACCAGCTTAATCAGAAGTTTATCCGGACTCTTACCGCCAGTATCAGGTAATGTAAGATATTGCGGAAAAGACATATATGATGACCCAAAATCCTATATACCCTCTATGGTCTATATAGGCCATAAAAATGCCTGTAAAGATAGCTTGACAGTTAGTGAAAACATAGAATTCTGGGCAAGAATACGGAATACTAAAGAATTAATTACGGCAGCTGCTTATTGTTTAGAGTTGCAGCCTGTATTTAACATTAGATATGGTGAACTTTCTGCAGGATGG
>NZ_CP016430.1:816461-967102 GCF_003999585.1 Wolbachia endosymbiont of Bemisia tabaci | reverse complement strand
GGAGGATCAAATTATAGAGGATATAATGGAAGAAGTAGTTGTAGCTATAAACGAACTAAAATCGGTAGAAGAAATAAAAAAATATTTAAAGCGAGAAATAGATAGCCTTGTAAAAAGGACAATAGTCCTTAGTGAATTCTATAACCTAGAAAAAATAGAAAAGCCAAGAAAAGAAAATTATATTTACCCAAGCACCTAATGTTTAAGTACCAATACATGGAACTTGCCATAGAGCAAGCAAAACTTGCTCAGAAAGATGGCGAAGTGCCAATAGGTGCTGTAATAGTTAATGGAAACAATATCATCTCCTCTGCACACAATATATCTAATGATCCAACTGCACATGCAGAAATGTTAACAATTAGACAAGCATTTTCAACTTCCACGCTTTATGAAGCTGAAATGTACGTAACGTTAGAGCCGTGCCCGATGTGCGCTCAAGCTATCTCTTTTGCAAAAATTAAACGTCTGTACTTCGGGGCTTACAATCCCAAAGGTGGAGGAGTTGAAAACGGCACTAGAATATTTCAATTCTGTAACCACATACCTGAAGTTTATGGTGGAATATTAGAAACAAAATGTTCTCTTTTGTTAAAAGATTTCTTTGAGAAATTGAGAACTTAGTTTAAGCTGTGTGATTATGATTATTGTTCTGTTTTGCATTAACTTGCTTTTTGTACGAGGTTATCACTTAAGCGCAGAAGTTGCTTTATCCAGCATTAAAACCTGAGAGTTTTTAAGCTTATGCATTCCTTTTATCCTTCAGAAAGTTTTTGTCTACTATCTTTATTCAGAAAAAAAATTGTAAAATTTCTATAGTTATGGTATAATTGTAAATACCGCTTGCCAATAAGCTGAGTATAAAAATGCCGTTCGGACAGATCATTACATATAGCACGATATTACTTGCTATAATTGCAGTATTTATCTTTTTGAGAAAAATATACAAAAATCATATTAGAAAAATTATATTTCCTCTAAAAGTTCTCAAAGAAGAGTGGGAAGAAAATAGAAGATTTAATGAATTATATCAAAAAAATAAGCAAAAAGAGTTGATGAAACAACAGGAAATGCTAAGCGAGAAGCAAAAAGATATGCAAGTTTACAAAGAAGATCTA
This sequence comes from Wolbachia endosymbiont of Bemisia tabaci, assembly GCF_003999585.1. Classification (NCBI taxonomy): domain Bacteria; kingdom Pseudomonadati; phylum Pseudomonadota; class Alphaproteobacteria; order Rickettsiales; family Anaplasmataceae; genus Wolbachia; species Wolbachia endosymbiont of Bemisia tabaci. The sequence continues at coordinate 965,984 of NZ_CP016430.1, read as the reverse complement.
GAAATAATTGATATAGCAAAACCGCTAGGTAAATGGACAAAGATGGTTATGATGGGTAGTGGTTTAATGAAGCATTTTGCACAATTGATACACAGAGAAGGTGAGAAAAAAGGATTTTGGGAGCTGTTTATCAAAGCTCAGTCTTCAACTAAGGGTAAACATAAAGGAAAAGGCAGATGACGTATCCATTGTCTAATATGCTTTCTAGCATTAAACTTCTTAAGTTTTATAGTCAGTCAAGCAATGAGATGACACCATCTGCTACCTACAAACCCAATGTTCGTAGTTGTATTTCAAACACTGACTGTTTGTTGTGCAAGCTATCCAATGTTCATACACTGAAGTGTTTAGGCTCCAAGTTCTTTTTAAAGGTTCAGTACATGCTTGAATGTAAAAATCTATCCTGTGCTCGTAATAACAAAGTATTATTTAAAAACCTCAATTTTAAAGCTGAGCCAAAATCAAAAATCTTAATCACTGGTCCAAATGGTAGCGGCAAAACCAGCTTAATCAGAAGTTTATCCGGACTCTTACCGCCAGTATCAGGTAATGTAAGATATTGCGGAAAAGACATATATGATGACCCAAAATCCTATATACCCTCTATGGTCTATATAGGCCATAAAAATGCCTGTAAAGATAGCTTGACAGTTAGTGAAAACATAGAATTCTGGGCAAGAATACGGAATACTAAAGAATTAATTACGGCAGCTGCTTATTGTTTAGAGTTGCAACCTGTATTTAACATTAGATATGGTGAACTTTCTGCAGGTTGGAAAAGAAGAGTTGCGCTTGCTCGCCTTTTAATTTCTAATGCAAACATTTGGCTGATAGATGAACCATTCTGTAACCTCGACAGTATAACGTGTGAATTAATATTGAATCTGATCTCAATACGCTCTGAGCAAAACGGTATAGTAATTATTACAGGACATAGCTCTACAGAACAATTGTGTGACTTCAAGACAATCGATATACGTGATTTTAACAGACCTCTTGTATAATTTTTGGCCTTATTGTACTTACATCAATAATTTATTATCACATTTAATATTACGCATTAAAATTAACTCATCTCTTTCAAAGGCTCTATATTAAAAATCGAAAGTCCAGAAGCAATGACGTGTGCTAAGGCTTGGACGAGAAACATTCTTGCAGCGGTGAGGTTTAAGTTATTCTCCAGTATAAACCGCATATTTAAATCACTTTTGCCATATCCCCATAAAACGTGAAACGCTTCTGCAACTTCAAGTAAGTAGAAAGTGATTCTGTGTGGCTCATAGAGCCTTGCCGCTATTTCTACCACATCTGGCCACTTTGCTAAGATTTTTATGAGGAATAACTCTCCACCTGTCTTTAAAAGTGAAGGATCTGCTGTTGGGAGCTCTTTTGGAGCATTACGCATTAACGAATGAGCACGGGCGTGCGCATATTGCACATAAAAAATAGGGTTGTCTTTTGATTGTTCTTTAACTTTAGCAAAATCAAAGTCCAAGACCATATCATTCTTGCGTGTTAACATTATAAAACGAGTGATATCCCTACCAACTTCTTCCACTACATCCCTGGCTGTAAGAAAGTTTCCTGATCTTTTGGACATCTTAACAGGTTTGCCATTCTCAAAAAAATTCACAATATTATGCAGTTTTACCTCTATCTTTGCTTGATCATCACTGAGCGCAGAGACAACTGCTCTAAGCCTTTTAATATAACCGCCATGGTCACTGCCGAGCTCTACGATCATATTGTTAAAACCACGCGATATCTTATCAAAATGGTAAGCGATATCCGAGGCAAAATAAGTCCAGCTACCATCCTCTTTTTTTAGTGCGCGGTCAACATCATCACCAAATTTTGTGGAGCAAAACAACATTTCTTTTCTGGCAGTCCAATTTTCGCTTTCTTTGCCTTTTGGTTTCTCCAGGTACCCTTCATACACTAGACCCTTGTCAGACAATATCTTTATACTCTCTTCAATTTTGCCACTTTTTTGTAGCTCATACTCTGAAGTAAAAACATCATGATTTACTCCAAGTAAGTTCATGTCTTCCTTTATGATTTCTAAGATAGAACTTAAAGTATAGTCTCTAATCACTTGATTATCTTGCTTTTCTAGAAGCTCTGCGCCATATTTTTTGGCCAGCCCAGTCCCTATTGGTTTTAAATATTCACCTGGGTATAAACCTTTTTCGATGCTGATTTTTTCTCCCAGAGCTTCCTTATATCGCAAATATACTGACCGAATTAGCGTATCTATCTGCGCTCCAGCATCATTAATATAGTATTCCTTAGTAACTTTATAACCAACTTTTTTCAATAAATTTGCCAGAACGTCACCAAATACTGCCCCTCTTGCATGACCAATATGCAGTGGACCAGTTGGATTTGCAGATACAAATTCAACATTAATGGCCTGATTGTTCCCTATATCTAGGGTGCCAAACTCTGTTTTTAGCTCATTTATTTGTTTTAAAATTCCATGCCACACTTCTATTTTTAAGTGCATGTTGATGAAACCAGAGCCTGCTATTTCCACTTTTGCAACTTCATCAAAAAGTTCAAATTCTTTGGCTAAAACCTCTGCAATTTCAATGGGATTCTTCTTTTCATGCTTTGCAAGCACCATAGCAACGTTTGTGTAAATATCTCCATGTGCTCTATTGCTTGGAGGTTCCACAATAAAATTTTCTGCACTTGTATTTATGATACCCCTTCGTTTCAATTCATTTAATTTATTGGAAATTAGAGAGGAAACCTGTTTGAAAATGTTCATTCACTATACTGTTATAAAACCTGTAGCAGTATAGCGAATAAGTGGGGCTAGTTGAAGAGTTATCTCATGTCATATAAGTTTCTATTGGCAAATGTAGCTCAATTGGCAGAGCGTCAGTCTATGGCGCTAAATGCCGCCAGCTGTTCATTCATTTTATTTTTCTACAAAAATGCTTTCTAAGCTGAAAAGCCTAGAAAGCATTCAGTCTTATACAAAATTAGTATCAACGGAAACATAATTATCCTCATTGTCATAATAGTAAGGATTTGCTCCTTGTAAATCACCAGAAACAGTTTTTAATAGTACTTCCTTATTAGTATACCATGCAACTTTCTTCATAATTTCAGCAAATTTTTTACAGTTCGCTTCACCTGCACAATCTTTTATATGGCCATTAGCTTTAAGATAAGGCGATAAGCTGGAATAGTATATTGTAGTGTTATTGCCGTCTTTATCTATCATTTCTCCTAAGGAATTAACAAGTATTAGTGGCGCAACTTGTTTTGCTTTAATAGTAGCTGCACCGGACACTTTAACAAGATTAGGGCATGTCCTTTCAGCAAAGAAGCTCTCGTTAAAGTTCTTATCCGCATAGTAACCTGCAGGGTAGCAGAAACTTTTAATTTCATCACCTTGACAGGCAATCTCGCCTGGACTATCCGAACACTTTTTACACCACATATTGCTAGCATTTCCCCATGAGTAATCAAAAGGTTCTGAAAAAGCAAATTTGTAATTTACTGCACCATAGAAGACCTTTGATCCCTTTTCCAAATGTTCCGCAATTTTATGGTTACTATACATCTCAGGGTAAAATGCCTCTAGTAATTCAGATGTACTAAAACCTTGGCGACCTACCTGATTATATGTGTTGTAGTAACCACTAAAACTTCCACACTTTGTAGCATCAGCATGATCCGGGGTTATTTCTTGAGATGTAATAGAAACCATTTCGTTGACTTCATTTTCATCATCGTCATCACCTTTTTTCTTGCCATTTTCATCATCGTCATCACCTTTTTTCTTGCCATTTTCATCATCGTCATTACCTTTTTTCTTGCCATCCTTATCAAAGCCTTTTTTATTGTAGCCATCCTTATCAAAGCCTGTTCTATCGTAGCCATCCTCGTCAAAGCCTTTTCTATTGTAGCCATCTTTGTCATAGCCATCCTTATCAAAGCTGTCTTTGTCACGGCCATCCTTATCAAAGCCTTCTTTGTTATAGCCATCCTTATCAAAGCTGTCTTTGTCACGGCCATCCTTATCAAAGCTGTCTTTGTCACGGCCATCCTTATCAAAGCCTTCTTTGTCATAGCCATCCTTATCAAAGCTGTCTTCACCTTTGCCACCTTTATCGTGGCCATTTTTATCACGCTTACAATCTATCTCATCCTCTATTTCTTTTTTTATTTTATCCTTTATCTCATTCTTAGTCTTATCATCAAGCTCAAACTTAAGATCTTTCTTTAGTTCATTCTTAAGATCTTTTTCTAGTTCATTTTTAATCTTTTCTTTCAGTTCATCCTTAGTTTTATCACCAATCTCAAACTTAAGATCTTTCTTTAGTTCATTCTTAATATTTTCTTTTAGTTCATCCTTAGTTTTATCATCAATCTTGGACTTAGGGTCTTTACCATCATCTAGTTTTGTATGTAAATTAATTTTCAATATATGTGGCAGTTGACGTATATGACTTACATGCCTATTATTTGAATAAGGAAAAGTGTTTTTTAACATAAAATAGCTCCATTAATAAATAAGAATTAACATAAAATGAAGGTGTGTACTAACAATGTACACACCTTCATTACTTTCATATAATATAAACAATACCTTCTGGTACTGACATTTGTTCAGGAGAAAATGCTGATTCTGTGCGCGCATCTATTATAGAAGCATTTATCGCATCCACACAAGATTTGCATTCAGGATTACTATCACATTGTCCTTTGATACGATTGTCTGGACCAATTTCAAGATTGTTGTCAGTTTTATCTATAATTTCTTTACATTTTGCAAACATTAAGCCACTAGATTCCTTAGTCTTGGCATCTTTAATCTCTCCAGAAATTGCATCAACTACTATTGAAAGCTTTGAAAAGTCAATTGGTTTTTTAGGTTCTGGACAAGCAGGACACTCAGGACAAGGAGGTATTTCTACATCAGGACATTTTACATCAGGACAAGGAGGTATTTTTATATCAGGAAGCTGTATATTTAATTCGAGTCTATCACAACACGGATCAAAGTGGTCATGGCAATGTGGGTTAAAGTGATTATGACAATGTGGATCAAAATTATGATGGTACCGTGGGTCAGTTATGCAAGCTGTGCGCGTAGGAATACATGAACCAACACGTGGAGATGAGGAAATATAATTCATAAGAATCCTTTAAAAAATAACTATTAGATTATTATAGGATACAAAAGTTAATGATTTAATAATTTTGAGTCTAAAATTAGCATATACAAACTTACAGTACATTTCAAAATACGACTTTAATATAGCAGATATTAGAGTTGGAAGTTTTACTATGGCAGAATAATGACAAGATTCCAAGAAGGAGCTGTCAGTAGTCAAATTAGTTATATTGCTGGAACAAATTTTGGTAGAACTGCTATAGCCAATGTAAATGACAAGCAAGCACCTGTTTAAAGCAAAATGTGAAGCACATGGTTTCCCATGTGCTATTGGAAGTACGTGTAGCAAGAGTGAAAGAACGTACGTTTGTTAGTGATTTAAATCTAATCTCTTAGCAGAAAAAATCAAACGTATCACAAGGATTATAACATGTATCATAATAGTTATGATATGAGTTAAAATGATTGTGGCACGAATTAGTAGCACAAGGTGCGTATGCAGGTGCATAAGCTTGTGCACAGTTCGATACTGGTGCTGGTAAAGCTGGCAAATTATAACCCGTAAATGGTAGTTTTGGTAAATTACTGTAATTATAAACCATAATAATCCTTAAAAAAATACTATGAGATTATTATAAATTATAATAATTAAAAATTTAATAACTTTAATTATAAATCTAGCATATCAACCAACGATATGATCTAAATTCTCTTTCAATTCCACTGTATCTTCGCCAGTTTTGCATATAGCCCGTCTTTACTCATTAGAAAATCATGAGTTCCGACTTCTTCCACTTTCCCGCAATTAATCACTATAATCTTGTCAGTTTTGAGTGCGGTTGATAGCCTGTGCGTAATTATAATTGTTGTTCTGTTTTGCATCAACTTGCTAAGTGCTTTTTGCACTAGGCTTTCACTTTTATAGTCGAGGGCGGAAGTTGCTTCATCCAGTATTAAAACCTGAGGATTTTTCAGTATTGCTCTTGCTATTATAATACGTTGCTTTTGTCCTTCGGAAAGCTTTAGTCCTCTTTTTCCTACAAATGTATCAAATTTATCCGGCAGCTTATCAATAAATTCCATTGCATACGCACTGATAGCTGCTTGCTTCACCTCTTCATATTCAGCATCTGGTTTACCATATAGTATATTTTCCATTATTGAGCAAGAAAATATCATTTGATCTTGTGGCACTAAGCCAAACAACGATCTGAGGTCATTTAGCGCAATTGATTTAATGTTGTGCCCATCAATAGTAATGCTACCTTTATTTGGATCATGAAAACGGAGCAAAAGTTTTAAAATGGTGCTCTTGCCGCTGCCAGATGGTCCAACAATTGATACTGATTGGCCTGCCTCTATAGAAAATGATACGTTATTTAATGCTGGCTTATCAGCATAAAAAAATGTTACATCGTTAAACGCAATTTCTTTTTGAATACTATTAATTCTTATAGGATTTTCGCCATTTACTATAGAGCTTTTCATGTTCGTAAACTCAAACAAACGCTCTACAATTCCAAGACCTCGTTGTAGGTCACTGACGTTATCGCTCAAATTATTATTTATAGCTCCTGCCGCAAGCGCTGAATAAAACACAAATGAGGAGAGTTCTCCAATGGTCATATTATTACTTAAGACTTCTTTTATTCCAAAAAAAAGCAAAATAACTAGCGAACCTATCACACACGTGATAACTAGAGTTACTAAAATAGCACGCAAGAGTACTAATTTTACGTATGATTTTGATACTGAGTTTAGATGTTTCTGAAAACGAATTTTTTCATTTTCGTCGAGTACAAACGATTTGATGGTTACTATAGATCTAAAGTTTTCCTCACTAAATGATGCAAGCTCACTTAATTTATCCTGAGCAAAACGTGCATAATTGCGAACTTTTTTTCCAAGTGAAGTCATGATAATGAGCAGTATAGGTATTATTGCAGCTGCATATGCGGTTAGATGTAGATTTGTATATAACAGCATTGCAACACTACCAGTTAGTACCACTGCATTCCTCAATATTGTCAGTAAGCTGCTGTTTATTATCGATTGCAATGCAGAGGTATCAGTAATTAATGCTGAGATAACATCTTGCACACCTGTATTCTCAAAGAAACTTGGTTGTAAATCAGTAATACTGCTATATAAGTCATATCTGATTCTTGCGACAACTTTTTCGCTGCCAATGCCAATGAAATATAACCGAATAAATGCAGTGAGAGAGATGCCTAAAACTATCAGTATTGCAACTAATAATTTAGTAATAAAATCATGCTCTGCACCAGAATCAATTATGTTACTTAAGCCTTTGCCAAAAAGAAGAATCGTTAAAGCTGAAAATAGAACTGCAATAAAAGCTACGCTAAAATAATGTAAACTAGGTTTTATATAGTAAAATAGCTGCTTAATGTTAGATCGCATTTTATTTTAAAGTTAAGTATTTAGCTTCAGGAAAAAGTTACAGCATTAGTCTACAGTGTACTTCGTTAGAGCAATACGTTCAAGAAACTTTAGCTTGATTTCTACTGAAGGAAAAACGCTGCGAAATTACAGAAAGTTAGCAAAAAAAACTACTGAATAGACCAGAGTTTATTTTGTTCCAATGTGTAACGCCACTATTCCATAGCTCATATTATAGAACTCAACATTCTTAAAGCCTACCTCTTCAATTTCCATTTTAAAATTAGTTTGAGTTGGAAATTCTCTTATGCTTCTTACTAGATATTCATAAGAACCCTTATCTTTAGCAACTATGCTACCAATTTTAGGAATTACTTTAAATGAGTATAAGTCATAAAATTTGGTGAATATCTCATTTTGATAATGCATAGGGGCAAATTCCAAGCAGACAAATTGTCCATTTGGCTTTAGTACCCTATATGCTTCACTTAAAGCCCTCTTACGGTCAGAAAAGTTTCGAATACCAAAAGCTACTGTATAATAATCAAATTCAGAATCTTCAAATGGTAAGCTCTCTGCATTTGCACATACCCAATTGAAATTTAGCTGATTTGAATTTATTGCTTTATCACGCCCTTTGTCCAGCATGTTTTGATTTATATCACATACTGTAACTTGAGCACTTGGCTCCCCTCTTGCTATTCTTATAGCTATATCTCCGGTTCCTCCAGCAATATCCAAAACCTTGGAGTTCTTTTTAAAATGCACACTACTTACCATCTTCTCTTTCCATAGCCTGTGCATTCCAAGACTCATTATATCATTCATGATGTCGTAGCAATTTGCTACAGAATCGAAAACCTCTTTAACTAGTTGTGATTTATCCATATTTTATATAGAGATTGCTTACATAATTATTTTAAACTTTAGCAGTTAAATTAATATACTAATGAGAAAAATATACTACAATTAAACATATTTAATCCAGTAAATCATTAGTGTCGACAGCTTTTTCACAAAATATCATCTCTCTTATTATGATATTATCTGTAGCAGTTGTTGATATGGCAACAGACTTATACTCAGTTGCATTGCCAAGTATTGCCAACTATTTTAAGGTGAAAGGTAATATAGCGCAGCTTACGATCAGTTTAAATTTAGTAGGAGTTGCAATATCTGGATTAATTTATGGGCCACTGTCAGACTATTATGGTAGGCGCCTAATAATGCTGATTGGCATGGCAATTTTTACTTTGGCAAGTATTGTATGTTGCATAGCTGATAATATTATACTTTTAATATTAATCCGTTTTATACAAGGAGCAGGAGCTGGTGTTGCAGGCGTTGTCGGATATGCAGCAATCAGGGATATGTACTCAGGTAGTGAATACTCAAGAGTAATCTCAAAGTTAAATATGGTAGTAGCACTTTCACCTGGAATAGCTCCAGTGGTAGGCAGTTATATAATTTCACATGGTTATAGTTGGAAGTTTTTGTTTTTTATCATATCACTTGCCGCAATTATTATGCTCATTTTTATTTACTTGAAGCTACAAGAAACGCTGACCGTAAATAAAAGTAAAGCCAGTATTAATATCTTCAAGCAGTATATATTAATATTTAAGAATTACCGTTTCCTTGGGTTTTCAGCCATTCATGGATTAACTTTCATGTGGCTTTGGGCATACATTGCTAACTACCCGTTCATATTTGAATCAATGGGCGTTGAAGTACAATATTTTGGCTATCTCATATCAATCATAGTTATATTTTACATAATTGGAACTTTAATTAATAGAAGGTACGTACCAAAAATAGGGGTTAGCAAGATGTTAATAATAGGTTTGGTATTACCGATGATATCGGATGGTTTATTGGTATATTTTTATCTCACAAACAAGTTGAGCGTACTTATTCTTCAAGTTATTTGGATTCCAAGCAATATTGGCCTTGCACTCGTAATCAGCAATAACGTAACTTCTGCTTTAGAAACAATCAAGGGTATAGGGCTTGGTAGTGCAGTCCTCTCATTCTGCAATATGATGTTTGGAGCTATTGGAATATATATAGTAGGAAAATTTTTTCACTATAGTATTTTACCAAATTTACTGTTAACAGTTGCATGTTCTATAATTGCAATTCTTATATATAGTTTACTTAAATATACTGAAAAACACGAAGGATAATCATTGCTCGTACAGCCTAGAGCTCATGGATTATTAACTAACTTACTATAATAATGCAATTTTATAGAGAAGTGCTAAATGAATTATTCAGTCAGAGATATAGATTCTAAGTTACTTAATGCTGCTGAAAGAGGTGATATTGATGAAGTAAAGCATCTAATAAACGAAGGGGCAGATGTTAATGCAAAAGACGTTTATGAAAAGACTCCTTTACACTGGGCTGCTGAAAAAGGCCATAAAGAGATAGTAGAAATTCTATTAAAGAAAGGAGCAAATGTTAATTCAGTAGCATTTCTAGACATAACTCCTCTACTCTTTGCTGCTATGGAAGGACATGAAGATGTAGTAGAAATTTTATTGAAGAGAGGAGCAGATGTTAATGGAGTAGAAAGCTTTAGTGGAATGACTTCTTTATGGCTGGCTGCTCAAAATGGTCATGAAAGTTTAGTAGAAGTGTTATTAACAGCAGAAAAATCGATATTAGCATGTATCCTCAAGCATTACGTTTTGCTGCTAGAAATGGCCATGAAGGCGTAGTAAAAGTATTATTAAGAACAAAAGGAATAGATATTAAAACACTTTCTGAGGAACTAGGCTTGGCTGCTGAAAATGGTTATGAAGGTGTAGTAAAAGCGCTACTAACAGCAGAACAAGTCGACGTTGATAGGTATTTTTCAGCACTATATTTTGCTGCTGCAAATGGTCGTGAAGGTATAGTAAAAGCGCTACTAACAGCAGAACAAATTAGTGTTTCAGAAAAAGATAGTTTTGGAAAGACTACTTTACATTGGGCTGCTGAAAGAGGTCATATAGAGATATTAAACACTCTATTAGGCAAAAAAGCGAGTGTTAATATAAAAGATAATTATGGAGAGACCCCTTTACATTATGCTGCTAAAAATGGTCATATAGAAATAGTAAAAATTCTATTAGCAGTAGACGGAATCGATATCAATGTAAAAGACAAGGATGAAAAAACTCCTTTTGATTTAGCTAAAACAGAAGAAATAAAAGCTCTATTAAAAAAAGCCGCAGAAAAAACTGATGACAGTTCAGTATCGACAGATAGTGAAGAAGATCAAGAGAAAGATGCTGGACAAGAAGGTAATGTCCAACCAAGTTACACAAGAGCAAGACCCAAAGGAAGAACAACAGGAGATCAGTGCAGAAGAAGAAAGTGATGTAAAAATTGAAGCTGCTGATAATGGACATTCTATTGACATAGCACTTACAAAAAATGGTGTTAATCCACGAAGTGAATCATCAACAAATGAAGAACAGCCAAGCTCTTTTTTTAGTAGTTTGTTTGGTATACTGATTAAACCTTTTTCTTTAATAGGATCATTTTTGGGTGGATTTTTTTCATGGTTGTTTGGATCTGATGAACCATCAACTGAATCTGATCAAATAATTACACCAAGTAACTCAGTAGGAGAGGAGCTAACAAACTATCAAGAGGGTGATAATAATATTATATAATAGATTTCTTGCATAACTGGAATGCAAAAGTTGATGTCATGAAACCAATTAAATTTACGGAGTATAATGGATTCCAGACTGGAATGACGCTCTTTTGGTGCACAACCTTTGGTGTATTACGAAACGATTCCCATTCAAGACAATGTCATCCCAGTGTCAAGCACTGGGATGACAATAAGGAGCTACCTGAATGACAAGAAAAGACTACTTGAATGACAAAAAAGGGAGCATTGGCTTGCACATTCCCCTGAACAAATACCTTGATACATTAAAGTTTCTAGGTTTGAGTAGTGAAATCCGATCAGTATGAAAATTAGCAAACTCCTTTTTATTCGCTGTAGAATAAAATTTTTTATTTTAATGAAAAAATTGCTTCCGCATATTCAAGATGCCATTATAATGATGGTAGAGATATTTAGAGAGCTCAAAATCTATCTCGGTCTGCAGACCTTTTAACCAATTTTTCAATAAAAATTCAGCCACATCTGTTGTGTGTACATTCTGAATCTTTTTTATACAGGAGGATTTTATGTCTAGAATTCCAGATATTTGACCTTTACTTTAGCTAATAACAGGCGCCTGTAGTTTTTATAATTAGTGTTAACACGGTTTTTCTACTTTTTTTTTCTTAATGTTTTAACTCAATACACACCATCATCATTTACTGCTTCTAAATATATCATTGCTAAACACACGCCACTGTGTATTTCTATAGATAACTCATTGCCTAAACTTCGATTAAAGCAAGAATTCTTTCCTGGAAAAGCAAGGTTACTAAGGTACAGTTCCCATTTTAATCCTTTAGTTGATATTTGAGCTTTCGGTATACCAAGTAAGGACATTTTAGTATTTTTTAGCAAAGAGGAAAAATAGGTAATACCCTTTTGTAAGGCATACCCCACCATGGAAGGCGAAGGCATATAAAAGATACTATCTGTACTTGAAAAAATGTTGATATTTTGTAGTATATGATCAGTTGCTCCTCCAGTAATACCCGTTACTATTGATGGCAATAACTTTACTGTTTTTAAGTGAGACATTGCTTTAGAAAAGTCGCAATAATCTTGATCAGGTAGATATACTGTATTTAAATTAGCACGTAAATTCGGATTTATACTATCCAAATCTCCTATTACAAGATCAGGTTTTACGCCAATTGATAGAAGCTTATTTGCCCCTCCATCTACAGCAATAACAGGTATATCTTGTTTAAAAAACGATGAATCAGGTATTTCTCCATTTAATACTACAATAGAACGATATTCTTGCTCCACGCTACAATGTAGCATATGGTTATAAAACGCTTCGTGCAGTTTTTGCATCGTAGTAACATTTTTGAACAATTGATATTATACTGATCACTAATCCAGCAATATTACTGAGTATCACAAAAGTTAAACCCTGACAAATACCGTAAATAAGCCAAGATGATGAACAAATAAGATAATTCACCAACATTAGCATCGATACGTCACGAGTAAGTTTTGTGATATATGCTCTATATACTTGAGGCAATAACCCAATAAGAGATGTAATGAACGCGATGAAGCCAAAGCATTCTTCAATATTTATATACATACATTTTCCTACGTTTGTTTTAACAAGATCAGGTTCAAAGGGTTGTACTTTATGTACTCTCAGCTTTTTTAGAGCACCCCTAATGCGTGTAATTTATAACATCATTTAGTCTATTAATCAAGAAATTAACAGTGACTTGCATTCATGAAACCCAATCGGCTTCTATGCTAATTATTATCCAAACTAATAGTCGGCTGTGCATCCTGCTCAGAGATCAGAGCAACTAGCAAATTGTTTATCAATTGAACCTTTTGTTTTCCATCCAATTGTAAGCTTTTATTTTTTTCAAAATGGGCTATTACTTCTTCGATAATTCCTATTGCGTTTTGCACTATATGCTTTCTTGCAGAGGTGATGGCATGTGCTTGTTGACGCCTCAGCATTGCCTGTGCAATCTCAGATGAATACGCCAAATGCGATATTCTCGCTTCTGTAATTTCAATTCCAGCAATATTCAATCTTTGTTGTAGCATTGACCGCAATTCATTTGAAATTTTGTCAGAGTTTTTACGCAAAGATTCTTCATCGTTTTCGCTATCATACGGATAATTACTTGCCAGTTCTCTAATTACCGAGTCACTTTGCACAAAAACAAAATCATGATAATTATTAACATTATAATATGCCTTCGCAGGACTGCTCACTCTCCAAACAATTACTACTGAAATCTCTATCGGACTTCCATTAGCATCATTAACTTTAATTTTTTCTGTATTGATATTCTGAAATTTCAAAGAAACTCTATATTTACTCGAAAACGGAAGCGTTACGCATATTCCAGACTTAAAATAAGTTCCAATATAATGACCAAAAAACTCTATCACTCTTGTTTCATTAGGATCATTAACGAAAAATCCTTGAGAAAAAGTCAATATTGAAACAGCAGCAACTCCAAGTGCAATTGTGCTGTCATACACAAAAAGTACCAATAAAATTAACCCTAGCGCTATTAGTACAGGAAAAGCCCGAATTTTACTTAGATTTCTATCATTTATTGTATTTTTACCTGTACTGTCTTCATCAGATTGCTTTTTCACTTGCACCCTCTCTGCTGATTATTTCATCTACCTTACTTACAAATAATTTAAACTCTCTTAATTCACGATCAGACAACTTTATCTCATTGCCATGAGCTATCGTAAGCGGATCAATATGTTTACCATTATATATAACTTCATAATGTAAATGAGGTCCTGTTGCAACACCAGTGCTGCCAACATAAGCAATGATTTGTCCCTGCTTTACTTTAGAGCCTAACTTTATATCGCTACTAAATTTGCTTATATGTGCGTAACAAGTTGAATATTTATTGTTGTGCTTTATTTTGATGTAATTCCCATAGCCACCATTCTTTCCTATATATTCTATTACACCTTCTGCAGTGGCGTGTATAGGAGTGCCAAGTTTAGCTGCATAATCTACTCCTTTATGAAAAGCAATTTTACCATGAATGGGATGCTTTCTATTACCAAAATTCGAGGATATACGAAAATCTCCGTTCAAAGGACTTACAAAAATTTCGCTACTCTTTAAGCTTATCCCCTCTTCATTAAAATACTCTTCTTTGCCGTTTTGTGATTCATAATAATATAAACTTATAGCTTTATTGCCTGTTGTGAGTGAAGTATATAAAATTTTTTCTTCAGCCTTCTGATCACTCTCACACAGAACTTCCAACTTGCTTTTGGGCACAATGTCTTTTTTAAAATCTACACCATAATCTTTATATATGCTGATTAATCTCATTATTGTATCTGGCGCCAAACCTCCTACATCAAAAAAAGAGGATTTTATGTCACTGGATATGAATAACAACTTTCTATCACTTTCTGTAGCTTTTTTTTTCCTGATCCCGTGCTGAAGTAACGCTGGAAAGTGGTTTAGGTTGCTTTCTGTTATTCCAGTGCTTGAACAGTTTTTTAATCGAAAATGTTGTATAGCGTGCTGTTTACAATCAATTTCCAGTGTCTGGGCACTGGAATGACAATAGTCTTTCTGCGCAAATGTTTCAGTTGAATATGCTGGTAAAATACAAAGCAGTGGAAGTATTACCAGCCTCATAGTTTATCAGCAAAAATAAAATTACCTTCAACATACTGCACATCATCATTATCTTCTAGCTCTTCAACTAATATAGATAATTTATCAATTAATTCTTTGTCGCTAACTTCAATCAGGTCCTTTGGTTGCCACGAAAGACGAGCAAGTTCTGGTTCTCCAAATTTTGTATAGAAAGCGTCACGTACTTTACCAAAGTCTTTTACTTCACAAGTTATAACATATAATTCTTCTTTGTTATTTTCCTCAACATTCAATACTTCTAATTCAATTCCATAGTTAAATAAATCTTCAAAATTTATACCCCCTGCTTTATAGACAATTAAGCCTACATGATCGAAAAGGTAACTCACACATCCTGTTTCTCCCAAATTACCGCCTTTGCGAGAAAAGATATAACGTATCTCAGAAGCAGTTCGGTTGCGATTATTTGTCAGAGCATGGACAATAAGTGCAGCACCAGAAGGTCCGCAGCCTTCATATTGTATTTCTTCATAACTTTCTCCAGCAACGTTACCAGCTGCATTTTTTATTGCTGTTTCTATTTTATCTTTTGGTAGATTTTCCTTTCGCGCAGCAAAGATAGCAGAGCGAAGACGTGGATTGAGTTCGGGATCAGGCAGCCCTTGTTTTGCAGCAACTGTTATTTCCCTAATGAGCTTCGTAAATTTTTGCGAGCGCTTTGCATCCTGAGCACCTTTTCGATGTTTTATATTTGAAAACTGTGAATGACCAGCCATAAGAAAACTAATTCACCCCTTCTGCTAACATATTTTCATACTGCTCAGCTTCTAAGTCAAGGCCAAGAGCTAAGTGAGCTGTTATTAAATAACTAATAACTCTAGAAGAATATTTATCGCTTATCATATTTTGAAAACGCTTAATTGCTGCTAAATATTCACCACGCTTTAGGTAAAATTCACCAATAGAATACTCTTTTTTTGATATATGTTCTGTGATTAATTTTTCTTTTTCTTTGATCTCTTCTATATATTCGCTATTCGGAAAAAGATTAATATATTCAGTAGCTAGCTCTAAAGTTTTATATGCAATTTGTTGCCCAAGCTGCACTTTATTAATTTGCATGTAATAAGATAATACTCTTAAGTAATATACATATGGCAAATCTTCACCATTTGGATAAACGTATATATAATCATCCATATCACTTGCAGCACTGCTGTAGTTACCCATATTATAGTGAGAAACCCCAGACAATAATTTGGCTTTCATTGCCCAATAAGATAAAGGATACAAATCCTCTATCTTTTGAAATGCTCTAATAGCTTGCTTATATTTTTTCTGATCATAAAGCTTAACTGCCTCCTCATATAGTTCAGTTTCAGTGTGTTCCAGATCATCCCCATACGAATGCACAAAGGAGCAAATAAGGAGAAAAAAGCATATAATTAAAGTCTTATACATAAGATTTTTTTTGATTAAAATAAAGTATAGACTAAATATTACCTAAATAAACAAATTTTTGGCATTATCATCGAACGAAAAGCGGCTCTTGGCCACCATTACCTATATTGCTCGCACCACCACCTATTGCAACACCCTTTCCACTCACTTCTACGTTCTCTAGCTTTCTACTATAAGAATGTGTGATCAATCCACTTCCTACCATCAAAAGAGCAATACCTACCAGACCTAAAGCAGGCCCAACAGCAGATGATGCTAATGCTACTTCAGAAATCAACATTATCTTCCTGATTAGTAATAAAGAAGAACCATTTATCCCAGGTTAACGACTACCCCCTGGTTTTGACGTCGTCTCTACGCTTTCGACACTTCATCAGTGGTTCACTTGCGTTCGTCTCTCTATTTCATACATGACACATAATTGTGCCTTTTCCATAACGCTCACTACCTTAGCTCTTTACCAAAGCAGCTTATGGCTGTTTGAAGCCTGCTCTTGCAAACCGACTCCGAGGGACCCTCCCTCATCTATTGCATAGCTTCAACACTTCCCGTGTCTCTACAGCGCGTAATCATCAACGGTACAAGGAAGGTCTCTCTTTTCTTTTTCTACTGTTTTCCCACTTTCAATATTCTCCAATTCTCGTTCTTTTTGTGCTATTTTTCTATTATTATAAATTAAATATAGCGTGCAAATAAGGGATAAGACTGTGAAAGGTAATATAGTATGGCCTAATGAGCTGCTTATAAGGCCAAGTAATACCTGATCGCTACATGTTTTTTCGAGCTCAATTGCCATCAACAATGCAAATGGAACCATTGTTACCAATGATACACATTTCCTATGTAGCTCTCTTTTTTTTAGTGTTAATAGTTCTTGTTCCAGCTTTATGTAGCTCTCTTTTTTTTAGTGTTAATAGTTCTTGTTCGAGCTTTTTGCTTTTTTCTTCCTCTCTTTCTTTTCTGACTTCTTCATCAACTGTTGGCCAAAAATCCCAGAAAAAATCTTCCATTTTAGCACCTTTTTTACCTTTGGATCTTTTTAAAAAAAACTTAGTGCCTGTAATACTAGTCATATGAACAGACCAACTTATGAACTAATACATTATATAGGATTTTAATTACTAAGTCAATGTTATGAAATTATTAACCTTCTTTGTATACTCTTAAGCAATTTAGTCAATCTGTTTGATGCCAGCTAGAACGTAATTATAGCCTGACCACATAGTCATAACAGCTGCAGCCCATAAGCAAACCACACCTATATATTTAGTTGCTTCATAATCACTCATTATTAATGCCACTATAGCAACCATCTGAAAAAATGTTTTAATTTTCCCAGCTTTGCTCACAGGTAGACTAACGTTTGTAGCTATCAAAAACTCTCGTAAACCCGAAACTAATATCTCCCTACAAACAATTATAACTGACGGTATAATTGTAACATCATCTATTTTTTGCTTATAAAAAACTAGCATGATTATTGTTGAAGCTACTACTAACTTGTCGGCAATTGGATCAAATAACTTGCCAAAATTCGATTGGACTTTCCATGCACGTGCTAAATAACCATCAAAAAAATCTGTAATGCACGCAAATACAAAGATCAATATTGTTATTAGACTTGCATATTTACTTTCTATATAGAAGCTTGATATTATTGCCGGTATCGCGAGTGCACGAGAAATTGTTAGCAAATTAGGCAAGTTTTTCTTAAGCATGTAAATCACACTATGAGTAGATAAACTTATACAGAAGTACAATCGAGTTCACAAGCTAATAGTTGAACATTCATAAAAACCCCATATACTTAAAAAATTACTAACAATAAGCTCAAAGCATGAATAATGATTTAGATAACACCACAAAACAAGAAGCACTTGAGTATCACAATAGGAATAGTAAACCTGGTAAAGTATCGATCATACCGACAAAACCCTTATCCACACAGTATGATCTATCACTTGCTTATTCTCCTGGTGTTGCAGCCCCATGTCTTGCAATAGCTAAAAATCCTAAAGCTGTTTATGATTACACGGCAAAAAGCAATTATGTAGCTGTTATTTCAAATGGCACCGCAGTACTGGGACTTGGTAATATCGGTCCTCTTGCTTCAAAACCCGTCATGGAAGGCAAAGCTGTTTTATTTAAGCGTTTTGCTGACATTGATGCAATTGATATAGAAGTTGACACAGAAAACATAGAAGATTTCATCAATGCAGTAAGGTATCTTGGCCCAAGTTGGGGGGGAATAAATCTAGAAGATATAAGATCTCCTGACTGTTTCATAATAGAGAAACGTCTAAATGAATTGATGGATATTCCAGTTTTCCACGATGATCAACACGGAACTGCAGTGGTTGTTGCAGCTGGTATAGAAAATGCCCTCGATATTGTTGGAAAGAAATTAGGAAATGTAAAGATCATCATGAATGGTGCTGGAGCAGCTGGTATTGCGTGTTTGGAAATACTGAAGTCTATGGGTGCTAAGAACATAGTACTATGTGACAAACAAGGAGTAATACACAAAGACAGAAAAGAGGATATGAATGAGTGGAAAGAAAAATATGCAATTGACACTAAAGAACGTTCCTTGCTCGATGCCATAAAAGATGCTGATGTATTCATCGGACTCTCTGCAAAGGATGTGCTCAGTGAAGAGATGTTAAAAAGCATGGGTAAAGACCCAATCATTTTTGCTCTTGCTAACCCTGATCCAGAAATAAGTCCTGAATTTGCAAAATCTGTAAGGCCAGATGCAATAATTGCAACTGGTAGGTCAGACTATAACAACCAAGTCAATAACGTAATGGGATTTCCTTACATATTCAGAGGAACACTCGACGTACATGCAACGACAATAAATGATGAAATGAAAATTGCTGCTGCAGATGCAATAGCAAAGCTTGCTCGCGAATCAGTGCCAAATGAGATATCTGCAGCCTATGGTGGTCGTAAAATGAGCTATGGACGTGAATATATAATACCTACTCCATTTGACCCAAGATTAATTTCTATAGTATCTCCTGCTGTTGCAAAAGCTGCAGTTACCTCAGGTGTAGCAAGAAAGGAAATAAAGGACTGGAATGAGTATGCAAGTCAGTTAAAATCTCGTCTTGCTAGTGCTCTCAGCATGCTGAATCTATTGTCTTCACAATAATCAATTGCATATTTTAGACTTATAATTAAAATAAACTGATGACTATTACAATTCACGAGTTAGAGAAAATTATCAAACAATCATTTCCTGATGCTGATATAAAGATTAAGGACCTTGCTGGAGATGATGATCACTACCATTTAAAAATAACTTCCAAGTGTTTCTCTGGAAAGACAAAAATAGAACAACACAGAATGGTATACAAGGCTCTTGAAGGTCAGTCTATACATGCATTGCAACTAGAAACTGGAGCTTAAAATTAAGGTGATATTTATGAACAACTTTGAACAAATAAAAAAAGACATAGCAGAAAACGATGTAGTGCTGTATATGAAAGGCACCTCTGACTTTCCTCAATGCGGATTCTCTGGGCTCGTCGTATCAATTCTCAAAAAATTGAATGTAAAATTTAAATGCATCAACGTACTTGAGAATGATGAAATACGTCAGTCCATAAAAAGTTTTTCTGATTGGCCAACAATTCCACAAATATATATAAAGGGAGAGTTTATTGGTGGCTGTGACATAATCCGCGAGATGTATGAAAAAGGTGAATTACAAAATTTGTTAAAAGAAAAAAAGGTTATTGCGGAGTAAGTTTACACAGCAAAGTGGCAAAATAAAAACATAGTGTCAGTGTCCAGACACTACCTTCTTTTCTGGATTTCAGTGTCAGCTACTTGAATCACAGAACTCGATGTCATGAAAGTAGCTGACACTGGAGTTATACCTTATCACCAGGCTTAACAAATAGATGGCCCAATGTTATTAACTTTATAGGCTTATCTTCGTTATTTACCACCACCCAAACACCATCATCTTCATGATCAACAATTTCTATTGCTGTAAATACTACATAATTATTGTTATCAACAATCTTTATTCCAAGAACGCCATCATCACTTAAACTTAAGGCCGAAGAAGGAATTTTATATGCAAATCTTTCACCTGAAGGGAGGCTTACACTAGCAGTCAGTCCTTGCAAGGATATAATCTCATTATCAGTTACCTTTACCTCCACTCTATAAGATCCAGTTTTAGGCTCAGCAATTTTACTAATAAAACTCACTTCACCTACTAATTCCCTTCCGTCTAGCAAATTAATTTGCGCTGCACTACCCAGTTTTATTTTATTTACTTCATTTTCTGAAACATACAACACTACAAGAACTTGATCAAAATTAACTATGTCAGTTATCTTCTGTCCAGAATTAACAAAATCCCCTTCATTTACGTTGATCTTATCTACATAACCATCAATAGGGGATTTAATCGCAGTATTTTCCAAATCCAACTCTAGCCTTTTTAGGTCAGCTTTTGCACTCTGCAATGCAGTAAAAGCTGCTTCCACTTGTATCTGCGCTCCATAGCCTTTTTTATTCTTCAATTTTCGAGAGGAATCATACTCAATTTCACGCTGATTTAATAAAGCTTTGGCTTTTTCAACTTGCTCAACTCTGTCATAATCTTCTATCTTTAAAATTACATCGCCTCTTTTTACTTTTTCACCATCAGACAAATAAATAGCAATAACTTGACCACTTGTTCTTGAGACAAGGCTTGCCCTATGCAAGGGATTTACTGTACCAGAAAAATTTAAATATACAGTGCGATTTTGTGGAGTATAATCCTGAGTTTTTACTGAAAAACTACTAGTTGGATTATCACTATGAACTGTTTGATCTTCTTTTATTAAAAACGTACTGTTGATAAAAAACAGTAGAATAAGAGCAATACTGGAAACAATGATTACTTTGCTTCTCATCCTTAAGCAGTAAAATTTATTGACCAATCTTGTTAGAAACAACTGCATAAACTTTCGAATCAAAAGTGTAAGTATAATACATCTATTGTCACTCTATAAACAGTTTTATGTGAGCAAATTTTCCTAAAATTAAGTAAGTTTGCTAAAATGCAATTTTTAATCAAGAAACCTTATCCGAAAAGTTATTATGTCAATATAAGAATTAACATTATATTAGCATATAAGTACTAACGTAGTGTTAGTTTTATAATTAAGGAGTATATTATGACAAATCCTGTACTAAACCCTCCATTTCAATGGAAGGCACTTCATGATTGCTATAGAGAATGTGAAGAAAAGTCACCAGGGTGGGCAATAGCAGAGCGAAATAAATGCCAGTGGTACTGTCATCTGAAAGATACTCATGGCTTATTTAAATCTGATTCACAAGAAGAGTCGACACCTATTGATATAAGTAGTACATTCAGAGAGATTGGAAATAAATTCTATGATCTCGCAGATTCAGTGTCTGTTCTATAGTAAAATAAAGGATCAAAGTTCAATTAGTAAGTCTACTTTTGTAGACTTACTCTCTCATATTGACTCAACTGCAGAGCTGAAGTGCTAATGCTTGAGCTTTTTTTTACTGACTTTCCGTATTTTCAGGAAGAGGAGACCCTATTAACTCTATCTTGGTCTGTTGTACCACAATGTTCGTACAGCAACTAAAAGGGTGTTTTTACTGACTTTCCGTATTTTCAGGAAGAGGAGATCCTATTAACTCTATCTTGGTCTGTTGTACCACAATGTTTGTACAGCAACTAAAAGGGTGTCATTCAAGTAGCTGACACTGGAATCGAGAAAAGAAGCCAGTATCAGTTACTTTCATGACAACCATTTGTGTTTCTATGGTTGTATTTCTCTCTTCTACCTATTTTGCCACCCTGATGAGGATATATTATCATATATTTAAATAGGGTAAGCCCATCACTAAACTTTTATCTTGCAAATGAGGTTCGCAAATATAGCTATACTTTTTAAAATCTAGAAGTTTAGCAAAGCCATCACGATCATTCTCATGGTGAAAAGCAACATTTATACCTACTATTTCGTCCGTTTCTTGCAGCTTTCCATCTTTATCTATTACCTGTGCCTTAGCAAGCGCAACTGTAGGCTTATGGACATAATTTGCTCCAATAACCCTTCTTATTGAATGTTCTATTGCTATTTTTTGCACTTCAGGATTTTTATCAAACTCTTTCAAAAAATTAAGGTGTAAGTTAATATATTCAGAGTATTTCAATCTGTGTTTTTTATGTATAGTTGGTTTGTAGGACAGTTCATTTGTAGGTGACTTATAGTTTGCAAGAAGCAATTTTTGTTCATATTGCTCATTAAATTTCTTTATCTTTTCAAAATGTCTTTCATATTGAGTCAACCCATCTTTTCCTTTTTTCTCCATCCTTTTCAAGAATTCCTCTACTGGCTCTCGTTTGGCTAGAGTAATTTTGCGTATAAGCGGAATTTGTTCTTTCAAGCTAATCCAATATGGTAGGCAAACAACTTTTGCATCTTTCGAAAATAGACCTTCTAATTTTTTCACTGCATTGTATAAGTTTGCTGGTTCTGGTTTATAATGCCCACTATTATTGTCTATATAAGTTATTTCACCATTTACCACTTTCATTAAACCAGAACATAAAACTGGCTTACCACCTGCAAGAGTTGAATGACGATAAGCCCATTCGCTTTTGTTAACATTAATATGTTCATGAGTTACTAGCTTTCCGTCAAGCGTGATCACATAAGCTACACAACCTTTTTTATCCTTACTAATTTTATCAGTTGTATCATATAGTTTGCCTTTAAAGCCTTTTAACTTGTTACCTTCCACTTCTGGCATTAAGTCCACGTATAATTTTCCTTTATAAGGAATGTTGGTATATTCTGCTTGTTCATCTGGCGTAAAATACTTAACCCTTGTATTAGTTCCAGGGATTTTTCTTCCTTCAACTCCAACTTCTGGAAACAAATTATATCGTGGAAAAAAATAAGTAAAATTATTCTCTATCCAATACAGAATCTTATTTATGATACCAAAAACCTTTCTATTACCTAGATCAATAGAGAGTTGCTGTTCCTTTGGTACTGCTAGATGATTGGACTTTGTACCAGATTTGCCAAATTCTTTGGCAGCATATTTAAACTTTTCTAGTAAATATTCCTTACGTTCTTTTGATATTGACATTTTTAACTAACTTACTATTATTTTATAGTATATTATTTTAAACAAAAAATCAATCTTTCTTAAGATATTAAGAAAAAAAAGTAGCAGCAAAATAGCTAAACCGACTTAGATTTATCGACAATTTGAAAAATCATCATTCCGCTACTTGTTAGCGAAATCTATGTTCGTACAGTTGTGCTGCCCAACAAACTTATGCTAAGCTGTGCTGCCACTAATTTTGCAACCGGTACTCTATAGGGCGAGCATGACACATAATCAACCCCTGATTTGATGAAAAACTCTATGGACTGTGGATTCGCTCCATGCTCTCCACATATACCAAGTTTAATTTCTTTTCTGGTTTTTTTGCCCCTTTCGATAGCTATTCTGATTAATTCCCCTACCCCTTCGACATCTAGCACCTCAAAGGGATCGTTTTTGAATATGTTGCTTTCCTTATAAGAATCGAGGAAATTAACTGAATCATCTCGTGAAAGTCCCATAGTTGCTTGTGTTAAATCATTAGTGCCAAAACTAAAAAATTCTGCGTGTTTTGCGAGTTTGTCAGCAATAAGTGCTGCTCTTGGCAGTTCTATCATCGTTCCGATTGAATAATTCACATCGAAATTTTTAGCTTCTTTCTTTACTAACTCGCATATCAGAACAAACTCTCTCTCGCTCATGATAAAAGGAATCATGATTTCAGGTTTCACTTCTATCTTTTTTTCTTTCCTTAATTCACTTGCAGCACTGAGTATTGCCCTAATCTGCATTTTATATATTTCAGGATGAGAAATAGCAAGCCTACACCCTCGATGGCCAAGCATTGGATTTTTTTCTGATAACTGTACTATTTTATTTTTTACCGATTCAACTGACTTATTCAGTGATCTGGCAATTTTCTCTATAATAGATTGATTATGGGGTAAAAACTCATGCAAAGGCGGATCAAGCAACCGTATAGTGACTTCCTTGCCCTCCGTAATAGAAAATATTTCTTTGAAATCAGACTTTTGCATTTCTTCGAGTTTATTTAATGCATTTGCCCTTTCATTTTCATCATCAGCTATTATCAATTTTTGAATGAATTCGATTCTATCACTAGCAAAAAACATATGTTCTGTGCGACATAACCCTATACCTTCTGAACCGAATTCTTTTGCAATTTTTGCATCTTTTGGAGTATCAGCATTCGCTCTCACCTTCACTGTTTTGATTTTATCTACCCAGTTAATTATCGTTTTGAACTCTTGCGATAATTCAGGCAAAATTGTAGGGAGAATACCAAGCATAACCTCTCCTGTTCCTCCATTGATGGTGATTGATTCACCTTTATTTACTTTTATATCCCCCATAGAAAGAAATTTTTCATCTTTATCAATATAAAGTCCATTTAGACTACAAATGCATGGTTTACCCATTCCACGAGTTACAACAGCGGCATGGGAGGTCATACCTCCTCGCGCTGTCACTATTCCACTTGCAGCATTCATTCCATTAATATCTTCAGGGCTCGTCTCTGATCTCACCAAAATTACTTTTTTACCCTGCTCTGCAGCTTTTTCAGCATCACTTGCACTGAATACTATATATCCAGAAGCAACACCTGGAGAAGCTGGTAACCCTCTTCCTACTACTTCTTGATCAATTTTAACATCAAGAACTGGATGCAATAAATTGTCAAAGGTTTTTGGGTCAATTCTCAATATTCCTTCCTCTTTTGTAATCGCTCCTTCGTTTACCATATCAACTATTATGCGAATAGCAGCTTCGGCTGTGCGCTTACCAGACCTAGTCTGCAAAATCCATAACTTACCGTCCTGTACAGTAAATTCGATATCCTGCATGTCCTTATTATGCCTTTCAAGTTTTTCAC
This sequence comes from Wolbachia endosymbiont of Bemisia tabaci, assembly GCF_003999585.1. NCBI lineage: Bacteria > Pseudomonadati > Pseudomonadota > Alphaproteobacteria > Rickettsiales > Anaplasmataceae > Wolbachia > Wolbachia endosymbiont of Bemisia tabaci. The sequence continues at coordinate 940,717 of NZ_CP016430.1, read as the reverse complement.
ATACCGAGCATAATTCGCCGTAGACACTTGGTAGCAACTTCTCCATAGTGTTTTCTTGCTCCCCGTCAATTGGCATAGGAGTATAAACACCAGAAACCACATCCTCACCCTGAGCATTAACTAAAAACTCACCAAAAAGCTTTTTTTCTCCAGTTGAAGGATTCCTTGTAAATATCACACCAGTTGCTGAATTATCATTCAGATTACCAAAAACCATTGCTTGTACATTAACTGCAGTTCCAAGGTTTTCAGGAATATTATTTATTTTTCTATAGGAAACAGCTCTATCATTTTGCCAAGAAGAAAACACTGCATTTACTGAATTGAGTAACTGTTCTTCAACGTTCTGCGGGAAATTTTTTCCTATTTTCTCATATACTACATCTTTGAAATCATTAACAATCCCCTTTAAAACATCAACATCAAGATCAGCTAAGCTTTTTGCTCCACTTTTTTGCTGTTCACTATCAATAATGTCTTGAAATAGGTTGTGGTCAAGCTGTAGTACAACATTCGAGTACATCATGATGAAACGGCAGTAGCTATCGTAAGCAAAACGTTCGCCACTTTTTTTTGCAAGACCAACAACGGTTGCATCATTTAGGCCAACATTTAGGACTGTATCGAGCATGCCCGGCATTGAATTCACACTACCAGAGCGTATGGAAACTAATAAAGGATTATTTGAATCCCCGAATTTACAACTGATGTCACTTTCGAGCATCGCCATGTAGTTTTTTATCTCGTTACGTAGGCCGTTAAACAATTCATTATCTTGGCAATAGGCCTGACAAACAGCAGTGGAAATTGTAAAACCAGGTGGAACAGGAATGCCAATGTTACACATCTCTGCCAGATTTGCTCCCTTCCCTCCTAGTAGATTTCTCATTGCTGCATTGCCTTCACAATTGCTTTGGCTAAAGTAATATATTAACTTTTCTTGCATTTTTTTCGGATTTTCACTAATATACATACTATTCTAATAAATTTGTCAGGCAGGAGTAATAAATTTTGTAAAATTCAGCACAATTAAATAGCCTCTCTCCCTTTCATTCTAGTGTCCCTATTGTCATTCAAGTCTGTCATCTCAATGACCTCTATGATATAATTCCAGCGCATGACGATGGAATCCAGTTCGTCCATAATCTCAACAAAAAAGTTGTATTTTAGCATAATTTTGTGCTCAATATGCTTATTTATAGTAAAGACTTCTGGATTAAAACTGGATTCCAGTGGGCTTTGTTGCACAGCTCTTCGGATAGTGGGTAATGTATAATAAATTCATGAAGCTATATCAAACTTAGCCATGCCTATTTCAGTAAATTTGTTAAGCAAATAACACTTGAGTAGCAGTTCCTTCTCACGATTAATCTCAGATTTATTCCTAAAACTAAATCCAAATATTTGCTTCAGTCGCGAGAAAAAACTTTCTATATAAGATCTCTTCCAATAATTTATCTCTTTTTTCCACCTCTTCATACCATCTTCATCATATGACTTTATGAGCTTGATTGTAGAATTTCTCTCATTCATATAATAGAACTTTGGATGCTCTACTGCATTATTTTGCGGAGGAATCCTTGTCTTTATGTTAAGCTCATCGCACAGTTTGTATAACTTCTTTCGATCTATCTGCATATATCGTGCTTATGTTATACTTGGTATCCACTCTTTCAATAAGATCACAGGCTCCATAGTGGTCGGAATAAACTCCACTACTGTATTTTGCAGCTATAACTTTTTTACTACCTATCTCTAGCATTACATCTTGTTTGCTCATAGCGGCGATACTTTCTATCTGTACCATTTGCCTTACTATGGCCTGGAATATTATTGTAGATGCTGATACCTGTACTATCTATAGCAATTTCAATATCTTCCATATCGTTCTTATCAACTCTGCAGTCGTTGATTTTGATATTAAGCTTTTTAAACCTTCTTGAAGCCTGCGAATAGCTGATAATTTGCAAAATTTTCCCTATTTGCTCAAGATATTTCTCTATAAATCCCACTGTTTGCCTAAGACCAATCCTGAATAGATAGGTTATTATGTGAATTAGAATCACTACTTTGTCGCTGTAGACATTGTTGCCACCTGCTACTTTTGGACTATTTTCGTACCAATTTTCAATGGCATCGTTGATATAATGAAAAACATTTCCCCTTTCTTGAAGAAATTTGTTATATTCATTGCAGTTACTGACTTTCATTCTTATTGGCATATTTTTCCTTTGTCGGCTAAATATCTATTTTATAACAAATTCCATCAGTAACTGCCTGTTCTTTCCTTGAGTGGTGCAACAAAGCCATTCCAGCATCAAGTGCTGGAATGACACCGTCATACCTGTTGGAGTATGAATGTAGCCTTATCTCACACTCCTGTCATCCCAGTGCCCAAACACTGGGATCCAGAAGACTGATCAAGTAATAAGAACTAGTCACGCGCTGGCTCTCTTAAATTACTTTAGCTATAAGTGTTAAGAAATTTACCAATCAAAAAAAAGGCAAAAGAATCCACATGGTGCTAATTTTATTACTGTAATTGATAATGTGCTAACGCTTAAACGAAGCGCGATTAGGCTGAATAGAAAAAATAAAAAAGGCATGCAGCCGCCATAACTTCGCCAGTAAATACAAGATTTGTCAAGAAGCTTCTATTAAATGAAAGTTATGAAAAAATCTATTGCAAGTCTTTTAATATTCTGTTAAGAGCTGGAACAAATAAAAATTATTATGTTTGGATTAGAGAATAAGAAATTTCTGATTACTGGTGCATCAGGCGGAATAGGCCAGGCAATTGTAGAAATTATGCATAAGGCCAGAGCAACTTTATGTATTTCTAGTACAAAAAAAGAAATACTCGAAGAAGTTGCTAAAAAATATGAAAAAAACATTCACGTACTTCCTTGCGACTTATCAAATCCTGAAGAGGTAAATCAACTAATAAATAAAGCAAGTGAGTTGATGAAAGGCTTTGATGGACTCATATGCAATGCAGGAATTACACAAGACAGCTTATTGTTGAGAATGACAGAAGATGAATCATGGCAAAAGGTGATTGATATTAATTTGAGTTCTACATTTAAGCTAAATAGAGAAGCATGCAAGAAATTCATTAAAAATAATTGGGGAAGAATCATAAATATTTCCTCAATAGTAGGATTGACAGGAAATGCCGGGCAAGCAAATTATGCAGCTTCTAAAGCTGGGATAATAGCCATGAGTAAATCTATAGCAAAAGAAGTTGCAAGTCGCGGTGTAACAGTAAATTGCATTGCTCCTGGGTTTATAGATACTAAGATGACTGAAGTTTTAAATGAAAAACAAAAAGAAAAAGTATTAGATAATATTCCAATGAAAAGAATGGGAACAGGGAAAGAAATAGCAGCAGGGGTATTGTTTTTAGCAAGCGACGAAGCAAGATATATAACGGGGCATGTGCTTAACATCAATGGTGGGCTATTTATGTAGCAACACTTATTTATGGACAAACTATGAGTTTTACCCTAAAATAAATATATATATAAATTTAGATTCACACTAGTTTATTACTTGGAGGCAAAAGAATGAGCTATATAATAAAAAAGTTTTTTGATGCTTTATGTATAGTGTTGTTTCTCTCTTTCTCAGATTACGCAAGTGCTGCTAGCAATATAGAAGATACAACTGCCCAAGTAATATGCAACATTATTAGTTACGTTTGGGGAATAGGCGGACCACTTATGACTGTAGTCATAATAGGTGCAGCTTTGCTTGCAATATTTGGTAGAATGCCATGGCCAGCTCTCTTTGCCTTAGGTATGTTTTGTGGTGTATTTTTTGGCGCCAAAACGATTATAACGAAAATTATACCCAATATAAGTACTGAAGCAGAAGATATGTTGGATAAGTGTGCAAAATAATCCTAAAAGTCAGCGTGTTTTTGTTTGTATTGTTGCTTCATATCTTCAATTTGCAGCAAGTAAGAGCTATCTTGCGGTAAAGTTTTAACAGCTAACTCAGCGTACTTCATAAATTTCTTTAAATTACCTTCAATACAAGCCTTTTTTGTCAAAGCAAAATAATGCATTGCCGTATCAGCGCTACGTTTATATGCAATACTTAAATACTTCCAGACAAAAGCGTTATTTGCTTCTACGCTTGCAATCTGCTCCAGGTAAAAAATTGCCTTCTCTATGTTACCGTGTAATAACAAAGTATGAGATAACGCAAGTTTCACTAAATAGTTATTCTTCTCAGATAAATATCTAAGTGATTCTTCATACATTTTTATTGCTTCACTTAAATTTCCAGCTTTGTATAAAATCTCTGCTTTTAATTCATCATATAAATACGGATCATTGCGTGACTCTTGAATCAATGAATTAACTTTAGTAATAGCCTCTTCTATCTTTCCTTGCCTATAGTGAATTACAGCATTTACATACTTAGAACTACCTTCATATTTATTAGATAACACATGAATAGGAGCAAAGAAAGAGTCTAGCTTTGCAACCATACGCTCAAACTTCAGCAATTTATCTGCAAGGATTGGTTTTATATTGTTTTTAACCTTATAATTCTGTACAGCAAATATACGCTTATCACTAAGTGGGTGAGTGCGGAAATACTCTTCAGTGTTTTCATGCTCAATACTCTTAAAATAGTCAAAAATCTCTTTCATGCCAAAATTATCATAGCCAGATTCATCTAGGTATCTTAAAGCATAGCTATCTGCTACACTCTCTTGCTCTTGAGAATAGTTAAAAAACAACCTTGAACTAAGCGTTACACCACTAAGCAAGATTGCACTCGCAACCTGAGGGTTAATAACAATACTAGAAACTAATCCTACCATATAACTAATCATTGCTATTGATTGAAAATAACCTACAGCACTACTCATTTGTAATATATGACCAGCAGATATATGAGCAATTTCATGTGCTAATATACCAAGTAAGACATAAGGTTGAGTCGAATATTGTAAAAGCCCTAAATGAATGAAAATGCTATTATTGTTAATTACAAAAGCATTAATCGATCTATCATCAACTATAAAAACTTTTATTTTATCATTATCAATACCCGCAGCAGAAAATAAAGGTTGCGCTAGATCCTTAACTACCGCTTCCACTTCACTATCTCTAATAATACTAACAGAGTAAGCGCTATTACAGTATACGAAAAAAAATAGTAAAACAAAAAGCTTAGACATGGAAGTTCCTTGTTTGTATAACTTTTAGGAATTTTACATTTTAACATTTAAACTATACGAATTTATAAACGCTAGTTTAAATTTTGAACGTAACTGATAAGTTTATCAATGGTAGTTAACTTAATTTTGTGTTGTTCAGCAAATTCAAGCAACTGGGGTAAGCGCATCATAGAGCCATCATCATTCACTAATTCACATCCTACAGCCGCATGACTAGATCCAACCAATTTTGCTATCTCAACACTTGCCTCAGTATGACCGTTGCGTGCTAAAACCCCGCCCTCACTTGCAATAATAGGAAAAACATGACCAGGGGTAATAATATCATCCTTAGTACTTTTTCTATCAATAGCGGTAAGTATCGTATGCGTTCTATCATGAGCAGAAACACCCGTTGTAATACCATAACGAGCATCGATTGACGTAGTAAATGCAGTGTGAGGAATAAGTGCTTCATCTACATTACTTCTCTTCATAAATTCAAGGCTAAGTTTATTCATGTAAAACTTTGTCATAGCTAAAAACACAATACCAGTGCCATACCTAACCATAAAAGCAATATGTTCTGGTTTCACCTTTTCAGCTAAAACAACCAAATCACCTTCATTCTCTCTATTTTCATTATCAACTAAAATGAATAATTTACCGGAACGCACATCCTCTAATATATCTTCCACAGAAGAAATGAGAGACAGATCAATTGAAGGATAAGTTACTTGTACCATGATTTACTTAAACTCAATCTTAACTATTTTATACAATTTCTCTCCATTTGGCACTATCACTTCCACATAATCACCAACTTTTTTGCCAATTAAAGCACTACCGAGTGGTGAATCCGTAGAGATCAACTGCTTTGAAGCATCAGCTTCATACCCACCTACAATCTTATAAACATATTCAATTTCACTGTTATCATCACCGAGCATGCTTACCGTAACAGTTGCACCAAACATTACTGTATCACCAGACAAATTTTTTACTTCTATCACTTCTGCATGTGAAAGTTTACTTTCTACCTCAATTATGCGGCCTTCAATAAAACTTAATCTTTCCCGTGCTGCATGATATTCTGCATTTTCAGATAAATCGCCTTGATCACGAGCATCAGAAATAGCCTGTATGATAGAAGGTTTTTCTTCCTTTAATTTCTCAAGTTCGACTTGCATACTCTCAAAACCTTCCCTTGTAATAGGAAACTTGTTAACAATGGATGAAGTCATAATCACCGCCTAAACGCAATTAAATTGAGTGACAAAATCACTCACAATACCAAGAACATCATCTTTTATATCATCATTCATGTCACCTGACAACTTTTTTAAAACTCCAGGGTGAACAGTTTGAAAATAATTGATAAGATCACACTCGAACCTATTGATGTTACTCACCTGTACCTTATTTAATTGACCATACAGATTAGAAAAGATATACATAAGCAATACTTGCTCTTCTATTTGCATAGGTGAATACTGTTTTTGCTTTAATAATTCAATAAGGTATTTACCTTTGTTTAAGGACAATTGAACAGTAGCATCAAGATCAGAACCAAATTTAGCAAAGTCTTCCAGTTCTCTATATTGGGCCAAACCCAGCTTTATAGAACCAGCAACTTTTTTCACAGATTTCAATTGTGCAGCAGAGCCAACCCGAGAAACCGATAAACCTATATTCACTGCAGGGCGAAATCCTTTGTGAAACAATTCAGACTCAAGAAAAATTTGTCCATCGGTAATTGAAATCACATTAGTTGGAACATATGCAGATACATCCCCAGCCTGAGTCTCAATAATCGGCAAAGCAGTCAAAGATCCCTGTCCTTTTTCATCAGACATTTTGGCAGCTCTTTCAAGCAAGCGAGAGTGTACATAGAATATATCTCCAGGATAAGCTTCACGACCAGGAGGACGTCTGAGCAACAAGGACATCTGCCTATATGCCACAGCATGCTTAGATAAATCATCATATACCACCAAGCAATGCATTCCATTATCACGGAAAAATTCTCCAATAGTGCAACCGGTATAAGGTGCTAAAAATTGCATAGGCGCGCAGTCAGATGCGCTAGCCACAACTACAGTTGTATACTCTAATGCTCCACTTTCTTTTAGCTTATTCACCACTTTTGCTACTGTCGAAATTTTTTGTCCAATAGCAACATAAACACAGTAAATTTTTTGATTTTCGTTTACCTCATCATTAATCTTCTTCTGATTGATAATAGTATCAATCGCAATAGTGGTTTTACCAATTTGTCTATCGCCAATAATTAATTCACGTTGCCCTCTACCTATAGGAATCAACAAATCTATAATTTTAATTCCTGTCTGCAGAGGTTCATGCACAGATTTACGGTCAATAATACCTGGCGCTCTAGATTCTATATACATTTTGTTCTTGGCTCTAATTTCTCCGCCATCGTCTATAGGATCGCCTAATGCATTTACAACTCTCCCTAATAATTCATGACCTACAGGCACCTGTACAACATCACCACTACATTTTACAACGTCCCCTTCTTTTACATCACGGTCATTGCCAAGCACAACTATTCCAGCTGTATCATGATCTAAATCAAGAACTATTCCTTCTACACCGCTTACAAAAGATACCTTTTCACCAAACTTTGCTTTTTCCAGCCCATAGACCAATGTGATACCATCCGTTACTGAAATTACTTCACCTATATTTTCTCGTTTTATAGGATTATCAAATGTCTCAACCTTCTCTTTTATTATGTTTACTACTTCAGAGGCATTTATGCTATTCTTCATATACAATTCCTTATTTTCAACATTTCCATTTTACTCAAATCAACCAATCTATCCAAATAACTCTTAAGCGAAGCATCAATCAAGTTAAAACCATACCTAACTACAAAGCCACCTAGTATAGAAGGATCAACCACATGACTGACTTTTATTATTTTACCAAGAAAGTTCAAAGATTCAGTAATTATTTTTATATCAGGTTTCTTTAAAATCTCTGCTGATTTTATAGTAATTTCCAATTCATTTTCACTTTCCCTTACAAGATTTAAGAATTTTTCTAGTATAAGGATTAATAAACGGGAGCGCTTGTTTGCAAGTGTAACCATAATAAATTTGACTAAGTTTTCACTCAAGTTCTCCTTTATAGAAAGTATCGCTTCTTTTTTGTGCAAAAGAGAAACCATAGGATGAGATAGATACACAAAAACATCTTGATCTTTAAAAAAAGCTAACAAAAATTCTACTTCTTTTCTTATAATACCTAATCTGCTTCCTGAGACATGAAACAGTGCTCTAGCATAAGATGAAACTAAATTATTGTTTTTCATATTCAATTACCTGTTCTAGTAAATCTAAATTATTTAAGCTACCATTGTTCAATCCAAGCATTTTTTATATAAATAGGTCTTCTCCTTAAGGAAAGAAAACATAAATCATATCTGACTGAATAATCTAAAAAATCAAGATTTTTACTTAAGAAATATTTAGAAGAATTTATAATAGACTGACACTGAAAATGAGATATCGGTACTTCTTTTCCAAATAAACTTGTTTTAACTTCTATAAAAATCAGCTCCCTTTTTTTAGATACAATTAAGTCAATTTCACCCAACTTACAACGGAAGCGACGTTTTATAACATTATAGAATTTCAGCTTTAAATATATCGAAACTAACAATTCTCCAAAGTAACCTACAAAATAGCGTAACCTACTTATCATAAAAAGAATAATTAGCTTTGTGTAACTACTTTGCTTCCTTTTTTATTTTTACTATAAATCTCACCTTTTGCTGAAATATCTCTATCAACTAGCTCTATCACTGCCATTGGAGCGCAATCACCCTTTCGAGTACCAAATTTTATTATTCTAGAATATCCACCTTTACGGTCTTGATAACGATTAGCTAGAACGCTTAATAATTTATCAACTACTAACTTACTATTATGAAGACGTGAAAGCAAAAGCCTTCTACCATGTAAAGAATCGTTATTCTTAGCAATTGTAATAAACTTTTCCACATATGGACGAAGTGCTTTAGCCTTTGGTAAAGTAGTTACAATCTGCTCATGATTAATTAACGAGATAGATAGATTCTTTAACATTGATAACCTATGCTCGGTACAACGAGACAGTTTATTTTTCTTTATTCCATGTTTCATATACTACCTAATCCTCATCAGTATGTTGTTTAGCCAGTTCATCTATATCCTTAGGCGGCCAATTTGGTATATTCATACCCAAAGACAAACCTGAATTATTTAAAATTGACTTGATTTCATTCAAAGACTTTCGGCCAAAATTAGCAGTTCTTAACATTTCAACTTCCGTCTTTTGCACAAGATCACCTATATAAGTGATATTTTCATTTTTCAGACAGTTATGAGATCTAACAGATAATTCCATTTCATCTACTTTACGCAATAGAACAGGATCATAGCCCAAATCTTTAGCACCACTAGACAAAGAAACCTGCGATTTTTTATAACTCATATCAGAACTAATAAAAGGCTGAAATTGCTCCTGTAATATTCTTGCAGCATAGTCAACAGCTTGACTTGGAGAGATTGTACCATCAGTTTCAATTGACAATATTAGCTTATCTTTATCAGTAACTTGACCAACACGACTATTCTCTACTCTATACGAAACCCTCTCAACAGGACTATATAAAGCATTAACTGGAATGAAACCAATTAAATCTTGTTCATTCATAAATTTTAAAAATTCATTTTCTTTATATTTATTTACAGGAAGATAACCTTTTCCGCTAGCAACATATATAGTAATGTTAAGCTCCACATCTTGACCTAGTGTACATATCACCAAATCTTTATTAACAATAGAGCATTGGTCATCAGTTTCTATCATTCCAGCTAATACTTGACAAGGCCCTTTAGCGCTCAAATTTAAGCACTTATTAGACGTGTTATTTAGCTTACATCTCAACATGCCCATATTTAATGCTATATCAGTTATGTCTTCCCTAACTCCTTGGATCGAAGTAAATTCATGATTCACGCCTTCAATTTTTATTCCATAAACAGCACTACCGCAAAGAGAAGACAACATTACACGCCTTAATGCATGACCCAACGTTAAAGCAAAACCACTTTCCAAAGGTTCTAGAACTATATCACCTTTTTTACTTGAATCACCTGATATTACCTTAATCGCATTAGGCTTAGTTAATCTATCTAAATTTCCACAGAAAGAGACATTATCACTATAATACATACAAAAACCTTCCAAATATCCTATACTCTTCTTTTTTTCCTTAGTCTACACCCATTATGAGGTATCGCCGTTTTATCTGCAATTGAAGTGACAGTCAATCCACAATTCCTAAGTGCTTTAACTGCAGCTTCTGCACCAAAACCAGGACCACGAATTATTACAGAAACAACCTTCATACCAAATCTCTCTATTACTTTCTTCGCAGCAGAATCGGCAACCTTACCTGCAGCATAAGGTGTGGATTTTCTCGAACCAGAAAAACCACATGCACCAACAGAAGTCTGGTAAAGCGTATTACCACAAACATCAGTCACATTTACAAAAGTATTATTAAAAGTTGCACGAATATGGACAATACCAGTAATAAACCTTTTTGTATTCTTACCAACCGTTTTAACTTTTTTCATAAAAACTCACGATAATAACAAATTTTATTTTTTTCCAGCAATAGGCAATTTAGATCTGCCTTTACGAGTTTTAGCATTAGTATGGGTTCTTTGTCCCCTCACAGGCAAACCTTTTCTGTGCCTTAATCCTCTATAGCAACCGATTTCCATTAAAGATTTTATATCCATAGCCACTTTTTTTCTGAGCTCACCCTCTATGACATACTTTTGCCTAATAAAATTACTAATTTTCTCTATATCTTCATCTTGTAATTCTGAAACACGCTTACGCTCATCAATTTTACAGCTACGACAAATTATATTCGCAGTAGTAATACCTATACCATGTATATAAGTTAATGCAAAAGGAATAGACTTCTTCACCGGAACATTTATGCCTGCAATACGTGCCACTGATACCTCGATACTTTATTAATAATAACTCTTAATTTATACCATAAAACAACTTATAGTCAAATCAAATTACAAGAAATTTTACTTTCAATCTCTTGCATTACTCTATCAACACTCAAATTAGCGTTAATTGTTAACAACTTTTCCTTATAATACTCGCGCAAACCCTCTATCTGAGAATGATATTCTCTTATCCTCTTATTAATTGCAAGCATATTAGCATCATCAATTCTCTTCTCCAATCTCGTACTTTTACATTTAGCACAAGTAGTATTCTTAAAAGAAGATATACTATATATACTTTTACAATCCAAACAAGTAAGACGATCTTTTAATCTATCAATTGCAATATTATCGTCAAGCTGCAACTCAATTACAAGATCAACATCCCTATTGCATCTTTTTTGCAAAACTTGAGTTAAAAAATGAGCTTGATTTAAATTTCTTGGAAAACCATCTAACAAAAAATCACCATCTATTAATGCAAGCTGGTCACACAATAATTTACATATAACTTCATCTTGAATTAAATTACCAGATTCAACAGTATCCTTTATTCCTTTACCTAATTTACTCCCACTAGATATAATATTCCTTAATAAATCTCCTGCTGAAACTAATTTAAAATTATACTTTGCTATTAACAAACTGGACTGAGTACCCTTACCAGAGCCAGGAGGACCAAAAATTGTAATAATCACTTTATTCTCCTTGTTTTAGACTCATATTTCTTTATCCAACTATTGTACCTATTTGAAAAAACATAAGATTGTACTTGCATAATAGTATCAGTAATAACGTTAACTATAATCAGCAAGCTCGTCCCACCAAAAATAAATGGTATATCATAATGATACCTCATAATTTCAGGTATAGTACATATTACCACCAAATACGCAGACCCAATAAATGTTAATTTAAAAACTATATCTTGAAGATAATCAGAAGTATGTTTTCCAGGTCCTCTACCAGGAATAAAACCACCATTTTTCCTAAGAAAATCAGCATTTTCCTCTGGATTAAATATAAAATTGGTATAGAAAAAATTAAAAAGTACTATGAGTATTAAGTAAGTTATAATGTACATCACTTTATTTGCCATAAAGTAGTTTAAAATAAAATCAGCAATGGCATGACCTTTATAGAAATTTGCAATTGAAATAGGCGTTAATAAAATTGCGTTAGCAAAAATAGTTGGTATTACACCAGATAAATTGATCTTCAATGGAATGTAAGTAAAATCATCATTATGTAATTTTTTAAACTGTTTTTTGGGATATTGAACAATTACCTTTCTATAAGAAGATTCTATAAAAATGACTAAAAGGAGCAGTAAAAAAAACAATGCTATAACAAAAAGGGTAATGAAAAACGACATACTACCATTTTTATTTAATGTTAGCAGAGATGATAAAGCATTATGTAATTCAGATGTTATGCCAGTAAAAATGATTAATGAGATACCATTGCCTATACCGCTCACACTGATCCGCTCACCAAGCCATATTAAAAATATAGTTCCACCTAAAAGGCTAAAGACACCTATAGTACGAAACATAATACCAGGTTCAACTACAACTAATACCCCTTCTCTATTCATTCTTTCTAACCCTATTAAGATCGTAATTGATTGAAAGATACAAAACACTATAGTCATATAGCGTATATAAGAGTTCATCTTTCGACGTCCCAACTCTCCGTCATTTTTAATTTCATTGATTCCTTTAACGGCAGAAGACAATAATTGCATAACTATGGATGCAACTATGTATGGCATAACGTTTAACGCCAAGATCGTCATTCTAGCTAAAGCGCCACCAGAAAATAAATTAAATACTCCAAAAATACCAGAACTCTCTTTTGGAAATATATCATTGATTATATCAAGATTAATTCCAGGAATAGGAACATAAGTGCCTAAACGATAACAAACTAAAGCCATCAGCGTAAAAAATATACGCTTTAGTAAATCAGTTTTATATAATAACGTAGAACCCAAACTATCAAATGCAAATTTACTGTTCATAATTCATGATAGTATCTCTACACTACCACCAACTGAAGCTACAGATCTTTTTGCAGCTTCTGATGCAAAATCAACATGAAACACAAATTTTTCGCTTAATTTACCCTTATTAAGAAGTTTGATTTTACTTTTAACAGATCTGATAAAACCTAATTTATGCAGTAGCTCCTTATCTATGATAGAATCCTTGACTATTTTTTTAGCTTCCATTAAGCACTGTACATCACCAACATTAAATATAGAGTATAAGTTTTTGCGTATAGGCTTAAAACCTCTTTTAGGTAAACGAGTATATATAGACTGCTGTCCACCTTCAAAACCATTTATAGAAACGCCATTTCTCGCTTTTTGCCCTTTATGCCCCCTACCAGATGTTTTACCTTTACCACAACCAATACCTCTACCTAATAATTTAGGCTTCTTTTTCTTAGATAATTTGGTAAATACAGAATTTAATTTTACAGCATCATTCATACTTTACCTATTTCCAACTATCTCACTAATCTTTTTACCCCTCTTACCTGCCACTTGGCGAGGAGATAACATAACATCAAAAGCCTTAAATACTGCACATATAATATTATGAGGATCATTTGATCTAGTAGACTTAGCTACCACATCCTTTATACCTAATACCTCAAAAACCGACCTCATTGCTCCACCAGCAATAATACCTGTTCCAGCTCTTGCAGCTCTTAAAACTATCTCACCAGAACAAAATTTAACTTTAATATCATGATGTAAAGTTCTACCTTCACGTAAGTACACCCTAATCATCGACTTCTTTGCAGCATTTACAGCTTTCACTCTTGCTTCAGCAACCTCTGCGTGTTTACCTATTCCACATCCTACCCTACCCTTACCATCACCAACAACAACCAAAGTTGAAAATGAAAATCTTCTACCACCTTTAGTAACCGTTGTTACCCTTCGGACTGAAACCAAAAGTTCTGATAAATCATTATTATTTTGTAAATTCTTTACAGCCATACTTCAAACCTTCTAAAATTCAAATCCAGAGCTTCTTAAAGCTTCAGCAAATTGAGAAATCAATCCTGTATACTTATATGCCCCCCGATCAAAGACGAACCGCTGCTGCAATTTTGTACTAGACAGACGCTCAATCAATAAAGAAGAAACCTGTTTTATAGTTTCAGCATTGACCCTACCTTTACATACATTCCTAATTTTATCATCCAAAGTAGAAGCAGAAGCTAGGGTTGTTCCTTTTGCATCGTTAATCAACTGAACGTAAAAATGTTTATTAGACTTAAATATGGATATACGTAAACGCCCAGCGCTCTTATCGAGCTTCGCTCTATTACGAAGTTTCCTTTTTTCATAGCTACTTAAAAAATTATACAATCTTTTCATTTTAATTACTTCTTTTTATTTACAACCTTACGCAGCATAAATTTGCCTTTTATTACAATACCCTTACCTTTATAAGGATCATATTTTCTAATTTTGCATATATCAGAAGCCACCATATAGACTTTTTGCTTATCCATACCGCAAATCACTAAATGGGTTGGCTTTATACACTTAATCTCAACATCTTTAGGCACTTTATACTTAATATTATGACTATAACCAAGATATAAAGTCAAATACTTATCATCACATTCTGCTTTATACCCTACACCATTAATCTCAAGATCAACAGAAAAATCATTAACCATACCGTTAATCATGTTATTAATATTACTTCTATAAGTGCCCCATATAGATTTTATTTTATCATAATCATCCCTGCCTTGATCAACAGAAAGTAACAATTGATTATCAACTATCTGACACAGAATGCCACTACACAAGTTCAGCTCTTTTTCTGCCCTAACACTTCTTATTAATACCCTACCATCATTATATTCAACTGAAAGATCAGCAGGAATATTGATAGGTGCGGCACCTATACGAGACATACATTTCTCCTATCATTTAAAATACACGACACAAAACTTCTCCACCAACTTTTAATCTACGTGCATTATGATCGGTCATCACTCCTTTCGGCGTAGATATAATAAAAATTCCAAGACCATTATATGCTTTAGAAATGTCCTTACACTTAGAATAACAACGACAACCGGGCTTTGATACCCTAGCTATATCATTAATCACAGGTGATTTATCATAATACTTCAACTGCACAACAAGCGAAGGGACACTATCACTCTCTTGCTTTTTATAATTAAGAATATAGCCTTCCTCTTTTAAGATCTTCAATATAGAAGAATTCACTTTAGAGAATAGGACTCTTGTTTCCCTATGCATTGCCAATTGAGCATTACGTATTCTTGTTAAAAAATCACCAATACTATCAGATAACGACACTATTACACTCCTTATATCACATTTACCAACTAGATTTTGTAACCCCTGGAACTTGTCCAAAAGAACACAAATCACGTAAAACAATCCTACATAAACCAAATTTTCTATATACTGCTCTCGGCCTACCAGTTAAAGCGCATCTATTCCTAATTCTGATTTTAGAAGAATCTCTAGGCAATTTTTTAATCAGCTTACTTTGAGCTGCAAACCTTTTTGTAATAGATAAATCCTTATTATTCATTATAGATTTTAATTCTTCCCTTCTCTCCCTATACTGATCGCATAACTTTATTCTACGAAGATTCTTCTGTATCATGGATTTTTTTGCCATATATATTTTCTCTCAATTATCAAAAAAAGGGAATTTAAGAGCCAGTAATAATTCCTTTGCTTCCTTATCACTAACTGCAGTCGTTATAATATTAATATCCATACCCCTAATTTTACTTATTTTATCATAGTCTATTTCTAAAAATGATATATGCTCCTTGATACCAAAGGAAAAATTACCATGACCATCAAATTGCTTCACACTAAACCCTCTAAAATCTTTTTCCCTTGGCAAAGCAATATATATTAATCTTTCTAAGAATTCATACATTTTATTTCTACGCAAAGTCACTTTACAACCTACAGTTGCACCTTTTCTAATTTTGAAACCAGAAATAGATTTTTTTGCAAAGGTTAACACAGGCTTTTGCCCAGCAATCAAATGTAGATTATCAAATGGCTCATTTATCGCTTTATTGTCCGTAGCAGCATCTCCAACGCCCATATTGATACACACCTTGACAAGTTTAGGCACTTGCATTACATTGCCGTAATTAAACTTATCCTTTAAGGATTTTACTATATTATCTTTATACAATTGTCTAAACATATCAACCTAATCTATCACTTCTCCAGAAACTTTTGCAAAACGCACTTTTCTACCATCTATAATCTTAAATCCTACTTTAGTTGGAGTTTTACACTTAGGATCCAATATTGCAACATTAGATACATCAATAGCTAACTCTTTATTCAATATACCACCACCACTACCAGCTCTTGGTTTAGTATGTCTCTTACACACATTTACGCCAGAAACAACTACTTTCTTTTTAGCATCACGTATTATAACTTTGATTACCTTACCAATTTTTCTCTTATCTTTACCAGTTAAAACTATAATATCATCACCACTTTTTATTTTAGCACTCATTATAAAACCTCATCAGCTAATGACATTATTTTCATAAAAGAACCAGATAATAACTTTTTTACTGGACCAAACACCCGAGTACCAAGTGGTTCACCTTGATCATTAATTAAAACCACAGCATTGCTAGAAAAACGAATTACAGAACCATCAGATTTCTTAACACTATTTTTTACTCTAACAACAACTGCTTTATATACTTTTCCTTTTTCAACTTTACCTTTTGGGTTAATAGACTTAGTAGATATAATAACCGTATCACCTACAGATGCAGATTTCCTACCACCTAACAAGCCAATACAAAGCACTGCACGCGCACCAGAATTATCAGCTACTTCTAATAATGTATTTTTTTGAATCATATAAATATCTATTCCATTTTAGCTATTAATAACAACCCATTTTTTAGTAACAGAAATAGGCTTATGTTCCTGTATTAAAACCCTATCTCCCTTTTTGCAACTATTATTCTCATCATGTGCTGTATACTTCTTGTATTTTTTAATAACTTTTTTATACAGCCTATCCTTATACACTTGTAACACCGAAACCTTTACAGTCTTATCAAACTCAGCATTAGTTACGACACCACAAAAAACCTTCTTAGGCATTTTTTCCCTCTCTCTTTCTTCTATTTAATACAGTTAGACTACGAGCTATGCTCTTTCTTATTGAGCTAAAACGCGAAAAATTATTGCACTGGCCCAGCTTTTTTTGAAAAAAAGACAAATTAACAAATTCTTTCCTCAAATTCACAAGAAGTTGATGTAATCCTTGTGAAGATTCTGATTCAAATTTAACTATATCCATTACAACTCCGTTCAATTATGATTAGATATAAATTTACACTTCATAGGAAGCTTAGCAGTCGCTTTTTCAAGCGCCAATCTTGCTAAATGCATGGGAACATCACTACTAATTTCAAACAAAACCCTACCGGGCTTAGCTTTAAATACCCAAAATTCAACACTACCTTTCCCTTTACCCATACGTACATCTGCTGGCTTTTTACTAACCGGGGTATCAGGAAAAATTCTTATCCACACTTTACCAGAGCGTTTTAACGTTCTAGATATTACGCGCCTTGCAGTTTCAATATGCTTAGACTGAACCTTACCTACTTCCATAGCTTTTAATCCATAATCTCCAAAAGACAGCGTGCTACCACCCTTAGTATTACCCTTGATTCTCCCCTTAAATACCTTTTTATATTTACTCTTTTTGGGAACAAACATTTCAATATACCTTAACTACCAACATAAACCCAAACTTTAACTCCTATAATACCACATATAGTCTTCGCTTCACAAAAAGCATAATCTATATTAGCACGCAAAGTGTGTAAAGGCAAACGACCTTCTTTGTACCATTCAGTACGAGCTATTTCAGCTCCGCCAAGACGCCCAGAGCAACTTACTTTAATACCCTCAGCACCCATCTTCAAACAATTTTGAATAGCTTTTTTCATCGCTCTTCTACATGAAATCCTTTTTTCTAGCTGATGTGTAATACTCCTTGATATTAAAGTTGCATCTATTTCAGACTTTTTAACTCCTACTACATTCACTTCGACACTACTTTCTACTTTTTTAGCTATCTTTTGCTTTATCTTCTCAACATCCAAACCTTTCTTACCTATTATAACTCCAGGTTTAGAAGAATGTATTATTACAGACACTAAAGTAACTGTACGCTCTACAGTTACTTTAGAAATACCAGCATGCTTAAAGGATTCATTTATATAACTGCGAATGAATAGATCGTGATGCAATCTCTGTTTATAATCGTCTGTAGCACACCAAACAGAATCCCAGGTATTACTATTTACTTGTAATCTAAATACTTTAGGATTAACCTTCTGTCCCATATTTTTACACTTTCCTTATTAACTTTCCATTTCTATAAATCATACAATTTCTTTCAATTTTATAGTTATATTACTATAAAATTTACTCATTCTATTAGCCCTACCCATAGCTTTTGGATATACTCTACGCAAAGTAAGGGACTTACCTATTAAAATTTCCTTTATATATAAATTATCAATGTTCAATCCATAATTATTTTGAGCATTAGCAATTGCAGAATTCAACACCTTCATTACAAAACCAGCAGCCTTTTTTTCACAAAATCTTAATTGTACATTAGCAAAAGAAACTTTTTTATTACGTACTAAATCAGCAACCAAATTCAATTTGCGAGGAGTGGATCTTAAAACCCTAGAACCAGCCTCAACCATTATATCCCTATTTTTCATATCAATTACCTATCTTCTTGTTGCCTTTTTATCACCACCGTGCCCAGTAAATTTACGAGTAGGTGAAAATTCACCAAATTTATGACCTATCATATTCTGATTATCAACACTAACAGGAATGTAATCTTTACCATTATAAACAGCAAACTTTAAACCCAAACAATTAGGAAGAATTACAGAAGCCCTGGAATGAATTTTTATCACCTTATTAATAGAACCCTCTTTTAAAGCTCTCTGAACTAATCTTAGTACAGATGGGTGTAAAAAAGGTGGTTTCCATACAGATCTACTCATAAATTAACCTTTCAATTTTTTTATATACTTATCACTAGATTTATTTTTTTTCCTAGTTTTCTTTCCTTTTGTTGCAACACCCCAAGGAGTAACAGGATGACGACCGCCAGAAGTTTTCCCCTCTCCACCTCCATGAGGGTGATCAATCGGATTCATTGCAACTCCACGCACAGCAGGTCTAATTCCAAGCCACCTACTTCTCCCAGCCTTACCTAACTTTCTATTCTTATGATCAAGATTAGACACTGTACCAATAGTAGCTTTACAAGAAGATAAAATCAACCTAACTTGACCAGATCTAAGCCGCAATAAAACATATTGACCATCACGACCAACAATTTGCGCACAACAACCCGCAGCTCTAGCAATTACAGCACCACCACCTGGTTTCAATTCAACGTTATGAACAAAAGAACCAACAGGTATATACTTCAACAATAAACAATTACCTGGCAGAATATCAGCATCATCTCCAGCTATCACAACATCACCAGGCTTCATACCTTGAGGAGCTAATATATAAGATTTAGCATCATCCTCCTTATATGATATTAATGCTAAAAATCCACTTCTATTTGGATCATACTCTATTTTCTCAACTATACCCTGATCACTTCTATTACGTTTAAAATCTATAACTCTATACTTCTTCTTGTGACCACCACCCCTGTGACGAGTTGTAATTCTACCATGATTATTCCTTCCACCACTAGATTTCTTACCAAATACAAGAGACTTCTCCGGCTTATCTTTTGATAAACCAATTTTACTTATCAATATAGTCCCACGAGAAGACGGAGTAACAGGATTAAAAAATTTCATACCCATATTAAACGCTCATTATATCTAATTTTTGACCACCTATCAAAGAAAAATAAACCTTTTTTCTCTGTTTTTTATAACCAATCACACCCCTGAAACGTCTATATTTAGGTTTAACTCTAATAACATTTATAGAAGAAGTTTTGACATTAAATAAAGACTCTATTGCCGATTTTATTTGACGCTTATTTACATTTACAAAAACATACAAAGAGTATTTATTAAACTTCTCTCTTAAAAGAGAAGCCTTTTCTGTGATTACAGGAGATTTTATTATATTATTATATTTAATCATAACAATCTACCTTCAAGATGCTTTAAAGTGTCTTTTGTTAACATCACGCATTCATGATTCAATATATCAAAAGCATTTAACCCAATAGGTTTGATTAAATCTACATGATGCAAATTTTTAGCAGCACGTAACAAATCATCTCCATAATCACCAACTATTAAAAAAGAAGAAAATTTAAAATTTTTAATATATTCACACATTTTAGATGTTTTCTTCACATCAACATTTAAACTATCAAGAATAATAACTTGATTATTTAAATATTTTAGAGATAAAGCAATTTTCAAACCAAATTTACGTACTTTTTTATTAAGAGAATAAGCATGACTCCTCACAACAGGACCAAAAATAATTCCACCACCTCTAAACTGAGGAGATCGCAAGCTCCCCTGTCTCGCCCTACCGGTACGTTTTTGACCATACGGCTTAGCTGTTGTACCAGAAACATCACTGATACCCTTTGTTTTATGAGCACCAACTCTTCTCTTTGCTAATTGCCATCTCACTATATCATGCAAAACACTCAATTTTTGCTTGGCAGAAAATATCAAGGGATTAAGCTCAACACTACCTACATTATTATTAGATAGATCAACTAATTCACATTCCATAACTAACTCACCAAATTATTAGCATTATCACTCATATTCAACAGCAGACCTACTGGAAAAGGAACATCTTTATGTAAAGGCTTTTTAACTGCATCTCTCACAAAAACATAAGAGTTTTTAAACCCAGGAACATTATTACCCTTTACAGCAATTATGCTATTTTCATAATCAATGGATAATATTTTCATATTCTGTACAGTTACTCTGCTATTACCTAAATGACCAGCCATTTTCTTCCCTTTGAATACTCTACCAGGATCTTGACATTGACCAGTAGAACCTTGTGATCTATGAGCAATAGAAACGCCATGAGATGCCCTAAGCCCACTGAAGTTATGCCGCTTCATCACACCAGCAAACCCTTTGCCTAAAGAATAACCCGTAATATCAAGATATTGACCAACTACAAAATGATTAACCCCCACCTTTTTACCACATTCTATTCCAAGTAGATCAGTTAATCTACTTTCGTATAATTTACATTTACTATTTATACCCTTTTTCTTTAAATATTCCAACTGAGGTTTTGCTATTTTTTTTAAATCTCCCGTGCCTAAAATGACTGAATTGTAGCCACATTTATCTTGTCCTTTTATATCGATAATATAAGTTTCGCTGAGATGCAATAAGGTTACAGCCATGCGACTATTATCAAAATACATAGCAGTATGGCCAACATTCGTCATTAACAAACCAATTCTCCTAAGCGAATTTATTCTCTTCATTTTCTTTTCCTAAATATTAACTTCCTTAACCTTTAAATCCACTTCTACACCAGCAGAAAAAGATAAATCTGCAAGCATCTTCATCATAGTAGAAGTAGGATTATGTACAATAATTAACCGCTTAGAAATTCTCATTTCAAATTGCTCACGAGATTTTTTATCAACATGAGGAGATCTATTAACAGTAAATTTAGAATCTTTTCTTGGCAACGCAATCGGACCAGATAAATCTGCATTAAACTGCTTTAATTGATCAATAAACTCCCGAATACACTTTTCCAATAAAGAACAATCGAAAGCTTTGATTCTAATATATATATCTTGCTTCATCTTAGTTATTATACTCATTCTAAAATTTCCGAAACAACGCCAGAACCAACAGTTCTACCACCTTCTCTTATCGCAAAACGCAGTCCTTTATCCATTGCTATTGGTACTTGCAACTCTACTTCTATACTTACATTGTCCCCTGGCATTACCATCTCCTTTCCATCTAGCAATTTTATGCTCCCAGTTACATCCGTTGTCCTTAAATAAAACTGTGGCTGATAATTTCCAAAAAATGGTGTATGCCTTCCTCCTTCTTCTTTCTTCAATATATATACCTCCGCATTAAATTTCTTATGCGGGGTTATTGTACCTGGTTTTGCCAATACTTGCCCTCTCTCCACTTCTTCTCTCTTTGTTCCTCTTAGTAGTATTCCTACATTGAGTCCTGCACTTCCCTTATCTAGCAACTTCTTAAACATCTCAACACCAGTACATATCGTCTTTTGTGTCGCTTTCAGACCTATTATCTCTATCTCATCCCCTGTCTTTACCTCCCCCTTCTCTATTCTTCCTGTTACTACCGTCCCTCGGCCCGATATTGAAAATACATCTTCTATTGGCAACAAAAACGGCAAATCTATAGGCCTTGGAGGTACTGCTACATACTCATCTAACTTCTCCATCAATTTATCTATTGATTTCTTTCCATACTCACTACTATCATCCTCTAATGCTTTTAATGCAGATCCAACTATCACAGGCACTTCATCACCTGGAAATCCATACTTACTCAGCAACTCTCTCACTTCCATTTCCACCAAATCTATCATATCAGCATCAGCAACATCAGCTTTATTTATATATACCACGATATATCCAACACCCACCTGTTTTGCCAGCAATATATGCTCTCTCGTTTGTGGCATCGGCCCATCAACCCCTGACACTACCAATATCGCTGCATCCATCTGTGCTGCACCTACTATCATATTCTTTACATAATCAGCATGTCCAGGGCAATCAACGTGTGCATAGTGTCTCTTTTCTGTTTGATATTCAACATGCGCTGTTGCTATTGTTATCCCTCTCTTTCTTTCTTCTGGCGCTTTATCTATTTGATCATATGCTACAAAACTACCATAATGCTTTGTTGTCGCCGCTGTTAACGTTGTCTTCCCATGATCCACATGTCCTATCGTTCCCACGTTTACATGCGGCTTTCCAAATGCTTCTACTATCGCTGTCATAACTTTAACTCTTCTACCTAAAATACAAATACATCAATAAATAATATGTTGATTTTATATAAATACAACAAAAAAAAGAGCGGATAGTGGGAGTCGAACCCACGTCACTAGCTTGGAAGGCTAGAGCTCTACCATTGAGCTATACCCGCACAATGGAGGAGGTAGGATTCGAACCTACGTACGCACACGCGGACAGATTTACAGTCTGTTACCTTTAACCACTCGGTCACTCCTCCACAAAAATCTGTTAAGAGAACACTACCTTAACTTAAGTTTTATTATCCCTAATATTAAACATCCAAATCCAAAAGATCAAGTAATAAAAGCTAATCTAACTGATTTCAGTTAGATTTCATTTTATATAACAAAATATTATCAATAAAACGCCTAAACAAATAATGTGAATCATGCGTACCTGGCGCTTCTTCTGGATGATATTGAGCAGAAAAGACTGGGCAATCCTTCATCATTATTCCCTCTACACTATTATCAAATAGAGAAATATGAGTAACTTCAACGTTACTTGGAAGAGAAGCTGAATCAACAACAAAACCATGATTTTGGCTAGTTATCTCAACTTTTTTACTCTCCAGATCATAAACTGGATGATTACTCCCTCGATGACCAATATCCATCTTGACAGTCTTTGCTCCCAAAGTAACTGCAAGTAATTGATGGCCCAGGCATATACCAAAAACTGGTATTTTAGATTTCACAATAATTTCTATTTCTGAAATTACACTCTCTCCTATCTCTTGTGGATCACCAGGGCCATTTGAAAGCACTATACCATCTGGATTCATGCTTAATATTTTGTGAGCAAAACCTGTATCTGGTTTGACTAATTCAATCGTACAATCAAGTTCTACTAAGCGTGAGATTATACTAATTTTTACACCGAAATCAACAATTACAACTCTATATTTTGCATTAAGATCGCTTTTAAAGTTATTACTTATTAAACCGACTTTCTTAGTTATTTCTATTCCATTTACAGATTTGTATTTCTTCAATTCATCTAATATATGTGCCTCACTTGACGGACATATCATTCCATTTTGAGATCCATGTTTTCTCAAATATCTCGTCAAAGCTCTAGTATCAATTCCCGATATCCCAACTACATTATTTTTCTCCAACCAATCATTTAAGCTAATATATGAAGAAGAGTGAGACATAGGAGAAAGTTCACGCATAACCACACCACTTGCAAAAACTTTTTCTCCTTCATTATCTTTGTGATTTATTCCAACATTACCGATATGAGGAAAAGTGAACGCTATGATTTGATTAGCAAAAGAAGGATCGGTTATAGTATGTTGATACCCGGTCATACCAGTGATAAAACAAACTTCACCTATACATTTGCCCTTTTTACCTACCGATCTTCCCCAAAAGCACTTGCCATCTTGTAAAACTAAAGCTGCATCCTGCATTTAACTCTCTCTTAAAATCATTTAAAATATTATATAAGAATTTTAAATAACATGCCAAAACTCAATCGCAAGCTTCTCCACACAAAAACATCTTGACTATCGCATGTTTCATATTATATGAATAAACTATTAATGAAAGTGGAGGTTTACAATGCCTAATAATACAGATCAGTCTAAAAAAATAAATGAGAAATGGTTATTTATAGGAGGTGCTTCATTGTTTCTTGTAACAATTCTACCATCAATTTTTCTCTTAGCAAAAATAGCTATGATGTTTATTATAATCTCAACTACAGCAATAGCAATAAAAATTGCCTCAAAAGCAATATCAAACGTTTTAGAGGATAAAGAGAATCAATCAACACAAAATAAAATTATAAACCTAGCTATTGGAGCAGTGTCCATACTTGCAGGTGGGTTATCATTACTTATTACAGCAAAAGTTGGTTTCATCGCAATATGTTCAACTATAGCTATTTTAACTCTGTATGAATATATTAAAGATGAAAAAATAGGTAAGGATATAAATGATAAATTCGATGAAATAGCTAATAATACAACTGAGTTTTGCGTCAACAGCATTGAAAAACTTATTCCATCACAAAGTTGTGAAGTGTAACCTTTTGTTTATAAATTTTTAGATGCATGGCTAACGTATAAACACTGAAATCAGCACTCCCTTTCTTGTTATACTAGTAATGGCTTCAATCATCAAAAATGTTGTATTACTTTTATACTCGCAAATCTAACTGGATTCCAATACTGGAATGACATTACCTTGAATGGAAATCGGTGCGTGATGTACATCTGTATAGAGATTAAATATATCATTCAGTTTGTTATCATTCTAGTACTGCCATTCTATAGGTAACAGCTGTACCTGGAGCTCCTCTCTTGTCATTCCAGCACTTGATGCTGGAATCCAGAAAACTTAATTTCAAACTAGTACTTTCCCTCTTTTCATCCCAATTTCCAAAATGTTACTCCAGCACTGAAATCCAGCTTTTTTATAACTATCGAAAACACTGTATTACTTTACAAATTTAACTAGATATAATTACTGGTATGGCACGTTCGTAAAATTACGATAAAAATTACTTGACAAATTCTGATAGTCTTTTTACTATTCGTAATGAAGGTGTTCTAGAGTTTGGAATCTATCTTCGTCTGCAGACTTTTCAATTAAATTAATCTATAATCTTCAGTTAAAATATATTTTAGCTATACTTCGGTCGTAGATGTATACATTTTTCTCAATCTTTTTTATTAGTGGAGGACTATCATGTTTAAAACGCTGAATTACGCATATCATTGACCTACATGTCTTTAAAGGACAGATGGTACCTATGTCCTTTTTATATAAATTATTGTGTTTTTATGTCTTTTTTAGCAATGTCATTTATTGTTTTACGCCCCAGTCTTTTTCAAATATTGCGAGCCCTTGATCAGTAAGTGGATGATTAATTAACTGTCTAAGTATTTTTGCTGGCACAGTAATTGAATGAGCACCGAGCCGTGCAGCTTCTATTACATGTGCTGGACTTCTTACTGATGCAACAAGAACTTTTGTCTTAAAATTATAATTAGAATATATAGTGCATATATCTTCTATTAGCGATAAGCCATCATAGCTTATATCATCAAGACGACCAACAAAGGGAGAAATAAAACAAGCACCGGCCTTAGCGGCAAGCAGTGCTTGTCCAGGAGAAAAACATAATGTGATATTAGCAGGTATTTTATGTTCTGTCCACAACCTTTTACAAGAAATTAATCCTTCATGTGTAAGGGGTAACTTTACTACGATATTACTAGCGATTTTCGCTAACTTAAGGCCTTCCTTAACCATATCTTCATGGCTATCTGCAACAACTTCAACACTAACAGGTCCTTTTATAATAGAACATATTTCGCTTACTAAATCTTCGTACTTATCTTTATGTCCAGATTTTGCTATTAAAGAAGGATTAGTTGTTATACCACCAATGAACTCTTTTAGCTCCTTAATTTCATTTAAATCAACACTATCAAGAAAAATTTCCATATTATTGTCCTAATTATTGTCCTATTCAAAACCCATTTTTACAAAATATTGTCATCTTTGAAAAGTATTAAATAAAATCGGATTTTTAACTCAACTCAATTCTAAGTCCGTTAGGAAAGAAAATATTGTACTGAGACACAGTATACTGGTAATAAACATGAATTGGTTGCATTTTATTATAAAATTAGCATAACCAATTTCTGAAGTTTACTAGCTTTACGTTCAATAGAAATTCTTGCATAGCCTAAAACTTAGTGCTACTATTAGTACAGTAACATAAATAGGTAGTGAGCAACAATAAACAAAACGACTAAGGTCGAGTTTAACGCTCGCAATTAAATTCAACTAAAAAGGTTAATATAAAAGGAGTTTTGATAGCTTAATCACTCCTAAAGTAAATATATTATCAGAACAATAGTAATAGGGGGTATACTATGTCAACAAATTTCCCGATATTGAAAGATATATTAGCAGAACTGAAAAGAAAAAATAGCATTACTGTTTTAGAAGAACATTGTCAGCAAAAATGGGAGGTTTATGACTTGCTCATGGATTTAACAAATGATGAAAATTTGAAGCAAGCATATATAGATCTATCTTTCAACAAGAGCTTTAAAAAAAACTTTATAGAATTAGCAAATCAGGCAAAAAAAGCTATAAGTAAGTATTTTAGAGACAAAGACATAGACCTTCGAGCTTTTTATGTAGAAACTAACAATTCTGATAAAGTGTTAAACATTAATCTTATTAATTACAATAGAAGTGAGCCAATAAGAATTAGTGATATCTTACAGCAAGAAAGGGATATTAGCACATTGAATATCTATTGCGATAAAAAGCATGACATATACGCTTACCGAAAAGGTAAGGAAAGACGTTATGAATTTAAAGAGGATGCATATTATGAAATGACAAGCACTTGGCCTGTGCAGGACAAGGATGGGAAAACTTTTACCTGTACTATGGTTATGAATGTAAGTAATTCTGGTATAACTAAAGTACTACAGTTTAATGGTAAAGATTTTGAATCGCCACCTGAGGAGTTTTGGGAATTAATAAGACAAAATGAGGAATTATATATTCAAGGCCTCTCTCTACATGATGCTGTAAAAGCATTATTGAAAAAGAACAAAAATGCTAACATTGCACCGGCTGTTAGTAATCTGCAAAATAACGAACATATCGTAATCAATCAAGACGAAAAGCTGAAAGATCTTGAAAATGATGCTAAAAGCAATCCTATTCTTTCTTTCACTAGCAACAATGTATCAAAGGTTAATACACAGCAGATTGCAACTCAGGCAATTGCAACTCAAACAAAAGTTAATTCACAACAACTAGATCAAAAGCTTACAAAAGCTGAGCAAGAAATTAGAGAATTAAATGAACTGAGGAACAATTTACAGCATAGGCTCGACAAGGCTGAGCAAGAATTTGAAAAGCATAATAGTAATTTACAGAATGAACTTGGAGAGGAAAAGCAAAAAAATGAAAAACTAGCAAATATGTCAACAGAGCTGCAAGAAAGAGTGCAAAAACTTGAGAGTGTGTATGAAAAAGAAAAAGAAGATCTAAAGAAGAGGCTGGAAGTTGCTAATGCAGAAAAAGAAGAGTTGACAAGTGAGGTAAGAAAATTGCAAGAGGAATCAGACCAGCTGTTAAGTAGTTGCATAGTAAAGCTAAAAAAATCAGAACAGGAACTCATGGAGGCTAAGCAAGAAATTGAAGCATTAGAGAAGTGCAATAGTGATTTACAGAATAAACTTGAAGAAGAAAAGCAAAAAAACGTAAAATTGCAAATTGGACTAACACAAAAAGATGAGAAGCTAGAAAATATATCAACAGAGCTGCAAGGGAAAATACAAGAACTTGAAGGTGCATATGAAGAAAAGAAAGACCTGAAGAAAAAGTTGGAAATTGCTAATGCAGAACGAGAGAAACTGAAAGGTGAAGTGAATAAGTTAGAAGAAGATGCAAGTGAAAATGAAAAGGAAGTAGAACGCATGAGAGATGAACACAGTAAATCGTTAATGAATTTAAAATCTCAAATGCAAAGCTTAGATGATAAGCAAAACACAAATCAGGAATTTCATAAACAAGAGGTAGCTCAGCTAAAGTGGAAATATGAAGAGTTAAAGAACGAGGTAGAGCTTAAAAATAAGCAGATTAAGAGTCAAGAAGAACAGTTACGGCAGTATGAACGTTTAACGAATTTAAAACCTCAAATGCAAAATTTGCAAAGTGAGCACAACGCACATTTAGAATCTGATGAACAAGAGGTAAGTGAGCTAGAGTGGGATGAAAAGTGGGATTTCAAATCGTCAGAGGGAGAGGGAGAGCTAGAGACTAAAGATGAGCAAATTGAGAGGCAAAGAGAACAGTTACGGCAGGAGATGGAAGAAGAAATAATGGATCAATACCGTTCATTTATAGAACCAAAGCTTGAAGAGTATGAGAATGAGATTGAAATATTGAAAGAAAAGATTAAAGATCAAGCTATGGAAATTGAAAGAATAACGGGAGAAAGAGAAAAGCTAAACGGTAAAGAGCAACATCTAAATAACCAAGTAGAAATGTTAAGTACAGAGATTTCTCAACAGGAATCTTTGAACAATCGTGCAAAAATATCTGATCAGCTTGTAGGGGAAGTTGATAATGCAGAAAGAAAATCTAGATTTTCAAGCTTTGATAGCGCATTTCATAGCGATAATGACGACCACTGTAATTCACTTCTAGACTTAATCAGCAGTCCCTCAAAGGTGTGTAGCCAAAGTCAGCAAGGAAGTGTTAAATAAACATACTTATTTAGATGCATGTGAAATCAGTGATTTTTTTCCTGTCATTCAACTCTTGTCATTACAGTACGTGACACATAGCTGTACGAACATTGCAATACGGCATATAATAAATAATGTCATGCCAGTGCCTAGACACTGGGATCTAGTTTTTGGACATTGTTTTTGACATATGTCCTTAAGAACTATTGTTTACTGCATAATTTGCAAATACTTTTTTTTTTATATCTGGATCCCAGTGTCACACACTGGGATGACAAGAAGGAAGATACTGGGATGACATCTTCCCTGAACCATAATGTTCGTACAGTTGTGTGTCAGCTACTTGAAGTGGGAATGACAAAAGTAAACTCATTTCTTGAACACAAAAAGAGTCCCTAAAGAGATTTGACATCAAGATAACTTAAATATATACCAACTCTCTTATTTTTTAATGATTCCTCATCATGAGTCAAATGATCAAAAATCTGAATTTGATTCGTTATAATGCTACAATTATTATTTGCAACCTCTAATATACCATTATCAATTACAACTTTTTCCTTTGTCTGTTTACTCATTTGAACAGTAATTATACCAGGCAATAAATAAATTAAGTAAGGAGAATGGTAAGCTAAAATCACTAGCTCTCCTTCAAGCCCATTCACTGAAAGCGAAACCACTTCATCGAATGAAATTTGATTATCAGGAGAAAAAAATTGCACCTTAAAAGTGTTCATAATCTTTAATGTCCGGCTCCAACTTCAGCTTTTATTGATTCAGCCTTTTCTATTGCTTCACTTATACTTCCCACCATATAAAAAGCAGCTTCTGGCAGGTTATCATATTTACCTTCAATAATTCCTTTAAAACTAGAAATAGTATCAGAAAGTGAAACAAATTTGCCAGACATGCCAGTAAATACCTCCGCAACATGAAAAGGTTGAGAAAGAAACTTCTGAATTTTACGAGCTCTATCAACAATAATTTTATCTTCATCAGATAGTTCATCCATACCAAGTATTGCGATAATATCTTGCAGCGACTTATAAGTTTGCAATATACGTTTCACTTCAGAAGCCACATTATAATGCTCTTCACCAATGATTTCAGCAGATAAAGACTGAGAAGTTGAGTCAAGTGGATCAACAGCAGGATATATACCCATTTCAGCTATCTGCCTTGACAACACTGTGGTTGCATCAAGATGAGAGAATGTCGTTGCCGGAGCTGGATCGGTCAAATCGTCCGCAGGAACATATATAGCCTGTACAGAAGTAATAGAACCAGCAGTAGTTGAGGCTATTCTCTCTTGCATAGCGCCCATATCAGTTGCAAGGGTTGGCTGATAACCAACAGCCGACGGTATTCTTCCAAGCAAAGCAGAAATTTCAGAACCAGCTTGAGTAAAACGGAAGATATTATCCACAAAAAATAGAACATCTTGATTTTCACAATCACGAAAATACTCTGCCATAGTTAGTGCTGTTAAAGCAACCCTAGCCCTTGCTCCAGGAGGTTCATTCATTTGACCATAAACCAAAACGGCTTGAGATTTTTCGTGCTCATTTATATCTATTACATTCGAAGTAATCATCTCGTTATAAAGATCATTACCTTCACGCGTTCTCTCTCCTACTCCAGCAAACACAGAAAATCCTTTATGAGCTTTTGCTATGTTGTTAATCAGCTCCATTATCAGAACTGTTTTACCAACACCAGCTCCACCAAATAAGCCAATTTTTCCTCCTTTAAGATAAGGAGCAAGAAGATCTATAACCTTTATTCCTGTAACTAAAACTTCTTCCTGTATCTTCTGCTCAGTAAAACTTGGAGGTGATCTATGTATAGGTTCTAAATCATACTTTCCTTTTAGCGGACCACACTCATCTATAAGCTCCCCTACAACATTAAAAATCCTTCCTAAAGTTGAGCGTCCAACCGGAACTGATATTGGTGCACCTGTATCAACAAACTCATCACCTCTTGACATACCATCTGTGCTATCCATAGCAATACAACGGACTATATTGTCACCTATATGCTGTGAAACCTCTAGAACTATCTCCTTGCCCTTAGATTTTAGTTTGCTTTTTAAAGCATTAAATATCTTAGGCAACTCATCTTCAAATTTCAAATCAACAACTGCTTGAGTTATTTTAACTACTTTACCTGTACCCATCTCTTTCATCACCTAACACTACAATTCTATAAAAGAACTTCTAAAGAAAATAAATCTTATATTATTAACAGAAATTTTGCAATATTAAAACACTTACTAGTTACGTTTCATTATAAACAATGCAAATGCATTCAATAGCCAAGTAATAACAAACAGCACCAAACTAAGCGCATAAGCAGCAAGAGTTTGCACACTATTGAAATCCTGATCTCCGGTAAGTAATGTAGCAATTTGTACAGTGATAGTAGTAACTGAATTGAGAGGATTAAAGGTCAAATTTGCATTGATTCCCACAGCCATTAGTACAATCATTGTTTCGCCTATCACTCTTGAAATTGATAATAAAATTGCACTTAAAATTGTAGGCATTGCATAAGGTATTATTATATGCCATATAGTTTCCGCTGGTGTTGCACCAAGCGCCATAAAACCATAACGCAAACTTTTTGGAACAGATCTTATAGCATCTTCAAGCAAAGAAATAATAAAAGGAAGAATCATTACCCCGATCGATAAACCAGCAATCAAAGCACTTTCTGAGTGTATACTTAAATTAAAAAAATTTGCTACCTGCTTTATAAAAAAAGACAAAAATACAACTGAGAAGTATCCATATACAACAGTAGGAATAGCAGACAAAACCTGTAAGGCTGTATTAATAACATAACGCACTTTTTCACTCGCATACTCACTAATATATATTGCAGAAAACAAACCAAGCGGCACCGCAACTAACATTGCTACAATAGTTATAAGTAATGTCCCCACTAAAAGTGGCGCTATACCAAAACATCCCACCTCTCCTTCACCAATAATAGCTACATTATGCTTCCATTTTAAGCAAAATAAGAATTCTGAAATAGCTACTTTATTAAAAAAAGAAATGGACTGAACAAAAATAGATAGCATTATAAATAAAGTGATAAAAAGTGATATTGCTAAAGCCATAAATAACAAAAATTTTACCATCTTATTTCTTTTACCTTTAAAGATAAAAATCAGCATAAAAAAAAGTAACGCTATAGAAATAGAAGTTATAAAATAACCATCATAGAATGCTAACAAACAAGGTAGCATCCACATACAACTCAAATATATATAAGACTTAACTTTACTTACTGCTTGAAACTTACTCAAACAAAATAAAAGGATTAGTAAAATAGGTACGCCTATAATTAAATTCATTTTTCCATATATCAAATTTTATTCAATAAGAATGCCATAGAAGTTGACCATTATTTGACAATAGAGCAAAATAATTTAAAATAAATAATCATATTAATATAAAAACAATGAAAAGAACATTTCAACCAAAAAATTTAAAAAGAAAGCACAGACATGGATTTCGTTCACGTATGTCAACAAAAGCTGGAAGAAAAATTCTTAATAAGCGTCGTTCATTAGGGTGTAATAAATTATGCGCATAGTAAGCATAAAAAAAAAGAGTTTTCCTTTGCTTTTAAAAACAGATTAGCACCTGACAGTCTTTTTTATCGAGGGGTATATATATCACTATATGCTATAAAAGAAAGAGAACCTGAAAAGTATATTCATGTTATTAGAGTAGGTCTGGCTATCAGTAAAAAAGTCGGAAAAGCAGCAAAAAGAAATAAAATAAAAAGGCAATTACGAGTGCTAGCTAAAGTTAGCATTTCTAATATAAGTAATGTAGGGTGCTATTACATAATACTAACCCATAAAAACATTATGCAAGCAGGCTATAAAAATTTACAAAAAGATCTAAATATTTGCTTAAAGAAAGATAAAATAAGAAGGAATTTTCACTAAAGTATTTACAGCTATATTTTTTATGATAAGGTAAATAAAGTTTTTAAAATAAATTAATAGATGTGGGTGCTTGATGGTAGAGAGTATAAGAAAACAAGATAAAAAGCTCGATACAAATAATGCTGAAGAGAGTTTTTATGAATATAGAAAGTCTAGCTACCGTACACAATGGGGAATGGCATTTGAACAAAGACAAAAAAGGTGGAAGAAAAGTGGACGATGCCTGTACGTGATTGGGCATTAATTATGTCCCAGCTCGACATTTTCTTTCCTGATAGATTGAGAGTTGAGTTGAATTAAAATGTGGTTTGACACAGTTTATTTAACAATCCCAAGTGGTTCAAGAAACGATAGGCAGAGGGTTGTATAGTTCTCTTTATTTCCATGTTAAGTATAATGAAATTATCCTTTCAAGTTCCTAGCTCTTACAGTAAACGATACAATGCCTAATTTGCTGTTCAGCGTGATAGTGGAATACTTTCTGGTTTACTTAAAAAATTTCACATCATTCTTTCAGATTTTAAAATATTTTTCGCAACTTGAGAAGCTCCAGTTGCTTCAGATAGGTAGCTTCAAGTAATACCTTATACGTTTTGCAACTTTTTTACACTTCTGTTTCATTTTTTAATAAAGGTTTTTTTAGCATGAATAATTCAGTGGATGCGTTTTTTAAGTAACAGCCCAGAATTTTAACTTCAATAGTTCAGCTATGTTTCAAAGTACCTGTCAGCGACTATTACGATTGCAGCATATACTGTCTTTTAAATCTTCTTTCCCTTTAAAACTTGCAGTATTGCTTCAGCACTAACCAAGTTTACCTTTATTATAACACGTTGATGCGCAAAACCTGACTTTTCTTATTCGATTTGCTCATACATCTTTTTGCATTTTGAAGGAACTCTATATTCACTATTTGATACGCTTTCAATTCACATTAAAAACATCACTTATAATTCTCACGTTTTGAATTTTTATAAAATCCACTGAGTGCTATAATTATCACCTAACTCTTGGACCAAATATATCTGCTTCTTGGTAGTTTGCTACTTCTTCTTTCTCTTCATCTCCAACAACTTAATTAATATTCAATTATTTCTACTTTTATTTTAAAGTTTTCGCAGAGTTCTAAAAGATCAGTTATATTACCTCACAGCTACTCTATGTTTACCTTGTTTCATCGCTCTAATGAAAAGATATAAATAAAAAGAAATTTTTATAAACTTGGCAACGACCTACTTTCCCTTTTTAAGTATCATCGGCGCTAAAAAGTTTCACTTCCGAGTTCGAAATGAGATCGGGTGGTTCATTTTTGCTATAGCCACCAAGTCAACAAAAATTTCTGACTTAACAAGTTTTAATTTAATATTTAACACTGCATATACACATATAGAAAGGAAATAAATCAATCAGGCTATTAGTACCAGTTAGCTTCACATGTTACCATGCTTCTACACCTAGCCTATCAACGTGATAGTCTCCCACGGCCTTAATTGGGAAATTTTTTTGAAGAGGGTTTCTTGCTTATATGCTTTCAGCAATTATCCCATCTATACATAGCTACCCAGCGATGCTATTGGCATAACAGCTGGTACACCAGAGGTATATACATCTCGGTCCTCTCGTACTAGAGTCAGATCTTCTCAAATTTCCTTCACCCACGGCAGATAGAAACCGAACTGTCTCACGACGTTCTAAACCCAACTCACGTAACACTTTAATCGGCGAACAGCCGAACCCTTGGGACCTTCTCCAGCCCCAGGATGTGATGAGTCGACATCGAGGTGCCAAACGGTGTCGTCGATATGAACTCTCGAACACCATCAGCCTGTTATCCCCGGCGTACCTTTTATCCGTTGAGCGATAACCCTTCCATACAGAATTACCGGATCACTATGACCGACTTTCGTCTCTGCTTGGCTTGTCAGCCTCGCAGTCAGGCAAGCTTGTGCCATTATACTATCAAGCTGATTTCCGACCAGCTCTAGCTTACCTTCGCACGCCTCCGTTACTTTTTAGGAGGCGACCGCCCCAGTCAAACTACCCACCATACAATGTCCTAGTTTCAGATAATGAAACATAGTTAGATATCAAAAGTGTAAAGGGTGGTATCTCAAGATTGACTCCATTATAGCTAGCGCCATAACTTCAAAGTCTCCCACCTATCCTGCACATCGCACTTTTAATAGCAATGTAAAGCTATAGTAAAGGTGCACGGGGTCTCTTCGTCTAACCGCGGGTACCCCGCATCTGCACGGGGAATTCAATTTCGCTGAAGTGATGTTGGAGACAGTGGAGAAATCGTTACGCCATTCGTGCGGGTCGGAACTTACCCGACAAGGAATTTCGCTACCTTAGGACCGTCAGTGTTACGGCCGCCGTTTACTGGGGCTTCAATTCAGAGCTTGCACCCCTCCTATTAACCTTCCAGCACCGGGCAGGCGTCAGACCCTATACTTCCACTTACGTGTTTGCAGAGTCCTGTGTTTTTAGTAAACAGTCGCTACTCCCTATTTTGTGCCACCTACTCATAGTTGCCTAAAAGCAGGTTACCCTTCTTCCGAAGTTACAGGTATAATTTGCCGAGTTCCTTCAACATCATTCTTTCAACACCTTAGTATACTCTACTCATCCACCAGTGTCGGTTTACGGTACGGCCTCATAAATATAAGTGCTATTTCCTGGAGCTTCTTTTAAGCATAGATCAATCCAATAAGACCTATACAAATACAAAACCCGTCACACTTAAGAGGTTTAGGAATATTAACCTAATTGCCATCGACTACTCCTTTACGGACTCGCCTTAGGAACCGACTAACCCTACGCAGATTAACTTAACGTAGGAACCCTTAGATTTTTGGTGAGAGTGTTTTTCACACTCTTTTACGCTACTTATGTCAGCATTCTCACTTCCGATATCTCCAGCAGCTTTCACAAACCACCTTCACAGACTTACGGAACGCTCCGCTACCGCGCCTATTGATCGAAATTAATAAGCACTCACATCTTCGGTATACAGCTTTAGCCCCGGTACATTTTCGGCGCAGAAAAACTTATTTAGACAAGTGAGCTGTTACGCTTTCTTTAAAGGATGGCTGCTTCCAAGCCAACCTCCTAGCTGTAATGGTTTTTCTACTTCCTTCCCCACTTAGCTGTAATTTTGGGACCTTAGATAGTGATCTGGGCTGTTTCCCTTTCCACCACGGACTTAGCACCCATAGTGTGTCTGCTGTATAATTAATTGTTGGTATTCGGAGTTTGGTTAGATTTGGTAAGATGATGAATCCCCCTAGTCTATCCAGTGCTCTACCCCCAACAACATAAATACAACGCTCTACCTAAATAGATTTCGCGGAGAACCAGCTATTTCCAAGTTTGATTGGCCTTTCACCCCTAATCACAACTCATCCAATAATGTTGCAACATTAACTGGTTCGATCCTTCAGTACGTTTTACCATACCTTCAATCTGGTCATGACTAGATCACTTGGTTTCGGGTCTAATCCATAAAACTAAACGCCCTATTCAGACTTGCTTTCGCTACGCCTACACCTACCAGCTTAAGCTTGCTTCATAGATTAACTCGCTGACCCATTATGCAAAAGGTACGCTGTCACTCTAAATATCAATAAATTGATATAGAGCTCCAACTGTTTGTAAGCACTTGATTTCAGATTCTATTTCACTCCCCTCCCGGGGTTCTTTTCACCTTTCCCTCACGGTACTTGTTCACTATCGGTC
Organism: Wolbachia endosymbiont of Bemisia tabaci; assembly: GCF_003999585.1. Lineage (NCBI taxonomy): Bacteria > Pseudomonadati > Pseudomonadota > Alphaproteobacteria > Rickettsiales > Anaplasmataceae > Wolbachia > Wolbachia endosymbiont of Bemisia tabaci. The sequence continues at coordinate 903,447 of NZ_CP016430.1, read as the reverse complement.
GTTAAGGAGTATTTAGGCTTGGAGGATGGTCCCCCCATATTCAAACAGGATTTCACGTGCCCCGCTCTACTCAAGGATTTAAAAACTTTCTACTTATACAGGACTATCACCTTCTATGGTTACCATTTCCAGAGTATTCTAATTCTTATTCTTAAATCACTAGCCTTTTCCGCTTTCGCTCGTCACTACTAACAGAATCTCGGTTGATTTCTTTTCCTTTGGCTACTTAGATATTTCAGTTCACCAAGTTTGCCTTATATATTAGTATATAATAACTAGCTAAGCTAGTTGGGTTTCCCCATTCGGAAATCTGCGGATCAAAATTTGTCGACAATTCCCCACAGCTTATCGCAGCCTGCCACGTCCTTCATCGCCTCTTAACGCCAAGGCATCCATCAAGTGCTCTTAATAATTTATTTATCCGACTATATGCAGAATATGCAGAGTTAAATATTATTAAAATTGAATTGAGATTAAATTAATCTCTACCATAAAACTTGTCAAACATCTAAAAACTAATCTTTTGTATGTTACAATCTGATAAATCATATGTCAATGCCTTCCTTTTTACACAAAACATTTACCTATTATTATCAACAACAACATACCAGTAATCTTAAACAGTACAATATGAGAAATATTCGACAAATTGATATGTACAGAAAAATTAATGAAAAAGATATTTTGTAAGATAAAATGTGTTAAAATTAGTTACCTAAAAATGAAAATGAACATTTGGAGTATTTCTAATGTATGAAAAGTAATCTATCTTTTATAAAAAACTTTGCTTTAAATTGTATATCTAAGCTCACTGGCTTATTAAATATTAAAAAAGTAAAAAATTTCATTATGGATAAATACAATACTCTCCATAAAGAAATTGTAGTGTTTCTTGAAAAATCTAAAAACCTGTTAAATACCAACATTGAAATCGGGTTATATCACTTCTATAAAGGTAATATATCAGATGCAAAGTTAAGATTTTGGTTAATTAGCATATTCTACCCCAATTTACCTATAATCTGTTATAATATTGGAAGATGTCATTTTGCAGTAGGAAATACTAATAAAGCTTATAATTATTTAACAAAGACGCTAAAATTAGATAGTAATCACAAAGAAGCTTCTTACTACTTAAAAAAAATAACAAACACATCAGATATCGTAGAATTGCCTGAAAATCTCATAAAACAATATTTTGATTACACAGGTGAATATTTTGTTGAGCATTGGTTAATTGCCAAACAATACAGAGGGCATGAACTCGTACACATGATAATTACAAAAGTCTTTAATAACTCCACTTCTGAACTGAATATACTAGACCTTGGTTGCGGTACTGGAATATGTGGTCACTTCCTAAAAATAAGTAATATTAGAAGTCGCATAACAGGAGTTGACATCTCAAATAGAATGCTCAATATTGCAAGAGGATGCCTTATAAAAGGTAAACCTGTTTACGATGAGTTAATACATACAGAAATGAAAGAGTTTCTTAAACAAGAGAAGAACCAGCAGTATGATGTAATTATCTTTGCTGAAGTGCTACACTATCTACATGATTTTCTAGCAGAATTGGAACTAGCAAAAGGATTGATAAACAAAAAAGGGGTTATTGTATGTTTAGTAAGAAGAAAGGAAAGTAAAGGTATTGACTTTGTAAACAAGGGAGATTATTTTCGTCACTCAGAAGATTATATTCAGCATGTTGCAAAAGAAACAAATATGCAAATAAGTCAAATGAGTTACTGTAAAATATATGGCAGCCAAGTTGATGGTATCTTGTTTGCATTACAGTATCCACAAAAAAATTTAACAACTTAATCGAGAAATCGCTCAAATAAATGTCTATATTATCATAAAAGGAGCCTTATGAATTATATTGCTATTAACTACGCAAAGGATAGTAAATTAACCGATTTTGGAAAAGCAGTTCTATTGGACAGGTATTTAATAGAAAATGAAAGTTATCAAGATCTCTTTATACGCATTGCCAATTACTACTCTGATAATAAAGAGCATGCACAGCGTCTTTATGATTACATGAGCAATTTATGGTTCATGCCTTCAACTCCAATACTTAGCAATGGTGGTACCAAGAGAGGATTGCCTATTTCCTGCTTTCTTAACGAAACTGAAGATAGCTTGCAGGGAATAGTTGATTTATGGAATGAAAATGTTTGGCTCGCTGCACGTGGTGGTGGAATAGGTAGTTATTGGGGAAATTTACGTTCAATTGGTGAAAGTGTCAAAGGTAGCGGTAAAACATCAGGAATTGTGCCATTTATCGTAGTACAAAACGCTCTAACGCTTGCAATCAGCCAAGGATCATTAAGAAGAGGAAGCTCAGCAGTTTATCTTCCTGTATGGCATCCAGAAATAGAAGAGTTTCTAGACTTACGTAAGCCAACTGGTGGTGACCCAAATCGCAAAGCATTAAATATACATCATGCTGTAATAGTAACAGATAAGTTTATGCAAGCTGTTGAAGATGATCAAGAATGGGATTTAATAAGCCCTCATAACAATAAAGTTATTTCAACAGTAAAAGCACGGGATATATGGATTAAAATATTAACAGCAAGAGTTGAAACTGGAGAACCTTACATTATTTTTCTTGATGCAACAAATAACAATAAACCAGAATCTTACAAAAAGCTCAATTTAGACATCAAAATGTCAAACCTATGCAGTGAAATAACTTTAACTACAGGTTACGATCACCTGAACAAGTCACGCACTGCTGTATGTTGTTTATCATCCGTAAATCTTGAATACTACGAAGAATGGAAAGATAATGAGCTTTTCATAGAAGATATAATGCGTTTTCTTGATAATGTATTAGAGGATTTCATAAACCACGCACCAAATGAAATACAGCGAGCAAAATATTCCGCAATAAGAGAGCGTAGTATCGGTCTTGGTGTGATGGGCTTTCATTCATTTTTACAAAGTAAAATGGTTCCTTTTGAATCAGTAACAGCCCAACAATGGAATAAAAAAGTATTTAAGCATTTGCGCGAGCAAGCGGATGTAGTTTCTAAAAAATTAGCAGAAGAAAAAGGGCCATGTCTTGACGCTAAAGAAATCGATCTAATGGAAAGGTTTACACATAAGCTCGCTATTGCTCCAACTGCCTCAATTTCGATTATCGCAGGCAACACTTCTCCTGGAATAGAGCCATATGCAGCAAACGTATTTATACAGAAGACACTGACAGGTTCATTTGTAGTACGAAATAAATTTTTGCAAAAACTACTAGCAGAAAAAAATCAAGACAATGATGAAATATGGTCCTCAATTTCAACAAATGAGGGTTCTGTTCAGCATTTAGATTTTCTTAGCAAGCATGAAAAACTGACATTTAAAACAGCATACGAACTTGATCAACAATGGATTATAGAACATGCAAGCGATAGAACTCCTTATATTTGTCAATCTCAATCAGTAAATCTGTTCTTACCTGCCAATGTGCATAAACGTTACTTACATAAAATACATATGCTTGCTTGGAAAAAAGGATTAAAGAGCTTATACTACTGCAGGTCACAATCAATGCAGAGAGCTGACAAGATTTCACATGACATACTCAAAAAAAGTGAAATATTGCAACAAAAAACAGATATTAATTATGATGAATGTCTATCATGCCAGTAGAATGGGCATACCTTACTGTCACAAAAATACAACTGTACAAAAGTTATGTTTTCAAGGCAACTCAGTTATCTTCCAGTATTCTCTTTTCCGTCATCCAAACGCTCCTCCCCTTGTCATCCCAGTGTTCGACCAGGTATAAAAGTGCTTGCAGACCATACAATTGGCAGGGAAAATATTTCAAAAACAACATCTATGATCAAATAGGCTGGATTCCAGTATCAGCTACTCGAATGACATCTTGCCTTACAGGACGTTCTTACAGTTCTATATCACGTTACAACTTATTTGTTTATTCTTGGCTTTAAAGGAAATCTAATAGATGCTACATAGAAATCCAGATGAATTCCTAAAGTCTATTCCAAGAGATAAACGTATAATGTGCCTTGATATGGGAGAAAAACGAATAGGCGTAGCATTTAGTGATAAAACACAGCTTATAGCTACAGCTCATAGTATATATTACAGAAGGAATATGAGCAAAGATTTAGGCTATCTACATAGAATGCTTAAAGAAAATGAAGCTGGATCAATGGTAATAGGGCTACCATTCACAATAGATGACCAAGAGACCGAATGGTGTAAAGCAATAATCCAATTTGTAAATAAAATAATAAAAAAATGTAAGATAAACATATATCTACAAGATGAAAGTTTATCAACATCTCTTGCAACTCATGCACTAAAAATTACTGGAATATCAATCACAAAATCAAAAAAAATAGATGATAAAATTGCCGCATGTATTATTCTGCAACGAACATTAGATAAGATAAATACCATCAAATAGTTTTTTTTAACTGAATTCATGTAAAACTATTCAATAAAACAAGAATTTCTCGTATAAGCATGACAAATTGCTGTAGCAAGAGCATCAGCAGTATGGTGACATTTTATATTTGAGCTTTTAACTATTTGCTTTACCATAAATATAATCTGACCCTTATCAGCATGACCATTTCCAGTAATGCTCTTTTTTATATAGTTTGCATCATATTCATTCATGGGTAAATCCGTCATTCGTAATATTAAAATTGCAATTGCTCTTGCATATCCTAAAGTTAGCGAAGATTTTGGATTCTTATTAATAAAAATTTTTTCCACAGCAGCTTCATTTGGAGAGTATAGGAAAATTACTTTCTTTAATTGTTCAAAAATTATATGTAGACGTTCACCTACACCCAATTTACCATCAGTTGATATGGTACCGCCACCCAAAAATTTAATATTATTCTTTTCTTCCAGTCTAATAATGGCCCAACCAGTCTTACTCATCCCTGGATCTAGGCCTATTATTTTAATCACTTAATAAAGGCTTAACCAATAAACAAACACAAATAAAAATATCCAGACTACATCCACGAAGTGCCAATACCAAGAGGCAAACTCAAAGCATAAATGATCTTGAGGTGTAAATTGATCTTTTCGAGCTCTAAATAAACATACTGACAAAAATATTATACCTATTATAACATGCACACAATGAAAACCAGTAATCATGTAAAAGTTGGATGTATAAATAAGTTTCTCCCCTGCTTCTTGTAGAGAAAAACTTGCTTCATAATACTCAATTGCTTGCACTATTATAAAGAAAATTCCAAGCAATATAGTTATAGATAACATTTTAATCATGCTCTTTTTATCATTTTCAAGTAAAAAATGATGTGCTGAGGTAATTGTTGTACCAGAAAGTAATAATATTAGTGTATTCATAAATGGTAATGACCACGGATCCGGTGGTAAAATCCCTTCAGGGGGCCATTCAACTTTTTTTGTAGGAGAAAACGCTTCAAATAAAAAAACCGGATCAAGCCAGGCTTTAAAGAATGAACAAAAGAACGCTATAAAAAACACAACTTCCGAGAGGATAAATAAGTACATTGCAAGCTTGAGTCCATGTTTTACAATGGCAGTATGGCATTTATCATAAATTGCTTCTCTTATTACATCTCTCCACCAATAAAACAGCACTCCTGATACCGCAGAGATTCCCAAAACTAAACCAAATATTCCAGAAATTTGTTTATGGAGTGTACCAACTAATCCAAGTGCAAGAACAAGAATTGCTGCTGATATAGCAATTGGCCAGGGACTTGGATCTACTAAATGAAAATCATGTTCTTTACTTTTCATATCATCTTCAAAAATACGTACCAAGCATACAAATTAGCTCAAAATTGTCAATATTTCTTAAAATCTTGATCAAATTTTGAAAAATTATATGCGCTATTCCAAAAGCCTAACTCAAATTGTGCAGTTATTTTAAATAATTCGAGCATTCTGGTTCTTTCACTTTCCCTTGCTTTGTTACAATATTCGTCAACAATATCTTCCAAAGCAACACATCCAGATTCCATCAAGCTACTGCCAAAAAAATCAAGCCAATCCTTATACCTATTATTTTTTTTAATTTTATTTCTCATATCATCAACAACAATTTTATATATGAAATGGCAAGAGTAAAGAACTGTTACAGCTTCATAAACATCGCTATATGAAGTAGACAAAAGAAAGTTAGTAAAATTGAAACACTCAAGCGACTTTTCTCCACGATTTATGGAGTATACAGTAAAGTAGTGGTCGTATAACACTCTCATAATCTCTATTCCTCCTTTAGCCACCCCAATCAATGGAACAATGTTATTACAACTCTCCATTTTTGATGCAATCATTAAAACAGTACGAACATAATCAGCTAAAAAGAATGCATCTTGTTGTATATAAAATTTGAAGTTTTCTATGTTTAAAGTATTATTTTCTAATTCAACATTGAAAGGATGCTCAATAATATCCTTTAAAAGATTTGACCCGTAATAGCCCTTAATTATACCACTGAACATCACATAAACTAGAATATAATTTAGTGTTAATACTACAGACTATGCTAGAGAATACATCTCATCCCAAAACAATATTTCTAGCTCTAGACCTCTCTTAAAAAACTCATGCATCCTTCTTTTTTCACAATCGCCAGCTTTCTCATAAAATTTATTCGTAACATTAGTAAACTCATCAATTGCAGCATTCATTGCTTTGCTATTGTAAATATTGATCCATCCTTCGTACTTGCTATTTTTAATCTCATCGGGTGTTACCTCACTCATCATATTATGTAGAATGATTTGGTATATGTTAAAGCAAGGGTAAGATGCTGATAAAGCTTCAGCAACAGAGCAGCGCGCATGAAAAAGTCAGTAAAGGCAGAACAGGCTCTTGATTTTTTGTGATTATCAGATAAATCACAATCTCCAAAATGTTCTTTATATTGCCTCCGAACATCAAATGTTCCTCTTGCCACATTTATTAAGCTGCTCATTATTTCAATGTCATGAACTTTAGCTGCAATAATCAATAAAGCACGAGTACAGTCCACTAAATATAAAAAATCCTGCTGAAGATAAATTTTGAACTTTTCATAATCTAGCGTATTGTTTATCAATTCAACATTGAAAGGATGTTCTTTTATTTCTTCAATAAGATCAGATGATTCTTTTATAGCAATATCATAAAATTCTTCTTTCGGTTTGTTAGACATGTATGAACCTCACAAATATAAAAGCTAATTATGCTTTAATAATAAGTTATTATATCAATATCGAGTTATAAATCAAAGTTTAAAGAAATTCTCTTTTTGTCTTTCATATTGAATTCTCTACAAAAATCAGCAGATAAGTCCGTACGTTCCCAAGACAAAAATCAGTAGATAAGTCCACACCTTCCCAAGAAAATCCACCATCACCTTCCGAATCTTTACCAAAATGCCCATAGTAGGCTGTACGTTTATATATAGGACGATTAAGTGATAAATGTCTTATTATGCCTTTAGTTGATAAATCTATGTTATCTTCAATAAACCCTTTAATCCTCTCTTCATCTATTGTATTCGTGCCAAATGTATCGATGTAAAATGAAGTAGGTTTTGAGACACCAATTGCATAAGAAAGCTGTACAAGACAACGTTCAGCTAAACCTGCAAAGACAATATTTTTAGCAAGGTATCTAGCCATATAAGCTGCGGATCTATCAACTTTTGTTGCATCTTTTCCAGAAAACGCTCCTCCACCGTGTGGAATATAGCCTCCATAAGTATCAACCATAATTTTTCGTCCGGTTAATCCACAATCACCAACTGGTCCACCAATAACAAATCTACCTGTTGGATTGACTAAGAGATTTTCTTTGGGGCACATCCACCCTTCAGGTAAAGATGAAGCTATGTAAGGATAAATTATTTCCTTCACTTTCGATTGACTCAGATCCTCAAGATGCTGTATTGAAACAACAATACTTTCAGCACGCACTGGAAGGTTATTCTCATACGCCAAAGTGATTTGCGATTTTGCATCCGGACCAAGCTTTACCTCTTTGACCATACTCATGATATTTCTCAGAATCGAGTGTGCATAAAAAATAGGTGCTGGCATGAGGCTTTCTGTCTCTATTGTTGCATAGCCATACATTATGCCCTGATCCCCAGCACCTTGATCCACACCTATTGCAATGTCATTTGATTGTTCATGTAGTAATATATTTACTTTCACTGTTTCCCAGTGGAAACCATCATGCTCATAACCAATATCTTTTATTGTATTCCGTACAATACTTTCAATCTTGCTATTTTCAATGTTCGGCCCAAATACTTCCCCAGCTATAATAACATTATCTTTAGTAACTAAAGTCTCTATTGCAGTACGAGAGGAAGAGTCATTAAAAAGGTATTCGTCAAGTATTGCATCTGAAATCTGGTCTGCTACTTTGTCCGGATGACCGGCTGCTACTGATTCACTGGTTACTGAATTCTTGTGTAAAACCATCACTTAGTTACAAAACTATTGCAAATTTAAATGGTGGGTCTGGGAAGAGTTGAACCTCCGACCTCACGCTTATCAGGCGTGCGCTCTAACCACCTGAGCTACAGACCCGTATCTATTCAAGCCAAGGCTTGCATATCATCTGTAGGCACAACATCAATAAACGTTTTTTTATTTGCTGATTTTCTAAAACTCACCCAGCCTTTCGTTTTAGCAAAAATCGTATGATCTTTACCCATACCAACATTCTTTCCAGGATGAAATTTTGTACCTCTTTGACGTACAATTATGTTACCTGGAATAACCTCACCATTCTTCTTTATCCCGAGCCGACGCCCTGCCGAATCTCTACCATTACAGGAACTACCACCTGATTTTTTAGTTGCCATATCTTACCTCTTACTTTTGAAGACTAATTTCATTGATACGAAGAACAGTAATATACTGCCTATGACCATTTTTCCTACGGTAATTTTTTCTTCTCTTTTTCTTAAAGATTATAATTTTTTTATCTCTACACTGCTCCAGTACTTCAGCTTTAACAACAGCGTTAGATGAACAAGATAAGCCATTACTTGAAACACAAATCACTTTATTGATTTCCACTTCCTCTTTTTCTTCAGCTTGTAATCTTTCTACTTTAATTATGCTGCCTTTTTTTACTAAATACTGCTTTCCACCAGTTTCGATTACTGCAAACATGACAAATATCAATTATTGTTATTAATACTAATCGTAAATGATGTTACACATACTGTCAATATAAATAAAAACATGAAATACTTCTACCTTTATCTGCTTTTCCTTGGAGAGTAGTCAAGTTTTAAACTTGACTACTCTCAAATTCTCTTAGTCTCATGAAAACTTTACGACGTTAACAAAAACTCAAGCTTTCACTAAAAACATTCAATCGGAGCTTACAAATTAAAATTCATTCCCAGCTCAATTCCATGATTATACTTCGATGACACTTCTAAGACACTGTAGCCAGCAAAAATACTTGTTCTTTCAGAAAGTGGAAGATTAGCGCCAGCACTTACTTTATACAGGAAATAATACTCATCATCTTTAATTGCACCCATACCAGCACTGATATAAGGAGTGATATCTGTGTTTGTAAACTCATAACGATATTGTAAATTTACAAGAGCTCCTATATCAAAAGGCTGAATTAAAACTTTAACGTTGTCTGTATAGTGATAACCGATAGCACTCTGCTTAATATCGAGAGGAATAGAGATATAGATTTTATCTCTAATCCAATCAACTCCAAAAGACGGTGCTGACAAAGAACAGCAGACTACTAAAGTAAGTAATTTTTTCATTTTCACCCTCTAACCATGAATATACGCATATATACTCACAGAAAAGTTAAAAATTATATAACTTACATAATAAAATCGGAATCACTTTCTTAGCTACTTGCCTTTCTCTTGCAATTGCCAAACTTTTCTTTTTCACATTTTATTACCTGCTGCAATCATCATTTTAGCCTATATAACTTGCTTTTATTTCAACAAAAATTCAAACCAGACTTCACTAAAAACATTCAATCGGAGCTTACAAATTAAAACTCATTCCAAATTCAACCCCATGCGAAAGTTCATGGAACTTTTGCAGCTTGTAGCCAGCAAAAACACTGGTTCTCTCAGAAAGTGGAAGATTAATACCAGAACCTATTTGATAAGAAAAAAATTCTTCTACGTCTGGCCCTTGATTTTCTGAAAGAGGAATTTTAGCAACTCCTCCTACACCAAAAGTAACATAAGGAGTAATATCTGTATTTTCAAATTTATAATGATAATGAAGCTTTGTCATAAGTCCTGCGTCTAAAATCCCTTCACTCATAACAAGTTTAACTGCAGGACCAAATGAAATTTTAATGCTATCTGTACAATGATAACCAAGATCATAATTAATACCAAGCATGCCATAAGACGAAGAGGTGTAGGTTCTATCTTTAACCCAATCAACTCCAAAAGACGGTGCTGACAAAGAACAGCAGGCCAATAAAGTAAGTAACTTTTTCATTTTTATACTCCAAAGATTAATATATGCATATACAAGCATATAAATATTAAAAATAGTATAAATTGCAAGTAAAAAATTGAAGTTATTTTATTTTTTTTGTTATTTGCCTTTCTCTTGCAATTGCAAATTGGCGTATCTTTCACTATCTGCTGCAATCATCATTTGAGTCTACATCACTTACTTTCGCTTCAATATAATTTCCCACTAGCCTTTACTAAAAATATTCAATCAGAGTTTATAAATTAAAACTCACTCCTAGCTCAATTCCATGGAAAATTTTATGAAACCTTTGCAATTTGTAGCCAGCAAAAACACTTGTTCTTTCAGAAAGTGGAAGATTAATACCAGAACCTATTTGATAAGAAAAAAATTCATCATTGACTACAGCTTTGAAAGCCTCTCCAAGTAGAGCACTTATGTTTTCACCTATACTATCAGTCTACTTACATTAGGTTTAGCCTTTATTGTACGCACTATAACAGCACCAACACCAGCAGTAATATAAGGAGTAATACCCGTATTTTCAAATTTGTGATGATAATGAAGCTTTGCCATAAGCCCCACCACTGCTCCAAATTCTTCATCAAGAGTAGGTTTGATTAGAGAATTAATAATAGGTTTGATTACATAGCCAACTGAAATTTTAACGCTATCTGTATAGTGAAAACCAACGTCATAATTAACACCAAGTCGGCTATATGATGAAGAAGTATAGATTCTATCTTTAATCCAATCAACTCCAAAAGACGGTACTGACAGGAAACAACAGACCACCAAAATCAGCAACTTTTTCATTTTTAACATGTATATTGATATACATGTATACTAATGCATATGTTAAAAATAACATAATTCGCGTAATAAAAATTAGAGTTATTTTATTTTCTTAGTTATTTGCCTTTCTCTTGCAATTGCAAGACTTTTCTCTGGCACATCCTCTACTATAACGCTACCTGCTGCAACTAGAGAGTCATCATGCACATTAAGCGGTGCAATTAATGAACTATTGGCACCAATAAAACAATTGCTTCCAATATTTGTTTTATGTTTCTTTTTCCCATCATAATTACAAATAACGGTACCTGCGCCTATGTTACTCCCCTGCCCTACCTGAGTATTTCCTATATAACTTAAGTGCTTTATCTTAGTATTTATACCTATATCACTTGCTTTTGTTTCAACAAAATTACCTATGATTGCACCATCACCTATTGTTGTATTTTCACATTTGGCAAATGGACCAACCCTAACACCAGATCCTATTTTTACTCCAGGACCAAAAAAAACGTATGGGTAAACAATCGAATCCATACCAATTTGCGTATCAAGAGAGAAGAAAACAGTTTCTGGAGCAACAAGTGTTACTCCAGAGTTAGTGAAAAACTTTCTTTTTTCTTCTTGAAAGTAAAACTCGGCCGTTGCAAGGTCATTCCTATTATTTATGCCAGTTGCCTCCTCCTCATCAGCAATAACATAGCCGACATTTAAATTACTCTTTACTGCAATGGCAACGATATCGGTCAAGTAATATTCATGAGCTTGGTTATTACACTCTATTTTCTCCACCAATTCACGTAGATTCTTTTCACGTGCAACCATTATTCCGGCATCATTATTTCTACCATTTTGTGCTTCTACGATTTCTCTTAGGGAACCATTCTCAATAATTAGTCTACCGTATCCTTTATTATCAGTTTTAAACCCAAGACAAACTAAAGCATTGCTCTCTCCTAAGCAGCTTATCATTTTAGTTATTGTGCTGCTTTTTATTAGTGGAGTATCCCCATACTGCACAACAACTATATCTGACAATTCTTTCAGGTTTCTCATTGCAATTTTGACTGCATCCCCTGTACCGAGCGTTGACTCTTGTGTAATTAGTTTTATACCCTCAAAGCATTTCAGCCTTTGAGTTAAAGGCAAATCGACTACAATAACTATTTTTTCAGGATTCAGCTGCTTTGAATTGTAAATGACGTGCTCAAGCATGGAGAAATTACCTATTTTGTGCAGAACCTTAGGCAAGCTTGAATTCATTCGTTTACCATGCCCAGCAGCAAGTACAACAAATGTATAAGATTTATTTGTCACTTATCTTAAAGACGAAAAATGAAAACCATAATGGTTGAGCCAACTAACTCTATTGTCGTAAAAGCTCCTTAGATCACTAATTTGATATTTCAGCATTGCTAGTCTTTCTATACCAATCCCAAATGCAAAGCCACTGTATTTAGTATGGTCTATTCCAACATTTTTAAAGACATTTGGATGCACCATACCACATCCAAGTACTTCAATCCATTTACTACCTTTATAACTTATGTCCACTTCTGCAGAAGGCTCAGTAAAAGGAAAAAAACTATTACGAAAGCGTATTTTTAGACCTTTATCTCCGAAAAATTTACTAAGGAAGCGATGAATAGTAAATTTTAATTGGCCCATATTGACATTTTCATTAACATAAAGCCCTTCTATCTGATGAAACATAGGAGTGTGAGTTGCATCAAAGTCATTTCTGTATACCTTGCCTGCAGCCACTATTTTAATTGGAAAAGCTTTTATCTTTTCCATAGTTCTAATCTGCACAGATGAGGTATGAGTGCGCAGCACCATTCTTTTATCGTTTATTTTATTCTTTAAGTAGAAGGTATCTTGCTCCTCTCGCGCAGGATGATGACTTGGAGTATTTAGTGCATCAAACACGTGAAATTCATCTTCAATATCAGGACCATCAACTGCTTTGAAGCCCATATGTGCAAAAATGAGCTTTACTTCACTTATAACTTTGCTCAGTGGATGAATCTTGCCAATTCTTTCTGGTCTGACAGGCAGTGTGATATCAACTGCTTCATTTTGCAGTTTTAACTTAACTTCTTTATCTTTTAGTTCATTTTCTTTGCTTGTTATAAGCTGGTCTATCTTATTGCGTAAAACATTAATCACTGCACCTAGGTCGCGTTTTTCTCCTGCATCATCTATATTCTTTAAGTCATCGAAATAAGCTTTTACTACACCCTTTCTCCCCAAGTATGACAACCTAACTTTTTCTAAATCCTGCAAAGAAGCAGCATTTTCAATTTCAGAAACTGCCTTATCTTCAAGTAAAGGTATTTCACTTATTAGCTCTTTATTCACCTTAAAAACGCTAGCTTAAACTTTCATTATAGTGCAATCTTTAATATCATCAATAAAACTATTTGAATAAAAAGTTGTCATCAGAGTAGCTGATCTCTATGATTGGTATCATTAAAATTGCCCCTATCCGAGTGTTTCCTTCTTCTGTCATTCCAGTGCTCCGACACTGGAATCCAGCCTTTACTTAACAATAAAAACTTAGCATAACTTTCGTGCTCAAAAAATTCCTGAATTCCAGCATCAAGTGCTATCTCTATAGGACTACTAACTAATCCAGAATATTAAAAAATTCACCAAGCGAAAAAAAGGCAAAAGAATCCCCCAGTAGTGAGTTTTATAATGTAAATCGGCATTGTAATAATGTGCTAACAAGCGCGATTTGGCTGAATGTAGAAAAAATAAAAAAGACATGCAGCCGCTATAATTTTATGTAATCTGCCAATATATACCTGAGTTTTTTACTGAATTTTGTTGTTAAATCTGCAGAGATTAAAAACAAGGATAAACACTCTTATTGTCATGATAAGAAGATTGATGAGATTTGTAAAGTAACTTTTTCTGCTCTTATTGAATCCAACACGCCGCTGTTATGCAAGGGTGCTATAATTATTAATTTATTGACTAATGATGTTTTTTATTTCACTCTACATTAAAAAATTTACTCATGCATAGTAGTAACATAGAAACTAAGAAAAAATACGAAATTGAGGATTTACCTAAGTTTTTTAAGGATAGATCTAAAAAAATAAGTAAGGCATTTTCTAATGAAGTACTGGAGATTAACACCATTCGCTCAACAAGTGTTGTAAGTGATACACAAGAGTTTTCATTTAAGCTCAAGCTGCTAACAGAGGTAAACCCTAATACAATATTACCTCAAATAAAACATTTAATTGACTTTTTTAAAATCTGCCTTTCTCAGGAGAAAAACTTCACAGCCAATATAAAAGTACCAAAAGAAAGTGAAGAATTACACAACAACTACCATAAAGCTAATAAAACTGTAGAAGAATTCATAAGTAATGCTCCAATTCAAATCCTCCTGCAGGGCATAACGATAACGCTACAAACAAACGTTAAAAACATCAACCTCGATGGCTTACAACAAATCGAGATATTCTTGAATGAGCAGCTAAAACATGCAGAAAAAGCTAAAAATGAGGATACTACAAGAAATTTAGTGTCTCAAGAAATAGAGCGGGATATAGGTCAAACTAGGTCACACACGGATTATTTTAAGGCTAATAGAAAAAAGAAATCCAAAAAGCAGGCTAAAGAATTATTGCAAGAAGAAAAACAATCAATCATAAAACAAGCTCAACTTGATGCTAGAGTAGCTATGATAGATAATGTAGCTGAGCACAAGAGAAAAAAACTCGATGAAATATTCGTAGAAGTAGTAAGTGAATATAAAAATCAAGATTCAGAAATATTTCACAATATTTTCAACTCAATATTTAATATTGTTTACTTTCAAGATAAACAATTATATGAGATATTAGGACCAGATGAGATATCAGAAGTGCTAGAGGTACTCAAAAGGCCACAACCCCCTAATAATTCACTTTTAGGTAAAGAATATTTACAAAAGCAAGTATATAGAAAAAAAGAGCAGTTGATTAAATTAGTTTCAGGCCAACCTTCTCCACAGCCTAAAAATGTTTCTCATGAAATTTTACCAAGCAAAGCTGTAGACCCTTTACTGGAAATAAATAAACCCACCGATATTACTTTAAAATCATCATTAAAAACTGTATTTTCCTCGAAAGAAACTTATTTTTGTCTATTTTTAGTAGCAGCTTCTATATCAGCACTTTGCCTATGGCACTTACCGCTGGGAAAAGTGTCAATTTTAAAGGAATTGGTGCCAACAGAAAAAAGGGAAAGTATCGGTCTAACATTAAACATAGGGTTACCAATATTAATTACACTGTGCGTTTTGAACCTGGCTTACTTTCTATATTCTGAATATTCTGTAGAGCAGATAAGTGAAAAAGATCCTCCTTCGCGCACCTAACAAATAAGATCTTCCGTGATATAATTATTTATTTTATTGCATGTTTAAAGGAATTATCAAAGATATTGGCACTATAACTGATATCACTATCCACCCTAACTCTGATCAAATCTTCCATATTGAGACACAAAATTTATCCTCTATAAACAAAGGAGATTCAATAGCCTGCTCCGGAGTGTGTTTAACTGTTGTCGAC
Organism: Wolbachia endosymbiont of Bemisia tabaci; assembly: GCF_003999585.1. Taxonomy (NCBI): domain Bacteria; kingdom Pseudomonadati; phylum Pseudomonadota; class Alphaproteobacteria; order Rickettsiales; family Anaplasmataceae; genus Wolbachia; species Wolbachia endosymbiont of Bemisia tabaci. The sequence goes on along the minus strand of NZ_CP016430.1, from coordinate 887,603 downwards.
ATAATGAACGATGTATTCATAGTTCAAGTATCTCAAGAAACTATGAAGGTTTCTAACTTAAATATGTGGAAAATAGGAAAAAAAATAAACCTAGAACAAGCAATGAAACTGAGTGACAGAATTGACGGCCATTTGGTTCAGGGTCATGTAGATGACACAGCAGAAATTTTAACAATTAATCAAAATTCAGAATCTCATGAAATCAGACTATCATGCTCACAAGAATTAATTAAATTTGTTGCAAAAAAAGGTTCTGTAACGCTAGATGGAGTTTCCCTTACAGTAAATTCAGTTGTCGATCAAGAATTCACTGTGAATATCATTCCCTATACGTGGAAAAACACAACTTTTCAGCATAATAAAACAGGTAATTACCTAAATTTAGAAGTTGATATGATTGCTCGGTACTTAGATCAGCTGATAAAATATCAACACAATTAATTTTACAACTTTACTATTTACAATTATTATATTTTGAAAATCATATAGATACAAAATATGTTTTTCGATAGCCTAATTATCTTTATTATTGTCTTGTGTGTAATAATATCGATAACTAGAGGTTTTATAAAAGAGCTATGTGCATTAATGTTCTTGCTCTTATCAGTCTTTTTGACAGCTAGTTACTATGATTTTTTTATTATAAATTATAGTAAGTATTTTGACTCTAAAGTTACACAAAACATACTTTCTACAATCTCTGTATTTACCATACTTAATCTTACATTCATGACAATGAATAACTGGCTAATGTACATATTATCACCTATAAGGTTGGGATTAATGGATAGAGTTACTGGAATCTTTGTTGGAGCACTCAGAGGAATATTGCTTTCTTATGTACTATTTTTTGCTGTGCACTTATATTGCCACACAGTATATGATAAAAAAGAGGGAGAGTCTAAAGTAGAAGCAGAAGACATATTGCCCAATTGGATAATAAATTCACACTCTTATCAGGCTTTATTTGTGACAACAGAAGAAGTAATTAACATGTATGTACCAGAGTCATTGATACTAAAAATAAAAGAGATCGGTGAGGAAATGGTTGATCAAGAAAAGCCTCAAAACAATAAAGAAAAGTGAGTGTTCATTTTCTATAGCTAAACTATCCTAGACAGCTATTATCCACAGCAATTCGCTATAGGTTACCAATTCCTATTACTAATCAAACAAAACTGCAAACATTGACGAATAAGTAAATCATCAAAAAAATTTAAATGTATAATTTTAGTTCATCAATGTAATACAACAAAACTTTTTTAGTGAGTTCAAAATTTTCTAAGGTATTTCCTTCACATCTTGCTGTTATGCAGTTTTGCGTATTTGATACTCTAAGAAGCCACCAACCTTTATCATCAGTTACCTTAATTCCATCAAGCTCTGAAAATACAATGTTTTGCTGCTTTAGTGTCTCCTTTATTGATTCAATTATTTGAAATTTTTTCTCATCCTTCACTACAATTTTCATTTCATGAGTGATATATAACTTTGGCAAATCTTCAATCATCTCAGATAGGCTTTGGTTTTTCTTAAGTAAAATGTCAATGACTTTAACAGCAGAATATAGTCCATCATCGAAACCCAGCTCAGAAAAGAAAAAATGTCCACTCAGTTCACCGGCAAACTTTGCCCCTTCTTCTACCATCTTTTTCTTAACTAGTGAGTGTCCAGTGGCACAGGTAATTATTTGTCCTCCTAATTTGCTAACAAAATCATGCACTTTCATACTCATTTTTACGTTGGCAATAACTTTGCTTTTTGGGTATTCCGCCAATACTTCACGTGAAAAAATCATAAACAAGTGATCATTGGAAACAACATTACCTTTATTATCAATCAAGCGTACCCTATCACCATCACCATCAAGTGCAATACCAAGATCACATTTATCTTTCTTGACAATATCTATTAACTGAGCAAGATTTTTCTCTTCTATGGGATCTGGGTCATGCAGTGGAAACGTTCCATCTATAAAGCTATTGGTTACGATGTGTATATGATCTGGTAAAATCTTTTCAATATATCTTACAATTGTTGGACTATTGCCAAAATCCCAAGCTATTTTTAGTTTTTGTGTAGCGTTATTCTTGAGCACATCTTTTAATATGTTAACGTACTCACTATATATATTCGTGTTAATTAAGCTTCCAATTTTCGTGCTGTTTTTAATTGTACTGCCTATAATTTCCTTCATTTCTTGATCTGAGTAAACTTTTTTACTACTGAAAAATTTAAAGCCGTTATATTCTCTGGGATTATGAGAAGCAGTGATCATAATCCCAAGATCTGCCTGCATTGTTGCAGCGTAGAGCATAGGTGAAGAACAGAGCCCAACGCGTATAACATTTGCGCCGGATAAAATTAAGCCTCTGATTAATTCTTTTTCTATGCTTGGTGAATCTATCCTGCTGTCATAGCCTACACAAACGTTAGCTGCAGTTTGACCAAATTTTCTGCCTATTTCATACCCATCACTGATCTGCAGGTCTCTGCCTACCACACCTCTAATATCGTATTTTCTTATAATATTATTGTCCATACTGCACTTCTTGGAGTGGTTAATATATAACATTCCCGTCAAATACTCAAGTTTATTTAACTATAAATTAGTTGATTTTTTAAGAAAATATGCTAATATTATAATATAGTTCTCTAAAAATAGAAATTATGACAAAAGAAAATTTACTTGTAACTGAAAATCAAGGTTTAGATTTAGATGAGCAGAAGAAAAAGGATATTTTAAGTTTTATTGAATCTTGTAACAAATTTCAGGATTTTACAAGAAAACTAGAGGAAGAAAATTTAATCTGGTATTTTATTGGTCCTTTACTACAAAATAAAGACATTAAGGAACAAATGAGCTCAAAGTGGAAGACAGATTTCCAAAGATTTGAGCAATTAATAAATGAAACACATAAAAAATTTGAAGAATCTCTACCAGGTGAAAATTTCTTAATATATACAACAAAAGATAATGACTTTAAAATTAGATTTGAAAATAAAGAAAAACCAATAGAGATTAGCGCCCTTTTAAGAGCTAGCGACGAAGGCAAGGTTTATAACCTATCTCTAGGGCAAGATAGTCAAATAACTGCAACCAAAAAAGGCAGCGAAAGGCACTATGATTTTACTGGTTCAAGCTCATGTGAGATGACCATTAATTGGCAAGCTAAGGATTCTAAAGGCAATAACATAAACTGTAGTATGACTGTGAAAATAGACTCTAATGGCATAAAAAATGTAGTTGATGAACCAAAATTTGGAGGAATAACCGACCCAGAAGAGGTATTAAAATTAATTGAGCAGAATAAAGAAGTTTTTATCAACGGCAAAACTCTACATCAAGCTTTCACTGACATGGGCAAAAGTATGAACGAGCAGCAAACACCAGCAGAGGAAGCATTTACAAAAAATTCATCACAATCACCTATACTAAGTAGTAGTGGATATTCTTCTCTTAGTACGTCTACACCTTCTTCACGCAGAAGTTCTTTGTCTATTAGTGGTGAGGTTGGTGATGGAGATGAAGTATTTGAAAGTGATACGTTTAATGATGAAGAAGAGCATAAACAAGGAGGGAAAGGATTAGAAGATAGAGTAGCGGAATTAGAGAAAGAAAATACATATCTCAAGAAGGAAAATGCAGAGTTAAAAAGCCATAATACAAAGATAATACAAGAAGTTGATGAGGAACTAAGTAAATTAACTGAGGAAAAGCAAGATTTGGCAAAAGAAGTCACAAGACTTAAAGCTGAATTAAAAAGAAAGGAAAAAGAGTTAGCTGAAAAGGATAAAGACATAGAGCGATTAGCACAAAAAGTAACCTTACTAGAACAAAGTCAAAAAGATGAAAATGCTAGAATAACAGATTTAATTAATCAATTGAAAGATAAAGAAAGTGAGATTCAGTCAACAAATAGAATAAATGAGGAACTACACAAAAAATCTAAGCAAAGTGAGATTGAATTAAGTAAGTTGAAAGCAGAAAACACAAAGCTGAAAAATGATATAACGGAAATATTGGTAGAAGGTTCAAAAGATAATCATGAAAAGCAGTTGGTAGAAGAATTAATGGAAGCAAGAAATGAAAACAAAAAATTGACTGATACAGCAAGTCAATTAACTAAAGAATTAAATCAACTGCAAAAAGAAAAAGAAGTTTTGGACGGAAAAATTCGACAACTTGAACCTGGAAGATCACTTGCGGATAAGTTCAGTAAAGTAAATGCGAAAGTAGCTATCTCAACTCAAACTGAAGTTGAATATGAAAGTAGAGGAATCCAGGCAAGTGATCATGAAACTACAGCTCCTAAAACACAAGATCAAGGTACACAAACTAAAAATGAAGGTGTTAATGCATCATCTTCAACAGATCAAAAAGAGACTAAGGAAGAGGAAGATCGAACAAACAGACCAGAAAACATTATGGATTGGCCTACTCCAATTCCAGACGATAAATCGGAAGAACTGCAAATTCCAGCAGAGCCAACTAAGGTCAATACAGAATTATCAGATCCAAAACCAACTCCTGCTAAGGTTCCAGAAAAATCTACTCCTTCAAAAGGATGAGTTTTTGCTTCAACTATAGCTAATCTAAACGAGACGTCATACCGCAACAATCACTAATTTTCTGTGCTTTCAAAAAAACACATCAAGCAAAATCATTTGAGAGTAAGTGGACATTGTTAGATGAATTAACCCTAACTTAAGAATCAGATATATACAATATTAGTATGTTTAATTAATAGTGAGGTTTAAAATGTCACCTAGTGAAAAAAACTCTTCAAATTTTGTTGAAAATAAGCAAGATGATCTTAAAATGATTCAAGATTCTTCATTAAATTCAGATATCATTCACGATCCCAAGAAGCTAAAAGACAGAATTATGGATCTGTTAAAAGGAGATACAGAATTCTCCAAGATGAAGCAAGGAGATCAGGCTCTTGTAGTAGGTACAGCAAGTGGATTATTTGCAGCAGTGTTACCATTTTTGGCAGTTGGTGCAACATTTGCTATACCAAGTGCTATAGTTGGTCTTACTCTATTTTTCGCTGCGAAAGTTGCTGTAAAAGCAGTTCAATCTGGATATAAAGGGCTCAAATGGTCAGCAGAAAAAACAGTTGAAGGAGCGAAGCATATTGGCGGAAAAATTAAGGATGGCTATGAGTATTCAACAGATTCGCTGAAGAGAGGTGCTAGTTTTGTAAGTGAAAAAACAAAGGAAAAGACAAGTAATGTGCTCACTGCAACAGCAAATAAGTTATATCGTGCAGCTGGTAATGAGAATTATTCAGATAGAATAGATAATGAGCTTATTCCTGATTCACCACAAAAGAAGAGAGCTCAAGAAGTGAAAGAAGATCTTAGAGCAATTTGTACTGATGGAAAAAATAATTCCACGTTAATAAAGAGCATACTTTCTGGAATATCAGAAAAAATAGAAGGAAAAATAGCAAAAGAAACATATCTTGATTGGAGAGATTATTTGCCAGACCAGCTAGTAGATAAATGGAGAGAGCAGAAGAAATTTATTGATAACTTGGACGCAGATGGTTTGCGTAATTTAGTTACAAAAAGACTATCAGATAAAGATAAATACTTTAGAGACAGTATTTTCTCTGAACATCATGATGAGATTAAGGAAGTTATTAGAGAATGCAAGGAAGAGCATACTCGTTTTAATACTTTAGAAAGGCTTAATAAGTCAGCAAAAAGGCATAAAGCAAGTTCTATGAATTCATTGGAAAATAGCTTATTAGGAAGTAGTTCAATGAATTCTTTAAGTAGTTACAGCACTACTAGCAGCGAAGAGGAGTTGTTAAACCCTAGTGAGCACAAGGAAGTAAAAGCACCTACTTCATTCTTTGGTAGGATGTTCTCGTCAAAAGGTAGCAAAAAGCCAGAGGAAGTTACTTGCACAGGATATAAAAGGATTTCTGAGAATGAGGTGACATTAGCAGAGATAGGAAATAGCCGTTTTTATGTTGCTCCGGAGAAACCGCCAAGAAGCAATTCAATGGGTTCTATAAGCACTGACAGTACTGCTACAACTTCTAGCTTTGCCAGTTACCGTCGTAATTCTGATAGTGGGTTCAATTCACCAAGTTCTTCTCCGCAACATGGGATACTCACTAAGGAAAATGGTGAGTTAAAAACCCAAGCTGACTTAAGAAAGACAGGTTCTTTGGACAAATTGGTGGGACCTTCTTCAGCAGTAACTGTTGACACTAATGTAGAACAGCAAGTTCCAAAAACAAATGAAAGACAGTAACCAAAATTACCCACTTTCTTCAAAAGGATGTTACTCAATGAGTAACATCCTTTTTTCCATTTGATCAAAACGTTCGCTTATTTAATATCAATTTTCTAGCACTAGGCCAATTTATGGAGTTTCTCTTGCCTTTTTCATAGGTTACGCAAGAAACTTAAAAAATAAAAGTTTTTATTCAATAATTTGTGTATAAGGTATATTATTTTACTGCTAGTGAAATAAACCAGAATGAAGTCTATTTTATTGACAAGGCCTTTATTAGATTCGTTGAGCACAAGAAGCACGCTAAAAAAATATGGATACAAAGTTTTTATAGAACCAGTATTCACAATAAAGTACTTAAATCCTGATATATCTACGTATGAATTTGACGTTGTGATATCTACAAGTAAAAACAGTGTAAAGGCTTTCAGTCAAATATGCAAAGAGGATGGCTTTTCAATTATTACGGTTGGTAATTCAACTATGCAGGCTGCAAAAAATTTGGGATTTTCCGATATAATCTCAGCAGACAGCAACATTGATGGTCTGATATCATTCATAAAATCTCATTATTCAAATGCAATAAAGTTCTTATATATAAGGGGACAAGAAGTATCATGTGACCTAAAAAAGAGATTATCTGAAGAAGGTTTTAACGTAAGAGAAGTTGTACTCTATAAAACAATTACTAAAAGGAGTCTAACTAATAGGTGTAAAAATTTACTATTGGACGGTAAAATTGATAGCGTTGCTTTTTTTTCCTCACAAACTGCAAGGGTATTTTGTTCATTAGTTCTAAAAAGTGGGCTATCTCCTGTGATTAATAATACAGTTGCATATACCATGAGTAAAAACATTGCTGATAGTTTAAAGTTAATCAAGTGGAAAAAAATTATAACATCGAGGTTGCCCACAGGGGAGAGTTTAATTGATATAATTAATAAGGATTGTTGATGCTAAAGATTGCAACTTGGAATGTAAACTCCATACGTAAAAGAATTAACCAACTTTGTAGTTTTATAGTTGATAGTCAGATAGATATAGTTTTGCTGCAAGAGATAAAATGTACAGAAGAGCAATTTCCTTATGCAGAGATAGAAAAGTTAGGATATGAATATTCTGTCTATGGACAGGTTGCAAGAAATGGTGTTTGTGTTTTATCTAAATATCCAATACTGGAAAAATTAAAAATTGATATTGTGGAAAGTCATCAAGAAGCACGTTATATAGAGTGTGTGATAAAACACACCAATAATAAGGTAAGGGTAGGAAGTGTATACGTTCCAAACGGTCAAAGCCCAGACTCTCATACTTTTGAGTATAAACTCAAGTTTTTTGATAACCTATATGAAAGGATGGGCACTTTGTTAAAAAATGAAGAGTTAACTATTATAGCTGGTGATTATAATGTTGCACTGGATGAAATTGATGTTTTTGATTCAAATTTATTAAATGGCCAAGTGTGCTTTCATATAAAAGAGCGTGAGAAATTAAGAGCGATCTTGAATCTTGGTTTTAAAGATGCATTTAGAATATCTCACCTCAACTTACAACAATTCACTTGGTGGCATTATCAAGGTAATTCACTCAGAAACAATCAAGGAATGCGAATAGATCATATGCTGCTATCGCCACAAGCTGCAGATAAATTGGAAACATGTTACATAGATGATAGGTTGCGTAAACTAGAAAACCCATCTGATCATACTCCTGTTGTATGTGTTATAAAACAATAAAAGACCTCTTACATATTTGGTAAATCTGTTTGCTGTCCTGTACTTTTAGCTGGCTGATCTAAAGTAGGTTGTTTAAGGGTAGCAGGTGTTTCTTTTCGTGGACTGCAAACTCGCTCAGAAGTAAAATGCTGTTTATTCTCTCCGTCTCCCTGAGAAATTTGTTCAGTAATCTCTTTGATTTCGGTTTTTAAAATATCATCAATGCCATTGCGAATTTTTTCATTCAATTTTTCTCTCTTTTTTGTATCATCTTTATCTGGTGAGCTAGGATCATATAAAGTACCTGGCCTATTATTTGAAAAAAGAACTTCAATTCCTCCCTTTACAGCAAATATTGTACCAATAACAGCAGCAACTATTGCAAGTGTAGTAGGACCAAAAATTAATATTGAAGCAATGGAAAAAAGAATAGGAAGAAAAACCTTACGTAAGCACTTTGTTACCATCTCTTCATCACTAAGTAGTGGTTCATCCTCTTCTTTTTTGTCCCCACCTAAAAATGGTATTTTTTCTTTCACTCCATCCATAAAGGAGCCAGAAATATTTTTCGGGTCTATTTTTATTCCCAATGGTAACCCAACAAGTTTTATTAGTGAATCCTTAGCTTCTGTACCACGTATATCAGCTACACAATCATCTACTAATTTCTTTATTTCAACATTCTTGACATTCTCTTTGTTCGCTAATTTTTTCTCTCTAACTTCTTTGAATACAGAAAGTAAAAACTGACAAAAATTCTCTTCACTGAGTGGTCTTATCTTTTCTGGATTGACATTAGTTAGTAGTATCTTCTTATAAGCTAATATAAAATAATCAGTTATTCCTTTGCTCTCCTTTAATTTGGCTTTAACTTCTAATATACTTTCACAAAGTAATCGTAAATTTCCTTATGTTCTTCTTTGAGAACTATCTCCATTACCTGAGCAGGTGGCTTCGAAGGTTCCTGATTCTTTGCTTGTGGAGCTGATATTTTTCCCATAACTGACTTACTCACATTTACTATGCTTTAATTATAGCATATTTTTCGCATTAGTTCAAATTTCCTAAAACCTGTATCGAAAGGGGAAAAAGAAAGAATAAAGCAAAAAATAGAAGAGTAACAAATGATATAAGTGATAAGGGAATGTAAAAAATTGCTTCCATATATTTTAAATCTGATTATAATTACAGTTAGAGATATTTTAAGAGCTCAAAATCTATCTTTGTCTGCAGACTTTTCAGTCAAATTTTTAATCAAAAAGCGTAGCGTATCTTCTTTAGTGCATGTAAATATGCTTAATTTCTGTCGTATGTGCGCTGCACTTTTTTCTAATCTTTTTCTTACACAGGGGGGTTTTATGTCCAGAATTCCAGATATTTGACCTTTACTTTAGCTAAAAATCAATAGGCGCCTATTGTTTAACGCTAATTAAAATAAAAATTTTTCTAATATATAGGAAAATTATAAAATCACTATTTACTGAAAGCGGGATGTTATTGCCAAGAAAGCTGCTGATATCACAGAACCTTAGATTATTCCCAAACGTTGTTTGCGTGACGTATGAGCGTGCTCTCCTTACTTCAAGAACTCTTTAATATGACTACTATTATACTTACGAAATTAACTACTCAAGGCATCCGTTCAGGGGTGTGGCAAAATAAGGTAAAAATGAATTTACAACAACAAGGCAGTGCTTGACACTGGAATCCAGCCTTTTGTAGTCTCATTGAAAGCGTTGCTTTTAATATCTATGATTAGGTTGCTTGTGAGCAATTTGGATCCCAGTGTCAAGCACTGGGATGACATTATTTTTACTTCAATATTTACACATTAGCCATGCATCTGAACAGATACTACTTAGGTCCTTTCAAGATATGTTCTTAGAGTGTGCAACATAATTAAGAAAAGCCCCAGTTGTCGCTAATTTTTATTTCTACTTCAAGTGGTATAGAGATTTCTATCGCATTTTCCATTACGTCTTTCATAAGTTTTGCTGTTTCTTGTACCTTGTCATCCTCTACTTCAACCAGTAGCTCATCGTGGACTTGGAGAATTATTTTACCTGTTTTCAATTGATCAAAAAGCTGAATCATTGCACGTTTTATTATATCAGCGGCGGTTCCTTGCAGCGGTGCATTTATTGCTGCCCTTTCTGCAAATTGTCTTAGATAAGGAATTTTATTATTTATGTCTCTTACAAAACATCTTCTACCAAACAAAGTCTCTACATAACCATGATTTCTCGCGATAGATACTGCTTTTTCCATATAGACCTTTATTTCTGGGTAACAAGAAAAATAGTAATTAATGTATTCAGCAGCCTCTTGAAAGGTAATGCCAAGTCGCTTTGCAAGGCCAAATGGACTAATGCCATATATAATGCCAAAATTAATGGTTTTTGCTTTGCGTCTTAATTGCTCATCTATTTCTTGCACTCCAAAAACTTGTCTTGCAGTGATATCATGAATATCTTGCCTGTTTGCAAAAGCTTCTTTAAATGCGGTAACATTTGCAACGTGTGCCAGGAGTTTTAATTCTATTTGTGAATAGTCAGCAGAAATTATCTTGCAACCTTTTGGCACAATAAAGGCTTGCCTGATAAGACTACCTTCTTCGCTTCTGATAGGAATATTTTGTAAATTAGGATTGCTAGAGCTCAGCCTTCCAGTTGCAGTCACAGTGATTGAAAAGCTTGTATGTATCCTACCATCAAGCGGATCAACCTGTTTTATTAACGCGTCAGTATAGGTACCCTTTAATTTACTTGAATGTCGCCAACTTAAAATTTTACCTGCGATTTCTGTCCCCTCCTCTTCAAGTGCCTCTAGAACTTCAGAGTTTGTGCTATAAGACCCAGATTTTGACTTTTTCTTTTTACTTAGCTCCATTTTATTAAACAAAACATCACTTAATTGTTTTGGCGATGCAATGTTGAATTTTTCTCCTGCTAAATTATGTATATCGTTTTCAAGTACAGCAATTAGCTGCTCAAACTTATCAGACAGTTCCTGTAGTTTTTGAATATTAATCAGTATTCCATTTTTCTCCATATCAAATATTACTTTCATGAGAGGCTTGTCAAAGCGCTCGTAAATCGTAAAAAGTTTTTCCTGAAATAATCTTTGTGTCAGTTTCTCATGGATCGCTATTAAAGTTTTTGCCGAGAAAGTTTCTACATTTTCACTTAAATTGTGTGCAACTATATTTGGAATGCTGTGATCATGCTTCCCTGTATCAAGACTGTATGACATGATCATTAAGTCATCAATTGAATCTAGCACTTTCTCTATTGCAGGAAATATTTCTCTGATCTTTCTAATATCATGTATTATTTTAAGCACCCCATTTGAAAATAAAGTTGAATTTATTATAGTGAGTGCATCTTGTAGACAGTTTTGATCTATGTAGAAAATATTATCTTCACTGCAAGATAAGGAGATTTCGTTTAATGCATTGTTTTCAAAGTGGCAATGAATTGCAATTTTGCCTTCATATCTGCAATGCTCCAAAAATTTTTCTAATTCTTCACCGCTATATTCTGTTTTCTCTTTTGTGCTAGATCCACTATAAGAAAAAAGCTTTTCTACTTTTCCTATCAATGAATTAAATTCATATCTCTTCAAAAAGGATAACAATTTTTCCATATTTGGAGGATGGACTTCATATTTTACAATATCATGTTGAAGATCTACTTTTTTGCATAGTGACAAAAGTTCTCTTGAAATTAGTGCTTTTTCCTTATGCTCAGTAAGAATATTACGAACTCTTGTTTGCTCAATGTTATTGATGTTTTCTATAATGTTATCCAACGAATCAAATTTATCCAGCAATTTAGCTGCAGTTTTTGGGCCTATTCTTGGAACGCCTGGAATGTTATCAGATGCATCTCCAGTTAGAGAAAATAAATCAAGAAGCTTATTTGAATTTACACCAAATTTTTCTATCACTTGTTTTTCATCTACGTATATATTTTTGATAGGATCAAATATTAGAATGTTGTAATTCAAAAGTTGAAATAAGTCTTTATCTGATGAGACTACTACTACTTTAAAGTCTTCGTGGTTGGCATATTTTGCAGCTAGTGTTGCAATTATGTCATCTGCTTCATAGCCTTCAATCTCTTCATAGCTGAAGTTAAAAGCTTCTACCGCTTCTCTCAGTATTGTAAATTGTGGAATTAGATCCTCAGGAGGCGTTACTCTGTTTGCTTTATACTCAGAATATAAACTGTGCCTGAAATTTTTTTTGCCAGAATCAAGTGCTATAGTTAAGTAGTCCGAATGGGAAATATACTTCAGAACCATATTAAGAAAACCGTACACAGCACCTACTGGAGGAATACCGGTTGTGGTAGTTAAATGATGCAAAACGTAATAAGCTCTGAAAAGAAAACCGTAACCATCAATGATTGTGAAAGTCTTTTCTTTCATTGTAGATATTTATATGTGCCTTTGATGGTCTTTTATTTAGCTATAAAAATCAAGCTCTTGTTTCCTATAGCCAAAATAATCATAATGCTATAGTTACTATAAGAAAACATATTACGCAAGGGAATTAACTATTCTGCCACAATTTTGCTCTATCACACTTGCCATATTTAATATTCCAGCTTCATCGTAATAATTTCCAATTACTTGCAAAGCAAGTGGTAAGCCTTCATTGGAAAGTCCAACAGGAACAGAAATAGCAGGTAACCCTGATAAGCTTGCCGGCACGGTGGTAAACACATCATTAATGCACATCATTAGCGGATCTGACTTTTCATTTAAGCCAAAAGCTTCTGTTGGAGCAGATGGCACAAGTATGTAATCTATTTTTTCAAACGCTTTTGTAAAATCATTTCTAATTAATGCCCTAATGCACTGTGCTTTTTCATAATACTCATTGTAATGACCTGAAGAAAGCGCATAAGCACCAATTAAAATTCTCCTTTTCACTTCTTTACCAAAACCTTCTGCTCTTGTTAGCGAATACATTTCTTCAAGGGTATCAGCATCAACCCTAAATCCGTAACGTACACCATCATAGCGAGCAAGATTAGATGAAGTTTCAGCAGAACAAATTAGATAGTAAACCGGTATCGCATATTTAGTATGAGGCAGAGCAATGTCAACAACTTCAGCACCATTTTCTTTTAAATTGGAAGAAACTTTTTCCCAATGATGAACGATTTCTTCTGAAATTCCATCCATTCTATATTCTTTTGGTATACCAATGCGCTTACCCTTGATATCACCATTTATAAGATTAGAGAATTTAGGCACTGGTCTTTCGCTCGATGTTGAATCTTTTTCATCATAGCCACAAATTGTTTCCAGCATTAACGCTGAATCAGAAACGGAACGAGTAATTACTCCTGCTTGATCAAGAGAGCTCGCAAATGCAATCATAATACCAAAACGCGAACATCTTCCATAAGTTGGCTTTATTCCAACCACTCCACAATAAGCTGCTGGTTGACGTACAGACCCACCAGTATCGCTTCCTAATGCTCCAGCACATAAAAACCCAGCAACTGATGCTGCAGATCCACCAGATGATCCACCAGGAACAACTTTTTCTCCATCACTTTTTTTTCTAATCCACACATTTTCAACAGGACCAAAATAGCTATTTGTGTTCGCAGAACCCATAGCAAATTCATCCATATTAAGCTTACCAAGCATGGCTGCTCCACTTTTTAAAAGCAAATTAGATACCGTAGATTCATAAGTCGGGATGAAATTTTCCAGCATTTTTGAACATGCTGTTGTTTTTATTCCTTTTGTACAGAATAAATCTTTAACACCAACTGGTATGCCCATAAGTGGTGGAATATCATCTTTTTGTTTTAAGAAATGTTCATCTGCTATTTTAGCGGCTTTTATTGCGATTTCTGGAGTTTTTGTTATAAATGCATTTAGTTGCTCATTTTCAACTGCATTAATATGCGTTTCTACAAGCTCAACAGCAGAAAAATTCCTCCTCCTAAGTCCATCATGCATCTCTGTAATACTTAGCTTTCTTAATTCATTCATCCATTAATATTCAATTTAGCGAGGCATTAATTATAACAACAATAGGGAAGAAAATCTATATATTTATGATCGAAAATGGGAATACAACCGAGATCAATTCAGATTTCTGAAATGGATTGGTTAGTAGTATGTTTTAAATAGCCGGCTTGGCACACAATGCTAAGCCATAAGGGTTTAGCGTTTCTAAAATCAAATATCAACATCATGTACGTTAAGTGCATTGTTATTTATAAAGTCACGACGTGGTTCAACTATATCACCCATTAACACCGAGAATATACTATCTGCTTCTTCACAATCTTTTATTTCAACTTTTAACAGAGTTCTAGTTTCTGGATTGAGTGTAGTTTCCCAAAGCTGATCAGCATTCATTTCACCAAGGCCTTTAAATCTCTGCAGAGTTAAACCTTTTTTACCATAATCCATCACTATTTTTGCGAGTGCACTTGGAGACTTTATTTTTATTTCAGTTTCTTGCAACTGTAAAAATGAATCACCATTAAATAAGTCAATTATGTTATCAAGAGAACTCAATATATTCCGTATTTCTTTGCTTTCAAGCATACTAAGCGAGAATACATATTTGTCTGCTAACCCTTGAAACAATTTAGCAATGTGAATTTCCTCATCTTTTACTTCTACTTCCCAATTATATTCACTATACATCAATTTTAAATATTTTAATATCTCATCAGCAGACAATAGAGCATTCTTTTTGCTTAAAATTAGCAATGATTCTAAGAGATCTTTTGGTATTTCCCTATCATAATTTTTGCTAATGTTTGAAATACTGAGGCACTTATTCAAAACGAAACGCAAATCTTTGCCTACACCATTTAATGTTAATCTTTTAATCGCTGAATTTACTATATACTCTTCAAAAGTTTCATCATCTTTGATATAAGTATCTTTAGCATTTTTTGTAACTTTATAGAGCGGTGGCTGCGCTATGTATAAATATCCTTTCTCAATTACTTCACGCATATATCTAAAAAAGAAAGTTAGAATCAAAGTTCTTATATGCGAGCCATCAACGTCTGCGTCTGTCATAATGATAATTTTATGATACCTAGTTTTTTCAATATCGAAGTGCTCACTCCCTATTCCAGCTCCAATTGCCGTGATCAGAGAGCCAATTTCTGCAGATGAAAAAATACGATCCAGCCCTGCACGTTCTACGTTTAGAATTTTCCCTCTTAAAGCAAGTACCGCCTGTGTTTTACGATTACGTCCCTGCTTTGCAGTACCACCTGCGGAATTACCCTCTACTATAAACAATTCCGATAACTCAGGAACTTTTTCCTGACAATCGGCAAGCTTTCCAGGTAGAGTTGCAATATTAATATTGTTTTTATTTTTAACTAACTCTCGTGCTTTTCTTGCGGCTTCTCTTCCTTTTGCTGACCTAATCGCTCTTTCTACTATACTTGCTGCTAACTTGGGGTCAGTTTCAAGTATTGTACTCAACTTGTCAAAAACTATGCTCTCTACAACTGCCCGCGCTTCAGAACTGACCAATTTATCTTTTGTCTGTGAAGAAAATTTAGGATCAGGCATCTTGAGAGATAAAACACAAGTTAAGCCTTCTCTAACATCTTCTCCAGTCAAATTCACTTTTGCCTTCTTCAAAAAACCTTCATTGTTTGCATAGTTATTGATACATCTGGTTAGTGCAGATCTAAACCCCGCCAAATGCGTACCACCATCCCGTTGTCTTATATTATTTGTGAAGCATAGCATATTCTCATAGTAGGAATCATTCCACTCCATTGATATTTCTACACTGGTACCTAGATCTTTTACATTATCTCTAATGCTGGCAATTTTAGTAACATGTGTCTTATTCTTGTCTAAGTACCGTACAAAATTAGCTGTACCAAAATTATCTTCAGACTCTTTACTATCGTTAAAATGAGACTTTACATGTGGTTTATTACGGAGATCACACAAAATGATCTCAATATTTGAGTTTAAAAATGCCAATTCTCTGATGCGACTCTCAAGAGTGGAGTAACTAAAATCAATACTACTAAAAGTCCCCGTTGATGGCATAAACGTTACTCTAGTTCCTCTTTTACTTGTGTTTTCATTGACTACCTTTAAAGATTCAACAGACTCACCATCTTCAAAGCGCATAAAATGTTCTTTTTTATTGCGCCAGATGGTTAATTCCAGCCAACTCGATAACGCATTAACAACTGAAATTCCAACACCATGTAATCCTCCGGAAACCTTATAGGTATTGCTGTCAAATTTACCTCCTGCATGTAGTTGGGTCATTATTACTTCTGCTGCTGATATTCCTTCCTCTGGATGAATGTCTGTTGGAATGCCACGACCGTTGTCGGTTACAGAAACTGAACCATCTTCATTTATGCTAACTTCAATCTTACTACAATAACCAGCCAAAGATTCATCTATCGCATTGTCAACAACCTCATACACCATATGGTGCAAGCCTGATCCATCATCAGTGTCACCAATATACATACCCGGACGCTTTCTTACAGCATCAAGACCTCTTAGGATTTTTATTGCGTCAGCGTTGTAGTTACTTTCCATGGAATTGCTTTATTTATAAATATTAATTAATATTACATTTGTATGTGCTGATTAGCAACATCTTTAGGTTGAAAGAAGGATCCTTGACATGTAGATAAAATATAATACATCACCTACACGAAGTGGTTTTACATGTTATTTCAATACATAAACTTAAGTTCAAATAATCCAAAACTCTGCTTCATATTTTAAGATAAATGGCTACAATCAAATACAATTTACCTTTTCCTTCCACTTAGATTTTCCAATTTAACACAGGATAAGTTGCTCATACACTCTTCTAATATTTCATTCTTTTTATCATTGTTTAATCTATTGCTGAACTCTTGACACCTTCTCTCAAGAGCTGAATGCGTAGTCATAATATACCTTACTGTTTCAGATGATAACTCTGGTAACTCGCTACGGATCCTTTCTTGTTCTGTTCCAGAGAAATTGGTGAAATTGGCTCTGGCCATTTCAGGGAATTTTTGTGTGATCGTTTCTTTTATCATTTCTCTAGCCTCTTCTCCATCGAGTGTAATAACCACTGATGGATGTAAGCCAGATAAAGACTCAAATAATTTATTGTATGTTCCACCTGCACAACTTTGACCTTGATTACCGTAAGTTGTTGCAGCGTCTACAAGACCTTTTAAAAACATATCTTTTCTGTTTTTTATGTCTTCATCATTCAAAGGAGTTCTTTGATTCTCTGTTCCTGTATTTCTATCATTGCAGGCTTTCCAACATAAAATAGCTGCTTGCTTCAGTGTTAACTTACTATGATTGTCTTTAAAATTATCTCCTGTTCTATTGATAAATCTTAAGCATTCAAGTGCATGAGATTTATCGCCTTCTGTAAATTCATTTGACTGTTTGATGTACTCTTCAATGTCGGTTGTGTTGCCTCTATTTAGCTGTACATAGAATTCATCTTTGCTTAAATTCTCTTTATACTTTTCTATGAGTCTATCAACACTCAAGTTTATACTAGCAACTGCACTTGGATCATGAGTAGTTTGCGCAGCAAAGGGAAGAATATTGACTATATCAGCAGCAAAAAGGCCCCTTTCTTCCTCTGGAATTTGTTGTATTAAATCGTTAAACTGCTGTATTTCTTCAGTGAGTGATTTGTTTAGCAACCATAAGCACAATATAGACAGTACCAAAAGCACACAGGAATTGATAATGTGTATAATTAAAAAAATGCTTAATGTTATTCTAATAACATTTTTTGGCCACGCTGATAATCTTTTTTCATTTTCCCTTGGTTTGAAAAAATAATTTACTAATGATAAATACAAAGAGAGCTGTACAAGAAGAAAAAATGAAGGAATCATACTTACTAATAAAACTATATTAATGAATCTTTTAATTTTATTAGTGTTGTTGTAAGCATTTTGCACTCTTTCTATTAAAGCCTGTGCTCTATTTCTATTTTGCTGTTGATTATTATTTTGACCTGCAAACATACCCTATTCTAACATTAATATATCATACTATAGAAAGAATGTAAATAAAGCAAGAAACTTATCAACTACCTGTAAAAAGCTTTATTTTTGCTTGATAGGAGGTTCTATCTTTGTACTTTCTACATTATTGAGAGTACTGCCTGTTTTTTGTGCAGCAATTTCTTTAATACCTTTCACAATAAAATACACTACTAGTGCTAAGCTGAAGGTTATAATAGTTAGCGTAATTAATGCTGCTAACTTAACTTTTATCTCTAAATTTGTTTTTGCTTTATTCTCTCTTAGAAATCGAGCCATGTCTTGATCGTTTTCCCGCATCGCAATATCTAAAGGAGTAAGCCCCTTTCCATTTTTTATATTAACGTTTGCTCCTTGCTCTAAAAGAAGGCTCACTTTTCCTATATTACCTTCTTCTACTGCACGAAATAGACGACTTTCACCTTCTATCTTTTCAATACTTGCTCCATATAATCTAAGTACTTCAATGGCTTCTTCATTTTCACTGTTGAGCGCAATATCCAAAGCATCCATTCCATCTTTATTTTTATGGTTGATAAAATTCTTCAACTGATCTCTACCAAAGCTTTCTATATATTGTTTAATGATAAGTTTCACTACCTTTCCAGGACAATTATTAGCAGCAGAAACAAGTATTGTGTTGTTATTATTATCTTTTTTCGTTATGTCCGCTTTGAGTTTATTTATCAAATACTCAATAACTTCTATTCTGCTATCACCCTCTGCTCCAGTGCATTGCCTAATAGCTAAAAATAAAGCTGTCCGCCCATTATTATCAATATCTTCAATATTCTGTCCCTTATTAACTAAGGCTTGTATTACACTTTTATTCCCATATAAAGCAGCGAAGTGAAGAGGTGTATGTCCTTCAGTGATTTCTCTTTCATCAATTGACGCACCATTGCTAGCTAGCAATTCTATAAACTCTGGCGTGTTTGCAAAAATTGCAAGGTGCATTGGTGTTAAGTCGTCTTTACCATGATTTTCAGTTTTTGCGTGAACGTTTGCTCCTTTATTTATCAGCAATTTCGCTATTTCAAACTGCTTATGCCCGATAGCAACATGCAGTGGCGTACGATTACGTTCATAATTATCATTGACGTTTGCACCAGACTTTATTAGCAGCTCTGTAGCTTCAATATCACCTTCCTTAATTGCAACGTATAAGGAAGGAGATTCATCTTTTTCTATTTCCCCTGTCATACGAAATTGCGAACATAATAATTCATATATTATTAAGAATTATTATTAATTTTTTATTAAAATAATATTAACAACAGCTAAAAATCTTTAATTTTTATTAAAGATTTAATATCCATTAATGCTTATATAAGCATTCCAAAAGTGAAGAAGTGAAAAAAAGCTTTTCATGAGAAATTATAAATGATAAATTGTTAATAATGAATTATCGAGAATAAATTATGTGCTTTGGTTTGCCTAATATAAACAGAGAAGGTTACTTATTTATAGTTGTTTCCTTTATCGTAACATGTATAGCATTCTCTATATCTTGGGGAGCTGGAATTACTTGCTTATTTCCAACGTTATTATGTACCTATTTTTTTCGTGATCCAGCAAGAACTGTACCAAGCAATAAGGATTTTATATTAAGCCCCGCTGATGGTGTGATTTCAAAGATAGAAGAAGTTAGTTACTCTTTATCAGAAGAGAATGAAGGAGAAAAGAAATTTACACTTGTCAGCATATTTCTAAGCGTTTTGAATGTCCATGTGAATCGTATACCAATATCTGGTACGATAAAGGAAATGAACTATAAAAAAGGCAAGTTTGTTTCTGCAATGAGTAATAGATCCAGTAATGAAAATGAAAAGCAGATTATTGTGATTGAATATGAAAAGGGAAAAGAAATCATTGTGGAACAAATAGCTGGATTTATTGCACGCCGCATTGTTTGTAATTTGAGGACATCTCATAGCGTAAAAGCAGGTGAAAGATTTGGAATTATAAGATTTGGTAGCAGAGTAAATATTTATATTCCTATTGGTATAGAAGTAAGAGTTTCAGAAGGACAAACTGTCATTGGCGGTGAGACAGTTATAGCAGATTTTAATAAACAAGAGAAGCTTACTTTTGACATTGTATGAATAACGATGAAAGTAACGGTAAATCCTTACCTATTACCAAGTTATTCCCAAACTTTATAACTTTACTGGGTTTATGTGCTGGCCTTACTTCACTTAAATTCACATTTAATGAACAATGGGAATTTTCAGCAATTTTTATTATCATTGCAGCAATAATAGATGGAATGGATGGCAGGATAGCCAGAATTTTAAAATCAACTAGCGATTTTGGAGCACAACTTGACTCTTTTGCAGATTTTCTAAATTTTGGTTCAGCACCTGCTTTTCTTTTATATTTTTGGAAGTTAAATGAAATTAAAGTTGTAGGATGGATTTTAGTAATGATATATGTAATCTGCATATCAATAAGACTTGCAAGATTCAATGTTTCGCTACATTTAGAGCAATTATACTGGAAAAAATTTTTCTTTTCTGGTGTTCCAGCTCCTGTATGCGCTTTACTTGTTCTGTTTCCAATAATTATTACCTTTCAATCTCATGAAAGTGAATATCTACTTCTTATAGAGCAATTTTTTAACGTAAAGAATACAGCTTGTTACTTTTTGACCATCTCATTTTTTTCGATAAGTCATATTCCAACTTTCTCTGCAAAATACATTTATGTCCCTAAAAGTTTATCCTATATATTTGTGTCATTTTTTGGAATATTGATCATATTTTTTATAAGTAAGCCCTGGATAACACTACCAATTTTAGGTGCAGTTTATATCTTGACTATTCCAATAAGTACCGGACTTTATATACATTACGCATATAAAAATAGTCAGCTATATAAAAATAGTCAGCTATATAAAAAATAGTGAGCAGCATGATTATAAAAGTAATTGATCTATTAAACTCTTTTTTATATATAAAGATATTCAACATACCATTTATAATTATTTGGGTAATTGCAACTGGGGTTTTTTGTACGATTCGATTCAAATTCATTAACTTTAGGTTGTTCAAATATGGAATACAAACACTATTCAACCTAGAGAGCCATAATAATAACGGCATAATCACCCACATTCAGGCATTTGCAACGGTAATTTCAGGAACAGTTGGTCTTGGAACAATATCAGGAGTTGCAATAGCTATTACAATAGGGGGACCAAGTGCAGTTTTTTGGATGATAATTACCGGGGTACTTGGCATGTCAATAAAATTTGCTGAAGTAGTGCTTGCATTTACTCATCGCTCTGAAAACACAACTGGTGGGGCTTTTTATTATATGGAACATGGACTTGCAAAGATTGGATTTATGAAGACTGGCAAATTCCTTGCATTTATCTACGCAGTTATGCTGCTTGTTGCAATGATTCTAGGCGGCATACCATTTCAGGCAAATCAAATTGCAGCGTTGTCAAGTAACTTATTTGAATACAACACATCTGTTATTATCTCGCTATTTGTATTAATTGTAATACTGGGAGGAATAAAGCGAATTGCTTTAGTTGCAACAGGTTTAGGACCGATCATGATAATGTTATATATAGGCATGTGTATATATTTAATCTATGTAAACGGAAATAATCTACTGAATGCTCTATCTATAATATTTCAAGATATCTTTAACAAATCAGCTATAGGAGGTGGAGTATTGAGTGGATTAATAGCAGGGGTAAGAAGGTCAGTGTTTGCTAATGAAGCGGGCACTGGAACAGCAGCTATAGCACATTCGATTGTGAAAGAGAAAGACCCAGTTAAAGTTGGGAGTGTTGCAATGATTGCACCATTTGTAGACACAATATTAGTCTCATTTTTGACTGGTATTGTGATAATTATCACCGATATGCATAGCACTAATACCGTAGGTGATATTACGTTAGTTAGCTCAGCATTTTCAACAGCCTTGCCTTTATTGAGCAAGATAGCTCTTCCGCTGATAATGTTTTCCTTTGCATTTTCCACAATAATAGCTTACTATTACTACTGTGAAGTTGCACTAGTGTACTTATTTGGTAACAAAAAAGTACTGATATTGTTTCAGTTTTTTATAGCGGGTTCAGTTTATATCAGCTGTATATCAAAAAATATAGAATTTATATCTTATTTAGGTGATAGCCTGTTTATGTGCCTTATGATTCCAAATGCTGTTGCGATATATCTACTGAGAAGGGAAGTTTTAAATACAATAGATTCTTATTACAAAAGGTATTGAACATGATTTATAGATTGCTTTATATTGTATCATTTTGCCTATTGTTTAGTGATGTCTATGCAGCTTCAGGTTTTTACGAAAGCTATGATGCTGTATTAAGTGGAATAAACAACTTCATGAATGAAGTATTATTTTTCAAAATCTTCTATGTGCCATTTATAATTCTTCTTTTAGCTTTTGGTTATGTATTCCTAACACTGCGTTTTAAGTTTCTCAACATAAGGATGTTTAAGCATGCATTCGCCATTTTGTGTGGAAAATATGATACAGATCATCACGATGGTCACATTACACATTTTCAGGCATTTGTGACTGCACTCTCAAGTACTGTAGGCCTTGGAACTGTTGCTGGTGTTGCAATTGCAGTTTCAATGGGAGGACCAGGAGCAGTTCCTTGGATGATGATTACAGGCTTTTTTGGTATGTCAGCAAAGTTTGCTGAAGTGACTTTAGCATTCAGACACAGAACAGAAGGTCAAGATCAGTTATTCAGTGGTCCCTTTCAATATATAAGAAATGGTCTAGAAGAATTTGGATTTAAAAAACTTGGTATTGTATTGGCTGCAGTATATGCAGCATTTTTTGTGTTATCAGGTCTTGGTGGAAGTGTAGCGTTTCAAACTAACCAAATGGTTTCAATATTATCTGGTTATTCAAACTGGGTGGATAGTCATCCTTGGTTTCTTTCTTCTATAATTTCTACGCTACTTGCTCTAGTGATTATCGGTGGAATTAGGAGAATAGCTAGAGTATCTTCTGCATTAGTACCTATTATGTCACTTATATATATTTTGAGTTGTTTCACAATTATTGCATTTAATATTCACAACTTTGGCAATACATTAAAAATATTGTTTTCCAGTATGATAGACTTCAACGCCGTTGGTGGAGGAGTAGTAGGAGCGTTTGTTGCTGGAATTCAAAGGGCAATTTTTGCCAGTGAAGCAGGTGTTGGTTCTGCCTCAATTACTCATGCAGCAACTAAGGATGAAGAGCCAGTTAGAACTGGACTGGTTGCGATGATAGAACCATGCTTTGATACGATGTTAATTTGTTGTTTAACAGGAATAACAATAGTAATAACAGGTGCATACCAAACCGGTGTTGGTGAGGGAATATTGATCACCCAAAAAGCATTTGAAACAGTTTCTTCTTGGTTTCCTATACTTTTAACGATAGCGGCACCTTTGTTTGCTTTTTCTTCGGTAATTTCGTTTGTCTATTGCTGTGAGATGGGGTGGTTGTATCTGTTTGGTGCAAAAAGTATAGTAATATACCGTATAGCAGTAGTAGTGGTTGCATTTTTTTCTGGTCTTTCTAAAGATATAATGGTTATTGCTAATATTGGTGGGGCTTTATTCTCTTGTTTAGCACTCATCAATATGACAGCACTTATACTATTTAGTAATCAGATTAATGATGAAGTTCAGTGTTACCTAAAAAGGCTGAGGAATAATAAAATTAATTAAATTTTGGCATATGAAAGTACAACAACAGATGTCATTCCAGTGTCATCTTCTTTTCATAGCAAAATTCCCTCTTGTTATCCCAAAACTCTCTCTTGTTATCCAAGTGTGTGACACTGGGATCTATTTTGCATATAGTTCCACCATAGTGTTATGTTTTAATGTAAAATTTTATATTTATCTACTAGATTCGTTTGCGAACAAAGTTCGCTGGATCCCAGTGTCACACACTGGGATGACAAGAGAGAGGATGCTAGAATAATGGAGAAATATATAATTCTTATATTATCCTACGTATTCGGTTCAATACCGTTTAGCTTAATTATTACAAAAATAAAAGGAATAAATTTAAGAGAAGTAGGTTCTGGAAATATTGGTGCTACAAATGTTGCAAGGACAGGAAACAAATTCCTTGCTGCCTTGGCGTTGTTTCTGGACTCATTTAAAGGATTTATCGCAGTTTATATAGCACAACAATTCTTTGATAGTAACGATATGTATATATATGCATCTGCTGTTTTAGCAGTTCTAGGACATATGTTTCCTATATGGCTGAAGTTTAACGGAGGAAAGGGGGTTGCAACAACTTTAGGGATTTTGGTAACACTCAGTATCCCTTTGTCATTAGTGTTTGTATTTGTTTGGTTAGTAGTATTTTTTATTTTTCGATATTCTTCCCTTGCTTCTTTGATTTCTACTACAGCAGCTTTATTAGCATCTTTCTTTTTTCAAAAAGACTTATTTCTTACACTACTTACTGTAGCAATATTAATTTTCTTGAAGCACTATAGAAATATTGCAAATCTTCTGCAAAGCAAGGAACACAGGTTTTTATAAACGGTGTACTGCTAGGTTATTAACACTTAAATTACGAGATAAGCTGCTTGATGGCATTATTTTGTCTTCTTTATTTAAGTCTATAATTTTTGCTTTTGTTATACTCTCTACTTCTTGAGGTGTTAAAAGTCCATCTTCAATAAATCTTTGCTTCACTTCTTTTATTTTTTCATAAAGTGAAGTTAGATCGTGCTTATTTTGACTATACATATCTTCAGCTTCTAGCTTCAGTTTGCATGAAGCTTCTTTTTTTAACATATCATTCATTACTGCTTCTGTTATTGCTAATTTTTCTTGCAGAATTTTCTTTATTTCTTCTTTCCCATCCCTATTATTTTTACTCAGTTCTGTGTATACTCTGTGACACCTTTTCTTTAGTGGTAACATTCTTAAACTATCTAACATTCTGTCCACTTGACCCTTAATAGTCTTCTTGGCTTTCAATTTTAATTCTTTTACTTCTTCTTTTATTATTTTGCTAGCTATTCTCTTAGCTTCAGTTAAAGATGAGTCCTTGAGAAAAAAATCTGTTCTAAGTAAATTTTGGTTTAAAAGCTCCAAAAAGACTTTTCCTTTGATGTTTTCGAGTTGATCGTCTAAACCATCCCCCTGTAGTTTATTTGTTATGTGCTGAAACAGCGCATAATGCTCTAATTTATTTAACTTTACAGAGTTAATATTTTTCATTAACGTCAGCACAATTTGTTCACTATATTGAGAAGTAAAACTCAGTAAATTTCTCATTAAGGAAATACTTACTTCTGCAATAAAATCATCAACTATTTTTTGACTTTTATCATCTTCATAATTATTTTGGGCGTTATGCCAAGTCCTAAGAATTTCTTTACTGTTCTTCTTATTTTTTAGCCTGTCTAACATAAACTTACGTGCTTCATTTTCTGCTTCTGTAAGGAGCATTTGTCTAGGTGGTGTAAATTTAATCTCTGGATCGGAATGAATACCCTCTAATGTACTTAACATTCTGTAGATAACACCAGTAAAACATGTGTTAGGAATTCGTTCTTTTCTAGAGAAAGTTTGGCTATCTAGTAAATTTGCAATCAACGCGTCTTTTTTATTTTTTACAGCTTCTCTATCTCCATCATTGCAGGCTCTAAGAACTAACAGAAGAATTTGTCCACCAGTGAAACCAGAGCTATGTTTCTCATTACCTTTGCAAAAATCTTGCAAAAACATTACTAATTTTCCCTTATTCTCATTACTAAATGGTTGGCCATCAAGCATATGTAAGTGATTTATATATTCAATAAACTCTTTAAATCCCTCATTATTAATAGTGTCTTCAGATACTTGTTCAGTATATTTATCTTTTAATTTGTCAATATTTTTAATGATATCATTATTTAATTGATGGGGTAGTAAATGCTCATAAGTACCATCAAACTTATTTGTCATACTGCGAGTATTTTCTTTTATGCCTTCTAAAAAGAAATTTATAGCAGCTTTAAGTAACGTAAATGGATTAAAATCCTTTGGCCTTAATTCACTTTGTAATAGAATTAAAACCATTGCAAGTGGTATTGTTGCAAGTAACGAAACGAGTAGAAAAGTAGTCGTAAAGGTTAGATATGTTACAGAAGCAAAAAATAAAAGGAAAGATGCTATCTTAATTTTATTTTTCTCAAAAAATATTTCCCAATATTCCTTTTTACTTATTTTTTCCTGCTTTGCAGCTTTTATGTCTTTATAAACGTAAAAAGTTTTTATTTCAGATCTAAAAAACAATGTGGCAAAAGATAAAAAGACATTGGCAGGATTAACTAAAATGCTTAAAGAAACAAAAGCTGCGAAGTAACTTGCTGTCTTTAATCTGTAAGAATCCTTTCCAGGAAATTGTATTTGAGAAATACCTATCATAGCCTACTCTCTATAATATTATGATATTGTAGTAATAACAAATAGGCTATAAATGTCAATGCTTAAGTATTTTACTGTCTACGCACTCATCGTATTCAATTTCAACTGTAGAGTGTGCAATTTCAAATCTATTTAATAGTATTTTTTTTATCTCATACAAAATATTAGTGTGTTGTCCATTTTGCTTTATCTTGGCATGCATAGTAAGTATAAAATAATTATCAGATAGTGACCATGCATGTATGTGATGCACATCTATCACTTCAGGTAACTTAGATACAATCTCACTTTTTACCTCCTCAGCGGATACACCTTCGGGTGTACCTTCAAGAAGTATATGACAAGAATTCTTGAGAATTTTATAGCCACTGCTTAAGATTATTACACTGACAAATACTGACAAAATAGGGTCCACTATTTGCCATCCGCGGTAAGCATGATAATTATGGATGCAACTATAGCAGCTACAGAGCCTAAAATATCTCCTATGACGTGCAGTACAGCACTTTTTATGTTTATATTGCTTTCACATTTACTATGTAATATAAAAAAGACTATAATGTTAGAAATTAGGCCAAGTGTAGCAATTATTAACATTACTTTCCATTCAACATTGACTGGAAAAATAAATCTTTTTATTGATTCAATTATAATGACCGCTGCAATGAGAAATAGAGTTAAACCATTAACAAATGCTGCAATTATCTGCAATCTGTGATACCCATATGACCTCTGTAAATCAGATTTCTTAGCTGAAAATTTGTGCGCTATCCAGCTTAAAATCAAGGCAAAAAGATCAGTGAGCATATGCCCTGCATCTGATAGTAGAGCAAGCGAATGTGAAATTATTCCACCTGCTATCTCCATAAGCATTGTTATTGCAACTATTATTATGGAATAAATTAAGCGCTTGGACTCTGCTATTGAGTGTTTGCCATTGTGCACTGCTGTCATATAAAATCTTTTTATGAGCAAAAATACGTGGGTAACACTGGGCTCGAACCAGCGACCCCTTGCACGTCAAGCAAGTGCTCTACCAACTGAGCTAATTACCCATCGTAGCTTTAGTATAGTGCTTCAGTGAAATGAAAGTCAATTTGCTTTTAGACTTCTTGCTGAATGAAACTCCTTGACAAATAAGTTTTTATTTCAGATCTAAAAAACAATGTGGCAAAAGATAAAAAGACATTGGCAGGATTAACTAAAATGCTTAAAGAAACAAAAGCTGCGAAGTAACTTGCTGTCTTTAATCTGTAAGAATCCTTTCCAGGAAATTGTATTTGAGAAATACCTATCATAGCCTACTCTCTATAATATTATGATATTGTAGTAATAACAAATAGGCTATAAATGTCAATGCTTAAGTATTTTACTGTCTACGCACTCATCGTATTCAATTTCAACTGTAGAGTGTGCAATTTCAAATCTATTTAATAGTATTTTTTTTATCTCATACAAAATATTAGTGTGTTGTCCATTTTGCTTTATCTTGGCATGCATAGTAAGTATAAAATAATTATCAGATAGTGACCATGCATGTATGTGATGCACATCTATCACTTCAGGTAACTTAGATACAATCTCACTTTTTACCTCCTCAGCGGATACACCTTCGGGTGTACCTTCAAGAAGTATATGACAAGAATTCTTGAGAATTTTATAGCCACTGCTTAAGATTATTACACTGACAAATACTGACAAAATAGGGTCCACTATTTGCCATCCGGTAAACATGATAATTATGGATGCAAGTATAGCAGCTACAGAACCTAAAATATCTCCTATAACATGCAATACAGCACTTTTTATGTTTATATTGCTTTCACATTTACTATGTAATATAAAAAAGACTATAATGTTAGAAATTAGGCCAAGTGTAGCAATTATTAACATTACTTTCCATTCAACATTGACTGGAAAAATAAATCTTTTTATTGATTCAATTATAATGACCGCTGCAATGAGAAATAGAGTTAAACCATTAACAAATGCTGCAATTATCTGCAATCTGTGATACCCATATGACCTCTGTAAATCAGATTTCTTAGCTGAAAATTTGTGCGCTATCCAGCTTAAAATCAAGGCAAAAAGATCAGTGAGCATATGCCCTGCATCTGATAGTAGAGCAAGCGAATGTGAAATTATTCCACCTGCTATCTCCATAAGCATTGTTATTGCAACTATTATTATGGAATAAATTAAGCGCTTGGACTCTGCTATTGAGTGTTTGCCATTGTGCACTGCTGTCATATAAAATCTTTTTATGAGCAAAAAAACGTGGGTAACACTGGGCTCGAACCAGCGACCCCTTGCACGTCAAGCAAGTGCTCTACCAACTGAGCTAATTACCCATCGTAGCTTTAGTATAGTGCTTCAGTGAAATGAAAGTCAATTTGCTTTTAGACTTCTTGCTGAATGAAACTCCTTGACAAACCTTCCCACTTTCCTTATCATACCAATAAGAGTATTTATCCTTGTTTTTGGGTTCAACAACAAAAATTCAGTAAAAAACTCAGATATTTATTGGCAAATTACATAAAAATTATAGCGGCTTTTTTTATTTTTTCTACATTCAGCTAAATCGCGCTTGTTAGCACATTATTACAACGCCAATTTACATTGTTATAGGGTCAAAACTCGCTACATAGGGATTTTTTTGCCTTTTTTAAAATTGATAAATTTCTTAATATTTATAATTCCGTTACTTGTTAGCAGCCACCTAAGGTTAGCTATAGAATTTTAGCCACATTCTAAATGTTACATATTAAGTTAACTATCTATACTTTTTTATTAAGATACAAATTATACTAATATGAGAATTTACGTTTTTTTCAGATGAGTCACTTTATGCTTGATATTGTAAAGACTAATAAACTAGGGGTTAAAGTAATGACAATCAATCGACAAGTAAATAAAAATATATCTAAAGATGAATATTTTAACAACAAGCATATCATAGAAGTTAAAGATTTAAATATTAAAGTAGAAGTTTATTCTCATAATTTAAGAGCAAGTAAAGTTGCTCACATTGAAAGTGAGATAAGAGAAACAGCTACTAATTTTAAAGATGCATTTAAGCTGGAGCCTGGTAGCTCAGAACAAACATTCAAAATTTATGTGTTTGATGATAAGGCTGATTACACTCACCTTGGTGGAAGCAAGCGTTTTGGTTCTTACCTTGGAGATGAAGGTGGTAAATGTTACTACAAAGGAGAAGCTGATATTTTTGCTGAGATGTATGTCTATCAGCAAGGTGGCGTTCATAACCTTCAGCATGAATTTGCACATGGTTTAACTTACTTGGCTACAGGAGGAAAATCTCTACCTACAGTATTAATGGAGGGAATTGCAGATTACTTTGAACATCATTCAGATCACAAGTTCAATGCTCAAGGGTCAAGCATTGATAAAACTGAAGCCACAAATTTGGATCTAGGTGGAATTTTAAATTTACAATACTCAGCCAATGGTGAAGAAAACAGTTTAGTGTATAAAACTGGTCATGCGTTGATAATGTACTTACAGGAAAAAGATCCTAGTTTATTAAGAGACTACCTAGATGCTTTATGTAAAGGTGATGCAAATAAATCAGGAAATTTTCTAGACCAAATAAAAGGTCATAATGATTCCTTCAAAGGCTGGCTGGCTTCTAATAATACGGAAACTGCTATGGAAGAAATTAATGCCCTACAAGTTACAAAAGGAGATTTTATAGCAACCGGTCAAGAAATAGTGAGTGGAGAAATTAAAGATGTATCCTATTATAAAGCAAATATAGAAAAAATAGATGGAGAAAACGTTGGAAGTTTCTCTGCTGTAGAGCATGTGTCATTTTACGATTATGCTCGTGCTTTTAATAGGGCAACAAATGATAACCTCGATATATCAAAGGAATATCATTTTTTAAAGGTAGTAAAAACTACTGATGGGCAGGTTAAGCTGACTTACTCTGATCAACAAGGTAATGAATATCAAAATAGTCAAGAGTATAAAATGCAAGCTTTGAGGATATTATCAAAACATGGTGAAGATCTTAGAAAATCTTACTATGATGGGAAAGAAGACTTAGATAAGCAGAAGGATATAAAATATAATGATGTGTTGAAAAACCGAGGGTAAGTTTCAATATTGTGATTACCATAGAAAAGCAGATTACGATGTTTATGATTCTTATAAAATTAATAAAGAGTACGAAACAACAGATGAATTTCTCTTCAATGATGACATAGTCCTTTATACTATTCCAGAGCTATCTTAACCACACACAAAGTATATTATAATTGCTTTTTAAAAGTGAATTTAGTAGAATTCAAAGAAGTGTAAGAGTATACTTTTTAGTATTTAATCCAAATAAAATTGTTCTCAATTTAAAATCGATATAAGACAGTCAGATGAAAAAAATTGAAATTTCAGAATTACTCAAAAGAATTGCTATCTGTTTACTATGCATAGCAATTATGGTCTCTATTGCTCTTTTGTTTGCCTATATGCATGCAATGTTGCTCAGTAAAGGATATGAGCTGGCTGCACATTATATTAGCGAAGCTATGCCTGCTGTGTTGCTCACTGTTTTCTTTTTTATCGCTTGGTTTATATATGATCAAGTATTTAGTAAAATGAAGGAAGTAGAGCTGCCTATAGAAATAGAATTAGCTAATTCAGATAATAAAACAACATTTGCTAATGTTATAATTGACGATTCCTTAAAACAACGATTGCAGATTATTTGCTGTAACCAAATGACAGAAGAAATGCGTGAGATGTTTGGAAGTGAAAGTATTAACTTACTAAAAGGTTATATACTGCACGGCCCTCCTGGAAATGGTAAAACACTTATCGCCCGCGCAATTGCAGGTGAATCAAATATGAATTTTATAAGTATCTCAGGTCCAGAACTTATTGGAGTATATATTGGTCATGGTGCACATGCTGTACGCGAGCTTTTTAAAGTAGCGAGAAAACATTCTCCTTGTATAGTATTCATAGATGAAATAGATGCAGTTGCGCAAAAAAGAAGTACCGCTAATAACTCAGCTTACCACTGTCGAGAGAGCTTAACACAGTTACTAACTGAAATAGATGGATTTAAGAGCAGAAAAGATATAATAGTAATTGGTGCAACTAACCTGGTCAATGAGATAGATCCAGCACTTATTAGGCCTGGACGCTTAGGTCAAAGGGTTCATATACCTAATCCAAATGTGGAAACGAGACAAAAGATATTGGAGCTTTATACCAAAAATACAAAAACTGATGGAAGGCTAAATATTCAAGATATTGCAGAAAAAACAGAAGGCTATTCTGGAGCTGAGTTAGAACAATTAGTCAATGAAGCAAAAATACACTCTGCTCTTGAAAGAAAGTCCAAAGTAGTGAATAAGGAAGATTTCAACCACGCGTTTGACAAGCTAAATCCAGGACAAGGAAGAGGGAGAATAACATTAGCTTCATGTCAGACACAGACAGAAGCCTCTTTTATACAATAAAAACTGGAAGTGTAGCAAGATGTGCCAAATTTCGTTATTGAAAATAAAATTTAAAACTTGGATTTGCTATCATTTTGCCACTCGTTAGTACCGCAGTGGTATGAAATACTTATAATAGAACGCAAGCTGCAAAAACTTACTTGGCAAATTTATTTGTATCTGTTCAGCAGAGCAGCAAAATGAGGTGGATGAGAAAAGACACCTAAATGGGTGTCACAAAAGTAGCTGACACTGGCATCTAGTCCTTTCCATCAAAAATGCTGTAAAGTGTTCACCAATTTAGTTGGATCCCAGTGTAAGCTACTCGGATGATAAGAAAAGAAACACTGGTTTCAATATTTGCATACATCTGAACAGATACAGATGGCTAAAATATTGAAGAAAGCATACGCGTCAAGTTAAGAGCAACTAGCCTTCTTTAACTTGTTAACAAAGGTCTTTTTTCCCTAGATTCTATTATCACATGCTGAAATGACATCTCTTGCTTCTTCATGTGATTATGCAAAAAGCCCTTTGAATTTTTACAGCTTGAAAAATCTTTATAAAATTTACTTTCTTTAAATGCTTTAATCTTCTCTTCATTATTTAATGAGCCATATTTAGAAAAATATTCATCTGTAATGTGAATATATAAACTAATCAACTCAGGAAAAGTGTAATCAGTTTTGTTGGAAGACTTTAAACACGTAATTGGCAATTTATGTATATCTTTATCAGCTTTTTTAGAATCAATACATTTATCATTCTTTCTTAATGTTGTATGCTGCTTAAAAAAGCCTTCATATTCCTCAAAATCTTCAAATATTTCTTTTTTTTGATAATCTTTCCTTCTACCGCTTTGATCTATTTTTTCTATTTCTGTTGCAAGTTGCGCTGGCTGTTTTATCGTTTTATCTCCCTCTCGATTAAAGTACATTGTATAAGGAGTAATTGAATTTACGATTTTATATGTCTTCCAGTGGCAGCCAAAAATCTTTAGTACCAATTTGATTATCGGAGCAAGAAAAATTTTTAATTTTGCTATGAGAATCCAAAATAATAAAGAGAAGCTTGTTTAAGTGAACTTGCAGCATTGCTAACGATGCATCTTAAATGTATATCCTTACACTTAAAATTTTTATGAACCTCTGCAGCCACATGTCCACCTAGGCAGTCTCCAAACAATATAATATCATCTGGTTTTATACCTTTTTCCAACAAGTTAGTTACAACTGCTATACCAGATTTAACTCTATTGCTACGTATCAATGAACTGTTTTTACTTAAACCAAGTCCAGGATAATTAAAAAGATGTACAGTTATCCCTTACTCTGTGGCCCAATTCCAATTTTGGGAATAATCTTTACTAGGACTTAATGCTCTATTTCCGCCAATGAAGTATATCAGATGTTTTTCACCTTGATTACTATTTTGATTTTTACCAAGAAGCGTAATTGTCTCTATTTTCATCCCGTTTTGAGTTTTTATAAATTCTCTCTCAGTTTGCTCTCTTATTTCTTTCACATTTTAACTTTCACTATGCTGGTTTAATTATACAACAAAATCTTAAAAAAATCAACAAACCTTAATTTTATGAACAATATAAACCTTCTCAAATTCATTGAATTATGCTTTCAAACGGTAGTGCCGGGGTGTGAGTATAATGATTATCAATATATAAAAGTCATAGCAGATAGGCTTGAAGCAGCAAGCGCAGGTGAAGAAGTGAAGCGAATAATATTCAACATGCCGCCACGTTCAATGAAGTCCATTTGTGTAAGTGTTGCATGGCCGGCATGGATACTTGGGAATCAGCCAACTGCAAGAATAATAGTTGCAAGTTACTCTCGGCTGCTTAGCGAAAAGCACTCACTCGATACCAGGTGCATAATGCAATCTGATTGGTATAGAAAGCTATTTCCGAAAGTAGAATTATCCAAAGATCAAAACACTAAATATAAATTTCAAACAGTGCAAAGAGGATGTCGAATTGCAACATCAGTTGGGGGAACATTAACCGGTGAAGGTGGAGATTTCATTATCGTGGATGATCCACTAAGTCCCGCACAAGCTTTGAGCGAAACATTTAGAAAGCGTGCTGCAAACTGGTTTGATCAGGCTTTAGTAACCAGGCTCAACGACAGAAAAAAAGGAGTTATCGTTCTTGTGATGCACAGACTCCATTTAGAAGATTTAACTGCTCACCTCCTCTGTAAACCAAGAAACATATGGCACCATGTCTGTTTACCAATAATAGCTGAAGATAAGGAGATTATTTATTCAGTTAATAATCATATTCCAGAGCATGAACAGGAAATATACTCAAGAAAAGAAGGTCAATTGTTGTATTCCCTAACTGAAGGAAAAGAAGAAATTGAGATGATAAAAGCTGAACTTGGGAGTTATGGTTTTGCTGCTCAATACCAACAAAATCCTCTGCCACTTTCAAGTGGTATAATTAAACGAGAGTGGTTGAAGCGCTATAAAAATTTTCCTGATAGCCTCTTGCATGTAACACAAAGTTGGGATACTGCAATTTCAACAAACAATACAAGTGACTTTAGTGTCTGCACTACCTGGACAAAAGTAGATAATACATTCTATTTACTCGATGTATATCGCGCAAAACTTGAATATCCAAAACTTAAAGAGAAAGTTCTGTCGCTGGCTGCAAGGTGGAAGCCACACGCAATTTTAATCGAAGCAAAAGCAAGCGGTCAGCAATTGGTTCAGGAGCTCAGGAAAAACAGTGATTTACCTATTATTCAAATAGTACCACATGATGACAAATTAACTCGATTTCACCGAATTGTCCCAATTATAGAATCTGAGCGGGTTTTTCTCCCTAACCAAGCAGTATGGCTTAGCGACTTTGAGTATGAGATTTTAATGTTTCCAGAAATCCGTCACGACGATCAAGTAGACAGTACCGTGCAATATCTTCAGTGGGTGAGAAATAATATTGCTAGAGTGGTAGCTATACGTTCATTGTAGCTTGAAAAGGTTCCTCGGAATTGTGTATAATTTTTTTAACTGAGCTTATTTAACTTATCCATTTTCTGAATGATATTTTAGGGTTTATTGAAATAAATACTACGCAAAAATTCTATCTCTGGGTGCTTAGATGAATATCTTTATATTAGACGAAAATCCTGTAACTGCAGCACAAATGTTATGCGATAAGCACATAGTAAAAATGCCGCTAGAAACTGCTCAATTGCTTAGCAGTGTTTTTTCAATAGCATTAAAAGAGCCAAATCCTTTAGTCAGCATTACAAATCAGAATATAGAAGTTCCATATAAACTTACTCACAAAAACCATCCTTGTTCTTTATGGGCTAGACAATCAAAAGGAAACTTTAATTGGTTAATAAAACATGGAAAAGAATTGTGTATAGAATATAGCTTGCGATACAAAAGAACGCATAAATCCGAAGAAGTCATAGATTGGTGCGATAATAACAAGGATTTGCTAATATTTCGATCAGCTGATATACAAGCTTTTACACAAGCGTTACCTGATCGATATAAATGTAGTAACCCAATAGAAGCCTATAGAGAATATTACTTAAAAGAAAAGATGAGATTTGCTAAGTGGGAAAAAGGTAGAGAAGCACCAGATTGGTTGCTAGACAAAATGCTATAGGTTATAAAATTATCCAAACCGATCATAAAAAAGGTAAATTGAAGTTACAAAAGCAATGCTGGCTGATAATGTTGATGTTTATCAAGTTTATTGATCTTTCTATTTGTGAGATTAAAGAATTCAGTAAACTGTTATTCCCAGTATATGGTAGGCTACTTGCACTATAGAGTGTCATGTACACATCTGTACTAACAAGCAGAGGTAAATCTAAGTCAGTTTAGATATAACATTTACTTTAAAAAACTTTATTTTACGCTGATATTCTAGCGCTTTTCTGTGGTATTTTGTTGGGGTATAATTTGCAAAACTATCTTCCTTATAGGTTAAAAAATTACACTGCTTTATATGTAACTCTATCCACTCTGCATAATCCTGATGATCAGTTGCAATAAATATTTCACCTGTGACAAGTATTTTTTTTGCTAATAAATTTAAAAATTCCGTATTAATTAACCGTCTTTTGTTGTGACTTCTTTTTGGCCATGGATCTGGAAAGAGAATAAAGAATTTTTCAACACTGTGGTCAGGAAAATTGACAATTAATTCTCTTGCATCTTCTGTCCATATTAAAATATTTTTTATGCTGTGTGCTTCTATGCTTTTTAGCAAGGAAGAGACCCCCTTTAAATAAGGCTCACATCCTATAAATAATAGATCAGATTCATTGAATGTCTGATGGAGCATATTTTCACCATTACCGAAACCTATTTCTACCCGTATTCTTTTTTGTAAGTCTACGATCTTTTTTATAGATTCCTTGCTGTTTTTAATAGAATACTTCTCCAGAGCATTCAACTTCAACCTAGATCTTCTGGAAAATGACCTAATCCAATTATTATTCCTAGATAACATATCTTACATAACTTAATCTTTTATAGCTTAAACAATTCTCGAAATGAATTAATGAGAATTTACTTGTCACTAATTATTAATATTATATAATATATGAGTTCTAATGAAGTTAAAATTAAAAGGTATGAAAAATACAGTTGCTATCAAGAGGCTATTATCAAATAGGTTCATAGAAGAGATATTTCAAGATCAATTTGATAATCAAGACAATGACTTTTGTGAAGATTCTTTTGCTAACAAAATCAAAGAAGGAGATGTGGTAGAAGGTATAATCACAAGAAGAAATTCTAATGATATTGTGGTTGATGTTGGTTTAAAGTCAGACGGAAGAATTCTGATTAAGGAGCTCAGTTGTAATGATGATATCACTGTTGGCTCGAAAATTAGAGTTTATGTTGAAAGAATTGAAGATTACCATGGTAATGTTGTTCTTAGTCGTGAGAAAGCAATCAGAGACGAAAAATGGAATAAATTGGAAGAAAGCGCAATTACAAAAGATGAAGTAACAGGAATCATTAAACGCTCAATTAAATGCGGTTTTATTGTTGATCTTGGTGATGGAATAAGTGCGTTTTTACCGCTGAGTCATGTGGATTTGAAGCAAATAAAAGATGCTAATCACCTTATTGAAACTGAACAAAAATTCATCGTGCTTAAAATGGATAAGAAGCAGGGGAATATTGTAGTATCAAGAAAGCTGGTATTAGAGAAATTGCATGCTGGTGAAAAAATTAAGTTTTTAGAATCTTTAAATGAAGGTGATGTAGTAGAAGGCAAAATAAAAAGCATCACTCACTACGGTGCATTTGTTGGCATTCATGAATCAGATACAGTGGGAGTTATAGATGGACTGCTACATATTACAGATATCTCTTGGAGTAATGTAAGTCATCCATCTGCAATTTTTTCTTGTGGTCAGCATATAAAAACTAAAATTATAAAAATAGATAGAGAAAATGGAAAAATCTCCCTTGGTGTAAAACAATTAGGAGATAATCCTTGGCAAGATCTAGAGTCAAAATGTCCAATTAACAGCTTACACAAAGGATGTGTAACGGGTATAAAAGATTGTGGATTCATTGTTGAGATTAAACCTGGGATTGCGGGTTTGGTACACTCATCAGAAATCACTTGGAGCAAGAATAATTTACCAATCAGTAGTTTTGTAACAATAGGACAAGAAGTGGATGTAAAAATTCTCGGTATTGACATTATTAAAAATAAGATGAGTTTAAGCACAAAAAGGTGCGTAGAGAATCCTTGGCAAGTATTTATTGATAAATATCCTCTTGGTTCTATTGTTTCTGGTAAAGTTAAAAGCAACAATGGTTCACAAATATCTGTGACTTTTGATAATTCTGAGATATCTGAGGACGTAGAAGGAACAATTTATATGCAAAATCTAAGTTGGTCGCAAAACAATTCAGATGAGATAAAAAAGTATAATGTAGGTGATGAAATAGAAGCAAAAGTGATAAGGGCTAACGTAGATCGGACAAGAATTTATCTTGGAGTAAAGCAAATAGAGTATGATCCTCTTGAAGAACTGATAGAGAAAGTTAAAGTAGGGGATAAAATTCAGGTTACTGTAAGTAAGAGAGAGGAAAATGGTCTAATCGTTGAGGTTGAGAACAATGTAACCCTTTTAGTAGATCAAGAGCATTTACCAGAAAATAAAAAGTTTTCTATATCAGAAAAAATACAAGTTGAAGTAGTAGGTGTTGAAAAATATAATATAATATTATCTGCCAAATAACTTCTTGTGCTTCATATAAATGGCAACGAAATCTGATATAACAGCAAGAGTGGCAAAAAAACACCTTTTGTTAGATAAGGTCATTATAGCAGCCATAGTTGATATTTTTTTTCAAGTGTTTTCAAACACGTTGAAATATCATAATAGAGTTGAAATCAGGGGGTTTGGTTCTTTTTCAATTAGAAGCTATAACTTGAAAGAAGCAAGTAATTTGACGTCACAGAAGGTTGCAAAACATCAATACTTTAAAACTTATTTTCGTAGCAGTAAAAAGTTATCCCTCTTGATAAATGAATGAAAATCTATATTGTAAATTTGAAAGTTGTACAATATAGCATCATATGCAAGTAGTAGAAATAGTTATACATAATAACACATATAAAATATCTTGCGAAAGTAAAAAGAAGGACCATTTATTACAACTTGCTAATAGCTTCAACAAGCTAGTTAGCTCCATATCTCAAAGAACTGGAGGTAAGGGCTCAGATGCATTAAATTTCTTACTTGCAGCATTGACTCTCGAAGACAAAATTTTAGAATTAACAAAGCGATTAGACGAAATAAATCAAGAATGCAAAAAGTATAGGGAGGAAAAAAGAGTAGAATATGCTGAAGTATTAGATAGGGTAAACAAGATTATTGGGTGCATAAGTGATTAAAGCAAGCAATCAAATCGACTACCTCACTACTCAAATCAGGGGGGAGAAGTTTCTTACGAGTTATGTAACAATATAATTCGCAATCATCAAGATCAACTATTTTTTCGTATTCAATTAGTTCACTTAAGGAAAATTTATCAAGATATTTCAATGCAAAATGCCCTAAAAGTATATCAGTTTCTTTACAACCCCTATGCCAACTCCTATACATCAGTTTTCTTCTTAATAAGGAGATATCTATCATTGTCATTAAACTTTTTTTTAATTTAAAGACTAAACTAAATACTTGTCAAGCAAGGCGCATTTTAATATACTCAACGTTTGATTAAGATTTAAAACATAGGTGGAATTAATTTCTCATCAACTTAGTGCTGGAATATATTATTTTTTATCGTTTTCTTTAATAATTTCTATCATAGTATTCGTGCATGAATGTGGGCATTATATTGTTGCTAAAGCATGCAAGGTTAAAGTTGAATCTTTTTCTATAGGCTTTGGTCCTGAAATTTTTGGTTTTAACGACAAGTCTGGAACTAGATGGAAATTAAGTGCCTTTCCATTGGGTGGTTACGTTAAAATGTTAGGGGATACTAATGCAGCAAGCGTTCCTGTTGATCAACAAAAATTAACTGAAGAAGAAAAATTATACTCATTCCATACAAAACCTCGGTATCAAAAAGCAGCAATAGTTTTTGCAGGGCCTTTTGCAAACATGATATTTACCGTTATAGCCTTCACAATATTTTTCAGCGTGGCAGGTTATTATCGTACTCCACCAGTAATTGGTAATGTAATTGAAGAAAGTGCAGCAAAGCAAGCTGGCCTATTACCAGGTGACACTATTACACAGATCAATGAGTACAAAATAAAATACTTTGAAGATATTTCACGCGTGATAATGTCCAACCCTGAAACAAGAATAGAAATTAAGTATAGCAGAAATAACGAAGAATACAGAACTATTCTAACTCCGTTTACAGTTGAGGATAGAGATGTCTTTGGTAACATAATAGAAAGAAAAACTATAGGAATTACCTCAATTAATATGATAGGGTTAAAAGAGTCATCTTTTCTTGGAGCTGCTAGCCTATCAGTGAATGAAACCTACCACACTATGTGTTTAACAATCAAAGCACTCTTTCAAATTGTTGTTGGTAAAAGGAGTATAAATGAAATAGGTGGGCCAATAAAAATTGCAAAATATTCAGGGCAATCAGCTAAAAAGGGACTTATTATGGTTCTATATTTTATGGCAATTATTTCAGCGAATTTAGCTGCAATTAACTTGCTACCAATACCACTACTAGATGGTGGCCATTTATTTCATTATATTATAGAAGCAGTTATACGTAGAGATTTGAGTTTGAAATATCAAAAATATGCAGCCACTTTTGGTGCTACCATACTGTTTTTGTTGATGGCAGTTGCAATCACAAATGATATTAGGCATCTTTTTTAAGATACATATGAAAAAGTTATTTCACATACTAATAATAATATTTATTTCTTTTCCCACTCTACTTGTTGCTCTAGAAAATAAGGAAAAAGTACAGATAAAAAATATTAAGTATATTGGCAATGAGCGAGTAAGTGATCAAACAATAAGGTTTTATACAAAATTAGAACCAGGTAATCATATAAATGATGATGATGTAGATTCAGTTATAAAAGATTTATATAAAACAAAGTTATTTGCTAGTATTAACGCCTATATCGATGATGAAAAAAACTTAGTAGTAAAAATTCATGAGAATCCATTGATTAACAAAGTAATATTGAAAGGCAATAAGTTATTTAACAGTAAAGAGTTGCTAAATAACGTTATCCAGTCAAAATCACTAACTATTTTCACTGAAACAAAATTACAAAACGATTTAATAAATCTAGCTACTCTTTATAGGAACAGTGGTAAAATTGGTGTTAAAATTGCATATGAGCTAGATAAGCTTGGTAGCAATAGGATAAATCTAATTTTTAAGATAAAAGAAGGAAGAACGTCTAAAATTAAGGGTTTACGATTCATAGGTAATAAAAACTTTTCAGCAAATGAGCTAGAGCAAGTTATCAAAAGGCATAGCAATGATATATTTAGTAAGTTATTTAGAGCCATTTTTAAAAGCGGAACTCATTATTCACCTCAATATCTACTGATTAACACAGAACTGCTTGATCGCTTCTATTCATCTAAGGGATATATTCAAAATAATATCCAACCAATTGTTGAAGTTGATAATAACAACCAAATAGAGTTAACTTTTTTGATTGATGAAAAGCAGCAATACTTATTTGGAAATAATGAAGTTGATATTGAAACTGAGATTCAGGATTTAAGTTTAAGGGAAGAAATATTAGAATTTATCAAAGAGGAAAATAATCAAATATTTAATAGAGTTAAAATTAACAATACAGCAGAAAAAATAAGTAAACATTTAAACGAAAAAGGATATATATTTGCAAAAGTTAATCCAGAATATACACAACATAACAATATTGTGAATGTAACTTACAAAGTGTTACCAGGTAAAAAGATTTATATAAACCAAATTACCATTGATGGCAATGACCGCACTTTAGATAAAGTAATTAGAAGAAAACTTAGCATGGCAGAAGGCGACGCATATAACACATCTGAGATTCAAAAATCACGTAGAAAATTGATATATAGTGATTTTTTTTTTGAAACAGTAAAAATAAATAGTTATACAGTGGATGAAAATGCAGTAAATCTTGATTTAAATGTCAAAGAAAAAAGAACTGCCTCGTTATCTTTAACAGGTGGCATGTCTCTTCCTGGTGGAGTATTTGTTAAAACCGATTTCACAGATCGTAATTTATTTGGTAGTGGTAAAGAGGTATCTTTTGCTCTTGAAAAAAGTCAATATGTTCTTTCTACTAGTATAGACGCTGTTGAAAATAATTTTAACGATTCTGATACTTCACTAGGCATGAGTATTTTTTATGAAAAACAAGACAAACCAAACACTACTTTCGATACCTGCAACTGGGGAGGAATAGCAAAAGTATCATATAAAATCTCAGAAAATCTAACCAATTCCTTTCAATATTCTTATAAGTATAATCACATACACATGGACAATAAGGGTGAAAAAGATGAGGATATCTCTGAGATAATAAGAGATCAAGAAGGTGAGTATCAGGTTTCATCAGTGGGATACACGTTATCATACAATAAACTGGATAACCTCTATACTCCTAAAGAGGGATATTTATTGCGCTTAAATCAGGATATTTCAGGATTGGGAGGAAATGTAAATTTCCTAAAATCCGAGTTTTTGTCTTTTTATACACGCCCTATACTAAGCAAAATTGATGATGATATAACACTGCGCTTTAAAATGGCAGCAGGTCATATTTTCTCTTATACCGATAAAGAGCTAAACATTGGCCAGCACTTTTTTAAAGGGGGTAATGAAATTAGAGGATTTGACCTTTCCGGCATTGGACCAAGAGCAGAAGACAAAAATCAAAGCTCATTGGGAGGCAAAACTTATTTTAATTTAACACAGCAAGTAGATTTTCCACTATCTAAATTATACGACTATGCTGGTATCAAAGGCTCACTATTTG
This sequence comes from Wolbachia endosymbiont of Bemisia tabaci, assembly GCF_003999585.1. Taxonomy (NCBI): domain Bacteria; kingdom Pseudomonadati; phylum Pseudomonadota; class Alphaproteobacteria; order Rickettsiales; family Anaplasmataceae; genus Wolbachia; species Wolbachia endosymbiont of Bemisia tabaci. The sequence goes on along the minus strand of NZ_CP016430.1, from coordinate 845,185 downwards.
TTGACTATGCAACACTTTTTGGTTTAGATGAAAAGAAGGGATATAGTGGGAAATATTACGATAGTAAGCTTATAAGAGTATCACCAGGTTTTGGCTTTTCAATGCCTTCTCCTTTTGGTAGAATTAGATTAGATTTTGGGTTTCCTTTAGTAAAGGAAGCTTATGACATAATACCATCGACAAACGTTAAAATTTCTATTGAAGCGGGGATTTAAATGAAATATATACAGTTATTTACATCAGTTATTGCCTTAATTATTTCCTTATTTGTGGGGTATAAGTTTGTAGGGTATCAACCTCAGAGCACGCTTAATACAAAGGCTGCCATTATTGATAGTGATAAGGTTATCAATGAATCTCTGGCTCTGCAAAATATACAACAACAAATAAAGGAGCAGAATTCTAGATTACAGAAGGAATTTGAAAATGAGTTAGAAAAATTTAAGCCATCGAAAGAAGAATTTGACCTTTTGTCAGAAGAAGCAAAAAAAGAAAAGACAGAACAATTTAGTAAGCATACTGTAAGTGTTAGGGATAATTACGCTAAGAAAATATCACATTTAGAAGAAAATTATAGAGAAGCAGTAGAAAATGTCTTTAACAAGATAAAAGAAGTTGCTAAAAAAACAGCAGAAAAAAACAACATAGATTTGGTACTATTTATTTCAAAAAAGAATCAAGTTTTATACTCTATGGATGAAGTAGATTTATCGGATGTAGTATTAAAAAATGTAAACAAGGAAATACCCGAATTTGCTTTGCAAAACATTGAATAGACTTATGCAATGTAATATCAATGATATTATAAAAATACTACCACATTCTTATCCTTTTCTCTTAGTAGATAGGGTTATAGAATGCGATCCTGGTATGAGTATAAAAGCAATTAAAAACGTGACTTTCAACGAGCAATTTTTTATTGGTCATTTTCCTGGCCATCCGATAATGCCAGGAGTTTTGATAATTGAGTCTTTAGCTCAGGCATCTGCTATATGTGTTCTCGGTAAAAAAACAGTAGAAAATAAAGTTGTATACTTTATGTCCATTGAAAACGCAAAATTCAGAAAGCCAGTCACTCCAGGAGATACCTTAATTCTTCAATCTAACTTTAAAGGTTTGCGTTTAGGTGTATACAAATTTAAGTGTGTTGCATCTGTTGGAAAAGAAGAGGTTGCAGGAGCAACAATCTTAGCAAAACTGCAAGATAAATAAAATCTTCATCTATAAGAAACAGTATGTACACTGTATAGTATAAAGATGCAACTGAATTTCAAAATCTCATTTTCAAACTTATACACTCGTAGTGAATTAATAAAGTTAGATAAGGCGTTTTTGGATTACATAAAATCGTGCGATGAAAGCTTGTTTTATTCATTAGTTGAAGCAAGAGAAAAAGCAGCTTCTTCTTCGATGTCATCCCAGTGTTCATCCCAGTGCTTGACACTGGGATCCAGAAAACAAGAAGGATGGATTCCAGCTTGGATGAAAGATGGTTGTAATAGCCAGTTAATAATGGATCTCTCACATTTACTTGATGAATTTATTGCAAAATTTTTCAATATTGAAAAAGAAGTAGAAGAGTTAAAGAGAAAACACAATGACTTTGCTGTAATATACAGATGCAAAAGATTATTTGTTCAGCGTTATGCATTGAAGAAATACACTGATGTAGCAAATATTGATTATGTCACTAACAAATTAAATAGTTTCATTACTTTACCGACAACAGAAAAAAACTTTTCTGAGCAGGTAATGAGTTGGCTTGAAAATAAAGAGGATCACAAAGAAGAAATAGAACTTGCGGCTCAATATGCAGTTTGGAGAGTGAAAAATAAACAGAGTATACTATTTAGCATACATAAGAAAATTGATTACGAAAATCTCGTATCATTCTTGAAAAAAGAAGTAGACGAGGTTGAGGTTCTGTATTCAAATGAGGTGAAAAGAAGATATGGTTTTGATCTAACAAGCAAAAAGGTGAGTTTGAATAAAGCACTAGATAATGCTCACTACTGCATATTTTGTCATAAGCAAAGTAAGGACAACTGCTCAAAGGGGCTAATCAATGATGACAACACTTTCAAAAAGTCTCCACTTAGAGTTGAGCTTCACGGCTGCCCACTAGAGCAGAAAATATCAGAAATGAATCTGGTAAAAAGCGAAGGATACAGCATAGCAAGTCTTGCAATTGTGATGATAGATAACCCATTATGTGCGGCTACTGGACACAGAATATGCAATGACTGCATGAATTCGTGCATATATCAAAAACAAGAACCCGTAAATGTGCCAGCAATTGAAACAAGGATTCTAGATGATGTGCTTAGTTTACCGTATGGATTTGAAATATATTCTCTGCTTAGCCGCTGGAATCCTTTAAATTTTCAGCGTCCATTGCCAAAAGAAAATACTGGAAAAAACGTTCTAGTTGTAGGACTTGGTCCTGCGGGTTTTAATTTAGCTCATCATTTATTAAACGATGGGCATAACGTTATCGCCATTGATGGACTAAAGATTGAACCTTTGATCGATAATTTACAGCTAATTAAAGATTTTGAACACGAAAAATTGAGTGAACGCACGGCAGATGGGTTTGGTGGAGTGTCAGAATACGGCATTACTTCTAGGTGGGATAAAAATTACTTAAAGATTATTAGATTACTGCTGGAAAGACGTGAGAATTTTGCACTTTATGGAGGCATTCGTTTTGGCAGTACGATAACTGTTGATGACGCATTTAACTTGGGTTTTGATCACATTGCCTTGGCACTTGGCTCTGGTAAGCCACGAATGATCAAAATAAAAAACATACTAGCCCGTGGAGTGCGCATGGCATCTGACTTTCTTATGTCGTTACAACTGACTGGCGCTCTTAAATTTGATTCTATAGCAAATCTGCAAGTTCGTATGCCGATAGTTGTCATAGGTGCAGGACTCACTGCAATTGATACTGCTACTGAAGTTTTAGCTTACTATCCGATTCAAGTAGAAAAATTTCTTCTTCGTTATGAAATATTGGTTGATAAGTATGGAAAGAAATATGTCGAAAAAGATTGGAAAGAAGAGGAATATGAACTTGCAAATGAGCTGATATCGCATGCACAATTGATCCGAAAAGAGCAAGAATCAGCAAAAAAAGAGAATAGAGAAGCAAAAATATTGGAACTAATGCAAAGTCTAGGGGGAGTGAAAATTGTATATAGAAAAGAGCTAAAAGATTCACCAAGTTATCGATTAAATAGCGAAGAGGTGCAAAATGCACTATCAGAAGGGATTTACTTTATTGAAAACTTAGAGCCGATTGAAGTTGTAACAGATAAATATAACTACGCTGAATCAATAAAACTAATAGACACAAAATCTGATGAAATCAAGCATATAAAAGCACGTTCTATTTTTATAGCAGCAGGTACTAAGCCAAATACAGTTATTGCAACAGAAGATAAAAAGCATTTTAAATTAAGTAACGGATATTTTACTCATTTGAATTCATCGGGAAAAGAAATAGATCCTATCTTTTCTCCTAAGATGCGAGACAAAGATAGAATATTAGTATATAAGGAAGGCAATAAAACAATTAGCTTTTTTGGTGATCTTCATCCCTCGTATAGCGGCAGTGTAGTCAAAGCTATGGCAAGCGCTAAGAATGGTTACCCTATCATTTCTCAGCTTTTGAATAGAGTTAATAGCTTCATTTATATCATTCCGGCTAGAATCTCGGAGTCATATGCACAATTGTATGAATGTTGTAATATAAGAGTAACTTTCACCAAAAAAGATGTCATTCCAGTGCCCAAACACTGGAATCCAGAAAACTTAATTTTGAATGAGTACACCAGATGGTTATATAGTCAGAACTGGATTCCAGTGTCAGCTATTTGCACGACACCACCTGCTATGCGAATTACCTACAAATTGCAGCATTTGCACGCTAAAGCGTCACGCGCTGGAATAATATCAGAACACCTAACTAACAAAGAATTTTTCAAAAAAATCAAAGAGAAATTCACTGCAAAGGTTATAAAAGTTCAATATTTAACAAACAAAGTTGTGGAAATAGTGATCAAAGCACCACTTGCGGCAAAGAATTTTAAACCTGGACAATTCTTTAGGTTGCAAAATTTTGAAACCAATAGCAGAAAAGCCAATAATACAAACCTTGCTATGGAAGGTATAGCAGTAACCGGCACTGAAGTAGACAAAAAAAAAGGATTTATTTCCACTATTGTGCTTGAAAATGGCGGTTCCACTAATTTATGTAAATGTTTTAAAGAAGGTGAACAAATAATTCTTATGGGTCCAACTGGCAGTCCTACTGAGATTGGTTAAACCTATTTTGTACTAATTATACCATAATGTATATTATTTATTAATAAATCTATACTACAATAATGATTTTTATTAAGGTAGTATTATGACACATCAGTTAATATTCACACTTCCAAAAGAAAGCTACTCTATAGCTATAGGACCATGTTCTGCAAAAAGTAGAAAGTGTAAGGAGTTTATAGCAAAAAACGAAGACTTAGGTATGAAATTTCTTATTTCTACTAAAGATGATACTGGCAAAACAGGAAAAATGTCCCTTTGTAAAGATAATAACGGTCAAGATGAGTGTACAACATCCTACACAGTTCAATTTCCAGTAATTTATAATGATCTTTTTAATGATAGCTTGAGCTACGTAAGTGTTCTTTTGGATCATGATAAAGGACATTTAACTAGGATGCACAATGAATTCGATAAATATAATATTGATTACACAGTTATGGACAATGATACAACACAGAATGTGTTGTCAGAGGTTTTTATATAATCTAATTTTCATTATACAGCTACTCAGAGCTCTCTTGGTTCCATTATCTCTACTCGAATGACGTCATTACAATGCTTGATACAGGGATCTATAGATAAACAATTTAATATTCCATTACGTGTTAGCGGAACCTATCTATATCATTATCCAAAAAACATAAAAAACTAAATTAACGAAGAATTCTTTAATAGAATCAGATATTGCGAAGAGCATAAAAGTCGAATGAGTGCATTAAAAACTGGCAGCTCCATTATATTTATGCAAATACTGAAGAAAAAGCGAGTAAATAACTCTCAACTGACAGACTTAATGAAGTTCTAGATATTAAAGTGATGCCAAACTTTATTTCAAAAAGTAAATAATTTACTAACGCTCGTGCACAAATTAAAAATAAATTATGCACGAGTGTAGCACTGTGAATTATGAGTGCTATATTAAAGCTTACCTCACTATTAAAGCTATCGGTCAGATTAGATTTTAATCTAATCTGACCGGTTTCTCTATAACCTTCTAAACCCTGATATAATTATATGGTAATTAGCTTAACGGTTAATACGCAAATTGATTTTATTTGTATGTTGAGGTAGCATAAACCATACTGTTTTACATCATTGTGCAACTTTATAAATTTTTATTGCTATTTCTATTGACTACATTAATAGTGATAGTCCTAATATTACCTGAAAATTTAGGTACTACGCTGAATTGCTCTCATCCAGTTCTAAATTTTGATTTATCTTTTCGTATCATACTAATATCTTTTTTGTCAGTTGCATTTTTAGCTGTTCTACCAGCACAAAATTTGACTTTTTCAGAGATGCTATCTTTTGCTGCTTACACTATTAGTTCACTTCATGCAGTTTTGTCTGAACATATGATATTGGTTATAATATTCTTTGAGTTAATGACCATCAGTGCATTTTTTGTTATCGCGGCTAGCTGTAAAGATAGTGGATCTGCAATAAGGTACGCTTGTATACACTTTTTCGTTGGAGTTATATTGATAGCAGGATTGGCATCTCAAAGCACTAACCTGATAATTTTGGGTTTATTGATAAACTGTGCTTGTTTCCCTTTTTCATTTTGGGTTGTTGATGCGTATCCTGATGCGTCACTGCATGGCACTACATATCTCTCTTTATTTACCACTAAAGTCTCTTTTTTAGTGATGCTTTTACACACTTATACCCTATGGCAAGATTGTACTGAAATATTAGCACTTGTAGGCGCCATTACTGTAATTTACAGCATTATATTTGCTTCCCTTGAGCAAAATATTCGTAGATTTTTATGCTATAACGTTGTAGGACAAATGGGCTTGTTGATTATTGCAGGAGGTTTGCTCATCCCTTCAGAAAATGCAATACCAATTTTGATGTTACACATAATTTTCTCTCTTCTTTATCAATCACTATTATTTGTAGTCAGCAATTCGATTATTTCACAAACAAAAACAATTAGTTTTAATGGAATGGGTAAACTAATGTCAGTGGAAGGTATGTGCGCTATGATCGCAGTACTCACAATGGCTACATTTCCTGGAACTGCTGGATTCGTCAGTAAATCATACATTGCAGCTGAAATTGAAATAAATGGTGCTGCCCTAAAAGGATATAAAAATTTATACAAGATTCTGAATTTACTGCTTTATTTAAGCGTGGGACTCAAATTTCTTTACTACATATTTATTGCAAAAAGTAAGTCAAAACCTTTAGCAAAGAGGGAAGGTAAAATATCTATGCTTATTTTAGCATTTATATGTGTAATCGCTGGCAATCCTTACTTACCTATTTACAATAAATCTTCGATTTTCGATTTTGTGTACAACACAAAAAATATTTTGTCGCAATTTAATTTGTTATTATGTACCACTTTATTGTTTATTCCTTTACGCAAGTTGTTTTATCCAAGAATAAATTTTAAAATGGATGTTGATTGGATTTTCAGAGCTCTTATACCATATATTGCTTTGCTGTTCAATCAACTGATCTTTAAAGTGAGAGAAATATCTGCCAACCTACTGCAAAACTTGACTAATTCACCTGCTAGTTTATACTTTAATAATATTAATAAACTTAAAGAAGTGCTGAGTTATAACTCAGTGAGTTTTGTTTCAGCTTCTTCTCTCTTTTTAATGAGTATTCTACTAATTATATTATGTTTAAATCGTTAACTGAAAGTTTAAATTCTGTATTTCATAAACTGAGAGGAAAGTCAATTATTTCTGAAGATGATTTTAACCTTGCCATGCGAGAAATACGCATAGCCTTAATTGAAGCTGATGTTTCACTTGAAGTTGCAAAAAAATTCATCAACGACATTAAAGATAAAGTGATTGGGGAAAAAGTCATAAAAAGTGTTTCTCCGGCACAAATGATAATCAAAATTGTGCAGGATAATTTAGTTGCAGTTCTTGGATCAGAAAAAAGTGACTTAAATTTATCGGTTAAACCTCCTGCTGTGATTATGATGGTGGGTTTGCAAGGTGCGGGAAAAACAACTACTTCAGGGAAACTTGCTCTGAAGTTAAAAAAACAAAAGAAAAAAGTGTTGCTTGCTTCTTTGGACATTTATAGACCAGCTGCTCAAAAACAACTTGAAGTGCTAGGTAAACAAATAGATGTGCAAACTTTACCTTTAGTAATAGACGAGAAGCCCACTACAATTACAAAAAGGGCACTGGCAGCAGCAAAGAACGATAATTATGATGTATTAATACTAGACACCTCAGGCAGGCTTCATATTGACAATAATATGATGAATGAGTTGAAAGCCGTAAAGGAAATAGCTTCACCTGCAGAAGTTATTTTAGTAGCCGACTCAATGATAGGCCAGGATGCGGTCAACATTGCCAAATCATTCAATGAGGTAATAGGTGTAACCGGCATTATTCTCACCCGTGTTGATGGTGATGCACGTGGTGGTGCTGCTCTTTCTATGAAAATGATCACCGATTGTCCAATTAAATTTATTGCTTGTGGTGAAAAATTAAGTGACCTCGATGATTTTTATCCCGATAGAATTGCAAAAAGGATACTTAGCATGGGTGATGTTGTATCATTGGTTGAAAAAGCTGCTGAGATTGTTGGTCAGGAAGAAATTGATAAGTTACAAAAGAAAGTAAAAAAGGGTAAATTCGACCTAAACGACCTAGTGGGAATGTTAAAAACTCTGAGTAAAATGGATGGCATTAGCAACATAATGAAATTCATCCCTAGTTCATTCACAAAAAAGCTAAGTAGCAGTGTGCCAAACGACGATAAAGTGAAAAAATATATAGCCATCATAAACTCAATGACCGAAAAAGAAAGGCAAAATCCAGATATTTTAAATGGCAAAAGAAGACTTAGAATTTCTAAGGGGTCCGGAACAAGTGTAACTGACGTTAATCTTCTAATTAAGCAGTATAATCAAATGAGCTCTATGGTGAATAAATTCAGTAAAGTTGATCATAATAAACTCAAAGAATCTGATTTGATGGATATGCTGAGCAGAAAATAAATCAGCAGGTAGTAGAATGAAATAAAATCATCAGTTGTAATTGCTGTTGAGTAGTGAAGTAACAAATTCAATAAATTTCCGCAGTTGGAATTGGCATAATAATAAAAATTGATATAAGTTACTTTAGCTATATTTAATGCGTTGTTTTATAGATAACACACCATACCACCGTGGCACTACACTAGTAACAGAATGACAATTATCAGTAGCTCAAGTTAGGCTAGATATGGCATTCACAATATCGTTTGTAAACCTATAGCTATATATAATGAATGAATTTTTTTATATATTCGTTATTAGTATTTTGTATTTCTTGGACAGTTCCGTGGTAGATAATGTTCCCTTCGTATAATACTGCTATTTTATCAGCTATTTTAAATGCACTATGAATATCATGTGTAATCGTGATAATTGTAGGGTTAAAGTCTTTAGATAATTTTATTATTATCTCGTTTACCATATCTGACATAATTGGGTCCAATCCTGAAGTTGGCTCATCCAATACAATAATTTCTGGATTGTGCGCAATCGCCCTTGCAAGTGCTACTCTTTTTTTCATTCCGCCTGATAGCTCGATTGGAAACATATCTGCTATGCTTTCCTCCAGTCCAACATCATTTAACTTCTCGATTGCTAGCTGTTTTGCCTCCTTTTCGCTGATATTAAAGCGTTTTTTATAATTAAAAGATATATTTTCCCACACTGTAACGTAGTCAAATAAAGCAGAATTTTGAAATAAGACTCCAAATTTATTTTTGCTTTCACTATTTATTTTAATAGACCCTGAGTCTGGTTTTAGCAATCCAATGATTATTTTTGTTAATACAGATTTACCACTTCCTGAGCCGCCAAGTATGACTAATGATTCCCCCTTCGATATATTAAAACTTATGTTGTTTAATATCGTTCTATCATCAAAAGACAAGCTTAGGTTCAATATTGATATTATGGGGCTATACATGTATCAAAGTAATCAAGTAGTTTGCTAAAATGATCAATATGGACGAAAAAACAACAGTTGATGTTGTCGCAACACCTACTCCTCGTGCACCTTCTCTACAATGGTAACCGTAATAACAACTTGAAACAGAAATTATAGCCCCAAAAGCAGTCGCTTTCATCAGCCCAACAACAAAATCGTTTATATTAAAGAATTGAGCTGTATATTTTATGTATATATTTAAATTGTGGTTAAATTCAAAGACTGCGGTGACATACCCTCCAAATATTCCTATTAGATCTGCACATACTGTAAGTATTGGAAATACTATAACTGAAGCTAGAATTCTTGGTGCAATTAAATATTTGAAAGGATTGATGTCCAAAGTTGTAAGTGCATCTATTTGTTCAGTGATGCGCATCGTGCCAATTTCTGCTGCAATTGAGGACCCAACCTTTCCTACCATTATTAAGCTAATCAAAACTGGCCCTAACTCTTTAATGATAGTGATCGTAACAAGCTTAGGTACTACTTGTTCTTGATTAATCAATAGACCACTTAAGCTACTTTGTAAAACTATCACCGCTCCTATAAAAACTCCAGTGAGCCCAACAATTGGCAAAGAGAAAAAGCCTATCTCTATAATTTGTCTTGCCACATTGCTAAAATAATACGGTGGCACAAAGCAGTGGTATAGAGATTGAATAAAAAACACAAATGCGTTACCAAGCCTCAACAGAAAGTTGATAAAGCACCTACCGATTATTCTAACACTGTTTACATCAAAGGAACTCACTTTGCATTTATCTTAGCTAAAATTAGTTTTACTGATTTTATTAAAATTTTTATTAACTCTATCGCCAGAGTATAGTCAAGATATATCTTAAGTTCAATATACTTTGATCAAAATGCTTGAGTTTAAGTTTATAAGACTGAATTGTATAAGAAAACCTTACTTATTTCGCTATTTACTTCTTGTAAAAAACATGCTACTAATAAATTGTGTTATATAATTGAATTGGAGTAAGTTTTGGCAGTTCCGAAGAGAAAAAAGTCAAAGTCAAGGCGTAATATGCATCGTTCTCATCATACTATTAAGCCTAAGAATATTGTGGTATGTGCAACAACTGGAGAATTCATGTTGCCTCACAACATAGCAGTTGACAATAGTTATAAAGGAAAACGTGTTTTCATTAAACAAAAGGCGGAGTAACTCATGATATGTTACCCACGGTCAACAACAACATAGTTATCGCACTCGATGCTATGGGAGGGGATTTTGCACCTCTTTCCATAATTCAGGGTACTAGTTTTTTCTTGGATAATCTTGTTGATCCAGGTGTTGAAGTTTTTTTTCATATTTATGGAGATCAGAAAGAAATATCTCCTTTGCTTTCAAAATACAAAAAAGTAATCGATAACTCCGAATTTACCCATTGCTCTGATAATGTTCTTCCAAATGATAAACCCTCTTTTGCACTGAAACATCGCAAAGATTCAAGTATGAAGGCAGCTGTTGAAGCAGTGAAAAAAGGTAAAGCTTTTGGAATGGTGTCTTCAGGCAACACTGGAGCATTGATGGCTATCTCCAGATTTATTTTAGGAACATTACCCAATATCTATCGTCCTGCTATTGCATCTGTCTGTCCAACTAAGACAAAAAGCTTTGCATTGCTTGATCTTGGTGCAAATGTTGACTGTAATACTGACTCATTATTTCAATTTGCATTAATGGGAAGTATATTTGCAAAAATAGCATTAAAAGTTGAAAATCCTGAAGTCGCTTTGCTAAACATTGGTACAGAAGAAGTGAAAGGTACTGACTCAGTAAGAGGAGCTTTTGAGTTACTCAAAAATGCTCCAAGTATTAACTTCAAAGGATATATAGAGGCAAGTGAATTTTTAGATGGTAATATAGACGTAATTGTTGCTGATGGTTTTGTTGGTAATGTAATGCTCAAGACAGCTGAGGCAACTGCTGGTACTTTTATCAGTCTAATAAAACAGGAAGTATTTAATTCATGGATGACAAAAATGCTTGTCGGCATATTGTTGAAACCCAAGCTAAATAAAGCATTAGAGCGTTTTAATCCTAAAATTAGAAGTGGAGCTATGTTTTTAGGGCTAAATGGTATCATTATAAAGAGCCACGGAAATTCTGATGCTATTTCTTTTGCTCACGCTATAAAATTTGCAGTAAATGCAATCAGTGAAAATTTAAACCAGAAGATAATTAACGGGGTAAGTCATATTGAATAAAAGTTTCATATTGAGCACTGGTTCTTACCTACCAAAAAAAATTTTGAGTAATAACGAAATTGCATCGATAGTTGAAACAAACGATGAATGGATAAGGCAAAGAACAGGAATAGTTCAAAGACATATAGCAGATGAAGGAGAACTAACGTCAGATTTAGCTGTTAATGCAGCGAGAAATGCTATAGAAAAAGGGAAAATTTCAATAGATGAAATTGGTTTGATCATAGTTGCAACAACAACACCTGACAAAACTTTTCCTAGCTGTGCAACGATTATACAAAGTAAATTAAAGTGTAAAAACGCATTTGCTTTTGATGTACAGGCAGCATGCTCTGGTTTTATATATGCAGTTACAGTTGCTGATTCACTTATAAAGTCTAACGATAGAATTAAATACGCGCTTGTTATTGGTGCTGAAATAATGTCTAGGATTGTTGATTGGGAAGATAGGTCAACTTGTGTACTCTTTGGTGATGGTGCTGGTGCAGTGATAATGAAATCAGAAATGAGTAGCAGTAGCATTATATCAACAAACTTACACTCTGATGGCAATGTGGACTTATTATGTACAAACGGAGGAATATCCTCTACTCGTGATTCTGGAAAGATACTTATGAATGGAAGAGAAGTGTTTAAACATGCAGTAGAGAAATTAACAGCCTCAGTAGAGGAAACTCTAAAATGCAATAGTTTGAAGATTACTGATATTGACTGGTTAATTCCCCATCAAGCAAACATTCGCATTATTGAAGCAGTAGTAAAGAAATTAAATTTTCCTATAGAAAAAGTAATTAATACAGTTGATAAGCATGCAAACACCTCAGCAGCGTCAATTCCACTAGCCTTAGACTATGCAGTACAAGAATCAAAAATAAAGTCAGGAAATCTGATATTGCTGATTTCAATAGGTGCAGGTTTAGCCTGGGGTTCTGTGTTACTGCGCTATTAGACTTCCTATTACCCACGCTTCTTTTTTCTCAATTTTATCGTTACATGCTGTACTGACAAAGTTTTGAGATATTATCACAAACATTATATTCACAAGAAATACTTGACTTCACGTGTACTAAGAAGCATTTTATATATGATGTGTGCCCGTAGCTCAGTTGGATAGAGCAACAGCCTTCTAAGCTGTGGGTCGTAGGTTCGAATCCTACCGGGCACATTCTTCTATCAATGCTTTCTATAAATTTTCAAGTATTCTGGTACCACATTTTCAATTGCTAGTGGTCTAATTTTCATTGTTTCGAGATCATCTGACTTTTCGATTGAACTACTCATCATAACTTTCACCTGATCTCGAGTAAGTATAGGGCTTGCATCTCCAGTTATAGGTTTTAACAGCACAGAAACAACTTTACTTTCTAAGAAAAAGGCTATCAATCTTGCCATTGGAAAAGGTACATTGATCAGTAGACACTTTCTGTTAGTCACATTCAGAATAAACTTTAATAAGCTTTTAAAAGAGTAAACTTTTGATCCACCTATATTATAAATTTTTTTATCTTGCTTATTAAAGCTGATAATACGGTATACCACTTCAGCTAAGTTTGTTACACATATCGGCTGAAACTTCGTTATTCCACTACCGATCAACGGCAAAAAAGGAAGAATTGTTGCTAATCTTGCAAATTTATTGAAGAAATTATCTTCTTTACCAAATACAAGACTGGGCTTAATTATCATTGCTCCTTGAAACGCCGAAGCTACAGCTTTCTCACCTTTCAATTTACTTTGGGCATATTTTGATAACTTATCATTTTCTATTCCCATGGCAGAAAAATGTATCATCATGGATACATTTTTTATTTGCGCAGCTTTTGCTATTCTTTCAGCTATTCCAACATGAACTGTATAGAAATCGTATTTTCTTTTCTCATATAATATTCCTACTAAATTTATAACAACATCACACCCCTCCATACTTTCTAAAATTGATTTTTCATTAAAAAAATCTCCTTCAATTATTGATATTTGCCCTAAGTTGCCACATAACTTTAGACAAGCAGCTTTTTCCTGATCACGAGTAAATATTCTTATTAAATACCCCGCCGCTACCAAGCGTCTTACGATGTGTTTTCCTATAAATCCTGTTCCACCAAAAATAACTATACGTTTTATCACAGTTAAAACTTCCAATAACTTAACTTTAAATTAATACAATAGTTTTACTTAATATTCTATTGTGAACTCCTGCATTATAAGGTCCATTCTCATTCCATGAGAACCTTTAACTAAAATTACATCATTACCTTGAACAATATTAGCTAAATTACTTTTCAATTTGTTAGAATCATCGAAATGCATGCCTTTTATATTCTCCGGTAAAAGTTTATTCAATTCTAACATAAATTTACCAACCGTATGAACTTTATTCACATTTTGTTCTACTATAGAGTCAAGCAATTCTGTATGAAATACTATGCTTTCATTACCAAGTTCTAACATATCGCCAAGTAGTGCCACTTTTCTTAAATTAGAATATGTACCTAAAGTTCTTATTGCAGCCTTCATTGAAGTAGGGTTAGCATTATAGGAGTCGTTAATCAAATGTACTAATTTTCCATTGTATTTAGCTTGATGAACATTACCTCTACCTTCTGTTACAGTAAAATTCTCCAGTGCTAGTGGTAATTTAGATAAATCAAGTTCGAGACTTTGCAAAACTGCTGTAACAACTAATGCAGAGTATGCAAAATGTTCGCCTTGTACAGGTAAATTACAGTTCATAATTTGACCATTGTTCAGTTTGATTTTTAAATTTAGACCGTTATCGTCTCTTATTAGGTCTAACAAACAAACAGTAGCACTTTCATTCTTACCAAAGCTTACTACATTTCTGTTAGCATTTGATAAGAGATAATCATAATGTCCATTATCCTTATTCAAAACCAAAGTACCATTATTTTTCATACCATGTAGAATTTCTAATTTCGCTTGCGCAATATCAAGGAGAGATGAAAAATTTTCAACATGCGCAGGTTCAATGTTGGTAATAACTGCAATATCCGGATTGCTAATCTCCGATAACTCTTTTATTTCACCAGCTCTACTCATTCCTACTTCAAGGATTAAGTACTGGCATTCTTCTGGCGCTTTTAGAATCGTAAAAGGCAATCCTATATTATTATTCAAGTTACCTTCATTTACATGAGATACTCCATAATGCAACAAAACAGTGTTAAGCATATCTTTTGTAGTGGTTTTCCCAACACTACCTGTAATTGTGATAACTTTAGCATTAACAAGAATATTTCTAATGTAATATGATGCCATATTATGCAAAGCTTTTAGAGTATCTTGCACAATAATTAGAGGAAAATTTCTATATTTATCTTCGCTTACTACCGCAGCAACAGCTCCTTTTAAAAATGCTTCATGTAGAAAATCATGCCCATTAAATTTCTTCCCCTTGAGAGCAATAAATAAATCACCTTTTTTTATGTTTCTTGTATCCGTTGAAATATTTGAGCTATATACCGAATTACAAACACCCTCCCCTCTTCCGCCAGTAGCATCGATAATATTATTTGCGTTCCATTTTAACATAATTTATCTTTAAAGGTAATTTGAACAAGAAAAGCAGCAAAAATACTACATGCTTTGGTAATGTGCAAATAATGATTGCAACCTCTATAATTTCATCTTATAATAGATATACAAGCTTAAATGTTTTCGTCTATAATTAGGTGTGTTTTACTATTTGGTTGTAGAAAGTGACTTGGAGGTATGTATGGCAAAAGATAAGTCAAATAAAAAGTCTATTTTGGCTAAGATAAAAGGCGTGTCTTTTCTTGTGCCTAAAGCACTTATTTATCCTATAAAGAAACCGTTTGCTTCAATTGATGAAATGAAACATGATGC
Source organism: Wolbachia endosymbiont of Bemisia tabaci (assembly GCF_003999585.1). Taxonomy (NCBI): domain Bacteria; kingdom Pseudomonadati; phylum Pseudomonadota; class Alphaproteobacteria; order Rickettsiales; family Anaplasmataceae; genus Wolbachia; species Wolbachia endosymbiont of Bemisia tabaci. The sequence continues at coordinate 829,805 of NZ_CP016430.1, read as the reverse complement.
TAAAGTTTCATTAAAAGAGGCTGTTGGTATAGATGTACCTAAAGAAGAAAAGAAATATGACACACCCATAGAAATCACAGAAGCTAGTAAGTACCTTGGCATACAAATAACAAAACAAGAAAAAGGAAAGGTAAGTTTTTTAGCGTCAAGAACTTTAACGGGGGATATACCTTACTTGAGTTCAGAGCAATTAGATGAAATAAAGAGAGAACTGCCAAATATAACTATTTTTAAAGAAAAGAACAAAGTTGTAATTGAAATTGATGTTGAGGAGATTATTCAAGAAATAAAAGATAAAAATCCAGGTATGGATGAAAAAGCAATAAAAAGCCGCGCTCTTAAAGAAATCTATAATAAAGTTGATTGTGATCTCAAAAATTTGACAAAAATTACTGGTGGAGAGTTTAAAATTCACACAGACCGAAAATTGCTGTATGGTATTGCAGAAAAGTTATATCGAGAATATGGTAACAGGTCGTCAGAAACTGCAATACCACTTAAAAAATCATCAGAGACTGTGGTGCCTAAAAAGTCGTTAAATACTGCAGAACCTAATAATGAGATTATTGTTCAAAATAATATGACTAATCCCCGGGAAATGTATCATCTACAGCCAGAAGTTATTGCTGGAAAGGCGAGTAAAGTGCAATCTTTCTCAAGAGAACAGCAGGTAAAGGAACAAGCAAGGGAGCTTGGAAGTATTTTAAATTTTGAAGATGTTTTCTCTGGTGAATCAATAAAGCCGTTATCTACACCATCTACAAAAGGAGATGAAGGAAAAGGTCGCTCTTAAGATATGAGCAATGAAGTTTATGATAGCGATAACATCTTTGCTCGAATACTAAGAGGCGAATTATCTTTTGAGGAGGTATATGAAAATGAAAATGTGCTAGCTTTTCATGATAAGTATCCTGATGCACCAGTTCATATTCTAGTTATACCAAAAGCTCAATACGTTTCATACGATGATTTTGTTCTGAAAGCTTCCGAAGAGGAAATAGTAAGTTTTTTTAAAACTGTTAGAGAAATAGCACATAAATATAACTTAGAAAAAACAGGATATAGATTAGTTACTAATCACGGTAAAGATGGAGAGCAAGTTATACCGCACTTTCACATACATATTTTAGGTGGTAAAAGATTAGGAAAGCATGTAAATTCATAGTGTTATATGTTTTTTAAATGAGTGAATATTTAACCATATTAATTTTTATCTATGTATCAATTGTAGTATCCTTTACTTTAGGTGTATTACCTATGTTTCTTGCAGTCAGTAACCCAGATGGTGAAAAGCTTTCTACATATGAGTGTGGCTTTAATCCTTTATCAAGAGCCAGAAAAAGTTTCGACATAAAATTTTACTTAGTTGCAATATTGTTCATAATATTCGATTTAGAAATTGTTTTTCTTTTCCCTTGGGCCGTTTCTTTATCTAAAATAAGCTATTGCGGATTTTGTTCTATGATGATATTCCTTGCAATACTTACTATAGGCTTTATTTATGAGTGGTGTAAAGGTGCGTTGGAATGGGAATAAATTTATCTAATGGTGACTGGAATCGTTACAAAAAAGAAGGTTTTCTTATCACTAAATTTGGCGATTTAATAGATTATATAATGAACTGGGCAAGGTCTGGTTCATTGTGGCCAATGACATTTGGTCTTGCATGTTGCGCAGTAGAGATGATGCAGACTGCATCCAGTCGTTATGATCTTGATAGATATGGCATAATCTTTCGTGCAAGCCCAAGGCAAGCAGATGTTATGATTGTTGCTGGCACGTTAACTAATAAAATGGCAGCAGCATTGCGTAAAGTTTATGATCAAATGGCAGATCCCAAATACGTCGTCTCTATGGGAAGTTGTGCAAATGGCGGTGGCTATTATCATTATTCTTACTCAGTAGTCCGTGGTTGCGATAGAATTGTGCCAGTTGATGTGTATGTTCCTGGATGCCCTCCAACTGCTGAGGCGTTGCTATATGGAATGCTATGTCTACAAAATAAAATAAAAAGAACTAAAAATATATAGCATGGATAAAACTGCAAAATACATACAAAAAAAGACTAAATGTGAATGTATTCAGAAAAATGATGGTACTATTGTAATATATTCAGCTTTGAATGACATTGAAAATCACTTACTCTTTCTACGTGATGATGAAAAGTGTAGGCTTGAATTATTAGTTGACGTTTTTGGAGTTGATTACCCAGATAGAGAAAAACGTTTCGAGCTAATATACAATTTGCTCAGCGTTGTACACAATATCAGAGTGCACATAAAGCTTCAGTTATGTGAAGGTGATATACCTCTAAGTGTAGCAAAGATATTTAACGCAGCTTCGTGGTTTGAGCGTGAAGTATTTGATATGTATGGTATAGAGTTCTCTGATCATCCTGATTTGCGTAGGATTTTAACGGATTATGGATTCAAAGGTCATCCAATGTTAAAAGATTTTTCTCTCACTGGCTACGAGGAAGTAAGATACGATATAGAGGCAAAAAAGGAGGTTGTATATAACCCTATAGATTTACCGCAAGATTTTCGTATGTTTGATAGCTTATCCCCTTGGGAAGGTAGTAAAGCCACAAAAGTAAATAGAAAGGAGTAGAAAATGACAGCACAAAGAAAAAAAATATCTTTGATTGGTGCAGGAAATATCGGTGGAACACTTGCCCATATGATTGCACTAAGAGAGTTAGGTGATGTTGTTTTACTTGATGTTAGCGATGGGATACCACAAGGTAAAGCGCTTGATATGGCAGAATCATCTCCTATTGATGTATTTAATGTCAACATTACTGGCACAAATAGATATGAAGATATAAAAGATTCCGATGCAATTATAATAACTGCTGGTATTGCTAGAAAACCGGGAATGAGCAGAGATGACCTTCTGCAAACTAATGCTGCAGTAATGAAAGAGGTTGGGGAAAATATTAAAAAACATTCTCCAAACGCATTTGTAATAGTGGTTACTAACCCCTTAGATGCTATGGTTTCAGTGGTGCACAAATCTTCAAATCTGCCAACTAATATGATCGTTGGTATGGCAGGAGTGCTTGATTCTGCTCGTTTTTGTGGTGCTTATTATTTAGGAATGAATCAACCTTTAAGGTTTGTATTGTTTGGCGTAATTTTAATTAATGCATCCATGTTTATGCGATTACATCCAAAAATGTTATCTCTAAATAGATCTACATTAGTAGTAGGCTTGCTCTACTTATTTATTTCCTTATGGATTATGTCAATATTTGGTAATTATGGTGATATTGGTTCTTGGTATGATGTTAAACAAATAGAGCTATTTCACTGGTCGTTAATTTTTGCTTTAGTTGCTGGTGGTGCAGTTTACCATGGTCTCAGTTTTGATGACTCAGTCACGCGTAATTTTGGTATCACATTTCTTATGATCAATTTATACACTAGATTTTTTGAATATTTCTGGAATGGCATTCATAAATCCATGTTTTTTGGAATCTTAGGCATAAGCTTATGGATTATAGCTATAAAAGCTGAAAAGATTTTCAATATTAACTCAATTTATAATAAAGTTAGTTTAATGAAAGCAACTTAAAGACTATCATTCAATTTTGTAAATAGTTTAAGGAAGTTGTTCGTAGTTACCTCTGCAACTTTATCTGGTAGTTTATTCCACAGTTCCGCTAAACAATCCACAACATATTTTACCATTGCCGGTTCATTTTTTCTTCCTCTGTAAGGCTCAGGAGATAGATAAGGTGCATCAGTTTCAACTAAAACACGCTCATGTGGTACATTTTGTGCAATTTCTTTAAGTAAGCTCGCATTTTTAAAAGTAATAATTCCAGAAAATGAAATGTATAATCCCAAGTCCATAGCCTTATAAGCAAGCTCTTTAGAAGAAGCAAAGCAATGCATTACTCCACTAAAAGCGTCCTTCTTCATTTCTGAATTTAACATATCAATCATCTCACTATCAGCATTTCTAGTGTGAATAACTAAAGGTAATCCTGTTACTCTTGCTGTTTCTATTATATGTGATGCAAAACTTTTTTTTTGATAGCTTTTGTTATCAGATTTATAAAAATCTAATCCGGTTTCACCGATACTAATTACCTTTTTGCCCTTAGTAAATTCAATCAATTCATCAGCATTTATACATTCACCTTTTTCCACATTAGTATCAAGCGGATGTATACCAACGGAGCAGTAGACTTGATCATAGGATGAAGAGATTTTTAATAATTTAGGGATATCATTAATGCTTATACATATGTTATGCAAAATTCTCACACCATTTTGCTCTGCTCTTGAAATTACCTTTGGTATTTCATCATCAGAAAAATAAATTAGATGACAATGAGAATCAACTATCATAAATAGATCCTTTTATGATAGAAGAAAACTCTTCTATCACTTTTTTATAAACTTCTTTTTTGAACGGTATGGCACTGGCTACCAAATCATCCACATTTTGCCAACGCCACTCTTTGAACTCTGGATGATCAGTATAGTTAATATTAATATCCTTATCCTTCCCACAAAATTTCATTAAGAACCACCTTTGCTTTTGGCCAGAATACCTCCCATTCCAACATATCGGTATAACTTCCTCGGGTAAGTTGTAATATATCCACTCTTTATTTTGAGCCACAACTTCTGCTTCATCAGTACCAACTTCCTCCAATAGCTCACGTAGCGCTGCCTGCTCTAGCTCTTCACCTTCATCAACTCCACCTTGTGGCATCTGCCAATAAGAGTCACTATCAAAACGTTTTCCAATAAAAATATTTCCCTGTTTGTTAAATAACATTATGCCAACACAAGGGCGATACTCTTTCTCCTCACTAATCACAAATACTCTCTGTTGCTAAATTATCTATCATAGAAGTTCCAACTACTTTTTTACTATTCATTTTTTCAACAATTTTTTTTTGCAACTTCCTTTCATTTGTAAATATATAATGCTTTATGGTATTTTTCCAATATTGCTAACATATTCTCTCTAATCACAAAAATTTTTTCTCATATTTCACTTGTAACCTCAGTTTTTCTGAAATCAATCATATCAAATATGATATTATTAAACAGGTTATTGTCTACTATCACTCCATCAATAATATTACACAGCTCTTTTGCAATCGTAAGTTTGCCATTACCCGAAAATCCGATTAAGTAAATGATCATACCATCAGAAAACTATCATATATTACAAATATATGTATTATAAACGTTACACTAGAAGCATATCAAAAATATTTCATATTCAGAAATTTTGAGTGTATCATTACAGATAAATTATATAATTTAGAATAATGAATCGTGATACAGAATCAATAAAAAATACAATTGTAGATGTAATAGATCAAAACAAAGGTCAAGATATAGTTACTTTTGATGTACAGAATAAAACTGTCATTGCAAAATATATGATCATTGCATCTGGTGATTCGAGCCGCCATGTAAAAGCATTAGCTGAGCACGTGATGAAAAATCTCAAGCAATATGATAAAATAGATGTAGAAGGTATGGATGAAGGTAACTGGGTGATTGTGAATTTTCAAGGTATAATGGTTCACCTATTCAGGCCAGAAGTAAGAGAATATTATAAGATAGAAGAGTTATGGAATTGATTATCCAGGTAGCTGGTATACACTTGCTCAAATGTTGTAATTTTGAAGGCAACCCTTATGAAGTTGGTGGTGTCATTCCAGTGTTCGACACTGGAATCTAGAAAACTTAATCATAAACTAGCACACTATACAACATTTTTGATGAAATTTCATAATAAACTGGATTTCAGCGTCAAGCACTGGAATGACGCCATCATTAACAACACCATTTACACACAAAATAACATATTATGAAACATAAATCTGAGTTTTTAAACTTCATTCAAGAAAGAGGATACCTATATCAATGTACAAACATTGACGGGTTAGACCAGCTATTATCACAAGATAATTATATAATTGCATACATTGGGTTTGATTGTACGGCACCAAGTTTGCATATTGGCAGTCTCATTCAAATCATGATGCTCCGTCACCTACAAAAATTCGGTTATAAGCCAATAGTTCTACTTGGAGGTGGCACAACAAAAATTGGTGACCCATCTGGTAAAGACAAAGCAAGAAGCGTCTTGCCGATAGAAGATATCAATCAAAATATACTTGGTATAAAGAAAACCCTCGAGAAGATGATATCTTTCAATGATGGAAAAACCGGTGCAATCATAGTAAACAACGCAGATTGGTTAGATAACATAAAATATATAGACTTTTTGCGTGATATAGGGGCACATTTTTCTGTAAATCGCATGTTAGGCTTTGATAGTGTGAAAATTAGGCTAGACAGGGAGCAAAATCTAAGCTTTCTCGAGTTTAACTACATGTTGTTACAAGCCTATGATTTTGTCGAGTTGAATAAAAAGTATGGCTGTCGTCTCCAGATTGGAGGGTCAGACCAATGGGGAAATATAGTAAACGGAATTGAACTTGGCAAAAAGTTGAATTTATCTGAGCTGTTTGGTCTTACCACACCTCTTTTATTAAACGCACAAGGAAAAAAGATGGGCAAAACTGAAAGTGGGGCATTATGGCTTGATGGCAGTATGTTAAAGCCTTATGACTACTGGCAATATTTTCGCAATGTTGATGATCAAGATGTTGGTCGTTTTTTGAGACTTTTCACTGATTTATCAATTGATGAAATTAAAAAACTAGAGTCCTTGAAGGATCAAGAAACAAACGAAGCAAAAAAGGTCTTGGCAACAGAAGTAACGAAAATATGTCACGGTTGCAAAGAAGCCGAACTTGCACGATCTGCTGCAATCTCTGCTTTTGAAAATGAAGACAGTTCATTGCTTTCTAGTTACACTATTACAAAAGAACAAATCGCAAATGGTATACCCTTGATAGACCTGCTGTATGACACCAGTTTTGAACCTTCAAAAGGTGCAGCAAAGCGTTTAATCGTGTTAGACACATTTTTGCGAAAGCCCTGTCAACACTACTGGCAAAAGTTCACAGAACTTGGCGCGAAAGTAAGTCTTGTAAACCTATCTCTTTGTGGACAAGGCCTTCCATTTATAAGAATTGAACGAAAAAATTAAGAAAGAACAAACATAAATGTGGTTTAATAATTTTAACTTCCGCCGCCGCTCCGCGCTGACCGCACTGTATTTGGCGCAATACGGGAAGTATTCCTACAGTCTTGTAGGCGCTATGTGTTTCACGCCGCGCCGACCGCTGCTGACCGCACTGTGCCTGACGCAATGCGTGAAGTATCCATGCAATCTTATAGGCGCTAATATGTGTTACATGCCGACCGCCGCGCCAAGGGCTTCTTCTTTTCATCTCAAGTCTTCGTCATCATTCCTCTCTGCTCTGAGCTCCAGGCCAAATTGCGTATTTAGTCCCTCTCTTAACTCGACTAATTAAAGATGCTGTCTCTTGTATCACCGAAAAACAACAAAATTATAGAAATTACTATATTCTCAGGAAAGAGAGATTTTGTCCCCTTTACTCATTGATAATTTTTTTTCTGAATCCCATTTTTTTATTACCTACATTTAAAAAATTGCAAAATTTGCCGCCATGGGCCGCGGCCCATGTGGCCACCCCCTTAATCCGGCCCTGCCGCGAATAGAACTAGTGTCCATGAGGGCAGCCCATCCATGAATTCAAATTATTCAGAATGATTTGTTATTACAATTGTTACGACCTGTCGTTTGTGAAGCACGCTATTTTTTACATATATTTACTCATTTCTGCGGAAGAACGCTCATTTAAGAACATCCTTGGCCATCTTGGTTTGAATTAAAATCTGAAGATTCTGAAACTGTGTGTTGGAAGGTTGATTGCCCTTTTGGCCTAAGCCCTCCTTTTCACCACCTCATCTATCATTTCATTTACTTGGCTCATTATTTTGTTTGCTAAATTTTGACATTCTTTCTTTATTAGCGATTTGTCTCTCTTCCTTATTTCTCCTATCTCTATTATTTTTAGCTCCGGCATGTAGCTTCCATTCAACATGTCTGCTATTTCTCCCACTAGCCCCTCTATTCCATAGCACGTCAGTTCTCTACTTTTTGTTATTCCACCCTTTTCTCTCAGAAATTTACTCGCCTTTTCACTCTCTTTGCTATCACATAGACAATACTTTTCACTTTCCCAGATGTAATACATTGGTGTTGCACCATATTTATTCAGTTGATTAACTTCAGCTCCCGCTTTTACTAGCTCTTTTATTATTTCAACTCCTGCTCCTCCTATTTTGCATGCAGAGTGCAGTGGCGTACATCCAGTGACATATTGAGTGGCATTTACTTCTGCTCCTTCCCCTAGCAGCACTTTTACATTTTCTAAGCTTTTCGCAAATACTGCACAGTGTAGTGGTGTATAACCATTTTTATCTCTTGCATTTACCTCTGCCCCTTTTTTTATTAATAATCTTACTGTTTTGTAATCAGAGATTTCTACTGCTTGGTGTAATATTGTCTCTTCTTCTTTATTTCTTTTATTAATGTTTTTAAACCCGTTACTTGATACTTCTTTAAAAAACTTACTCTTGCTAAAACTCATTTCATACCTCACAAAATTAGCTTTTCTAGCGTTAGATAAATTTCTTATATTTACCTGCTGCTATTCAAGTCATGTCCTTTTTAGCATGAGAAAGCAAGTCCTTTTCTTTTTATTTCATACATTTTAACCTATTATTAATACAATATATTATGAGGATCTAAATATAAGTACTTAACTTATTACACATATCACTTGACTATTTTTCCAACTTCTGTGCAAATGTCGATGTTCGTGCCACTTCAGTACTCCTGAATAAAATACTAAAACGTGATTTTCTAATTCGTGTATTGAGTCTTTTTGCTCTGAATCATTTTTATAGTAAACATTGTGTTCTGCTATAACGTATCCTACTATTTTCTGGTCAATGAAATTCTTTGTTTGATAAAAATGAGTAACGCTAAACCTTTCTAAAATTGGCTTGTGTTTTAAATTCCAATATTGCCCTGAAAGTTTATCGCTTCCCAATACAAATTTATTTCCTCTTTCTTCTACGCTACTAACTGGAAAGCACGTATTTATGTCTCCTAAATCCCAACTGTCTGATAATACTATCTGCGCTTTTGCAAATTTAATCGATGGTAATAAACTCTGTGGTAATGGATATAGTGCTTTTAAGTTGTACCACAAATGATTTCTTTCATAAATACCGTTATAATTCTTTGTGTGAGGCTCTGTTTCTCCAAGTATTGCTACATCTAATCGATATATGTCATTACTAAATGTTTGTTCATAATGCTCTCTTAAATAGTTGTCTACAATCTCTACTAACGGACCTCTAGAACTGAAAAAATTTATTCTTCCAAACGATAACACTGGTCCATCTTTTTCAACTTTTCTACCTGAATAGTCTGATAATAAGCTGCCGAATATACTTTCATCTAATATAAACCTATCAACGTTATAGTAGTCATTAAAAATCCTCATTAGCCTTGATCTTGCTGGTAATGATAGTTTTGCAAGTTCTACTACTGCATCTACAAAAAAGTCATTTGGAACATCTTTTATTCCTATTTGTAATTCAAAGAAGTGTTTACCAGGTGGTTCTTCGATAATTGTAATATCTTCTATATTTGCCCACTTTAGTGCTATTTTAAGTGATGCAGGTGTTCCTCTCAGTCTTTGAAATTTTACTCCTTCTACTACGGCTTTTCTTTTATCCTTTATCCAACGTAAAATTTCCCCCAATTCATATTCCTCAATCAACCACGGCAATGTTTCTTCTTTAAGACTAAACTTAAATCCTCTGATACAGCCTGGATCTACTTTATAATCTATCGCATCTACTAGCGCTTTTTCCTGTTTTGTTGCATTTGGTGGCAGTAACATTAATTCAACTCAATCTTTAAATTTCCCAAATTTGCACACTCGTTACCTAGCACCATAACATCCTCTCTTGGCTCGATTAATTCCACATTTTCTACACCCTCTACAAATAGATTTGCTATTATCCACGATCTTGTCACACTCCACCCTAATCTTTTTGCTAGTTCAAACTTCTTAATAAACTGCTTCTTGATTTCTTCCTCTGATATTACAGGACTCATGCTCATTCTGCTGTGAATATCTATTTCCGTAATATTGCAACCAATTACTGTTACTGTATCTGTTAAAACCCTTATATCATCTCTAGTAACCTGCTTTTTTACAATTTCAAGTAGCTCTTCTGAAGCTATGTCAGTTGTGGATAATTGTGTTGATAAAATCGAGATCTGTACTTTCCCTGGTATAGGTGATTCTACTAATGCATCTTTTACTCTTCTATCTGCCGAAAGTGCATGATAACGATAATACTCTTTGCTTCCTCCCTTGCTTGAGCCTACTATCTTTGCTTTAATTCTTCTTCTAAATCGTTCATCCTCTTCTTCTTTCTGCCTCTCTACTCCATAAAACTCAGCTAAATTATCAAGCTCTTCTCCCCTTGCAAATTTTAGTAAATTGCTCTTTACTGATTCATTTATTCTTTGTCTTAGTAACAATTCCCTCCATGCTGCTACTTCTAATACCTTTATCGCTGGGTCACTTTCTACTAATGCTGTAAAACTTTTTACTAACTCTTCCTTCATTCTCGAAAATATTTCCTCATATCTTAGTTTTTCAATAATATTAGATGTTTGCATTTCTAAACAACTACTCCACTAATATTTATGAACTTGCCTTCTGAAAGATAGACACCTTCTAAATTCAATGTTACTCTCCCTTCTTTTACTCCTTCAACTTTTACTTTTTCTAACTTAAATCTCTTTTCCCATTTTTCCAAAGCTTCTCCTGTTGCTGCATATATCTCAAGTGTTAAATCTCTATTTATTGGCTTATCCCCCAATTCAAATAATCTTGACCCATAATCTCTCCTCATTACTCTGCTATTAATAGGGGTAGTTAAAATATCTACGACAGATTGCTTTAAGTGCTCTATTCCTTCTAATGCTTTTCCTGTTTTAGCATCCATACCCTTCATTTCTATTTTGCAAAAACGCTTTCACTGCCTTTTATTACTTTAAAACCACATGAAACTATATCTCCTACTCTTCCCGCTCCAAACCCATTTGCAAACACTGTTTTTGATCCTTCAGTTAATGCTCTTCCTTCACTAAAATTGTCTCCTTGTCTGCACATTGGCTTACCATTTACAAAAACATTGTTACTGCCGCTAATGCAAAAATGTGGTGCTGCTTCTGCACAATAATCTCCTACTCGCACAACTGATTTATTCATTCTTCCAATTAATTAAGTTCTATTCTATCTGCCTTCAATTTTATTCCACTTTTTGTCATTTCTATACTTGATTTCCCAGCCTTCAGTGTTACTTTGTCCATTACTTCAATCTCCAAATGATGCTTCTCTTTATCATATAACAGTCTTGTTCCATCCTGAAACTTCACACTATTTATTTCTTTTTTATTCTCTGGTGCAGAGTATTTTTCCTGATATATTCCTGCTAACACCACTCCTAATGATAGTTCACCAAGAGGAGAAAATACCACAACTTGTTCATCGATATCTGGCGGAGACCAATCTCTATCTTTTCCTGCTTTACTTGTTATCCACGGCAAATAATCTGTTAAAAATTCTCCTATTTTCACTCTTATTTTTGCTTTTTCATAATCTATTTCTTTTACAATTCCTATACGAATAACGTTTGCTAGCTTCCTATTCAGCTCTGAAATTGCAAAACTATGATCCAACATGTACGTTACCTATCTCTATAATATGCGGTTTAATTCCAGTTTCTGACCACACTGACTCACCAATATGTATCTCATGAACCCAATCAACTACCCAAACAAGATATGCATCTAATTCTGGCATAAATCCTTCAATTTCCGCAGAGAGAAATTCAGCAGGAAAAATATTTTCCACGTTCCAAGTATTTTTATTTACTACTCTTGCTACTTCTGCTGCTAATGACCTTACAACTAACGAGGAATCCTCGACTGTTCCATCAACTACAATTCTCGCTTCAAATCTTGCTTTTAGGGCTAATTCCTCTGTTCCAGGATCATTTCCTTTTTCAAGACTGCTAAGTTCTACAAACACCGCTGGCGCTAATAATTCTTTTCTTATTGATGGATAAATTTCGCACGTCTGTATTGCTGATATTTCTTCTTTTAACTTAGTGCAAATTGCTTGATGTAAATCTTTAAAATTCATACATTTTCTGTAATATCACGCTCAAAGAACTTTTCAAACACTTTCTCAACCTCATAATTAACAAGATCTCTTATTACTTTTGATGCTTCTGGTTCCAATGGCAATTTAACTTCCTTTATTGGCAATGCTGCCCTTCCTTCACGTTTAAACATACCGCTATTTCCTTTTGGCATAACTGCTGCAAATCCTCCTATAAACTCATGCTTTCCTACTTTCGATCCTCTTCTTGTTTTTTGTATTTTACCAATTGTCGATGCTCTAATGTCATAGAGATTTGCTCTAATTAACACTTCTAATCTGCTAGTTTTCACCTTAAAAATTCTTAATCTCTTTCTTATCAAACTTAATTTTATTCTCTTTTCCTCACTGATTTCCTTAGCTGCTTTTGATTTTAGCCATATTGCTGTTTTGTTCAGCGCTTTTATAGCTGCCAGTCTTATTTTCTGCTCTTTTCTTTCAATATTCGAGATTATTTCATTAATATTGTTATTAGTTTTTATATCAAACACTTTCTATTGCCTCAATTTTCAATATCTTACCCGAAGAATCTTTCAATGGTAGTTCAAAAATCTTGTAGAATCTTTTTTCAATCTTGATATAATTACCTATGCTAAAGGAAGTAACGTCCTCACTGCATATCTCTATTGAGGCAATTTGCTGAGTTAATGCTCCATCTTCACCTAGAGAGTACGTAGTCTCAGGACGTTTAATTAGCACTTTTATTTTTCGAATCGCCTCCTTATTTTTATTACAGTATATGGCTTCCACTCCTAAATGCTCAAAACAATCTTTCAATAGTTTTCCTATATTCATCAGCTAGAACTAATTTTTACTAGCACTCCAGGCCTGTGGCACATTGGCAAAGGATTTGACTGTGTATGTAAATCGGTCCCTCTATCAAACCTCCTTGGCTCTTGTTTTGCATAGAGTGGCTGTCCAAGAGTATTTACTGTCTCATTAAAGTCTGCTGGTGCAAAATGCGTTGTAAATGTGCTTGCTGTTCCTAGTGGAAAACAGTGCCCCGTATCTTTCTCAATAAATCTTCTCACGGTTCCTTCAGGATCTGTTGCTTGCCCTCTATATTCCTCAAATGTTATTCCACAGAACGTAAATCCTGATCTCATATCATT
>NZ_CP016430.1:814039-815076 GCF_003999585.1 Wolbachia endosymbiont of Bemisia tabaci | reverse complement strand
GAGATCATGGAAGACTAGCAAAGCAATTTCTAGGAAAAGTGAGAAAGAGGTCTCCAAATATTTTCTATCATTGGACACTTGGGTTAGGATCAAAGGGCTAAATAATGGGAGCTGTATAAACCGAGAGGTTTCCGTACAGTTCTGCGAGAGACTGGTGGGGAAGTTCCGCTGGTCTACTCTCCTTATTATTTCAGGTTTTACATGTGAACTACTGGAAAATGAAGTTAAGCCATTAGTATCATCTTTCCTTCATGAGAGAGGTTTAGCTCTGTCAGAAGAGAAGACAAAGATTACATTTATTACAACAGGGTTTGACTTTCTTGGTTGTAATGTACGTAGATATAATAAGAAGTTAATTATTAAACCTTCTAAAGAAAGTATTAAAAAACTTCTTAATAAAGCACGTACATTGATAAAAGCAAATATAGCAAACACTCAGGCTATAGTAATTAAGTCACTTAACTCTCTACTGAGAGGATGGGGAAATTACTATCACCATGTGTGTGCTAAAAAAGCGTTTAGAAAAATCGACAATGAAATTTGGCATAGTTTATGGAAATGGGCAAAGAAAAGACATCCTCGTAAAGGATTACGTTGGATAAAGAATCGTTACTTCAAAGTAATGGGTCAACGCCAATGGGTTTTTGCTGCACCCATATGCAAGAACAAACCAAAAGAGATACGGTATTTAAGACTGCTTAAGCTGATTGATATACCTATCAGACGACATGTTAAAATCAGAGCGGATGCAAATCCCCTTGACTTAAAATGGAAAAAGTATTTTGATGAGAGAGTGAAACGAACAAGAATGTTAGCAAGCTCTTTCTCAAGAGAAGGTTCTCTACTGTTGGTGTCACCATTAAGAATGATGTTTCCTGAGGAATCATGAAGGACAAGCCGGTTCTAGAAAAGAAGAACTTAGATAAGGGGCTCAAGCGTAGTGTGGGGAAACCTGCATGCTGCGTTTCTAAGGGAGGGGGTAGTAGTAATACTGCTTCCTTACCTGACCAGGTCGCTAAAACTAAGGGCTTTGAAAA
>NZ_CP016430.1:762421-812697 GCF_003999585.1 Wolbachia endosymbiont of Bemisia tabaci | reverse complement strand
TTTCATTTGCATCCGATCCTGTAGTAGATATTGTACCATCGTTGTTTACTTTGATTTGAGTACCTAAGCTATGCTCTATTTGTATTTTTATCTCAGGTTTAAATCCTAATTTTGTACAGAATTTCTGAAAATATTCTTTAATAATGTCAAACAAGCTCTTGCCATTATCTTTATAATTTTTTAACTCTTCAGGAATAGTGAGTGATAATTTACCTTCTTTATATATTATATCATCTTTGTCATTTTGAGATTCGAGTATGAATTCTAATGAGCTGGATAGGTCACATATTTTCTCTTCCGGATTGTCAATCGTGGTTATAGGCATTGCCATATCAGACGTCACTTTTATGCAGTTGTGGTCGGTGCAGTAAATGTTTAGCGCTTTTTTAGGACTGTGTGGAGTTAAATTACAACTACTGAGTGCGGCATGAGATTCATTAAATATACCAGCCCCATACCCTTATATGTTAAAAACAAGTCTTTATAAATGTCACGAAATAGCAGTATAAAGACACGCAGAGAGGAGGAACCGTCCATACTCTTGGTCATAAGGACCGTCTTGCAGCAAGGTTCTCCTCTCTGGTGTATTATACTGAAAGTTCCGAACAACTGGTTGAGTTTTTAGGCTCGTATATAAGGGTGGAAAATGCAGTATACACATTATTTATGGAGGAATTATGAATTTATCAAATATTATTACTGGAATTGATATTAGCAAAAATAAACTAGACATCCACATTCATCCACTTGGACATCATAAAGTATTTGAAAATAACGTTCAAGCTATTGATCAAATAATCGACTTTTTGCGTTTACATAACGTAACCAAAGTTGGACTTGAAGCAACTGGTGGGTACGAAAAATTATGTGCTTATACTTTATTAAGCCATGGTTTTGAAGTATATGTCATTCAACCAAGATGGGTGAGAGATTATGCAAAAAGCCTTGGTATTGCTACTAAAACTGATAAAATAGACTGTAGCATCATCTCACGTTATGTTAGTAATACAGACATGCGTGTCACTCCTTTAAAAGTTAGTAGTATTGACTGTTTGAAGCAAAAATTATCTCGCAGGAATCAACTAGTAGAAATAGCAAAAATACAAAAAACCCAAGCTCATCAAGTAACCGATTTATCTATAATCAAACAAATGGAAGAGCTACTTGCAGTTTTACAAAATCAAATTCAAGTCTTAGAAGATGAGGTAATGGAATTAGTCGATAAAAATCAAGAGCTTAAAAAAAAGTATATGTCAATAACTAGTATACCTGGTGTAGGTGCAATAACAGCTATTACTTTTATTTGTTATCTACCCGAGCTTGGAACTCTCCAACATGAAGAAATATCCAGCCTTTCCGGAGTTGCACCTTTTAATCGAGATAGTGGTTTTAGTAAGGGAAAAAGGTGTATTCAGGGTGGTAGATCACAAATTAGAAAGGTTTTACATATGTGCATTCTTAGTGCGCAAAGGTACAATTCTTATATAAAAATCTTCTTTGATAGGCTATACAATCAATATAAAAAACCATATAAAGTTGCTTCTACTGCTACAATGAGAAAATTACTTATCCTTGCTAACTCTTTAGTAAGAGACGGTAGACTGTTTACTGAGGAGTATAGCCCTAAAACTGTTTCTATATAGTAATAGCATAGCTGTGAATAAGTACGCCCACACAAATTTTAAGTACTTATTCACAGCTACATCAATTTTTCTATTGACTTTTAACACAACTGCTGCTTGGCTAGCAAATAGTGGCATAAAGGTTAGCAAAGTCCGTTCTAATCGTCCTTGGCATAAGCCAAAAACTTGTTTTTAAAGTATCATTTATATATAGTTACTTAATTAGGATGCAAGGAAATTTATGCCTTTAGATACAACAAATCCTTTCAATGTTAAAGTAGATCATAATTTTGCCAAAATAGATGATGCTATTGGTTTTTTTCCTAGGTTATGGCGTGCAACAAAGAAATATTCTGTAAGTAACACTCTACCCATAGCGATTGTAAATATTTGGCTTCAATTTTCTTTGGCTTATGTAGCTGCAATAATAATAACCCATAATGATCTAAGGTTTATTACAGATATTTTTAACCCAACATTCATGCCAATTTACACTTTGGTTTCTACTATTCTTTTAACAACTTTTGTAGCCTCTTCTGCTATGAGATATATGCATAAGCAGGAGATAAAAGAAGGAGAAAAGTTGATAGAGGAATTAATAAATGATAAAATTAGAGGTGGCAAAGACAACGAGATAAGTGAAATCGCTGAAAATGCTCTGAAAATAGAGATAAAACCAAATTTAAGTCTTATAGATTCCAAAAAAGCAAACTTTTCAATAGTTTTGCCAATTTCTGAAAATCAGAAAAAAATATTAGATAATCAAATACAAGAGAATAAAAATAAGGCCATTTTTCTTACCATACCATATGTAATTAGTGCTGTAATTATAGTTGGTGCGTTAATACAAAATAGATTGAGCTTTGCCAATATTCAGGCTTTGGAATGGGTTCCAGTTGTACTGGCTAGTATCATTGCTATCGTTGGAATATGTATAACATTCAGCAAGCTAAAAACCAATGAGATAAACAATAATCATAATATTATTAAAAAATTTAATAATTTAGATATTCTCTTTCCATGCAGAAGAGGTGGTTTTGTATCGGTAATGGAAAAAAAGACAAAAGATGAGGAAGAAAATGATCCAATATCTCAATTAATAAAATTACTAGATAAGCACTTGACTAATTTTACAGATAAAATTGTTGACTCACTCGATAAGCGCTTAGATGAAGCTAAAGATCTACTTGATAGCAAACTTCTAAAACCTGCAAATGATGAAATTCAAGAAACACTTGTTCATCTACAAGGAATTAGAGGAGACATCAAAAAAGATTTAGATAAGTTGCGTAAGGAAATGATGGTCATTTTAAGCGAAGCTAAAGAGCTGGCAAAAAGAACAAATTCACTAAAAATTGAAAGCATTTTTTCTAGTTTAGAGAATACTATTAAAATCGCTGAAGATAAGGTTGAGCGATTTGAACCAAGCAGATTAGTTGGCTTTTTTCAATCTGGAGAAAAAACAGTTAGCGATGATCGTGAGTTCATAGATACATTGGAAAAACAAAAAGAAGAAGCGGAAAAGATAAAGAACGAATTAGAAGAAGAACTAAAAAAAGTAAAAGATGAGCTAGCAGAATTAAAGAATAAACAGACTCAATCAAATGAACCTAATAGCAGTGAAGGCAGTATTACTGCTACTTCTCTTGAAAAACAACGGGATGAAGAGAGAAAAGCAATAGAGAAAAATAGACTATTAAAATCAAAAAAAAGGACAAAAGAACTGGAGAAAGAAAATGCAAAATTGGAAAAAGAATTATCTGAACAAGAAAAAACAGATAAGTGGAGAGAAAAAATTAACGGCAAAGCAAGTGAGTTTTTCTTCTATTTATTAGAATCTATTAAGTTGGAAGAAAAAGATGATAAGGGAAAAAAAGTAAGTGAGGTAGCATTAAGAAATTTTGATAATAAGGTAATAATCCACTGGAAAGATGGTTCCCAAACGACTTTTGATATCCAGAAACAAGATGGGCTTCAAGCTCAACCTAACACAAAAATTGATTTTGTGGATCCAGATGTTCGCAAAGCATTTAAAGAAGCTTATTCAAGGTAGCTACTATAGATATAGTCTTAGATATTGTTAGTAATGAAAAGGCTAGATACCTACATAGCTAAAAAGTGCAACATATCACGCAGTAAAGCGCAAAGATTGATACAAAATGAGCGGGTAACATTATTTGGCACACCGATAATTAATAATGACCACATAGTAAAACTAGGTGAAGAGTATATAGTACATCTCGTTCAACCTGACATATCCATATCAATTGAACCTAACTATAATATAAAGCTTGATATCATTTACGAAGATGAGGACATTATAGTTCTGAGTAAGCAAAGTGGATTAACAGTGCACCCAGGTGCTGGAACAAACAATGATACACTCCTGAATGCAGTGATCGCTCACCTTGGCAAAATTCCATATATAAATACAAGATCAGGAATTGTTCACAGGCTTGATAAAGATACTAGTGGACTCATGGTAATTGCAAAAAATGAACAATCCCACAGCTTCTTGTCTGAGCTGCTATCAAATCGTAAAATAAAACGGGAATACTTAGCAGTAATTTGGGGAGCATTATCTAATCTGCAAGGAACAGTAAAAACCCATATTGCTCCAAAACGCAGTAATAAAGAAATGATGTGTGTCACAAAAACAGCAGGTAAATTAGCAATCACTCATTATTCAGTGAAGAAAATTATAGGCCAAGCAAGCCTGGTTAAATGTACTTTAGAGACAGGCAGAACACACCAAATTCGAGTACATATGAGCCACATAGGACATTCTGTAGTTGGTGATCAAGTTTACGGAAAAAATAGTAGTAAAAGTGCAAAACATGCTAAAAACTCTGACTTTATCCGTAATTTCAATAGACAGGCACTACATGCTCACACGCTAGGCTTATATCATCCAAAAAGTAAAGAATATATGGAATTTGTTTCTGATTTACCACAAGACATGCAAGTCTTAATCGGTGAATTTGAAAATATATCTTAACAACATTCATATCAATATTATCATCTATGTTATCAAGAAGTTAATTAATGAGAGAAAAACTGCTGCACTACCTAGATCTTTCACTTTTTTTGAAAGTATATGTTGTTCACTGGAAATACGCTCAATTATTGTTTCAAAAGCAGTGTTAATAATTTCTACAATTAACACCAAAAATAGGCTACTTATCATTACTGCACGTTCTAAATTACTTACATCTAAAACAAACAAAGTTGAAACACATATTATAAAAAGCAGTAACTCATGTCTGAACGCAACTTCTGATACAAAAGCTGATTTTATTCCTTCACAGGAGTATTGAATTGCTTTTATTAGACGAGTAATGCTTTTCTTCATTATCAATTTTGGAAACTCAATGAATTACACTTATTGCACTCAGGTAAAAAATGCATGAAAACACCTTTCAGTCGTGATCACTTACAAAGATTTTTAAGTTAAAGTCTAGCATATTGTTTGAATCAAGAAAATTAGTACAAAGCCTTTCAACAAACGCTCAAGGCAGTTATATATTGATACTGACACAAAATCCTTTAATTAAATTTCTCTCGCCTTAGCTTACACGATCCTCATTTTGAAATAAGTAATAATTTATTATAGTCTTGATATTTAAACATTTTATATCTGCTGTAATGATTTCACTTCCAATTTGCTATTCTTTACATATTGAATTGCAAGCGCTAACGCTTTACTCCCAGAAGCTGTGGTGCTATAAGCTATATTTTGCAGAATAGCAGTTCTGCGAATATCTTTGCTGTCTGAGACTGACTTTACACCTTTTGAGGTATTGATCACTAGATTTATTTTTCCATCTTTGAGCATATCAACTATGTGGGGTCTGCCTTCTCTCACTTTATTTACAGCTTTTGCAGCAATGCCGTTATTGTTCAGATACGAAGCTGTGCCTTTGGTGGCATATATTTCAAAACTCAGTTCTTTCAACATTCGTGCAACAGGCAATATACACTCTTTATCATCATCTTTTACTGAAACCAGAGCTGCTCCTTCTGTTGGTAACTTGTATCCTGCAGCCATGTGCACTTTTGCAAGTGCAGCTTCGAAAGATAAGTCAATTCCCATCACTTCTCCTGTTGATTTCATTTCAGGACCAAGTAAAGTATCAACTCCTGCAAAGCGGGTAAATGGAAAAACAGCAGCTTTAACTGCAAAATGATTGAAAGGCTTGTTTTCCTGATTCAATTTTTTACCCAAAATAACCTGAGTGGCAAGCTTTGCAATAGGAATATTGATTACCTTGGAAATAAAAGGAACTGTGCGACTAGCCCTTAGATTCACTTCAAGTATGTATACATCACTCTCTTGAACAGCAAACTGAATGTTTATCAGACCTTTCACTTTTAATGCTAATGCTATTCTTTCAGTTTGGAGCTCGATCTCTTTTATTACTTCGTCACTCAATGTATTTGTCGGTATCCTTAAATTCACTTCAAGTATGTATACATCACTCTCTTGAACAGCAAACTGAATGTTTATCAGACCTTTCACTTTTAATGCTAGAGCTATTCTTTCAGTTTGGAGCTCGATCTCTTTTATTACTTCGTCACTCAATGTATTTGTCGGTATTGAGCATGTTGAATCGCCAGAGTGGATACCAGCTTCTTCAATGTGCTCCATGACCGCTGCAATGAAAACTTTTTTCCCATCACATACAGCATCAACGTCAACCTCAACTGCATTCACTAAAAATTTATCAAGAAGCAGCGATCCGTGTTCAAAAATTTTGGTTTGATTCAAGACATACTCTTTAAAGCTCTGAGTATCGTGTCTAATCGACATAGACTGACCGCCGAGGACATATGATGGCCTGACTACTAGTGGAAACCCCACCTTTTCTGCGTTGGTTAACGCTTCTTCTACTGAATGGCAGATAGAATTTTCAGGTTGTTTTAAATTAAGTTGCAAAGCAAGATTTTTAAATCTCATGCGATCTTCTGCAAGTTCAATAGAATCAAACGAAGTTCCCATAATTTTGAAACCTCTCTCGTTAAGCACTTTGGCTAACTTTAAAGGCGTTTGCCCGCCGATTTGAACTATTACACCAACCAGTGTGCCATTTTCTTGCTCTTTGCTTAGTATTTCAAGCACATCCTCTGCAATCAGTGGGGCGAAATATAAACGATCAGCGGTATCGTAGTCAGTTGAGACGGTTTCTGGATTACAGTTAATCATTATTGTTTCATATCCCATTTCTTTGGCGGCAGAAGCTGCATGTACGCATGCATAATCAAACTCAATACCCTGACCAATGCGGTTTGGACCACTTCCTAAAATGACAACTTTTTTTCGATCCGAAATATTCGCCTCACATTCCGTTTTATTTTCAACATCACCCTCATAGCAGCCATACATATAAGCAGTGCTCGATTCAAATTCAGCTGCACAGGTGTCTACACGTTTATAAACTTGTTTAGTACCAAACCTTTTCCTTATTGCTTCAATTTGCTCTACTTTCTTATTGCTTAACTTTGCCAACCTTGCATCTGAAAATCCCATTTTTTTCAGCTCTAACATTTCATATGCAGTTCCAGGAAGGCCATTTTCCTTGATTTTTTGTTCAGCTAATATAATTAGCTGTATATTCTGCAAAAACCACAAGTCATATCCTGTAATCGAATTTATTTCTTCTATGCTAATTCCGTGGCGCATTGCGTCAGCAGCAATCAGTAATCTGTTTGGCAGCAATTTTGCTAATTGAGATCTGATGTGATCAATATCAGTATTTTCAGGAAATACTTCATCAAGTCCTGTAAGATCAGTTTCAAGTGAACGAAAAGCTTTCTGCAGTGACTCATTAAAAGTGCGGCCGATCGACATTACTTCTCCCACTGATTTCATGGAGGTTGATAGTTCACAATTCGTCCCCTTAAATTTCTCAAACTCAAATCGAGGAATTTTAGTAACGATATAATCAATCACTGGTTCGAATGCTGCTGGTATTATTGGAGCGCAGTCGTTACGTATTTCATCGAGCGAATAGCCAATAGCCAGTTTAGTTACAACTTTTGCAATAGGATAGCCTGTTGCTTTTGAGGCAAGTGCAGAAGAGCGAGAAACCCTTGGATTCATTTCAATTACAACGAGGCTTCCATCTTCTTTAGGATTCACTGCAAACTGAACATTTGCACCTCCTGCACTAACATCAATTTCTCTCAGCACTGCTATAGATGCATTTCTCATCTGTTGGTATTCTACGTCACGCAGAGTCAAAGCAGGAGCAACAGTTATGCTATCCCCAGTGTGCACTCCAATCGGATCAACATTTTCTATCGAACAGACTATTATGCAGTTATCTTTACAATCGCGGATAACTTCCATTTCATATTCTTTCCAGCCGATAATTGATTCATCTATCTGAACTTCATTTATTGGCGAAATTTTGAGAGCACTTTCTGCAATATTAAAAAACTCCTCTTTATTATATTATGCTATGCCGCTACCTGCACCACCAAGGGTGAATGATGAGCGGATGATTGCTGGTAATCCAACGTAGTCCAAAGCCTTTTTTATTTGTTCTTGATTTTTTATAATGATACTTTTGGGGTATTTCAGTCCTATTCTATCCATGGATTTACGGAATAACTCTCTATCCTCTGCTTTTTTTATTGCTTCTCTATTTACCCCTATTAATTCTACGTTGTATTTGTCTAACACTCCATCATCTGCAAGTTTTATTGCACAATTGAGCGCTGTTTGCCCGCCCATTGTTGGCAATATTGCGTCTGGCCTCTCCTTAATTATAATTTTCTCTATGATTTCAGGCAGTACCGGCTCAATATAAGTTGCATCAGAGAATTCAGGATCTGTCATTATAGTTGCAGGGTTGGAGTTAACCAAAATGACTTTATAACCTTCACTTTTTAATACTTTACAGCTTTGC
Source organism: Wolbachia endosymbiont of Bemisia tabaci (assembly GCF_003999585.1). Taxonomy (NCBI): domain Bacteria; kingdom Pseudomonadati; phylum Pseudomonadota; class Alphaproteobacteria; order Rickettsiales; family Anaplasmataceae; genus Wolbachia; species Wolbachia endosymbiont of Bemisia tabaci. The sequence goes on along the minus strand of NZ_CP016430.1, from coordinate 804,164 downwards.
GTTCCGGAATAATCAAACTCGCATGCCTGACCTATAACTATTGGGCCTGCTCCTATTACTAATATAGATTCTATATCTGTGCGTTTTGGCATAATTACAATAACAGTTTCTATTCAAAGTAATGTTACCAGTCTTTCCTGTATATGTGAATTTTTATTGAGTTCAGACTAAGAACTATAGGTAATTAAAAAGTGTACAAACTTATTCAAGAGATTTACTTAATGGCAAGATTTGTCCTGATATACTGCAGTCATCAGAAGCCAACTCTACGAATTTATTTGTTAACTTCTCAGGCGATACTAATTCAGATATATCTTTCCCTGAAAATGCTTGCTTATACATTTCACTATCGATAGGCCCTTCCGAATACACGGCATTTATGCATAAGTTCGTATGCTTTGTCTCAGATGCATATATCTTCACCATTGCTTCTAGTGCAGCCTTACTTGCAGCATATGGTACCCAATATGGATAAGAGGAAGGAGAAAGTGTTATCTCTGAGGTCATGAATATCGCTCTTCCAGCATTAGACTTTTTTAGTATTGGACCCAAATTTTTTAGCAAGTACCAACTGGCAGTAAAATTTGTATTCATTACGTTCTGTAGATCTTCAAGCTCACAATCATGAACAGAGCTCAACTTACCTAAAATTTCAGTGCATGTAATCAGTATATCAAGTGTTCCAGATTCTGATAATTTTGGGCTTTCTATCATATTTGCCAATTTTTCTACGTTTTCAAAGTCTAAAAGATCAAGCTGAATTAGTTTCACAGAGCCTTCTTTAAATTCTTCAAGCTCTTCAATTTCATTATATAGTGGCTTGAGATTATCAAGAGATCTGGAAATCAGAATTACACATGCACCTTCTTTTACAAATCTTTTTGCAACAGAAGAGCCTATTCCACCTGAAGCTCCGGTAATTAAAGCTATTTTACCTTCTAACTTACCCATTTCTTTCTCTTTAGCAAGATTTATTGAAATATTTTAGCTGAAAATTAAATTTTGCTCCATATATAAAAATCAAACTTAGCACATAAAAAAATAGTAACGATACTACCACACCACCTAAGCTTCCATATATCAAATTCAGTTGGTCAAAGGAAGCTTTTAAGTATTGCTTGAAAGCTGAAGCAGAGATCGTCCAAAGAATAACAGCCACACAAGATCCGGGAAATACGTCTGATAAGCTTTGTTTTATGTTTGGCAATGTAAAATATAGCCAAGATACTATAGTAAAAAGCACAAACTCGATAAGTAAATATCTAGTATAACTTAGCCCTTGGTAAGAAAAATCAATTAACATTGGCACTAATGTAAAAAATACTATAGTCAGAGTTGTAACAAGCGTAATTACTAAAAATTGTAATATACTGAGCACCCTTCTCCATATATAAGGCGATGAAACTGGAACTTTATAGGCCTTATTGAGTATCGTTCTAAATCCTTCAATTGTTGATGAGGCAGTCCAAACAGCACCTACAACTGCTAAAGTTAACAAACTTTGTGGCGGGCCTGATATTATCTCCCTAATACGTGGCATCAAAGATGATAAAATATCCTGTGGCATGTTATCAATAATAAATGCCCAGCCGACATTGTATTGATCTAAGAAATTTGCGAACGTTGATGCCATGGCTATTAAAACAATAAGAAAAGGAAATATTGATAACAGGATTAAAAATGATAGATACCCTGCATGCTCCACTCCATCATTATAAATTGTGTCAATTAAAGCACGATAAAGGCAATAAACGATACTATAAAATTGCTGTAGCACTTGTAATATAAATAAACTAAGAAAAGTATTCTAAATGAAATAAAGCATACTTTTAAGCAAAAAATCCTCACCGTTTACTTAAATTTAATCAAAATGATAGATAATCCAGCGTTAAATACGGAGGCATAATGAAAAACTTTCTTCTACTTGTAGCTTTAATTCTTTCCTTTGCGTTTGATTAAAATTGCTGTAGCACTTGTAATATAAATAAACTAAGAAAAGTATTCTAAATGAAATAAAGCATACTTTTAAGCAAAAAATCCTCACCGTTTACTTAAATTTAATCAAAATGATAGATAATCCAGCGTTAAATACGGAGGCATAATGAAAAATTTTCTTCTACTTGTAGCTTTAATTCTCTCTTTTGCATTTGATAATACTTTTGCTGCTGCTGTTACTGATGATGCAACAACCAATACAATATGCAAAATAGTAGGCTATACTCACGGTATAGGCGGGCCTATGATTACAATAGTGATAATAGGTGCAGCGTTGCTTGCAATATTTGGCAGAATGCCATGGCCAGCGCTTTTTGCACTCGGTGCATTTACTGCTGTGTTTTTTGGTGCACCTGTAGTTGTTTCAAAAATAGTACCAGGTGGTGTGATTTGTAAAGATGGTGCAACTGCTTGCCCTGATGGTAAAACATGGAATACAACAACAAATAAATGCGCATAATAAGCATTAAAGCTTCAAAACATTAGCAAATGGTGCTTCTTTAAGGAGCACCATCATTGCACGAACTTGTGATTTAAGCCACCATGAAGGTGTTATTCGAGTAGCTCCTTCGATGTTATCCAAGTGCCCTCTTTCTTTGTTATTCAAGTAGCTGACACTGATTCCTTTATGATGGTGTCAACTACTTACATAACACCTCTCTAAAATTACTTTAGCTACAAATATTAAAAAATTTACCAAGCAGAAAAAAGGCAAAAGAATCCCCGTGTGAAGAGTTTTAATAATTTAAATTGGCGTTGTAATAATGTCCTAACAAGCGCGTTTTGGCTGAATGTAGAAAAAATAAAAAAGACATGCAGCCGCTATAATTTTTGTGTAATTTGCCAATAAATATGTGAGTTTTTTTACTGAACTTTGTGATTGAGCCTGCAGGTTAAAAACAAGGATAAATACTCTTGGTGCCATAGTAAAGGAAATGACGAAATTTGTAAAGTAGCTTTTACTCAAATGACACCCAGGCAAAAACTATATGGTTATGCAAAAAATCTATTTTTAAAATTGTTAATATAACATAGAAAAAACCTCACCTTCATTAATAATAGATTACTTACCAATTGGGTAGTCACCAGTGAAGCAAGCATCACAATATTGCGGTGTAGCGTTGTTACGTTTTTCTTCTTTAACAGCCCTGTATAGTCCATCAACACTCAAGAAGGTTAGGCTATTTACTCCTATAATTTCCTTAATTTCCTCTACAGATTTATTTGCAGCAATTAAATCTTTGCACTCTGGCGTATCTATTCCATAAAAACAAGAATGCTTAATTGGTGGGCTTGAAATTTTGAGGTGAATCTCTTTTACTTCCGCATCCTTTAGCATAACTATTATATTTCTGAGCGTACTACCACGCACTATACTATCATCTATTAAAATTATGTTTTTGCCTTTCAAAGTGTGCTTATTAGCATTGAATTTTAATTTTATTCTAACTTTACGTACTTCAGCGGTGGGTTGTATAAAAGTTCTTCCTATGTAATGATTACGAATTATCCCCAGTTCCATAGGTAATCCTGAATGCTTTGCATATCCAATAGCTGCAGGTATTCCAGAATCAGGTATTGGTACAACCATATTTACATTGTCTTTTGGTGGGCTCTCTTCTGCAAGTATTCTTCCTATTTCTTTTCTTATATCATATATGGACCTATTCTCCATTATGCTGTCTGGTCTTGAGAAGTAAACGTATTCAAAAATACAAAAACTTGATTTTTGCTTTTGGAAAGGAAACATTGAGGCTAGCTTACTATCCGAATTGATGGTAACTAATTCGCCTGGTTCTATTTCTCTAATAAACTCTGCATTTATTATATCAAGAGCACAAGTTTCAGATGCAAGAACGTAAGAACCGTTTAACTTTCCTAAAACAAGAGGCCTGATTCCAGACGGATCACGTACTCCAATAACTACTTCTTGATTGATTGCCACAAAAGAATAAGCACCTTGTATTTGCTTTAATGCATATATAAAACTCTCTAAAAAGCTATCTTTTTCACTGCTTGCTGTCAGATGCACTACTACTTCTGTATCAATATCTGACTGAAAAACGCACTCTTGTTTAATTAATTGTTCGCGTATCGGGGAAATATTAATTAAATTACCATTATGTGCTATGGCAAAATCCCCAAATTTGCCACTTTTGCCAAACATGGGCTGCACTCCAAATTTACTACCACTTGTTGAGTATCGAACATGACCTATTGCACAATCTCCAGGTAAGGATTTCTTTATTTCATCTATATCATCAAATACACTGCTCACTTGACCTTGAAAGTGATAAGAGTGCAGCTTATCGTTGTTACTGGTTACTACGCCAAAAGACTCTTGACCTCTATGCTGCAAAGCGTGGAGAGCAAGTATAGAGTTAAAAGCAGCACTTTGGTTATAACTTATGCCAAATACCCCACACTCCTCATGTACTTCATCAAGCATGAAAAATATTAAATAAAGCCTGATTGTACTTTAGTAGAGGCAAAGTACAAGAATTTTATTTGTTAATCTCTTTCAAAGTTGAAGTTTTCTACGGTAGTTTTGATGTATACCAGAAAGTAGGTTATATGCAATTAACCAATTTTGAGATTTTTGACAATTTTTTAGCACTGAAGAGAAAAAGATATTTTTATTGATTTATCTATGTATTGAAGTAATCACTAAAAAGTTTTAGTGATTATGGTATATAATATGTCTAAGCAAGTAGGTAAACAAGGTGAAAGTAATCTTATTTTAGAGCCTGAACAGTTCTCTAACAGCTTCTTCAATAGTCAACTAGAGTAGTTCATCAAATCCAAAATTACCGACTATAAGTCGTAAAGATAGGCATATCGATTTAACCAAGAAAAGGTACGCAAAAAACAAAAACGTTACAGAATATCTAAGGAGTTATGAATTTATTAAAAGAGCAGAGGAATTGTCAATAATTTATCTTTTTGAGCGAGACCCATCTTCTACGAAATTGCAAATACCATTGACTACAGATGAACAAATTCTAGTTAAAAAATTTTGTGATGAGATGATAAAAGGTATAACAGAACACGATGAGCAAGAAAGCGTTTTAAAGTACATGGAACGCATAATAGAGGGTTATTTAAATCAAGGAATAAGATTAAACTCATATTACGGTAAGGATAATAAGACTGTAACAAATTTTATATTTGAAAAAATGGAAGAATTAATTAATCGCTTTCATGCAAATCCACACAATTCAACTACAAAAAATATCATACAAAAGATCACTCGTAATTTAGTGTTAAAAGGTGGGATAGAAAAAGGATTATCTTTTTATAGCGATATTGAAGTCGGGTACTATGACTCTAATTATTTAAATGATCTTAACGAACAATGTAAGAGTAAGAAAAAAATGCTAGAGAGTATAGCATATGAAGGTATTGTGAAAAAAGATAATAAGCAAATTGATGAATATGACCTCGAAGTAGAAGTAGATAATAAATATTTTTATATTAAGTATCCACAAGGTAGTATTGTTGAAACTGCAAGAACTTTAAATAATGAAAAAGCTAAGGATTTAGAAGTTGGCATATTTCAGATTGAGGAAAGTATAGTAAAAGTTGAAATTACAGAAGATGGAAAAAGAAATTACACAGATATCTTAAAAGGTGGTATTGAAATATTTTTTACTACTAAAATAGGAGAGATTAGTATTTATCTACGGAAAGATGGTAACAAAATGGTAGTAGAAATTGATGAGAAAAGCAAAATAAGGTTTAGCAAGTTAGAAAACAAATCAAGCTTTGGAGGGAATTATCTTATATAGGGGAAAAGTGTTTTAGAAGTTATGGGCAAGAGTTTTGAAAATATTCCTGAGGAGTTAACTCAGACTATTAAAAACGTTCTATCTACTAGTCTTATGCAAATATGTTTACAACAACAAGAAAACTCTAATAGGGAATTAAATTAATGTATTTTTAGGATAATAATTAAGAAATTAATTATAAACATTCATACGCATTCGATTGGAGTAGAGGATATGGGGCAGTAATTAGCACAAGAACTAAAGGCAAATGTGATTGGTTGTCAAATAGTGATTGATTAAATCAATTTAGAGAGGTAAATAGCAGCTTTGCAGCTTGCTTTTATGAACAAAGATAAAACGTTGTAGCCAAGTGCGCTTTCGGCATTGTGCTGAATTGCAATATCTCTGTGTTCTAACTCCTCATCACGAAACTTACTTATGGTTTCTCTTAATTCCCCATCTTCTAAATGTAAGACTTGCTCCTTGTAGTGCTCTCCGATCACTTCTTCAACTGCAGCAGTGCAAGCCATAGCGGCTTTTTTACCCATAATAGAAGTTACAACACCAAGTGACACCCCTAAAGCACGCCAAATTGGCAACAAAACAGTAGGACGAACTCTTTGCTCCTTGATTTTCTCATTAAAATAGTGGAAATGTTTTTTTTCCTGCTCCTCCATTTCAATTATTTTATCAATTATGGAAGATTTTTTAAGAATAAATTTTTGACCAGAATAAATACAAATGGCTCCATATTCGCCAGCATGATTTACTCTAATTGCTTGTTCTAAAAAATTTCCTTTCAATTTTTTTATATTGCTTTCCAATGTCTCCTCCCTTTATTTCTGCATTAGTACTACTATAAACCAACATATTATAGAGTAAATAAAATTCCATGCGTGCATTGCACCAACATTGTGATTACAGAAACTCAAGCAGCTATAGCAATGGCAAGAGTTACTTGACAGACTTCGCCATTCTCCTTAAAATAAGGGTGAAGATATATTATTTATCTTCAGTCTGTGCAGATAAAACGACAAAAAGCTCAATATACTTGATATTTAATTTTTTGCACTATGTGTACTCTATGTCTTTATAAAACTTTTACCCACATAAGCTAAAATGCGCTTATCAAAGGATTTAATACAATAAAAAACGCCAATTAAAAAAACAGGTAGTAGCTGATAGATTTTCTTTTGCCTTTTTCTCTGTTTAGTAGATTTTTCAATATTTAATTCAATTAGCCGGTACTAAGATGATAACGAATAGTAATCTAAATATCCGTGTAGTTATTGGTATTATCAAGATATTCCCTAATCTTCTTCAAATCTTCCCAAGCTAAGCGTTTTTGTGTTGGTTGACGAAGTAGATAAGCTGGATGAAATATAGCGGCTGTAGTAATTGAATGAGATAAATATAAGCGAATGCTTTTCGCTAAGCCGCTGAGAATAGCTTGCAACTATTATTCTTGCGGTTGGCTGATTACCAAGTATCCATGCGGGCCATGCAACACTCACGCACATAGACTTCATCGAGCGCGGAGGCATATTGAATATTATTCGCTTCACTTCACCAGTGCTTGCTGCTTCAAGCCTGTCTGCTATAATTTTTATATACTGATAATTGTTATACTCACATCCCGGCATCACCGTTTGAAAGCATAGTTCGATAAATTTTAAAAAGTTCATGTTAGTCTCCTATAGTGTTAGTGGAATTTACTTTATGGTGGTGTCAGCCTCTTTGGTGTCATATCAGCGTCCTTTTTCTTGTCATCCAAGTAGCCCTTTCCTTGTCATTCCAGTGCTTGACACTGGTTCACCTTATGATGGTGTTATTCAAGTAGCCTCTATCCAAGTGCCCCTTTGGTGTCATCCGAGTAGCTGACACTGGTTTCTTACCAATAAAACCTAGCATAACTTTTGTGCTCAAAAGATTTCTGGATTCCAGCATCAAGTGCTGGCCTGAAGCTTTAGTTACAAGTATTAAGAAATTCACCAAATGAAGAAAAAAGGCAAAAGAATCCCTGTGTAACGAGTTTTGACCCTATAATAATGTAAATTGGCATTGTAATAATGTGCTAACGCTTATTTAAAGCGCATTTTGGCTGAATGTAGAAAAAATAAAAAAGACATGCAGCCGCTATAATTTTATGTAATCTGCCAATATATACCTGAGTTTTTTACTGAATTTTGTTGTTAAATCTGCAGAGATTAAAAACAAGGATAAATACTCTTATTGATATGATAAGGGAGTTGGGGAAATTTGTAAAGTAATCTTTTTCGTTTGTATTCCCTTATGCTTGAGATAACTCCATGTAGGTTCATGTTACTCTTTAATTTCCATGAATTCCCTTTGAAGTTGAATATTGAAAATTAACTGGAGAATTGTGAATTACTTTGTATATGTCATAACAAGCCATGGCGCTCTCAGCAAAACCATTTAGTATCAATTTTAGTTTGCCTGGATAAGTAGCTATATCTCCGATTGCATATATTCTATCTCTACTAGTTCTAAGCGTAGCTGAATTAACAACTATGCGGCTATGTTCTAACTCTATACCCCAATTGTTTATTGGACCAAGATTCATTGATAATCCAAAAAATGGCAGCAAAAAATTAGCGGATATTTCTTTTTCTTCCTTAGAGGCAATGTTTTTTACTATCACTGCTCTCAACTGCCCATTACCTCCTGCTAGTTCGTGTAATTGATATGGCACTACCAGTTCTATCTTTCCATCATTTTCAAGTGATTCTAATTTATTTCTAGTTTCAGGAGTGCAGCGAAATTCCTTTCTCCTATGTATCACATAAATTTTCTTTGCAACCTTAGAAAGTTCTACAGTCCAATCAGCCGCAGAAGAATCACCTCCCCCTGCAATGACTATAGTTTTGTCCTGAAAATCAGAAATTTTATTTACGCTATAAAACACAGATTTATTTTCATATTCTAATATACCACTTAAGGGTGGACGATTAGGCTCAAACATTCCGTTACCTGCAGCAATGATAACGGCTTTGCATTTTACCTCTGTACCTATGTTCGTTATGATAGTAAAGTTTTCACCTTCGTTATTTGAAATCTTTTCCACTTTTTGACTTAAATGGTAAACAGGCTCAAACGGTGAAGCTTGCTCCATTAACTGCTCAATTAATTTTTGGGCAGTAATTACAGGATAACCAGGTATATCATATATTGGCTTTTCTGGGTAAAGAGCTGTGCATTGTCCTCCTGCTTGATCCAAAACATCTATTATATGACATCTCATATCAAGCATTCCCGCTTGAAAAGCAGTGAATATTGCAACAGGCCCTGCACCTATTATTACGATATCGGTTTCCATATTCAGATGGTGATCTATTTATAGATATTAGCTTTCTTTGCTAACAAGGTCAATTTACAAAGGGATGTATTTTTAAAAGATGTGGCTAGATTAGATAAGATTTCCAGCGTTATGAACTACATAGTCCAAATAAGCTCTAAAAATCAGCTAGCATAGCGAGATGCTGTGCGGACGGAATGGGATTCGAACCCATGGTACGCTCATCACGTACGTCAGTTTTCAAGACTGGTGCCTTAAACCGCTCGGCCATCCGTCCATTTCTTTTCTATCACAATATTTGATTTTAAGCAATCTATAAAAGCTTTACTTGCCCACGCAAAAGTTGCTAAATATACTGTCCAATATTTCCTCAACATTAATAATTCCAATCACTGCACCAAATTCAAATGCAGCAAGCCTCAAGTCTTCAGACATCAACTCAATTGGATTATCGATATTAAAACGCTGTAAATGTTCCAGTGCTTTCTGCATGTGATTCCTATGTCTTTGCCGAGTAATCACAGGAGTGTCTCTATCATGCCCAAATTTTTCCTTTGCCTTCTCTTTTATGAGAGAGATCAATTTGTTTGTACCTATTCCCTTTAGAATAGAAATGGGTAAAAGATCTATGCCATTAATTTTTATATTGTGATTATTGATAACATCGTCAGCTTTGCTCAATACATAAATAGTATCGCTATTTACAACGTTGCAATTGATATTATGACGCTGTTCAAAAGGAAATAGTTCTATTCTTAAATCAGCTTCAAAAGACCTTTTTTTCGCTCGACTTATACCTTCTGATTCTATTGGATCTGAACTCTCACGAATTCCAGCAGTATCAGAGAGAATGATTGGGTATCCACCAATGTCAATATGAGCTTCAAGTATATCTCTTGTTGTGCCTGCATATTCAGAAACAATAGCAATATCACGCTTGGCTAAGAAATTAAACAGAGTTGATTTACCGACATTTGGTTCACCAGTTATTACAATATGTAAACCCTCACGCAACCTTTCGCCCCGTCTATTATCATTTAAATGCTCTTGTATCAACTGCACGAGAGATTGCACTTCATTATTAATTTTTTCCAATTCACTTTTTTCTGCCCAAATGTCCTCTGGAAAGTCTATATATGCTTCGATTTTGGATTGTATCGTTATTAATCTTTGCCTCCAATTGCTGTATAGTCTCTCCAATTCTCCTGATATCTGCTTAATCGCTTGTTTAGCTTGCATTTTCGTCTCAGCATCAATTAAGTCTGCAATTCCTTCTATTTGCGTTAAGTCAAATTTACCATTTAGAAAAGCCCTAAGTGAGAATTCTCCAGGCCTGGCCATAACGAAAATTTTTGATAATCCCTCCAAGATGATTTTTATGATGGCCTTGCTTCCATGCACTTGTAACTCTATAACATCCTCGCCAGTGAAACTGTTTGGAGCAGAGAAATAGATGATTATTCCATTATCTATCAATTGACTGGAATCATCATATAGATCAACTAAAGTAGCAAATCTTGGTTTAATTTCTTTCTTAATATGAAAATGATTTAAAGCTTTAAGGGCGTAGTTGCCTGAAATTCTGATTACTGCAACTCCTGACTTACCAAATACGGTCGACAAAGCGAAAATAGTTTCATTTGTGTTTGTCATTATTTATATATATATAAACTACTTAGCAATTTAAGAAATCGAAATACCTAAAATAGTTTCATTTGTGTTTGTCATTATTGATATAAACTACTTAGCAATATTACACTTAAGAAACCAAAATACCTAAAAAGTCATCCAGATGAAAATATTTATTTTGAAAACTGATAATATGATTTATAATTACCAACATAGTTTCTAAATATTTTATGTTCAAGAAATTAGCTTGGTATTGGTCTTCTGTAGAGTTAATTAAAGGATTTGTTATTACATTAAAATATATGTTTAAGCCAAAGGTTACTTTGAGGTATCCTATGGAGAAGGGCCCTTTAAGTCCAAGGTTTCGTGGTGAGCATGCGTTGCGTAGGTATCCAAATGGTGAAGAACGATGCATAGCTTGTAAGTTATGCGAAGTTATCTGCCCTGCTCAAGCAATAGTTATTGAAGCAGAGGAAAGAGAAGACGGTAGTCGCCGCACCACACGCTATGATATTGACATGACAAAATGCATATATTGCGGACTTTGCCAAGAAGCATGTCCAGTTGATGCAATTGTGGAGGGTCCTAACTTTGAATTTGCTACTGAAACAAGAGAGGAGCTAATGTACAATAAAGAAAAGCTATTGCGTAATGGTGAAGTTTGGGAAGACGCAATTGCACTCAGGTTAAAAAAGAATAGACCGTACTATTGATGTTAAAAATTTATAGCTTTCAAATCATTCCTCTGTTACCCAGGTGCTGTTTTTCTGTCATTTCAGTGTTCCTTTTTTTGTCATCCCAGTGCGTGACACTGGGATCCAGGTATAAAAATATTTGCAAGTTGTGCAATGGACAACAGATTTTAGGAACATACGTTAAACTAATTTCCATTATAAAAATAAGATGGATCCCAGTGTCACGCACTGGGATGACAAAGAGAGGGTTAGACAAAAGGGTCGATAAATGATAAAAGTTACCTTTTTAGCCGAGCAAAAAGTAAAAGAATACAGTGTTAGAGTCACTGGCTTTGATATATTACAACCGGATGCTTTGAGAGAAGCAATTGCCCTTAAGGTAAATGGTGAGTTGTATGATCTCTCACGTGAAATTGAATCTGATACAGAGATAGAGGTAATACAGCTGAGTGACGAAGCGGGTTTAGATATAATAAGGCATGATGCTGCTCATATAATGGCACAGGCAGTAAAAGAGCTCTTTCCTAATACTCAGATTACTATCGGACCAACAATTCAAGATGGTTTCTACTATGATTTTGCTACAGATCGTGCCTTTACCACGGACGATTTTACTGCAATAGAAAAAAAAATGAAGGAAATTATAAAAAGTAACCACAGATTCGTCCGAGAAGTTTGGACTCGTAAGCAGGCAATTGATTTCTTTAGTGATGTAGGTGAAAGATACAAGGTTGATATTGTCTCATCAATACCAGAAAACGAAAACCTAACTGTTTATAAACAAGGCAACTTTGTAGACCTATGTCGTGGTCCGCACTCACCATCAACTGGCAGAGTTAAAGCGTTTAAACTTATGAAAGTAGCAGGTGCATACTGGCGTGGCGATTCTAAGGGCCCAATGTTGCAAAGAATATATGGCACTGCGTGGAGAAATAAGGATGAATTAAATACTTATCTTAAACGTCTGGAGGAAGCAGAAAAACGCGACCACCGCAAAATTGCTAAGGATATGTACTTATTTCACATTCAAGAGGAAGCTGTTGGGCAGATTTTTTGGCATGAACAGGGATATGCTTTATATAATGTTCTTGAGTCTTACATCAGAAAAAAGTTAATGAACAATGGCTACTTTGAGGTAAAAACCCCTATTTTAGTAAGCAAAGAGCTGTGGGAAAAATCTGGACATTGGGATAAATTTCGTGAAAATATGTTTATTGTTGATGAATCTGAAAGTAAAAAGCTAGCAATAAAACCCATGAGTTGCCCTTGTCATGTGCAGATTTTTAATTCTCACACCAGAAGCTATCGTGATTTACCGATACGTATGGCAGAGTTTGGCACATGCCATAGAAATGAAAGCTCAGGCTCATTGCACGGACTGATGCGAGTGCGTGGTTTTACGCAAGACGATGCACATATTTTTTGTATGGAAAAACAAGTGAATTCTGAAACTGTAAAGTTTTGTGACCTTTTAAAAGAAGTATATTCAGAACTTGGGTTCAATGAAATTTCTGTGAAATTTTCAGACCGTCCAGATGTTAGGGCAGGGGATGATGAAGTGTGGGATAGAGCTGAAAAAGCGCTGCTTGAAGCCGTTAAAGAAGCGGGCTTGAGTTATAAACTTAACCCTGGTGAAGGTGCGTTTTATGGTCCAAAGTTAGAGTTTGTCTTGAAAGATGCAATAGGTAGAAGCTGGCAATGTGGAACATTACAAGTTGATTTTATTTTACCAGAACGGCTTGGAGCTTTTTATGTAGGAGCAGACGGTCACAAGCATCACCCTGTCATGTTACATAGGGCAATTCTTGGGACTTTTGAGCGTTTTATTGGAATTTTAATAGAAAATTATGCAGGAAAATTTCCAGTTTGGCTTGCTCCAACACAGCTTGCTATTTTGACCATTACAAATGAGGCTGACGGTTATGCTACGGAAATCAGCAACGTTTTAAAAGAACAAGGTGTGAGAATCAAAACTGATTTGACCAATGAAAAAATTAGCTATAAGATACGTTTGCATAGTTCAAGTAAGGTACCTATATTATGGATCATGGGCAAAAATGAAGTTACAAATAAAACTGTGTCAGTGAGAAATTTAGGATCGGAAAAACAGGAGTCTTTTTCTTTGGAGGATGCTACTGAATTGCTGTTAAAAAGTATTAATTTGAATTAATGGAGATAAAATTTGCAAGTCAAAAAGAACAATAAAAACAGAATTAATGAACTCATCACAGCTAAGGAGGTACGCTTAGTTGATCATAGTGGTGAAATGGTCGGGATTGTTCCAATAGAACAAGCTTTGGAAGTTGCACAAAGTGTTAATTTAGACTTGGTAGAAATCGCACCTGATTCAACTCCTCCAGTATGTAAGATTCTGGACTATAGCAAACAAAAGTATGATATAAAAAAGAAGGCAAGTGAAGCAAAAAAGAAACAAAAAACATTAACTATAAAAGAAATTAAACTGGGTCCTAATATTGGTGATCACGACTACGAAACAAAATTGCGTCAAGCAAGGGATTTTCTTGTGCATGGACATAGAATTAAAGTCACAATGAGATTTAGAGGGAGAGAGCTTATAAACACTGAAGTTGGACTGGAAAAATTAGAACGGCTAATTAGAGACGCTGAAGATATTGCAAAAGTAGAATTAGCACCTAAAAGGGAAGGAAATCAATATTCTTTAACTTTAGCTGCTAAGTAGTAAAATCATTTAAAAGTATAAGTTACTATCCTCTCTTCAATTATATGACGAAAATGTCTGATTAATCCTTGAACTGGCCAAGCTGCAGCATCGCCAAGTGCACAAATTGTATGCCCTTCTATTTGAGTTGTAAGGTTAAGTATCTTATCTACTTCACCAGGTTTAATATTTCCTGCTACCATTCTTCTCATAATTCTCCACATCCATCCAGTGCCTTCACGGCATGGTGTACATTGCCCGCAGGACTCATGCATATAGAAATGTGATAATCTTTCTATTGCAGCTATTATGTCAGTTGATTTATCCATCACTATTACAGCAGCAGTACCAAGCCCTGATTGTGCAGCCCTTAATGAATCAAAATCCATTTCAATAGTATCACATATAGATTTTGGAATTAGTGGGACTGAAGACCCACCAGGTATTACAGCAAGTAAATTATCCCAACCTCCTCTCACTCCACCTGCGTATTTTTCAATTAATTCATGCAGTGAAATTCCGAGCTCTTCTTCAACATTACATGGATTATTTACATGCCCTGAAATGCAAAAGACCTTAGTGCCAGTATTATTTGGTTTACCCAGAGATGCAAACCACTCTCCTCCGCGATTTAGAATATCTGGAACCATGGCTATAGTTTCAACGTTGTTTATTGTGGTTGGGTAGCCAAAAAGTCCAACACCCGCAGGGAATGGAGGTTTCATGCGAGGAAAGCCCTTTTTTCCTTCAATTGATTCAAGTTGAGCTGTTTCTTCTCCACATATGTAAGCTCCTGCACCCCTATGAATAAACACATCAAGATCATAACCTGATTTGCAGGCATTTTTTCCAATTAAGTTTTCTTTATAGGCTTCCTCAAGTGCTTTTTTTAGAACTAAATATTCATTATAAAATTCACCCCTGATATAAATATACGCAGCTGACGCATTAATTGCTCTTCCAGCCAGGAGAATTCCCTCAAGTAGCTTGTGTGGTTCATATCGCAGTATATCTCTATCCTTACATGTTGTACCAGGTTCTGACTCATCTGCATTGACTACCAAGTATGCTTTTAAAGGATTTTTTGGCATAAAGCTCCACTTAAGGCCAGTAGAAAATCCTGCACCCCCTCGACCTCTCAAGCCAGATTTCTTTACTTCATCAATGATTTTTTCTGATCCTAAATCCAGTAATTCCTTTGTTTTTTGCCAACTACCACGTTTTTTTGCACCTTCAAGTAGTGGTGTTTCTCTACCATTTAAGTTTATGAATATTTTATCCTGTTCTTTTAGCATGCTTTTAAGATTCTAAGTGATCCCGACGCGATTCGAACGCGTGACCCACTGATTAAAAGTCAGTTGCTCTACCGGCTGAGCTACGGGATCATTTTATTTTTCAGCTACACTAAACAGTAATATAGTTTTTATCTGTTTTAATCAAACTAAAATTTTCATGCGTGGTTAAATAAATTATATAATATACTGCGTTGGTGATAATTTAATTAAAAATTTTTGAAGGAAAATTTCTTGTTAATTAACAGATTTATTTGGTAAAGCTGACATACAACTCTAAAAAGATAGAGAATTTTACATGACTGCAGAGTTTGTACGCTATTGAGTAATAGCATAACAGATAAATATTTCTTGCATTTCAGCGTGAGTGATTTATGCTTTAAGCAAGAATTGGGGGTATAGCTCAGCTGGTAGAGCATCTGTTTTGCACGCAGAAGGTCAGCGGTTCGATCCCGCTTGCCTCCACCAGTATAAATTCTAACATATCATAAAGTTAGTATATTTAATCTATCGGGGTTTTATATAGGTTCTTTAGTGATATTTGTTATTATAATTCTAATATATATCAACTTAGTAATAAATTAATCAATAGATGCTAGAATAGCTATAATTAAATTTATTAGATAATACTTATGAGTGGAAAAAAAACATGTCTTTAAGATGGTACCCGGAGAGGAATTATCAAAAGGATTTGGTAGCAGCGTCTACTGGCCTGACTTTTCTCGTTTTCAACCTGTTAAAAAAGTTAAGCTTGTGCAACTGGGAAAAGAAGATGAAGCGATAGAATTACCAATAAGATTATGTGGCAATAACATCTCTAGAGATGGGTTTTATTGCATAAGGGGCGAAGAGGGGAATACCCTGAAAAGCACTCTTTCTAGAGATAAACCAGGTTATTCAGAAAACAATTGTGCATTTGTATATTACGATTATATGTTGGTCAAGCTATCAATGGAATCGAAGTTTATAAGTAGAGAAGATGGTGGTCTTAGTTTGCGTAATAATGTTAAATCTGAGAGATCGGAACATAGTTATGTAACACAGGAAGAGTTGGATGATACTTACAAATATTATTTCTCAGATTATCAAGGAAATATTATTAATTCACCTGACAATCAGGCATTACAATATATTGGACTGGATGTCAGTGAAGAAACAATAAAAGATACATTATCTAAAATACCAGAGAATATAGTGCTATCAAAGATGTTTGCTAAAATTTTTGTTGAGGAACTAACAGAAGATCAGTTAGCAACTCTTGCCAATACTCTTCGTTCAGACCAAATAGAGGATTTAGTAGAGCACTTAACAGATAATCAATGGCAAGCTTTGATGAGTCATTTTACCAACCACCAATTACGTATTCTTGTTAATGAATTAAATCAAGAAAAGTTAGGAATAATAGTCCCCTTATTAAATAAGGATCAGGTTGTGAACTTAGTAAAAGACTTAAATCTAGATCAAGTAAGAGAAATTTTCCCTCACCTTAAAACGGATCAGTTCATGGAGGTTTTCAAGACAATAAGCGATGATCAGTTTGTAGAACTCATAAGAAATGCAGATGAGAAAAGTATAAACACTATTTTGGACGAAGCATTAAAAGATCGACTTCCAATCTTAGTAAAAATGTTAGAAGGAGATAAATTACATAATTTAATTAATAAGCTAGACCATGAGAAACTTGCAATAGTAGCTCGAGAGTTAACTGATGATTCTGATAAGATTCAGATGGTTGTTAAGTCTTTAGCTAACAACCCAGAAAAACTTAAAGCTTTTGCTCTTAGTATGTCTAATGAGCAGTTTAAAGAACTTTTGGATAACGTAGATGCAGAAGAGCTTAAAGATATCATTCACAAATTGCCTTATGAGAAAGTAACAGCTGTGATTGGTGATCTTGGCAGTAAGGATCAGTCTAATGTTACCATTGAAATGTTGAAAAAGGTGTTGGACGAGAAGTTCAAGGAGTGCAATGAAAAGCAAAAAGAGATGATGGAGATACTTAAAAAATTTGAAGTAGTAGACGAGAGTAAGGTTGAATGGGATAGTAGCCCGAATTTCCAAGATACTAAATTTGAACTAACGGAAATGGAGGAAAACGTTCAGATTGAATGTGTAATCTAAGAAGTTTGAGCTATGTAACTTAGTTAATTTTGAAATTGTAACTTTTTATAGGAGTTAGTATGAGTAATGACAGTAAACAGAAGATCAAAGACAATCTTAAAGTAATAAAAGAAATAGAAATTGATAGCAGACCTAAAAACTATAATGAAGAAGTATTGGGAAAAAAGACAGCACAGGTTAATTATATCCACAGAGTCTTAGACGAATTAACTAAAAAGCTGAACAAGGAGTTTGTTTCTCAATTAGATGGCGTGTTAAATAATAATAACGAATCTATTACTAAATTAGAAAATACTCTTGGTAACAGTGATAAAGGCTTAGTAAAAGCACTTGATGATTTAAAAAGTAGGATACAAAGCTTAGAAAACGCTGGAGATGATGGTAGTGGATTGGAATGGGAAGCTCCACAGCTTCAATATACTGATACTGAACTAATATAAGAATCATATGCTCAGTAAGATAGAAAAAAACTACACGATATAGTTTTATAGTTTTAGTTTTTTTATAGGAATTAATATGAATAATTACAGTAAACAAGAAAGTGAAAAAGCAATGAGCGAAATGAGGGATTTTGACTATAAAGCAATAAATAACTTAGTAGCCAAAATTAGACCTAAAAACTTTGAGGATATTAAAGACAACCCTGTATCAGCTAGCTACGTTAACGTAATTATAGAAAAATTTATCAACGATTTTAATGAGACATTTGTTTCTGAATTAAATGATGAATTTCACCTATTTATCGAAAACTTGAATAGAATTCAAGGCGAAATTGTAGAATTAGAGACAATTAACCATAATAACATAGATGGCTGGGAGTAATAGCTATATTGCAGCAGTTATAAAAGCAATAGCGTGCTAGCAGGCTGTTGCTTTCTTTCACATACCATTTCAATACAACTGAATTAGGAAATCTATTTTAGGACTTTCGGCTTATAGTTCTCATCATGTTTTGCAAACACCGTATCTGCAAGAAAAGTACTATTATCAAACATTTTACCTTGCACAACAACACCACTTTTTTCTGAAAACATTGGTGGAAGTATTCCCTGATATTTCACCACAACGCTTTTGTTAAAATCTGTCATCTGAAAAACTACTTCGCTTTCGCTCCGTATTACGCTATTTTCAACAACCATTCCACCAACACGGATTGGCTTTTGACTATTTGGTAAAACTATAGCTTCACTTACTGTATAGAAAAATGAGATGTTTTCTTTGAGCGTTGTTAAAATAAAAAAAACTGCACAACTTAAAAAGCAGAAAATTCCTGAAGTTATAAGTAATCGCTTATGTTTCTTCTTCATTGTTGCTTTTAAGACTTTCTAAGTTTTTTTTACTTTTTATATAGCAAGAAACGGTAAAAATCAAATTTCCACCAATCAGTATGAAACTAATAAGGTAAGCAAAAATTACATATGTATTCATAATGCACTGCCAATAAATAACTCACCTGCATCAAAATAAATTAAGCTTCCATCCTTTTGCTGCAATACCAATTTACCACTTTTATCTATATCAGCAAAAATTCCTTCATACAATTTGTCAGCTAACTTTACACTGATTTGCTCATTCATTTTGAATGCTTTTTTTAACCACATTTCTCTTATAGCATAAAACCCATCAAATAGCCATTGCTTTCTTAGCTTATTAAAATTTATTATTAATTCCTTTAATAGATCCATGTTAGACACAGATTCACCGTAATTGCTAATGCACGTTGTTCCTGGAAGTGGTGCATGATTGATATTAATTCCAATTCCTATAATCAGCCAATTTGAATTGGATTTTTTTTCAAGCAATATTCCGCTTATTTTCTTGCCATCGATTAGAACATCATTTGGCCATTTATATTGAAGATTGAGATCGTTTATGAATGGATCTCTTGTCATCCCAGTGCTTTGACACTGGGATCCAGAAGAAAAAGTATGGATTCCAGTGTCACGCACTGGAATGACACCGCAGTGGGTTTGATTATTCAAGAAATTTAACGATAATAAAGTATTCCCTACAGCAAGAGCAGTAACAAAAGTCAATTCTGTTAATTTGCTTAAATTTTCTCTGTCATTCCAGTGTGTGACGCTGGAATCCAGTAATTGAATATTACACCGTGGAGCTTGCAAAAGATTTATCACCAAACTCGCATAAAAATTACCCTCTGGAGAAATCCAGCTTTTTCCAGTGCGTCCCCTGCCTTCTGTTTGTTTATCAGCAATAATGACAGTTTCATTAGATATCCCTTTCTCAATTAAACCCAATGCTTCTTTATTAGTACTTGAAACTTCTTTGTAATGATGAATATGACTAATTATAAACACTAAATTGTTAATTTGTCAATGAATTAATCAATGAGTAAAGATCTTCTGCGTACAAGAAAAGAACGAGATTGATCAGTGAAGCCACTGAAGTGATAATGAATAGACTCTTAGAATAATCAACCTTATTACCACTAGCTTTATCAAAATACATAACTTTCATGATATTTAAATAATAGTAGCATGATATCACACTCGATATTACAAGGATCAAAGACAGGCTGATAAAGCCAGAATTTATTAAACTTTTGAATATAAAAAATTTAGCGATAAAACCTGCAAGTGGAGGTATTCCCGACATCGAGAGTAACAGTACAGAAAGATGAAATGCTACAATTGGGCGTTTCTTCCCTATACCAGATAAATTTGCAATATCACAATCGTCATCGTCAATTTGTACGAGATATGAGAATAGCCCTATGCTTGTGATGATATATATCACCAGATACATTAAGGCACTATCTGTTCCTGCTTGTGTAAAAATAGAAAGTGAAGCAAATATAAAACCAATGTGACCAATTGAACTGTAAGCAAGCAGCCTTTTTAAGTTTTGCTGACGCAAGGCCCCAAAAGCTGAGATAAGCACAGACAATGCTGAAAAGTATAAGAAAATAGGCTGAACATAACTTTTTACATTTACTAACTCTTCATTCATCAATCGAATTAAAAATGTTACAAGTGCAGCTTTTGGGGCCGTAGAAAAAAACGCAGTTACTATGGTAGGTGCACCTTGATAGACATCTGGAGCCCACATATGAAAAGGAGCAATAGCAAGCTTGAAACACAAACCAATAAGGATAAAAACTAACCCAAAAACTATTCCATAAGTTATCTGATGGTTTTGCAAGAATGAACCGAGCTCAGAGAAATTGACTTGTCCTGTATATCCATAAAGCAATGACATACCATACAGCATAATACAGGAAGATAGTGCACTAAGTGTAAAATATTTCACTCCTGCTTCACATGAATAAGCTGAATTTTTATTAAAGCTCGCAAGAACATATAAAGATATACTCATCAACTCAAAAGCTAAGTAAAAAGAAATCAGACTATTTGCTGAAACTAAAGTTATCATGCCAAATAGCGCAAAAAGAATCAGTATTGAAAATTCATATTTATAGTCATATTTTGATAAATTCAGCATCAAAAGTATTAAAATTCCTGTGCTGAGAATTAACCCTTGGGCTGGCCTGATGTATAAATTGAGTTTTAACAACGCATTAAAGAGAAAAATTTCATTGTTTTCTGCCGAAATAATTAAAATAATCAAAGTTACCACTGTGCAGCCAAGTGCTAATAAGTTGATAGTGCGGCGGTAAAATATAATCCCAAGCAGCAGCAACACTAACGAGGAGATAATAGAAAACGTTTCCGGCAATATCTGTATATAATTCATAGCGCATTATATTTTACTAACAAATTTGCCATACATGGCTTCAAATAATTCAGTGCAAGGGTTGGGTAAAATCCAAGCAAAATAACAAACACTGCGAGCAGAATTAAGACAGAAAATTCTATGCTATCCAAGCGATTATTTAATAATTTAGAATAGCTAACCCCCCATATTATTTGCTTACATAAATTCAGCATATAAACTGCGCTTAAAATAGTGCCAAGTACGATAAATCCTGTAAAAAACCCTATGCTCTTAAACATTCCAACCATAGCCAAAAACTCACCTGTGAACCCAGATGTTCCAGGTAGCCCTATTGAAGCCATTGAAAATAAAATGAACATAAAACCAAATTTTGGCATTGTGTTTACTATGCCAAAATATTTTGCAATCTCCAAAGTCCCAGTTCGAGTATATAGCATCCCAACACACAAAAATAAAGCAGCAGAAATAAGGCCATGACTAATCATTTGAAATATGCTACCCAGTACTCCTTCCTCACAAAATGAAAAGAGGCCAGCGGTAACGATCCCCATGTGTGCTATTGAAGAATAAGCTATTAACTTCTTTATATCACCTTGAGCAAACGCAACTAGAGAAGCATATATCACCGCAATAATGCTCAGCATAACAACGAAATTTGAAAAATACAAACTTGCCTGAGGAAGCATTGGAATAGAAAACCTTAAAAATCCATATCCCCCCATTTTAATAAGCAAGCCAGCTAAAATCACAGATCCAGAAGTTGGTGATTGCACATGCGCATCAGGAAGCCAAGTGTGAAATGGAAACATAGGTACTTTTATTGCAAGAGAAATAAAAAATGCAATCCACAGCAATGACTGCACTTCAAGATCAAGGCTTGGCACTAATGTAGCTAATTTTTGTATACTAAACGTCCCAAAAATGCTATAGATGTAAACCAGTCCAAGTAGAAATAATAATGAGCCAGTTAATGTATAAAGAAATAACTTAAACGTCGCATATATCCTTTGCTTCCCTCCCCAAATGCCAATAATAAAGAACATTGGTATTAAGACAGCTTCAAAAAACACATAAAAGCTTATAGCATTCAGTGAAACGAAAAAACCGACTACAAAACTCTCAAGCAGTAGAAATAATGCCATATAGGCTTTTAGGGTCGTATAACTCATTTTGCAGTTGTAGAGCATACAAATAACAAACAAGAAGGTCGTAAGTAGAAGGAAAAGCAACGATATTCCATCCACCCCTATTCCTACATTCTTGACTGGATAGCTGACAAACTGAAAGTCCGCATTGTTATAATCAAATTCTATACAAGCTACAATGCTAAGCAAGAATGGAAGTACAGCAAAAAATAGGGCAAGGAATCTTAGGTGTATAGATTGATGATTAATCCTGATTAAGGATAAAATCAACGCTCCTATCAGTGGAAGCAAGAATATACTAAGTAACAACACCTTCTATTTAATTCCAATAATATATAAAGTACCGATTATTAAAGTAACAAACATAATAAATGCATAATCAAATATATAACCAGTTTGTAACTTTATAGAACTTTTTGAACATTCATTAACCAACCTTACAACACCATTTGGTCCAAATGAATCAATAGCCTTAACATCAAACTTCCATAGAAGCCTAGATATAAACCTTATCGGTGCAATTATAACAAACTCATACACCTCATCAAAGTACCATTTATTCTGCAAAAACTTAAGTAAAAATTTACTCTTAATTTGCCTAATTACTTGATATTGGTAAATCAGGTACGCAAGAGCTATTCCACTTAGGCTCGCTAAGGTTGGCAGCAGTTTTATAAAGAAATTATGAACTCCATGCTCATCAATTACCATTAAACTTGATTTCCAAAACGCATTACTAGTTATGTTCAAAATATTTGCTCCCCACACTCCAGAAAATACCGATCCAAAAGCAAGTATCAGTAATGGTATAATCATAATCTTTGGTGCTTCATGTATATTAATTTTACTTTGTTTTTGGCTATGGAACACAAGAAGCAATAACCTCCAAGAGTAAAACGCTGTGAAGAATGCAACAACTAAGCTTATTACAAAAGCAAAGCTATCCGTGCTATAAGCATGTTCAATTATCAAATCCTTTGAGTAAAAACCTGCAAATGGAAATATTCCAGAAAGCGCAAGAGAACCAATCCACATGAGAGCGTAAGTACAAGGGATTTTCTTCCAGCAATTTCCCATTTTCTGAATGTTTTGCTTATGATGCATTGCATGAATTACATTGCCAGCACCAAGAAATAGTAGAGCTTTAAAAAAAGCGTGTGTCATTAAATGAAAAATAGCAACATTGTAAGCAGAAAGCCCACATGCCATAAACATATAACCAAGTTGACTGCAGGTTGAATAAGCAATTATTTTTTTTATATCATTCTGAGTAATCGCAACGGTGGCTGCAAAAAAAGCAGTAAGTGCACCAACGATAACTATTAATTCTCGTGCCACATTTGATAACTCAAACAATGGAGAACATTTTGCTATTAAAAATATACCTGCTGTTACCATCGTTGCTGCATGAATGAGTGCAGAAACAGGGGTTGGCCCTTCCATTGCATCTGGCAACCAAACATGTAAACCAAGCTGTGCAGATTTACCCATACAGCCAATAAAAAGTAATATGCATATTATATGAATTATTTTAAATTCACAGCAGAATGCTCTAATGTTCTGCGTGCCAAGAAGATCAGCTGCGTCAAAAACTTCAGTAAATTTCAAAGAGTGAAATGTATAATAAATGAGAAAGATCCCAATCAATAGTGCAAAATCTCCTACCCTATTCACAACAAATGCTTTAATTGCTGCATTATTTGCAGAATATTTTTGGAACCAAAATCCTATGAGTAAATAAGAACATAGGCCAACCCCTTCCCAGCCAAAAAAAAGCTGCACGAAATTATCGCTTACAACCAGCACAATCATGCAAAACGTAAACAGCGATAGGTAAGAAAAAAACCTCGACTTCCCTTTATTATGCTCCATATAACCGATAGAATAGAGGTGGACTACTAGTGAAACGGTGGTAATAACAATAAGCATTAAGGATGAGAGAGCATCCACACTAATTGCCCAATTTACTTTTAATACACTTAATGAAAATAGAGGAAATAAACTCAAGTGATAATTTTCAGAGAAGGTGAGAAAAACATACCAAGATAAAACTGCAGATATTCCAATCCCTGCCGTTGTAACTAACTGACTTTTTCTAAAAAGTGCTGCGAATAGCGAACCAAAGAGTGGCAAAAATACTATTAATTTCAGTATATCCATCATACTTTCATTCTTTCATTAAATTTGCTTGTTCAACATCTATATTGCCACGGCTTCTATAATATACAACCAATATTGCAAGCCCAACTCCTGACTCTGCTGCCGCAACAGTCAACACAAACATCACAAAAACTTGCCCAACCATATCATTCATAAAGGCAGAAAAAGCAACTAAATTTATGTTAATCGCCAGCAATAATATTTCTATTGATAACAGTATGTTGATTATGCTCTTACGGTTGATGAAAATACCACACACCCCAATAGTGAACAAAACAGCAGCAATTATCAAAAAGTGATTTAATCCTATTTCCATTCTACTCCTTTTCCAAATTTAGCCTTAATCAATTTTACAGATGAAGATTGTGTCAATTGCTTTAATACATTCTGTTTTTTAACTCCTTTTTTCTTGTCCTGCAAAGTAAGAGCAATTGCACCGACAACTGCAATAAGCAGTAGAATACCAGAAAGATGAAAAGCGTACATGTAGTCGGTATACAGCAAATTACCAATAGCTTTCACATTATTGGTATTATAGTTTATAACATTGCTTATGTTGGGTGCTGAGCTGCGGATTACAAAGCTGATGACTAGAAAAAACACAACACATAATATAGCACCAAGAGTGAAATGCTTCGCAAAACCCTGGTGCAACCTTATGTAGTCAATATCGAGCATCATAACTACAAAGAGGAACAACACTGCAACTGCACCGATGTATACTATCAGTACCATCATAGCAATGAATTCAGCTCCAAGGAGAATAAAAAGCACTGCAGAGTTAACGAAAGTGAAAATTAAAAATAACACTGCATGCACAGGATTCCTTACGCTAATTACACAAACAGCAGATAAGATGCTTAGAATTGCAAAAAAATAAAAGAAAAAATGCATTGATACTTTTAACTGCAACAATAGTTACTAACTTAAGGTAATTGTTGCTGTAAAGTCAATACTATATTAAAGATTTGAAAACATCGTACTACAAGCTTCAGCTCCTCAGTAATGCAATAAACACTCTTGACAATCTTGATTTATTAATATATAATGTATGCATATTAATAATCAGCGATAGCTCAAAATGTACAACATATTTGGTTATTTCAAAAGCAACAATAGTTCTAACGCACAAATTAGCAGATTAAATGGAGAAAGTTATCAATACACCACAAGAGACTATATGACAATTTACTTTAATAACACATTAGCAAGTTTCAGTAAATCATTGAGAGAATTTAAAGAAAAAGCATATGGTTTTATATATGATATTGGAGCTTGGTTCAAAGCAACATATGAAAATCTCACTGAACGAGCTGAAATGCATAACTTCTATATTCCAGAAAAACTTCCTATTAAAGCTGAGGAAATGATGAAGGAACTGAATCATAAGTCTAAGCCATTTCAAACTCCACCTATTCATCAAACAAGCAGAAGTTTTGATGCCAATATCTCAAATCAAGTTGTTGTTACTCAGCATACACTTGAAGCTACCCCAACAAGATAGATCTATGCTTAAATATCTAGTACTTGAATGAGTTGAATGTTATGTTCAATAAGACCTTTACAATATTTCGATCTATAGGTTTAACTTTACGAAGTTATAATCTATAGGGCTGCAAATGAACGATTATCTCTTACTGCTAAATCCAGAACAACAATCAGCTGTAACTCACATAGATGGACCGGTTTTAATATTGGCAGGAGCCGGAACGGGAAAAACAAGAACGATTACTTCAAGAATAGCGCACATAATTAGAAACGGTCATGCTTATTCTGATGAAATATTAGCTGTTACATTCACAAACAAAGCAGCAAATGAGATGGTATCAAGGGTACTTGAGCTAACGGGCACAAACATACCATGGCTTGGCACTTTCCATGCAATTGCAGCAAAAATTTTGCGCCTGCACGCAGAAATTGTGGGCTTAAACCCCAATTTTACAATCATTGGTGTGGATGACCAATTACAGGTAATAAAAAATATTATCAATGAAATAAATCCTGATTACCTATCAGAAAAATGTAAGACCATTATGAATATTATTCAGCAATGGAAAGAGAAGTGCTTATTGCCATCTGAAGTGGAAGATATTCAATCATTTAGGCCAGTATATGTAACTGCACTCAAGGTCTATCACCAGTATCAGGAAAGGTTGAAATTCCTTAATTCTGTCGATTTTGGTGACTTATTGCTATATAACATACAGCTCTTTAATCAAAAGACCGAAGTTCTGTCCTACTACCAAAACAAGTTTAAATATGTCATGGTAGATGAATATCAAGATACAAATGCAATACAATATCTTTGGCTAAAATACCTTGCAAAAGAGCACTCAAATATTTGCTGTGTAGGAGATGATGACCAGTCGATATATAGTTGGCGTGGTGCAGAAGTTGAAAATATTTTGAAGTTTTCTGATGATTTTAAAAATGCAAAAACCGTTAAACTAGAGTGTAACTACAGGTCAACATCCCACATACTTGCAACTGCGTCATATGTTATCAATCACAATAAGACTCGCTTAGAAAAAAAATTGTGGACAACAAATGTTGAAGGGGAAAAGGTAAATCTAATAAAATTATGGGACGGAAAAGCTGAAGCAAGGTTCATAAGCGAACAGATATTAAAGCTCAATAAATACAGATTTAGTGACATTGCAGTACTGGTAAGGGCCACTTTTCAAACTAGAGTTCTCGAAGAGTATTTTATAAAATATTCAATTCCCTACAAGATTATAAGTGGTGTAAAATTCTACGAACGTCAGGAAGTCAGGGATATAATTGCATATTTAAGACTCGTTACAAACAATAACGATGACTTAGCTTTCGAAAGGATCGTAAATCGGCCAAAAAGAAGCATAGGAGCTACAACTCTAAAGAAAATATACACGACTGCTCAGGATAACAAAATTTCTTTTTTTGAGGCAGCAAAAATATTAGTTAATAGTAATCAAGTAACCGAAAGAATTAAACTCTCACTAAATGATTTTTTAAATAAAATTAAAGCTTGGGAAGAAATAGTAAGTGTAAAACCACTGCATGAATTCGTTAAAATCGTAGCAAACCAATCAGGGTATATTGAAATGCTTGAAAATGAGGAGGTAACAGGCTTAGCACGAATAGAAAATGTCAAGGAGCTCATCTCATCTTTAAAAAATTTCGATAATGCCACAACTTTCTTGGAGCATATAAGTCTAGTGATGGAAGTGGATAATATGAATAACGATGACACCGTATATGTTATGACTCTTCATGCAGCCAAAGGACTTGAATTCCCGTGCGTGTTTCTAACTGGTTGGGAAGAGGGATGATAGTTTATCAACATTACAATCATTTAGAGAAATGGGAGTTGAAATTTATGGGCCTAAACAAAACATATTATGTATTTCAGGTGCGGGAATATATGGATTAAAAAATCCAAAAAAAAATATATATTTAGGTAATTCAGGCACAAGTATGAGGTTGTTGACTGGTTTGTTAGCAGGACAAAAATTTGATACTAAATTGACTGGAGATCTTTCTTTAAATAAACGACCTATGAATAGAGTTGCAATCCCACTAAGATTAATGGGTGCAAAAATAAAAACTGATAAATACGGTGTACCTCCTGTGAAAATACTTGGTAATAGGCTAACGGGAATAAACTATATTATGCCAATAGCAAGCGCACAGGACAGTTTATATCTATTGTTTCTTGATTTAAAAGGAGATTCTTTCTGCCATCCTCGATCAAATTTTTAGTTATTTTGTATGCGCAGTGCCCTGAAGTAAAATCTATTACACCTTTAGAACATAGCTCTTCTTTTTGCCTACCCGACAATTGATTAAATATTAAATCTTCAGTGAAGTCAGGAGCAGACGATATACCAATTAGCGCTGCAGTTTTTTCTGGAAATTGAAGAGCAGTGAGCAACATCAGCCATCCTCCCATACTTGAGCCTATAATTATTTGTTTGCTGCTAGTTAATTCGCTTATCACTTTAGCACAATTTTTTTGCCAATCACTTATTGTATAATCAGCGAAGTCACCGCTTGAATTACCGTGGCCAAAATAATCAAAGAGCACAAGTGCTACATCATTTTCTTGGCAAAATTTGTAAATGGCAGTTGCTTTAGTTCCATCCATATTGGATGCAAAACCACCAAAAAAAACTATGGAAGCTTTCTTTCCTTGTAGCTTTCGATATGCTATATGGTCATTACTTCCATTAAGTAATTTACAATAATTCATACTACTTTGGCAAGGCAACCGGACTATCGCTCACCGAACGCAAATAGCCGACTAGATCTGCAATTTCTTGTGGATTGGAAATGCCTGCAAATGCCATACGTGTACCTTTTATATAGGCTTTTGGATTTTTTAAAAAAGTAAATAATTCTTCATATCCCCATATTCCACCTTTTTCAAGCAATGCTTTTGAGTAATTGAATGAACTGTGAAGATGGGCCTTTTTATTTCCAACTACGTTCCACAAGTTTGGTCCTACTTTATTCATTCCACCTTTCTCAAAACTGTGGCAAGCTATACATTTTTTTGCTGCTGACTTCCCCTTTTCAAAGCTAGCATTTTGCATGAGCTCCCCAATATCAAATGCCACTTGTTCAATCTTTTGCTGAGGCTCATTGCTGGCTGCTACTATTGTTTGGTGTTCAATTTTATAATCCTCTGGGTTATAGAGCATATCAACTACATTACTAACTATCATAATTATTAATCCAGAAAGTAAAATCGATGCTGCAATCTTATTAAGCTCCATAGTTAATTCTTATCAAGTAATGTTACTTAAATTATGCAAATATTTTCGCAAACAGCAAACAATTACCTTTATTCCACCAAAGATAGAAATTTCTATTACTTAGTTAATAGATCGCAATTCTGCTGCTAAAGTAACTCCGTGGTCCAGTCACATACTGGTCCGGAATAATATATTCAAATAGATTTCCTGCAAACCTGTCTGCAATGATTGAAACTGGAACCACTGCTATAATGTTCGTTTGCTTGACCTAAGATTCAGGAGCATTTAAACTGAACTTTATAAAGTACTAAAAATGATAGGAAATCTAAGTGGAATAGTTGATGAGGTGTGTAGCGATCACATAATCCTGAATGTGAATGATGTTGGCTACATAGTATATCTTTCAGCCAAAACTTTAAGTGCTTGTTCGATCGGGAGTAGAGTAAAATTACTTATCGACACTTATGCAAATAGCAGAGAAAACGTTACTCAGCTATATGGTTTTATAAGTAAAGAAGAACAGCAGTGTCTGCGTTTATTAGTTAAAGTGAGCGGTGTCAGCTATAAAACCGCAATGTCAATTTTGAGCAAATTAACTCCAGAGCAACTGTTTTTGGCAATTATAAATGAGGATAAACTAGCACTTAAGATGAGTGGACTTGGCCTGAAACTCATAAATCGAATTATTACTGAGCTGAGTGGCAAAGTAAGTAAATTAGAGACAAATAGCAATCATTTTCTCTCAATTAGTGAAGATGCTCTTTCAGCTTTGATCAATCTTGGATATGAAAGAACAAAAGCTTATGATACAATAAAAAAAATAGAAGATGAATCACCAAACTTGGACACTAAAGATATTATTCGTATGGCGCTTAAAACAATATGAAGTCAATATCATGTAGTAAGGAATACTCTGAAGATGTACGTAATTTAAATATCAGGCCTGAGCAACTTGATGATTTTGTCGGGCAAAAAGACTTAATACAAAATTTAAAAGTGTTTATAAATGCTGCACAGACGAGAGCTGAAGCTTTGGATCACGTATTACTCTATGGTCCTCCAGGGCTTGGTAAAACAACTTTAGCACAAATTGTCTCTAAGGAGTTAAGGGTTAGCTTTCGTGCAACTTCTGGTCCATTGCTTAGTAAAGCTGGGGACTTAGCTGCAGTGCTCACTACTTTAAATGCAAAAGATGTTCTATTTATCGATGAGATCCATAGATTAAATCGTAGCATTGAGGAAGTTTTGTATACTGCTATGGAAGATTTTTGCCTAGATGTATTAGTAGGTGAGGGCCCATCTACCAGAACTTTAAGAATAGATTTACCACCATTTACACTGATTGGGGCAACAACACGGCTTGGACTGCTTTCTGCACCGCTGAGGGATCGTTTTGGTATTCCCCTGCATCTTGAGTTTTATTCTTTTGAGGAACTGATTGATATTATCAAAAGAGGTGCAAGAGTTCTTTGTGCTGAAATCGAAAAGGATGCTGTGCAGGAAATTGCTTGCCGTGCGCGTGGAACTCCAAGAATTGCTTTGAGATTACTCAGAAGAATAAGAGATTTTGTTGAAGTAAAAGATGATAAAAAAATTACCTGTGAAATCGCCGGTTCTGCACTATCAAAATTGGGTATAGATAAAATGGGACTAAATAAATTAGATATGGATTATCTGAGATTTTTGTTTAACACCTCAGGACCTGTTGGAATTGACACCATATCTATTGCACTATCTGAAGATGTTGGCAATATTGAAGAAACGGTAGAACCTTATTTAATCAAGGTCAGTTTCGTAAAGCGCACACCAAGAGGACGTGTTTTAACTGATCAAGCAAAGGAATATCTCAGCATTAATTCAGTGGTATGCTAGTATTATACTATATTTTATAACATTGTATAGTATTACACTAAACATTATAATATTCTCTTAGTTATATGATTTGCAGGTGTTTTTGAGGCAAATAAGAAAGTCTTCTGTTATAGTGAATATGTTCTTGAAATATTACATAATATATGATAGTCTTTATATGGCATAAATGTAAAAATCTCAATAATTTGTTGATATTTTTTAAGATTAATACTTATTAAATACTTCATATTATAAGATTGAGTTATTGTGTTTTATAGACTTAAGATAAGATGGTAAAAAGCTTTCTAAACAATTATAGAAACAGTATAATTCAATTAATGGAGAAAAAACAATGGAAAATTTTTTAATCAATAACAACGAAGAGGACGGTAGCTCAATCTTCATTAGTCGAATCAGGGAGCAAGATCTCTCTGCAGAGCAGAAGCTCAATGAATTAAAAGGATTCATGGAGGAGCTTGCTAGGAAAGCTGAGCTCAAGAGAATAGAGCTTGAGCGTCAGGCTGCGAGTTGCATTGATGAAACATTATCTCAAGTAGAGCTACAGATAAAAAATAATGAGGATTACTTTATTGATGATAATCAAGGGGTATTCGCAAATTTCTTTGAATCCCTCTTTAATCTTTTTGAAGTAAATGTAGATCCGAGAGTCTACAAAATGCTCAAGGAGAAGAAAGAGAAAAATCTGCTTCTTTCGATAATTAAGTTTTTGCGTAATAAGCTTAAGGAATTAGTTAACAAGATTTTCAAAAAAGATTTAGATTTAAGTTGGGATAAAAGGCTAGACAAAGAGATAAAAGAATTGCAGGAGAAATTACTCAGTGGTGGGTTATCTCCGGAAGAGGAAATAGCAATACTCGAACGTTTGCAAGCGTTGCAAAATTTAAAATTGAAGCTTCAAACTTTCTTTGTTGGCTTTGTTATTGCAATGTTTGCAGAAATTTTTGCAGTTGATTTAGCAGCAGTAGTAGAGCAAGATGCAACCGAGAAAAAGGAAGATAAAAAAGCAGAAAAAACAGAGGTAGAAGGAAAAGAAGTTCGTAAAGAAGTAGAAATAAAAGTGAATGAAGTTGCACCAGTTCACCTCTTTAATTTTTCATCCAAAATTCCAATGCCAATCACTCTGAATAAGCAAGAACGTGCTCTTTTACCAAAGCCTATAGAAAAATTAGTAGACACTCTACCTAAATCTGTTATAAGTCACAAAAATAGTGAAGTACAAAAACTGGAGAAAATGAATAAAGAAAAGAAAGAAGAGAAAAATGAGAAACCAAAATTAGCTGTCTGTCCACCTGCTCCACAGCAAAAGGAACACAGGAGAGTTAAAAGACAACGAGGTAATGATACAAGGAGAATAAAGAGAAAAGAGCTAAATGGATCTTCCTGCGAGAGAAAGCTTGGTGATCAGCAAAAGTCTAATGCTGCTATGAAATTGCCGGGAGGATTAACTGATGGTGTAAGAGTTGAAAACCACGCTTCTTCAGTCAAGGATAGAGGTATGTAAAGGTTCTCTCTCTTTTTATCATTCCACAGACTGGTTTTTTATCTGGATTCCAGCATCAAGTGCTGGAATGACATGGCGGAATGTCATTCAAGTAGCTCTCTCTTGTCTTCAAGTGGCTCCTTTGTTGTCATCTCAGTGCCTCCTCTCTTGTCATCCAAGTAGCTCTCTCTCTTGTCATCCCAGTGCCTATTTTCCTGTTATCCAAGTAGCTGACACTGGGATCCAGAAAGCTTAATTTAAAAAGTTGTTATTCCAGCACTTCTTCTCTTGTCATCCCAGTCTGGAGTTCAGGAATATAAAAATGGTGAATGAAATTTATGTTAAAAAACTGCTTGTGCTAATAATTGATTCTTAATATACTCATTACATAATAATTTAATTTAGAGGTTGATATGCATGGTAATAATGATCCAAATAAAAAAGTACCTGATTCAGGGAGAACAAGGATTTATAAAAAAGATTTAGATCTAAAGAGGATAGATAATTTTAGCGATAGAATTAAGCGTGAACAAGAGGAAATGAAGCAAAATCAATCAAGTAGTAGTAAGAGTGGTCAGGGCACCAGTAGGAGTGGTAAGGGTATTATGCCTAATAAAAGTGAAATAAATCGAGAATTAGTAAAAGCATTTAATAGTATTCTTCGTTTCAGTAATGCTATTGTTACTAATTTTACTGTAAAGAACGATCATATTGTTATCTCATTTGATAATAATATGACTCTTGATCAGCGCATAAAGTACTTGAAAAGTATGAAAGAAAAAATAATAGAAAGATTTTGTCCGGATGAAAGTATTCTTGATGATAATTTTTATACAAAGTTTTTTCCTTTTAACTTTGATCAAGGAAAATCGGCTGAAGATAATAAATTTTTGGTGCCAATTAGGAAAGAGGTAGTTTCTAATCTAAAGTTTTTACTAGCTAATGAACTTGCGCGATTTGCAACCTCTAATATTGTAGAGCAAAAAAAAGAAGACAAAAAATTGGAACTAGGTTGTAAGGATCTATCAGATGATATAGAGCAGGAGATAGAAAATCATGTAGATTATAATATAATTGATGAAGTCTTTGATAAGGGATCTTATCTATATGGTGCGGAGTGTGTTGATAGAAATTTGCAACGTTCTTTTGTAGATTTGCTCTCATCGAGGATAACAGGTTATGAAAATGGTCCTAAAAAAACTAAGGATTTTTTAGAAGAGAAAGGAAATTATGTATATCTAAAGAAAAGCATTTTTGATAATCCTAAGCTCATTAAAGACATAGTAATGGATGAAGTATCCTCGAAGTGTCGTGATTTGGAAGTTTCAAGTACCGAGGATAAAATGAATGACACTCTGAAGTTCGCAGTTATTGATTTAATTCGTAAATCACTTTCGCACCTGCAAATTGATTCTATTTGGCATGCTTCCCATAAAGAAAATAAAAATGAGTTTTCAATTTTAGCTCCTATCGTGAATTATAATAATTACATAGAGTTTTTAAGTAAAGAGGAAGTTGATCATATTAATAATGAGGTGTTTGGTTGTACAAAAAAAGTATTGCGTGATGTAAAAGATGATATTGCAGAAAGAGGTCTGCTAACATATGGTGACGAACGAATATATGCAATAGACTTTTTTAACCCAGACATTGCTTACTGCGTGATGGATGAGATCATAGAGAGCTCTGTAATCAATAAGGATTATAAACTGTCCATTGATCCTGCGCGTGTGCGAGCTATGAAACCACAAACTCTTGACCCTTCTGAAGAAGAAGCAGAGATAGATGTACCAAGTGTAGATAGTGGCTTTGATGATTCACCTAAGAAATCACATGCTGGAAACTTAAGCAAATTCCTTAGTCCCAACTACTGTGGTGAAGATAAAGGTGGGGATGGTGCTTCGGGTAAAGATAGTGGCTTTGGCGCTTCTTCAGCACGATCTTTTTGTAATAA
This sequence comes from Wolbachia endosymbiont of Bemisia tabaci, assembly GCF_003999585.1. Classification (NCBI taxonomy): domain Bacteria; kingdom Pseudomonadati; phylum Pseudomonadota; class Alphaproteobacteria; order Rickettsiales; family Anaplasmataceae; genus Wolbachia; species Wolbachia endosymbiont of Bemisia tabaci. The sequence goes on along the minus strand of NZ_CP016430.1, from coordinate 769,626 downwards.
CCCCAAAACAACATTTGACCAACCGTCTGTATCACAGTCTGACCAGTGTTCTGCAAAAAAGCGTACATCAATTAGTAAAAAATCATCTTACTGTATTTCATAGCTAAGGGAAATTAGACTATTTGAGGACGAATTGTGAATGAAAGTTTATTTGCCAAGGTAGAGCTGCCTTGGCCTACAAATCTTGGTTTCTTTATCGTTTACCATTTCATACCACTGGGCAACCCAACCAGTGGTTCTTGCAAGTGCAAAAATGGGTGTAAACATACTTGAAGGGATACCGATAGCATTCATTATTATACCTGAGTAAAAATCAACATTTGGATACAACTTACGTGTAATAAAATACTCATCCTTTAAAGCTATTTCTTCAAGTTTTTTTGCAATTTCAAGTAATTCATTGTTTTGTTCTAGTTTGCTTAAAATCTCATGACAAGCATCCTTTAATATAAACGCGCGCGGATCATAGTTTTTATAAACACGATGTCCAAATCCCATTAGCTTAAATGGATCTTTATCATCTTTAGCTTTCTCAATGAATCTATCTACATCTCCACTTTGCTCTATCTCTTTTAGCATATTTATAACTGCCTCATTAGCTCCACCGTGTGCTGGACCCCAAAGTGTAGCAACTCCTGCAGACAGGCTTGCAAATAGATTAGAACCAGCTGACCCTACCAATCTGACAGCTGCTGTAGAAGCATTCTGTTCATGATCAGCATGAAGAGTAAATATTTTATCCAGAGCTTTTACAAAAAGGGTATTATTAACAGCACTGCCAAATATCATATTTAAGAACTTCTCACTATAACTTAATTTATTATTAGCATTTATGAATTCCTGATTGTTGATATGTCTATAAATCATTGCAACAATTGCAGGAACTTTTGCTATTGCAGAAATTCCAAAATCTAAATCTTCACCATTGACATTGTTGCCATGCATTTCATGGTAAGACGCTGACAAATTTGCAAAACATGCAACTAAAATCGACATAGGGTGAGCAGTTTTTGGAAATGCTTTGATTACATTTGTAACTTGCTCTGATACTTTGGATAATTCTTGTATTTTGAGAATAAATTTTTTGTGTTGTTCTGAATTGGGTAATTCACCATAGAGTAATAAATAAACCACAGTAGTAAAACTATTATTCTCTGCCAAATCAGCTATATCATGTCCCCTATATTTAAGAATTCCTTCATCTCCATCAATAAATGTAATCGAAGAAGAACATGAAGCTGTGGAAACAAATCCTGGATCGTAAGTGAATAATCCTGTCTTCTTATATAAATCCTTAATATTTAACACATCAGGACCTACTGTTCCACTTAATATGGGTAGCTCAACTTTTAACCCATTACTTAGTTTTAATAGCACTTTTTTATCCATCACTTAAGCTACTTAATTTTATACAGAATATACAAACTGAAGAGTATATATTAATACAGCTAACTTTACATTAACCGTATTAAGCGGTTATCAATGCTTTTACTTTTGCATTTAAGCGACTTATTTTACGCGCAGCGGTATTCCTATGAATGACACCTTTATTTACACATTTGTGTAAATTGGATTCAGCATTCCGAAATGCCAAAACAACATTTTCTTTATCACCAGACTTGATTATATCAGCTAATCTTCTAATAGCAGTACGAGTTTTGCTTTTTCGCATCTTATTTACTAAAGTACGCTTTGCTATTACCTTCATCATTTTTTTAGCACTCTTATGATTTGCCATATATTAATACCTGTACTTTTCTTTTAATTATAAAGTTTTTTTGTTAATTTGCAATATCAGTTTTTTCTGCAATTAATCTACTACTTCTTTCTTCAATGATTTTTTCTAAACTTTGCAAGAATTCATTTTTGTTTAACCCAGGATATATGGGAGGTAATATTTCTATTACCGCCTTTCCAGGACTCTTTCTCAGAGAAAGTATGCTTTTTGGCCAAAACAAACCAGTGTTTAAAGCAATCGGTAATACAGGAACAGATAATACGCTATATAAAGCAGCAATACCCGATTGATATTTTATATTTTGGTTTATAGTCGTTCTTGTGCCTTCAGGAAATATTATTATGCCTCTATTTTCTTTTATACGCATTTTTGCTAATTTCATGATATGACGCACAGAACTAATACCATCTGAGCGGTTAATAAAAATCATTTTTAATGCCATGAGATGCAAACCAATGAATGGAATCCATTTCAATTCACGTTTTAAAATAAAAACTGCTTTTCTAAAGAGTAGTATAAAAATAAATGTTTCAAATGGAGATTGGTGTTTAGATGCAATTATAAAAGGTTGCTTAGGAATGTTTTCCATTCCCCTCACTTCATATTTAATGCCACATAATAAACGCAACATGAATAATACAACTCTCACCGAGCAAACAAGGAAAATGGTTATTACACACTCAGGAAAGAAAATTATAGGGAGAGTAATTAAAGTATAGAATACTTCCCATAATATAAGGAGTAAATTAAACAATAAACTTGCAATCACAAACACACGTAAACTTATTTGAATTTAACTTTACTACAAAACTAAAAGCAATAAGTTTAATTATTGATCATCTGAGTAATAGGATGAGAATCAGCTAATTTGTCCTTTAACTTTTCGTTAGCAATATGAGTATATATTTGTGTTGTAGAAAGATTAGTATGGCCAAGAATTTTTTGTATCAGCACAATATTTGCTCCGCTATTCAGTAGATGGGTAGCAAGAGAATGCCTAATCACATGTGGAGAGATTTTATTTTCATCAATATTGCATTTTCTTGCTAATTCCTTTATTAATTGACCAACTCTTTGCCTTGTAATTGGTTTATTAGGTTTATCACCTGGGAATAGCCAATCAGATTTTTTGTTGTTAGGGAGCAGATTGTCACGAAGTGATAAATAATCTTTAAGACTTTGCAATGCTTGCTCATTAAAAAAGATTTGCCTTTCTCTGCCACTTTTTCCCTTTATTATTATGTAGCCTTCCTTACCATTACTGTTTACTAAATGTGATACTTCACACAACTTCATATTGGTTAGTTCAGAAACACGCATCCCGGAAGAGTAAAGAATATCTAAAATTGCACATAGCCTTTTACTGCTTATCTCTTTATTCGATCCGCTTGCTGATTTTTTTACTGTTTCCATGAGCAAAAATATTTCTTGAACACTTAAATACTTAGGCAAAGGACGGGAAACCTTTGGATTTCTTAATTCATTATCATTAGCCGGTGCTGGATTAAAATCTATTATTCCATCATTAAATAGGCACTTATAGAAATTTTTGATAGCAGATATTTTTCTTGATATAGAGCTAGTTTTATATTTCTTTTGTGTATGTAAAAAGTTTACATAATCTTTAATATTAGCTTTACTTGCACCAACTAAGGTAGTGCCTACTTCTAATAAAAATTTTTCAAGTTGATGTAAATCTGAGCGATAACTTTCCAAAGTATTTTGTGTAGAAGATTTTTCGGAAACCAAAGTATCTATGTAATACGTTATGTAAAGATCCTCTTTTTTATTTTGTGGTTGTTTATTTTTCATTATCATCTCCTATATTTATTTCTTTGACTATAATTTGATTGAAAGTGTTTTTTGTGTTTTTTATAAGAAAATATGAGATAAATAAAACATTTACCAATAAAGTAAATACTACAAACCTTTGTTTTAACCTTTTTTTTAAATTTGATCTTATTTTTACCATATTTCAATTATAACATCAAATCTATAAAAAACATCCTGTAAAGTAAGTTTTACTATCATATAAAATATCCCTTAGCTATATCTGTTCATTCTTATTACATCATAGTATTTATTATAATTTTAACATAAAGAGATAGTGATTTCAACTTCATTATTGTATGGGTATTAATAAATCTTTAATATATATAACAAATGTCTTGCAGCAGAAGGAATCACTTGGGACTTTTTTTTAATAAAGTGTTAATAAAAGGAATGGTTACATTTGATCCTATGGATTCACTATCTATTTTTTCTATAATTTTATTAATGCTGTGGAAAGAACGTTCTACTCTTGCTAGAATATAATTAATCACTTTTAAATCAATTTTTAACTGTTTATCTGAAAATCGTTTTATTAGCATAATTCTTAATAATTCCTCGCTTGCAGGCAAAATTTTTACGCTGGTAGTTGACAATATTCGGGAGCTTAAATCTCTTAGTTTGAAGTTAAGCTTTTTTGGTGAAATTGAAGAAGTGATTAGCAGTCTCTTATCATTTTCTTTCATATAATTATAACAATGTAACAACATTTCCTCATCTTTAATGTTTTGTACATCCTCTAAAATAAACGCATCGCTATACCTCATTTCGCTTACAAAATTGTTCACATTGATAAAAATTGCATTGTTTATTGATTGCCAAATATGAGCAAGGTGAGTTTTTCCAGAGCTGTTAGGTCCAAAAAGAATCAGGCATTTCCAAGATAAATCGTTAACTATTGAGTTATATACGTGCTTATTTTCGTCTAAGGTGATATAGTTTTGCCAGCAATAATCAACTTGATTATTGCTAAATAAATTTAATTGCACGTAAAGCCTCTTACATTACTACTTTTTGATAATAATTTTTGCATAAGAATTTACTACCTGGTCAGGTAAGGAAGCAGTATTACTACTACCCCCTCCCTTAGAAACGCAGCATGCAGGTTTCCCCACACTACGCTTGAGCCCCTTATCTAAGTTCTTCTTTTCTAGAACCGGCTTGTCCTTCATGATTCCTCAGGAAACATCATTCTTAATGGTGACACCAACAGTAGAGAACCTTCTCTTGAGAAAGAGCTTGCTAACATTCTTGTTCGTTTCACTCTCTCATCAAAATACTTTTTCCATTTTAAGTCAAGGGGATTTGCATCCGCTCTGATTTTAACATGTCGTCTGATAGGTATATCAATCAGCTTAAGCAGTCTTAAATACCGTATCTCTTTTGGTTTGTTCTTGCATATGGGTGCAGCAAAGACCCATTGGCGTTGACCCATTACTTTGAAGTAACGATTCTTTATCCAACGTAATCCTTTACGAGGATGTCTTTTTTTTGCCCATTTCCATAAACTATGCCAAATTTCATTGTCGATCTTTCTAAACGCTTTTTTAGCACACACATGGTGATAGTAATTTCCCCATCCTCTCAGTAGAGAGTTAAGTGACTTAATTACTATAGCCTGAGTGTTTGCTATATTTGCTTTTATCAATGTACGTGCTTTATTAAGAAGTTTTTTAATACTTTCTTTAGAAGGTTTAATAATTAACTTCTTATTATATCTACGTACATTACAACCAAGAAAGTCAAACCCTGTTGTAATAAATGTAATCTTTGTCTTCTCTTCTGACAGAGCTAAACCTCTCTCATGAAGGAAAGATGATACTAATGGCTTAACTTCATTTTCCAGTAGTTCACATGTAAAACCTGAAATAATAAGGAGAGTAGACCAGCGGAACTTCCCCACCAGTCTCTCGCAGAACTGTACGGAAACCTCTCGGTTTATACAGCTCCCATTATTTAGCCCTTTGATCCTAACCCAAGTGTCCAATGATAGAAAATATTTGGAGACCTCTTTCTCACTTTTCCTAGAAATTGCTAGTGCTTTTGTGATCATAGGTCCACGCCATATTACTGCGCGGTCCTTATCAATAAAATAGCCAATTGAAATAGTATAGAGACCATGTTTCTCTATAGGCATTGCTTTACCACTCTGTATTTCTGGTTTTAATTTCTCAGTGCCCAACATTTTAGGAATCGAAGGACCATATATATCTGCATCAACTAGCGCAACTTTATGTTTTAATTCTGCTAACGAAAGAGCTAGATTTAGTGCAACTGTCGACTTACCCACACCTCCTTTACCAGAAGCAACGACAATTATATTTTTCACTCCTTCGATATGAAGTTTAGCTTTTTGTTGCCTAGCTTGTTTTTGACCAGTAGCAACTACAGTAACCTTTCCTACTCCCGGTATCGCCTTAACAGCTTGCTCACAATTTTTTCTTAATTCTTCATTTGGCTCAGTAACTTCAAGAGCAAAAGCAACATCTTTACCTTTAATAGTAATTGAGGATACTACACCAACATTCTTACCACTTTTCTTCTCTATAACCTTTTTTAGGCTCTCTCTTACGGTTTCCTCATTAATCTGTGTAAATTTTTTCCAGAACATATGATGAAATTTTTTCTATTGGTGTATACTAACATAGAATAATTAAACTGCACTGACTTTAAAACGAGGTTACAAGAATATGCTAAATGATAACAACTTAACACAAGCACAACGAAATTTATATTTTCAGTTAAAAAGGGCCATATGGAATAGAAAGAGCATTAATAATATTTTAGAAGCAGCCTCAGAGAATGATTTACTAAAAGTTCTTACAATTGGATATACTACACGATTTCCAAGAGGTGGGGAACGCACTTTAACACTACTTAGCCTCGCCATATTCAAATGTAATGACGAATGCGTTAATTCTATTTTAATACATTCTCAAAATAACGGTACACTGCAAGAGATTATTAATACTGAAAATATTATAAACTATCAAGATAGTCTGATGTACACCTTAACATCGCTTGGCTTTGCTATACATTACAATAAGCCAAGATATATTAATGATATTTTAACAAAAGCCCAGGACAGTGGAATACTACAAGATATTCTTGCTACTAGAAATATTGTACAGTATTTCAATACTATGGAGTATGCTTTAACACTACTCAGTTTCTCTATATATGAAGGTAATAAAGAATGTATCAGTTCTATTTTAGAAAAAGCTCAAAATAATGATATGCTGCAAGGCGTTTTTATTGCTGAAAATATTTTACAGCTTTCAGATGGTCTGACGCATATTTTAACAACAATTAGCTTTGCCATATATGAAAATAGTAAGGAATTTTGTAACTACATTTCAACAATGATTCAAAATAATGTTGTATCGCAAGATATTCTGAATAATTGGACATACATTTTAACATTGCTTGGCCTTGCTATATATAGAAGTAACAATGAATATGTTAATTCTATTTTAAGACAAGCTCAAAATAATGGTAAGCTGCAAGAAGTTCTTACTGCTAAAAATACTTTGTATTCTTCAGATGGTTGGACGTACAACTTAACATCACTTGGCTTTGCTATACATGAAGGTAATCATGCACATATTAATTCGATTTTAACTCAGGCCCAAAATAG
>NZ_CP016430.1:753860-761517 GCF_003999585.1 Wolbachia endosymbiont of Bemisia tabaci | reverse complement strand
TATTCTCCAGATGGTTGGACGTACAACTTAACATCACTTGGCTTTGCTATACATGAAGGTAATCATGCACATATTAATTCGATTTTAACTCAGGCTCAAAATAGCGGTATATTGCAAGAGATTCTGACTACTGAAAATACTATAAACTATAAAGACGGTCGGACGTACAGCTTAATACCACTTGGCATTGCTATATATAAAGGTAATATTGAATGTATTAATTTTATTCTAGCACAAATTAATGATATGCCGCAATACATAATCTATGCTGCCTTTCAATCAACTGCAGCGATTAATGAAAGGAATACTAGGATTAGTACTGCATTAGATAATGTATCTATTTCTTCTAGGTATGTTAGAGAAAATAGCAAAGTCAATTAATTTCTTAAGTAACTCTTTCTTGCAAGTACTACTTTTTTATGTATCTGTTCAGGCAATGGCGTTAACTTAAGAGAATAAATTAGCAAGCTCTCCTAAAGACATTATGACGTTTAGGCTTATCTACTTTATTGCGGCTATACAATCTTCACGTTAACTTGAGTGCGTATTTTAAAAAGGGCTTGAAAGTTTTTTGGTGCTAATAAGCACCTGATAAAGTTTCTGTCTCATTACACCAAATAAAACTGAAAAATTTAGACGATACTCAGCAATTTGATCTGGGTTCCAAGGATCTTGTGCATCACACATATGAAGTATTGCACATGACCAAGTTTGCACAAAATTCTTGTTTCTAAATTTATCCCAGAAAAATTCTCTAATTCTCCTTCTACTTTGAGTCGTTTATAGCACTCCTCTATGTGACACCTTAATAGATAAGCTTTACTGATATCTTCTTTATTGAAATAAAACAGAAACCAAAGGTCCTATTTTTTACAGTATTTTACTCCTTAACATCTTTCCTTAAGTTGACGCCATTGGGCTTTGTTGCATCGCTATCTACGATGGATAAAAGATAAAAATGTTGAATTCAATAGCTTATTATTCTAGCATTTATAGTAAGGACAGTCAGTAAATATCTAAATTTAAGTAAAAGAAGTTTTACTATCATTCACTAATCTAGCTAGAATTCAAGAATTTCAATGCTTTAGCTATTTTAAGTAGAATTAAATTTACTAGTACAAACAATAAATTACTATTCTTAAATTTGATCAGATTGATTGCAAAAAATAAGATTTTCAATAAGTTGCTTGTATAGTTAGCCTTTCATAGATAGTGATACAACAAAGCCCGCTGGAATCTAGTTCATATTATATATTTATCTGATAAGTTCCATGTATGTGTAATTTTTTTAAATTGACTTCTTATCATACAATTAATAAATATATTATTGAAAATTAAAGGTAAGGTTATGGCAATGGAAATTTCAAATTGGCACGAATTATTGAGTTTAGTTAATGTTGACAAAGATTTAAGCAAAGATAACGTAATTGAAAAAATACAAAATGAGCTGAAAAGATATTCAAAGGAATATGAAGAGTGGAAAAAGTCTGGCTTTGATATAAATTATGTGTTTAAAGATGGTGAAAAAGTGACTCTTTTGCATTTAGCTGCTTCCTGTAACCTAGAAAATATAGTGAACGCTCTCATAGAAAAAGGTGCAAATGTTAATGAAAAAGGTGCAAGAGAAGAGACTCCTTTACATGAGACTACTCATCTTAAAAGTATAAACATAGCAAATGTTCTAATAAAAAAAGGTGCCGATGTTAATTCAATAGATATGTGGGGAGAGACTCCTTTATGTGGTGCTGTCTTATGTGACAACATGGTCATGGTAGATGTTCTAATAAAAAAAGGTGCCGATGTTAATGTAGTAGATACATTGAGAAGAACTCCTTTACATTGGGCTGCTTTACGTGGCAATATGGTCATGGTAGATGCTCTAATAAAAAAAGGTGCCGATGTTAATTCAGTAGATATGTGTGGAGAGACTCCTTTACACTATCTTAATCGTCCAGCAATTAAGAAAGGGCAGATTGCTGCTGGAGCAGCTACATTATTAGGTGCTGCTATAGCAGTAGCACTTTTTGCAGCTCGAACAGTGACAGCTGAGTTCATACCTATAGTTATAGCAGTGGTTGCAATTACAGTAGCAGCACTAACGGTTGGCAGTGTAACATATAAACTGTTAAAGCCTAATACTAAAGTTGATGGAGTAGCAGTCTTAACAAATGTGCATGAAGAAAGTGCTAGCATTACTTTATAGTAAGGTTTCCTAGTGTTGAGATTTTAGATCAGGTACTAAGTTGATAAATACGAAAGCTCTTTACAATATTTTTGTGCGAAAGGAAGTATCAGCTACTCGTATAATACCCATTTGTTCCTGTAGTTGTCTTTTTCCGCCTACCTTATTTTACCACTCTGCTGAACAGATACAAATTTACTTTCTTACTTCATCAAGCACAACTTTTATATGACGTTTCTTTCCTGCAGATAATTTGATAAATGGCTGACCTTTAAAGCTTTCAGAGTTTATTGTATAGTTAACATCGTTTATAGTATTATCATTAACTTTACATCCATTTCCCTGTATTAAACGCTTTGCTGCACCTTTTGAAGGTTCAAAACTGGTGTCATACAGCAGGTCTATCAAGGGTATACCATTTGCGATTTGTTCTTTTGTAATAGTGTAACTAGAAAGCAATGAACTGTCTTCATTTTCAAAAGCAGAGATTGCAGCAGATCGTGCAAGTTCGGCTTCTTTGCAACCGTGACATATTTTCGTTACTTCTGTTGCCAAGACCTTTTTTGCTTCGTTTGTTTCTTGATCCTTCAAGGACTCTAGTTTTTTAATTTCATCAATTGATAAATCAGTGAAAAGTCTCAAAAAACGACCAACATCTTGATCATCAACATTGCGAAAATATTGCCAGTAGTCATAAGGCTTTAACATACTGCCATCAAGCCATAATGCCCCACTTTCAGTTTTGCCCATCTTTTTTCCTTGTGCGTTTAATAAAAGAGGTGTGGTAAGACCAAACAGCTCAGATAAATTCAACTTTTTGCCAAGTTCAATTCCGTTTACTATATTTCCCCATTGGTCTGACCCTCCAATTTGCAGACAACAGCCATACTTTTTATTCAACTCGACAAAATCATAGGCTTGTAACAACATGTAGTTAAACTCGAGAAAGCTTAGATTTTGCTCCCTGTCTAGCCTAATTTTCACACTATCAAAGCCTAACATGCGATTTACAGAAAAATGTGCCCCTATATCACGCAAAAAGTCTATATATTTTATGTTATCTAACCAATCTGCGTTGTTTACTATGATTGCACCGGTTTTTCCATCATTGAAAGATATCATCTTCTCGAGGGTTTTCTTTATACCAAGTATATTTTGATTGATATCTTCTATCGGCAAGACGCTTCTTGCTTTGTCTTTACCAGATGGGTCACCAATTTTTGTTGTGCCACCTCCAAGTAGAACTATTGGCTTATAACCGAATTTTTGTAGGTGACGGAGCATCATGATTTGAATGAGACTGCCAATATGCAAACTTGGTGCCGTACAATCAAACCCAATGTATGCAATTATATAATTATCTTGTGATAATAGCTGGTCTAACCCGTCAATGTTTGTACATTGATATAGGTATCCTCTTTCTTGAATGAAGTTTAAAAACTCAGATTTATGTTTCATAATATGTTATTTTGTGTGTAAATGGTGTTGTTAATGATGGCGTCATTCCAGTGCTTGACGCTGAAATCCAGTTTATTATGAAATTTCATCAAAAATGTTGTATAGTGTGCTAGTTTATGATTAAGTTTTCTAGATTCCAGTGTCGAACACTGGAATGACACCACCAACTTCATAAGGGTTGCTGCCTTCAAAACTACAACATTCGAGCAATTGTATAACAGCTACCTGGATAATCAATTCCATAACTCTTCTATCTTATAATATTCTCTTACTTCTGGCCTGAATAGGTGAACCATTATACCTTGAAAATTCACAATCACCCAGTTACCTTCATCCATACCTTCTACATCTATTTTATCATATTGCTTGAGATTTTTCATCACGTGCTCAGCTAATGCTTTTACATGGCGGCTCGAATCACCAGATGCAATGATCATATATTTTGCAATGACAGTTTTATTCTGTACATCAAAAGTAACTATATCTTGACCTTTGTTTTGATCTATTACATCTACAATTGTATTTTTTATTGATTCTGTATCACGATTCATTATTCTAAATTATATAATTTATCTGTAATGATACACTCAAAATTTCTGAATATGAAATATTTTTGATATGCTTCTAGTGTAACGTTTATAATACATATATTTGTAATATATGATAGTTTTCTGATGGTATGATCATTTACTTAATCGGATTTTCGGGTAATGGCAAACTTACGATTGCAAAAGAGCTGTGTAATATTATTGATGGAGTGATAGTAGACAATAACCTGTTTAATAATATTATATTTGATATGATTGATTTCAGAAAAACTGAGGTTACAAGTGAAATATGAGAAAAAATTTTTGTGATTAGAGAGAATATGTTAGCAATATTGGAAAAATACCATAAAGCATTATATATTTACAAATGAAAGGAAGTTGCAAAAAAAAATTGTTGAAAAAATGAATAGTAAAAAAGTAGTTGGAACTTCTATGATAGATAATTTAGCAACAGAGAGTATTTGTGATTAGTGAGGAGAAAGAGTATCGCCCTTGTGTTGGCATAATGTTATTTAACAAACAGGGAAATATTTTTATTGGAAAACGTTTTGATAGTGACTCTTATTGGCAGATGCCACAAGGAGGAGTTGATGAAGGTGAAGAGCTAGAGCAGGCAGCGCTACGTGAGCTATTGGAGGAAGTTGGTACTGATGAAGCAGAAGTTGTGGCTCAAAATAAAGAGTGGATATATTACAACTTACCCGAGGAAGTTATACCGATATGTTGGAATGGGAGGTATTCTGGCCAAAAGCAAAGGTGGTTCTTAATGAAATTTTGTGGGAAGGATAAGGATATTAATATTAACTATACTGATCATCCAGAGTTCAAAGAGTGGCGTTGGCAAATTTGCTGAGATGTATGTCTATCAGCAAGGTGGCGTTCATAACCTTCAGCATGAATTTGCACATGGTTTAACTTACTTGGCTACAGGAGGAAAATCTCTACCTACAGTATTAATGGAGGGAATTGCAGATTACTTTGAACATCATTCAGATCACAAGTTCAATGCTCAAGGGTCAAGCATTGATAAAACTGAAGCCACAAATTTGGATCTAGGTGGAATTTTAAATTTACAATACTCAGCCAATGGTGAAGAAAACAGTTTAGTGTATAAAACTGGTCATGCGTTGATAATGTACTTACAGGAAAAAGATCCTAGTTTATTAAGAGACTACCTAGATGCTTTATGTAAAGGTGATGCAAATAAATCAGGAAATTTTCTAGACCAAATAAAAGGTCATAATGATTCCTTCAAAGGCTGGCTGGCTTCTAATAATACGGAAACTGCTATGGAAGAAATTAATGCCCTACAAGTTACAAAAGGAGATTTTATAGCAACCGGTCAAGAAATAGTGAGTGGAGAAATTAAAGATGTATCCTATTATAAAGCAAATATAGAAAAAATAGATGGAGAAAACGTTGGAAGTTTCTCTGCTGTAGAGCATGTGTCATTTTACGATTATGCTCGTGCTTTTAATAGGGCAACAAATGATAACCTCGATATATCAAAGGAATATCATTTTTTAAAGGTAGTAAAAACTACTGATGGGCAGGTTAAGCTGACTTACTCTGATCAACAAGGTAATGAATATCAAAATAGTCAAGAGTATAAAATGCAAGCTTTGAGGATATTATCAAAACATGGTGAAGATCTTAGAAAATCTTACTATGATGGGAAAGAAGACTTAGATAAGCAGAAGGATATAAAATATAATGATGTGTTGAAAAACCTGCGTGAACAGGAAGAAACACAGCGTCATGATGCATACGAACAATACAAAAGAGGAGAGATCTCTTATGAGAAATTTGTAGAAAAATGCAATTCAGCCAGCACTAATTATCATAATGAAGATAAGAGATTATATAATGCTACACAGGACAAATATACACAACTGAAAGATGATTTGCTTGATAAAACCATAAACGCTGGCTTGAAACAAGTAAAAGAAACTCAGAACATTGACGTAGAAAAGATGTTAGAAGAGATGGTTAATATCGATCCAAACTTGATAAGAGGTACAAATCATATTGATCTACAAGAAGGCAAGATTTTTTCTATTCAAGCTCTTGGTCACGGAGATATGGGTGCACTATCTATATATGATGGGAATACAAAGCTTGGAGAGTTGTCGAGCGAATCGGGCTTTTTTAAGCAAGTTGAAGGTCAAACTAAAGAAACTTTTGTTTTTGAGGACATATTGCACAACTTGAATACTCAATATGACGGTGGTGCTTATATGGCAATTACAAAAGAAAATGGTCATTATAAAGCTTCTCTGATAGATGGTAGAACAGTTGAACGTGATGAATACTTTGATGAAGCACATTTACATGAAAATGAATTGTTGCATCCTAGCACTGGACACATTCAAAAAGATTTAGATTCTCTGCTTCTTAGAGGGACCAAAATTCTAAATCATCAGGATTCAAAGCATGCTCAATATTCTGATGAGCAAAGAGAAAGCGGCGTAATCGTAGAAAAAGGAACATTATTGGATGATAAAGGGACTGATAGAACAGACGACGATGTATACGAAGCGGTTGTAAAGCAAGGAGGCGAAAATCTACATGCATTCAAAAATATGGGTTTCTATATTACTGAAGAGATAAAAAATGAAAGAGGTGAAGTTGTAAATGGGAGTAACTTATTCATTCATGATCACGGAAAAAATGTGCGCTATCAGTTACCTGAAGAAGTTACTCATCTAAAGTTAGTGCAAAAGGATGACGGATACAAATTGGTGCCAGCTGATGAACGTGGTAATGAATATAGGTATGATGCTCAAGGTAATACTATACCAGACGAATACAAATATATCAACCCAGTATTTGCGCATGAATATGAAAAGAGAGATTATTCTCATAAACATATAAATGTGGGCCTTATAAACTTAGAAAAATATGCCCCTGGTAAACTTTTTACCATTAAACATGATCCAAATGATTATCAGATACAAAGAAACTCGAGTGGTGAAATAGTTAGAATCAACAATCAAACATATTTCACTAAAGTAAAACTATTTGATGGTGATACTGATGAAGAAATTGGAATGTTATCTAATAATTTCCATAACTTCAAAGGAAAAATATTCTTTTCTGCTGACTACAACTACAGTTATAACGATTTCCTCGCATCTGTTTCTCCTCAAGTTGAAATTGAGAATATGGGAAATGGAAGCAAAAAAATAACTTTTGATCAAGGCAGTGGCGATATCGGCGATACTAACAGAGGCTACACGGACTATCAGAGAATATTCACAAAAGAGAAACAAACCGAAAGTCCAAAAGGGCAAGTAAGTGAAACTAAGACAGAGATTGATACGTCACACATGAGCCATAGTACTACTAATGTTGTTGCTGAAGAGAGAAACGACAATAGTGAAATACAGTCTGATCAACCACAAATTCCAACAAGGGCAAAAAGGTCAGCTTCAGTGGAGGAGAAAGAGCAGGTATTAAAAGACACAAT
>NZ_CP016430.1:753709-753800 GCF_003999585.1 Wolbachia endosymbiont of Bemisia tabaci | reverse complement strand
CATAGATTATAATGATGTGAAAGCCTTGTATGATAGAGCAGAAGGAACAGACAAGCAATCTGTGTTAGATTTTTGGAACAAACTGCATACA
>NZ_CP016430.1:638993-751838 GCF_003999585.1 Wolbachia endosymbiont of Bemisia tabaci | reverse complement strand
AGGACTCTAAAAAAACTATACTCAGCTCTAGTGATCCAATTTTCAAAGGTGCTGTACAAGGTGTAATGTCACAAGAGGACTCTAAAAGCACTATACTCAGCTCTAGTGATCCAATTTTCAAAGGCGCTGTACAAGATATAATTTCACAAGAACAATCGAATTTTGCAATTCCACAAGATTCAAGTTCACCTCTTTCTTGGGATTGGTAATGTAAGTGCTGGTGAATGACATAGTACGATGTCATTTACTGTTGTCATTCCAGCATGTGATACACAGCTGTACGAACATTATTCTGTAGGAAGATGTCATGCCAGTGCCCAGACACTGGCATCCATTTTTCCCATCATCATAAGAAACGTTATATTTTAACATTACTTTTATACTCGCAAATTTAACTGGATCCCAGTGTCACGCACTGGGATGACATCTTCCAGCTGTGCATGTGAAGCTAAAATGGCATTCTTTTTTCTAGATTCCAACGGTCTTGATAACAGGCAAGAAGTATATTTTTCATTGCAACTAATTTTCAGTGATTTTTGTTTTAATGTAAATGGAATATAGTCCTATTGCTGCTGCGTTTGAAACATTTAGACTATCAATTACGTTTGACATTGGGATTTTTAAAACATAATCACAATTTTCTTTAACTAGTCTCCGCATTCCTTTCTCTTCAGAACCAAAAACAATTACTCTTTTTTGTCCAAAATTCTTTATTTCATCTATATTTTCCTTTGCATTGCAATCAAACCCATAACACCAGTAGCCTATCTTTTTTAAAGACTCCATCGTCTTTACTATGTTTGTAACGTATATTAGAGGGACAATATCCAGTGCTCCACTTGCTGCTTTTGCGATAGATGCATTTTCGCTCGGTGAATGGTGATGTGGTAAAACCAGTGCATCAATGTTGAAACAAGCTGAGGTTCTTAAAATCGATCCTATATTGTGTGTATCAGTAATTTGATCTAAAATGACTATAGTAGAGTTTTTTTCAGCTATTTCTTCGATATTTAAGCTGTGAAAAATAGGAGCAACTTTTAAAGCAATTCCTTGGTGATTTACACCTTTGGGTAAAACATCATTGAACATTTTGTTCTCTACCAGTCGAGGTTTAATGCCCTTACTATCTGCACATTGTTTAATTTCTTTCTCAAATTCTCTGTAGAAATTTTCTGTTACTAACAGTTCTATACACCGCCTATTTTTGTTTCTTAATGCTGAAATACAAGTGTGCTTTCCATATATCCAACAGTTTTCATTAGCTTTTGATGATTTCATCTCATTATTGAAAATCAGTTTTTTATAGAATAAGCAATATTTTACTGTGTTTATATATTGTTGTAAAATTATGCAGTTCAATTAATGAATTTATGTCAGATGATGAGTTAGATTGGCAAAAAAATGTTAAGCCAATAGAATGTGGAAAAGTTACTTTGAAAGTTGATCACAAAGTAGATATAAAATCTATGATTGATAAAGGTGCCTCTAGTTTACAAGAAAATTTTCTTAATACTGATAATGGTGATTCATCATTTTGTCTTGACTACAATACAAAATTAAAGATCGATAGGGGCAAATATTTTATAAGCGATAAACTCGATTTGCACGGCTATAGTATAGATAATGCTTATTGTAAATTGATAGATTTTATTGTCAAAAATTATCAAGTACGGAATAGATGTTTATTGGTAATTACGGGGCATGGTAATAGTACAGATAAAATAGACACTATAAAGAATAGCTTAAATAAGTGGTTGAATGACACAAAAGTTCGAAATATGATCTTATACTATCAGCAAGCCATAAAAAAACATGGTGGCAAAGGAGCTTTTTATGTCTTATTAAGAAGAAATAAAGGTTAATTTTAGAGTACCTATTTAGGAGTACCTTTCTTAGAATTCACGTGTTGAAGAATGATTTCTGCTAAACCTTTACTAATTCCAGGTACGTTTTGAATTTCAGCTAGAGAAGCTTTGCTTATGTTTTCTACCGAGCCAAAATGAGACATGAGTGCCTTCTTTCTTTTACTGCCAACACCAGATATTTTGCTTAATTGTGAGGCAAAAAACTGTTTATCGCGTTTTTTTCTATGCGAAGTTATTGCAAAGCGGTGAGCTTCATTACGTAGCAATTGTAAATAAAGCATGACCTTGCTGTCACTTGCTAGAGTAAATTCTTCTCTGCTCGGCACATAAAATCTTTCATTTCCTGCATTACGATCATGACCCTTTGCCATACAAGCAAAAGGAACTTTTATATTCAATATTTCCAATACATTCTGCACTATGGAAACATGTCCTGGACCGCCATCAATCAGTAAAAAATCAGGGATTATATCTTTTATATTGCCAGAGAAACGTCTAGTCAGCACTTCTCTCATCATTTTATAGTCATCACCTGAAATTTCTTCTTTTATAGTAAATTTTTTGTATTCACTTTTTAAAAAACCTTCCTGCCCTGCAACAATCATCACACCAACTTGTTGATTCCCAGATATATGGCTATTATCATAAACCTCGATACGCTTTGGAATATTTGGTAACAAGAAAATCTTCCTAAGCTCTTCGAGCTTTTCTAGGTTATTTCTATAATCAGTAAGCTTCTGCTCTAGGCTATGCTTAGAATTATTGTAAATAAAATTCAACAAATCACGCTCTTTACTATTTTTCGCATACAAAACTTTTATTGATTTTTGAGTAAGAGCATACAGTGCTTGTTCTATAATTTCCTTATCCTTAATAAAATCGGGAACGTAAATTTGCGCTGGTGGTGTGTTAACTGGATTATACAAATTGACCAAAAAGGTGGATAAAATTTCATCATTTGAATGATCACTACAATTCTCAATGAAGTAAGGAATGCTTCCATAGTTACCTTTATCTCTGAAAGATAGTACACCAATGCATGCTAAGTCTGCCTCACGTACAACGCTAAAGAAATCTGCATCTTCTTCAAAAGAAAAATCCATTGGCTGCATTTGAATCTGCTGAAGAAATTTCAATCGATCTCTATAGACAGCAGCAAGCTCGTAGTTCATCTCCCTACTGCACTTTTCCATTGTAGAAAATAGCTGTCTTTGCACTTCTTTATTCCTTCCTAGCAGAGTATCTTGTGCTTGTTTTACTGATTTGCAGTAATCATCTTTTGTAATTTTATCTACGCATGGTGCTGAACAGCGCTTAACTTGATACTCAAGACATGGTCTTTTTGTTGAAGAGAAATATTGATCTGAACATACTCTTAAGAGAAAAGCTTTTTGCAATGATAATATAGTGTTCTTAACAGCAGCAGCAGATGGAAAAGGGCCGTAGTAATGAAACTCATTCTTCTTAAACTTACCTCTATATTTCGCTATTCTTGGATAATCATGCTTAGAAATTGTTATATAAGGATAAGATTTTCCATCCCTAAGCAAAATATTATAAGATGGTTTTAACGATTTTATTAACTGTGCTTCAAGAAGCAATGCTTCGATTTCATTCTCAGTGATGAATATTTCAACCTTAATAACCTGTGAGATCATTACTCTGATTCGTTCAGAAAGGTTTTCGAATTGAAGGTAGTCAGATAATCTCGACTTCAAGTTTTTTGCTTTACCAATGTATAAAACCTTACTCTTATCTCCAATCATCTTATAAACGCCACAGGATTGTGGAGATGATTTGATTTGTTCCTTATATTGCCTGAGCATTTATCAATTGTTTAACCTGTATAAGGTTAAACTCTGCTACTAAATGAAAGGTAGAAACAACATTTGCAAGCAAAGATAACCTGTTTATTCTAAGCTCATTAGAATCACAGTTAATCTTTACACTGTCCATAAATTGATTGATAAATGAAGCAAAACGAGCAAGTTCATCAAGCGCTGTATTAAAGTCGTTATTTTCTATCGCTTGTTTTATGTTTTTACAAGCATCTATAGCACAATTTGATAGCGCAATCTCCTCATCTTCAATCAAAAACTTCTTACTGTAAGATGCATTATAAGTAGTGCCATCACTTTTTCTCACTTTGCTCATCATGTTACTGGCTCTTTTATAAGTGCTTAGAACCTGTTCACCTTCTTTTGTACTAAGATAACGATCCAATATCACAGTTTGCTTTTCCGCTTTCAGCAGATCATTAATATCGACTTTATATAGTATTGAATCTACAACATCTTGCCTTATATTTCTATTTTTTAAAATAATCTTGAACCTTTCTAAGCAGAATTTAAATACTAGTTCTAAAATTTGTTTTTCACTTGGCTTATCAACTGGAGTTATATTTTTATTCAATAGAAGCCTTGAACATAAAGATACTGACTTATCTATCAGCAATCTAATTGGAATATGCAAATTATTTTCAAGTATTGTTCTAATTATACCAATTGTCATTCTCCGCAAACCAAACTGATCATACGAACCAGAGATTTTCTCACCTGCTGCAATTAAGCCAACCAAACTATCCATTTTGTCTGCAATAGCTACAGCAATCGCAGTAGGAGATCTAGGGCATTCTTGGTCCGATCCAATTGGCTTATAGTGCTCAGTTATAGCTTCCACTACTTCTTTATCCTCTTGAAAATAAGAAGCGTAGTATCCACTCATTACTCCTTGCAATCCCGGAAATTCTTTCACTATCAACGTTGCAAGATCTGCCTTTGCTAAATATGCAGCACGTTCAACTTTAATTAGTGAAGCATGTGGAATAAATATCGCTACATACTTTGACAGAGTAATAATACGCTTCACTTTTTCTTCTACGCTACCGAGCGAAGCATGAAATGAAATAGAGCTCAATTTTTTGACATAGTAATCTAGGTTTTCCTTCTTGTCTTGAGATATCAAAAACTGGGCATCAGCAAGACGTGCTTCTAATATTCTTTCATGGCCTTTGACAACTTCATTATTGTTAACATTTACAACAGTAACAAAATGTGAAATTTTCTGTCCATCACTTAAAGCAAGATACTTTTGCTGCGTATTAATTATACTAAGTATTACTTTCTTCGGTAATTCTGATGATTTTACTTTACCAAATAATACTATTGGCCACTCTATAAGCCCTGCCAATTCATTAAGTAAATAATCATTTTTTTCAAGTTGTAAGTTCTCCTCTTTTGTAAACTTATTAATCTGATCTAGTATAAATTGCTTTCTTTTGTCCAACTGGAGAATGACATTATTTTTTTCTAACAATTCAAAATAGTCTTTGGGCGTTTTAACAGTAAGTACTGCATCACCTGAAAGAAACCTATGACCATACGTCACGTTGCATGCTGTAACCCCTGCAAAAGATATAGGTATTATTTCGTCATTTAAAATACATAGAATATTTTTAATTGGCCTAACCCATCTCTCTTTTCTTTCACTCCATCTCATACTCTTTGGCCAAGAAAAGTTTTTTAGCATTTCCTCCAGTTGATTTTTGAGAAACCCGTTGATGTTAAATAAGCAGCTTTCTCTCTTAATGAAGTAAAAATCTTCATCATTTACTTTGCGAATGAGTAAATCTTCTTCACCTTTCCGATTTTTTCTCAAAAAACCTTCGATAGCACTTTTCGGTGCATTAACTCTTGGTCCTTTAATTTCATTGTTAGAATCTTTTAGCTCTAAAGCACTTATGCCATCAATAAAAAGAGCAATGCGACGTGCAGTCACATAAACTTCTATAGATGCAAATTTCACATTATTTTTACTAAAAGCATTAGTGATATAGCTCTTAACCTGAGCTGCAGATGAATTCTGCATTCTTGATGGAATTTCTTCTGAAAGACATTCAAACAATAATTGTGACAACATATTCTACTTTGCTCTATATAATTCACAGCATTTTTTTGTTAACTCTCTCACTCTACCAATATAGGCTGTACGTTCATTCACACCAAGCACACCTCTTGCATCAAGTAGATTAAGTAGATGGCTCGTTTTAATACATTGGTCATAAGCTGCTATCGGCAATTCTTTTTCAACAAGGAATTTACACAGTTTTTCTGTATCCTCAAACTGCTGTTGTACTACTTTAGTATCATAATAATCAAGTGCCAGGTAAGAAAACTCTCGCTCTCTTTGTTTGAAAATATCTCCATAAGTTACACCATTATCGTTCCACATTATGTCGTAAACATTATCTACACCCTGTATGCACATTGCTAAACGCTCTAACCCATATGCTACTTCACCAGGAATTATTCTGCAGTCAATACCTCCCACTTGCTGTATATAAGTAAGTTGTGTTACTTCCATTCCGTTGCATGTAACCTCCCAACCAAGACCGGATGCGCCAACACTTGGGTTTTCCCAATCATCTTCAATAAACTTAATATCATATTCTTTTGTCGATACACCAAGAGCTTTTAAGCTATTTAAGTAAATATCTTGCAAATTGCTGCCAGATGGTTTTATTATAACTTGGTATTGATGATGCTGATATAAACGATTAGGGTTGTCACCATAGCGTCCGTCTGCAGGTCTGATTACTGGTTGCAGATATGCAATTTTTGTTGATTTTTCGTCAATCGCTGACATGATTGTTGCAGGATGTAGTGTTCCAGCTCCAACTTCAGACGTATATGGATGAAGTATAGTACACCCTTCATCTGCCCAAAAATCTTGTAATCCCTTTATTATATCCTGTAGATTCACGCAAACTGTATATCTTTTAAACTGAATACATAAGCAAATAAGTACTATTCTATACTTATTTTTTTAATAGTGCCATGAAAATAGTCACTCAAGGCTATTGAACTTTCTTTTACATACTCAAATATGCTTTTGTTTAAAACAATCGCATCATGCATAGTCAGATCGCAGAATATAAATGCAGTCAAGTACAATAAAATCACTGCATAAAACACATGAAAAATCCCTTCAAATGTGATTGATATTGCATTGTTATAACTAAGCTGTATCGTACTTATCGGCCATGGTTTTATTACTTCTACAATATTAAAAAATAAATAAGGTATTATAAAGAAAAAGAACAAATGCATAAGATCATTAAACCAAAATGGACATTGAAGTATTGCCTTGCATATACTTAAATAGAATTTACTTACAATATAATAAATTGACATTATTGCCGGCATCGAAAACGCAACAGTCATCACCTGTCCTGATGCTATTTGTATTACTATATTCTCATCACTGCTGGCTGAAGGATCTTGAGTATGAAAAATAGATATGCCAACTAATTGCAGCACTAACATAACTATTGCTAGCTTGGTAAAAATAGCAGCTACAACTATGCCTGAATTCGGCATTTTATATAGTATAAAATCACCTCCGTATGTAAGCATTAATATAATGTCGGTAATAAATAATATTAGAAAAGAAGACCAATAATGCTGCCAACCCGGTAAATATCCTACTCCTAAAAAAGAGCTTACTATTTTGGCAGGAAAAACCTTGCCTAGCATCTTACCCAAAAATTGAAAAAAAATCCCCATGTCCTAACTAACACTTGACTTATATTTTTCACAATACTGAATTGTAATGGACTTATCAATACACTTCTTGCATAGAAAAAAGGCAAATAGTTAAAAACGATCTAATTGGAAGAGATCTTATATAGAAAGTTTTTTCTCGCGACTGAAGCAAATATTTGGATTTAGTTTTAGGAATAAATCTGAGATTAATCGTGAGAAGGAACTGCTACTCAAGTGTTATTTGCTTAACAAATTTACTGAAATAGGCATGGCTAAGTTTGATATAGCTTCATGAATTTATTATACATTACCCACTATCCGAAGAGCTGTGCAACAAAGCCATTCCAGCATCAAGTGCTGGCCTGAAGCTTTAACTATAAATATTAAAAAATTTACCAAGCGAGAAAAAGGCAAAAGAATCCCCTAGTAGTGAGTTTTGACCCTATAATAATGTAAATTGGCATTATAATAATGTGCTAACGCTTAAAATAAGCGTGTTTTGGCTGAATGTAGAAAAAATAAAAAAGACATGCAGCCGCTATAATTTTATGTAATCTGCCAATATATACCTGAGTTTTTTACTGAATTTTTGTTGTTAAATCTGCAGAGATTAAAAACAAGGATAAATACTCTTATTGATATGATAAGGAAAGTGGGAAGGTTTGTCAAGTCACTTCAGCCAGCTACCTACTTAGATGTTTCAGACTGCTAAGTAGATACCAAATTTTTTGCAACATCAAGTGCAGCATAGGTAAATATTGCACTTGCACCTGCACGTTTAAAACCAATTAAGGACTCATAAATCACTCTGTTATAATCCAACCATCCATTATTTGCTGCAGCTTTTATCATTGCGTATTCGCCGCTTACTTGGTAAGCAAAAATCGGAAAATTGAACTTTTCATTTGCTATTTTTATTACATCTAAGTATGGCATACCTGGCTTTATCATAATAAAATCTGCACCTTCATCTATATCCATTTCGATTTCGCAGATTGCTTCACGTGCATTTCTATAATCCATTTGATAACCACTTTTGTCGATGAAATTTGATGATGCGCACGAACCGACAACTTGCCTGAATGGCGCATAGAAGCTAGAACAGTACTTTACTGCATAGGACAATATTGACACATTCTGAAAGTTATTATCATCCAATGTTTTTCTTATTTTTCCTATCCTGCCATCCATCATATCAGAAGGAGCAACTATATCGCATCCTGCTTTTGCTAAAACAAGTGCTTGCTTACATAATGCTGACACAGTCTCGTCATTTTCTACATCTATCCTACTGCTTTTTAAAATGCCATCATGACCGTGAGTAGTGTATGGGTCTAGTGCAATGTCTGCAATAATGCCAATATCCGGTACATTTGATTTTACAGCACAAATTGCTTTACAGATTAAATTGTCAGGATTGTACGCTTCCTTGGCGTTTTCAGATTTTAGTTTACTATCAACTACAGGAAAAATTGCAACAGCATTAATCCCCGAGTCCTTAGCTTTCTGAATTATAGAAAGTAATCCATCTATTGAATAACATTTGATATCAGTTAAGCCAGAAATTGGCTCAATTGTTTCTTCTCCGTCATGAACAAATAAGGGAAAAATCAAATCATTTACTGATAAAGTGCTTTCACTTGTTAAATTGCGAATCCACTTGCCTGAGCGCCTACGCCTTAACCTTGTATTTGGGAAATTAAACATTGGATCCAGGCAAATTCCCAGTAAAAAGCAACACTCCTGAAATGAGTATAACCCAAAGTACCGATATTGGCAAAAATACTTTCCAACCAAGACGCATTAATTGATCATAACGATAACGAGGTATTGTAGCTCTAATCCAAACAAATATGAACAAAAGTACAACTATCTTCAAAACAAACCAGATTAAACTAGGAATTTTATACAGCAAACTAAGCTCTAATGGAGGATACCACCCTCCTAGAAAGAATATTGTCATCATAGCGCTTGCTAAAATCATATTTGCATATTCTCCCAAGAAAAAGAGAGCAAAAGGCATTGATGAATACTCGACGTTATACCCAGAGACGAGCTCTGCTTCAGCTTCTGGTAAGTCAAATGGGTGACGATTAGTTTCGGCAAGCAAAGAAATAAAAAATATTATTCCTATAGGCATTAGTAATAAATCAATCCAAAATGGCATATTATGTTTCGCTACCACCATCTCTCCAAGATTTAATGTGCCAGTTGTAATAACAACTGTAGCAACTATTAGACCTATTGAAACTTCATATGAAATCATTTGAGCAGCTGACCTTATAGCGCCAAGAAATGCATAATTAGAATTACTAGACCAGCCTGCAATAATAATGCCATATATTCCCAAAGAGGATATAGCTAGCACATAAAGCACTCCAACATTAATATTTGATATTACCTTAGGGATTATTACCTGCTGTCCATTTTCTGTAGTTATTTCAGCTCCAAACGGTATAACTGCCCAGGAAATTAATGCTAAAATAAAGGTGAGCATTGGAGCCATAATAAACAGTATGGTGTTTGCTCTAAATGGTATTATCGGCTCTTTAATTATCAATTTGATAGCATCTGCAAATGGCTGTAGTAGCCCAAATGGCCCTACTACACTTGGACCATGCCTTAGTTGAATTGCACCAATAACTTTACGCTCAAAGTACACTAAATATGCTACTGAAAGCAAAAGTGGAATAAGAAGAAAAAGAATATCAAATATCAAGTACATGCAACCCTAAATCAAAAAAATAGTTCATAATTGTGGCAATAAAAAATACAGCAAATGCTCTAGACACAAAGGACAATGTCCCTATTGAAATCAATAGGACAACACTTTTCTGTACAGCATTTAGCTTAATAGAATAGTAAAATGATATGCATATGAATGACACTAGTGACATCATAATTAAGATCATTGTGAGAGGCAAATAATTCCCTCTTCCCTCGGTAACTATAATAAATGTTATTGCCATCCATACATATCCTTCCGTAAATAGTACAATAATATCATTGATAAAATCAACTAGCTTATAAACGAACTGTTTTTCTAATCTATTTTGTTCTTTACACAAAAATATAGAGTTTAATTTTCGTTGAAAATATACCAGAGTTATTAGTAATAATGGTGTTAGAATAAATAAAATATTAAGTAGAGTGTTCATAAAAATCCTTAGTACAATCTGCCATTATTTTTGAAGCACGACCTATTGAGTCTGTCATATAAAAATTACACTCCTTTAAAGTAAAAGGCGTATTACTTAAATTTATTTTACCATTGCTGATTGGTACCCATGTATTTTTTACCACTTGATCAACACTTCTAAACTGTGGACCGATAGTATCTAATTTTTTTCTCACATCAAATAAACTATCATATAACAAGGAAAGGCCCAAATATTGGGATAAATTTTTAATAATCAACCAATCTTCCTTTGCTTCACCAGGAGGAAAAACAGCTAAATTTGTTCTCTGT
This sequence comes from Wolbachia endosymbiont of Bemisia tabaci, assembly GCF_003999585.1. NCBI lineage: Bacteria > Pseudomonadati > Pseudomonadota > Alphaproteobacteria > Rickettsiales > Anaplasmataceae > Wolbachia > Wolbachia endosymbiont of Bemisia tabaci. The sequence continues at coordinate 740,961 of NZ_CP016430.1, read as the reverse complement.
ACTCGCCCTTCAGTATTTACATAAGTTGCATATTTTTCTGTGTATGCAGCTCCAGGTAGAATGACATCTGCTATATGTGCTCCCCTATCACCATGGTGGCCTTGATAAATTACAAATGTATTTTCTAATTTTGATGTATCAATTTCATCTGCGCCAAGAAGATAAACAACTTCCACCTCACCACTTTCTGCTTGCTTTAGTATTTGACTAATATCTTTTCCATCTTTTTTAGGAACAAATCCAATATCGAGTCCACCAACCCTTGCTGCAGCCTTATGTAGTACGTTAAAGCCATTCCAGTCATCTCTGGTCATGTTAAATATTTTTCTGCAATTTTGCCAGTTAGCGCTAAAATTGATTCAGAATCATCTCTTACTAATGAATCTTGACCGATGATGAGCATAGGATTTGAGGCAACACTCAACAGCTTGCAAAATTTATGATTTCCTTTTGCTATTTCGTCTAAGATATTTGGGTTATTGCCTAACCTCTCAACATGGTATAAATACTCAACGTTAGGGCCAATGCTTGCAATAGGAAAATTGCCTTGTAAATATCTCTTTCTCAATCTTGCATTAATGATTGGTGCTTCTATCCTTGGATTCGTATTGATTAGCAAGCATAAATCTGCACTTTCTATACCCTGAATAGTGGTATTGAACACATAAGATCCACGATTACTTGATATAAGATTTACACCATCTTGCCTGCAGTCTATATTCCCCGAACCAAGCTTCTGCATCACTTCTTTGAGTAGAAGCATAGACTCACAATCTGCTAAATCACCTGCAATTGCAGCTATTTTGTTTGATTTCGTACTCTTTAGTTTCTTTGCAGCAAAAGCCAATGCTTCATTCCAATCAACTGGAATTAATTTGCCCTCTTTTTTTATATAAGGTCGATCGAGGCGTTGTACTTTGAGTCCATCGTAAGCAAAGCGAGTTTTGTCTGATATCCATTCTTCGTTCACTTCTTCATTAAGCCTTGGCAATATTCTCATCACTTCAGGACCGCGATAATCAACTCTTCTAATATTACTTCCCACAGCATCTAGCACATCTATAGTTTCACAATGTAATAGCTCCCATGGACGCGCTGTAAAAGAATAGGGCTTTGAAGTTAAAGCTCCCACCGGGCAAAGATCTATAATATTCCCAGATAATTCAGAGCTAATATGCCTTTTTATGTAAGTACTAATCTCTATATTTTCTCCCCTTCCAATTCCTCCAAGTTCATTTGTACCTGCAACATCGGACAAAAATCTAACACATCGAGTACAATGAATGCATCTATTCATTGTTGCAGTTTCAATCAGCGGACCAAAATGTTTTTTTGGCACAGCTCTTTTATTCTCATCAAGTCTGCTTATTCCTTTCCCATAAGCCATTGTTATATCTTGCAAATCGCACTCACCACCTTGATCACAAATAATTGGGCAATCAAGCGGGTGGTTTATTAGCAAAAACTCAAGTACACCTTCACGCGCCTTTTTTACCTTGGGAGTATCGGTATGAATAACCATACCCTCTGCAACTGGCATTGCACAAGAAGCTACTGGTTTTGGAGGGCCACCCTCAACTTCAACCAAACACATTCTGCAGTTACCAGCAATTGCTAAACGCTCATGATAACAAAACCGCGGAACTTCAACGCCCACAACTTCACAAGCTTGAATTATAGTGAGCCCATGCTCTACTTCACATTCCTTAGAATTAATAGTAACTTTAACCACAACTACTATATAGCTTCCCACTTTATAGGATTGCCGCTTACCTCATCTTCAACTAGATTGCCGTTATCGTATTGAGCAGACATATAGTTCATACGTGAATCACGGTCTATATATCTAACCGGCTTTACCGGTTTATCCTTATACATTTTTTGTTCTGCTTTCTTACGCTGAGTAGGGTTATTTTTACTAGCTGTTTTCGCTTTTCCGCCTGCTGCCATATAAAATCCTAAAAACTTCCTATTTTATTCTAACATTTAAGTATATACCGTCAATACCAAATAGCTTTAAAGTTTTAATAGTCCATCATTACAATCATCATTTGAACAAAATACTTTCTCTTGATGCTGCTCAAGTGTGTAACTTTAGAATCCCCAAAAAAGAAAATGTAAGTTACTTTGATGATATCATTTTCTACGTCTTATAAATAGACATTCATGTAGCCGTAAATTAAGCTATAAACTCAATACAAAGATCCTTAATTATTAATCTCATAGTACTTCTCAACCAACTTATTTAGCAACCTTACACCAAAACCTACTGCCCCTCTTGGAGAAATATCAGTGCCTTTTTCGTGCCAAGCAGTGCCTGCAATGTCTAAATGTGCCCAACAAGTGTCGTTTACAAAACGCTGTAGAAACTGTGCAGCCATTATACTATCTCCACCAGAACCTGCAGGAGCTATATTTTGCACATCAGCAATCGGCGAATCAATAATTTTGTTATAAGTTTCATTCATAGGAAAGCGCCATAATTTCTCATTTACTTCATTTCCTGAATCAATCAGATGATTCGCTAATTCATCGTTATTTGAAAAAAGACCAGCATATTCATTATTTCCCAGTGCAACCACTATAGCACCAGTTAAAGTTGCAAGATCAATCATAAATTTCGGTGCAAATCTATCTTGTGTATACCATAAAGCATCCGCAAGTATTAGTCTTCCCTCTGCATCGGTATTTAATATTTCTATTGTTTGTCCAGACATTGAAGTGACTACATCGCTCGGTCTTTGAGCATTACCATCCACTGCATTTTCTGCAAGTGCAACCACACCAATTGCATTTACTTTTGCTTTTCGCCCAGCTAGAGTACGCATCACTCCAACTACAGTAGCAGAACCTGCCATGTCATATTTCATTGATTCCATACCGCGTGAGGGTTTAAGTGACACTCCACCAGTGTCAAACGTTATACCCTTGCCTATAAAAGCTATTGGTTTTTGTTCTTGAGAAGCCCCATTCCATTTTATCACCACTAACTTTGGCTCTTTACTACTTCCTTGTGCTACTCCAAGCAGGGCTCCCATTTTTTTCTCTTCCATTTGCTTTTTATCAAGCACTTCAACCTCAAGACCAAGTTTAGTAAGTTCAGCTTTTATACGATTAGCGTAAGACTCTGGATATAAAATATTAGGTGGCTCAGTAGTAAAAGCACGTGCAAGAAAAATACCTTCACCTTCGTGTTTTAAACGCTCAAATGATTTTTCAATGCTACTTAACTGTTCATCTTTTACTAATAATGTAATTTCCTCTACTTCTGTAATTTTTTCATCCTTTTTAGTTTTGTACTTATTAAACTTGAAACTGCGCAGAAATGCTCCATATGCAACATTTGCTGTACTGCCCTCGATTGAAATAGCTGCTCGCTTGATTCTTAATCTGCTTAGCTCACAATATATTTTACCACCAATATTTAATCCTTTGCTTTCATCCCATTCATCTCTCATTCCAAGACCAGCAACTATAATATTTTTTCCCTCTGATGAAGTAACGGAGAAAAATTCACCAAAACCTCCATTAAAACCACTAAATTTCTTGATGTTATCTATAGCTTGCTTATCTTGTAGAACATTAGTTATGAGCTTATCACCCTCAAACAAACCTACCACTAGCGTTTCAAAATCAGGTAAAGCTTTAGAAATTGTTATCTTCATCGTTGACATCTCCGTTGCAAATAATTGTAAGCTGCACATAAAACATAGTAAAAACATTAGTAAGATATTTTTCATATACATTTTAAGTACAACAGCGCTTAAGACTAATATGAACTCCCCTGATATGCAAGGAGGGCTTTATCTTTTATCAGAAAATTTGTTATGCCCACCTAGGGTTATATTAAATGTGTAGGTCTTCATGGCCTGATCATTATAAGTAAATGGTGCTATCAGAAGGCTTGCAAGTCCACTCTCAATAAGATTACCAAGAAGAAGATCATCACAGTTATCGCAATTATGATCAGCAAAAAACATTTGTGTTGTGAATTCTGGAAAATCTGGATGTTGGACCAAAAAGTTGATGTGTGGAGCCCTATCACCAATTTTACCTGGTACTATTGTAATAAAATTATAATAGCCAAGGTTATTTACTACAAATCTTCCTGATCCAGCAAAATTTGGATCAAGCTCCACATTTTCATCATAATAGCTCATGCCAAGTGAGTCTGTGTGCCATATAGAAACCACAGCATTTTGTATCGGTAAGCAATTTACATCAGTAACTCTACCCACTACATTTATTAATTCTCCTGCTGAATTATTTGGAGAGCCAGGTTTTCTTCTTAAATTATTTGAAGAGTTAAAGCTTTTTGGCCTTGTTTCAAGATCATAAATCCCTGGAGTTTCAATACAATTAAGCAAAATAGGATCAGCCGCAAATAATGACAAATCAAATATAAATTGTACTAAAAACGCTAATAAGATATTTTTTACATTCATTTTGTTTATAGTGCTTTTATCAGAATTATAGCAACCTTTTTCTTTTATTAAAGACAAGACTTTCTTTGAATCCTCCTTAGAATCACAACTATCCTTTCAGTGTATGAGTTTTAGGCTTTAGTACTGCATACACAACTGCACGGACTTCCAATTTAGAAATTGCAAATCAATCCAAACACGCAAGTGTAATGTTACCGCCACATGCTGTAGTGTTGACACTTACAACCTTTTCTATAGAAAAACGTTGCAGATAATTAGGACCACCAGCTTTTGGTCCGGTACCTGACAGTCCTCTACCGCCAAATGGTTGCATTCCAACTGCTGCACCTATTTGATTGCGATTGATGTATACATTTCCAACTGATATTTTCTTGCTTATTAAATCGATCTTACTTTGTACACGGCTTTGCAAAGAAAACGTAAGTCCATATCCTGTATTGTTTATATCACTTATAACTTCATTTAACTGCGACTTATTAAAACGTATGATATGTAAAATAGGCCCAAACACTTCTTGCTTTAATTGCGAAATTTTTTGTATCTCATAAATGTACGGAGGAAAGAAATAACCATTATAAGAATTTGTACCCATAGGGACCTTGGAAAGAAGGTTTGAATCTTTGTCCCTTGACATTTTCTCCGTATGTTTAGTCAGCATATCAATAGATACTTTGTCAATTATTGGCCCAATATCCGTGCTCAGTTGTATTGGATCACCAATCTTTAATTCTTGAGTCGCATCGCATATCATTTTTATCTGTTTTTCTGCTATATCTTCTTGAATAAATAGCACTCTAAGCGCGGAGCAGCGTTGACCGCTACTCCGAAATGCAGAAAGCAAAACATCCGTAGTCACTTGCTCTAAAAGAGCAGAGCTATCAACAATCATAGCATTTAATCCACCAGTTTCAGCGATAAGTGGCACAATAGGACCATCTCTGCTAGCAAGCATTCGATTAATTGTTTGAGCAGTTTGTGTTGAACCAGTAAAAGCTACACCGGAAATTCTATTATCTGGCACTAATATTTTACCTAAATATTGACCATCTCCTGGAACAAGATGCAATACATTCTTTGGTATCCCAGCTTCATGTAGTATCTTAATGGCTTCATAGGCAATAATTGGTGTTTGTTCTGCCGGCTTTGCCAGCACTGCATTACCTGCTGCAAGCGCAGCTGAAATCTGTCCAATGAAGATAGCAAGTGGAAAATTCCATGGTGATATGCACAAGAAAACTCCTCTGCCTTCAAAAAAGATGAAGTTATCTTCACCTGTTGGACCTGGCAATTTTTTCCAGTCATTCAGTTTATTTTTTGCTATCACTGCATAATAACGCAAAAAGTCGATTGCCTCTCTTACTTCTGCTATTGCATCGGACAAAATTTTTCCTGCTTCCACTATTAGAATGTAAATTAATTCTTTCATTCTTTCTTCAAGCAAATCCGCAGCTCTTTCAAGGTGCTTAGCACGTTCTTCTGCTGAAACATTCTGCCATTCAGTAAAAGCAATATCTGCTATTTTAAGAGCATTTAAAGCTTGATCACTTGTTGTGCTTGACGCCTCTCCAATTACATTTTCCAAATGTGCAGGATTGACTACTTCAGTAAATTTCGCACTGTCAAAAAGCGACTCTCCATCAATTATAGGGCCAACCTGCCATTTCTTTTCACTAAATTCTCTTATATCATTTGCGAATTGCGAAACTGTAATTGAATCGCTAATATCCATCCCCAAGGAGTTTTTTCTTTCCTCTCCAAAAATATCTCTTGGCAACGGAATGCTTGGATGAGGCTCATATTCTAAGCTTTTTACTTTTTCTAATGGATCTGAGACTAATTCTTCAATTTTAACGTCAGAATCATTTACTTGATTGACAAACGAGCTATTAGCTCCATTTTCAAGAAGGCGCCTAATAAGATATGGCAATAAATCACTATGTTTACCAACTGGTGCATATATACGACAATTGATGCTTGTTGCAAGTTCTGACATTGCATAATCATACAAGCTTTTACCCATTCCATGTAAGCGCTGAAACTCAAATCCAGGATGATTTTTATCAGCAAGCTCTATTATAGTAGCAAAAGTATAAGCATTATGAGTTCCAAAGCATGGATAAAAGTGACTTGCTTTGCTTAAAAGTTTCTGCGCGCAGGCAAGGTAGCATACATCCGTGTAGCTTTTTCTAGTAAACACTGGATAACCAATTAACCCTAATTCTTGTGTGCGCTTGATTTCTGAGTCCCAATATGCTCCTTTCACAAGTCTCACCATAACCTTATGCTTTGATCGAATGGCAACATCTTCAACAAAATCAAGAACAGACAAAGCACGTTTTTGATACGCTTGCACAGCTAGACCAAGCCCTTCCCACTCAGAAAGTGATTCATCAAGACGCAATTGCTCAAATAAAACTAATGACATCTCAAGTCTTTCTGATTCTTCTGCATCTATACATAATGAAATGTTATATTTTTTTGCTTCATGGCAAAGCTCCAACACCTTAGCTCTCAGCTCTTCAGCTATATTACCAAATTGGCTAAATTCATAACGTGAGTGCAGTGAAGACAATTTGATTGAAACCCCCTGAGATTTAAAGCAATCATTTATGTCAGCAGATTCACCTATGGCTTTTATTGCATGCATGTATAAATTAAAATACTCTTCCGCATCCTCAACTGTGCAAGCAGATTCACCAAGCATATCAAAAGAGCATAAATACTTACTGTAGTCATCTGATTTCACACTTTCCAATGCTTTTTCTATAGTTTCTCCAACAATAAAATGCTTGCCAAGAATGGATATTGCTTGTTTCACCGCTTTGCGGATTATTGGCTCTCCTAAATTTTTCAATAACCTGGAAATTATGTGATAGAATTTTGAATCCTCTTCATTGTTTCTTAATATACTGCTTCCTATAATTAAACTCCATGTAGAAGCATTAACAAACAATGAAGAGGAACGCCTCAAGTGTTTATTCCATTCTTGGTTGGCAATTTTATCTTTTATCAATTCATCTATTGTGTAATCGTCTGGTATTCTAAGTAATGATTCAGCAAGACACATTAGCGCTACTCCTTCGTCGTTAGAAAGTGAGTACTGCTGTATAAAAGAATCTATAATGCCTAATTTACTACCTCTAATCTTTTCGACAATTTGTTTTGCAATATTGTAAACTATGTTTTTTGAATCAGCCGAAAGTTCTGATTTTTCTACAAGATAACGTACGTGACTTTTTTCATCAGCACAATAAAATGCCTGCAATCGTTTTCGTAATGCGTTAGGTTCTTGTATAGAACTGATCATAATTATCTACAAAACACCCTTTATCATATGTAAGGTAAGATTATATCATAACTTTGCATCGAATAAATTATTATTTAAATAAAGAGCCAGAATCGATTCAAAAACCTAGTTAATGACTGTGATAGCTCAAAAGGACTGCGCAAGTATATAGCTCAACACTCCACCACTCATCAAGTACTTAACCTCAGTTGCAGTTTGTACACAGTACTTGAGTTGAATGGATTGCTCTGAATCATCCTTTCTTTTAATGATACATTCTAGATTTCCATTTGGTACTACTTCACCTTTCATGCTCACTATCTCACTACCATCAAATATCTTTCTCGTTACTCCATCCTGAAATGCAAGTGGAAGAACACCCATACCGACCAAATTGGACCTATGTATGCGTTCAAAACTTTCTGCAATCACAGCTTTAATTCCCAGTAATGCAGTACCCTTTGCTGCCCAATCCCTACTTGAACCTGTACCATATTCTTTTCCTGCAATGACAACTAATGGAACAGCTTCTCTTTTATATTGCATTGCTGCATCAAAAATTGACATAGTTTCTTGAGAAGGAATATGTTTTGTATAGCCACCCTCAGTGTTCACCATTTCATTTCTTATTCTGATATTAGTAAAGGTTCCACGCATCATTACGTTGTGGTTACCGCGGCGAGATCCATATGAATTGAAATCTTGCGGTTCAACTCCAAAACCTTTTAAATATATGCCTGCAAGACTATTATTTGAAGCAATATTCCCAGCAGGAGAAATGTGGTCAGTAGTCACGCTATCGCCAAACATCGAGAGTATTCGTGCATCCTTTATATCAAAAATGTTGCTTTTATCATTGCCAGTCAATAAATTATCAAAATAAGGAGGGTTTTGTATATAAGTACTTTTCGCATCCCAGTTGTAGATTTCACTTTTCTCACACTTTATCTTTTGCCAATACTCATCACCAGAAAAAACATCCTTATACTTTTGTATGAACATTTCACGTGTCACAACACTTTTAACACAGCTCTCAACTTCACTATCTGTTGGCCATATATCTTTGAGATAAACATCACTTCCATTCTTATCTTTGCATATAGGATCTTTTGTCAGGTCAATTTGTACAGTACCTGCAAGTGCATACACAACAACAAGTGGCGGAGATGCCAAGTAATTCGCTTTGACTAAAGGATGGATTCTTCCTTCAAAGTTACGATTACCGGATAAAACTGCTGCAACAGTCAAGTTTTTATCCTTAATATCACTTTCTATATCTTCATTAAGCGGACCGGAGTTTCCAATACAAGTTGTACAGCCATACCCAACCAAATTAAAACCCAAAGCATTTAGATCTTCCTGTAACTCTGACTTTTCTAAATATTCTGTTACAACTTGTGACCCTGGAGCAAGAGAAGTTTTAACCCAAGGCTTTGATTTTAAGCCAAGGGTTACTGCATTACGCGCTACAAGTCCAGCAGCAATCATTACACTTGGGTTTGAAGTATTAGTGCAGCTTGTTATTGCTGCAATAACTACACTTCCATCTTGGAGTTTATCGCCTTCCTTTGACTCATTAACTGGAAACGATTTAGAAAAGGATTCTGCCACTTGTGAAAGAAAAACCTTATCTTGCGGTCTTTTTGGACCGGCCATTACTGGCTTCACACTCGATAAATTAAGTTCCAATGTATCAGAAAATGCTAATTCGTCATTACTACGCCACAGTCCTTGTTCTTTTGCATAGATTTCAACTAATTTAACCAACTCATTTTGCCTTCCGGTTAAGTTTAAATAATCTAGTGTCTTCTGATCAATTGGAAAGAATCCACAAGTTGCACCATATTCTGGGGCCATATTAGCTATGGTTGCTCTATCTGCCAAAGATAAACAATCTAAGCCATCACCATGAAATTCCACAAATCTGCCAACAACGCCTTTTGTTCTCAGGATATTAGTAATCGTTAGCACTAGATCAGTTGCTGTTACTCCCTCTGAAAGTCTTCCTATTAATTTAAATCCTACTACTTCTGGAATTACCATACTAATTGGTTGACCAAGCATCACAGACTCAGCTTCTATTCCACCAACACCCCAACCAAGAACCGATAAACCATTTACCATAGTAGTGTGACTATCTGTACCGACCAAGGTATCTGGATATAGAACTCCACTATCATTACATACAACTTGCGCTAAATATTCAAGATTCACTTGGTGGCAAATTCCAGTACCTGGTGGCACTACTCTAAAATTTATGAAGGATGACTCTCCCCATTTTAAGAATTGATATCTCTCCAAATTTCTTTTTACTTCCAGTGCAACGTTTTTACCAAATGCAGAAGTGCTTCCGTAACTATCTACTTGAACAGAGTGATCGATCACAAGATCAACAGGTACAGATGGATTTATTTTGCTTGGGTTACCTCCGTTTTTCTTCACATAATTACGCATTGAAGCTAAGTCAACGACAGCAGGAACTCCTGTGAAATCCTGCATCAAAACCCTTGCTGGCTTGTAGCTAATTTCGTGATTAATGTGTTTCTTGACACAATTTGCTAATATCTTTATGTCATCTAATTTAACGCTTACTCCATCTTCGTTGCGCAATAAATTTTCAAGCAATACCTTAAGTGAACAAGGCAATTTGGTTAAATTTACTCCTAAGAATTTACCAGCGTTACTTAGGTTAAAGTAGTTATATAACCTTCCATCAATATTTAAAGTCGTCTTCGCATTTAAAGAATTGTTCATCCTGTATTAGTTAAAATTGGAATTACTAGCGCTACTTTTTTGTTGTTGACTTTGCTGCTGATACATAGTTTCAAAATCTATAGGATCTAGCATAAGTGGAGGAAACCCACCACTACTTGTAGTTCTTGCAATTATTTCTCTTGCAAAAGGGAAAAGAAAAGTAGGTCCACCAATAAATAAAGCTTGTCTCACCTCTTCTTCACTTAGCTCTGTAAAGTTTTCTATTGAAAAAATACCGCAATACTTTACCTCGCAAATGAAAGCTATATCATCTTTTACATCTTCATCTTTTACCGTTGCTTTGGCTTCTATATGCAAAGTAATTTCATGAAAAGGCTTTTCTTCACTTATTCCTTTTTTATTTTCTGTTCCTTCTAATTTTGCTGAATTAATATTAACCATTACATTAATATCGGGAGCTTTACTAGAAGAAAGGAATGGCGAATTTGGATTCTCAAACGAAAAATCTTTGACATATTGACCATGAATTTTCATTTTGTGTTGTGACATTTCTTACGTCTCCTTTATTAATTAAGTTGAGATTTTTAATACTTTCTTATATAATATATCTATTTACAAACGAATAGTAAACCTAACTATAGGTTAATATGAAAAACATATTTTTATCAATAATTAATAATATTTAGATACTTTATATATCAAAAGGAGTTAAGTTACCATGATAGAGCTTGTAATATATGCTTTACTAGCGGCGTTTATTTTTTCACGCTTATATAACTCTTTAGGAAGATCAGCCAGTCTCAATCTAAAAAAGCTAACAGGTGTATTGCATGTAAGTCAAAGTAAAGAGGATGTGGTAGAAAATATCGAAGATTATACTTATAGCAATGACAAAAGTTCAATAGAAGCTATTTATGAACAAATATTACAAAAAAACAGAGAGTTCTCTATTTCCAATTTTATAGAAGGTTCAAGCATAGCTTTTGAATTAATAATAAAATATTTTAACCAAGGAAATTTACCTCAATTAAAACCCCTTCTGGACAAAGACTTGTATAACAGTTTTGTGGATAAGATTAAACATCGTAAAGAGACACATGAGTCTATAATTGTTTCTATCGTTTCACAAAAAATCTTAGAAATAAAGTTAGTGAAAAATGTAGCATTTATTGCAGTATATTTCCTTTCAGAGCAAATTAACTTTGTTAAGAATAATGAAGGGGACGTCATATCAGGTAGTATGTCTACTATTAACAAAGTTGAGGATGTATGGCAATTCAAAAAAAATATTAATTCATCAGACCCAACTTGGATGCTTGTTTCTATTAACTATAAGAAGGCAAGTACTGATAAAAATTTAACAACAAATGACAAATAAGATTAATTACACTGATGGAAAGTAGGTTGCGAGAAATAGTACTTGATACTGAAACTACTGGTCTTGATACTGGATCTGGCCATCGAATTATCGAGATAGGATGTGTAGAACTAATTAATCGTGTTCCAACAGGTAAAACATTTCATCGATATCTTAATCCAGAAAGAGATGTACCTTACCACTCATTTAAGATTCATGGTATTAGTGAGGAGTTTTTAGAGGATAAACCACTATTTTCAGATGTTGCATTTGAATTTCTCGACTTCATATCTAATGACATTTTGGTGATTCATAATGCTGAATTCGATGTTAAGTTCCTTAATATGGAGTTAGGCAAGTTAAATGCTGGGTTAATTTCCTCAGATAGAGTGCTAGATACATTACCACTTGCAAGAAAAAAGTTTGTAGGATCACCTGCTTCCTTAAATGCATTATGTAAACGTTTTGACATATCGCTGGAAGGTAGAGAGTTGCACGGAGCATTAGTTGATGCTCAATTGCTTGCAAAGGTCTACGTTGAGCTTACAGGAGGATTGCAAACCTTTTTGTTTAATAGTAAATGTGATCAGGACAATAGCTCTACGTTTATTCAGCATAAAGTGCGAAATTTAGCTCGCAGAGAACATTCACCAAGCAGCGAAGAAATTGATGAGCATAAGAAATTGTTAGATAAAATTAACAATCCACTTTGGAAGGAATATGTTGAATCAATCAGCTAATCAAGATATGATTTAATTTTATTGGAAACGCTTTAATGGTAAAATTCATAAGGTTATTGTCTGGTTTATTAATAATAGTAGCAGCTATCTTCTTAGGTTATTGTTATTTTACCAAGCAAGGCATATTTGTTTCACAAGATACAGAAATTAAAATAGGTGGGGATTTTTCTTTGATTAATCAAGACGGACAAACAGTACGCAGTAGTGATTTTAAAAATAAGTATATGATGATTTTTTTCGGATTTTCCTCATGCAAAAGAATTTGCCCTATGAACCTCGGAATAATTTCAGAAACACTTGCAAAGTTAGATAAGAAAACTGACAATAAGATACAAACATTTTTTATCACAGTTGATCCTGAGCGCGATAACATAGAAAGGCTTAAAGAATTTCAGCAGCAATTTGACCATAGAATACAAATGCTAACTGGTGAAAGACAAAAAATAGATGAAGTAGTTGCAAAGTATAAAGTATATGCAAGTAAAGTAGGTGGAGAAGAGGAAATTAACCATTCTTCAATAATATACCTTATCGGCCCTGAAGGAAAATATGTCACACACTTTGTAGCTGATTTAAATTCAGATGAAAGTCAATCTGATAAGATTCTGGCTGAGATAAAAAAATATGTAAGCTGAACTAAAGAGCTTAGCTTACTTTAAATTTATGCTAACGGCTATTTTGATTAAACTAAGTCGTTTTTTTAATTTTTTCTAGGATCAACTCAGCAGCTTTTTGTTCAGCAATTTTCTTACTAGGAGCGCATGCAGAAACTTTGTCATAACTCTCTATGCAAACTGATATAGTAAATTCAGGATTGTGTGCTGGTCCAGTTTGTTTTACAAGCTCATACTTTGGTAAAGGTAATTTATTTCTCTGAGTCCATTCTTGCAGTGAAGTTTTAGGATCTTGAGGAGGATCGAGGATGTCTTTAGCTAGCTTTTCCCAATGTTGGATAATAAATTTTTCAACACTCTCAAGTCCACCGTCAATATAAATTGCACCTATTAGTGCCTCAAGCGAATTTTCTAAATTTTTCAAGTTACATTTTCCTCCGTTGCAACGTTCACTATTATTCATTATGATAAAGTTACCTAACTCTATTTCTTTAGCAACATTAGCAATGGTACTGCCACAAACTAGATCCGTTTTTCTTTTTGCCAATGCTCCTTCTTTTTCTTCAGGAAACATTTTAAACAGCATAGCAGATACAACCATGTTCAAAATACTATCGCCCAAAAACTCTAGCCTTTCGTAGCTTACGATCTGGTCTTCGCTACTCCTTTTATTTACGCTTGGATGGGTTAATGCCTCTTCTAATATTGCATGATCTGTAAATTTATAATTAATAACTTTAGATATTATATCGTTCAAAACTTTCATGTTCATCATTCAAAAGAAAAGCACTCCCTATCATACCTTTACACTAAAAAGTTAGCTCTACTTTACTAAAACAATATCAATAACTTCCAAAATTAATGTATACAACCCACTGCTTCAGTAATGTTACTAAATCCATCTCTTTTTACCAATTCTGCAAGCTCCAGATTGATTTTGTTCACAACTTGATGCCCCTGGTATACAAGAGCAGTGTACAGTTGTACTAAAGAGGCTCCTGCCTTTATTTTTTCATATGCGTCAATACCACTTGAAACTCCCCCACATCCTATCAATAGAATCCTGCTCTTAGTAAGCTTGTACATATCACTCAATAACTCGGTTGAAAGTTGAAATAATGGCCTGCCGCTCAACCCACCACTCTCATTATAGTAAGAATCTCGACTTATCGTAGTGTTGCTTACTATTAAGCCATCAATTTTATATTCTAGTGTAAGCTCAGCGACATTTTCTTTTGTTTGCTGATCTATATCTGGAGAAATTTTTAATATTATCGGTATGGATTCAGAGCTATCGATTGATTTCCGGGTTAGAGTGATAGATTTCAACAATTTGGATAATTCTTGTTTATTGTGCAAATCGCGCAAGTTAGGTGTGTTTGGGGATGAGATGTTCAGTACTATATAATTGCTCTTTCCATATACTATCTTTATTAAGTCAACATAATCGCTGATTTGGTCCTTTGATGTACTGTTTCTTCCTATATTTATACCAAAAATACAATCACCAAGTTTAGTTTTACTTATCTGTTTAAGAAAATAGTCTACTCCTTTATTATTGAATCCCAATCTATTAATTATTCCTTCATCTTTAATTAATCGAAAAATTCTCGGTTTTTTGTTTCCATATTGGGGATATTTAGTTACAGTACCAGCCTCAATAAATCCAAAACCAAATGAGAGCATCGGCTTTACAACTTCCGCATTTTTATCAAAACCTGCAGCAAGACCTACAGGACTCCTAATTTTATTACCAAAAAAGTTTACATTTAAAGACTTAGGTAGTTCTATAGGTTTCCTACAGGGCATCTTTTTTAACGCCGTTATTACCAAGGAGTGAGCGATTTCAGGCGGCAGTAAAAACAATAAATTACGTAATATCATTTTGTAAAACACTTTGCTTATTTTTAGTTTATTTTTTACCATGCAACAAGAATAACTTAGAAAGCTTGAGGTTTATCAAAATAGTAAGTATATAGTTTCTATGAGTAGTAAAAACTAATTTTTCTGAAGGGAAACCAGAACTTGATCAGTATTTTTATCTACTAATTCGAGGTAGCCAAATTTGTTAATTTGAGATTTTATTAGTATAGGAATCTTATTTCGATTTAAATAAAATCCCTGTTTTGATTGTTTATTAATCCGCAACCTTACATCCCCATTTTTCCAAGCAAGCATCTTATTTATTCCAGATTTTTCTTTACAATTATCTTCATTTACAAATCCTAAGTATTCATCTTCTGAAGAAGATATTGCAATCTTGCATATTCTATACCCTACCCAATTCCCTAGATATGGATCAGTATCGTCTTTTTCGTGAAGCTTGAACTCTCCTTTGACATATTCCCATGGAGCTTTTGCATCACCTACCTTTTTTAGAAAGAGTACGTCCTGATCAAAGTTTATAATGGTCCTTGTATGAAATGTTGTTAAGCTTGTGTCCCATAATAGTTTTTCTGTGATGCTAAAATGCTCTTTATCCTTTTGCATATTTTGAAATGATACAATTATCACATCTGCTCCAACTTCTCTTCCATAATTAACATATTGACTAGCACGCCCATGTTTGGCTGTGAATGATGACTTACCTATTAACAGAAAGTCATTAAATAACGCATTATATATAGTCTGTGCACTGTAAGCTGTACCGACGTAAACCGGCTGTTTGTTGGATGAAGGGTACTTTTCTGGTGCAAGATGAGTATACGAGCTCTTTAATAAATAGTGAAAAGTGCAACTGGTAAGCAAGAAGGGCAAACCAATCAATAATAAAACTTCCGTTAATCTCTTTGGCATTTTACTGCTTATATTTTGAATATAGTATCTTATTTTTTTAAATATTTCATTAAAAGCCACACTTCTTGTTAAAATTTCAGAAGAAAAAACGATCTAATTGGAGTAAGAGGCCGGGACCGGAATTGAACCGGTATAAAAGGATTTGCAGTCCTCCGCATAAGCCATTCTGCCACCCAGCCGTTTTTTTATGCGTAGATATTAATTATATCTTTTAGCATAGATAAAGCATCCTCTTTTTTTCTTTGAAAAGTGTTACGCCCGATAATTGAACCATTACCACCGCCTTGCTTAATTTCTTTCGCTTCGTTGCATATGTCATTCACTGATTTCGACTCGCCACCAGAAAAAACTACTATTCTTTTCCCTGCAAAACAAGATCTTTTAACATATTCAATTCTTTTAGATAATGACTCAATATTTTCTGTTTCTATTTTCTCCCTTTCCAAATAGTTAATTGGAAGTTTTACTTTGATTATATTAGCGCCAAGTAAAGCTGCTATGTGCGCAGCATAGGCAATAACATCAACTGCTGTTTCGCCTTCTTTGGAAATTCCTTCACCGCGTGGATAAGACCATAGCACTACGGCAAGGCCGCAAGACTTAGCCTCAGCTATAATTTCGCGAGCTTCTTCCATCATATCGAAGCACTTAGCAGAACCAGGATATATAGTAAACCCAACAGCTACGCAACCCAAACGCAGCGCATCTTTTACAGAAGCAGTTATTGCTTGATCAGAAGTTAAGTTTTTCGAGTGCAAGGAGTTAGCACTATTAAGCTTCAAAATAAGTGGTAGCATTCCAGCATAAGTTGAAGCACCAGCTTCGATCATACCAAGCGGAGCAGCATATGCGCTTACTCCTGAATCAACTGCAAACTGAAAATGATAATGCGGATCGTAAGCATCAGGATTAACTTCAAAACTTTTTATTGGCCCATGCTCAAATCCTTGATCTACAGGAAGAATTACTAACTTGCCAATTCCACTAAGTTTTCCATGCATAAGAATACGAGCAAGATTTGCTTTTACTCCAGGATTTTCACTTTCGTAATAACTTAGGATTTGTTTTACTTCTTCACTCATTAATATCTTCAAATTTACTTAAAGTGTAGCAAAAACTATAGTTGAAGCAAAGACCTTTTTATACTCTTGCTCCTACACCTATATTTAAAGGTGTAACTTTAGGATCGGTGGTGTGCTGTTGTGGTTTTTCTTGAATTAAATCTTCAAAATACATTTTAACAATAGGAAGAATGAGCGACATAAGCACTAATTTATAGTCATACCATGCAAACTTTTCCTTGTAGCTAAATTCTGCATCTTCTTCGTATAAATGCTTGATGCAGTGCTCACTATATAATTCAGAAGCTTTCGTAAAAGTTCTAAGTAAAGCAATAAGTAATAAATCTAATACTAAATTAGCCATAAGCACCATTCCATATTGAACAGGCCAGCCATTTTGTGCAATTTCCGACGCTAAACTGCACACAGCAAACGCTGCTGCTATACATATCACATAATTATCAGCAGCAATAAGTAAATTGTATCCCCTATTTAACCTATCTAGATTTCCTTCTTGTGAGCCTCTTTGTTTACTTGCTACATAGATAATACTACAAAAGGATATAATAAATAACCATGGCCAAACTCCGATGCTGAATGCATAAAATTTATAAGCAATATTTTGCACTTTGCCACTGTTAGCAAGTTGTGATAAGCAATATTTGACTTGAGGCGACGGACCAAGTACCACATTTGCTAATATAAAAAATAAACATGCTCTATTTACAGCTTTCTCTCTACGCAATAGAATCTCATTGATTCTCCTTTGTTTTTCCTGCACTTCTCGCTGTAATGTTATAGATATGCCAGCTGCTTTTAAGTCGTTAAGATATTTCTCTAGCTTATCTTTATCTGCACTAAGTTTTTTAAACTTTTCTTCAGATACTTTTTTTTCTTTCTCTCCTATTACTTTATCAGGGTGACATTTTAATGAAACTTTTCTAAAGCGCCGCTCAACTAACTTAAGTACATCATCAAACTCCTGGCTTATTACTTCTTCCGCTTCTATTCCCAGCCTTGAAAGTAAATTCCGTAAATCTTGATTACTGTAATATTGATTTCTGGTTAAACTTGCTACTATAGCCTCATTAAAAGATAGTGACTATACTACAAATTTAATACTCAAGCAAGAATTTAAACTATATCAAAAGCAATTCCGTGTTTACCAATATAAATCCTTAATTTCTTTCCTTTAATTAATCGACGATTCAGTATTTCTTCAGCCAAATGACTTTTTATCTCTTTTTCAATTAGCCTCTCTATTGGACGTGCTCCCATTTCTTTACTATAACCTGTTTGCGCAAGATAAGACTTTACTTCTTCTTCCACTGAGCAGCTTATGCCCTTTTGCATAAGTTGTTTTTTCAATTCCTGAATAAATTTATCCACAATGTGCAAAATGACATCCGTATCCAAATCAGAAAAGGAAATGACTGCATCAAGACGATTACGAAATTCAGGGCTAAAAACCCGTTCCATTGCTTTTTCGCTGTCACTGATGTTAAAGTTTTTATACCCAAAGCCAATAGAACTTTTGTTACGTTCAAATGCCCCTGCATTGGTTGTCATAATTAAAATCGTATTGGAAAAATTAACCTTACGTCCGTAAGTGTCTGTAACACATCCATAATCCATGACTTGTAGTAATATATTATAAATATCACTATGAGCTTTCTCAATTTCATCAAGAAGTACTACGCTATATTGATTATTAGATACAGATTCTGTAAGCAATCCACCTTGGTCGTAACCCACATATCCAGGAGGGGAACCAATCATTCTAGATATTGTGTGAGGTTCCATATACTCAGACATATCAAACCGAATAAGGTTCATACCCATATTTTGTGCTAGTTGCTTCGCAAGCTCAGTCTTACCTACACCAGTTGGACCTGCAAAAAGATACTTTGCCAAGGGTTTATTGTAACTTCTCAGACCAGATTTAGCAATTTTAATAGAATTAACGAGAAACTCTATCGCTTGCTCTTGACCAAAAATGGCCCTATTGAGATTTTCTTTCAAAGATTTTACTCTTTGCATATCATCAAACCCGCAAGGTACGTTTGTAATCCTAGCGATAGTACTCTTAATGTCTCTACTGTTTATAACTTTTCGCCTGTTTTTTTGTAACTTACAATATGCCCCTGCTTCATCTATAACATCAACTGCTTTATCAGGTAATATTCGCCCAGTAATATACTTGTGTGAAAGTTCAGCTGCAGATTTAATGGCATGTTTCGTGTAATATACTCCATGATACCTTTCATAGTAATGCTTTATACCATCTAGTATCTTTACTGTATCATTAATAGAAGACTCTTTTACATTAATTTTTTGAAACCTCCTTGCTAATGCTTTATCCTTTTCAAAGCTATTGCTATATTCTCTATATGTAGTTGCACCTATACAACGCAACGCACCTCTTGCAAGTGCAGGTTTGAGCAGATTGCCAGCATCAAGAAAGCTGCCACTTGTTGAACCTGCTCCAATAATAGTGTGTATTTCATCAATGAAAAGAATAGCGCCAGGTTTTGCCTCAATTACTTTTATTATAGACTTTATTCTCTCTTCGAAGTCACCTCTATAGCGTGTTCCTGCAAGAAGTGATCCTAAATCCAAAGCATAAATTATGCTGGATCTCAGTGCACTCGGAACACTACCTTCAATAATTTTCAATACCAAGCCTTCAACTATTGTTGTTTTACCAACACCTGGTTCTCCGACATATAAAGGGTTATTTTTTCTGCGTCTTAGTAAGATTTCTATAGTGCGATTTAATTCATAATCACGACCAATGACATAATCTATTTTTTTGCTTCTTGCATAATCATTTAAATTTCTACAATAATTTTGTAGAACTTCTTCATCTTTTAATAATTCACCTTTATTTGCTACAGTAGAGATATCGTTATTCTTATCAAGTTTTATCTTGCGATTAGTTACATATTCCTCTATATCACCTGAATATTTTATATTGGATATGTTATAAATCAAATTAGAATCCTTTGCATTCTGTTTACGTAATAGCTCTTCAATGTATAAATCTTGCTCAGACAGAATCTCTAATAGAATACTTGCTCCATTTATTTCTTTTCTTCCCAGACGATGAGCTCGTATCATGGCTTTATGTATTATGCGTTGAAATAGCACATCAGGCTCAACTTTATTGACAGTTAATTCGGAGTTGTCTTGTAAAAAACCTTTTGTATTATTACCATGATCATTCCTTAATATAATATTATCTATATTTATGATTTCACCAGCTCTGATGTTACATCTTGATAAAACATAATTTACATCCACATCTTTGGTTAATGCTAGCAACAAATGTTCCACTTTTGCATATTTAAGCTTACAATCAGAAGCAATCTGTAACGCTCTATTTAAACTTGCCTCTAAATTTTTAGAAATCATCTATTCTCTTTAAAAGTGTAAATTTATATATAATTAGTAGCACACAATTATTAAAAAAACTGAAATCTAGCAGCTCGTTGTAGCCAAATTGAATTAAGCTACAGATTATAGTCCACACAGCCTAACATTATACCGTTGTGATAATCTCAAAACGTTATAAGCAGCAAAATTAAGATTATCAAATTGTAGGTAAATCTAATTTAGGCTAGCTACATATTCTTTCTACCATCCTCCAATCACTTCACTTTGCAGCAAGCTTACTGGAGCTTTTAAAGAATAGAAGAATAGTTAAGTACATTAATACGCTTTTTCTAGTACTCTGCTTTTCTTCTTAAATACATTGATCTTTTTTCTACCGTATTTAGCCTTTAACGTACTTGGCCTTTTAAGGATCTTTTTGCTGTTACGTTTTTGAGATTGCATACTACAATCAAAATTTGGCTCTCCTTCTTTATCTGCTAGTGCAGGCAGTCTTCTCTTATCTTGAGGTGTAACAAAAGATAATGCAAATCCTTCAGCTCCCGCACGTGCAGTTCTACCTATACGATGAACATAATCAGCTTGCGATTGTGGTACATCATAATTGATAACATGTTGAATGTGCGGAATATCAAGGCCGCGAGAAGCAACATCTGTTGCAACCATGATTTGATTGCGGCCACGACGAAAAGAATTAATGACTCTTTCACGCTTGTGCTGCCTTAAATCACCATGAATTGCCAAAGCGCTATAGTCATCTTTGTGCAATTTATCAGCTAGCTGATCCGCTCCTCGCTTTGTTTTGACAAAAATAATGATCGATCCTTTGCGCTGACATAATTGTGTAACAAGTTTTCCATATTTTTCTGATTCTGATGCATAAACAATTTCTTGCTTAATTTTTGCAGAAGTTGTAGCCTGACAATCAACAGAAACACGCTCTGGCTGATTAAGGTACTTCTCAGTAAGTTTTACTATATCACTAGGAAGAGTTGCAGAAAACATAAGAGTCTGACGTATTTTTGGCAGATATTTCATGATCCCTTCAATTTGAATTCCAAAGCCCATATCAAACATACGATCCGTTTCATCAAGCACAAGAGTGCTGACATTGCGAGTAATCAAAGCTTTACGCTCAATATGATCTATAATACGACCAGGAGTACCTATTATGATTTGTGGTTTTTTCTGAAGCTGATTTAGCTGCCTAAAAATAGGCTCACCTCCAATCAACAAAGCGACTCTTAGTGCAGAATTTTGAAATAGAAGTTTTCTTATTTCACTTGTTACCTGACACGCAAGCTCTCTGGTTGGCACGATGACTAAACCTGAGCCAGCGTTAGTCTCATTCAGCAATTTAGCAATCAATGGAATAGCAAATGCTAAAGTCTTTCCAGTGCCCGTTTGAGCAGACCCAAGAATATCTTTACCTTGCAGAGCTAAAGGAATCGATTGTATTTGAATTGGGGTCGGGACAAAAAGATTATTTTTATCTAAAGCTTGTATAAGAGAAGCTGGAAGACCCATTTCATGGAAATTATTCACAATATATTAATTAATTCTATTAAAAACCTCATAAAGACTAATCTTCCAATCTTAAATTTATTGCAGACTTTTTATCTTCTCCGTTCCTACCACGCTCTTCTTTAAGCTCATAACTTACTCTTTCCCCTTTCATTCCTTTCTTTTTATCTTCTCCTCGAAGTGCATCAGGTCTTATCCCTGAACGTTCTAATGTACTAACATGTACAAAAACGTCCTCACCTTTACCTTCTGGCTTGATGAAACCATAGCCTTTTTCAACATTAAACCATTTTATATTACCAAATTCCATATGGATAACTCCTAAACTACTAACTAATATTATTAATGTGATTGAAAAACTTTGAAATTACGATTTAGAATGCTTTAAGCTTAGTTATTGCAACTAAACTTCTATACTCCATAGTCTATTCTTAACATTACATAGTAATAGTACACAGTTATTGTACTTAATGCAACTAAAATTTTTAATCACTAAGTGAACCTGCTACTGTCATTTCGCTAACTTTAATCGTTGGTGAATTAAACTGCCCACAGAAAGTTAGGTCATTTGCAACAACTAAATTGCTAAACATATTTTTCAAATTGTCGGCAACAGTAATCTCGTGTATTGGATACGTTATTTTACCATTTTCTATAAAAAATCCGCATGCACCTTGACTATAATCGCCATTGATTAAATTAACACCAAAACCAAATAAATCAGTTACATATATTCCTTCTTTTACTTCCTCAATTAATTCCTTAAATGATCTATTACCATTTTTGAAATAGAAATTACTAGCTGAAGGAATAATTGAAGCATTACTTGCACGAGTTGCATTTGCGGTCGTTTCCAAGTTTAATTTCCTAGCCGAATATAGATCTAAAATCCAATTTTGCAGTACTCCATTTTTTACAAATTCATTTCTTCTGCTCATTATTCCTTCTCCGTCAAACGGTCTTGATGTTATACCCCTTGGTAACAATGGGTCATCAATAATGCTAATCTCAGTATTAAAAATTTGAGTATTTAAACTATTTCTCAAAAAAGAGCTATTATTTACAATATTGCTACCATTTATGGCAGAAGCAAAGCTCTTTACTAGCTCTTTTGCTGCTCTTTTTTCAAAAACAACCGGAAATTTGCCTGTCCTGATTGTACATGAATCCAATTGATCTATTGCTCTTTTTGCTGCTTCTTTCCCTATTGACTCCGGTGTTTTTAAATCACTGAAGTTGCATGCTACATCGTAATCATAGCCTATTTTCATTTCACTCTTTTCTCCAGCAACAACAGAAACCTGATTAACAAAAGTTGACTTACTAAATGAACCAACAAAACCAGAAACGGTTGATAATACTGTATTTACTGAAGTATGTGAAGATGAAGCTCCTTCGGAATTAATAATATTTTTATGTGCAAGAGCTGAATTTTCTGTAGCTTCAGCAATTTCTTTTAATTTATCAATTGTTACAACATTATTATCTGAGATATTTAAATCTGCAGAAGAGATATAATTACTGCCATCTACAGCAAAACTAATATAAGGATCTTCCTGGGCATTCTTTGCCATTTCCACCACTTGGCTCACTGCACTACTAAGATTATTCAAATCGTTTGTGGAAATATACGCAGCTTTGTTCTTACCTGCTATAGCTCTAATTCCGACAGTACAGTTTCTAGATTGTGATATTTGTTCAATTTTTGATAGACGCTGAGAAACCGAGGTCTTATTAGTTTCATATATTGTAACTTCTGCGTCTTGATTCTGCTTTTTTATTAGTTTAGTGATATCTGCTGCAATATTTAATATATTCATTTTTCATTCCTTGAGTTTCTATAAAGATTCTGCACCACCTATAACTTCAATCAAATCAGTTGTAATTGCTGCTTGACGAGAACGATTATAAAGTAATGCTAGTTTATTTAGCATTTCTTTTGTATTTCTGTTTGCTGATTCCATAGCAACCATCCTAGCACTATTTTCACTTGCTGCACTTTCAAGTAAAGCAGAATAAAGAGCAGCTGTAACATAATCTTGAGTCAAAGATTTTAAAATAAACTCAATATTTTGTGGTTCATACTCATAGCTGTAATCTGTTAGAGGACTAACTACAGAATTATCAATTAATAATGAGTCTTTACTCCATGGTTTTATTGTTTCTAATATTGGCTTTTGCATGAAGGTATTATAGAATTTACTGTAAAAAACCTTAACTTTATTGTATTTACTTAGATCCATATCACTAACCAAGGCTTCCACACGCTTTAGTGTGATTCCCTTACTATTTTCAACCTTCAAGATATTTTTAGAATTAAATCTATTTTTGCCTGTCTCAAAAGCTTTCTTACCAAAAAAAACAATGTCTACTTTCTTATCATTTGCAATTAATTTGTTTATATGCTCCTGACTGAATTTAACAACAGAGGAGTTAAAGCTGCCACATAAACCACGATCAGATGCAATAATAAATACTAGGAAAGAATCTTCATTATTGATATTTAGAATTCTTGCTAGTAACTCTTGATCCGCTGATAGCGCTAGTGAAGAAATAATGCTATGCAGCTTAGATATATGCAATTTTGAATTTGATAATTTCTTTTGGCTTTGTAATAATTTTGCTGCAGAAACCATTTGCATTATTTTCGTGGTTTTCTGCACAGATTTAATATTCTTAATTCTTAAGGATAATTCCTTTAAGCTCTTCATTTTGTATATAATTCTAATTTATTAAAATATATAACTGGTAATGCCTAAAAACAAGTTTTTTTGACATTGGAGTCAAACCTAACTAAGAAACTCACAGATTTACTGTTTTGAGATAAAGATTATATTAAAGCAATCTCGATGTAAAAGTATCACACCTTATGGAGTCTTATAATATAAGGTAAATACAATTAAGACTATTGCAACTTGAGCACTTATAATCCCATTGCTTTAGCTCTTTATTACAATCAGCACATTTCCAACCTGGATCAGGCACAGCTTCTGAGTCCATCCTGTTTAACCAATAAATTGCTTGATCATACTCTTGCAGCATAATCTTGAGCTGTACCATAACAAGGTAGATTGATATGTAATTAGCTTTTTTCATAGCAATATCTAAATGCTGACTTGCAAGATCATATTTCCCTAAGCTAATTGAAGACAAAGCAAGCAAGCAATAACTAAAATAATAATCAGGGCGTAAGTTATATAGTCTTTCAGCGCCTTTATTATTTAACTTGATATACATTCTAGCTGATTGAGGAGTAGGATTTACTCTATACTCTTCCTCTAATACTGTGGAAGCTTTTCTGATTTTTTCAAGCTTGATATATAATTCTGCCTTTAAATAATTGACGGGCTGAAAAGTTGCATAATAACTTTGTGCTTTAGCTAAATAATCTATAGCTTTGTAAAAACTTCCTTTACTTTCGTATTGCTTTGCTAAAGCGCAATAAAAAACCGCTAACATCTTTTTACGATCAAAGGGAAGAAAAATATTGAATTTGATAGCTTCCTTTAACTTTGAAATTGCATTTATCCAATCTTCTTGCAATATACAATGCTCTATTTGAAAGGGAATAGACAAAATTTTATCATTAATTGAACTAGAGCAATATTCTATAAATTTTTGAAAGACTAACCTTTCTTGCTTTAGGTGAATAATCAGTTTATTTATCAGAAGTAGAGCTAAGTTGCGATTTTTACTTGCAATACTCGTTAAATTATGGCTGAAAAAGCTGTAATTTCCCGTTTTACCTGAATTAAAGAGCTTTACTAAAGATAATTTATCACTTTCTTCATTTAGATTTTTAATTAGCTTATTGGTGTTCTCTATATTACCTAAGTCTAAGCTAAAGAAAGCTTCAAAGAGAAGCAATTCTTCCCTACTTCTTCTTCTATTTTTTATGTTAGCAAATGTTGATGAAATAGAAGAACAAAAACGTGCAACTGCAATCAATAAAAATAATAAGACTACGCAAGCAAGAATAACGAAATATAGATCAATACTTATAGTGTAATTGCCTAATTCCAATTTTATTACTTCACCACTTACCTTGATCCATATGCCAAATAAAAACGAAAAAGCAAAAATTATAAAATAAATCATGAGATGTATTGTAATAAGTGACGATATATTATTGAAGTATTCTTGAAAGCTACAATAAAATCATTCAATTTATTAAGCCATGGTTTGAATTCTGGGTATGTTAAGTCACTTATTGCGGTGGCTATGCTCTGCCAATCATTATCGCTTATTAATTCTTCAATTTCCGCAAGCTTTAACCTGAGTGGATCACTACGATCATCTATCTTTATCCAATTTGAAATGATTTTTTTAAACAAGTTACTTTTATTGTAGTTAATAACAGTCATGTTCTTCTCAAAAGACAATTTCAACCCGCGTAAAGTATCTACCTCTTTCAAATTTTCCAATTCATTTACTGCATTTTCTATCTCTGGATCGTCAAGCTCTGATATCAAAGGCTTTATTGAATTTATATGATTATCAAACTTGGCTTCTCGCAATAACGAATTCTTCATCTTAATCACAAGTAGCAGCAACTTTGCGAGGTTCTTATGCCTTAAACTACCATCACCTTGCTCACATTGAGTGTGCAGATTTCTCTTTAAGTCAAATATCCTTTTCTCTACCCTAGATTGATTCACTTCAAGCAACGTTCTAAGTTCATCTATCTTTTCCGTTAAAACATTCATACTGCCTTCACTTTCTTGTTGGTTTATTTTAAAAAATATTATGTTATTTATTATTGCAATATGGCTAACAAATAACAATATAATTAAGAACCAACCTATGCATTTTTTTCGAGTATCATTCATAACGTAATATCTCCGCTGGATCTTGCGCAGCTGCCTGCAATGCAGGAGGAATTGTCGCTAAAAATGATAAGAACAATGCAAGCGCAGAAATGTTCACTACATCTTGAGAGACTAATATCACTGGCAAACTTGAAAAAAAGTATATCATGGGATCAAACAGCTTGATGTTGGTAATGTTTTCTAAAAATACTCTAATATTTTCAATATTGAGAGAAAAAACAACCCCTATAATAGAGCCAAGACAAGTTCCTGCAAAACCAATTAATAGCCCACAAGCACAAAATATGCACATAATGCTTCCACTTGTTGCACCAAACGTACGCATAATTGCAATTGCGGATTTCTTTTCTTGCACTATCATCATCAAACTTGAAACAATATTGAATGCTGCCACAACTATAATCAAAGTAAGAATTAAAAACATCACATTTCTTTCAGTTTTTAAAGCATTAACATAATGGCTTTGCTGAGATTGCCAACTTTCAGCTCTCATTCCTGTTTCTTTTGCTATAGCGTTTGCTAGCTTATTAGCCATAGCAATATCATCTACAAACACTTCTATTATATTTCTCACACTATCTTTATAATTAAAAAAAGCCTGAGCTGATTTCATGGGCATATACATCAAGGTATTGTCGTACTCAAACATACCCATATCAAATACTGCTACAACTTTATATTCTTTCATTTTTGGTATTTCACCAGACAGTGCGTCAAATCCTTCAGTTGATATAAGCATAATGTTATCACCATAATCAATATTCAAAGCTTCTGCTAATCTTGCCCCTATTATGATACCTTCATCGAATTTTTCCACGTTACCCATAATTACATTATTCTTAACGGTAGTATTATTAAGTAAGTCTTTAGTTGACACACCACGGACTACGCTACCCACAATTCCACCATTTGATGCAACGATCACTTGATCATTGGTCATAGAAGTAGCTTTTAATACACCTGGGATTTTCTCAATAGATTTTAACACTGCGTGGTAATCTGAATTTATGCTTCTATCAAAGTAAACATTAATATGACCATTAATGCCAAGTACAGAGTCGAGCAGCTTTGCTCTGAACCCATTCATTACAGACATTACTACTATTAGCGTTGCAACTCCAAGAGCAATACCAATAATAGAAAACAAGGCCATTATAGAGCAAAATCTAGAATTCTTTGCTCGCAAATAGCGAATAGCCATAGTAAATTCAAAGGCAATAGACATTATACTAAGATTTAAATATCATACTTTTTATGCTTCATATAACTGTAATTTTTCCTTTACCTCAAATTAGGTTGTCTAAATTTAGCAAGCTTATAGAATATATTCAATATTCTATATTAAGACCTTCCATATATATCGTCCAATCTTACTATATCATTATCAGATAAAAACTTTCCTACCTGAAACTCAACTATCTCAAGAGGAAATCTTGTACTTTTATTCTCAATTTTATGAAACACCTTCCTTGGAATCTCTACTACATGATTTTTTGTTATAGCATATGTTTTGTCATCTAAACTAACATATCCAACCCCTGATAGTATTATATGGTACTCATCTCTATAGTGGTGAAATTGCTTAGAAGTGCGGCTCAGTGGATTTATAAAAAGGTATTTTATAAGAAAATCCTTGCCCATTAAAACTACACTATAAAATCCCCATGGCTTAATCTCTTTCCTTATTGGCTTTACTTCCTTAACTTTATTAATGAACAACATTAGGCTCTTACTTGGCCGTTTATAAACTCTACCTAGTAAATTTTTTGCATCATTTTCTGTCATCAAAACTGGCTCTCTTCCTTTGGTTACAGCTTGAAACGACTCAAAATTCTTATTAAACCTCTTACTTAACTCTAAAACTGAACCCCAAGTGCCAACATCCATCCAATCGAAATTGGCTTCTATCATTACAATATTTTCTGCTTTTTCTATCACTAGGTGATCAATAGATGTATCACCCATTCCTGCACAATTTTGCTGTTCTAAATACAGAAATCTCTCTCGTGATACAAAATGCTTCATACTTTCACAACATAAATTATAGAGAATCGGAGCAATTTTTTTTATCTCATCTATATAGCGTTTTGCTCTAAACACAAATATTCCAGAGTTCCAATAATGATCGTTACTTACCTTACGCTCGGGTTTTTCTGTAAAATCTTTTACTATATGACATTTTTCTTTCTGACCATATACTGCATTTATATAGCCGTATTCAGAATTGAATTCATGAGGCTTTACCCCAAAAGTGACTATAGAGTCAGTTTCAGAGGCTAGCTTAGACGCTTTCTCAATAGAAACATAAAAACTATTCAAATCACCTATAAAATGGTCTGAAGGCAGAACTAAGATTGTCTCGTTCCTATCGCAGAGAAGCACAGCAATTAGTGTTGCTGCCGCTGTCCCAATTTTAACTGGTTCAAAAACTACTTTACATTCTTGTAATGAATGTAATTCCTGCATCAATAATGACTCATATTGTATATTTGTGGTAATGATGGGTGGCATATAATCGCCTTTTAGCCTCAACAAAGTGTTGTGAAACATAGTATTCTGACTAAATATTTTCTGAAATTGCTTTGGCTTAGATAGAGGCCAAAGTCTGCTGCCACTACCACCACATAGTATTACAGGGCGCATATAGTTAAGATATTAATTATTTGATTAATATCTTATACTGCAAGTTTTTGTTGTAAAATGATTAAATAGAGGGTGAGTATCAATTTAAAGTAATGGCTAATGAGGGTGTGTAGCGCCTTGCCCTTTCTGTGAATTCCTCTCATTTTGTAATTTCTCAACATAAATATTGCCGCTCTTTTTATTTCTAAACCCAGCTATTTCTTCATTAACTTTGTTTTGCAACTTTTCCTTTAAGCTTTCTCCAACACCTAGTTCTCTAGATTTATCTATACTTTCACTATTTTTGCTCAACCCCTTCTCTAAGTTTTTTTCAATATCTGATTTTTTAGCGTTAAGCTCTTTCCATGTACCCGCTATGCTAAGTGGCTTATGATCCTTCTGCTTCGGCTTTGGCCTTTCCCCATTTGTAACAACATTAAAGTCGCTTTTTACTTCTTTCCAACATTCTTTCAATTGGTGTTTCCACATAGTAAGATAAGCATCACCATACTTTTTCTCATTTGCTACAAACAATAAAATTGGAGCCTTAAGTATGGTAACTCCCATATTCACTAAATTTTTTACTGCCACTGCAGGAGTGAAAAAAAGATAACCAAAAGATTTTGCAATTGGATTTTGTCTGCCTATCAAATTCTCCCCTAATTTCATAGGAATAAAGGTTAGCAGTTTAGCGCAAATCTTAGCTAAACCCGCAGCAAAAACAATAGGAACAGATATAAGACTTTTATCTAGCTCTAGACTACCATTTTGATCTCTAATTTCTGAAAAATTAGTGCTTAATTTTTTATCATTACTAGTGTATAGTAATTCTCCATTTCTTCCCTTTTCATCAACAACCCCCTGAACTTTACCCTCTCCATTTTTTACCTTTTTCATTAGCACAGAAGAGTGAGTTAATTCAAACCGACCATTAGGATCATTAGTTCTTTTAGCTTCAAAAATTGGAATATGTTTTTCAAGATCGATTTTTGAAAACTCAAATGGTTTATAGTAGCCATCATAATGCTTAACATCCTTGTTTTTTTCCCGATTAACTAAAAAGTCAATGGTAAAATAGGACCTATCATCCGTTTCCTTGACAAGAGCTAATTCAAAAATTTTCTTGCCATACAAAAGTTTATATGTCTTACCATTACTATCTACTTCTACAACTTTCCCAGATTTTACAATCTTATCGTAATTCTTTGGATATTTGCATTTTCTTCCATCTGTATATGTCATTACCTTTCTAAGATCCTTGACATAAATTTGAGATTCAGATGAAGCAAATAAACCTTTTGCTTTAAGTGTAAAATCTGTTACTGCTTTTTTTAACACTCCGAACATATTGGAGAACCAAAATCGCTATAGTTCAATAATAAAATTAGTAAACTAATAATATATTAACACAAAACTAGCAATTTTACAAGAAAACATGCCTATAAAAGAAAAAAGCCGTAAAAGCAAGGACTATATAAGTAATACTTGATAAGTATTTTATGCATGTAATTGTAAAAATCCTCAGAGGTACGCTGTCTATATAATCTTCACACACTACCTGCATTCCAAGAACTGCATGCCAAAAAATGCAAAACACCAGTATAATAAAAAACAAAAGCTCTAGTGGATGATTAATAGCCTGAAATAATCTTTCATTAAAAGATAAAGGGCTATCAACATAAAATGTGCAAGAAAATGAGTAAATAAACCAAGGAAATAAAAATAACAAAATTACCGCAGAAACACGCTGGATCCACCAATGATGTACTGAATTTACAGATTGACTCATATAAATATAAATAAAAAAGCCATAGTAGAAAGAAATAGCATTATTGTTAGTAACATAGCACTTTTTAAAACACTAGCAATTTCTAAATTAAGCCCAGCATCCCACAATAAATGACGAATACCATTAAGAAAATGATACATAAAGCTTACAAAGCATAAGATATAAGCTAATTTAGCAACAGGAGTGAACAATAATGCATTTAAGCACCTTACTATAATTAACTTAGGGGAGTAAACATATAATATAAAATACCAAGAAAGTATGATTAATAAAAGAAATAGCAAGATACCAGTCAATCTATGCATAGTAGAAAAAAAACTAGTAACTTGTACTTTATATATTTGTAAATATGGGGAAAGAGGCCTATTACTCATAAAATTTCGTTATCAAGAAATTAAAAAATAAAGTAGAAGTAAAGACAGCAGTATAGTACATAATGACACTATTATTTAAAATGGTGAATTACGTACAAAGCCTAAGGAGGTAATCCAGCTGCAGATTCCCCTACTGCTACCTTGTTACGACTTCACCCCAGTCACTGATCCCACTTTAAATAACTCCTTCCTTGCGGTTAGGCCATTAACTTCGAGTGAAACCAATTCCCATGGCGTGACGGGCAGTGTGTACAAGACCCGAGAACGTATTCACCGTGGCATGCTGATCCACGATTACTAGCGATTCCAACTTCATGTACTCGAGTTGCAGAGTACAATCCGAACTGAGATGTCTTTTAGGGATTAGCTTAGGCTTGCGCACCTTGCAACCCATTGTAGACACCATTGTAGCACGTGTGTAGCCCACTCCATAAAGGCCATGATGACTTGACATCATCCCCACCTTCCTCCAGCTTATCACTGGCAGTTTCCTTAAAGTACCCAGCATTACCTGATGGCAACTAAGGATGAGGGTTGCGCTCGTTGCGGGACTTAACCCAACATCTCACGACACGAGCTGACGACAGCCATGCAACACTTGTGTAAAATCCGGCTAAACCGACCCTATCCCTTCGAATAGGTATGATTTCCATGTCAAGAAGTGGTAAGGTTTTTCGCGTTGCATCGAATTAAACCACATGCTCCACCGCTTGTGCGGGTCCCCGTCAATTCCTTTGAGTTTTAATCTTGCGACCGTAGTCCCCAGGCGGAATGTTTAACGCGTTAGCTGTAATACAGAAAGTAAACTTCCCATATTTAACATTCATCGTTTATAGCGTGGACTACCAGGGTATCTAATCCTGTTTGCTCCCCACGCCTTCGCGCCTCAGCGTCAGATTTGAACCAGATAGACGCCTTCGCCACTGGTGTTCCTCCTAATATTTACGAATTTTACCTCTACATCAGGAATTCTTCTATCCTCTTTCAATCTCTAGATTAATAGTTTTAAAAGCAATTCCAAGGTTAAGCCTCGGGATTTCACTTTTAACTTATTAATCAGCCTACGCGCCCTTTACGCCCAATAATTCCGAATAACGCTAGCCCTCTCCGTATTACCGCGGCTGCTGGCACGGAGTTAGCCAGGACTTCTTCTGTGAGTACCGTCATTATCTTCCTCACTAAAAGAGCTTTACAACCCAAAGGCCTTCTTCACTCATGCGGCATAGCTGGATCAGGCTTTCGCCCATTGTCCAATATTCCCCACTGCTGCCTCCCGTAGGAGTCTGGACCGTATCTCAGTTCCAGTGTGGCTGATCATCCTCTCAGATCAGCTATAGATCATTGCCTTGGTAGGCTATTACTCCACCAACTAGCTAATCTAATATAGGCTCATCTAATAGCAATAAATTTTTCCCCCGTAGGGCGTATACGGTATTAGTTGCCGTTTCCAACAATTATTCCGTACTACTAGGTAGATTCCTATACATTACTCACCCGTCTGCCACTAAGTTATACCATAGCAAGCTACAATATAACCCCGTTCGACTTGCATGTGTTAGGCTTGCCGCCAGCGTTCATTCTGAGCCAGGATCAAACTCTCAAATTTAGACCTCAACCTATAAAAGATTGAGGGTACATCGGATAAATCCGACAAAAATAATTTAGCTTAATACTGCTGTCTTTATTTCTACTTTAGAAATATTCTAATCTCCAACTATTCAAACAACTTTAAGAGTATTATCATATGATATAATCACTATGTCAATATGTTTTTGCAAATCAAAAGCATTAATGTATAAATATATAACTATTTGGAATATTACCATGAAAAAATACATCTTTCTGCTTGCACTCGCACCAACGTTAGTTGGCATCACATTATACTTATTGCGCAACATTGATAACACAAAACAATCTATAACTGCAGGTGACAAATTTTACAGAGTATTATTCTTAAAAAAGGATAGTAAGCCGCTGTTAGAAGAAATAGATTCAAATTGGGGATATTTAGCAAATTTTGAACACGCATTCAATCATATCTCAGATTCAATGCCAACAGACACAGCATCTATTATTTATAATGATTTGGCAGATGATAAAGATGCTCCTAATGTCTTGCGTGAGTTAGCACAATACTTAGAGGTAATGAGCTTACTTCACTCCAACGGTGAAAAAATAAATAAAGATAAAATTGATAATTTAGAATCAAGTGCAGTGTATCCTTATTCAAGCCAAGAAGCTATCGCTGTAGTAAAGATACACAGTAACGACATTAAAGGTGCAATTGAAATATTGTATTCATTATTAAATGATAGAGAATGTCCGACTCTAATCAAGGCCAATGCACAAGAATTACTTCGGATATACGAAAACTAAAAAACTTGCTTGCATAACAATTTGGCAGCGCATCTGATTAAATAAAGAACTTTACTTGACAAACCTACCTATTTTATTATGGCACTAAAAGTATTTATGACTCAAAATTTGTTTTTGACTGTAGGATCAATCACAGAATCCAGTAAAAACTTAGGTGTTTATTGGTAGATTACGTAAAATTATAGCGGTTTTTAAATTTTTTCTATACTCAGCCAAGTCGCGCTTGTTAGAACATTATTACAGCACCACTTACAGTAATATAGAGTCAAAATTCACTACTCAGAGGTTCCTTTTACCTTTTTATTTAGTAAGATTTCTCTATATTTATAGTTAATATATCAAAGAATAAACTTCACTAGCAGAATGTCATTTTAGCACTAAAATGACAAAAAGAGGATAAAATCGCAATAGCTATGTATCAAGCACCGTTGTATTTTCTCTATATTTTAGATTACTTTGTTTACTCCCCTCCCTTTACCATTCAGCTACGCAGATAGTTACTACAAACCGTAAAGATGTTTAAAAAAAATCTAATTTTTTATCAACTCATACATTTCATTACCAACTTCACAATAAGGTTCTGCCGTTGGATAAAAATAATCAAAAAAGAAATAATCCTTTAGTATTTCTGCGCTGCATCCAGAATTATAGTAAGTATCAAGCCTTCCTTTAAATATCAACAAGAGTATCTTTATACTTTTTCCAAATCACCCTCCCCCAAACTGGTCTACGATGTTTGATAAGTATGCATCTCGATCATTTAACCCTTTGCTCTTATATTTACAAAGCATACTTTTCATTTGAGAGTTAAGATCGAATGCTTTTATTTCAAGATCTGCACCTTTCTTCATATAATCTAAATCATTAGCTAATTTTGTATTGAAACTCTGTGTAAGCTTTGCAGCCAGCTCTCTTGCTTTTCGTCTTTATTAAAGCTAGTATCAAACCAACCTCAGTCACATTTGCAACAATCACATGCTTTACACCATATTCATTTAGAACCAAATTCATTACACATTTCACTAACCGCTTTATTTCAATACTTTTTCTGCTTTAACATTGTTATAAGCAGTGGCACCCATAATATTATTTCCTCGATTATAATGAAAAATAAAATCTCCTTTACCTACGTCTGGATGATGTTTAATTACTGCGTTTAACTGATTAACTAAACGAAATTTATTGAGGAAACAAGAAAAAATAGGGCTAAGAATTTCAGATGCTGTTGCATATAAAATCGCATAGTTATGATTTTGCTGTTCATAGTATCGATCAAAAAATGAGCATCTCCATGATGAATTAAATTCTTCTCAACCTAAATATTTTGCTACATATTCAACAACAGTAAGGCCATTGCTAAAAATCCTCCTTAATAATAAAGGGGCATTAAGTTTCACGTTTCTTACAAAGGAGAAGTTATTAAAATTTCAATAATTACACCATCATCAGATAAACTATCACCCAGAACACAAAAATTTTTACACTTTGAATCAGAGTTATTATTTTTATTTGCCATAACATTCAATATCTAATCATACTGCTCTATGAAGCCTATAAAAAAAGAAAAATAGGGTAAAATTATAGAACTTTGGCTGAATTTTACCTATTTTTTGAGCAGCTCTTCTACCTTAAAAGAAACCTCTAAGTTTTTTAGCACGGCTTGGATGTTTCAACTTACGTAGTGCTTTTGCCTCTATTTGCCTAATTCTTTCACGTGTAACATTAAAAATTTTTCCTACTTCTTCTAAGGTATGCTCCTTTCCATCTTTACCAAGGCCAAAGCGCATCCTTAGAATTCTTTCTTCTTTTGGTGTTAAAGTTGCAAGAACATTGGTCGTAATGCCACGCAAGTCGGCAAGTATTGCAGCATCCTCTGGTTTAGAAACTCGCTTATCTTCTATACAATCACCGAAGGTACTACTATCATCCTTTCCTGTTGGAGCTTCAAGACTTACCGGATCTCTTGCTATCTTCATAACTTTGCGTATTCTTTCTAGCGGCATCGCCAATTCTATACTCAATTCCTCTAATGTAGGCTCTCTACCCATTCCATGAGTCATCTTTCTTAATGCTTTGTTGATTTTACTGATAATTTCCACCATATGTACTGGTATTCTAACTACTTTAGACTGTTCAGGTATTGCCCTAGTGATTGATTGTTTTACCCACCAAGTACCATAAGTCGAAAATTTATACCCACGTTTGTAATCAAACTTATCCACAGCCTTCATAAGACCAATATTACCTTCTTGTATCAAATCAAGCAGATCAAGACCTCTTTTTGAATACTTTTTAGCAATCGAAACCACCAGCCTTAAATTAGCCTTAATCATTTCTTGCTTTGCTTGAGAGACTTCTTGTTCATGTTTCTGTATTCTCTTGATTAGCTTCTTAAACTCCTGAACTTTATCTCCTTGTACATAACTCTTAATATTGCTTAAGGCACTAGCTATATACTCATAGCTATCGCTTATAAACCTTAAGAATTTATTTTTTAATTCACCTGTAAAAAGAGATTGATTTTCATTAATCTTGAGAAAACTTATTTCACTAAACTCGTGCTCTAAAAGCACATCATCATAAACATTATAAAAACTTTCTCTATCAATATCGTACTTTCTAGCTTCAGTAATAAGATTAGCTTCTTCAAACGTGATTAGTCTATTTATTTCGTAAAGTTTTTGTGTAATTCTGGTAATAGCAACATCACTAAACTGAATTTGTAATGCTACAGACCATATTTGATTATATAAATTTTCTAGCTCATTAGAGAAATCTTTAGAATTTTTTTTCAATACCAACGCTTCATTTGTTAAAGCAATGATCTCATCCAATGCCGTGATAACCTTTGGCAATAAATCACTTTCCATTTCAAGAACAGAAATATTTAAGTTAGCTGAACTTATGTCTTCACTCTCATTTCCCTTTTCATCATTACCTTTTTCCTCATCATTAACACAATCTCTAACATGTTCAGCTTCACTTTCTTCTTTGTCTACCATATTGAAATCAGAGTTATAAATTGCATCCAGATTTATAATTTCTCTCAGTAAAAAAGTTCCACCACTTAAATCATCACGCCATGTTTTGATCATGTTGAATGCCACTGATGTTTCAATTATTGCACGTAACATGTTATGCTTTTCAGATTCAATTTTTTTTGCTATCTTAATTTCATCTGCTCGTGACAAAAGCTTTACAGAGCTCATATCTTGTAAATAAATCCTTACTGGATCATCATTTTGCACTAAAGTTGTAGTAGTATTCAACGATGTCTCATCATCAAGCTTATTACCATCATCATTAGAAGGAGCTTCTTCCTCATCTTCACTACTTTCGAGTATGTTAATTCCAGAGTCTTGCAATAAAGCTATAGTATCATCTATAAAATCAGGTGGAAAACTTTCATCTGACAACTTATCATTTATATCATCAAAAGTGATAAAACCGCCCTTTCTTATACTTTTGGTTACAAGATCTTTGATGATCTTTTTCCTATCTTCCGTACTATTAATAGTTGACATCATTACCTTTACAGTTTATAATTTTATTTCTTATTTATCAAATAAACTTACAATTAGCAAGCTTATAGTTTTATTCTTAATTTATAGTTACTTGCTACTTCATATAGTTTAAGATACTTTCAATTTATTCACACTCTTCTTAATCAACTAATCTCTCCATTCTTACTATTATAGACAATCCAACTGAAAATGTTGCAATTCCAACCACTATAGCAGTAAGCATTAAGACGTGAGGTATAGGATTGGTATATAAGTGAAAATTTGAAGTCAATATAGGAGGTAAAGAACTTTTTACATACCCCAAAGATATGTAAAACAACAAAACAGATGCTTGTAAGACACTTAATCCCATCATTTTTTTGATTAAGTTTTTATCATTTACAATGATATAGAAACCTAGCACCATTAATATAGCAATGCCTACATAATTATATAGAGTCATTGTTTTTTCTTGCGAGCAAAATTTATATATATGATCAACATGGAAGAAGAGACGGTAAGCAATACACCCAGCTCCACTAAGAAAATACCCAATTTCTGACCTGTTCTACTATCAGCTGACAATATACTATAGGATAAAAAATTTTGGCCAAATAAAACTGTTATAATACCAGCTCCTCCATAGGTTAAAATACCTAGTACGTTAGTAAATTTGATAATAGAGTAAGGTATCGCTTTTAAAGTTGTAGGTATATCAAATAACATAGAATATAATATTATCCCAGAAGCAATAATTATTCCCGCCTGAAAACCTCCACCTGGAGTATAGTCACCATGAAACTGTATGTATAAACCAAACAAAATGATAAAAGGTATCATCAAAAATGTTACTGCACTTAATACCGGATCTTTAATCACTTTCTTTCTCTTCTAATATTAACATTATACAAAGTGCAGCAGTAAAAACTACTATAGTTTCTCCAAATGTGTCATAGCCACGAAAGCTTGCTAAAACAGCTGTCACTATATTAGGGATACCAATAGCTTTTTCAGTATTTTCTAAATAATAAGGAGCAACGTGCAAGTGAATTGGAGCATTATGACTGCCAAAATCTGGTAATTGAATAATAAAGTATGATAAACATGCAGTCAAAAATAACATAAAAAAAATTGTTGTGGGGCTATGAGATAAATTTGCTTTGTAATTCTTTACCAAAGAGAGTGCTGCAAACGTAAAGACTGTGCTCAATCCTGCACCAACAGAAGCTTCAGTAATTGCAACATCTGGCGCATTCATAATCAAGTACATAAGTGCAATAAGTGAACTAAATACACACATTAGAACAGCACTTACAACCAAATGTTTCGAAAGAACTATAAAAACTGTAACCGTGAGTAACAGCAAAAGTAATATTAGATTCAATATTTCTAGCATCTTAACCTTCTTTAATAGTCTTTACTTTTACAATAAGTACGCGCTAAAATATAACTGTTAGTTGAATTGGCTATCCATATTATAAAAATCAATAATATAACTTTAATAGTATTGATTGAAAATTCATTTTGCCAAGCAAAACCAATCAACAACAACATTGCGCCACTAGAATCTGCAATACCTGCAGCATGTAGTCTAGTATAGAAATCAGGAAATACTACTACTCCTAGGCTTGAAATGACTATTAAACAAATACCTAAAAATATGAGAATGGATGCTACCATAAATTATCAAAACAACATTAATCTCATTAGCGCTATAGTTGATATAAAGCTGATGCTAGCATATAGTAATGCTATATCAATTAAAAAAAAATCATTCAGAATAATTGATATTGCTGCTATGAGTAAAACTACCTGTGTTGATAAATTATTGAATGCTAAAACCTTATTGTATACATCACTTGACCTAAACACTATACAACATAACATTACACTCATACAGAATAAAAGCGCATAGATAGCAATAGTAATCATTTATAAGCTATTATAACCTCTGCAGATTTCTAAATTGGTACTTCTTCACCACTATCCTGATCATCTATTTCATCATCGTAGCTTTCTTGACTTACATACAGACTTGTGTTAAGTTGATGATCAGAAAAATTTAACAAATTTGCTAGCTTACTTGGACTATTAATATAAGCATTATCTGTGTTTCCTTTCATGTGCTCCTTGCACCTTTTCACCAAAAGGTTAAATAACTCATGAGTATTCACCTTCTTTTCTGCTATTTCATATAAAGAAACTATCGTATCCTTATGATCTTTAAACTTAACCATTTCAACGGGATAGCTTGCCCCTGTACTCAAATCATGCGTTCTTTGACTTGCTAGCAGAACCAATTTAAAACGGTTGTGTACCTGTTCTACACACTTTTCTACAATAGATTCAACCATAAAATACTACCTTGATAAACTTTATACTATATCACAAGAAATAAGATGTCAACTTCGGATCTATTGAGGTCCAATTCTACATTCTACTTTTTCTTCTTTAGCTTTTACTGACTGATTTTCTGTTATTGTAATTGTTATTTCATGATCAAGCTTTTTCAAAAAACCTAACAGTCTCTCTAAAGAAAAACCACTTATCTTACCACTTTTAATTTGTGACACCTTTGGTTGATCAATACCAAGTTTCTCAGCCGCACAAGCTTGAGTCCAAGTATTTTTTCCTATAATTTTACTTATTATACCCAGCAAATTTTTTTTTATTGCTTCACTATCCAGATTGTTTAATGATATTGTTTCCATAACTTTTACTCTCACATACCAACTAGCTTTATTAAATATTATAATATAATATTTAATATACCAATATATTAATACTATATAATTTGTCAATAACTATAATGACATACTGATACTCAAAATTTTAAATTGACTATAATTTTTATCAACATACTAGTAATTTCAAACTATTATTTTGTAAAAAATTCACTATTCAAAGAGAATAAGTTGAAATTGCAAAGTTTAAAACACAGAAATAATCATTTTACAAACTCGTTTTAGAAACTGTACATGATCTCAAAGAAAGGAATAAAGCAGGAGATAGAGTATGTAAATTATGAAAACAGAGCAAGATGAGTAGGAGAAAAACTGAGTAGAGTTCTGTAGAAAGAAACAAAATCAAGAAGATTTAGGATATATTTTCATAGTGTTACAGGTCCTAAAAGTGGCCTCCAGTGAATCAACAATGTTTTCAAAATGGCAAGATTATTTTAATAAATGAAGTAAAAAACATAGCGAAAGTAAAGAAAGTGTTTTGAAACATATATAAAAAAGTAGTTGCAAAGAAACAATTCAACCACTATGGATTGAAATCCAAAGATTGAGAGAGAGCATAGAATGCTAACATTCGACTTGAAAGTCACCAAATTTATCTTCTTTTTTAGAGTGATTTTCAATATAATTTTTTATCATTTCGTCAGTTACGTTTCCGCTAATCCTGACAAAGTAGCCTACTACCCATAACCCAGTATCTTTTTCTCAGCTCTGGAAAGTTTTGTTGGATTTTTCTGGAACTTTTTCCTTTTATTAACTGCACTAACTTACTAATACTTAAGTATGGGGGTATAGAAACGTATACATGTTGACGCAACTCTACCTCTCTACTTGATTATCTCTACATACTTCTTGTACAACTTCTTTAGTTTTCTGCCCAATATCTCCAACTAATACTGGATATCGATATTTTGTTATCCACACTATGTGATATATATACAGAGTGACTACTTTTTCTATAATATTCCACATTCTTTCAAATTTTTCACCTTAAAATTATATTCTTGAAAGGATGGTCCAGGGTTTTTCTCCCAAATTTGGGACAATAAAAGGATGTAACTGTCGAGATCTTTGCCGTATTGTCAAAAGGTAAGTCTCTAATACTCTTATAGAAAAGTGTAGACAATTGTGATAAGCAAAATTCAATACTAGCTTACAAATCGTCTTCTTGCTTCCACTGCTTTGCTTCTAAAAAGATTATGAATAGACCCTTATATCCGAAATTTATACCTCTATATTTTAATATAGAGATTCATTTCAATTTTTAAAGTTTCTATCTAGTGAGAATGCTATATCATATTCGTAATTTAAATATTTGTTGCTTCTGAAATACTATTTGGTTAGTAAATGAAATCATGTCTAATACAGAAAAAATGAAAAAAGATGTTGCTGTAATTATGGGAAGCCAGTCAGATTATAGCACTATGGTTCATGCTGTTAATTTATTAAAAGAATTGGAAATTTCACATGATGTATTTATAATATCCGCGCATAGAACGCCTGAAAGACTCTTCAGTTTTGCTAAATCTGCTCAAGAAAAAGGCTTTAAGGTTATTATAGCTGGTGCAGGAGGAGCAGCTCATTTACCTGGTATGGTTGCATCGCTTACTTGTTTACCTGTTATCGGCGTCCCTGTATACAGTAAACAGCTAAGTGGGCTAGATAGTCTTTTATCCATAGTGCAGATGCCAAAGGGTGTTCCAGTTGCAACAATGTCCATAGGAGAGAGTGGAGCATGCAATGCCGCTATCACTGCTGCATCTATATTATCGATTTCTAACAGTAAAATTGCAGATAGATTAAAAAAATGGAGAGAGAAGCAGACTGAAGCGGTAAAAGAGAAACCAATATTACAATAAGCTTATGGCAATAGTTCTTTTAGATACAAAAACCATAAATCGTATAGCAGCAAGAGAGGTAATAGAAAGGCCTGAAAGTGTGGTAAAGGAATTAGTGGAAAATGCAATAGATGCAAAAAGCTCAGAGATAGAAATTAGAATAGAAAGTGGTGGGCGTAACCTCATTACTGTGATCGATGATGGTAGCGGAGTAAAAAAGGATGATTTAGAACTTGCGTTTATGCGCCATGCTACTTCAAAATTGAGTGACAGTGAATTGATAGAGATCAAGCATCTTGGCTTTAGAGGAGAAGCTTTGCCTTCAATTGCAGCAGTAAGCAGAATAAAATTATCATCTAAGGCAAGCAAAGCAGATCAAGCATGGTCTATAAGGTATGAGGGGGGAGAAAAAATAGGAGAGCTTATTCCTTATCCTTTATCGATAGGAACATATATTGAAGTACGAG
Organism: Wolbachia endosymbiont of Bemisia tabaci; assembly: GCF_003999585.1. Classification (NCBI taxonomy): domain Bacteria; kingdom Pseudomonadati; phylum Pseudomonadota; class Alphaproteobacteria; order Rickettsiales; family Anaplasmataceae; genus Wolbachia; species Wolbachia endosymbiont of Bemisia tabaci. The sequence goes on along the minus strand of NZ_CP016430.1, from coordinate 698,491 downwards.
ATTTATTTTTTGCCACACCAAATAGACTAAAATTTCTCAAAACCGAAAGGGCAGAAACACAAAGCATTGTTAATATTGTAAACAACTTAGCAATGATCAATTATGGAATTGAGTTTACTCTCATCTCCGATAATAAGAAGCTTCTTAAGTATGCTAAGCAGACCTCATTATTTAGCAGGCTATGCGAAATAGAAGAAGAATTTCATGAAAACTCTTTGCAAATTAGTGAAGAAGAAGATGGCATTAGACTTACAGGATACATCTGTAAACCTACTGTCAATCGTAGCAATTCAACTCAGATCTATACATTTGTTAATGGTAGACCAATTAAAGATAATCTACTTATTGGTGCAATTCGTTATGCGTATCACGACCTTATTCCAAGCAATAGATATCCTTTTGCAGCGCTACACTTAGAGATACCGTATGATCAAGTTGATGTAAATGTGCATCCAAATAAATCAGAGGTAAGGTTTCAGAACAAGAGGCTAATATATGAAATAGTGAGAAGAGGGCTAATAAAAGTATTATCAAAGAGAATAGATCTTGCAGAAACTGTGGTGAGCCAGACTGAGATAACAAGGAATCATCTATCATCAGATCCTTTTAGTAGGTCTAGTCTTAAAAATGAATTTTATGGAAGAAGGTCTGATCCTTTTGAAAACCAGTTAATGAGAGAATTTACTTCTCCAAATATAGAGACAAAAAGCTTATCAGAACATTCAAAATCGTTTGATTATACTGGTATGCAAAAATCTCCTCCGCGAGCGGAAACTACAATTTTGGAAAAGAAACAAACCGATCTAATAAGGGACTATCCACTTGGGTTTGCACACTGTCAAATCTACAATACTTATATTATTGCCGAGGTAAGAGACAAACTAATTATAGTAGATCAGCATGCAGCCCATGAAAGACTAGTATACGAGTGCTTAAAGGAGAAATCAAGTATAAAAAGACAAAAACTTCTTTTGCCTGAAATGGTTGAAATCAAAAATCAAGCTGGAATGGAGATGATTAAAACTTATAAAGATAAACTTTTTGAGATGGGTTTTGAGATTGAAATTAAATCAGAAAATAAGATCATAGTAAAAGAAGTGCCTGCAATCTTAGGAACAGTAGACACAAAGAGAATGCTCATTGATATAGTGGATAGACTAACAGAAATAGAAGATATATTACCTATAGAGGATAAGGTGAATAAAATACTAGCCACAATTGCTTGTTATGGATCAATAAGAGCAGGCAGAAAGATGAAATTGGAGGAGATGAATGAATTATTGAGGCAAATGGAAAAGACACCTTATTCTGGACAATGTAATCACGGAAGGCCAACCTATATAGAAATGAAATTAAGCGATATTGAAAAGTTATTTGAGCGAAGGTGAGAAGTTATCACAAATATGTATAGATTATACAACCCTAGTTTCGTCATCTCAAAACTCAGATACACAATTGTTTGAACATTGCAATTTGCATGTAATTTGCATAGTAGATAATGTCATTCCATCACTTGACAATGATTTATTACGCAGCTACTTGATTAAAATTAAGTTTCCTAAATCTCAGGCATTGTCTTTTATGTTAATAATTAATATACAACTAAAAATACTTATCAAAAACGACAATAAAGAGTTTAAAAAAAGCCAGAAAATTCTATAGAATCAACCGTACTATATAGAGAAAAGAAAGTGTATGATAATATTCTTCGTTTCAATTTGCAAACAAAATAGTTTTGCATTTTTCGATAAGATTAAGTAATATCAGCGTATTAGTTATACAATTAATAATTTTTATGGATGAGCGTAATCCTTGGAATCTTGGAAAGAAACCGTCAGGTCCAAGTAATGAAGATATTTTAAGTAAAGCTGTGTCTGATGTAAGATGCTTTTTTAATGGTTTAACCAGAAATAGAGGGAAAAAACCTTATTTCATCATTTTCATTGTTTTGTTGTTTTATTTTTGTACTGGTTTCTATATTGTCCATCCGAGTGAGGAAGGTATAGAACTTACTTTTGGCAAATATTCCAATACAGAAACATCTGGTTTGCGTTATCACTTTCCCTACCCTGTTGGTAAGGTTTTTAAAGTGAATGTTAAAGAAGTAAATCGTGAAGAAATTGGCATAAGCAGCTCTTATGGGCGAGATACAGATCGTGGTGAAGGAGTGATGCTCACCGGAGATGAGAACATAGTCAACGTTAACTTTGAGGTCCAATGGAGAGTTAGAGATGCCAAAGATTATTTATTCAAAGTGCGGGATTATAAACCTGGTTTCAGCGTTAAAAATGCTGCTGAAAGTGCTATGAGAGAAATAATAGGTAAAAATACGATCTCTTTTGCACTCGAAGGTCAAGGTAGGGCTGAAATCTCCAGAGATACTAAAATTTTATTGCAACAGATTCTTGATGGATATCAAATGGGTATAGAAATTTTATCTGTTCAAATGAAAAAAATTGACCCACCAGAAAAAGTGATTAGCTCATTTAGGGATGTACAAAGTGCTCGTGCAGATAAGGAGCGTACTATAAACGAAGCATATGCTTACAGTAATGATATTATACCTCGTGCAAAAGGTGAGGCAATAAAGATAAAGTTAGATGCAGAAGCATATGAGAACGAAATAATAAATGAAGCGAAAGGTAATGCAAATCGCTTTTTATCTCTTCATGAAGAATATAGACAAAATCCTTCTCTTGTTAAGAATCGTATTTATCTTGAAACTATGGAAAATATTTTTAGCAAGGTAGATAAATTTGTTATAACAGACGATCTAAAAGGTATGTTCTCTTATTTACCTCTTACAAATCTAGGAAAATAGTCATGAGTAGTAATATTAAAATTGTTTTTGCTTTTCTATTTGTTGCATTATTGATTGCATTATCTAATTCAATCTTTGTTGTTCAAGAAACAACAAAACAAGCGATAGTTATACAACTTGGTAAAGTCGTAAAAGATGTTAGGGAGAGTGGTTTATATTTTAAGCTACCATTTATAAATAACGTAGAATTTCTTGATAAGAGAATTTTAGATCTAAGTCCTGATAAAACTCCAAGGGAAGTGATAACTGCAGATCAAAAGCGTATTATAGTAGATGCTTATGCAAAATATAAAATAATAGATCCTATCACTTTTTATCAAACTGTGAAAAATGAATCAGGGCTAGTTAGAAGATTATATCCTGTCATAGAAGCTCACATAAGGGAGAATATAGGAAGATTTTCATTAATTAGTTTATTGAATGAAAAGAGATCAGAAGTTATGCAATTAATTCAACGTGGAGTTTATTCTGAAGCTGGAAAATTTGGCATAGAAATAATAGATGTAAGAATTAAGAGAGCAGATCTACCAGAAGAAAATAGTTCTGCAATATTTCGCCGCATGCAAACTGAAAGGGAAAAGGAAGCAAAAGAAATTAGAGCAGAAGGAGAACAAGCTGGACAAGAAATTAGATCAAAAGCTGATAAATTAAAAAGGGGAATTGTCTCTAGTGCAGTAAAAGAATCACATGAAATAAGAGGCCGTGGTTATGCTGAAGCAACTAGAATCTATAATGAGGCATTTAAGGCTGATGAAGAGTTCTTTAACTTTTATCGCTCTATGAAAGCTTACAATAAATCATTTGCTGAGGGTAATACTAAATTTGTGCTTTCACCAAATAATAATTTCTTAGATATTTTGAACAAGGGATGGAAATAGTTTATGAAAAGTAAAGCATTTATTTTATCTATATTTGCATATTTTTTAATTTCATTTTCTTCATATGCTAATCTGTTTGTAAAAACAGTTGCAGATCCTGTATGTAGTTGTAATAAAGGGCTTGCTGATATAGTGGAAGAACTTATTCCCGCAGTTGTAAATATTTCAAGTGAGCAAATAGTTAAGCAAGAAAATAACAGTAGAACTAAAATTCCCTTTACGCCAAGAAATAATTTCTTTGATGACTTTAGAGAATTTTTCGAGCATTTTGATCAATTTTTTGATAGAGCTCCTAGCATTAATAGAGAAGTGACGTTACTTGGGTCTGGATTTATTATAGATAAAAGTGGAACCATAGTAACCAACTATCACGTTATTAAAAATGCCCAAGATATTACAGTTACTATGAACGATAATACTTATTTCAAAGCAGAAGTTTTAGGCTATGATGCAAAAACTGATCTTGCTGTGCTTAAGATTAATTCTGATAAAGATCTTCCTTTTGTTGAATTTGGTAATTCTGATAAAGCAAGAGTTGGTGATACAGTTATTGCAATAGGCAACCCTTTTGGTTTGGGTGGCTCTGTAAGTACAGGAATTGTGTCTGCAAGATCTAGAGACATTAGTATTGGTACTATGAATGAATTTATTCAAACTGATGCTGCAATTAATAGAGGTAACTCAGGGGGACCACTATTTCATCTAAATGGAAAAGTTATAGGCATTAATACTGCTATTTATTCCCCATCTGAGTCTGGCGGTAACGTGGGTATAGGCTTTGCTATACCATCTAATCTAGCTATTTCAATTATTGACACATTAAAAAGTGGTAAAAAAATAAAACATGGTTGGCTTGGCGTGCAAGTTCAGCCTATAACAAAAGAATTTGCTGAATCCTTGGGTTTAAAAGATATCAAAGGTGCATTAGTTGCAAGCGTAGTAAAGGGCAGTCCTGCAGAGAAAGGAGGAATCAAAGTAGGTGATATACTATTAGAGTTTGACGGCAAAAAAATTGATAGAACGACGCAATTACCTCATATGGTTTCACGAACTGAGCCCGGAAAGAAAGTACAGGTTAAGTTACTTAGAAAAGGTAAAGAAGTCAATATCAAGGTTGCAATCGAGGAATCTACAAATGATGATTCAGGTAATAATCAAGAAGAAAATAAATCAACATCTAGTTATATAAGTGGTTTAACCGTTTCAAATTTGCCAAAAGAACTAAAAAATAATGCACCCACAAAGGGTATAGTAGTTACTAGTGTAGATAGTAGTAGTAATTCTACACTACGTGTTATTAAGAAAGGTGATATAATTATTCAACTAGATGGAATCGATATTGAAAATACTAATGATTTTCAAAAACAAATTGATTCAGCAGTAAAAAAAGACGGCAAAGATTCAGTAATGTTGCTTATTTACCGCAATGGAAACCAGTTTTTTACTTCAATCAAATTGAAGAAGTAGCTATTTATCTAGCTGGTCATGAAAAAATTGCTTGACAAATTTAACTAGCTTCTTTATCCTGAGGGTGAGGTTATTCCTGTAGATTAATAAAATTTATCCCTATACTGAAAACGTTCCCAACGAGATTATGGAAGAACTAGATTTCAGTATCAAGCACTGGAACGATATCATCTATAAGATGAAATAGCTGGAGTGGTAAGAAATTCGATAATATAAAGCATTTTTATGCTCAGTTGTAAAAAAATAACTTTCTTTCACAAACTAGTTTATAATTAAATTAGTATAAAGCATAATCATATTTACTTATCATCATTATTAATCAATAATTAATACCCATAAATTAACTATATCTAATCGCAAAGGGAGGTGGAGATGCGTTTTAAGCTAGAAAAGGAAGATATTCCGCAAAACGATTGTAATAATAGAACTGGTCGTAGGGTACCTGCACAAATAAGATTAAATAACAAAACAACATTTAGCCTGCCTAGTGTATCTTACATTATCATCGACAACAATATTGGTCTGAGTTTTAAAATTTTAGATTTCAAGCATGACGTGGCAAGTACACTAAAAGACTTATTTGAAGAGCTACAACTAAAGCTAGAAAGCGTAAGAAATGATTACAAATTCGCTTTAGTTACTACCTCTGATCAACCTTATTATTATTACTATGATGGCAAAGATACTATGATAGATACTATTGATCGTATACCTCATGGTTACACAAATGGTTCCTATGTTAAAGCATATAATCATGAAAGCTGTAGTATTTATTATGAACTGATAGAAAACAGGAAGGTTTTAATAGATCCAAAAGACATAATTAGTAGCGAAAATGTCAGTCTTATTTTGGAAGATCTTAAAAGTTCACCTGATAAAAGACTCAAAATAAAAATAGGAGACTATTTGTTTAAAGAATCAAGAAATATATACAAATTATATAGGAGCGCTCAGGTATATCATTTAACTGGTGGAAAAGTTGGCATATTGAATGATATCCTTTCATTATTTATTCGTATAGACAATATATTCCAGTTATTCCCTTTTCATGAAATGGAGAGCTTGAAAGCACAAGATACCTATTTCGCAGTAAAAAAGTTAGGCAATAGCTATGTTGGTTGCATATCGTATGAAAATAGCACATGTAAAAATTTTTATAATTTTAACCCTAATTCTTTTGGGTATGAGCACGACAATAGACCAGGTCCATATCCTTATTATTATAACTTAGAAAATTTTGATAACTTTTTGGAGGTTGATGTGAATATTCAAGAACATATAAATTTAGAAACAGAAATTGAACTTTTAAAACGCAGAATAGAGAGATTAGAACGTACTGGTGTACAAGGTCCTAAAGGTGAGCCAGGTGAAAGGGGACAAAAAGGTGATAGAGGCTTCGATGGAGCGCCTGGTCCTCAAGGTGAGCCAGGCCATTTGGGTCCAAAAGGCGATAAGGGAGAATCTGGTTCTCAGGGTAAGCCTGGTTCTCAAGGCTCAAAAGGTGAGAAGGGAGATGCCTCAAGTGCTATAGAAATTGCAACTGAATTAGTTACCAGTAAAAAAGCTGAGCTAGGAGCAGCAGTTCTTAACGCAAATGGTATCAAAGGTGAAAATCTTGCAACTCAGATTGCCGGTAAAATTAATCTTAATTCGCAGGAACTTGTGAATAAAATTGATGTAGCAAAACTTACTGAAGGAGTAGTAAGTAAACTTTCTTTAGAGGAAGCAAAAAACATTATAAAAGATACTGTGAGTAAGATAACAAGCGATGCCACAAAGAAAAATAATCCCGATCCTATAGCCTTCCAAAAATATGAAAAATTTGCAGAAAAGCTTGCTAAACTACTTGTTGATAGAAGCAGTATGAGCGAGATAGAAGCTAACAATCTTATAAAAGATAAGGTGAGCGATTGGGCACTTGCTAAGTATCTTCTGCTTCATAGTGATTTAAATAAGCAGCCAAAGGCTCTAGAAATCGTGAAGCAAGAAATAGACAAGGAAAAATTAGTTGAGTATTTGCTTGAGTTTGCCAAATTAAAAGGCGATGTGAATGCAGCAAAAACAATAGTTGAAAATATTGTTCATCAGTTCTTTGATACTCAAAAAGTAGGTGAAATAGGAAAAGCAGTACTAGAAGCAAAAAATGATCAAGATAAAAAAGTGCTAGTAAATGATCCTGTCTTACATGAAGGAATAGCAGAAGAGTTGAGACAAAATCCAGGGAAGATAAAAGGTCCCAAAGGAGATACTGGGTCTAAAGGTGATAAAGGAGATACCGGAACAGATGGATTGCCAGGTGCACAAGGTCCAAAAGGTGACAAAGGAGATACTGGCTCTAAAGGTGACAAAGGAGAGCCAGGTCTGAGGGGCTTCAATGGTACACAAGGTCTTACAGGTAACAAGGGTGAGCCCGGTATAAACGGATTAAAAGGAGATATTGGTCCTAAAGGATTAGACGGAGCCATGGGAATAAAAGGTGATATGGGTGAGAAAGGAAAGATAGGTTCTAAAGGTGACAAAGGAGATACTGGGTCTAAAGGTGATAAAGGTAGAGATGCAAGTCCTGAAGAAATTGCACAAAAATTAATTAATAATGGCACTATTGCTAATCAGGTGCTTGAATATCGTGACCAAGGAGGAGATTTAGTATTAGAGAAGCAAGTGTAATCTTATTTTAGAGCCTGAACAGTTCTCTAACAGCTTCTTCAATAGTCAACTAGAGTAGTTCATCAAATCCAAAATTACCGACTATAAGTCGTAAAGATAGGCATATCGATTTAACCAAGAAAAGGTACGCAAAAAACAAAAACGTTACAGAATATCTAAGGAGTTATGAATTTATTAAAAGAGCAGAGGAATTGTCAATAATTTATCTTTTTGAGCGAGACCCATCTTCTACGAAATTGCAAATACCATTGACTACAGATGAACAAATTCTAGTTAAAAAATTTTGTGATGAGATGATAAAGAGTATAACAGAACACGATGAGCAAGAAAGCGTTTTAAAGTACATGGAACGCATAATAGAGGGTTATTTAAATCAAGGAATAAGATTAAACTCATATTACGGTAAGGATAATAAGACTGTAACAAATTTTATATTTGAAAAAATGGAAGAATTAATTAATCGCTTTCATGCAAATCCACACAATTCAACTACAAAAAATATCATACAAAAGATCACTCGTAATTTAGTGTTAAAAGGTGGGATAGAAAAAGGATTATCTTTTTATAGCGATATTGAAGTCGGGTACTATGACTCTAATTATTTAAATGATCTTAACGAACAATGTAAGAGTAAGAAAAAAATGCTAGAGAGTATAGCATATGAAGGTATTGTGAAAAAAGATAATAAGCAAATTGATGAATATGACCTCGAAGTAGAAGTAGATAATAAATATTTTTACATTCAATATCCACAAGGTAGTATTGTTGAAACTGCAAGAACTTTAAATAATGAAAAAGCTAAGGATTTAGAAGTTGGCATATTTCAGATTGAGGAAAGTATAGTAAAAGTTGAAATTACAGAAGATGGAAAAAGAAATTACACAGATATCTTAAAAGGTGGTATTGAAATATTTTTTACTACTAAAATAGGAGAGATTAGTATTTATCTACGGAAAGATGGTAACAAAATGGTAGTAGAAATTGATGAGAAAAGCAAAATAAGGTTTAGCAAGTTAGAAAACAAATCAAGCTTTGGAGGGAATTATCTTATATAGGGGAAAAGTGTTTTAGAAGTTATGGGCAAGAGTTTTGAAAATATTCCTGAGGAGTTAACTCAGACTATTAAAAACGTTCTATCTACTAGTCTTATGCAAATATGTTTACAACAACAAGAAAACTCTAATAGGGAATTAAATTAATGTATTTTTAGGATAATAATTAAGAAATTAATTATAAACATTCATACGCATTCGATTGGAGTAGAGGATATGGGGCAGTAATTAGCACAAGAACTAAAGGCAAATGTGATTGGTTGTCAAATAGTGATTGATTAAATCAATTTAGAGAGGTAAATAGCAGCTTTGCAGCTTGCTTTTATGAACAAAGATAAAACGTTGTAGCCAAGTGCGCTTTCGGCATTGTGCTGAATTGCAATATCTCTGTGTTCTAACTCCTCATCACGAAACTTACTTATGGTTTCTCTTAATTCCCCATCTTCTAAATGTAAGACTTGCTCCTTGTAGTGCTCTCCGATCACTTCTTCAACTGCAGCAGTGCAAGCCATAGCGGCTTTTTTACCCATAATAGAAGTTACAACACCAAGTGACACCCCTAAAGCACGCCAAATTGGCAACAAAACAGTAGGACGAACTCTTTGCTCCTTGATTTTCTCATTAAAATAGTGGAAATGTTTTTTTTCCTGCTCCTCCATTTCAATTATTTTATCAATTATGGAAGATTTTTTAAGAATAAATTTTTGACCAGAATAAATACAAATGGCTCCATATTCGCCAGCATGATTTACTCTAATTGCTTGTTCTAAAAAATTTCCTTTCAATTTTTTTATATTGCTTTCCAATGTCTCCTCCCTTTATTTCTGCATTAGTACTACTATAAACCAACATATTATAGAGTAAATAAAATTCCATGCGTGCATTGCACCAACATTGTGATTACAGAAACTCAAGCAGCTATAGCAATGGCAAGAGTTACTTGACAGACTTCGCCATTCTCCTTAAAATAAGGGTGAAGATATATTATTTATCTTCAGTCTGTGCAGATAAAACGACAAAAAGCTCAATATACTTGATATTTAATTTTTTGCACTATGTGTACTCTATGTCTTTATAAAACTTTTACCCACATAAGCTAAAATGCGCTTATCAAAGGATTTAATACAATAAAAAACGCCAATTAAAAAAACAGGTAGTAGCTGATAGATTTTCTTTTGCCTTTTTCTCTGTTTAGTAGATTTTTCAATATTTAATTCAATTAGCCGGTACTAAGATGATAACGAATAGTAATCTAAATATCCGTGTAGTTATTGGTATTATCAAGATATTCCCTAATCTTCTTCAAATCTTCCCAAGCTAAGCGTTTTTGTGTTGGTTGACGAAGTAGATAAGCTGGATGAAATATAGCGGCTGTAGTAATTGAATGAGATAAATATTGGTTAGTATAAGTATGAAATCTGCCACGCAAGTTCGATATAGTCTTTGTGTTATCAAGAAGGCTATAACATGCAATTCCTCCAACAAAAATCAGAATTTGTGGTAAAATAAGAGCAATGTGCTTCTCAACAAATGGTCTGCACATATCAAGCTCCAGATCAGTTGGCTTTCTGTTACCAGGTGGACGCCAAAATACCGCATTGCTTATATATACCTTAGTGCGGTCCAGATTAATTGCACCGAGCATCTTATCGAGCAGCATTCCGCTTGCACCACAAAATGGTATGCCTTTCAGGTCTTCATTTGCTCCTGGTGCTTCACCAATAAGCATGATTTTTGCATTCGGATTACCATCAGAAAAAACAGTATTAGTTGCAGTTTTTTTTATTTCACAACCCTCAAATGACTTAACTGCACTTCTTAGTTCGTCTACACTACTACATTCACTTGCAAGCTTCCTTGCTTCAATGATCCAGTCACTTGGGAACATGGGCTTTTTTCTGCTCGATGACAGAAGACTGTACAGCTCTCTCATTTTCCATTTTTTTTTCCTCTTCACTTTCAGTTAGTGTGCAATCAACTCCCACTTCATGATAGAACTTCAACAATTCTAGATCTTCATTGCTCATAGTGTCTCTTAACCTTTTGTGCTTTTTTCATAGCCAAATCATACTTCAACTTAGATAAGTGTCTAATGTATAATATACCATTTAAGTGATCCAATTCATGCTGAATACACCTTGCAAGCCAACCACTAGCTTTTAGCGTCTGTTCTTCGTTATTTAAGTTTTTATATTTTACAGTTAAATATTTTGGACGCTTGATTTCATGGCTTTGCTCCGGAATTGAAAGACATCCTTCACTCATAATGACTTGTTCATCAGATAATTCCTTAATTTCAGGGTTAATCATACAAAACTTGCCAACTGAGTCATACCCTGCTAGCTCATCTCCAGCCTTTTCTGGCTGAACGTCCATGACAAAAATTCTCTTCAGCACTCCAACTTGTACTGCAGCAAGACCAAGACCTTCTGCATCGTACATAGTTTCGAACATGTCGTTTACTAATTCTTTAATTTTATCGGTTATATCTATTACTTCACTGGCGCATGTAGTTAATCTTTCGTCAGGGGCAATTACAATTGGTAACTTAGACATAAAAATTGTAATTCTGTGTTTTATTTTTCTTTTTGTCTAGGTATATTAAAATGTTGCTACATTTATGATAGAAATATAAATTCATTCAGGGAAGCTACAATTTAAATGGAATCGCATCATAAGGTCAACCAATGTACTCTGCAGTAATAACAAAACCAAAGCAGAATGTTTTTGCTGTTTTAGACGTGGGTACAACAAAAATTATCTGTCTCATTGTTAAAATCAATAGCAATTTTAGCTATAAAATAATAGGAACGGGTTATAAAAGTGCAGAAGGTATAAATGGTGGATCAATAACTGACGCAAAGCATGCAAGTTACTCTATTTCATCAACTGTAGGTTTAGCTGAACAAGTATCAGAAGAGACTATAGACCAGATATATGTGAATGTGGCTGGATGTGGTGGAATCTCATCTTTTAACGTACATAACGAAATAATTGCAGCTAATCACGAAATTTCAGACCGAGACATAAAACGTGTAGTCTTTCAGACATTTGAGAAATATATCGAAGAAAATGTCATCATTCACAATATACCACTGAAATATCACTTAGATGATATGACTGACATAAAGGAAGTCAGTGGATTATATGGAAAAAGATTATCTGCTGATGTTAATGTTGTCACTGCTTCGCGTCCAGCGCTTACCAATATCGAAAATTGTATAACTAATAATAGTGGGATAAGTATGGCTGGTTGTGTTGCTTCTGCATATTCTGCAGGCCTTGCCTGTCTAAGTAAAGATGAAAAAGAGCTAGGAACTGCCGTTGTTGACATAGGAGGTGGATGCACTGCAATTGGAATTTTTAAGAGAGGAAAACTTGTGTACACAAGCAGCATTCCAATTGGTGGCATTCACATTACCCGAGATATAGCTTATGGACTATGCACAAGTATAGAGCATGCTGAACGCATAAAAATACTATACGGTAGCACTATTGTAACTTCAATAGATGAAAATGAATATATTACAGTGCAAAACAATGAAAATGATGAACCGACTCGAGTACTCAAGTCCGAACTTGTTAACATCATAAGACCAAGGATTGAGGAAATACTTGAGCTGATAAGAGAACAATTTCAAGAACAGAAAGATCCAATTAATAAAGTAGTGATCACAGGTGGAACCAGTCAACTCACAAGCATGAAAGAAATTGCAAGCTATATATTCAATAAACAAGTCCGTATCGGATGCCCTGAATCTTGTAGTGGTCTTGATGGCGAATACGACAAAAATCCTGTATTTTCTGCTGCTTTAGGCTCTATAAAGCTAATAGTTGACACCTTTTATAGAAATAATTCTGGAATGCTTGGTCACGATGGCAAAATAAGTAAGTTATACCATTGGGTTAAGTCAAAAGTCACAGTCTAGATTTTTGTCTTTATCTCTTAATATACAAATGGCTTGATCTAGGAGCTTATTTTTATAGTATTATTACACTGATGTATCCGTAAGAGAAGCAGAAAATTACAATAAAAACGTAAGAAACATGAACATAACTATACATTCACAAGAAGATTTTGACTTTATGCGTAAAGCTGGCAGGCTTGCAGCTGAAACCCTTGATTTTATTGCACCACACGTCAAAGTAGGCGTAACAACTAATAAATTAAATGATCTATGTCATGATTTTATAATCAATGCAGGTGCAATTCCAGCACCACTGAATTATAAGGGATATCCGAAATCAATTTGTACTTCGAAAAATGCTGTTGTATGTCATGGTATTCCTGATGATAAACCTCTTAAAGATGGAGATATTTTAAATATTGACGTTACAGTGATTTTAAATGGCTGGTATGGTGACACAAGTCGCATGTTTTGGGCTGGTAAACCCTCAATAAAAGCAAAGCGTTTGTGTAATGCTACTTATTACAATGCGCTAATGGAAGCGATAAAACAAGTTAAGCCTGGCAATAAGTTAAATGAAATAGGATTTACTATAGAAAAATATATTGAAGATTTTGGATATTCTATCGTACGCAATTATTGTGGACATGGCATAGGAAAGGTTTTTCATGCACCACCAAATGTAGTACATTTTTATGATGAAGGTGAGGATCTTATCTTAAAAGAAGGCATGTTTTTTACGGTAGAACCAATGATCAATGCTGGAAAACATGAAACTCTGCTCAGCAAGCTAGATGGCTGGACAGTGACAACACGTGATCTTTCACTTTCTGCACAGTTTGAGCATACGCTTGGAGTCACAAAAGATGGAGTTGAAATATTTACACTATCACCTAAAAATTGGTATTTTCCACCTTATGATTAGATTTTTTAAACACTTGGTTTTTGAAAAAATCTAACTCTTAACTTGTGATATAGCAACTAACCCAATTAGTGCACAGAAAATCATGTAAAAACTTGCTAAAGTTCCTTGTCCTGTAACTTTGATAATAGTTGTGCATATAAATGGTGCAAGACCACCAAAAAATCCCGAAGCTATATTTCTTGATAAACCAAATCCACTGTATCGTACCTTTATTGGGAATAATTCACACATAAACGCGCTAACAGGACCAAGAGAAGCAGCTATTGGGATTATAAAAAGAACGTGCGCCATTATGGTGAGCAAATTATTACCACTTAGTATCATTGAAAAAACTGGATAACTTACTACTATAAAAGTCACAAATGCAAATTTCATGACTCTTTCTCTCCCTACCTTATCAGAAAGTATTGCAAATAGTATAGTCAATCCTCCAAGTGCAACCTGATTCAATATTTCTACTGCGTGATTAAAGTGAGTGTTTATTGTTGATGCAAGTAGATTAAAAAACACTAAATATATGTAAAGAGATGCATTCTCAACTATGTCAATTCCGATTGATATTAGAAAAGGTTTTTTATAGCCATTTAACAGTTCTTTTAACGGTAATTCATGTGGCTTTTCCTGCTTTTTATATTCTGGGCTTTCATCGAGTATATATCTCATATATATACTGATTAATCCTATTACAAAACTGAAAATAAAAGGCAATCTCCATCCCCAAGATTCAAAATCGGATACTTTTTTGCATATAAGCACCACTATAAGACTTAATATTGAGCCAAGAATTGCGCTCAATACTTCAATACTGCTAAAGAATCCTCTTTTATTTTTAGGAGCATGCTCTATTAAAAATGGGGCATTTCCTGCCTCTCCTCCAAGAGATATACCCTGCAATAATCTTAAACATACCACCAGTACTGATGCGAGTACCCCAATGTTCTGATAGCCTGGAACAAATGCAATAAGTACGGTTGATAGAGTCATCAATATGATAGAGAGAAATAGAGCAATCCTTCTTCCATATTTATCTCCAATGTGGCCAAATATAGCAGCACCAATTGGTCTTATTAAGAAACCCACTGCAAACACTCCAAAAGCTTTAAGTATGCTGACTAATTTGTCGTCTGATGGAAAAAACACATCTCCGATTATGCTTATTAGATGGCTGAAAAGCATGTGATCATACCACAACAAAGTGTTACAAATTAAACTTGATAGTATTACTTTTGTTATTTGTTGCACGAAATCTTCCGTAATTTGTTTGATATTATAGTAATATTACTTACTTTTTCAAACGTGAATTATGTAAATGTTATATTAATAATATTATCTTATTAAATTTTTATATCGTTGATTATATTTAAATATTCTTATACTATACCTATATATTTCCATATATTTTTTGGCGAGTTTAATTTAAGTGCACAAAGTCTCTTGATATGACACATACTCCAGTTTTGTTAAAAGAGATGCTATTTCAATTGGCACCACACAGTGGTGGTATATATGTGGATGCCACGTTTGGAGCTGGAGGATATAGCAAAGCAATATTGGAATCCGCTGATTGCAAAGTGTATGCAATTGATAGGGATGAAACAGTTACCAAATTTTATGATGATCTGAACGTTAAATACCCTGATAGAATAAGTCTATTTATTGAGAAATTTAGTAATATTAAAAATTTGTTAGATAGTAATAGTATTAAAGGTATCGATGGAATAGTTTTCGACGTTGGAGTTTCATCTATGCAGCTTGATAATGGAGATAGAGGATTCTCATTTCTACGTGATGGCCCACTTAACATGAGCATGGATAACTATTCTCATATGAATGCTTCGACGTTTGTTAACGCTTTACGTGAAGAAGAGATTGCGAACACTATATATAATTATGGGGGTGAGCGTCATTCCCGCAGAATCGCAAGAGCGATAGTAAATGCACGGAAGAAGAAAATTATCAAAACTACATTTGAACTTGCGGATATCGTACGTTCTGTAGTGTTTCGTGGAAAAAGCAAGATTGACCCTGCAACTAGGACATTTCAGGCAATCAGAATATGGGTAAATGATGAGCTAGGAGAGCTTGAAAAGGGTATTAAAGCTGCATCTGAGATTTTAAGTGAGAACGGCAAATTAATTGTAGTTACTTTTCATTCTTTAGAAGATCGTATAGTCAAAACTGTTTTTAAAGATTTATGTGAACCAGGATCTACTAAAACATTCTCCCTTTTAAATAAAAAAGTGATCAAAGCAAGTTCAGAAGAAATAAATGTAAATCCACGCGCGCGTTCAGCAAAACTCAGAGCTATACAAAGGCTATCATGAGGACCTTCTGTATCATTTCAATGATTGTGTTTTTTCTTAGTATTGTAGGACTATTTTAAGTAAAATTATATGTCCAATCACTAAATAAATAGCTAACACAAACAAAACGTAAAATTGATTTAGTACAAAGCAACATAAAAGTTCTACAAGCAGAATGGAGTTATTTGAGTAATCTAAAAAAACTTGCAGTCTTACGGAGAAATACCTAAAAAATAACCCTTTGATACTAGCTAGCCAGATTCGACTCTCTGTAGTGTGTTAGCACAACTTAAAACCCAGAATAACAATTAGAACCTATCTTGAAAGGGAAAAAAATAAGATGAGGTAAGCAAAAAATAGGAGGGTAACGAGTGATGTCAGTGACAAGGCCAAATGTTGCACAAGGGAAGATAACAATTATTAATGCAATAAAATATATAATGAGGGAGTGGTAACCTTTAATATAGTTATGCAAGAGGCCTAATTTGAAATATTAACATGAAAAATTGCTTGCGCATATTTCAAATCTGATTATAATTACAATTAGAGATATTTTAAGAGCTCAAAATCTATCTTTGTCTGCAGACTTTTTCTATTAAACAATCAAACTCATTAAAAATGTAGTGTGTCTTCTTCAGTGTATACACGTATACTTAATCTCTGTCGTATGTGCACTGCATTTTTTTCTAATCTTTTTTACACAGGAGGATTTTATGTCCAGAATTCCAGATATTTGACTTTTACTTTAGCTAAAAACCAATAGGCGCCTATTGTTTAACGCTAATTAAAATAAAAATTTTTCTAATATATAGAAGAATCACTGTTTACTGAAAATGGGATATGATTGCCAAGAAAGCTGCGAATGTCAAAGAATTTTAGGTAAACATTATTTGCTTGACGTATGAGCGTGCTCTCCTTACTGCAAGAACTCTTTAATATATGCTTAACCACTTAAGTCCTTTCAAGATATGTTCTTAGATTTAAGCTTTTAGGTAAACATACTACAATAAAATTTACTTTAGTATAAAATTATTTGCATAAGATTTTGGCAGTCTTTTAACATCTTTTGGCATTTCAATTGTGTACTTTGTGTTGTGTTTCTTTGCGTAAGATATTGCTTTTTCAAGAGAATCAAACTTTAATAAAATCTGTTTTTGGGGATCTTTTGAGCCAACCCATCCCATCAAAGGTTCAATATAGTAAGAACAAGGCTCAATTTTTAGGTACCAGAATTTTGTATTACCTAAGCCAGATTGTGTTGCAGTTTTTGTTGGCTTATAAATCTTAAAAACTAATTTATCGTCAGTACTCATAGCTCTTACTAAGTGATCTTAAGTATATATCTAAATAAATTTTTTCACAAAAAATTACTGTGAAAGAATGAAGTTTGAAATAAATATTTTTATGTTATATTATTAAATTATATAAAAAGGATTAGCTGAATAGGAGTAATCGATGGCACAGCAAGAAATGGTAACAATTAATGCAGAGTTACGTGACGTAAAAAAAAAGAAAGCGATGCAGGCTCTGAGGGAAAAAGGAAGTATACCTGCAGTTATATATGGTAAAGGGCATGATAACGTAAATTTGACATTGTCTGCAAAGGAATTTACTAAACAATATAAATCAGGTGCTCTTTCTGCACATTTAATAGAACTAGATATTTCAGGGAAAAAAGAATATGCTCTTGTTCGTGATATTCAATGGCATGTAGTAAAGGATACTGTGCAACATGTTGATTTTCAGTTTGTTGATAAAGGTAGTGAAATTAAAATAGATATACCTTTATCATTCATCAATGAAAGTAAATCACCAGGAATCAAATTAGGTGGAGTGCTTAATGTTTTGTGTCGTTCTATTACTGTCAAATGCTCTCCTGAGAAAATACCTCAAGTCATAGAAATTGATTTGTCTGGCAAAATGATTGGTCAGTCTATACATATCAATGATGTAAAATTGCCAGAAGGTGTTAAATTTGTAGCTCATGAGGAAGAAAATTTTACCATTGTGACAATTTCTGCTGCTGATAGTGATGTTGAAGAGTCTCAAACAAAAACAGAGGAGTAGTGCATTTAATAGCTGGGCTTGGTAATCCTGGTAGTAAATATGAATTAACTCACCATAATATTGGCTTCATAGTTATTGACGCAATTTGCAAGTATTGGAATTTTCAGTCATTTTCTAAGAAAGCTGATTACTTGATAACCTCAGGCATAATTAATAATAATAAAGTTATGCTAATAAAGCCTTCTTCATTTATGAATAATTCAGGTATTCCTATTGCAAAAATAAAAAATTTTTACAAATTATCGCTAGACAATATTGTTGTCATACATGATGATGCTGACTTAAAATTTGGAAGAATAAAAGTAAAAAAAGGTGGTAGCTCTGCTGGACATAATGGACTGAAGTCTATAGATAGCTTTATTGGTAACGATTATTGGCGTTTGAGATTTGGAGTGGGTAGACCTGAAGGTCAGAAAAGCTTAGCAGATTATGTATTATCAAAATTTGAAAATTTTGATAATGTTATCCTCTTAGTGGAAAAAATAGCAAAAAATATACACCTGATGCTACAAGGAGATAACACAGCTTTCATCAACTCAATTGAGAGTGAAACTTTAGTATAGCAAACGAATACTGCCCAATACAAACTAATTTAGATTAGAATACTGATTCTTCTAGAAGTTGTTCGCGTTCCTCTTCTATTGCAATAGAATCATCGTGATTTTTAAATAAATCTCTGATTTTTGTTTCTATTTCATTTGCAATTTCTTTGTTTGCCTTGAGGTAGCTTTTTACATTTTCTCTTCCTTGTCCAAGACGTGTATTGTTATATGAATAATAAGCACCTGCCTTTTCAAGCACATTAAGTTTTGCTCCTATATCTATTATTTCTCCAAGTTTTGATATGCCTTCATTGTACATTATATCAAATTTTGCCTCTCTAAACGGAGGAGCAACTTTATTTTTTACAACTTTAACTCTCGTTTCATTACCCGTAATATTCTCCTTATCCTTTATCGCACCAACTTTTCTTATATCAAGTCTTATAGAAGTATAGAATTTTAACGCATTCCCACCGGTGGTAGTTTCAGGATTTCCATATACTACTCCTATTTTCATACGAATTTGGTTAATAAATATCAATATACAGTTTGCTTTTGAAACTGCAGAGGTGAGCTTTCGTAGCCCATGACTTAGAAGTCTTGCTTGTAGTCCCATGTGCTGGTCGCCCATATCTCCTTCAATTTCAGCTCTTGGAGTTAATGCTGCAACAGAGTCAATGACTATCACATCAACTGCACCAGAACATACTAAATACTCAACGATATGTAACGCTT
Source organism: Wolbachia endosymbiont of Bemisia tabaci (assembly GCF_003999585.1). NCBI lineage: Bacteria > Pseudomonadati > Pseudomonadota > Alphaproteobacteria > Rickettsiales > Anaplasmataceae > Wolbachia > Wolbachia endosymbiont of Bemisia tabaci. The sequence continues at coordinate 679,126 of NZ_CP016430.1, read as the reverse complement.
GTTCCCCAGTGTCTGGTTGTGAAATCACCAAATCATCGGTGTTTACTCCAAGTTTACGAGCATATATAACATCCAGTGCGTGCTCCGCATCGATAAATGCACATAATCCTCCTTTTTTCTGTGCTTCAGCAATTACATGCAAAGCAAGAGTAGTTTTACCAGAACTCTCAGGGCCAAATATCTCAATTATACGTCCTTTTGGCAATCCCCCAACACCCAGAGCTGAATCAAGTGCAATCGACCCTGTAGATATCGTGTCTATTTTTTCTACAGGGTTTTGCTTTAGCTTCATTATTGCACCTTTACCGAATGCTTTTTCAATTTGACTTATTGCATTATCTAGTGCTTTTTGCTTATCATTATTTCTTTCTTCTGGATTATGTGCCGCCATGGATCATTTATTAACTTATATAACTTCCATGGTAATTGAACGCAAACAATCTGCCAAGGGTTTTTTAATAACGAAGAACGTTAGTGAACTAAATTATATTAAGATAGATAGACTTTGTAGTGCGATACAAAATAACGATAGAATACAATGGTAGTGGTTTCTCTGGCTGGCAAAAGCAACAACACTCTGCTAACTCAATTCAGGAAACCATAGAAAACGCTATATTTAATTTCAGTGGCGAGAGAGTCTCTTTGCATTGTGGTGGCAGAACTGACACAGGGGTTCATGCTTTAGGGCAAGTTGCTCATTTCAATATGGAAAGGCAATTTGAGCTTTACAGAATAAGAAATGGAATAAACTATCACCTAAAAGCGATTCCTATAGTTGTGCTTAGTGCAGAAGCTGTAGATGATGCATTTCATGCACGATTTTCAGCAAAAAAAAGATATTATGAATATAGAATAATTAATCGCTACGCTCCTGCAGCTCTCGAAACTGGTTATGTGTGGCAAGTATTTAACCCACTTGACGTAAACATCATGCGTGAAGCTGCTAGACACCTGCTTGGAAAACATAATCTTTCAAGCTTTCGCTCAAAAGATTGTCAAGCTACAAATCCGGTCAGAACAATCGATGATATTGATATAGTACAAAACGGAAGTCACATATACATAAAAATATCTGCGATTTCCTTTTTACATAAACAGGTGAGGATTATTGTTGGTACTTTAGTTGAATTTGGAGAAAATAGAACTAATCCACAAGAAATGCTAAACATATTAAGTCAATGTAAAAGAAACGCCGCTGGGGTCACTGCGCCGTCTCACGGCTTATACTTAGTAAAGATAGATTACTAGCTTAAGTCCTCATTGGCATTACTATATATAGTGCACTTGGATCATCTTCATCAGTGATAATTGTAGCGCTATTACCATCTGATAAGCTGACCTTACATTTGTTTTTTATACAAGATAAAGCATCAAGCAAATAACGAGAATTAAATCCTACTTCCATAAGAGCTCCATCGTAATCCACCTCTATAGACTCAGTTGCATCACTACACTCTTGAGAGTTTGAATGCAGAGTTAATAAATTCTTTTGCAATGAAAATTTAATGGATTTTATTTTATCGGACACAACAACAGAAACCCGATCTATAACGCTAGCAAGCTTACTACTCTCAACAATCATTTGTTTATCTTGAGACGTTGGAATGACAGCTTTGTAATCTGGAAAAGTCCCATCTATCAATTTTGATATTAGAACATATTCACCACATGTAAATTTGATTTTTCTATCTGAAAGCTTTATATTAATCTCATTACAATCACCCAATACTTTCAATAATTCCATGATAGTTTTACGTGGAATGATCACCCCAAATTCGCCGTTGATATCTTCAGGTTTAGGCCTTTTTATACATGATAAACGGTGGCCATCAGTTGCAACGCAGTACAGAAATTGCTCATCTGTATGCAGATATATCCCGTTTAAATTATACCTTGTATCATCCAGCGACACAGCAAACTTCGTTTTAGTCAACAAGTCTACCAAATCTGCACTTAGTAGAGTGAAATCGTATTGATGATCACCTTCTTCAAGAACAGGGAAGTTATTTGAAACTACGTTCGGTAAAGAAAAATTTGCATTTCCACAGGATATCAATAATTTTCCTTGATTATTCATTTCGAAATTGACATCCAAATTAGTTGGCAATTTTTTCACTATGTCATGTAAAGTATGTGCTGAGATTTTCACTTCTCCTTCTGCTGATACATTTGCAGTAAGTGAGGCAAATATTGAAATGTCAAGATCGGTAGCCTTTAGCTTTATGCTGCCATGTTGTGCTTTGATATTTATACACGCTAAAACATCTATCGCGTTGCGCCTTTCAACCACCCCGCTCACTCTGGATAGCGTATTTAAAAGACTTGCACGACTTACACTAAAACGCATTTGTTCACACACAGAACTTTGTTCTTTGATTCCTATATCTACAATTTTTGACATATTAATTCTCAAAAATATATTTTAAATGATATTCATATTCTATGTAAAGTGATATCCATATTTTTGTCTGAGAGACAAAACAGCCTATCTTATACTTTAGTGATCAATAATTTACTTTGTATGGCATAAGTCGTGCATTTTTTGGTAAGCTTTTTGAAACCCAAGCAAGGAATAAGTATCATCAACATTTGCTGTTTTTACTTTTCCATTAACTACCATTGATAATCCCTGCTTCATTTTTAGAATCAAATCTTGGTCCATTTTTGTATCATCTGTCCACGCAAGACTTCCCTGTATTATTGGCAATTGATATTTAATTTTTTTATCGATATTGAGAACTACAGGCTCATTATTATACTGAAAGCCAGAAGTGACGCTCACCTCATCTGCTTTTTTATCAACGTAACTGACCATTACATACGGCTTGCGATCGGCTGTATAATGTTCACTTTTTTTCTTAGGATGAGATACAATATAACACACTTTTTCACCATCTTCCAATGCAGTATAAACAAACCAGTCTTTATATTTTTCGCTCAGTTGTACATTACTAACCGATGCAAGAGTGTCTATTGAAAGAAATATTAGAAATACGAAAAGACTACGCATGCAAACCAAATTTCAAACTCTCTGATTTTATATGTTGTTTTACCTTACTCATCGCTTGCTCAGCCAGCTGTCTTATTCTTTCTCTTGAAACACAATATTTTTTGCTAAGCTCATCCAAAGTCTGAGTATTCTCAGACAAATATCTGTTAATAAAAATGTCCCTTGATGATCTTTCATTAAGACTTGCTAATGCATTGCTTAAGATTGTTTCTTTTAATGCCTTTTCTTCATGATTCTGGTAAGCTACTTCTTGACTAACTAAATTACACGGAATCATATCTTGTAACTCCTTTTTAGAGTCATCACCTATTTTTATACAATTATTTAACGACTGATCCTTACAAGCCAGACGATAGCTCATCTGTACAACATCTTCTTCAGATACAGAAAGCTCATTTGATATTGCTTTTATTTCTTCTTTACTCAAAGTTTCTCTGTTTGTGTATTGTAAAATTCTTTTTTTTATTTTACGTAAACTAAAAAACAATCTCCTTTGTGCTTGCGTTGTACCTATTTTTACAAGTGACCAAGATTTTAATATAAAGTCTTTCATTGAAGCTTCAATCCACCATACTGCATAAGTTGAAAAACGAAACCCTAAATCAGGATTGAACTTTTTTACTGCATGCATTAAACCCATATTTCCTTCCATGACCAGGTCCATCAACAATAGACCGTAATTCTTAAATTTCATTGCAATTTTTACTACCAAATTCAAATGGCTAGTAATCAACCTGTGAGCAGAAGAAATATCCTGGTATTCTTGCCAATTTTTTGCTAATCGCACTTCCTCTTCTTGGGAAAGCATAGGAAATTTTCGCACTTCAGCAATATATTGCATGAGATTAGTGCTACTATTAACACATAAATTTGCTACTGGGGTCAACATAATAACTTAAATTAAAACTCTATACATATAATATATTGATTTTCAGTAAAAAATTCAAGCTTTAATTAAAAAAGCATAACTTTATATCTAGTTGAGATCTTAACAACAGCTACCTAAATGTAGAATTAAAGTTGCCAGCGTGTAACGATAAAAACTACATTAAATAAATAATGTGTTATTCCAGTGCTCAAACACTGGAATTCACATTTCTTTTTTCTAGATCCCAGTGTCATACTACTTGAATGACAAGAAAAACCCACTGGGATAATAAGACAAAGATAGACTAGAAATTAAACGCTACTCCAGCTTCTGCACCAACAGTGCTGTAAACAACATTTTTGATACCAGTATCATCCTTAGTTGCCTTATCAAAACTAGCACCATAAGAACCGAAGTAACGAGCTCCAGCAAAGAGTTTGATTTCTGGAGTTACATCATAACTAACACCAGCTTTTGCTTGATAAGCAAAACCAAATCCTTTTTGATCTTTAACTGCATCAGCTTTTGAAGGATTGCTGATATATGCTGCACCAACACCAACACCAACGTATGGAGTGATAGGCATATCTTCAATCGCTATATCGTAATAAACGTTAACCAATCCTGAAAATGCTGTTAAACTGTCTGCAACATTTGTTTCAGAAGTATTTACTACAGCTGTATCTTTAGCCAATTGTGAGTAAAGCCCTTCAACATCAACTCTAATGTCATCCATTTTATAACCAAATGCACCACCACCAGCTATAAAAGATCTTGTTAAGGGACTATCCTTTTCTTTACCTGTTGCATTTGTAATACCATCAACTTTTGTATAAAAAGGTAAAATTTCACCGTTGTATTGTAAACGAACGTAGTAGCTAGTTTCTTCATCACTTATTGGACCAATAGGATCTGATGAAAAAGCAGAGTTTGATAGGCTTAGCAACGTCACTAAAGCAGCTGCCGAAAAAAACTTTTTATAATGCATAATTGCCCTCGTTAAAAAAATTAAAATTCCACTTTAGCAGTCTAAATAATAACTAAAGTTAAGTCAAGTGCTAACTTAATAACACAAAACCTTCTGTATCTTAACTAACTTTTAGGAAAATACAAAGATTTTATTAATTAATAAATAGAGTTACTCTACTTTTTTTACTCTTGATCTTCTGACACCTATTTCACTAATGTCTTTTTATCTTCTGATCTGCATTCATCATTGTGAATTGCTGCATATTCATGCAGTAATATGAATGTACTTCATGGAAGTACTAGTATAAAAGGAAAACACTTAGTTACCGCATTAAGGCAAACTTCAGTAGTAAATTTAAAAAGGAAGTTTAAATCCAGGTGGTAACCCCATCATACCTGCAAGATCAGAGGTTGCATTTGCCATATCTTCTTCTGCTTTTTTAATGGCATCATTAAACGCTGCTGTCACTAAATCTTCTACTATGTCTTTTTCTTCATTTCTCATAAGCTCTAAGTCTATGTTTACCTTTTTAGCTTTATAGCCACCTATTTTTATAACTTCCACTAATACAGAAACTTTGCCACCACCAGAAATACCTTGAAACTCTTTTCCAATATATTTTTCTTGGGCTTCCGCAAGCTTTTTTTGCATTTCTTGTGCTTGCTTCATTATTTGACTGAAATCCACAACCTACTCCTTATTTTCTATATTAACTACCTTTGCACCTTTAAACGTATTTAATATATCCTTAACTACAGGTGCATAATTTAAATTACTCACTTCCCTATTCATATAACTCGTATCAACTATAATAACCCACTCCTGATTAGTAGCTTGATTTAAGTAACTTTTCAAGTCATTACAAAAATTACTGTTCAAGTTAGATACAGCTTTTAATTTTAAATACCCAAATTTACAATCTATTAATTTTAGATTACTACACAGTTGTTTGTAAAGATAAATTTGGTTACTCCGCCTTAATAGTTGCAAAATCTTATCAAAATCGTAATTTTGTTGTTTATTTTTTACATGGATCTCAGTGTCACGCACTGGGATGACAGAGTGGGGTTTTTCCACATATTTTTTTGGATCCGAGTAGTCAGCTACTTGGATGACAGAGGGGGAAGGTGCAACAGGTCTGCCCTGTCTATTTCCTTGCTCTACATTCTGTGAAAGAATTTTTTTGATCACCTGTTCCGGAGAAGGCAAATCAGAAAGATAACAAAGGCTAATTAATATCATTTCAGCGGCAATTTCATTGCATGTTGAAACCTTTATATCTTGAATACCCTTAAGCAGCACCCTCCACAATCTCGAAAAAAATATTAAAGACTTTTTTGCACTCAAATCTTTTACTCTGCTCTTCTCATATTCTGTATCAATCTCTTTTGTAATTAAAAAACGGCATATTAACTGGATTGTTTGCAGTAGATCTTCAAAAATATTGAGCGGATTTGCTGTTTTTACCACATTGTCGAATGCTAACAAAGCCTTCTGTAAATCACTGTCTAATACTGCTTCCAGTAGATCAAATATAACGTTTCTATCTACTAGACCAAGTATGTCTGTAACACTTTGAGTGGATATTGTACCATCTTTGCTATATAGCACTGCTTGATTCATCAGAAATAAAGCGTTACGCATTGAATTGCTACAGTGGTGCGCAATTAATTCCGATGCTTCTTTTTCAATAAAATAATTTTCTTTTTGTGCAATATCATTTAAACGCTCCATTATCTTAGCTGAAGGAATGTTATGTAAGTCAAACCTTTGACAACGTGCAACAATAGTTATTGGTATCTTTTTTATTTCTGTAGTTGCTAGAATAAACTTTACGCTAGATGGTGGTTCTTCTAGAGTTTTAAGTAATGCATTAAATGCATTACTGGATAACATGTGTACTTCATCTATAATGTAAACTTTAAATTTAGAACTTATTGGTAAATAGCAAATATCTCCCAAGATCGCTCTAACATCCTCAACACTAGTGTGACTTGCCGCATCGATTTCAACCACATCTGGATGGCTTGAATTTTTTATTGCCAGACAACTTGTACATGATCCACAAGGTTCAAAAGTTGGCCCCAATGAGCAGTTCAAGCATAAAGCTATTATTCTTGCAGTGGTGGTTTTACCAATTCCACTGCTACCAGAAAGCAGTATAGATTGTGGAATTTTGTTGAGAGTAAAAGCATTTTTTATTATACGCACCAATATATCTTGACCTACTAAATCTTTAAAGCTATTAGGACGATATTTTAATGCTATGTTCATAGCCTAGAATAAAACAAATAGTACAAATAGGTATGCAACCCAAAAAGATTCTGATATGGTTGCTTCATTTCTGACCTGACCAAGTTACAGAATTTTTGCCTGCATACCTTATAAAAGGTTATACTTTTTTTTTTTTTTAGCAAGGTATATTCTATATTAGTCTTATAATTTATATGTTAGACCTTTTACAACATTACTTTGGAGTAAACAGCTGTTACCTAAAATACTCTTCTTCTGTCATCCCAGTACCCAGACACTGGGATCCAGAAAACTTAATTTTAAATGAATACATTAGGCTGTTGTATAATAAGAACTGGATTCCAGTGTCAATCACTGAAATGACACCCTTCCGGTGGGGATTGCTCTCAAACTACAATGTTCGTACAGTTGTACTGGGATCCAAGTATAAAAATATTTGGAAATTACACAATGGACAATGGATTCTAGGAATATATGTTAAAAGTAATGTCCATAATGAAATAAGCTGGATTCCAATGTCACGTACTGGAATGACAACATATAGGTATTGGAATAACAAAAGAGGAATATTATGATTTTATATCATTTTCCTCTTTGTCCGTTTTCACGAAAAGTTAGAGCTCTTCTCAAGGAAAAAAAGCTGAGTTGTGATTTGGTATATGAAAATCCATGGGAAAAGCGGAATGAATTCATGGAGATCAATCCAATCGGACAAGTACCAGTATTAATAGATAATAACTTTGTAATAGCGGATAGTAATGCCATTTGTGAATATATAGAAGAGACTTACAATAGTGACGTCAAATTACTTGGTTCATCAACTATTATTAAGTCTAAAATACGCGCTTTAATCAATTGGTTCGATAGCAAATTTTACAATGAAGTTACTAAGTATATTATGAATGAAAAAGTAATTACTAACCGCAGCCCTGACTCTAGATTTCTTCATGCAGCTCAGCATAACCTGCCTTGCCATATGGAATACATCGAACACTTAATTAACAAGAACGTTTGGCTTGCAACCGATAAGTTCACTTTAGCCGATATTACTTTAGCATCACATATTTCTATAATAGACTACGTAAATAGTTTCCCATGGGAAAAAAGTAAGATTTTAAAAGAATGGTACTCCATTGTTAAATCAAGGCCTTGTTTTCGAGAAATATTATTAGAGAGAGTTTTTGGCTTAACTCCCCCTAGACATTACGCTGACCTTGATTTTTAACTTGCGTTAGTTTTAAAGCTACAGTCATTCCTTCGTCAGTAGGAATCAATATGGAGAAATATTTTTTTTCATCTGACAATCTATCGTTAAACTCTCTCATAGCATGCCATGACTTTTCTGATACTTCTTTTGGAGGAGATTCTAAAAATACTGTATCAAATAATAGAGTGTTATCTGCAACGATTAGCCCATCTTGTTTAATGTATGACTCCGCCCAATCTAAATACTTAGGATAACTACTTTTGTCAGCATCGATGAATATCATGTCAAATGGTGCCTTTGCTGATAATTCATTAATTTTTTCCAGTGCATCACCTTCTATTAGAGTAATTTTATCACTTAGATTAAAAGCACTAAAATTTTTTTTTGCTATTCTTGAGTGTTGAGGATTATTTTCTATTGTATATATATGACCATCTTTCGGTAAAGCTTTTACCATACAAATTGACGAATAACCATATAACGTGCCAATTTCAACTATGCTTTTAACTTTATGGATTTTGATAAATAAATTTAATAATTTTCCTTCTTCAGGAGTGATTTGAATACGTTGTTTCTTATCAAGAGTACAATGTTCTTCTATTTTTTTATACTCTTTTGCAAATAAGCTTCTTATGTACAACGATTTTCTGCTAAAGTTATGACGCATTAAGTTTTATAATATAAACTAAGGAGGTTTAATCTATATAAGATTTATAAATATAACAATAGAGTTAAGAATAATAAAATTTTTTATTTTAAGTTGTTATTTTATAAAGTAAAATTTTAAGTGACAAAGATTATTATATATTTTACTATGGTTAACTAGTATAATAACCAATTGTTATACTAGAATTAAGGGATCGTTTATTTACATCTCTCTTAAAATGTAATTTTTATAATCAATGAGAGGGGGTTATATGTCTTATAACATTGCTAACGAAGTTGAAACGTTAAGCAAGAAGTCTAATAATAATGAAGGAGTGAAATTACTGAACAATCCAGCTTATCGCGAGAAGTACAAAGAACGCTTTAACGAAGCTCAGAAAAAAGTTATGGATATGGTCCAATTTTATGATGGAACGATAGTATTAATAGAGAATAAAATTGCTATGTATTATTATGCTTGGCACAGTAAAAAAAGAGAGTTTGAGCGTAAAAAGCAACAAACAGTATCAAAAAGTAATGATTCAGCATAGGGTTTTTATATGGTAAGCTACAGTGTTATTACTTCACTATAGCTTTTCCATATAACTCATCTATTACATTAGTGAAGTACTCCAGCTCTCTATATCCTTCATGTTTGACTTTACCATTCTCTACGTATGATTTGTCATCGTTAAGCTTGATAATGAATACAGGAGTAGCTGTGATATCAAGCTTATTAATTGCAAGTGATTTATCATTTATAATTTTGTCCATCATCTTTTTATCATTAATGCATTGGTTAAATACATCTTGCTTCAAATTGCTTAGTGCAGCAATTTTTTGTAGTATAGTTAAATCACTAAAATTAGAGTAGTTCCACGATTCTATTGCATTAAACACAGCTTTGTTAAAATTAAAATAGTCTTCTTCTTTTTCATAACAATAACTTAGCATTGCAGCTTTTAATCCTCTGTAATCTAGAGGAAAATGACGGAATATGTATAACATCTTACCTGTATCTATGTACTTCTCTTTGATTTTAGGAAAAACTTTCTTATGAAAAAGAGAACAGTGATAACAAGTGAGCGAAGCATATTCTATCACTAAAATTGGCGCTTTTCGGTCTCCTAATAATTTATCATCAGTCAATAGCGACAGTAGTTCTTTTGGTGTTATTTCATCAGTTTTTTGAGTGTTGGGTAAGTTTTGTTCAATAGCTGCATAAGAACTAACACTTATAAAAATTAGTAAAAACAATAATCTAAAGATCATTACAATAGAAACACTTAACTTATTAAAAAAAATAATGCATTTATATGAATAATGTCAAGATAACTTTTTCTCGGTAACGCTTTCTACTCTATCTTTGAATGCAGCAATTATTCTGCTTTGTGTGTATTTATACACTGAGTTTAATAAAGTGGAAAACAAGTTGGATTTAAATTCAAACTCTATATAGAACTCTACCATAGTTTTACTTTCGTTCATAGAAGTGAATTTCCACTCGTTGTATAAATGTTTAAATATTCCATTTGAGGACACAGCTTTTATCCAACTTTCATTTATTCCATTTGGAGCAAGGGAGGTCACTTCTGATGTGTAACTTCCTTTAATGCCATGAAAAGCTGCAAGGAGATCCACAGTCATTTGGCTATCAGTTTTTTCTTTTATATGAACAGCTTTGCACCAAGGAACAAAATCAGGATACTTCTCAACGTCAATTACAACTTGAAATATCTCACGAGATGAACAGAAAAAAACACCTTGTTCTTTATATTGGTGTAACATAAACCTGAATAATAAAAATGGGATCCATATCTACCGTCAGTCTTAGTAGATTCCTGAGACCTAAAGTTAAGGTGGGTATCACATACTAATTTCAATGAAATTAACAGAGGCAATCCCCTTGATCAGAAATTATCGCTCGGGAAATTTAACTTAACTCACAACGTATAGCACAGACCCCTATTAATTATAGATTATTTATATAGAGTATGTCTATAGGTATGTTAGAGCTAGCGACTATTATTTTGCCTTTGTTAAATTTTGCATTTTAAGTATCATAGCTAATAAATATATCTTATGAATGTTATTAAGCTCTTAACCATTTTTATTTTAATATCCTCAAGTGCTTACGCGAGTTGTATAGGTCACAGAACTTTTGTGCTTGCCATGAAGCAGCAAGTAGATAATACGTCTATGAAAGGGAATAGAAAAAATTCAGAACATATACACGAAAAGCTTCGGAAGATCATTCAGAATAATGTTAACCTCAAAGAAATATCTCGATTTGTAATAGGGAAATATTGGAATTTATCTACTCAGAAAGAAAAAGAAGAGTTTCTAAAAGAATATGAAGTATATCTCGCGCGTTTGTGCGCTAAAATTTTGTATAAATACATAAATAATAGTGAAATGATTATAATGAGTACAAAAGCAGTTGACGATGAAACTTGTCTGATAGGAACAAGATTTTCTTATGGTGATGAGGAATTTACAAATATTGACTTTAAGGTTACTAAAAGTGACAGTTCTTTCTTAATAAACGATGTTGTAATGAGTGGAATAAGTATTGCTATTAATCAACGTTCTCAATTTAGTGAAAAGATCGACACGAATGGCATGGCAAGTGTAATAGATGAATTAAAACGTAACAATAATTTATGATATACATGCCTCATTGGCCTAAGCCGATTGGCAGTAGGCCAAAGGATTTTTCTCTTGATCGCATAAAAAGCTTTCTAAATAAATTGGGTAATCCCGAGAAAAAAATACCGCCAATAATTCACATAGCTGGCACTAATGGCAAAGGATCAACGCTATCGTTTATAAGATATATAATGCAAGCAGCAGGGTATAAAGTTCATACGTACACCTCTCCACATTTAGTGAATTTTAATGAGAGAATAGTTGTTGCAGGCACTGATGTCGATGATAGTGAATTACACAACTCACTGGAAGAATGCCGTATAATAGTTGCGGAACAACCTATCACTCTATTTGAGGCCACAACAATTGCAGCTTTCTTAGCTTTTTCTCGTCATAAAGCTGATATTACTTTAGTTGAAGTGGGTCTGGGTGGAAGGCTTGATGCAACAAATGTTATAGATAATCCGATCCTAACGATCATCACTTCCATTGCCCTTGACCATACAGAATATCTTGGTCCTACCATAGAAACCATAGCAGGTGAAAAGGCTGGAATAATGAAACCTAATGTTCCTTGCGTAATAGCACCACAAGAAAAATCTATAATGAACACATTAGAACATCATGCAATAAATAAGAAATCTCCTCTGTATAGAGGAGGACTTGAATGGAATTGCGAAAAACAGAATAACAAAATGGTCTTTCAATCGACTATTCAATCAATAGAATTTTCTTTGCCATCTTTAAAGGGTGATCACCAAATAATCAATGCAGGAAATGCTATTGCAGCATGTAGCATTTTAAGTGGAAAATATGGATTTGATATTGGAGAAGAGGACATTGCTTCAGGTTTACAGAGCACTTATTGGCCTGCGCGGCTAGAGTCTATAAAAGAAGGTAATTTAATTTCTTTATTACCAAAAGATTGGCAATTATTTCTAGATGGCGCGCACAACAATGATGGTGCCAGAGTGTTAGCTAAGTGGGTAAGAGACAATTTTCCTGAAGGTGTTTATATGATCTTTGGTATCACTCGCAATAGAAATGTGGCAGAGTTCTTAGAGCACTTAAAGCCATACATCAAACTACTATGCGCAGTTTGTGTTAAATCTGAACCTAAAGCAACAAGTACAGATTTAATCAGAGAAGGAGCTAATAATATAGGAATAAACGCTATTGAATGTGAATCAATCGGCGATGCGATATCAAATCACATATTGAAAGCCTCTATTCAAAACGTCAAAACCATACTAATCTGTGGCTCGTTATTTTTAGCCAGAGATTTGAGTATGGAGAATAGCTATCAATTCACCCAAGGACAATAAACGCATTACACAACTTGCTCTCTTCCATAAGCGTGAACACTATCGGGATTTATGGTACTATTTAGCTGTTCTAAAAGTGGATCACTACCTTTAAATTGCTCCTCAATTGAATTTATGACTGTCTTTTTGAAAGTATACTCACTTGCAGCATTTAAAATAGGTGAAGTAACAATTAAAAGCGTGAATGGTAATGAAAGTAATAATCCGGATAACATCATAGAGTTAGTTATACCAAAGCCGTTGGCAACTAAATCTAATCCCACACCGGAAAACATTAAAGATGTACAGATTATGTTGCTCAAAATAAGTGAATTTTTTAGCCACTTTAATTTAGTTCTATCGCTTTCTGAAAAATCTTTGCATTCTTGGTCAAAGTTAAACAATAATAGAATATTAGTCTGCTTATTAAACTCTTTTCCATTTCTAATATAAATGCTCGCGATAGCTGAACTCAAAACAAATTTGCTAACAAAAAGGAGCAAAAAAACCTACTGCTAAGGGGACATTATAGGTAACACCATTGCTTATAAAAAATGCAATGGATGTGAAGGATACTAAAATACTTCCTAAGGGATTTGAATAAGAAGAATATTTTGAATAAGCAATTATATTATTGTTAATTGAATGCTGCTTATTCAAGGCTCTATTTCTACTCTTATCATCTAGATATTTTTGCAATTCCTTATAACTATGGTTCCATAACTTACCACGTAATTCTTTCATTAAATTGTTCCTTTTGTTTAAACCCTTCTCCAACGGCTCTATTACAAATTCTTCAAAAAATGGTTTATTTTGTGCAATAACCTTAAATTGCTCCTCTGCTTCTTTATTGCCTGGATTTTTATCTGGGTGATATTTTAACGATAATTCACGATATTGTTTACTAAACTTTTTCTTAATATTCTCAATATCAGAATTTACCACATCCTCCTTTTGAATATCAAATGTTAAAAACAACTGCTTTAAAGCGTGGTACTCATTTTCATTCAAAATATTTCTAGCCATATTACACCTACAAATTAACTAACTATTAATACTTTATAATATATAAATTTCCAAATCATGTCAATTATTTCATTCATGCTTATTGTATGAATTATTTCTTTCACGACTACCATGACAAGTGTATGAAAATTATCATTTAGTGCATAATAATGTTTAGGGTTACAGTTTTCATTGGTCATTTGAGTTACTCAAATCCAATTCATGCCAATTCTATCTATCTTGTCACTTAAGTAGCCTCTATTTCAGCACAGGAATCTACTTTATAGTGATGTCATTCAAGTATCTGACATTGATTCCTTTATAATGCTGTCATCCCAGTGCTAGACACTGGGATCTAGTTAAATTTACAAGTATAAAAGTAATCAATGTTTTGATGATTATGAAAAAGCTGGATTCCAGTGACCATCTACTATATAAATAGTACCTTCAAAAATAAACGTTAGTGCGGTTGTGTGTCCCACGCTGAATTACTTTAGCTACAAATATTAAGAAATTTACTAAGTAAAAAAAGACAAAAGAACCCCCGTATAGCGAGTTTTGACCCTATAATAATTTAAACTGGCGTTGTAATAATGTGCTAACGCTTAAAATAAGCGTGTTTTGGCTGAATGTAGAAAAAATAAAAAAGACATGCAGCCGCTATAATTTTATGTAATCTGCCAATATATACCTGAGTTTTTTACTGGATTTTGTTGTTAAATCTGCAGAGATTAAAAACAAGGATAAATACTCTCACTATCATAGTAAGGGGGGTGGCGTAATTTGTCAAGTTAAATAAGCTAACTTATTAACATGTAATAATACAGGGAGCTATTGCAGATTGAATGTTCACTAGCTTTGAGGTTTTGGTTTCATCTATTTGCGGCTGACTAATCATAGTTCGAATGAAATTGGCTGCCATAAAGGTACAACCTAGAATAAAAAAAGCAGTAGAAATGAAAGGAATAATAGGAGATTCGAGAGGCAATATATATATTATTCCTCCTATTAAAAATGAAACGTTAGATTTAATGTCGAGGTAGATCTTCATTAATTTCTCTTGCCGAGAAGTATCGAGTTGCTTATTAAGGTCACGCTGCCTGAAATGATCAGTTAATGACCATATATTTAAAGCAAGCGAAAGTGCACTTAGTATAGTGCTGACAATAGTAAAATACAAGCTTAAGGAAGAAATATTTAGGGCTAATGCTGCTATGTACCCACTCAAAGAAGCAATAGATAGTGCAGTAACTAAGCGTTTTGAATAAGTTCTTATTTTCTTTCTGTAAACAAGCCTCTCTTTGTCGCAACTCATAAACTTAAGTATAGTAAATATGTTATATTATAGCATTAATTAACTCAAAAATTAATATAGAGTGCCCGAGAGAAGACTTGAACTTCCACAACTTAAAAAGTTACTAGCACCTGAAGCTAGCGCGTCTACCAATTCCACCACCCGGGCTTTTTGTGATTTACTATGTTAAAATAAAATAATATACTCAAATAGTTTTTAGCTCAAAAGTAATGCCAAATCTAGATCGAATATTTTTTGCTCAGAACAATGTTAATATTAATAATGTATATAAAATAGTCAACAACGCTTTGAGCAATAGTGATGGTGGTGAGCTATTTTTAGAGTTTTGCCAATCAGAATCCCTAATTTTTGATGATAATATATTAAAACATATGGATTTGAATACCAGAAGAGGATTTGGTCTAAGGTCTTTTTGTGAAGATAGTACGTCTTTTGTTTGCTCTTCTGAGATTAGCGAAAAAGAAATTAGTAAAGCTGCTTCCATGGTAAAAAGTTCAGCATCTTTAAGCAAAACAAATTCAGTAAACTTAAATGAGGAGGCAAAAAGCCTGTATTCAACGATTAATCCCATAAATGAAATGGACCTGAGCTCAAAGATTAAACTACTTAATGAGGTTAATGAGTATGTAAGGTCGAAGAATAATTGCGTGAAGCAGGTAAAAATAACTCTAAATGGAGAGTGGCAAGTTGTACAAATAATAAAAGATGATCACAGGTTAAGCGATATTAGGCCTTTGGTACGTTTTAATGTACTAGTCATCGTAGAGAAAAATGGCCGAGCGGAGAAAGGTTCTGCAGGGCATGGTGGAAGAGAATCTTATAATAAATTTGTTTCTGAGAAGAAGTGGAAAGAAGTTGCAAACCAAGCGTTAGAGCAAGCGCTGGTAAATCTTGAGGCAATTCCAGCTCCGGCTGGAGAGATGACAGTTGTTTTAGGTTCAGGTTGGCCAGGGATATTATTGCATGAAGCTGTAGGTCATGGACTTGAGGGCGATTTTAACCGTAAAGGAATCTCGGCATTTTCAAATTCTATGGGTAAACAGGTGGCAGCCAGTAACATTACTGTAGTTGATGATGGAACTCTACCTAATTTGCGTGGTTCTATTAGCATAGACGATGAGGGTACTTTACCTGGCTATAATGTGCTTATAGAAGATGGAATTCTAAAAGGATATATGCAAGATCATATGAACGCTAAACTTATGGGTGTAAATCCAACTGGTAATGGTAGAAGAGAAAGTTACAAAGAAGTTACTATGCCACGCATGACAAACACCTATATGTTGGCAGGAAAATATGCACCAGAAGAAATAATATCCAGTGTAAAAAGAGGCCTATATGCAGTAAATTTTGGTGGTGGACAAGTTGATATAACATCAGGAAAATTTGTTTTCTCATCTTCAGAAGCTTACCTAATAGAAAATGGTAAAATTACACAGCCAGTGAAAGGAGCAACACTAATTGGTGATGGGCCAACAGTGTTGAAAAAAGTATCAATGATTGGTAATGATCTAAAGTTAGATCCTGGTGTTGGTACGTGCTCAAAAGACGGACAAAATGTGTCTGTTGGAGTTGGTCAGCCAACACTTAAGGTCGATTCGATAACTGTTGGTGGAACTGAAATGTAGATAAGGGCTAAAACGAATTCTAGCTTTTTTCTTAACTTCTTTTAGCCAACATCTCCCAACCTGCTTATTTTTTTAAACCTCATTGTACCTACTATTTTATCTTTGGTATATTGTAACCTTTAATATAGTTATCCAAGAGAGCTGTTGGTTAATCCGCAATTGTGATTGTTTGTATTATATTGTTGTTTTTTTTAGATTATACAAGAAGTATAATGTTTGTTATATTAATCTCGATATATATCAATTCAATAAAAAATTAATCAATAAATGCTAGAATAGTTATAATTAAATTTATTGGATAATACTTATGAGTGGAGAAAAAAAGATTTTTAAGATGGTACCCGGAAAATCTCTTGTAGTAAGAGAAGGAATGGTATGCCATGCAAGCAAAAATGTTTGTTTAGAAAGCTCTTTTTCTGGCAGAGATAATGCTGATGTGAGTAAACCATACAAAATTGCTAAACTTGCTTTTATACCGCTGAATGATGAAAGTATAGAGGTGCTAACGCTCAACGTAAACTTGTGTCAATTTCATGACAGAGTTTATATTTGTCTTAATGAATCGGGACAAAGTCTGGAAGCTAATATCCGGTATAAACAAGATGCCACTGATAATTCTCTTATATACCTTAATGATCAGCTAGTAAACGTAGTAACTAATATAGAATACGAAGGCTTTAAATATGGTAGACCACAATTCCTTGCACAACCTGTATTGTATAAATACGTAACGCGAGACGAAAGTGGTAAATACTATTTCTCAGATAGAGAAGGAAGTATTATCGATTCACTTTACGATAAAGCGTTGCAAAAGAACATAGTAGCTTGTAGCGAAGAGGAAACACAGGAGATAGCAAATAGTATGTTTTATGATGTACCTGATAATCTGTTGGAGAAACTTAACAAAAACGAACAAGCAGTAGGTGCTGAGGATGTGGAATGGGAATCACAGTCTGTATATGCTGATACTGAATTCATATAAGAAAAAAGGTAGGGACTGATATCAGTCTCTAAATACCATTTCAATGTAGCTAGTTAGTTTCAAAATTTTAATTTTTATAGGAGTTAATACGAGCGATTACAGTATGAAGGCAGCAGGAAAAGACTTTGAATTATTAAGTAAAATAGGCGAAGCTAACTCTAGCAGTAATAATAGACGACATACAGGTTAAAATTAAGCCTGAATCTTCTGAGAGCAATAAAGAAAAGAATGTGTCGGTTGGTTATGTCCATACAATTCTAGATAAATTAGTTAAAGATTTAAACGATACATTTGTTCCTGAATTGAATATCGTGTTGAAGGATAATCAAGAAAGTATGGATCTATGGTTTAATGACATAGATAGGGTTGAAGGTCTAGTTACGGATAATAGGGATAATATTGGAATTTTGAAAGAAAGTTTTAACAACGTAAAAAAAAAGAAGTTAAAAAATTAAAAATAGGAATAATTAGTGGTGATAACATAGATGACTGGAAAGCACCAACTCATCCTGATATGTTATAGTAATAATAATGATTTTATAAGAATTATCAAAAATATGGCCAAAGAAAATATCTACAGTAACGATACATCGAGCAATAATAAAGAGTTGGTACAGATATATAACTCAAAATCTTGGTAAAATGCAGGTTTTTTTAATTGAAGCTTTACCCACGAAGACAGTGTGCTTCTTGAAATACAATATTTCGCTACCTTAATTGTGCAAATCCGTTAAGCCTTCTTGCCAATTACTACAACATTTTCACTTGGAAAAAAGTAGTCAGGTATAACCATATTTTTTGGTGCGGGACCTCCAATTACTCGGCCTGACGTGTCATAGTATGAACCGTGACAAGGGCAGAACCAACCGTTGCCGTCCTTTGTAGCGTGATCAACTGGTACACATCCAAGATGGGTGCATATTCCAATCATAATTAACCATTCATCTTTCCCTTTGTATACTCTTTTTTCATCTGATTCAGGATCTCTCAAATTTTCTACATCTATGTCTCTTGCAGCCTCAATCTCTTGTTTTGTGCGCTTACGGATAAATACTGGCTTACCTTGCCATTTTACCTTTTTTCCTTGTCCTTCTTGAATATCAGATAGATTAACCTCAACCGTAGACATCGCTAAAACCTCAGCAGAAGGATTCATAGACTTAACCAATGGCCAAAGACCGCTTGCAGCTCCTATACCTGCCATGGAACACGTAGTTAATATGATAAAATCTCTTCTACTCTTATTTTTGGCAAAATCTTTAACAAGAGATGTTTTTTTACTCTTCTCATTCGTCAATGATTTTTTATTTTTAGTTAACTTCTTATCCATCAATCTCTACTTGAACATAGATATATATTTTAATTTAAATACTATAGATTAATCAATAGAAATTTGCACTATTTGCTTAATCTTTGCTATACAGTTAAGAAGAAACAGAGTTTTCAATTTCGGAAATACTATCTTCAGTGGAATCAGGATCCTCAATTTTCGCTACTGACACCACCTTTTCTCTACTCTCTGTTTTAAACAGAGTGACTCCTTGAGTGCTACGTCCTGCAATTCTGATATCATTTACTGAAATACGAATTAACTTTCCTTTATCTGTAATAAGCATAATATTATCACCCTGTTCAACTGGAAAGCTAGCAACAACATTACCGTTTCTATCGGTAGTAAGGATATTTGTAATACCAACACCACCTCTATTTGTTACCCTATACTCGTATGCAGAAGTTCTTTTACCAAAGCCATTTTCAGTAATAGTTAATATGAACTCCTCATTCATTGCAAGTTTTAAGAACAGTTTGTTATCTATTCCTAAATCATTCAAAGTTTTTTCCAATTTAGAATCAATTGAGTTGTTGGTTACAGCTTCCACCCTTTTTGCAAGCGGAACTCTTAAGTAAAGCTCCTTTGTTTCTGTTACAATACCTATGCCGTTTAGTATGGTCATGGATATCACACTGTCATTTTTTGCAAGTTTGATACCTCTTACGCCATCTGAATTACGACTCTTAAATTGACGCACATCGCTTACAACAAATCTGATGCTTTTTCCAAGTGTTGTTGAAAGTAGAACATGATCAATTTCGCTACATACTTTAACTGATATTAACTTATCCCCTTCGTCGAGCTTTATTGCTATTTTTCCATTGCTTGGAATATAGTGAAAATCCGCTAAGGAGTTACGCCTTATGTTCCCATGAGCAGTAACAAAAACTATATTTTGATTTTCGTCATTCTCACTTGGAAGCGGCATAATGTTAGTTATTGTTTCACCATCGCTAAGCGGAAATATATTAACAAGTGCTCTTCCACGTGCAGTTGGTTCTGCAAGAGGTAGTTTATAAACCTTTAATCTGTAAACTCGACCAGTATTAGAAAAGAATAAAAGACTAGTGTGGGTATTTCCAACAAATAATTTTGTAATTACGTCCTCCTCTTTTAATCCCTGTCCTAGCTTTCCCTTTCCACCACGATGCTGGGTTTTATAATGAGAGAGTTTCACACGTTTGATGTAACCATTCATAGTTACAGTCACTACCATATCCTCTTGTGGAATTA
Organism: Wolbachia endosymbiont of Bemisia tabaci; assembly: GCF_003999585.1. Lineage (NCBI taxonomy): Bacteria > Pseudomonadati > Pseudomonadota > Alphaproteobacteria > Rickettsiales > Anaplasmataceae > Wolbachia > Wolbachia endosymbiont of Bemisia tabaci. Next base: position 658,724 of record NZ_CP016430.1, on the reverse strand, counting down.
GATCTTCAGCTTCGATGTCCATATCTGATTCTTCTATTGAAGTTTTTCGCGGCACAGTAAATCTGTTCTTTATTTCTTGTAGATTGTTTTTTATTTCTTTCATCAACTTCTCTACTGAACCAAGAAAAGCGATATATTCTTTTATCAGGTTAATCATTGAACTTAGCTCAGCTTCTAATTTGTCTTTTTCAAGGCCTGTTAAACGTTGCAATTTCATGTCAAGAATAGCTTTCGTTTGCAGCTCAGTTAATCTATACACTCCGTCTTTCAAAAAGCTCGTGCTGTCTGAGATTAATCCAATAATTGTGCTTATCTCAGCTGAAGTTTTCCATTCTTTATTTAAAAGTTCTCTACTTGCTTCCGCAGGATCTTTTGCACCACGGATGATTTTTATCACTTCATCTATGCTGAGGACCGCAATGTAGAGCCCTATATATATATGAGCTTTTTCCCTCGTTTTTCTTAGACGAAACTCTGTTCTCCTGATTAATACTTCTTTTCTAAAATCAATAAAAGCAGCTATAATTTCTTTCAACGACATCAAAGCAGGCCTGTTGTTGTTGAGGACTAAAGTGTTAACACTAAAACTACTTCTTAGTGGAGTGAGTCCCAATATTTGATTAAGTATAAAACTTGCTTCAGCATTTCTTCTGAGGTCAATTACTACTCTAATACCAGACTTATCAGACTCATCCCTAATTTCTGTTATGCCATCAATTCTTTTTTCTTTTACAAGCTCACCTATCTTCTCAATTAATTTTACTTTATTTACCTGGTAAGGTATTTCATCAATCACTATTGCTTGCCTATCTTGTGGCAGGTCTTCCATGTGAGTCTTGCCTTGCACAACAATTGATCCACGACCCGTTGCAAATGCTGATCTTATTCCAGACCTTCCAAGAATCGTTCCTCCAGTTGGGAAATCCGGTCCTGGCATCACTTCAAGTAACTCATCCAAAGTAACTTCAGGATTATCTATATATAACATACAAGCATCTATTATTTCTCCAAGGTTGTGAGAAGGAATATTGGTTGCCATACCAACTGCAACACCGCTTGCACCATTTACCAATAGATTCGGAAATTCTGCAGGCAATACAACAGGCTCTGTTTCATTTCCATCGTAGTTTGATCTGAAGTCAACTGTATCTTCATCAATATCATTCAGTAAAAAATGCGATACTCTGTGGAGCCTTGCTTCTGTATATCGCATTGAAGCTGGCGGATCTCCATCTATTGAACCAAAGTTACCTTGCCCATCGATAAGCGGTAAAAGAAGAGAAAAATCTTGAGCCATCCTGACCAAGGAGTCATAGATAGCCATGTCACCATGTGGGTGATATTTTCCCATTACATCCCCGACTATACGAGCTGCTTTTTTATACGGTTTACCGGCATCGAACCCAGCCCTCGACATTGCGTATAATATGCGCCTATGAACAGGTTTAAATCCATCTCGCACATCAGGTATAGCTCGACTTATGATCACACTCATTGCATAGGAGAGATAAGAATCTTCTAGCTCTTTCACTATTGAAACTGGTACTATGTTGTCTTGCATTTTCTATACTTTGATTGAAATAATTGTAATATTAATATTCAACTAGGCTAATGGGCAATGACAGACTTGAACTGCCGACCTCCTCGGTGTAAACGAGATGCTCTACCAGCTGAGCTAATTGCCCCTCTAGATATAATTCTATAGTTCAATGTTGTTGTTGTAAACAAAAATAGCGATACAATCAACTCTTATGGAATCGCTGGGTGCGCACTATGGAGTTGTATAAATTTTAGTCTTGCTGCTACCTTGTATAAAGGTATTCTTTCACTTGCATTTTTTGACATGTTCAACAATTTTGAATAACATGCTGTGGCATTTTTAAAATCTGAGAGCTTATCTAGAATAACAGCTAAATTATAGGTATAAAAAATATTGTTTTGATCTAAAGAAATTGCTGCTTTCATATATTCTTTAGCTTTTACGTAATCCCCTTTTTTCATATAGATCAAACCTAAATTTGCTGATAAAGGGGCGCTATTTCTGAGTGTATCATACAATTTCAACATTTCACTCAATGCTAAATTAGGATCATATTGTGAGATTATCGTCAGAAAGTTCTTTAATACATAAGGGTTGCTAGGATATTCTTTTAACAGTCTTGTGTAAATCTCTACAGCTTTTTTAAATTCTTTGTTAGCGTAATAGATATTCCCTAGTCCAATTAAAGCACTTTCATGATAAGGAAATTTTGCGATAATCTGATTGAGGAGAGAAGTAGCTGTTTCACTATCTCCTAACTCAAAGGAATCTTTTGCTTTTTTTAAAATAGAGTATATGTCAAAATTCTTGCCAGAATTCTGCGAAATTTTGATATTAAATTTGTCACTTTTTCTCTCGATAACATCAAGATCTTTATATTTTTTATCAGCTTTTATATGCTTGACAACACTATCAAAGACCTTCTGTATCTCCAAATTTTCACTAGCATAGGTAACAGAAGACCTCCATAAAATCACAACGCAAATTAACATGCAGACAAACATAGATCCTAGTGTTGTGGCATTGGCTGCAGCGCGTAACCAGTAAATCTTATTTCTTTGAACTATACGCAACACATTACAAATTCATAAATGCTACATTACTTATCTAATATAATAATAAAGATATTATTAATTGGCAGATACTATTTAGAATGAGTTAAAAGAGCACTTCTACACATTCCATATGGTTGCCAATTACACTCCTCACATGCGTAGTCAAATTTCTCTAAAGACATTTTCTTTCTAATTCTTTTTACTGCTTCATTCCAGGTTAAAATCTCGCCAATTTTCATTCTTAAAATTTCCATATGCCTTCTATCTAGCTCTAAAACTTTAGCTTGTGTGGTACATTTACCTTGTTTAGTCTGGTTTGGGCAAACACTGCAAATAGTGTCAAGATTATCAACTACTTCGATTTTAGTATTAGGATCATTAATTACTTTACTTGCTATCTTTTTGTAATTTTCTACAAAACCCTGAGAATACCCATATCCTTGAAATGCAAGAGTGCACATGAAATGATGAGGACGAAATTTTATCATTTTTTCAAATATTGCAAAGCTGCTACAAGTAGAAAAATTTTTACCAAACCAGGAAGGATAAATGGTAAAACACCTACCATTATTGCTCGTTCCAGACCAAAGTAAACAGAAAGCCAACTAACACCACAAATAAAGATTACAGCTGTACCGGCCAGACAACTTAAAGAATTACACACAAATGATTTATATTTAGAGTTCAGTAATTCATTTACTTTGTTCATTACCATAACAGCAGCTAAACAGCCAATTAAATATCCACCTGTTGGTCCAAGAAAAATGTGATAACCACCAGAAAAATTCGCAAAAACAGGAAATCCTGCTGCACCAAGTGATAGATATGTAAGCACAGAATAGAATGCTGTTCTGCGGTTAAATTTAAGCCCAATGAGCATTACTCCTAAAGTTTGCAATGTGATAGGCACAGGCTGCAACGGTACGCTTATTTGAGCCATCAAGAATAAAAGTAAAACCCAAGACAATATTTCAACCAGTGTTGACTTACTGCTTGATTGTGTTATAAACATATCTTCCCAATAGAAATAACTTACTAAATGTAATATATGTGTATAAGAGGTTTTGCAATTTAAATTTTGCTCATATTGCGCTACAATGAATTATTTATGCACTATTTAAAAATGATGAGTAAACAAGATCTATTATCGTTGATGAAAGCAAGACACAGTGGACGTTCATACGATCCTACAAAAGCAATATCTCAAAAAAAAATGGATATTTTAATAGAAGCTGTAAGGCTAACATCCTCGTGTTTTGGTGATGAACCTTGGCGATATGTGATATGCAACAAACAGAACAATCAAAGCGCATGGAAAAAATTGTTCGATTGCCTTGATGAATCTAATCAAAAGTGGGCAAAAGATGTACAAGTGTTAATCATATCTTTAAGTGCTAAAAATTTCCGAAAGCCAGACAAAGGGGGAAATTTTTGGGCTAAGCATGATACTGGTGCAGCAAATTACGCACTTATGCTACAGGCTACAGCTATAGGCTTAATGGCTCATCAGATGGGCGGATTTGACAAAGACAAAATAATAGAGAGGTTTAATGTACCTGATGATTTTAATGTAATGTCAGTGATAGCGGTTGGTTACGAGGAAGAAGGTGCCGAAGTTAAAGAAAAGAACAGAAAGCCAATAGAAGAAATATTTTTTTATGACGAATGGCCAGCGAGCTGACTTGACCATTCTTTTTTTAATATCTTAAAAATTAGATTATCTGGCAAATAATTTTTTCCATCCTACCCTCTTCAATTGCTTGCCAATCTTTTCATGAAAGCTTTTTACTTCCCAATTCATAATCCATTCCATCCCACATATCTTCTCGAAAGCCATAAACAGCAAAGTGCCAATTATATTCATTAAAAATAGAAGTAAGATCTCGAAAATAGTGCTCTAATCCTTTTGAACAGCGATGTCCGCCAAACTCTCCAGCAAGGATCTGATAATCTGGTATATTATACTTCTCTTGGAAAATTTTTACAGGTTCTATATATAATTTTAACTTATCTTTATTCCAATACTCTACTTTTTTTCCATCAAAAGATTGAACATGTCCAGGATAGGCAAAGTTATCCTGGTTTAATTTTAAATTTGTATAAGCAAAGGGCTCATACATGTGAAAAGAATAAAGAATATTAGAATCATCAACTGGTTCAAATTTGTTAAAAGTATTAGAGTCATCATAACTGCTGCTATCAAGTATTATTGGGGTCTCTGAGTCAACTTGGCGGACACTGTTTACCACGCTGCTATAAAAGCCAAATAGATTCTTCTGAACTTTGCTTTGTTCTACGTTATAAATAGCCGAATCTGCAGTATTATAAAGCCTTTCTGGATGTGGTTCATTTAAGATATTATATCCAACAATAGCAGGATGATCTTTAAGCTCTTTCGCAAGATCTTGCCAAAATTTTGCTGCTTGTTTTTGAAAAGCTTGATCTGACCATAAACGTAAATCATCTTTATCGTTATTATTTTGCTTCCACCTAGATCCAGGTAAGCTAAGCATCGTTAACACTACTGGTATTTTTTGTTGATGAAAAGCATCTAAAACATCTTTCAGAACTTTCAGGTCTTTGAGAATCAGGCCCTGATAACTGTCTGCATTACCTAAGAGGAAGTCACGTTGCGTAGTTTCAAATTTGTCAGGAGCAAGACGAATAAAACCAATTTTGTATTCCTTTGCTGCTTTGATTAAGTCACTATCAACTTTTCTATTGAAAACATTTGCTCCCTTTCTAACTCCAGTTTGCCAAAAGAGCATTTTGCTGTTCTCCGGTATTGACTTAGCACTCACATTACAGAAAACTATAGAATACAAAACAGCTGTAATTAGAAGAAAAATTTTCACTTATATAATTTTGCTATAATGGTAAGTAACCTAACAGACAAGATCCCGTTTGTAAAGATGCACGGTACTGGCAATAGTTTTGTTATCATAGACTCACGTTCAGCAAAGAATTTAGACTGGAATTATAGACAAATTGCTGATCAAGGCAGTTGTGATCAAGTGATAATTATAACAATGTCTAATGCTGCAAACTGCTTTATGCATATCTACAATGCTGACGGTAGTCGAGCTGAAATGTGTGGAAACGCAGCACGCTGTGTTGGATATTTGATAATGTTAGAAAAAGGTACTGAATATATCACTATTGAGCTGATAAATAATCGTATCTTAGAATGTTTTAAAGTAGGTGATAAATCAATAAAGGTCAATATGGGTAAACCACTGCTTAAATGGAATGAAATTCCTCTTTCTTGTGAATACGATTCCCTTTATCTACCTATAGAGGTTGAAATGCTGAAAGAGCCAGTTGCAGTAAATATTGGTAACCCTCATATAGTTTTTTTTGTTGATAACATAAGCGAAATACCATTGCAGAATTTAGGACCAAAGCTAGAAAATCACGAATTATTTCCTCAGAAAACAAATGTTAGTATTGCAAAAATAGAAAAATCTGGAGAAATAAACTTAAGAGTTTGGGAAAGAGGAACAGGTATTACTGCTTCATGTGGTAGTGCAGCTTGTGCGGCATTTGTTGCATCTGTACTTCGTAAGTGTTTGGCTACTAAACAAACTTCAGTAAATTTACCAGGAGGTAAGTTACTGATTGAGTGGTCAGGAAATATATTTATGACTGGCGATATAGGATTTTTATGATCTAGGACAAGCACCGACTCATTACTTCCAAAACTTTTTTACCAATCACCGCAGGAGTTTCTGCAATTGCAATTCCAGCACTCTTCATAACTTCTAACTTCGCACCAGCACTTCCTCCACTTGAAGAAATAATAGCTCCAGCGTGTCCCATACGTCTTCCTGGAGGTGCTGTTTGGCCTGCTACAAATCCAATAATTGGTTTTTTAGTTTTTTCCGCCTTTATAAAATGTGATACATCTTCTTCTTCGTTTCCACCTATTTCACCAATAACTACAATACCATGAGTGTCATCATCTTTTAAAAACAACTCCATACAATCAACAAACGTCATGCCATGAACAGGATCGCCTCCAATTCCTATACATGTTGACTGACCAAGACCAACAGCGGTTGTTTGTGCTACCGCTTCATAAGTTAAAGTTCCAGAGCGAGACATAATTCCTATATGTCCACGTTTGTGAATATGTCCTGGCATAATTCCTATTTTGCATTCTTCGGGTGTAATAACCCCTGGACAGTTTGGGCCAATCAATCGACTGTTTGAACCAGCGAGAGCGTGCTTTACCTTTACCATGTCAAGTATAGGAATGCCCTCTGTGATGCAAACTATTAATTCTATCTCTGCATCTATTGCTTCAAGTATTGCATCAGCTGCAAATTTAGCAGGTACATATATCACAGTAGCATTCGCATCAGTTTTTTCTCTAGCTTCTGCTACAGTATTAAAAACTGGTAAATTAAGGTGAGTGCTATCACCCTTTCCAGGAGTTACACCGCCAACCATTTTCGTTCCGTAGTCAATAGCTTGTTCTGAATGGAACGTACCTTGTGCACCAGTAAAACCCTGGCATATTAACCTTGTATCTTTATTTACTAAAACGGACATGCTTTACTTTACCTCTTTTACTATCTTTTGCGCGGCTTCATCTAGCTCATCTGCAGCAATAATATTTAATCCCGACTCTTCTAAAATTCTTTTTCCCTCTTTGGAGTTAGTGCCTGATAATCTAACCACTAAAGGGACCTTAATATCTATTTCTTTTGCAGCTTCAACTATTCCATTTGCAATGATATCACAACGCATTATACCGCCAAATATATTAACCAAAATCCCTTGTACATTACTATCAGATAATATAATTTTAAATGCTTCAGTGACAGTTTCCTTACTTGCTCCACCACCAACATCTAGAAAGTTAGCAGGCTCTGCTCCATAGTACTTTATTATATCCATTGTTGCCATAGCAAGACCTGCACCGTTCACCATGCAACCAATATTGCCATCCATTTTTATATAACTGAGACCATGCTTTGAAGCTTCTATTTCTTCTTTGACTTCTTCATCGTAATCACGTAGGCTCACGATTTCTGAATGACGGTATAGAGCATTGTCATCAAAATTAATTTTAGCATCAAGTGCAATAAAACCTCCAGCATTCGTTTCAACTAGTGGATTAATTTCTATCTGGCTCGCATCAGTTGTAATAAACGCATCATATATATTTTTTGCAATATTCGTTACCTTTCCTATTTGTTCTGAACTCAGATTAAAGCTATTGCAAAGCTTATTGTTATCAAGACTTGTAAAACCAGTAGCAGGGTCAATATCAAACTTCACAATTTTTGTAGGAGAATTTTTTGCCACTTCTTCGATATCCATTCCACCTTCTGAAGAAAATATAAATACTAGCCTGCTAAGCTTTGGATCGACTACTAGACTCAAATAGTACTCTTTTTTAATGCTTGAACCTTCTTCAATGTATACTCTCTTTACCTGCTGTCCGCTTGGCCCTGTTTGATGAGTAACTAAAGTCATACCAATCATGTCCTCTACAAACTGTTGAGTTTCTTCAACTGACTTTGCTAGCTTTACGCCACCAGCCTTACCCCTACCACCTGCATGAATTTGAGCTTTAACCACAAACACATCAGATTTTAGTTGATTTATTTGAGTTTCTACTCCTTCTGCAGATGTAGCAACAAAACCCTTTGGTACCGGGACATTAAACTCGTGTAAAATTTCCTTTGCTTGATATTCGTGAATATTCATAAGATAACTAATTATTAACCTTAGTAAAAACTACCAACCATAACGCTGTCTTCTGCATTCTTGCTGATACCTCTTTTTCCTTGCTTCAGCTTTTTTTTTAGCTGTTTTCTCTGATTTCTTTTCGTGATATTTTTTTTTCATTTTGAGCCCTCTTCCTTCCTTTTGAATTATTTTTTTCAACACTGGAAGAGCTCTATCTACATCACCATAATGGACTGATACTTCAATCAAACTCTACACCTCCTTCGGTAATCACTTCAAAATCCATTTATAAATTAGAAAATTAACATTGTCAATTATTTTATAAACTTGAGCGATAGAATATGATATGCAGTGATTCATATGAAAAAAGCTTCATTCTGCTGTCAATCATTTACTTGCTGATAAAAATTGCTCTTAGGTTACAGTGCTCTTGTAATTTTTCTAATCTCGGGGCGGAGAGATTTGAACTCCCGACCCTTTGGTCCCAAACCAAATGCGCTACCAGGCTGCGCTACGCCCCGACTTCTTTACTAAGAGTATCGATAGTTCGGAAAAATGCAAGTTTCATTTATTTCTTTTAGGAAAAATATAATGCAGATTTCTTTATATAGAGTGTCAAGTTGCACTAGCCATATTAAAAAATCTAGCTATACCAATTGGTGAAGGTTAATGCAGCAACTACAGCAGTATCAACTCTCAAAATTCTTTTTCCTAGACTCAGTTTCTGACAAAATTTATTGGCAGAATCAAGTTCGCAAGATGAAAAACCACCTTCGGGGCCAACAATAATAGCAACGTTTTTCTTGCCTTTTAGAACTTTATTAGGAGGTTGTCCTTCACCTGTTTCATCACACAAAACAAAATTTTTATTCTGAGAATCGGATAATTCACAAAAATTAATAGGAAGAAAAATCTGTGGTATACTTGTCCTACCGGATTGTTCCGCAGCTTCAATTGCCTGTAATTTCGCTCTACTTAGGTTAATGTTTTTTACTACTGTACGTTCTGTTGAAATAAATTGAATGCAGGTTACTCCCATTTCAGTTGCTTGTCTTACTATGTTGCTTAAGGCGCCGCTTTTTACCAGAGCACAATACAAATATAGATTTTTTTCATGTTGTTGTTGTTTAGTGCGTTCTTTTATTATAATTTTTGTCGATTTACTTGATATATTCACTACTTCTCCTAACCATTCTCCATCCTTTCCATTAAAAAGATAGAGGTTATCATGCTTCTTAAGCCGCATTACATTGTAAATATAGTGACTTTGTCGTGGATGAAGCGCCAAACTTACATTTTGTGATAAAGCTTCTTCAACATAAAGCCTAATTTTTTTCATTCAAAACTTTAGTTATTTTCATTCTGTTTGAGTGACTCTTACGGGATTTGAACCCGTGTTACCACCGTGAAAGGGTGGTGTCCTAACCACTAGACGAAAGAGTCGACTTGAATCTAATTGAGTTATATCGATTATACATATAAAGTCAATCCAATTATTTTGAATCACACAGTTAGAGTGATATATCAGTGATTTTATATCGATAGCCTCCTATTACCCCATGTTCAATGCTTACTGAACCTATCTCAGATTTAGGAGCTTTAGATCCTAATTCTAATTTTTGTTCAACTTTTGTATCTGAATCATAGCCAGAATCGTATCCAGAATCTCTACGCTCAAAATTTTGCCTTATTTCCTTTACGTTAAAGCCAGCCTTGGTCTTGATTTGCTGACTCGCTGGCTTATTAGCACTTTGCTCATTTAGTTTTACTTGCAAATTATTCACTTTATCCTGCACTAATCCATGATAAGTCCCAGAATTATCTTTTATATGTTTTGCTTGTCTTTCTGATCTCTTTTTCGATAAATCTACCTTAGCATAAATAGGCTCTGGTTGCTCTTTATGATTTAAGCTAGTGGGCTTTTTTTGCTCTGAGAAATCATCTACATCTTCATAAACAGGTTCTCCTGATATACTAGAACAACCACTATCTTTCAATGATAAATTTTCAGTAGATCTTTTATGCAAATCATATACTTCAGCATAAATGGATTCTTCCGATACGCTCAACTCTTCTAATGAGTTACTAACCTTAGCGTCATATACCTCATCATAAATGGGCTCTTTTAAAAGTAAAATATCATCATGCTCAAAAATCCTAGGAGGTTTTTTAGGTGAGTTGGCCTTAAATTTTATCTCTACTTCCTCTTTAAGCTTGTCACAACTTTCCGTTTGTTTCAAAATCTCCAATATTTCTTTTCTTTCTTTTTTTATTAGCTCACCAAGCACTAAACAACATTTTTCTTTACGATCTTTGAGACTGTCCTTATCTCCGTACTGCATCGCTTCTGATGCTATTTTGTATTGAAGGATTACATTTCCTATACTATTATTTATTTCATTAATATTTGCTCCAGCACTAATAAGTAACGTCATTACATTATGATCAAGATTTGTTACTGCATACTCTAAAGCTAGATTTAAAGTTTGATCATTATTCAAGTCAAATGACCCCTTGTTCCTAAAAGGATTAATTCTAGAAAAGAGTTTTTCAAAGCTGTTTACTATATTATGAAGACTTAAAGCTAGCCTCACGCCTCTTATATTGCTATTTCTAGCGGATTTAATTAAAAAACTATCTACTATACCCATGATTGTACCCCTCTATATAAAAGCCCACCATTGTGGTACAATTTTAAACTATAACGATTTATTTTATATTAATAACCGCTTTTCACACCCACTTGACAAGAGGCGGCATCGACATCATAACTGCATCGGGGTTACCATTAGTCATTAAACCAAACCTTGTACCACGATCATAAAGAAGATTGAACTCCACATATCTGCCACGTTTTATCAATTGTTCTTCTCGTTGTTCTTTTGTCCAAGATTTTTGCATATGTTTGTGTATGATGTGTAAGTAAATTTCTAAAAAGGCTTCACCTACTGCTTTTGTGAACTCAAAATCGTTTTTCCAGTTGCCAGAAGTTAGATTGTCATAAAAAATTCCACCAATACCACGTGGCTCTTTTCTATGTTGTAAAAAAAAGTAATCATCACATTGCTTTTTAAATTTCGGATAATATTCGATGTTGAACTCATCGCAAGTTGCTTTAATTGATTCGTGAATATACTTGCAATCTCCCTCATCCTTATAAATTGGAGTAAAGTCCATTCCTCCACCAAACCATTGTTTTGAGGTATATATCAACCTTGTGTTCATATGTGCTGCAGGGATAAGGGGAGATTGCATGTGAGATACTAAAGATATACCGCTTGCCCAAAACTCTCCATTGCTTTCACTTGCACCAGGAATTTCATTAATGGCTGAGTCTTCGAGCTTTCCGTATACTCTTGAAACGTTTACTCCAACTTTTTCAAAAATATTACCAAAGATAATTGTAGATTCACCACTTCCTCCACCTGGTCGGTTCCACTTTCTTTTTTCGATTTTTGGTTCTGTGAATGACTGTACCTCAATTGATAAGAAAGATTCGGTGATCTTGTTTCTCAGTGCACAGAACCATTCAAATGCTTGTGTCTTTTGTTTTTCCATAATCCCTTCTATTGGCTTATTAATATTATTGTACTCTATGTTCACAGGACTTAATTAGATTGGGATAGTAACTACCCATCAAGGACGTTAATAAATCTATAATAATTAAATCAATATAGTAGAATATTTTTATATGTGCAAGGATGCCAAACAATAATAATGAGTAAAAGATACATAGATAACAAAAAAGAGAACAGAGTTGACTTCATACTAAGAAATTATGGGATGTCAATTATTGTGATGGCAGTCATTATGCTCTTACCTCCACTAGCAATATCAGTACTCTATTTTTCTAATGTATATAGTCAGCATGTTAATATAGAGATTAATTTATTAATTAGTACTCTAATGACTCTCTTTGTGGTATATAGTATAAAACGTTACAAGTATCTACTTAATATCATAGAGTTTCAAAATGCAATATTTGCAAATGCGCTGAATCATAATACAGAGTTTTGTCTCATTTTACATAAAGATGAGGGTATTATTTATGCTGATGCGAGGTTCTACGAAAGGTTTAAAGATCACATAAACGATGATGTTACGCTAGATAAAATTCTTGAAGCAGGAGATGTTTCAGAAAAAGACAGAAAATCACTCTATCATGCGTTAAGAAATAATACTTCTGTAAAAGTATGCATTTCCTTAAGCAAGAAGAGTAGAATATCTAACTTTCTTTTGCTCTCTGAACCAATACCGGATAATCCACAAATTGCTATAAATAGTAATAAGACTTTAAATTTATCATTAGCCCCAATAGCAAGACCGAATGGGTATTTTGTACTGAAGGCAACACAGGTAAATAAAGAGCAGGTATATGAAGAGTTGATAGAGAAACACAATATAGCAACTTACGTTGCAAATACAAAAGGAGGTATCTTATCTGTAAATAAAAGATTTTTAGACATGTTTGAACTAAAAAAATTAGAAAAAGGTAGCTCAATCAATGATTTTATATCTCAATCTAAGTATGACGATACAATAACCAAAAATGAAATTATGTTTTTTACTATAAGCGGTGCTCCATTTAAGGCTTATATGAGTACTGCTATATTTTGCGATAAATACAATCATAGCTATATACACGGCTTTATAACACCAACTGAATCAAATATTGTTGATTATCAACTACACCCTTGTTTTACAAATTCGTCAATTGCTATTGCACAATGCGACATAAATGGCAATTTTATAAAAAAAAATATAGCATTAGTAAAACTTGCGGGGTCAAATAATGGTTCTATCTTTGCATTGATATCAGATGATTATCATATGAAAGTGCGTGAATATTTTTCAAGTAATAGGATAAATAATGCGTCCTTTGATGTGCAGCTCAATGGCGGTAATAACATGAAAATATATTTTAATAAGTTTCTTCATAATAAAGTGATGTTCATACTTTGTTATTTTATTGATAATACTGAACGTAAAAAACTAGAGATAAAACTTGAGCATTATCAAAAGGTGCAAGCTATAGGGCAGTTAGCAGGTGGTATTGCACATGATTTCAATAATATATTAACCGGAATAATAGGATTTTGTGATTTGCTTTTACTCCAGCACTCAGCTAGCGATCCATCTTTTGGAGATATAATACAGATACAGCAAAATGCAAAACGTGGGTCAAATTTAGTAAGACAACTGCTTGCTTTTTCAAGAAGACAGACTTTGCAGCCAAAGATTATTAATGTAAATGGTACGATAGCTAATCTTTATGAAATGATCAAAAGATTAATAGGTGAAAATATAAAATTTAATATTTATTATGGTAGCGATTTGGGTGCTGTTAGGGCTGACCAAGGACAATTAGAGCAAGTTATGCTTAACTTAGCAGTTAATGCTGGTGCTGCTATGGAAAAGGGAGGAAAGTTAACTATACGAACCTTTAATCAAAAGGTTGATTCATTAAATTCTACACCTCAGGATATGTTTTCTCCAGATAAGGAAACGATTGAACATGGGAATTATGTTGTGATTGAAGTGATTGATACTGGATGTGGAATGACGAGTGATATAATTGAAAAGGCATTTGATCCATTTTTTTCTACCAAAGATATTACTTCTGGTACAGGTCTTGGCCTCTCTACTGTATATGGCATTATTAAACAAACCGAAGGATACATCTATGTTGCTAGCAAAGTGAATCATGGAACTAGATTTAGCATATTTTTGCCCATAGTTTACATATCGGATGAAAATGATGAAGAGGAAGATAGTAAAGAAATAGAGAAACCGGTAGAGATTAAAGGTAATGGTATAATTTTATTAATTGAAGATGAAGATTCAGTAAGGGAATTTACTGCTAAGGCTCTTACAAGAAAAGGATTTAATGTAATAGAAGCGAGTATAGGTAGCGAGGCACTAGAGATCATTAGAAAAAAAAATCAACACATAGATCTAATAATCACTGATGTAATCATGCCAGAGGTAAGTGGTCCAGAAATAGTTAAAGAAACATTGATACATAGGCCAAACATCAAAGTTATTTTTATTTCTGGGTATGCAGAGGATGCTTTTTTAAAGAGCAATGAAATCAATATAGAAGACTTCCATTTTTTACCCAAACCATTTACTCTGAATGAGTTAGGAAATAAGGTCCAAAGTGTGTTACACAAGACAAAAAAAGGCAGTTTACTTTGAGCATGATTGGCAACAAAAAAATTTTTCTAATGCAAAAATTTCTTGCATATATACAATAGAGTTATTTTATACATAAGATAAAAGGCGTGAGCAAGATCATTGCAATAGTAAATCAAAAGGGTGGAGTTGGTAAGACTACAACTAGTATAAATTTATCAACAGCCTTTGCTGCTGTGGGAAAAAGTACTTTACTGGTAGATCTTGACCCTCAAGGAAATGCTAGTACAGGACTTGGGATTTCTTATCGTAGCAGGGAAGAAAAAAATATATATAAAATACTGCTGAGCAGCGAAAGTGAATTGGTGGAATCGGCAATTTTCAATATAAAGGAAATTCCAAATCTATCACTGATTTCATCAGTGGTTGACTTATCAGCTGCAGAAATTGAGCTATCACAACTTGAGCAGGGAAAATTCGTACTAAAAGATACGCTAGAGAAAGTACTTAATAATTATGAGTACATAATTATCGATTGTCCTCCATCACTTGGTCTGCTTACTATCAATGCTCTGACCGCTGCTGACTCGATTATTGTTCCTCTTCAGTGTGAATTTTTCGCTCTGGAAGGATTGAGCCATTTAGTTAAGACTGTAGAGCTGATAAAAAGAAATAACCTAAACCCTTTCCTGTTAATAGAAGGAATATTGCTCACAATGTATGACAGACGCAACAAACTTAGTGAGCAGATCAAAAATGATATTTGCCAATATTTAAATGATAAAGTATATAAAACTATTATCCCCTTGTATGAGACCATTATTCCACGTAATGTACGGTTATCAGAAGCGCCTTCTCATGGAAAACCTGCTATTGTATATGATCTTAAGTGTCCTGGTGCACAAGCATATATAAGTTTGGCAAAAGAAATTTTAAAGAAACACATGAGCATCTGTAAAGAGAAAAAGCTGATAAGTGAGGGTGCAGCGTGAAGGACAATAGGCGCTTAGGTAGAGGTCTTGCTGGCCTCATAGGCGATAATTATGGTAATAAAGAAGATCGGTTACCTATTTCATTACTACACCCGAGCAAATTTCAGCCGAGAAAATATTTTGATGAGGAGTCATTAAAAGAACTTGCAGGTTCGATAGAGAAAAATGGTATAATACAACCTGTTGTGGTGCGCAAAGATCCAAATAATGAAGGTTATGAAATAGTAGCAGGGGAACGTCGTTGGCGAGCAAGTAAGGTCATAAATCTTGATAGTGTGCCGGTTATCATAAAAGATTTAAATGACAAGGAATGCTTAGAAGTATCGATAATTGAAAACATACAGAGGCAAGATATTAATCCAATAGAAGAAGGTGAGGCGTACAGAAAACTAATAGATGAATTCTCCTATACACACGAAGAATTAGCCTTAACTTTAGGTAAAAGCCGCAGTCACATAACCAATATGATACGAATGCTGTCACTCCCTAATGGAGTAAAAACAATGATCAACGAGAAAAAATTGTCTATGGGTCATGCAAGAGCATTGATTAATGTTGAAAATGCGGAAAGTATTTCAGAAAGAATAGTTTCTCAGGGCCTGAGCGTTAGACAAACTGAAAAATTGATAAAAGACTTACAACAAAATAACGACCGAAAAGAGCATAATTGTACTAAAAATCAAGATATGGTAGCATTAGAAGGAGCTATATCTTCTCAGCTTGGTTTAAAGATCAAAATTAATGACAGTAATTCTAAGGGTAAAGTCATGATACGTTATAACAACTCAAATGAATTGGATTTTATATTGAAAATTTTGAATAGAAGACTTGAATCAGCCATTAATGTCGAAAGTAGCTCATAGAAATTTCTTGACAAACCTTCCCACTTTCCTTGCAATGGAAGTGAAATGGTGGAGTTTGTCAAGTAAGTTATTTCGTTTCTACCTTCAATAAAAATTTGCACGCAATAGCACAGAAGCATACGTTGCTATTCCCTCATTTCTTCCAATATAACCTAATTTTTCCGCTGTGGTTGCTTTGATATTTACGAATTCACCATTAATTTCTAATATTTTTGATATGAATTCCTTCATTCCTGCTTTGTAAGGCGATATTTTAGGCTCTTCACAAACTATAGTAATATCTAAATTAGACACGCTATATCCTTTTTCCTGTGCTTTTTTAGCAGCAAAGTCAAGAAAATGAGATGAATTGCAATCCTTCCATTTAGAGGAATTAGGAGGAAAATGTTCTCCTATATCGCCACATCCTAGTGCCCCGAGTATTGCATCAACGATTGCATGTATTGCAACATCACCATCGGAATGTGCCTCTATTGCCATATTATGCTCAATTTCCACACCGCAAATTTTTATAAAGCTCTTAGCATCATTTTGAATTTTAACAAATTTATGTATATCATAACCGGTTCCGACACGGAATTTTGGCTCTCCAAAGAGAAGTTTTGCCATATTGATATCCTCTTTTGTAGTTAACTTAAAATTCTTTTTCTCACCTTCAATAATCGCAACATGTTTTTTATGCTCCACCATTAGTGATGAATCATCAGTAAATTCTTTGACTGACTGATGGCACGATAATAATTCTCTGAAATTAAAAATTTGAGGGGTTTGTATGGCTCTAAGTTTTTCTCTTGAAATCGTAGATTCAACGAAATCATTACTCACCAATGATATAGTATCCTCGACTTCTATTGCTGGAACTACTCCTGTATATTGACCATTAATCATAGATTCAATCAAGTTATTTATTAGAATATTTGATACAAAAGGCCTACAAGCATCATGTATAATAACAAAATCTGGATTGATCTTTTGCAAACTCTCCAGTCCAAGTTTAACTGAACTCTGCCTGCTTTTTTCTCCACATACTGGACTCAGCAATTTAGTATCTATAGTTGATGACGTAACTTCTTTATAGAAATCTTTTTGACTTTCATTTACTACCACTCTTATGTAACTTATGTACTGATTAGCTAAGAATTTTCTAATTGTGTGAAATAAAACAGACTTACCTGCCAGTTTTATATACTGTTTAGGGATTTTGGCATTGCATCTACTGCCTACTCCTGCTGCAACTATTAATGCTGCTATCTTGTATTCCTCAAGTCTGTTAGTGTACATGCTTATCATTTTCGTTGTTAATACAAGTTATCTAGCATTTTAAAAAAGTTTGATCCAATTCTCAAAAAGAATATTCTTTTACTAGGTGTAATATATGCTAGAGGGAAATAATGCACGTTGCTAAGTATAATAAAGAAAATGAGATACATCTTATATTTTTTCATGGAATAGGTGATAATTATAAAAATGCGTCCAGGTATATACAAGATAGATCTACATATCTCCATAGGTCTAATTTCTACACTCATGCATATAAATACCCAATTGCATTTCAAAACTATATAACTTACGCAATAGCTAGTTTCTTATTTTTAGGAATATCGATATTATCACCCGCTCTGATATTATTTACCAACCCAATGACGTCTAGGACAGCGAATTCAGCAATATTAGCAGCTTTGATTTGCACTTTTTTGTCTATATCAATACTCATGATTCCATTTATAAATAAGAATAAAAGCTTATCTCAGTCTTCGATAAAAAAAATCAATGAATTAATGGACAAGGGTGTAAAACCTGAAAACATCATACTTTTCGGCCATTCCTTTGGAGGAGCAGTTGCATCAGAAGTATTAAAATATTTTACAGATAAAAATATTAAACTTAGAGGCGTTATTTTTACTAGCACTTTCAGCTCTTTTCATAATGCAATAAAGCATTTTCCAATTCCTCAAGCAAAAATTTTAAGTGTACTGCCCTCATGCTTATTGAAAAAGATGCTTAAGGTCCTAAATTTAGATTTTGATATAGTAAGCAATATACAAAAGCTACAAAATGATAATATACCAATAGTAGTCATTAACCATGAAAGAGACACCTTAATACCATATCCTGTACAATTGGCAAAGGCAGTAGATGATCTATTGTTAAATAGAAATTCGATTAAGATCGTTAATCTGAGAGGCTTTACAGATAACCCGCATAACGGAGTTTTATCTAGTTGGCAATTGAGTGAAAATTTGGCTGATCTCATGCCTAATAAAATAATGAATAGATAATACTTACAAAAAACTGTATATTTTTCGGTAAATTAACTATTCTGAACACATGCAAAAACGTCATATAACTATTTGTTGTGTACTACTTTTTATAATAGGAGCATTATTTTTGATGCGTCCTATGATTGTTCCGTGTCTAATATCCGTTTTTGTTGCACATCTATTTAACCCGCTAGTAACCAAGTTTGAAAAATATAGAATACCACGTTCATGTTCTGTAGTTTTTATAATACTTACCTTATTGATAGCTTTTATATTAGTTATCACATTTGTTTTACCTATTATATATTTTCAAATTACTTTAATATTAAATTTCTTAGTGAATAAGATACCTTCATTAAAGCTTAAAGTGATTCCTTCTGTGCTAGAATTTCTTAATATAAAAACTGAAGATAGTTTATTTGATCACTTGTCTAAAAATCTAGTAGAAAATTACAGTGATTATGTATCTTATTTTATAAATGCTCTTAGCATGGGCAGTAATCTTATAATTCAAGTGCTAAATTCAAGCTTTAATTTGATTTACATGGTATCATTAATAGCTATTACGCTTGCGGTGTTTTTTTATGTATTACGTGATTGGCCTGCAATTGTAGAAAAGGTTAATAAACTAATTCCCATTCTTTACAGAGAAAAAGCTGCAGGTTATTTTTCCAAAGTAGATTTCATTATATCTAATTACCTAAAGGGACAGTTAAACGTATGTATAGTCATGATGATCTTTTACTCCGTGGGCCTTAGCATAATTGGGCTGAAGCATTCTGTAGCTATTGGAATTTTATCAGGAACATTAACATTTATACCCTATATAGGGCCATTATTATACACTATTATCGGATTTTTGAGCGCCATTACTCAATTTAGTGGATGGTTTGAAAGTACTGCTGTCTTGCTATTATTTAGTGTTGGTCAATTAATAGACTCAAGCATATTAGTGCCTTTATTAATAGGAAAAAAAGTTCATATACATCCAACTATCATTATTTTAGGAGTTGTCATATGCACCTCATATTTTGGATTTATAGGTATATTATTTTTTATTCCAATAATAGGAATGTTCAGTGTATTAGTAGAATATACAGTTAATAAATATTTTGAAAGTGAGCTTTATAAAAATGGCTAATGAACCTTTTAGTTCACGATAAAAAGAAAAAGGATCTCTGATAC
>NZ_CP016430.1:595627-637689 GCF_003999585.1 Wolbachia endosymbiont of Bemisia tabaci | reverse complement strand
GAGATCATGGAAGACTAGCAAAGCAATTTCTAGGAAAAGTGAGAAAGAGGTCTCCAAATATTTTCTATCATTGGACACTTGGGTTAGGATCAAAGGGCTAAATAATGGGAGCTGTATAAACCGAGAGGTTTCCGTACAGTTCTGCGAGAGACTGGTGGGGAAGTTCCGCTGGTCTACTCTCCTTATTATTTCAGGTTTTACATGTGAACTACTGGAAAATGAAGTTAAGCCATTAGTATCATCTTTCCTTCATGAGAGAGGTTTAGCTCTGTCAGAAGAGAAGACAAAGATTACATTTATTACAACAGGGTTTGACTTTCTTGGTTGTAATGTACGTAGATATAATAAGAAGTTAATTATTAAACCTTCTAAAGAAAGTATTAAAAAACTTCTTAATAAAGCACGTACATTGATAAAAGCAAATATAGCAAACACTCAGGCTATAGTAATTAAGTCACTTAACTCTCTACTGAGAGGATGGGGAAATTACTATCACCATGTGTGTGCTAAAAAAGCGTTTAGAAAAATCGACAATGAAATTTGGCATAGTTTATGGAAATGGGCAAAGAAAAGACATCCTCGTAAAGGATTACGTTGGATAAAGAATCGTTACTTCAAAGTAATGGGTCAACGCCAATGGGTCTTTGCTGCACCCATATGCAAGAACAAACCAAAAGAGATACGGTATTTAAGACTGCTTAAGCTGATTGATATACCTATCAGACGACATGTTAAAATCAGAGCGGATGCAAATCCCCTTGACTTAAAATGGAAAAAGTATTTTGATGAGAGAGTGAAACGAACAAGAATGTTAGCAAGCTCTTTCTCAAGAGAAGGTTCTCTACTGTTGGTGTCACCATTAAGAATGATGTTTCCTGAGGAATCATGAAGGACAAGCCGGTTCTAGAAAAGAAGAACTTAGATAAGGGGCTCAAGCGTAGTGTGGGGAAACCTGCATGCTGCGTTTCTAAGGGAGGGGGTAGTAGTAATACTGCTTCCTTACCTGACATGTAGTTACAAAATTCCTTACTATTTTCATATATGGCAAAGCTAATTGTTGTTAAAATATGCGTCAGACCATCTGAAAGCTGTAAAATATTTTCAGCAATAAAAACGCCTTGCAGCATATCATTATTTTGAGCTTTTTCTAAAATAGAACTGATACATTCTTTATTACCTTCATATATAGAGAAACTGAGTAGTGTTAAAGCATACTCCATAGTATTGAAATACTGTACAATATTTCTAGTAGCAAGAATATCTTGTAGTATTCCACTGTCCTGGGCTTTTGTTAAAATATCATTAATATATCTTGGCTTATTGTAATGTATAGCAAAGCCAAGCGATGTTAAGGTGTACATCAGACTATCTTGATAGTTTATAATATTTTCAGTATTAATAATCTCTTGCAGTGTACCGTTATTTTGAGAATGTATTAAAATAGAATTAACGCATTCGTCATTACATTTGAATATGGCGAGGCTAAGTAGTGTTAAAGTGCGTTCCCCACCTCTTGGAAATCGTGTAGTATATCCAATTGTAAGAACTTTTAGTAAATCATTCTCTGAGGCTGCTTCTAAAATATTATTAATGCTCTTTCTATTCCATATGGCCCTTTTTAACTGAAAATATAAATTTCGTTGTGCTTGTGTTAAGTTGTTATCATTTAGCATATTCTTGTAACCTCGTTTTAAAGTCAGTGCAGTTTAATTATTCTATGTTAGTATACACCAATAGAAAAAATTTCATCATATGTTCTGGAAAAAATTTACACAGATTAATGAGGAAACCGTAAGAGAGAGCCTAAAAAAGGTTATAGAGAAGAAAAGTGGTAAGAATGTTGGTGTAGTATCCTCAATTACTATTAAAGGTAAAGATGTTGCTTTTGCTCTTGAAGTTACTGAGCCAAATGAAGAATTAAGAAAAAATTGTGAGCAAGCTGTTAAGGCGATACCGGGAGTAGGAAAGGTTACTGTAGTTGCTACTGGTCAAAAACAAGCTAGGCAACAAAAAGCTAAACTTCATATCGAAGGAGTGAAAAATATAATTGTCGTTGCTTCTGGTAAAGGAGGTGTGGGTAAGTCGACAGTTGCACTAAATCTAGCTCTTTCGTTAGCAGAATTAAAACATAAAGTTGCGCTAGTTGATGCAGATATATATGGTCCTTCGATTCCTAAAATGTTGGGCACTGAGAAATTAAAACCAGAAATACAGAGTGGTAAAGCAATGCCTATAGAGAAACATGGTCTCTATACTATTTCAATTGGCTATTTTATTGATAAGGACCGCGCAGTAATATGGCGTGGACCTATGATCACAAAAGCACTTTACAATTTGCTAATGGGAACAAGGTGGTCTGATATAGAATATTTAATCATTGATACACCGCCTGGCACTGGCGATGTACATTTAAGTCTGATGGAGAATTTTAGTTTAACTGGAGCAATAATAGTTTCAACTCCACAGGAGCTTGCTTTAGTCGATGCACAAAAAATTTATGATATGTTCACAAAGCTCAGCGTGCCAATTATCGGCATTGTGGAAAATATGAGCTATTTTGTTCAAGATAATTCAAAAATACACATATTTGGAAAAGGTGGTGCAAAAAAAATGTCTGAAGAGCTGGGAGTCAAACTCTTGAGCAGAATTCCTCTAGATCCGCAAATATGTAGTGCTTCTGATTGTGGAAATCCTTCAATACTAAGTAAGGATTTAGTAAGGATTTATGAAGGCATTGCTAAAGATATTAGGTCTTTTGTATGCAGTCTATAAAGTTTTTTAAACTACTTTTAAAATAGGTAGAATGTAATTTTAGGTGAATAAAATATTTCAAATGGCAGCAGCTACCTCGTATCTGAACAGACAATAGACTTCTTGGATAACTTAAGAAACAAGTAGTAGAAGCAATATTAGGAAAGGTATAAATTTTGAGCAGGTAAGTAAACTTGATGAAGAGAAGATTCGAAGACTAAGAGGAGTAAAAAGAAAAACATTAGAAAAATAATAGAAATTTTAATAGAGGAAGAGGCCAAGAAAAAGGCAAGAGGAGGAAAAGCAAATATATTTATTAATAGCACTCGAATATTTGTGTAAATACCGTACATATTTCCATATAGCGCAAAGCTATGGAATAAGTGAAAGTTCTTGAAGAAAAGTGGTAAGAATGTTGGTGTAGTATCCTCAATTACTATTAAAGGTAAAGATGTTGCTTTTGCTCTTGAAGTTACTGAGCCAAATGAAGAATTAAGAAAAAATTGTGAGCAAGCTGTTAAGGCGATACCGGGAGTAGGAAAGGTTACTGTAGTTGCTACTGGTCAAAAACAAGCTAGGCAACAAAAAGCTAAACTTCATATCGAAGGAGTGAAAAATATAATTGTCGTTGCTTCTGGTAAAGGAGGTGTGGGTAAGTCGACAGTTGCACTAAATCTAGCTCTTTCGTTAGCAGAATTAAAACATAAAGTTGCGCTAGTTGATGCAGATATATATGGTCCTTCGATTCCTAAAATGTTGGGCACTGAGAAATTAAAACCAGAAATACAGAGTGGTAAAGCAATGCCTATAGAGAAACATGGTCTCTATACTATTTCAATTGGCTATTTTATTGATAAGGACCGCGCAGTAATATGGCGTGGACCTATGATCACAAAAGCACTTTACAATTTGCTAATGGGAACAAGGTGGTCTGATATAGAATATTTAATCATTGATACACCGCCTGGCACTGGCGATGTACATTTAAGTCTGATGGAGAATTTTAGTTTAACTGGAGCAATAATAGTTTCAACTCCACAGGAGCTTGCTTTAGTCGATGCACAAAAAATTTATGATATGTTCACAAAGCTCAGCGTGCCAATTATCGGCATTGTGGAAAATATGAGCTATTTTGTTCAAGATAATTCAAAAATACACATATTTGGAAAAGGTGGTGCAAAAAAAATGTCTGAAGAGCTGGGAGTCAAACTCTTGAGCAGAATTCCTCTAGATCCGCAAATATGTAGTGCTTCTGATTGTGGAAATCCTTCAATACTAAGTAAGGATTTAGTAAGGATTTATGAAGGCATTGCTAAAGATATTAGGTCTTTTGTATGCAGTCTATAAAGTTTTTTAAACTACTTTTAAAATAGGTAGAATGTAATTTTAGGTGAATAAAATATTTCAAATGGCAGCAGCTACCTCGTATCTGAACAGACAATAGACTTCTTGGATAACTTAAGAAACAAGTAGTAGAAGCAATATTAGGAAAGGTATAAATTTTGAGCAGGTAAGTAAACTTGATGAAGAGAAGATTCGAAGACTAAGAGGAGTAAAAAGAAAAACATTAGAAAAATAATAGAAATTTTAATAGAGGAAGAGGCCAAGAAAAAGGCAAGAGGAGGAAAAGCAAATATATTTATTAATAGCACTCGAATATTTGTGTAAATACCGTACATATTTCCATATAGCGCAAAGCTATGGAATAAGTGAAAATTCTTACTAACGGCTGAATAGAAGATGCATTAATAAAACATCCAGATTTCAGGAAGATAAAGAGCTATTAAAGTTAAATAGGAGTATGCAAAAGTTTTATAAAAATGTTCAACTCCCCCATAGAAGATCAAAAAGTATCCTTAGGTTATCCAAGAAGTCTATTGTTGGTAAACATAAAAGGCCTATTTGCCTTTTTATCTAGGTTATATAGGAGGTCTAATATTTATTGTCGAGTGTGATTTTAGGCATTTCTGCTAAAACGCAACTTTTAAATCGCCAAAATTTCTCCTTGCCTTTACTAATTCCGATTCTTGGAGTGCACACATAATCTGGTTTGAGGTGATATTCATAGAGACAAAATTCATGACTTATAGTAAGGTCTTGTTTATTATGTTCTTTTGTAATGTTTAATTTTTTGCACAGTATGCCTGGCCCGCCTAAATTTGCTTCAAGCGGTTCAGTGAGCTTTAATCCTCGTATTAACACTGCTGCTGGGAATCCTTCTGCTTCTGTTACAATATTTAGACAATAGTACATTCCATATATAAAATATACGTACGAAAACCCTGGCGTACCAAACATTACTGAGGTTCGATTAGTATAGCCTCTTGCTGCATGACAAGCTGGGTCATTCATTCCTATATAGGCTTCAACTTCAGTTATTACTCCACTAAAGTTAGAAAATTTAAGAACTTTTCCCAATAACTCCCCAGCCACGATTAAAGTTGGTCGCTCATAAAAACTTCTTGGTAGTATCGCGTTGTTCATCATAGAAGTATAAGTTGCTTACATTTACAAGCAACTTATACTATTTTTGCTTTTTCTTATTTATTTAGTCAAAAAGAGGATCTCTGAGAAGTAGAAGTTGGTGTTGTCACACCTGTTACACATGTTGAAGGTTGCTGCGAAACTGTGATTGATTCAGAGCTCTTTTGTTGCAGCTGCGATGCTAACGCTTCATATAAAGATTTTGGCTCACGTCTCTTACCTATTTTGACTTCTTTATTTGCACGCAACTGCTCTGCAGTAACACCATTGTGTTCAAGAAGAGTTACACCTTTCTTACCGTCAATGTTAACTTTAATTTTGCATTCTTTTCCATCAACATACCACTTTAAAGTCATTTCGTATAACCCACTAATTATTTCATAAACTCTTTCCTCATTATCACTATCATTATTAATATAGCAACATGCCCCTCTCTTTTTTTCTTGATTAGGATGACAAAATGTAATTGTTCTTACACCATACTCTTTACATATACTACCGCCTAGAAGTTTAGCTATATCTACTCCTTCTTTATTGGCATGTAGCACAACTCTCACAGTAGGATAAACAATATTCTCTTCCCTTTTGCCTTCTTTTATCATTATGGACTCTATGGTATATACCTTCGATATCTCTGCCTTAATTTGGTCAGCAATCTTGCCTACAATCTCTTTACCATGATAGTGAGATTCTCCTTTCTTCGGAGAAAAAGGTTCTTTGTTTGTAGTATTAGTGTCTGGATCATTCTGTAACTCAAAGAATTTATCCCATTCTTCATCACTGTCTAATTTGATATATTCACGCTTGTTCTTGCCTGATGCTGCATTCTGAATACTAGACGATCCTTCTGTTACAGTTGTACCAGAGCTATTGCCTTTACCTTTTAGAAGAACAAGATGCTCTTCTGACCTTTCTTCCTTACTCAACTTTGAAGCTGCATCACCAAAAGAAGGTTTCTCTACTATATGCGTGTGAGAATTTTTAACTCTACTCTCATTATCAGGTACTGTAGTAGCCCACAAAAGCTTTTTAATATGATCTAACATATGCCACCTCTTACCATTAACTAAATATCAGTATGCAAACTTTGCTATAACTAATCAATAACTAAATTTACTCCAAATAAAATGAGCTGATAAAAAGGTATAAATTGAGATTAGGTAAAGCTTTTGGTATAATGTCTAGTTAATTTTGGATAGGCAGGTGATCTTAGCTACAAAGACGTTTTTTATCTCATTTATTTTTGGGTTTATTCTCTTTCCCTATTTTATAAAACTTCTAAAAAAGATAAGTAAAGATGGACAACCAATCAGATCATATGGACCAGAAAGTCATTTAGTAACAAAAAAGAATATACCACCTATGGGTGGAATAATAATACTAACTTCTGCTTTATTACCAATCTTGTTTTGGACTCAATTAACACCAGAAATTTCATTGCTGGTATTTATAACCCTATTTTTTGCTCTACTTGGATTTATTGATGACTATTTAAAATTGAAGACAAATCACCACCGAGGTTTAAGTGCAAAAACCAAAATACTCATTCAGCTTGTCGTTGCTTTGGCTTGTATGTTTATACTTAAGCTACAATCTGCTGAAGGTTTTACAGAAATTTTTCTATTTAGAGAAGTAGCAATCGACTTAGGCTATCTATATATTCCATTTACTGCATTTGTGATTGTCGGCTCTGCTAATGCTGTGAACCTCACAGATGGTTTGGATGGCCTTGCTGCAACTCAAGCCATTACTTCCTTTGCTTCTTTGGGGCTAGTTGCATACATCACTCAGACAGATGTAAACATTACTTTATTCTGCATTGCATTTATAGGAGCTATTTTAAGTTTCTTGTGGTTTAACACACATCCAGCAAAAATATTTATGGGTGATGTTGGAAGCCTATCAATCGGTGCAGCTTTAGGACTCACTAGTGTTCTAATTAAAAAAGAAATGCTTTTTGCCGTTATTGGAATAATCTTTGTAATAGAGACTTTATCTGTGATTATTCAGGTATCATATTTTAAATATACAAAATTTAGATATGGAGTAGGAAGAAGAATTTTCCTTATGACACCAATACATCATCACTTTGAAAAGAAAGGGTGGTTAGAAAATACAATAGTTATAAAATTTTGGATAATTTCTATCATTTGTTCGATTTTTGCTTTAACTTTCTTATTATAGGAATTATGAAATATCCAGATTTCACATTAGAAAATACATTATCAGGAATTATAGCAGGAGTAGATGAAGTTGGAAGAGGTCCACTTGCTGGTCCAGTGGTATCTGCAGCTGTAATATTTACTAATAGAGATAAGATTATTGATGGAATAAACGACTCAAAAAAGCTAACCCCTAAGTGTAGGCAAGTTCTATACGAAAAAATAACGTCTGTTGCAAAATTTGGTATAGGAATGGCAAGTGTAGAGGAGATAGACTCATACAATATCTTGCAAGCAACAAAGCTTTCAATGAAACGTGCGTTGGCAAACTTGAATCTAGAACTAGAT
The DNA here is from genome assembly GCF_003999585.1 of Wolbachia endosymbiont of Bemisia tabaci. Taxonomy (NCBI): domain Bacteria; kingdom Pseudomonadati; phylum Pseudomonadota; class Alphaproteobacteria; order Rickettsiales; family Anaplasmataceae; genus Wolbachia; species Wolbachia endosymbiont of Bemisia tabaci. The sequence continues at coordinate 629,944 of NZ_CP016430.1, read as the reverse complement.
TATGTGCTAGTTGATGGTAATCAACCACCTGAAGTAAAATGGCAAGTAAAATCTATAGTGAATGGTGATAGCTTAAGTATATCAATCGCAGCTGCTTCAATCGTTGCAAAAGTTACAAGAGATCGGCTTATGGAAGAATTGCATAATAAACATCCTCAATATAATTGGTATAAAAATAAGGGATATGGAACAAAAGAACACCTCAGCGCTATTGGCCTTCATGGAATTACGAAGCACCATAGAAAGAATTTTGCACCTATAAGAATACCATAGCCTTTAATCACTTACCTTTTTTGAAAGGTATGTTTTCATTAAACAGGCAGACTGTGCTTGATCCGTTTCTTAAGGTAAATACCGAGCTTACTCTTTCAATTATCAGGTAGTCATCAACTGTACGAAAATTTATCAAGGATTCATATCCTGCAGAATCAACCATAAAAACTGCCGGGAAATCAGAGCTTATTTTATTAAATTGTAGATATGTAAATTTTCCGTCATCAAAAACCTTAATTGGTATTATTGATTGACTGCCTTTAACGTGCGAGATGGAATAGTTAAAATTCAAGCCTTTCTTTATAACCTCAATATCACTTATATCAGGGATAGTGGTATGAATAGCTTGCTCTAGAATATCACCGTTACTCGTTGAATAAATTTCATCACTGTTGAACAGTGGATAAAGAAACCTTACTTCATATGCTAACCTTGGATCATCTAGCCCGTTTGCTTCTTCAGCATGAAATTCGAAATAATAAACTCTTTTATTGGTAATTATAGTTGCATTAGTATCGGCAATATCATCTATAGGCTTAATAAATAATCTATTACCTTGAGGAAGGAGTTGCCAACCGGTTGCATCACCCATTGAAAGACTCTCTATTACCTCCCCTGGCTCAAACAATATGCTGGATTGATAACCATAAAAGCCCGTGTACTTATGTATAGCCTGTGGATTATAATTCATTACCTTTATGTGGTTATCACCAGCTATTGGTCTTGGTTCCTGTTTTGCAAGTGCATAACCACCACAAAAAAATAATAGTGCAACAAAGAGTACCCTAATCATAGTATCAAAATAAACTGATCTTCATTTTATCATTGATAGACATGCACTGCAACTGTTAAGCTATCCTAGTAGTAAGCGACAGAAAATGCAAGCTTCATAATAATAGGAAAAAATTCTTTAAACATTATTTTCATATATGTTAAAATGAGTTGTGAGGTAAATTAGGGAGTGTTAAATAAACCATACGCGTCAAGTTAAGGAAAAGTGGTATAAGGAAGAAAGGAAACGAAAAAAAACTATTTTATATATTAAGTAATAAAGTTATTAATTTATAGATTCTTCTGAAAAAATTATCTTCTTCTAGATAAGAACTCCCTAAAAAAATAAATGTAATAAATAAAATGCCCATCTCAAATGTTGCTATATTTCACGATATTTCCTTAACTTGACGCGTATGGTTTATTTAATACTTCCTGCAAATTAACTACAGATTTTATGTCTAAGTTACTCCACAAAATTTTTCCTTTCCTTATCCAAGATTCAAATTTATAGTATCGATTCCCTTTTATGAAATATGAAGCCATCTCAAGTTATAGTTAAGCCTATATTCAGTGAATTACTTTCACAAGTGCAATTGATTTTAGTGTTATACTGTTCTAACAGTAAAGAAGTCATATAGATAATAATGTCTTTTGTATCCAAACGAATATCATTTTTTTTTGTTAATTTGCTCACTAATAATGTACTTATTGATTTATGTTCATTTACTACTTTTATAGTGAGTAGTGTTTTATCTTCTGTTTTAGTCAGTAAAATAGACACTAATTCAATTTGTGCCACTGCACTGATTATAGTTATCACCATATTGGAAATTATCTTATTTATTTTTTCAATTAAGTTTTCTGTAGGACATTTACTTACTCTCCACTGAAGCTTTACTTTTTTTTTAATAAATAATTTTCTATATTGGATTTAGTCTTAACAAAGCTGCAATTATCTGATGAATGAGAATACGCTTGCTTCATAACTTTATATTTATATATTAAATCATCGGAGCTTTCTTTAAGCAATGACAATGCTTCGTTTTGCATATTAGGGTTGTTTTCTTCAAGCTCTTCCAATCCACCTACTATTCCTTGCATAGAACTAGCAAAATCATGAAGAATTCGTCCTGATAGACACTCTGTTATTAACATTATGTTTTTATTCATTGGATAAAAGTATAAATGATTTAAGTTAACCCTATATTGGTAGGCACGTAGTAGTCAATTTAAGAGAAAGTTTCGTTGCGTTTTTTGTGTCAAAGCATTAATGTAGTGTTAATAATTATAAGATTTATGAAGGCGCTATGAATACTTATGCTAAATCTGGAATAGACCTTAAACTATATAATGAACTAATAAAAAAAGTTAAACCTATTATTGAAAAGACTAAAGGAGAAGAAGTAATTAGTGAAGTAGGATCATTTTCCGCATTGTTTGACTTTTCTTCGCTGAGTAAGAAATACGACCATCCAGTACTTGTTTCCTCAACTGATGGAGTGGGCACAAAACTATTAATAGCTCAAGGGATGAATAAGCATGATACTATAGGTATAGACTTAGTTGCAATGTGTGTAAATGATTTACTTGCACAAGGAGCAACACCTTTATTTTTCCTTGATTACTTTGCAACAGGCGTTTTAAACAAAAACGTTTTATTGTCTGTAATCCAGGGCATTGCAGAAGGGTGCAAGGAATCTAAAATAGCATTAGTTGGTGGAGAAACTGCAGAAATGCCTGGAATGTATGGTAACAATCACTATGACCTTGCAGGGTTTGTGGTTGGTGTTGTTGATCGAAAGCAAATTCTTCCAAATTGTAGTATAATGAAAGCAGGTGACTGTGTAGTTGGTTTAGAATCAAATGGAATTCACTCAAATGGATTTTCTTTGGTGCGCCATATTTTTAAAAGCTTAGGTATAAATTATAATGATATATCTCCATGGAATAATAAATCTTGGGGTGAAATATTACTTAAGCCAACAAAGATATATGTTGATTCTTTGTTGCCTATTATGCCAAAGGTAAAAGGCATTGCGCATATAACAGGTGGCGGGTTAATAGACAATATTCCAAGAATTCTCTCAGGAAATTTATTTGTAGACATAAATATTAATTCTTGGAAATGGCCAGATATATTTTTATGGCTGAAAGAAGAAGGCAAAATAGAAAAGAGAGAAATGTTAAAAACATTTAACTGCGGCATAGGTATAGTACTGATTGTAGATCCCGATAATATGAAGGATGTGGAAAGCCATTTCCAAAAGCGTGGAGAAAAAATTGAGATTATTGGAAAACTTGATGAGGCATGTAACCCTCCACTTGATAGAGTAGTATTTAGTTAGTCTAACTTTACTGACAGTCTTTTTGCAACTTCTGAGTATGCTTCCTTTAAGTTTCCTAGATTTAAACGGAAAACATCTTTGTCTAGCTTTTTATGCGTATTTTTATCCCATAGCCTACAATTATCAGGGCTGATTTCATCGGCTAAAATGATTTTAGTGCTGTTGTTTATCAATTTGCCAAATTCTAACTTGAGATCAACTAAATATATATTTGCATTTGAAAATAGGTCAACTAAGATTTTGTTGATCTTTAAAGTTGTAGTTTTAACTTCTTCCATTTCTTTATGGGATAACCAACCAAAATATAGTATGTGATTTTCATTTACCATTGGGTCGGCTAGGTCATCATTTTTGTAAAAAAACTCGATTATAGGAGATGTAAGTGCCTCACCTTCTTTGATATTAAAACGTTTGCAAAAGCTGCCAGCTGCAATATTTCTAACCACTACCTCAAGAGGTATTATCTTGAGTTTTTTGACTAGCTGTTCTCTTTCGTTTAGAGTGTTTATAAAGTGCGTGCTAATTCCTGCTTTCTCAAGCTTTTCCATGATAAAAGCACTAACATGATTATTAATTATTCCTTTGCCCTCAATAATTTCATATTTTTCCTTATTGAATGCTGTAACATCATCTTTAAAGTACTGTATAACAGTTGATGAGTCTTCAGTTTCAATAATGACTTTGGCTTTACCTTCGTATATCGTTTTATTCAGTGACATATTTAATTTAACTATGTATCATATCAATTTACTGTTCTTAGAGTATAGCCTCAAATAACTTAAAATAAACCTTAATGGCGTTCAATGTTACAATATTAACCATATTTCCAGAAATGTTCCCCGGATTTTTGAACTATTCTCTTGCTGGAAGAGCGTTGGAAAAAAAAATATGGAATCTTGAAATAGTAAATATTCGTTCTTTTGCTAAAGATAAACATTCAACTATAGATGATGTTCCATATGGAGGTGGAGCAGGGATGGTTATGCGCCCAGATGTGATTGGTAATGCAGTTGATAATGTGCTTTCTGCTCATAAAAATACTAGATTTATTTATATGACTCCATCTGGTACAAAATTTAATCAGAGAATTGCAAAGGAGTTAACAGAAATTCCTCATGTAACAATATTGTGTGGTCGATTTGAAGGTGTTGACCAAAGAGTAATTGATGTGTATACTCCTTATGAGTTAAGTATTGGAGATTATATACTTTCGGGAGGTGAGCCAGCTGCGATGGTGGTTCTTGATGCATGTATTAGGCTTCTTCCAGGTGTAGTAAATAATTTCGATAGCGTTGCTGAAGAAAGTTTTAGTTATAGTGGCGGTATGCTTGAATATCCTCAATATACTAGGCCTGAGCAGTGGAGTAGGTATAAAGTTCCTGAGGTTCTGTTGTCTGGCAATCACAGAAAAATAAGTGATTGGAAAAGGGAACAGTCATATGTTAGAACAAAGGAACGTCGACCTGAATTGTTGAATGGAGATGATAAATGACAAACTTGCTTGAAAAATTTAACGAACAACAAATACAAAGATTAGCCAAAGAGATGCCAGCTTTTTGTCCTGGCGATGATTTGAAGGTCACTTTTAAGGTAGTTGATAGTACGGGTGAGCGTATACAGATATTTGAGGGCGTATGTATATCAAAAAGAAATCGTGGACTACACTCTTCTTTTTCAGTTAGAAAGGTAAGTCATGGAGAAAGTATAGTATCACAATTTTTTGTTTACTCTCCTGCATTAATTTCAGTACAAGTGATGAGAAAGGGAAAGGTACGTAGAGCAAAATTATATTATCTGTGCAAGCTATTTGGGAAAGCTGCAAGAATCAAAGAACGTACTACTTATGTTAAAAAAAAATCTAAGTAGATAAAATAGGGAGTGATGTCAATTGTATCATCTCAAAACTCTCTCTTATTATCCCAGTGTGTGACGCACAACTGTACGTTTGCCTCCCGCTGTGGTGTCATCCCAATTTTTTACACTGGGATCCAGATTCTCCTTTTGGTTTGTGCTTTCATGAGAAATATAAAAATTACTTGCAGGCAAAGCCTGCAAGATCTCAGTGTCAAGCACTGGAAAAAGGGGAAAGTTTTTTCAAATCCTCATATAAAGAAAAGTAAATGAGTATAAAGAAAAACTTTCTTAAGTTACTTCAATCTAAGCGCGTACATGCTCGTGTAAAAAGAAAAAATAAAAAGAACAACATTTTATGCTTTTGCTCTTTTACAGCACTGATTGTCTCAATTGGGTGTCCTATATGTATATTACTAAGTATACTAGTTAACTCTTATAGTGCTTTAACAGTAACGAAAATTTTATTGCCAGTTGGAATAAATGCTGATCTTATTTTAACTAATAATCCTGGTGATTTACGATATAAGTCCATTAGCCTACTCAATAACTCTTTACATAAAGTGTTTGAAGGAATTGACTTTAAAGACAGTGAAGAAATTTTAAGTCGTAACTCCTACAAGGAGCTAGAAAGTTTTTTTCTTAAGAGAGTAAAAAATAGTGGTGAATATGAGATTTGGTTTACCGCATCGAGTGTGATCAATTCACTATATAAAAATAAATGTTTGAATGGTCGTTATGCTAAATTACTTGATTGGTTAAAAGAGAAGGGAAGAGTAAGAAAATTTTTTAATAAGTCTCTGTTTCTTAAGTCTGATTCTCGTGAGCCTGAGAATGCAGGTATTTTAGGGGCATTTATCGGTTCATTAATGACAATTATAGTATGCTTAGCGTTGGCATTGCCAATAGGAATTATGTCAGGTATCTGTCTTTATGAATTTATGCCTAGAAATAGGCTAATAACCAGTATTGTAGAAATTAGCATGAATAACCTTGCTGCAGTGCCTTCGATAATATTTGGTGTGGTAGGACTGACTCTCTACTTGGGCATATTTGGTTTACCCCGTTCTTCACCACTTGTTGGCGGGATGACTCTTTCATTTATGATGCTGCCTAATATTATTATTGCGACAAAAAATGCCTTTACAAATGTTCCTATTGCAATAAAAGATGCAGCGTTTGCTCTTGGAGCGCCTCACATCAAAGTAATATTAGACCACTCTTTACCGATTGCGTTACCAAGGATAATACATGGTGCTGTGCTTGCAATTGCAAGGATTTTAGGCGAATCTTCCCCTTTACTTATGATAGGCATGGTAGCATTTATTGCTGATACACCTACATCCTTCTTCGATCCGGCAACTGTTTTACCTGTACAAATATACATATGGTCAAGTAGTCCTGAAATTGCATTTATTGAGCTTGCTGCCATTGCAATTATAGCTTTATTGTTAATGCTATTTGCTTTGAATTTAATAGCAAATTTTGTAAAAAGAAAGTTCGAGTTTTTTGATTCATGAAAATTACAATCCTATCTGGTTATGGCTTAAATTGCGAAAAAGAAACTGCATTTGCATTTATGGAATGCAGCAGAAAGCTTGGTATTAATAATATTGAAGTAAAAATCGTTCACATTAATGATATTATAGATAATCCAAGTGAACTGAAATTAAGCAATATACTTGCAATTCCAGGAGGTTTTTCCTATGGTGATGATACTGGTGCTGGTAATGCATTTGCTTTACGTATAAAAAACAACTTGTTAGACGAATTTCAAAATTTCTTATCTCAGGATAAGCTTATTATAGGGATATGCAATGGTTGCCAGATATTAGTAAAATTAGTTCCAGAATTCTCTAATCTAGCTTTAACCTCTAATGATATAGGCAATTATCGATGCCGTTGGATTAGAGTGAGAGTTAATCCGCAGAGTAGTTCTGTTTGGCTACGGGGCCTGAGTGAGCTATATCTTCCTGTTGCTCATGGAGAAGGCAGGTTTTTTATGGATCAAGATATTTTAAATCAATTGATTGAAAATAATTACGTTGCACTGCGTTACGTTGATGAAAATGGTGACTATGCAAATTTACAATTTCCTTACAATCCAAACGGATCTATATACGACCTGGCAGCTTTGTCAGACAAAAGTGGTAGAGTTTTAGCTTTAATGCCTCACCCAGAGAGAGGAATATTTTTTACTCAGCAGGACAACTGGCCTCTTAAAAAAGAAAAATGTAAACGTTCAGGAGTGGCTATGCCAAAATATGGTGATGGAATGCTCATATTTGAGAATGCACTAAAATATTTTGCGTAAGTATTACAATACGTTACATACAACAAGTTTTTAAGCCATAAAAAGTTACTTTCCTTGTTATGACAATAAATCCTTATTTTTGGGTTCAATGACAAAATTCATTCAGAGTATTTATCGGCGAAATTGTAGCGGTTTTTTAAATTTTTCTACATGCAGCCAAAACGTGTTTGTGAGCACATTAAATTATTAAAACTCACTACCAAGGGGTTCTTTTGCCTTTTTTCCATTTGGTAAATTTCTTGATATTTATAGCTAAAAAATACCTGATTCAGAAATTTTAATAAGCTAGTGAATACAGCAAGCGTAAAAAAAATTCAATGGATAAATACACTTGCTTGAGTATTCATTATTCTGATATAGTATGCTCTTGTATATATAGAGAGGGTAAACATGTTCAGTATAGATCAATGGCTTTTAGATGAGAGTATTCCATTACATACAGCTGCTTTTCGCGGTGAAATAAGCAAAGTTAGGTCATTACTTAATGCAAAAATTGATATCAATATCAAGGATAGAGCTGAATTTACAGCCTTACATAAAGCTGCTTATTCAGGGCAGTTAGACGTAGTAAAGTTACTAATAAGTAAAGGGGCTGATGTTCATGCAAGAACTATTGAAGGCAATACACCTTTACACTCTGCTATTATGAGTGAAAACAAAACTACAGTAAACGCTATAGTAGAGGAGTTGATTAAAGCAGGAGCTGATCCTGACATAAAAGACTATACTGATGGTAAAATACCTTTACATATTGCTGCTCAAAATGGACTTGTAGAAGTTGTAAAGGTGTTACTTGATACTCAAAAAATTGAGGTTGATGCTAAAGACAATACATTTGGTACAACAGCTCTACAAATAGCCGCACAGAATGGACATACTGAAGTAGTTGAATTATTAATTAATACAAGAAAGGTTGATGTTAATACAGCAAACAAAGATAATTTCACACCCTTGTATTTAGCTGCTCAGAATGGACATAAAGCAGTAGTTAAGTGGCTTCTTAGTAACGGCGCTAAAGTCAATGGCTGTAGTACTGATAGGGATCCCTTGAGTGTAGCTGTTAACAATGGCCATAAAGAGATAGTTGAGTTATTACTTAGTGCAGAAGGAGTGAATGTCAACATTGGCAATAGGTTTGGTAATACACCTTTACATGTAGCAGCTATAAAAGGCCATGAAGAAATAGCAAGATTATTGCTAAAAAAAGGTGCTGATACTAATATTAAAAACCATTCAGGAGATACTCCTTTACAAGCAACTGCTAAGAGCAATAAAAATAGTGGCTGGTATAATGATAGCCCAAATCTACAAGCATTCCAGACATTCCTTGGGTTAACTGATCCGGATGCATTACGTTCATTTCAGCAATTTCTTGGGCAAAGAAAAGTTATGGAGCTTTTGGTAAAACATATGAAAGACACCAGACCTAGCTCATCAGTAGATGAAGTTGACTTATCAAAAATTAATATATCCGGACCTAGCAAGTGATGTATATTAGTTAAGAGAGAGGCACTTACACAGTAGAGCTTTCCATACGTATCTGTTCAAGCAGAGTGGAAAAATAAGATAGACGAGAAAAGACAATTATAGGAATGAATAGTGTCATGAAAGTAGATGATACTAAAAAGGCTACTTGAATAACAAACTAGAAAGGAATGGGTGTAATGCCAGTGCCCAGACACTGGCATCCAGTTAAATTTACGGAGTATAATGGGTTCCAGGTCAACTACTTGAATGACAACGTCTTGATACATGATCAGAATTCCTAGATCCCAGTGTCAAGCACTGGGATGACATTATGGAAACTGAGATGACAAAAAAGGAAGCACTGGTTTCATATGCATCTGAACAGATGCTATTTTTTACAATTAAGGATATAACTGCTCTATTTTCCAATTGCTTTTCTCAACAAGAGTATATCTAAATCTAGTGTGTTTCCTATATTCACCTTCTTGCCAAAATTCAATTACTTTTGGGATTACACAAAATCCCACCCAAAAGTCAGGACGAGAAACTTGTGTATTGTGGAATTCTTTCTCCTTCAATTTTATAGCTTGCTCAAAATCTTGCCAATTTTTCAGAACACTCGATTGTTTTGAGCACCACGCGCTAATTTGACTATCACGTGCTCGAGAGGAGAAATATTCGTCAGCCTTTTTGCCGCTTAGAAGCCTAACTTCTCCTTCAATTCGTACTTGTCTAGAAAATTCTGTCCAATGAAATACGAGTGCAGCCTTGGGGTTCTCAGTCAATTCTCTTCCTTTTCTACTGTTTACGTTAGTAAAGAACACAAAACCTTCTTTACTATATTCCTTTAGTAATACCACTCTTGCAGATGGAATGCAGTCTTTGCTACACGTTGCTAGTGTCATTGCAGTTGACGGAGAATCAAGTACTTCTTGATACCACTTTGAAAACAAATCAAAAGGATCTTTTTCAGGTAAGAGTGTCATATGCAAAAATAAAATTTAATTCTGACATGCATTGCAAAAATAAGTGCTACGACCATTTTGTCGTATAAGTGTTATGATATTGTTACAGATTATGCAAGGCTTTTGCACTTTACCATATACGTAAAAGTTATTTTGAAAGTATCCAGCGGATCCAGATGGCTGTGCATAATCTTTCAGTGTTGAACCGCCAGCAGCAATTGCATCACTCAGAGTATTTTTTATTTCGATAGCAAGTTTTTCGCACTCTATATATGTTAAATCTTGTGCTAGCCTAAGTGGTGATATGCGAGCTCTAAATAAGCTCTCAGAAGCATATATGTTACCTACGCCAACTATTAGCTTATTATTCATTAATACTGATTTGATATTTGCTTTTCTGTTCTTTAGCAACTTCTGTAAATAGTCCCCGTTAAATTCATTCGTGAGGGGTTCTATTCCTAGGTTATTAAAAAAATTTAGTTCTTGCTCTCTGTTTAAAACAATCACTAATCCAAACCTTCTTGGGTCATTAAAGATTAGTGAAGTGTTGTCAGAAAATAAGAATATCACATGATCATGTTTGTTCTGTGCTTGATTGTCTTCAGCATATATAAGCTTTCCGCTCATGCCAAGATGTATGATGACAGCCATACTACCATCTATATTCGAGATTATATATTTACCTCTACGCTTGATATCATTTATAACTTTGCCCTTTAGCAAATCATCAATATTCTTCGTTATTGGTACACGCAAATTCCAATTATTGACTGTAACATTACTTATTTTCTTATTTTTGATTTTATCAAATAAGAAGTTAGAGATTACTTCCACTTCTGGGAGTTCTGGCATCTTGTCTACTCTGTTGCTGTTTTTTTCTTTTTAGAATATTTTGCTTTAAAGCTTTTGCCAATCTTTTTCTCTCTTCTTCTTTTTCCTTATTTTTTTTTATGTTATTCATTATCATAATACGTGAACTTGCCGTTGTAGCTCAGGTGGTAGAGTACGTCATTGGTAATGACGAGGTCCCAAGTTCGAGTCTTGGTAACGGCACACTGAATTGTACTCATGTTGTTGTATGTATTCAACGTTTATGATTGTGAGACATTGAAGCTGCCTGTATCTATTATAAAGTAATTAGTGAGGTCTAAAATAGGAAAACAAATGGTAGAAAATGTAATTGTAGATTTATCGCACTGGAAGCAGGATATAGATTTTAAGAAGTGTTGTCAGAAAATAAGAATATCACATGATCATGTTTGTTCTGTGCTTGATTGTCTTCAGCATATATAAGCTTTCCGCTCATGCCAAGATGTATGATGACAGCCATACTACCATCTATATTCGAGATTATATATTTACCTCTACGCTTGATATCATTTATAACTTTGCCCTTTAGCAAATCATCAATATTCTTCGTTATTGGTACACGCAAATTCCAATTATTGACTGTAACATTACTTATTTTCTTATTTTTGATTTTATCAAATAAGAAGTTAGAGATTACTTCCACTTCTGGGAGTTCTGGCATCTTGTCTACTCTGTTGCTGTTTTTTTCTTTTTAGAATATTTTGCTTTAAAGCTTTTGCCAATCTTTTTCTCTCTTCTTCTTTTTCCTTATTTTTTTTTATGTTATTCATTATCATAATACGTGAACTTGCCGTTGTAGCTCAGGTGGTAGAGTACGTCATTGGTAATGACGAGGTCCCAAGTTCGAGTCTTGGTAACGGCACACTGAATTGTACTCATGTTGTTGTATGTATTCAACGTTTATGATTGTGAGACATTGAAGCTGCCTGTATCTATTATAAAGTAATTAGTGAGGTCTAAAATAGGAAAACAAATGGTAGAAAATGTAATTGTAGATTTATCGCACTGGAAGCAGGATATAGATTTTAAGTTAGCGAAAGAAGATGGAATATTAGCCCTAAAAGACAGGAAAAACGACTTATTGGATAAGCTTTTTGCTAATTGGCAAAATAAACAAAGACAACTTTTGTATATTTGTATATCTTTGTTAATAGTTAGTATCCTACTTATATACTCCCATTTAAAGTCTTTTGCACAGTTAGCTGGTATAATTACGAGTATCTTTACTTAAAATCAACTACAAAGTTTAAAAGAACCAAGGTTATAGAGGTTTTCTATATTCTTATCAATAGCGCTGTTACTACAGTAATAACACTAAGAATAACTATAAGTTTCTTTGAATGATAGTTGAATTTTGATAAAAATTTTGAGACTGTAAAAACCGCAGGTACCAGTTGGTTTTTATTAGCTAAAGTAAAGGTCAAGTATCTGGAATTCTGAACATAAAATCCCCCTGTGAAAAAAAGATTAGAAAAAAATGCAGTGCACATACGACAGAAATTAAGTATGTGTGTATGCACCCACATACGCTGAAGAGGATACGCTACATTTTTTTATGAGTTTGATAAAAAAGTCTGCAGACAAAGATAAATTTTTGAGCTCTAAAAGTATCTCTAATTGTCATTATAATCAGACTTAAAATATGCGGAAGTAATTTTTTAGCTATAAGAATACATTGTAGAAAAAAGGAACCCAAAAGTTAGCGTTATTGGTAATCCAACTTGGTGTAACGGCACTGTAGACCTTACAATAAAGACTGAGAGGAAAATTACAAAGGAAGATTATCATGCTTCTTCCATATTCTTTCTACTTTCTTGTTTTTAAGTAGTTCTAGTGCTTTGTGAAAGTGATACCTTGTTTTACTTGGCACTATTATATCATCAATATATCCATGTGATGCAGCAAAAAATGGGTTAGCAAATTTTTCTTTATATTCTTTAATTAGTGTTGTTTGCTGTTCTTTTTCATGCCTAAATATAATTTCAACTGCACTTTCAGGGCCCATTACAGCTATTTCAGCGGTTGGCCAAGCATAATTTATATCACCTTTTAAATGCTTTGAGTTCATAACAATATATGCACCACCATACGCTTTTCTAGTGATAAGGCTAATTTTCGGCACGGTCGCTTCAGCGTAAGCGTAAAGCAGTTTCGCTCCGTGTTGTATTATATTATTGTATTCTTGATTTGTGCCAGGTAAAAACCCTGGAACATCAATAAGTGTGATGATGGGAATGTTAAACGCGTCACAAAATCTTACAAACCTCGCAGCTTTTCTTGAAGAGTCAATATCCAAGCATCCTGCAAGGTGCATAGGTTGATTTGCAACAACACCAATAGTATTTCCTCCAATTCTGCCAAAGCCAATTATGATGTTACGAGCAAAATCGGGTTTTAGTGCAAAAAATTTCCTTTCATCACACACCTTTTCAATGAGTTCATACATATCATAAGGAGTATTAGGATTACTAGGAACTAGAGTGTTCAAAGATTCATCAACATCATCAATTAAATCGCAGATTGGTACAGTTTTTGGCAACTCTTGATTATTTGCTGGCAAAAAGGTGAAGAATTTTCGCATTTCTAGTAGCATTTCAACTTCATTATTGAATGCAAAATCTGTTACTCCTGTTTTGCTCGTATGAATTTTTGCTCCACCGAGATCTTCGTGGCTTACGTTCTCGTATGTAACTTTTTTCACTACATCTGGTCCGGTTATAAACATGTATGAGCTATTTTTTACCATGAAAATAAAATCGGTTAGCGCTGGAGAGTAAACTGCCCCACCAGCACATGGGCCCATGATTAGAGAGATTTGTGGTATAACGCCTGATGCATTTACATTCCTTTGAAAAATTTCTCCGTAACCAGCAAGGGAATTTACTCCTTCTTGGATTCTGGCTCCACCAGAATCGTTTAGTCCGATAATTGGAATCCTGGCATTAATTGCCATATCCATAATTTTGCATATTTTTTTTGCATGTGATGCACCAAGTGATCCACCAAAGACAGTAAAATCCTGAGAATAAACAAAAACTTTTCTACCATAAATAGTGCCATGGCCAATTACAACTCCATCACCTAAAAAATCAGCATTTTGCATACCAAAATCAGTTGCGTGATGTTTCACAAACTTATCATACTCTTGAAATGAATTTTCATCGAGCAATATACTCAGCCTTTCTCTAGCGGTTAGCTTTCCTTTTTCATGTTGCTTGTTAACTCTATCAGGACCTCCTCCTTTTTCGGCTTCTAATGTTTTAGTTTCTAGTATTTGAAAGTCCTGCATATCAAGAGGAGTAATTCTTCAATTAATTAAGTATACATTACTTTTTTGAAGTGTCTATTTTTGACATAAACACCTTCTCAAGATCTAACGAAATTGATGAAACTGCGCATATTGACTGTAACTATCACAAACAGATTTATAGTCTAGCATTTTAAACGCCAAGCAATTGTACACTGTTTAACAGTGTACATGCTTTGTCTATTAGCTTACATTGTTAGAACTTCCTGAGAATGCTGAGATAAATTAGTATCGTCTAGAGTAGAAGAAGGAGCATTGCTTTTTGTTTGCACAAAGCTTTTGGCAGCTTCGATGACCTTGCTTATACGAGGCTCTTTTTCTAGCTCTTCACAATGCTTTGAGAAGATTTCACAACTTTTGTCATCCATATGCACCATTATTTTATCAAAACTTTCAGCTTTTTCAGAAGATAAAATCATTTCGATCTTTTCATCACCTACTTTAAAGGTCATTTTTACTTTGCCTTTTACATCGTGATATTGACCATCTCTTATTTTTATTGCATTATCTTCTCCAACTTTTAGTATTCCCTCTAAATTTTGAAATTCTGAATTGCTTAAAAATTTCGCGGGAGTTACAGTACTGTTTTCTGAGTATTTTACAGAGTAAAATACATTATCTCTTTCTACTATAAATCTGTCTTTTTCACCATGATCAATACTTTTGCTTACAATCTTCTTTAGATTTGATAAGTAGTCTTCACGTTTTTTCAATACATTTTCTGGTAAGAATTTCATAAACTCTTTGCTTACATAATTACCTTTTGAGACTAGATCATGCACTTCTGATAAAACAGTCTCTAGTTTACGTTTGCCGTCCTCATTAATGTTTGCGTCATTATTTTTGAGATGGTGAAGCTTCTTTATCATGAAATCTAGTATTGATCCATCTCCTCTGCTTACATAAACTGGTGCGCTAAACATGATCTTTTTTTGCTTCGAATCTTTTATAGATTTTAAAAACCCCTCTGCCATGTTTTCTACAGCCACAGTTATAGGTTTATCTGATGCTATGTTATATTCAAACTCCACTGTATATATCTTGCGCAACTCAGCAAAGATGTCGTCTGCTATCTTTTCATCAACATGCTCATGTATTGCTAAGGTTGGTGTAAACTTTTCCCCAAATCTTTGTGAATTTTTTTTAATACACTCTCGTGTAACTTTTGTTGTTCTAATTCTAAACTTTGTACTTGCTCTAAAACTGTCATACTACCCTCTAATTTTATATAATAAACTTAGGACGAAATATTCTAGTTTTAGGATAAGTATATAATCTATCAAGTCAATAGTTAAATTAAAAAATTTTGATTATAATTTACTATGTATAAAACACGCTCTTAAACTATGCTGAAAATAGTCATAATAGGCCTTCCAAATGCAGGCAAGTCAACTCTATTTAATAGGCTAGTAAGAAGAAAAGCAGAGGTGGTTAGTGACATTCCAGGAGTAACGAGAGATAGGCGTGAAGGAATTGGAAGAATTAGTGATTTAGAGTTTAAAGTTATAGATACAGGAGGATGGAATGACCAAACCAGTTTTTCACTACAAGTTATTGAACAAATAGAGTTTTCTTTATTAAGCGCAGATGTAATTTTTTTCCTTGTTGATGCAAAAGTGCAAAATGAGCAGAACAAAGAATTTGCAAAGTGGCTGAAGAGAAAAACGAACAAACCTGTAATACTAATAGCAAACAAATGCGAAAGTCATAAATCGGAAAACGTTGATTATTTGCAGTTCTTCAACTTCATAGGTCCGGTGTATATCTCAGCCGAACATAATCTTGGTATGATTGATCTTTATGATGTATTAGCTGGTGTTATTGAAGATTTTAACAAAAAAACTGAGCTGCCTGAAAGTGAGTCCATTAGACTGAGGATTGCAATCATCGGTCGCCCAAACGTTGGAAAATCAACTTTTTTAAACAGTTTACTTGCAGAAAATAGACTAATAGTAAGCTCAAAACCTGGTACCACGCGGGACTCTGTGGATATTTCATACGACCATAATGGGAAATTAATCACTCTCATCGATACTGCGGGAATCCGCAGAAAGGCAAATGTTGTTGATAACTTAGAATCAAGATTTGTTGAAAAAAGTATAGAGTCAATAAAGCGCTCTCATGTAGTGATTTTAATGCTAGATTCCTTGCTTGGCGTTGAGCAGCAGGATTTATCAATTGCTGAAGCTGCAATTAAAGGGGGGAAGGGAATTATCATTGTTTTAAATAAGTGGGATTTAATAGGTAAGGATGACAGAAGTAAGTTAATAAAATTTGTCAAACAACAGGAAGTGACTCGGTTATTTTTGGAAGTGCCAACTGTAACAATTTCTGCATTGAAAGGTATGCGCTGTGGTGATGTGATAGATAAGTGTCTTGAAGTGAGTGAATCCTTAAACAAGAAGATCAGCACTGCAAAACTGAATAATTGGCTAATAGATGCCGTGGAAAAACATTCTCATCCACTTATAAAAGGTAGAGCAATTAAAATGAAGTATATTGCTCAAATTGGCACCAAACCTCCAGCTTTTTCTCTGGTATGCAACGTCCCTGAAAGTGTTGATGAGAGTTATAAACGTTATTTGACTAATGGTCTTAGGAAAAATTTCTTTGCTCACGGCGTACCAGTCAGATTACTTTTGAAAAAGAACAAAAATCCCTATGTAAAGTAGATAATCTTGTTTTATTAATAATATAGCTTTTTATCTTGGGTAATATTATTAGTAAGTAAACAATATTACCTAAATAAGTAGTTGATAAATTAATGTTATATAGTAAAGTATTAACTTATTTAGTACTTTTGCTATGAATTATAAAGGACAAGATTTAAGGCCTGGATTTCCACATACTTTCACAGTTGAAACACCTTTAGTATTTCAGTGGCTTCCAAGGCGATATGGATATCCGATCCCAGAAAAATATTTGGAGAGATTGAGCGAATGGGCAAAAAGAGAAGATACGCGTGTAGTGAAGTTAGTAATAAATGGATCTGGTTTTACTCCTACGCAACGTAAAGAGTTGGAGAATAAAATATCAAACAGAGAGTTTAACCCAAACAAAAACATAGAGCTTATAGACTTTAATGAGCTGGATTTAGGAGAGTATGAATTTAGCTTTCACTTACAAACAGATAAGAAAACAGAACTATCTAAATATCCTTTATACACTGTATCTCAATATTTCAAAGATCTATACTCTATTCCAAAAAGTAAAAGATTATCTTTTGGTGTTGAGATAGACAGTATGCGTATATTTATGTTGTTGGTATTGAAATCTCCTATGATCTATTTTGATTTTGATATCTTACCTAAAGAAGATAAGAAAGTTGGTGAGATTGAGGCTAAGCAGGGCTTTTTGGTTGCTGAAAATGACAGAAAAGGTTATGACTATGACGGTATGGCAAGTATTGAAAATGCTATCATTGCTGTAAGCGATGCTGGTAGAGTAAAGGTTACGGAATTTTATAATGAGATAAAGCATAGATTTCAAAAGTATTATCCTTTGTTTAAGTTATCAGAACATGAGATTTACAAAATTATGGAAGAGATAGTATATTTCACTCTTTCTAATGACGTTCTTCTTATATCTAGCTATCAAGATTATAACAAACGTTACAATAGACGTTTGGAAGAAGCAAGATTGCTTATGCAAGAAACATTTGGGTTTAAAACCAATGGAGGAGAAGTTGATATTCAATATGACAATAGCTGGACGAAAAACAAGGATGAATTGTATACCAAAGAAGAAATTGCAAAAATAGATAGTGATACTAGAGTTGTAACTAGCATGCAAATCAAATCAGTATCCAGTTGTGAGAATATGTATAGAGGTTAAAAGTAGTAGAGTAACACATAGTAAGTGGGTTACATGAAACGTTGTCAAACAAGAGTTGACTCTTCACAGATATTGTAGTAATTCATTAACTATGTCAGATGTAAATAACAGTTCCATAATTTTTCTCTTATCAAGCGCTGTCGCTTTAATTTTTGCATATGTGCTAGAGTATTTTTTCAATATGCTACCGTGCAAGTTATGTATATACGAGCGAGTAGTTTACTATGCTGCAGGGCTACTTGCAGTTGCGTACATGTTCAAAGACAACAAAATCCTAATCTATGCGATGTTTTGCAGCTATCTCATTGGTGCAATAATATCTTTTTATCATGTAGGTCTTGAGCTTCACCTATTTCATGATGTTTTAGGCTGTACAGAGCAAGCAAGTGGTAACGTTAGCATAGAAGAGCTAAGGAATAATCTATTAAACCCTAACTACTCTCCATCTTGTGGCAGACCTCATTATATTTTTGGTGTTTCGTTAGCAACATGGAACTTAATTTACCTTATAGTAGCTCTATTCTTATCAGGTAAAATGTATTGTAGAGAAAAAAATAAGGTATAACAGTAACTGAACTTAATTTACCTTATAGTAGCTCTATTCTTATCAGGTAAAATGTATTGTAGAGAAAGAAATAAGGTACAACAGTAACTGACTCTGTACTTGTGCGTTACTTGGTGCCGCCTATTCTCCGTAATTTAAAAATTTGGCAAATCATACCCACTGATTCTTGAACAGCTGTACGAACATTATGGTTCAGCATGCCAGTGCCCTCTTTCTTGTTATCCGAGTAGCTGATACTGGGATTCAGTTTGTCCATAGTCTCACCAAAAACGTTGTGTTTTAGCATAATTTTGTGCTCAATATGCTTATTTGTAGTAAAGATTCCAGCATCAAGTGCTGGCCTGAAATTTTAGCTATAAAT
The DNA here is from genome assembly GCF_003999585.1 of Wolbachia endosymbiont of Bemisia tabaci. Lineage (NCBI taxonomy): Bacteria > Pseudomonadati > Pseudomonadota > Alphaproteobacteria > Rickettsiales > Anaplasmataceae > Wolbachia > Wolbachia endosymbiont of Bemisia tabaci. The sequence continues at coordinate 611,018 of NZ_CP016430.1, read as the reverse complement.
ATTAAGAAATTTACTAAATAAAAAAAGACAAAAGAAACCCCGTATAGCGAGTTTTGACCCTATAATAATTTAAATTGGCGTTGTAATAATGTGCTAGCGCTTATTTTAAGTGCGATTTGGCTGAATGTAGAAAAAATAAAAAAGACATGCAGCTGCTATAATTTTATGTAATTTGCCAATAGATATCTGAGTTTTTTACTGAATTTTGTCGTTGAGACTGCGCGGATCAAAAACAAGGATAAATACTCTTATTGATATAAGAAGAAAAGTGGGAAGGTTTGTCAAGCCGCTTCTATGCACCTGAGCATTGATCATACGGGTTCCATCTGTTATATATAGTTTTTTGTATACGAAGAAAACTGATGAATGAGTATGATATTACAGTTATAGGTAGCGGTCCTGGTGGTTATATAGCAGCAATTAGAGCGGCGCAGCTTGGACTTAAAACTGCAATTGTTGAAAAGGAGGAAAATTTGGGTGGTATATGCTTAAATTGGGGATGTATACCAACAAAATCGCTACTTAGAGCATCTGAAATTTATAGATTAATAAGAAGATCAGAAGAATTTGGCATAAAAGTAAAGGATGCAAGTTTTGATATACAATCAATGGTGAAATATTCAAGGAACGTTGTTGGCAAGCTATCAAGTGGTGTTGAGTATTTGATGAAAAAAAATAACATCAAAGTCCATCAAGGCTTCGGTAAACTTGCAGGTAATCGTACTATAAAAATTCTTAATGACAAAAAGGAGGAGGAAATTTCTTCCAAGCATATCATTTTAGCAACAGGTGTAAGGGCAAGAAATCTTCCTGGAATCGAAGTAGATGGAGATTTAATATGGAATGCACAGCACGCTATGACTCCAAAGAAATTACCAAAATCTCTACTAATCATAGGTTCTGGTGCGATAGGAATAGAGTTTGCAAGTTTTTATAGTACTTTGGGAGTTGATGTAACAATTATAGAAGTAAAAGACACTATTTTGCCGCTGGAAGATAAAGACATTTCAAATTTAGTACAAGAGATATTTACAAAACAAGGAATAAAAATATATACGAGCAATAGTGTAAAAACTTTCACTAAAAATAAAGACTCTGTTCAAGTGCAGCTAAGCGGTGGTGAGAATAGAGAATTTGATAGAGTAATTGTTGCAGTTGGCGTGCAAGCAAACACTGAAAATATAGGTTTAGAAAATACAAAAATTAAGTTGAGTCCTTCTGGTTTCATTGAAACGAATGAGTGGTATGAAACAAGTGAATCAAGTGTGTATGCAATAGGTGATGTAGCTGGTCCCCCATGTTTAGCGCATAAAGCAAGTCATGAAGCTGTAATCTGTGTTGAGAAAATTGCCGGTAAAAATGCTCATAAGTTAAAAAAAGAGTGCATACCAAATTGCACTTACTCTCATCCGCAAGTAGCAAGCGTTGGCCTTACTGAGGAACAGGCAATAAAAAGTGGATACGATATAAAAGTAGGAAAATTTCACTCCAACTTTAATGGTAAATCTATTGCACTAAGTGAAACTGAAGGTTTAGTGAAAACAATTATAGACAAAAAAACAGGCGAACTTCTTGGAGCTCACATGATAGGTGCGGAAGTAACAGAGTTAATTAGCAATTTCGCTCTTGCAAAGCAACTAGAGGGAACAGACTGCGACATAAAATCTACGATTTTTCCTCATCCAACTATTTCGGAAATTATACACGAATCAGTACTTGCTGCAGATGATGAGTCGTTAAATAGTTAAGCTAACGATCCATTGTTTTAGAGCTACAATTATCCTGATTAGGCGATTCAATTCTAATAGATTGATTACCAATATCAGATTTTTCTAACTTTTCTTTTAACCCTTCAGCTGCTTCTTTCACTTCAAGCTTTTTTTCCTGATTAAGATCCTCTGGGCTTTTTCTTTTACTGTTTAAACCTTGTTGTCTATCAATATTTTTATTGAGTTGTTCTTGCTGAGGTAGATCAACAACTGAGTTAAAAAGAGCTTTTATTATGTTTTTTAACAATCCTATAAAACCTCTGCTTCCGCCTTCTCTTTGCTCTTGAGGCTTATTTTTTACGTTAGATTCTTTTTTACTGTCACTACTTTTAGGCATTTTTAACTCAACTATCATAAAGCTTGATAAAATTTTACATGCAGATTATTAAAAAATAATTAACAATCTATTATCAAATTACTACTCACAGATGACTATTATTCTAGCAACAGGCGGTACAGGTGGACACATTTTTCCAGCTATAGCAAAAGCACTAAAGGTACAAGGGCACAATTGTATATTATTCACTGATCAAAAAACCATCAATGTAGAAAATTATATTTTACCATTGTGCAAGCCAAGTGGCAACAAATTGAAGTTTCTCTTTTTGTTAATGTATAGTTGTGTATTAGCACTGTATCAAACGAGAAAATTAAAACCAAAGCTAATCATTGGTTTTGGTAGCTACGCTTCTTTTCCAACTCTTCTTGCAGCAAAGATTCTTTCTATACCTATAATTTTACATGAACAAAACACAGTTTTAGGGAGGGTAAATAGATTCTTTTTCAAGAGTGCAAAATTAATTGCAACTAGCTTTCCAGAGACTAAGTATGCAGAAGGTAGTAAATGCGTTTTTACAGGAAATTTTGTCGATATAGAAGCACAAGGCTATTCTAGAGCTGAAACAGTTTTAAACGTGTTAATAATAGCAGGCAGTCAGGGTGCAAATTTTTTTGATGATGTAGTGAGCAGCGTAATTTGTGATCTACCTGTTGAAGTAAAAGAGAGGATTAGAGTAACGCAGCAATGTACGAAGAAAAATATAAACAAGGTCAAGAGTCTATACAAAAGTGAAGGAATTGATTGTGAGTTAAGTGAGTTTTTCGATGATATGGAAAATAAACTGGCCAATGCTCATTTGGTAATTAGCAGAGCGGGGGCAACTTCAATAGCAGAGATTACTCTTGCTGAGCGTCCTGCTGTATATATTCCTTATCCTCACTCAAAAGATAACCATCAATTTTATAATGCAAAACATATTGAAGATTCGGGAGCAGCTGTAATAGTTGAGCAAAATAGTAACGCGAAAAAGAATCTAGGAGAGTTGCTAGTTGATTTATTGCAAAATTGTCAAAAATTGCGTGATATGGCTAATAATACTAAGAAAACAAGAATAAGGAATGGAGTTACTGAATTTATTAAGGCAATAGCTCAAGAACTTAGTTGACGAATTGCTTTTTCTTCAAATGCATCCCATAGTTCTTTTTCTAGTGATTTACTATACAACTTATTGATATAAACTACTCCCGTAGGCGAAGTTGTGTTAATTTCAAGAAGGAAGTCATCTATAATATCAATGCCAACGAATATTAGCCCTCTTTTCTTTAGCTCAGGACCAATTTTATTACATATTTTGTTGTCTCTATCATTCATTTGGGCAGGCTCAAAACTTGCTCCGAGTCGCATATTTGTTCTGATTTCTCCGCTAGACTTTGGAACTCGCTTCATTACTCCTATTGGCTTTCCATCCAGTAGCAGTATTCTTTTATCTGTATTTATCTTTTTACAAAATGCTTGTGCAATCACAGGACATTCATATTTTGCAATCATGAGATCAACTACCACTTGAATGCTATTTTGGTCTTGTATTCTTACTACGTCATTTCCTCCATAGCTATATAGTGGTTTTAAGATGATATCTTGATAGTCGTGACAAAAATTTCTAATCATCGATATATTTTCAGTGATCAAAGTTGGAGGAATTAGCTCTAGAAATAGTGAAGTAATTAATTTTTCAGGACAGTTTCTTATTTCTGTTGGATTATTTATTACTAACGCAGTAGTCTTTTCTAAGATATAGGTTGTTGTAATGTACCGCATATCAAAAGGTGGGTCCTGCCTGATAAGTATGATATCCATTTCATTCAAATCTATAGTTACATCTTCTTTAGAAGTAAAACCAAAATCATCAACGCTGACTTTCTGAGCAAGAGCAATTGACTGATTTAACTTGAGTGCTAGATTATTAGGAACATAGACAAAAATTTCGTGCTTTCTCCTCTGCGCTTCTTTTATTAATGCAAATGTAGTATCAGTTTCAAAGTTTATACTTTTATCCATTTGAAAAGCTACTTTCATTTATCCTCCCTTCCTATTACAATATACTACAGTACCATAAAAGTGTTAATAATGGAGCAAAGTATGGAATTAACAGTAGGAAATAATGCACCTGATTTTAGTTTGCCAACAGATTCTGGCGAAATTTTATCGCTGAGTGAATTTTTTGATAAAAAAAATGTAGTCCTTTATTTTTATCCTAAAGACGATACTCCGGGCTGTACAATGGAGGCAAAAGGCTTTAGGGACAAAATAGAAAATTTCTCTTCTCTTGACACAGTGATAATTGGTGTATCAAAAGATAGTGTTAAGTGCCACGCTAACTTCAAAGCAAAATATTCTCTGCCGTTCTCTTTAGTTTCTGATGAAAACGCTGAAATGTTGGAAAAATATGGTGTTTGGGTAGAGAAAAGTATGTTTGGCAAAAAGTATATGGGAATAGAGCGTACTACTTTTTTAATAGATAAAAAAGGTAAAGTAGTGAAGATTTGGAAAAATGTAAAAGTTAGTGGACATGTTGATGAGGTTCTAGAGGAAGTAAGGAGAATATAAATTAAAGAATGACTACCCATTGCTATATAAAAAAACTGAAATTATATAACTTCCGTAGTCATTCAAATTTTGAACTGGATTTAGACGATAGACCAGTTGTGATAACTGGCCAAAATGGTATTGGAAAAACTAATATACTTGAAGCAATCTCATTGCTTGCTAAAAGTAACGGAATGAAAAAAGCAAAAATCAGTGAGATGCAAAATAGACTCAGCAATGAAGATTGGGTAGTGTACTATGATTTTTTTAATGGAGCAGAGCTTAGATCAATTGGTATAGGAAAGAATTTTAATAAGAAATTAATACAAATTGATGGGAAAACGCAGTCAAACTACTCATCTTTGTATAGAATATCTAATGTAATATGGCTAATTCCACAAATGGACTATATTCTTCTTAATTCTCCAAGCGACAGGTTAAAGTTTTTAGACCGTATAGTTTCACTATTTGAAGAAAATTACACCTATTGCTACATGCAATATAGAAAAGCTAAACATGAGCGAAGTAAATTGCTTAGAGAGAATATTTTGGACGAAAGTTGGCTCTCTAGTCTTGAAACCGTAATGGCTACCAATGCAATTAATATTTTACGTATGCGATTGTCTGTTTTAAAAATACTACAGGGCACAATTGATAACCATTCTTGTGAGTTTTTTCCAAAGGCAAGTTTGAAATTTAGCAGCCAGCTAACTTTGAACGATTCTGCAGAATATTTTCAGAATCGTCTAAAGGAAAACAGAGAAAAAGACTCATTAATTGGTAGAGTAACCTTTTCTATACATAACGATAATTTTCGAGTTTTTTGCCAAGAGAGAGACATACCAATAAATCTGTGCTCCACTGGAGAGCAAAAGTTATTGTTGCTTTCTATTGTTTTATCCAGTGTAAAAGCAAGGTGTATTTATTATAATAAGGCACCACTTCTTCTGCTTGACGATATAATGTCGCACTTGGATAAACATTACAGAAAGGCGTTAATGGAGGAGGTGTTAAGCATTCAATGTCAAACTTGGATAACTGATGTAAATCAAGATAATTTCAATAACTACCTTTGCTCTTTCAAGTTTTTTGAATTATCAAGTAAATAAATTTCAAGCGTGCTGGTATGCATCAAGCTCATATTCAGTATGTAAATCTCTAATTAAAGCCTCAGCGTGTTTTTTTTGAACAACTATACTGATCTTGATTTCGGACATTGTGACAGCAAGTATTTCTATCTTTTTTTCGCTTAAAACCTTGAGTGTGCGGTACATCACTTCAGTGTTAGACATAACACCAATACCAATTATTGAAATTTTAGCTATATTATTGTTTACGACATAATTTTCATTTTTGTTCAATAACTTTGTCATTAAATCAACATCAAATTTGGAAATCAAAAAGCTTGACCCATGTATCATGTCAATTTTAACGTTTGCTCCTGCTATATCTTTTAAAGTATCCAGAGTATTTGCAAAGTTAGTAAAAGTTACAAGAGCTTCGTGAGTGCTATAAGTTATTCCAGTAATTAAGTATCTTTCCAATACATCCTTTTCGTGTAGTACTGTAGTGCCTTCTACTTCCTCAAAAGTGGATAACACTTGCACCTTAATATTATGCTTCATTGCAAGTTGTACTGAACGATTATGCAATATTTTAGCACCAGATGACGACATCTCCAATATTTCATTGTAAGAGATAGATTTAAGCTTGCGTGCCCTTGGAACAATTTTTGGGTCTGCTGTATATATTCCGTCAATATCAGTAAAAATTTCACAAGTCCTAATACCAAAGACTACAGCAAAGGCAATTGCTGAGATGTCAGATCCTCCTCTACCAAAAGTAGTGATTCTATCATCGTGTATACCCTGAAAACCAGCAATGATTGCAGCAGTATAACCCTCAGCAAAAGATCTTTTTACATGGTCAATTTTTATCTTTTTTATTTTAGATTCAGAATAAAAATTATCCGTTAGAATTGGTAACTGCCAGGCGAGCCATGATTTAGCATTAACTCCAACAGACAGAAGAGTGATAGCTAATAAACCGCAAGAGATTTGTTCTCCTGCTGAAAGCAGGACATCATACTCTGATAACTCTTGTCTACAATTTAAATTTGAAATTTGCCTGGCTTGAAAAGCCATTTGGTCAGTGAATCCTGCAGCAGCAGATACAACAGCAATTACATTATAACCTTTTTCAATATCGTTTTTTATTAGATTTGCAACTCGATTTAAGTCAGTTAGCGAAGTACCACCAAATTTTTTTATTATTATTTTGTTCATAGTTACAATAAGGTCAATTTCACCTTTCTAGAGAGTATAGTTGCTTAATTAAATGTGTTTTTCTGGTCACTAATTAAAGTGATAGAGGATTATTCATCTTTATCACTACCAAGGTCTTTTAACATACTGTAGTTGCCTTTTCTAAATTTACCTTTTAAAGATGTAACTCCGCTTTCGCTAATACCACTTAAACTTAATGCTGCTCCACCTAGCTGCAATCCAATTTCAGACGTTTCGGGAATAATTTTACTAGCCCCTAGATCTTTATAAACCTCCACATTATTCAAATCTGGTAAACGTATTATAATATTTACATGAGGGAAGTTTGTTGAAACTAGAGAAACTATTTTCTTTATAGTGACTTCGTTCTTTATTGAAACCACAAGAGCTTGAGCTCTTTCTATTCCTACTGATTTTAAAATTTCATATCTTGTAGCATCTCCAAGATATATAGGGAAACTGTCATTTTTTCCTTCTTTCACTATTTTTGATTGAATATCTACAACAACATAACTTAAATGCTCTGCAGTAAGCATTTTCGTTACCATATATCCCACTCTACCAAACCCGGCAACTATTACGTGGTTATAAAGATCTTGTGTGTCTGTTTCGATTGCTTCATCGTCTAGTATTATTTTTTCAGTGCTAAATGAATTTGCTATCCAGTCTCCTATTCCCGATAAAAGAGGAGTAAAAGCCATAGTTACTGTAGTTACCATCATAAGCACTTGAGCGATTTCACTTGATAGTACATCTAATTCATCTGCTAAACGGAATAAAATAAATGCAAATTCACCGCCTTGTGCAAGCAGTAATCCAGCTTGTATTGCAGGTGCACTTCTAAATCCAAAAAATCTACACAATGTATATATAATGGACGTCTTTAAAACGATAAGGATAATTGATAATAAAGTAACGAGTGGTAACTTATTGAGTAAAAGGTCAATATCAATAGACATGCCAACAGTCATAAAGAATAAACCAAGAAATAAGTCTTTAAATGGCAATACTGCATGCTCTACCGAATTCCTGTGTTCTGTTTCTGCAACTAGTAACCCAGCAACAAATGCGCCTAATGCCATTGATAAATGAAATTGTTCAGTAATAAATGCTGATCCTAATATTATCAGAAGTGTTGTTGATATAAAGATCTCATTACTCTCCATTTTGGCAATAACCGAAAACAATGGTCTCAGTAATAACCTACCAGTTACAAATATCAACACCAATGCAATAGCTGCTTGCACTAATGAGCCTGCCAACGAGCTTATTAAGCTGTGTTCAGAATTGCCAGTAAGCAGAGGCACTAGTACTATTAGAGGTACCACTGCAAAGTCCTGCATTAGTAGCACTGCTATTGACAATCTACCAACTTGGCTTGCTTGAGAACCCTTTTCTTGCAGAACCTGCAACACTATTGCTGTTGAGGATAGTGCAAGTCCACCACCGATAACTGCTGCTATGTTTGTATTTACTCCAAAGGCAAGAGCAATGCACCATATTGCTATCATGGTAACTATAACTTGAAGGGAACCAAACCCAAACACATGCCTACGCATAGCGATAAGGCGTTCAAATGTCAATTCAAGACCTATAATGAACAATAGGAAAACTACGCCAAACTCTGCAAAATTATCCATTACTTCAACTGAATTTATCAGATTAAACCCATGAGAACCAATCAACGCACCTGCAACAAAGTAACCAAGTACTGGGCTAATATTCATTTTCCAAAACGCTATGACTATAAACACAGCAGCAGAGAGTAAAATTATAATATCAAACAAATGCTGAGAGCCGCTGTGCATAATATTCAACCTGTAGAATTAGACCATTTTATTGAACAACCAATGCTTGATTTTTGGTCAACTGGAGGATTGCTAGTTTCTGCAATAAATTTCATGGCTTGAAATAAATCACTACTTCCTACTTCGTAATTTTGAACTTTCTCTTTTTTTGTGTTGTTAAAACGCCCGCGATAGCAGAGGGCTAGTTTGGAATTAAAGCCAAAAAAATCAGGGGTACAAACAGCACCATACTCTTTAGCTACTTCTTGGTTATTGTCAATCAAATATGGAAATGTAAACTTATTTTCCTTGGCAAAATTAATCATGTTTTCAAAGGAATCTTCTGGGTACTCATTTGCATCATTTGGCATGATTGCAACGGTGTTTACCTGATAATCTTTTTTTAACAAATTAACATCACTTACTAGATTGCTAATAATTGATTGAACGTAAGGACAGTGATTGCATATAAACATTACAATGAGACCATTTTCCCCATAGCAGTCACTTAATGTATAATATTTGTTATCCACTCCCAGGAGATTGAAATTCTTTGCAGTAAAGTCTAAATTTATCTTAGGAGTGTCTAGCGTAACCATAGCTCATAGAGAATTGTATACCATAATTTATGATCTTATTGCTTAAATGTCAAATGGTTTCTATGTAAACTGTTTGCATTTAGCATTGTAATTATAAAATTTATGTTCATAACCTTTGAAGGAATAGATGGTTCTGGTAAAACAACACAGTCTGAGTTACTTGCAAATTATTTCAAGCAAATTCACGGTGAAAATAATGTCGTATTGACTAGAGAACCAGGTGGTACTGATTTTGCAGAAAAAATAAGAGGATTACTACTTAAGGATAATATTGATCCTATTTCTGAACTCTTGCTGCTTATCTCGATGAGGCACGAACATATGAAAAAATTAATATTGCCAGCTTTTTTAGAAGGGAAAATAGTGATTTGTGATCGGTTTATTGACTCAACTATTGCGTATCAAGGGTATGGACTAGGTGTTGACTTAAGTCTAATAAGAGAATTACACAAATTAGTGGAAATTAAATATCCAGATATCACATTTATTTTAGATATTGATGTTCAAGTTGGACTCAGCAGAGCAAAAGACAAAAATAAATATGAAGAGATGAACGTTGATTTTTATAATAAAGTTCGAGAAGGATTTCAAGAAATAGCTAAAAAAGAACCCAAAAGGTGCAGTGTTATTACTAAAATTGAAACAAAAAGTGATAATCACGTACAAAATGAAATTATTGATATTGCAAAAACTTAGCTACACGCATTGAACTTTTGCTAGTTTAAACAGTTACCATACCAGCCTGTAGCAAAAAATTGTCAATTTTAGGTGACATTATTTCATATGAAAGACTCTCTTTTTGATTATCTAAAAAACTTTGTATTTCATTTTTAGGTTTTTCACTTATTGTTCTATATATTCTTGCGCGATTAATTAGCTCATTTCTAATATTCTTATTGCTTGCTTCAGTTATGGTAAAAAATTGATCAAAGTGATTTAACAGATCCTCGTCTTTTATCGAGGATGCAACGCTATCAATGTCTCTTACATATAAAGCAAGTTTGTGCGCTTTGCTACGATCCTCAAAACAAAGATTAATCAGTATGTTACAAAACTTATTTTTTGTGATATCTCTTGTTTTTGCTAGCAAAGATTCGATCTCGTCTTGGCAACGCACTCTCTTAACTGACTCAGCAGGTTCAACCATACCTAGAACATTTTCTACTACAGATTTTTTCTCACAACCAAAAAGAAACGTATAATATCCCATAGATAGGGTCAAAAGAAGGAATATAGCTGGAAGCAAGAAAGGAGCAAGTACATTTTGCGATCCAGGAAAGATAAACCAAACAGCAGTTGCTGCTGATACAGCTAAAAATAACCCTGACATAACGAGTTTTATTTTTCTTCTGTATCCGTTATCAATAACTGTATTTACACCAATAAAAGCTACATCAACCATTGCTCACACCTCACTAAAAGTAATATTAGCTTAATAATAGCATTGTTGTGATAAGAAATCAATATTATGAATATTTTAATTAATTTATAAAATCATCCAACCAAATAGAAAAAAGGCAAAAGAAGTCCCGAATAGCGAGTTTTAATAATTTAAATTGATAATGTACTAATAAGCGTGATTTGGCTAAATGTAGAAAAAATAAAAAAAGCCACTATAATTTAATGTAATTCACCAATAAATACCTTAGGTTTTTTACTGAATGTTACGATTGAGCCTACAGGTCAAAAACAAGCTTTGAGTCAGAAATATCATTGCTATTATAATTAAGAGAAATCGCGATGTTTGTACAATTGAAAGATGGTTGCGGGAGTAGGATTTGAACCTACGACCTTCAGGTTATGAGCCTGACGAGCTACCGAGCTGCTCCATCCCGCGTCGTTGCTTATTTATTATTATATGCGTAATAATAATAAATAAAAGAATAAAATCACACTATTACATATATTTATATATCTATTAACCTTTCTTAACATGATAGTAAATTATATACATAACAATCTGTGCAATGAAAAATATAACTTGATATTGTGGTTCCCTGTTTTTCAGTGTGCAGGAATTTTAACCTATTTCTCATTAAATTTTGAACCAAGCTGTGCTTTCACTATATCTATTTTTCTCTTGCTTTCACCTATACTAATTCTGATTGCAATATTATACAGGAAATACGCAATATTATGCATTTCTTTAATTGCAGTGCTCATAGGATTTACAGCCAGCAAATTCAGAACAGATTCAGTTAATACTCACATTCTTGATAAGGAAAGGTATGTGAAAGATATTGTTGCTACAGTGAAGGATATTAACGATAGGGGCTCATATAAACAATTTTTGCTTTATGAAATAAAAAACACGAAGTTCAAGCTGGATAACATCAGAATATCAGTTAAAACCAAAGCGGAAGAAGGCATTAAAATAGGGGATCAAGTAAAATTATCAGCAAAACTCTTTCCTCCAAAAATTGCGCCTTCGGAATATGCATATGATTTTGCAAGAATAGCATATTATCAGAAAATAAGTGCAACAGGCTTTGCAACAAGCAAAATAGTCCTGTACAAAAAGGCTGAAGCAAGAAAATTTCAAGAGTATATAGAATCTTTCCGTCAATATATCTATGAAAACCTACAGCAAAATACCAAAAAGCCACACGCGGACATAATCTCTGCATTATTAATTGGCAAAAAAGACGGGATAGATCAAAAAACTATGAATGCGATACGAGATTCAGGTATAGCACATTTATTCGCTATATCTGGTTTACATTTATCGTTTGTTGCTGGTCTATTTTTTATAGTATTCCGTAATTTATTTGCAATATCTGAAACTTTGACTCTTAAATATAACACTAAAAAAATATCTGCATTCTTTACTATCTTGCCAACTACCTTTTATTTGTTGATTACCGGTATGCAAATTTCTGCTCAGCGTGCCTACATCATGGTGATCTTGGTACTTGTTGCAATAATCATAGAAAGGAAATATCGAGGATTAATAGCAATTGCGTTTGCTGCTTCGGTGATACTCATAGTGGAGCCAGAAGCAATCTTAAAGCCAGGTTTTCAAATGTCATTTTCTGCTGTTTTGGCACTAGTTGCCAGCTATCAGATCAATGCTAATAAGTTATTCAAAATAAAAATAATAAAATATTTTGTGTCGATAATGATCAGCTCAATAATAGCAAGTTTAGCAACTGTTCCGTACACAATATACAATTTTAACTATTTTTCAATCAGTGGCATTATCACAAATTTGATTGCTATACCAATAGTTACACTCATTATTATTCCACTTGGAATAATCTATGTTTTATTGATTCCTTTAGGTACTCAGTGGATTATAACGCCTCTCATGGAACGCCCAATTGACAGCGTTTTATATATAACAAACGCAATTGCCAGTCTTCAGTATTTGGTTATTCCTATTCGCACTTTTCCTGCCTCATTAATTATTATAATAACGCTTGGGCTATTATGGTTATGCTTGTGGGAAAGGAATTGGCGTTTCTTTGGAATTTTCTTTATTGTGCTAGGTATTTTCTCTAGCGCTATGTATACAACTCCTGACATTCTAGTCAGTGCTGATAATCTTGCTGTAAAAGAAGATGACAATTTACTATATTCCCTTACTAGAAAAAACAGAAATTTTGTTGTCAAAACGTGGGCAAAGCAAAACGGGCAGAATCAAATTGTGAATCATACTAAATTCAGTAATTCAAACAAAAGGCTAAAATGTAATGATTATGACTGTACATATAATAAAGGAAATAATAAGTCAGTGTTGCTAGCTCATAAAAGAGAAGATATTTTTATGCAGTTGTGGTCGGTGCAGTAAATGTTTAGCGCTTTTTTAGGACTGTGTGGAGTTAAATTACAACTACTGAGTGCGGCATGAGATTCATTAAATATACCAGCCCCATACCCTTATATGTTAAAAACAAGTCTTTATAAATGTCACGAAATAGCAGTATAAAGACACGCAGAGAGGAGGAACCGTCCATACTCTTGGTCATAAGGACCGTCTTGCAGCAAGGTTCTCCTCTCTGGTGTATTATACTGAAAGTTCCGAACAACTGGTTGAGTTTTTAGGCTCGTATATAAGGGTGGAAAATGCAGTATACACATTATTTATGGAGGAATTATGAATTTATCAAATATTATTACTGGAATTGATATTAGCAAAAATAAACTAGACATCCACATTCATCCACTTGGACATCATAAAGTATTTGAAAATAACGTTCAAGCTATTGATCAAATAATCGACTTTTTGCGTTTACATAACGTAACCAAAGTTGGACTTGAAGCAACTGGTGGGTACGAAAAATTATGTGCTTATACTTTATTAAGCCATGGTTTTGAAGTATATGTCATTCAACCAAGATGGGTGAGAGATTATGCAAAAAGCCTTGGTATTGCTACTAAAACTGATAAAATAGACTGTAGCATCATCTCACGTTATGTTAGTAATACAGACATGCGTGTCACTCCTTTAAAAGTTAGTAGTATTGACTGTTTGAAGCAAAAATTATCTCGCAGGAATCAACTAGTAGAAATAGCAAAAATACAAAAAACCCAAGCTCATCAAGTAACCGATTTATCTATAATCAAACAAATGGAAGAGCTACTTGCAGTTTTACAAAATCAAATTCAAGTCTTAGAAGATGAGGTAATGGAATTAGTCGATAAAAATCAAGAGCTTAAAAAAAAGTACATGTCAATAACTAGTATACCTGGTGTAGGTGCAATAACAGCTATTACTTTTATTTGTTATCTACCCGAGCTTGGAACTCTCCAACATAAAGAAATATCCAGCCTTTCCGGAGTTGCACCTTTTAATCGAGATAGTGGTTTTAGTAAGGGAAAAAGGTGTATTCAGGGTGGTAGATCACAAATTAGAAAGGTTTTACATATGTGCATTCTTAGTGCGCAAAGGTACAATTCTTATATAAAAATCTTCTTTGATAGGCTATACAATCAATATAAAAAACCATATAAAGTTGCTTCTACTGCTACAATGAGAAAATTACTTATCCTTGCTAACTCTTTAGTAAGAGACGGTAGACTGTTTACTGAGGAGTATAGCCCTAAAACTGTTTCTATATAGTAATAGCATAGCTGTGAATAAGTACGCCCACACAAATTTTAAGTACTTATTCACAGCTACATCAATTTTTCTATTGACTTTTAACACAACTGCTGCTTGATTACAATTGGTGACTAACTCTTCTAAAATAGCATCACTTGGAACCTTTGCTTCAGCGTATCTAAACATTTCCTTGAAAATTTCCTTTGCTAATGCACGGTAATCTTTTTTGGAGAATAGATGATAAGAGCTTCTCCCTGCGTTATAAAATCTCTCAAATTCCTTTCTATATTCATCAATTTTTTTCTCATCAGCAACTGTAGGGCTATTACAATGATTTTCCCAAACTTCAGATAGTCTATCTTGATCAAGCTCCCTAAGTACTGGTTCCATAAAAGCTTTACCTTCTTCAGAGAGGTTATCAAAATTATCACGGTTAAAAATCTCATTTTTATAATCTTTAGCTCCTTCCTTAAATGCAATAATAAAATTTTTATCTATTTCTTTTTCATTAATAATAAAATTCATTCTTTGAAAATCTAAGAACATTGTTTCACCGGAATTCGCTAATTTATTATCTTGATCTGCTCTTAATTTACTAAAATTGAATTCTTTAGCTGTGGCCTTTAATCTAACTACCGGACTCTTCTTTGCCTCTTTCATAATTAACACCTTACTATAAATATGCTGTAAGTTGTACCATATAATGATGAATAATTTTATAATATATAAAAAAGTCGATAGTCTATTTCTTTATTTTAGGGATATAGGAAAGGCGTAGATTTCTCTTTTCATTTGTAGCATGCTGCATTAATATTTACGTATTAATCTAGAAAATAGTGATGAATAATATTGTAATTGTTGGTCTGCAATGGGGTGATGAAGGTAAGGGTAAAATAGTAGATTATCTTTCTGAGAATGCAGATGTAGTTGTGAGGTTTCAGGGGGGAAATAATGCAGGGCATACTATAGTAGTAGGTGATAAGGTGTATAAATTAAATTTACTGCCCTCTGCTGTTTTGAGACCAGGCAGAATATCTATCA
>NZ_CP016430.1:584868-593527 GCF_003999585.1 Wolbachia endosymbiont of Bemisia tabaci | reverse complement strand
GGTGAAGTGAAGCGAATAATATTCAATATGCCTCCGCGCTCGATGAAGTCTATGTGCGTGAGTGTTGCATGGCCCGCATGGATACTTGGTAATCAGCCAACCGCAAGAATAATAGTTGCAAGCTATTCTCAGCGGCTTAGCGAAAAGCATTCGCTTGACACCAGGTGCGTGATGCAGTCTAGTTGGTATAGAGTGCTATTTCCAGAGGTAGAACTATGCAAAGACCAGAACACTAAATATAAATTTCAAACAGTGCAGAGAGGATGTAGGATTGCAACATCTGTTGGTGGAACACTAACTGGTGAAGGTGGAGATTTTATCGTCGTGGATGATCCACTGAGTTCCTCTCAAGCTTTGAGCGAGACGTTTAGAAAACGTGCCACAAACTGGTTCGATCAGACTCTAATAACCAGGCTCAATGATAGGAAAAAAGGAGTTATCGTTGTTGTAATGCACAGACTACATCAAGAGGATTTGACTGCGCATCTTCTCTCCAAACCAAGAAATATATGGCATCATATTTGTTTGCCAATGATCTCTGAAAATAAGGAAATTATCTATTCAATCAAAAGATCAATTCTCCCTTCTCCTGTTCCTATTATTCAAGTAACTACAAATGAGTGCAAAAGCTCAACAGGCGCTACATCTTCAAGGATTTTATACTTAAAAAAGGAAGGTCAGCTGCTATATCCCCTAGATGGAGGAGAAATTGAAATGATAAAGGCTGAACTTGGGAGTTACGCTTTTGCTGCTCAATATCAACAAAATCCTCTGCCACTTTCAAGTGGTATAATTAAGCAAGAATGGTTGAAATGCTATAGAAATTTTCCTGACAATCTCTTACATATAACTCAGAGCTGGGATACTGCAGTTTCAAAAAACGATTCTAGCGGCTTTAGTGTCTGCACCACCTGGACAAAGGTGAATAATAAGTTTTATTTACTCGATGTATACCGTGCGAAGCTTGAGTATCCAAAACTTAAAGAACAAGTTCTATCACTAGCTGCAAGGTGGAAGCCACACGCAATTTTAATCGAAGCAAAAACAAGCGGTCAACAATTGATTCAAGAGCTAAAAACAATACCTGTTATTGAGATAGTGCCGCATAACAGTAAAATCGCTCGATTCCACCAGATTGTTCCGATAATAGAATCCGGCAAGGTTTTTCTGCCGCATCAAGCAATATGGCTCAGCGATTTTGAGTATGAAATTTTAATGTTCCCAGAAACCCGCCACGACGATCAAGTAGACAGCACTGTGCAATACCTTCAGTGGATGAGAGATAGTAGCTTCAGGGTTGCAGCTATACGAACATTGTGATTCAAGAGGCAATAATTTGCTACCCACAATTTCGATTATAAGCTCATTTAAAATAAATATTACTTTTCTAGTATAATATGTGATAGTTAGATATTTTACTCTAGTTTAAAGGTAAAGTTATGGCAAAAGGATATGAAACACTGAAAAAAGTATTGAATGTAATTAACGATAAGCAAGATTTTAATAAAGATAACATAATTGAGAAAATACAAGAAGAACTAGAGAGGCAGGATCAAGATTTACATAAAGAGTGGATTGATGAGAAATTCGATATAAATCATGAATTTACCTCAGATCATCCTAAATATTTAAAGTTTACGTTATCAAGGATAGCTGCTGAGGCAGGCTATGCAAATGTGTTGGATGCTCTAATATCATCAGGATCAAACATTAGCGATAAGAGTGGAAAAGGTTGGACTCCTGTATTAAATTTAGCAGCTAAACATGGCCATATAGGAACAGTAGAAGCTCTATTAAAGATCGAAGGAATTAAAATTGATGAAAGGAATGAACATGGGTTTACCCCATTACACAATGCTGTTCATAAAGATCACAAAGAGATAGTAGAGGTTTTACTCCAAGCAGGAGCAAATGTTGATGCGCAACATTTGTATGGAACTCCTTTACATTATGCTGTTTCTTATTGTCACAAAGAGACAGTAGATGTTTTACTCGAAAAAGGAGCAAATATTAATGCAGTAAATACACATGGAATGACCCCTTTAGATTATGCCAAGGGTCAAAACGTAGAAGTTCTATTAAAGGCAGGAGGACGTTCTTTTGTGAAAGCATTTAATAAAGGGATTGCTACCGCTGTAAAAACTGCATTATTAGGCACTGCTATAGCAGCGGTACTTTTTGCAACTGAAACAATTGCAATACCTATAGCTATAGCAGTGGTTGCAGTTATAGCAGTAGCACTAGCAGTTGGTGGTGCTACATATATGATGTTAAAGCCCAGTACTAAAGTTGATGGAGTAGCAGTCTTAATGGATGGTCGTCAAGAAGCTGCTAGCGCTGGTAGGTTTGCCTAGCGCGTATTCGACCTACCAGTGTCAAACACTGATCATAGGGAATGACATTAAAGGGACACTGGAATAACGTAGGAGAGAGCGCTGACAACTTTCGTTTAGGCAAGATTATACCTTGAAAAAATTAAGCTTTAGTGCTATTAAATAGTTGTAAATTTTGTCTCTTTGGTAGCTTTATGAATGTTGAAAGTAAGAAAATACATGATACTAAAATAAAATTACCAATATTTCTCGATTATCAATCTACTACTAAAGTAGATCCTCGTGTTTTGGAGGTGATGATACCTTATTTTGGTGAGTTTAGTAATGCACACTCTCGTAGTCATTCATTTGGTTGGACAGCTGAGGAAGCAGTAGAAAAAGCAAGGAAGCACATTGCTGATTTAGTGAATGCAGACAGCAAAGAAATCGTCTTTACCTCGGGTGCAACTGAATCAAATAACATGGCTATCAAAGGTGTTGCTCATTTTTATAAGAATAAGGGAAATCATATAATAACTGTCTGCACGGAGCATAAGTGCGTTTTAGATTCTTGTCGACATCTGGAAAATGAAGGCTTTAAAGTTACATATTTGTCCGTTAAGCAAAACGGAATTATAGATTTGTTGAAACTTGAGAAGGCAATCACTGATAAAACAATTCTGATTTCAGTGATGATGGCAAATAATGAAATCGGAGTAATGCAACCTGTCAAAGAAATTGGTGCAATGTGTAGAAAGCATAATATATTTTTTCATACAGACGCTGCCCAAAGCTTTGGAAAAGTTCCAATAGACGTAAATGAAATGAACATTGATCTTATGAGCCTTTCTAGCCATAAAATTTATGGACCTATGGGAATAGGTGCATTATATGTCCGTAGAAAAAATCCTCGTGTTAGATTGACGCCACTAATTAGTGGTGGTGGACAGGAGAGAGGCATGCGCTCTGGAACAGTTCCCACTCCCCTTGCAGTTGGTTTTGGTGAAGCGGCACGTATTGCTAAAGAAGAAATGGGAGCAGAAGCAAGCAAATTAGAAGAACTGAGAGATATTTTGTACAACAAAATAAAAGAAGCATTTCCTGATGTTGTTTTAAATGGTGACTATGAAAATAGGATTCCTGGTAACCTCAACTTAAGTTTTCCTTATGTTGAGGGTGAGTCTCTTATCATGGCAATCAAGGATTTAGCAGTAAGCTCTGGTTCTGCATGCACATCTGCATCCCTTGAGCCTTCTTATGTCATAAGATCACTAAACAATGGCCACGATCTTGAGCATTCATCAATTAGATTTGGCCTTGGCCGATTTACAACTAAAGATGAAGTTCTATACGCAGCAGATCTTGTTACTAAAAATGTTGGACGGCTAAGAGAGATGAGCCCACTTTTGGAAATGGTACAAGAGGGAATAGATTTAAGCACCGTAAAATGGGATTCTCATTGAAGAATAAGACGTTAGCCATTAGCAGAGTGATGGTTGTCTAAGCTCTTTCTATGGGTGAAATCGGAAACTTAGCTTTAAGTCCTTTGTAGATGTCACGGAACTAAGTAGCAATCCTATACATATTAAGCTCGCAGCAGTTGTGCTTCCGCCATAGGATAGAAATGGAAGTGGGTCACCTATTATAGGTAATAGGCCTATTGTCATTCCAATGTTTATAAAGAAATGAGCACCAAAAAAGGCGAAAACCCCGATAGATATTAACTTAGAAAAGTAATTTTTTGACCTGTAAGCAATGGAGAATATTATAGCAAGCAATGTGGTATAGAGTAAAATCAAAGTCATGCTGCCTAAAAAACCCCATTCCTCACTCAGTACCGCAAAAGCAAAATCTGTGCGTTTCTCTGGCAAAAATCCAAGTTGAGTTTGACTTCCATTAATAAATCCCTTACCAAACAAACCTCCTGAACCAATAGCTATTTGAGATTGCTGTGCATTATAACCTATTCCAAGTGGATCTACTGATGAATCCAAAAATGATAATATCCTTTGCTTGTGATAAGGGCGCAAAAAAGGCCAAATAGCTGGTATTGCGAAAATGCCAAGAGTTCCAAAAATTATCAAATGAGGTCTCTCCATTATTGCTGTGAATATGATTGATGCTCCTATAAACAATATTATGACAGCTGTTCCTAAATTAGGTTGCTTCAATACAAGGAATACAGGTAAGAAAATAATTATAAGTGGCTTAAATAAGCTTTGAAATTTCATCATTTTATACACACTTTGTTTATTAAAATAACAAGCAAGTGCAAGTATTAAGCTCACTTTTACAAATTCTGATGGTTGTAAACTAATTGACCCAATTCTTATCCATCTCGTTGCACCCATTATATGCGAGCCAAAAAAATTTACTGCTAACAGCGCAATTACTGCTACTATGTAAAAAAAATAAGCGTGCTTCAAATAAAAATCTAGCTCTATAAATGACATAGCTATAGCAAGCAAAAAGAAGAAAGAGAATATGACCAATTGGTGAATTGCAAATGGAGCCCACTTTCCTCCAGCAGAAGAATATTGCACAACAATGCCAACGCAAAACAGAGCTATTACGTTAATGACTAATAATAAGTGAATCTTCTTCAGCTTATCCACAGCAAAAACTTTACAGACTTTGAGATACAATAAAACATAAGAAAATCAAAAAGCAAATTTATTAATTACCAACCGAATTGGACTACTATATATCCCAGTTATTACCGTTAAAATTGCCATAAATAATAGACAAAAGAGCATAAGCAATGGTACCTCATTAAGTGTCATTCCAGCGTTTGATGCTGTACTGTTTTCAAAATATATTTTCTCAACCATTTTCCAAATGTATACTAATGCAAAAAAAGAGCTAACAGCAAAAACCATCAGAGAGACCCATGCATGAGATTCAAGAATTGCTTGCATCATATACCACTTACTTACAAAGCCATTTGTCAAAGGTACACCAATTAATGCCAAACTAAATAGAGTAAATGCGAGTGTTGTATAGGGCATTGACTTTTTTAGTCCTGATAAATTTTCTATTTTTGTCATATCAAATTTATAAGAAATACACCCTGCAACCATGAATAAAGACGTTTTTATCATACTATGATTTACTATGTGAAGAACTGCTGAAAACAAACCTGATTTTGAATTTAAACCCAGCATTAAAAGTATATAGCCAATCTGACTGATACTGGAGTGAGCAAACAGTCTTTTTATATCTTTTTCGATTATTGCAGATATTGATCCAAATACAATAGCGCAAAGTGCGAGGATAATTATCACATTATGCAGTGGTAAGAAAAAATTTTGCTGAAAAACAGTGTAAAAGATTCTGATAAAAACATATATCATCACTTTGGTTACTGTACCTGAAAAGAATACGCTAACGAAGCTAGGTGCTTCACTATATGCGTTAACCAGCCATCTGCTGAGTGGAAATAGTGCCATTTTGATTGAGAGACCAACAAAAATGAATAATGTACCAAGTCTTATGATGTTATTATCGTATAATGGTACTATTCTTTCAGCCATGTCAGACATATTGAGTGTTCCTGTCATAGAGTACAAAAGCCCAATGCCAAACAAGTAAAATGTTGCTCCCACAGTACCGCTAATTAGATATTCAAATGCTGCAACTAAAGCTTTCTTATCCCTTCCCATTGAAACTAAAACATAAGAAGAAAGAGATGAAATTTCTAAAAAGACATAAAGGTTGAATATGTCATTTGTGACTAAAATCCCTAGTAATCCACTTAAGCACAGTAAAAATAGAGAGTAAAAACCAGTGATTTTATTTTTGCTAATCTCTTTTTCATTAATATGAAAGCTATAAAGTACACTAATCAGCGCTATAAAATTCACCAAAGTTAGAATCAAGGAGTTCAATATGTCGATTCTCAATTCTATTCCGTATGGAGGAGCCCAATCTCCAAGATAATAAGTTATAATTTCACCATTGTATGTTTTCACTAGCAACATTAATGAAATAAAGAAAGTAGCTGCCGTTGTAAAAAAAGAGATAAACCAGGACACCTTATGTTTCCTGGTAAGAAAGCAGAACATCGATGCAATTATTGGTATAATAACTTGTAGAATTGGTAATTGCATTAAACTGTTGTTAATACATCGTTAAAGTATTAGTATATATAATACTTTTTGTTTTAATACCTTTATGTTATCTAAAATTTATAATGCAGTAACAAACTTATTAAGGAGAAAAGGTAAACTTATAGGTAGGGATGAAAACGGAAATTCTTACTATGAGTCAAGTAAAGGGAAAAGATGGGTAATATATGGTAATGTTTCTGACCCCACAATAATTCCTCCAGAATGTCATATATGGCTGCATTATACTAATAATGAAATATCAGTTAATAATAACAAAAGAAAAACTCCTAATTTAACGGTTACAAAAGATGCATACTACCCAAAGCAAAAGGTGAAAAACTACTATGAAAGCTGGAATCCTAATAATTAAAGATGCGAAGGTCAAATATACTTGAAATAATTGCTGGATCATTTATATTAATTTTCACTATTTTTCTTGTCTTTTTCGCTATTAATAAGCTATCTTACATAAAGAAAAACTATAAGGATTGCTATAAAATACATGGCCTTTTTACTGATGCTAACGGTGTAGGGGTTGGTGATAGTGTCAAGATCTCTGGTGTAGAAATCGGAAGCGTAACTGGTGTATCGCTTGACAAAGCTACCTACATAGCACGAATCGATATGTGCATAAGCAGACAAATAAAGTTGCCAATTGATAGCTCAGCTCTAATCACTAGCAGCGGGGTTGTTGGTAGTAAGTTTGTTAATATATCACCTGGTGCAGATCCTAAATTAATTTCACACGGTGGTAAAATAGCGCATACTCAAGCTGAAGCAAATATGGGTGGAATAGTGGATAAAATTATTGGCATGTTTACAAAGTGAGAATAAGAACACATAAGCCAACTTGGCCTATGTACAATTAAGGGATTTTTCTATCAATAGCTTGAAGTTGTTCAGCGTTTGAATTATCAAGATTTCTGCTAGGTTTTACATTCCTAATAATCTCAACAAATGCTTGTACTTTCAGTATAGGAGTGTTTTTTCTTACGTACTTAGGGAAGTGTTAAATAAACCGTGTCAAACCGAGAAGTAAAAATAAAATAGAAACAAAAAATGGAGGTTTGACAATCAGTCAAGCAAACAGAACTACCGGTTTGGTAGACTATAAAGAATTAGAAACAAATATCTTATCGTCTATACGAGAAGGAAGACCATTGACGGAAAGAGATGGTGCATTAACACCGTTTGTAAAAAGGCTACTGGAAGCGATTCTGGAAGGTGAAATAAAAAATCACTTGTCGGCTAAAAGCGAAGAAAATAATCGAAGAAATTCAAAGACTTTACGGACAAGTATTCGAGCTGCTAACACCAAGAGATAGAGAAGGAAGTTTTGGGCCACAAATAGTCAAAAAAAGACAAACAAGCCTGCATTCTGAACTTGAAACAAAGATCTTGAGCATGTTTGCCAGCGGTATGGTATATAGAGATATAGAGTCGCATGTAGAAGAGATATAAAATATCTGTAGCGGAGATATAAAGTATTACTGATAAATTATTGCCTGTAATAAATGAGTGGCGTAGTCGTCCACTGCAATCAGTGTATCCAATAGTGTTTATGGTTTTTTAAGGTCAAAGAAGACGGGCATTGCGTAAGTAAATATATGTAGAATATATTAGCAGAATGAAAGGAAAGAAGTTTTAGGCTTTTATATAACAGAAAGTAAGGGAGCTAACTTTTGGCTAGGGATGTTAAATGACTTAAAAGAGAAAGGAGTAGAAGATATCCTGATTGTATGTGTAGATGGGCTAAAAAGCTTTCCTAAAGCAATAAACAGCGTCTTTCCTAATACAGAAATACAACTATGTATTGTACATCAGATAAGAAATTCACTGAAATATGCATCGAGCAAAGATGTGAAAATTTTCATGAACGATTTGAAAAAAAATATACCGTGCTGCAAGTAGAGAAATTGCCGAAAATTAGGGAATGTTCAAAAAAGTGTGTCAAACCGAAAAAAAGTAATAAATTGATATAAAAAAATGGAGGTTTGACAATGAGTCAAGTAAACAGAACTAACGGATTGGTAGATTATAAAGAGTTGGAAACAAATATCCTGTCGTCTATACGAGAAGGAAGACCGTTGACAGGAAAGGAGGGAGCATTAACACCATTTATAAAAAAGCTGCTGGAGGCGAGTCTAGAAGGTGAAATAGAAAACCATTTATTAGCTGAAAGTGAAGAAAATAATCGCAGAAATGGGAGGAATGGAAAGACTTTACGTACAAGTATTT
>NZ_CP016430.1:512205-583895 GCF_003999585.1 Wolbachia endosymbiont of Bemisia tabaci | reverse complement strand
TCCTTACTTGATTTAATGTTTACTGAGCATATTTCCTTACGTGGAGTCATTATATCCATGATACTACAATCACGGAATTTTAATAGACTATTAAGTATGTCAAGATCTGAAAGATCACCCATTAATGCCTCAGTCGCACACTTTTTTAACACAGAAGTTTTATTGAAGAGGAAGAGAAAAGTTCTGTATACTATTTTTTCTACTAAGGTTCTTTTCTTGTTCAATTTATTTCCTTTAATGGTGAAAATGTCTTTAGATCAGATCTATCAAGAAAACTGTTATTAAATGTTTAATAAGCATGTGAATAATGTCAAATTAATTTGTGAATTATTTGTTAATATAAAATACCAACAATTGATCAACAACTTTCTCAACGACATATACATAATTGTGTAACAATACATGATAGTAAAGTATTTTCCGTAAAAGAAAATTACTAACATTATAAATATCTTACTTATACACATAAATTATAAGTCAAAATCAATAGTATATAGAAGTTGTTAACATATTTATCCACAAGTTAAGTAACATTAATTTTTACTGAATTTTAAGTTAATAACAATTTATTGATAGAACTATTATTACTACTATACTTTAGTATAGAAAAAAGTAGATAAAATAGATTGGAAAGCAACAAAACAGCGATAGTAAGAACTATTAAGCAGAATAAGCCAAATGAAAAAGTACCTATTTGGTTAATGCGACAGGCTGGTAGATCTCTTCCTGAGTATCGCAAAGCCGTAGAAAAAACGAGTAATTTCATGGAGATATGCTATAGTATAGATTTAGTGGTAGAGCTGACGCTACAGCCAATAAAAAGATTTGATATGGACGCAGCCATAATTTTTTCAGACATTTTAATAATAGCTGACGTTTTAGGTTGTGATGTGAATTTTGTTCGCGGTGTGGGTCCAATAATAAAACCTGTGAAAAGCTCTGAGGAGTTAAAAAATTCACAAGAATTTGAAACTAAAACCTTTCCAATCTTAAATGCCATCAGGAAAGTAAGAAGCCAATTATCAGAGGAAAAGTCCCTTATAGGCTTTGCTGGAGGGCCGTGGACGGTAGCTTCCTACATCATAGAGGGTGGTAGTAGTAAAACTTTTTCTAAAGTATTACATTTCTGTTCCCTAGAACTAGAAGAAGTAATTAAAAAAATAACAGAAGCGACAATTATTTATCTAATCAAACAGATAGAGTTTGGAGCAGATGTTATTCAGTTATTTGATAGCAATGCTGGTATATTGCAGGGAGAACTGTTTGAAAGGTATGTAATCAAGCCAACAAAGAAAATTGTTTCAGCAATAAAGAATAAGTTTCCTGATTTTCCTATAATAGGTTTTCCGCGCTCTGCTGAAAATCTTTATACAGATTACTGCGAGCAAACAGGTATATCTGCAGTAAGTATAGATTATAATGTTCCAATAGAGTGGGCAAAAGCAAATCTAAAAATTCCTCTACAAGGTAACCTTAATCCTAGTCTTTTAGCTTATAATAAGGAAGAAGCAATTAAAGAAGCAAAGCGTATAATAGATTGTTTTAGAGGGTTACCTTTTATATTTAATCTTGGACATGGAGTGCTTCCTGATACTCCGGTTGAAAATATTGCTGCATTAGTGGACCTAGTAAGAAATTACTAAAACTCTTGTATGAAAAGCCTTTATGAGGGTGGAATGAAAACCTTACTTGACAAACCTCATTCTCTTCCTTACTATAACGATAAGAGTATTCATCCTTGTTTTTGGGCTCAATGGCAAAATTCAGTAAAAAAAACTCAAATGTTTATTGGCAAATTACAAAAAATTATAGCGGCCGCATGTCTTTTTTTATTTTTTTTACATTCAGCTAAATCGCGCTTGTTAGGGCATTATCAATTTACATTATTAAAACTCGCTATACAGGGATTTATTTGCCTTTTTCAATTTATTAAGCTTTTTAATATCTATATTTAAGAATACAAAAATACCAACCTTTATGTAAAATAATAAAACTTCTAGCTTTTTTATTGTGTAGAGTTTATCATTTTTATTTAACTTTAGTGAGATTATGTCAGACCTTGCAAAGAGGATGTCTCTGATAAAACCGTCGCCTACAATTGCTGTGACCGATAAGGCAAACAGGTTAAAAAGCGAAGGAAAGAAAATTTGCGTTTTAGCTGCAGGGGAACCGGATTTTGATACTCCAGATCATATAAAAAAAGTAGCTATTCAAGCAATAAATGAAGGCAAAACTAAATATACTGCTGTTGATGGAACGCATGAGCTTAAAGAGGCGATAATCAATAAGTTAAAAAAGGATAATAAACTCAACTACAAGCTTGAGCAAATCTGTGTTGGTACAGGTGCTAAGCAGGTGTTATTCAATTTGTTCATGGCAACAATTAACTCTGGAGATGAAGTTATTATTCCAGCTCCTTATTGGGTTTCATATGTTGATATAGTAAGTCTTTTTGGCGGCTTGCCAGTTGTAGTAGAATGTAGACAAAATTTTAAACTAACACCGGGATTATTGAAAAGCAAAATAAATGAAAAAACTAAGTGGTTAATTCTTAATTCACCGAACAACCCTGCAGGAGCTGTGTACACGTGTAATGAATTGAAAGACATAGCACAAATGTTGCTTGAATATTCACATGTGAATGTCGTTACAGATGATATTTATGAGCATATAATATACGACGAAAAATTTTTTACTATCGCTCAGGTTGAGCCGAAGCTTTATGATAGAGTTTTTGTGGTCAATGGAGTATCAAAAGCCTATGCAATGACAGGTTGGAGAATAGGGTATATTGCAGGTAGGAGTGATGTGATAAAAGCTATCTCTACGCTGCAGTCTCAAAGCACTTCTAACCCAAATTCAATAGCACAAGCAGCAGCAGTTGAAGCGTTAAACGGTGATCATAGTTTTTTGAAAGAAAGAACAAAAATCTTTAGGGATCGTAGAGATTTTGTAGTAAAAAAGCTAAATTCTGCTTCAGGATTGTCAGCATCTATTCCACAAGGTGCATTCTATTTGTTTGTCGCATGTGAAGGTTTATTGGGTAAGAGCACGAAAAGTGGTAAAGTAATAAATAGTGATCTTGATTTTGCTGAATATTTGTTGGAAGACCATTTAGTTGCTGTTGTTCCAGGAATTGCGTTTGGTCTGAAAAATTTTATCAGAATTTCTTATGCAACCTCTCAGGAACAATTAGAAATTGGATGTAATAGTATTATTAAAGCATGTGAAATGCTAAGTTAACTTTTTAATATTCTTATGTATAATATTTCAGTAAGATAGAGTTGATTTATGGCGTGGGTATATTTGCTATTAGCTGGTTTGGTTGAAATAATATGGACCACAGCACTGAAATATAGCAATGGCTTTACTCGTGTTATACCTGTAGTAATTATTTTAGTTAGCGGTTCTGTAAGTCTTTACTGGCTATCGTTAGCAATGAAGTCTATTCCCCTTGGTACATCTTATGCAGTTTGGACTGGTATAGGCTCTATAGGTGCAGCAATAATAGGAATAATGTTTTTTAATGACCCAGTAAATTTTGGGCGTTTATTTTCCCTTGCTTTGGTAGTACTGGGTATCATAGGATTAAAAGTATTTTCCAATTAGGAAAAGTTAGATGTGTCTATTTTACCATCTCAGGACTTTCTACTAAAGTTGCTTTGGATTTTTTAGTTCTCGAAGAGGGCATTCCTATTGATTTAGAAAGTACCTTTCTAATGTTCAATATTTCACTTTTCTCATTTTGTTGAATTAAGTTAATGTCATTTATTTTATTCACTAAATCTTTTCCTTCCTTTAAAATTTTTAAATCACTTTCGTTGATATGATGTTCATTTTTAAATTCTGCAACGATTTCTTTCTTCTTTGGATGAGTATTCAGAAATTCTAATATCTGGTGTTTAGCAACAGCTTGAATAAATTTCTTATCGTGAAATATTAAATTGTTACGTAGTTCTTCTAGGCTTTTATCATATTGTTTTGCTTCGTTTACGGTAAGTTTTATTATCTCTTCTGCGCTACTTAAAAGTTCCCTGTATAACTTGTCGTATCTATTGCCTGTGTGTGCGGCAAATGTTTGTTCAATGTATTTTGTTATATAGTTTTGTAGCGTATTGTCTATTGTATCTATGTTCATTCACTCACCTTGCTTTTATGTTATATTTTACACGCGAAAAGGTTAATATTAAGTTAACTTAGACGTCTCTAAAGCCAAGTTTTACTAAAAATTATACTATTTAAAATATAATTTTTATCACAGAATAAAAGCGTAAATAAAATAATATTAAGTTAACTTAGACGTCTCTAAAGCCAAGTTTTACTAAAAATTATACTATTTAAAATATAATTGTTATCACGAAATAAAAGCGTAAGTAAAATGAATTTTGTAACAAAACTAAAACTTATAGTAAAAAAAATAAAGCTTAAGATGAACAAGGGTAAAATTATAAAAATCCTTATCATCTGTGGTATAATTTTTTTCATATACCTTATCCATGAACCAGTTATAGATATGCTAAAAGGTCTCTTTTAAGAAAGATACTCGGATTAGAGTAGCTATTTACAAAAGTGTTGCTCCTTGCTGATAAAATACCTATAATTCTGTTTTTTAGGTAATATTAGCATTGCAGAGAAATTTTTTCATATGGTTGCTAGCATCACTATTTTATGCATACCAGTATATATTACGCGTAATTCCAAATATAATCGCGCCTGAATTAATAACAAAATTTAACATAAGTATTACAGATGTTGGTCAATTTGGTGGGCTATATTATATAGGCTATACGCTTGCTCATATACCTGTTGGTCTTGCCCTTGATAGATTTGGGCCAAAGTTTGTTTTACCTGCATGTATTGTCTTAACGTTTGCTGGGACATTACCCCTAATATGCTTTGACGAGTGGTATTACTCAATACTTGGTAGAATGATTGTTGGAGTTGGGTCATCTGCTTCGGCAATTGGACTCTTTAAAGTTGCAAGTATGTATTTCTCACAAGAAAAATCAGCAAGGATGGCTAGTTTATCTATAATAATAGGGTTACTGGGAGCTATTTATGGTGGATTACCTCTAGACTTTTTGCTCAATAAATTTGGTTGGAATTATGTTATATATACTTTCTCAGCGTTTGGTTGTTTGCTTGCTCTGTTGTTGCTTTTAATAACGCCAAAAAGTAACATAGAGGAGAGTAGAAATGACAACATACTTCAAGATTTAAAGACTGTACTTTTCAATAAACATATCATTCTAATCAGCTTTTTTGGTGGCTTAATGGTTGGACCATTAGAAGGTTTTGCTGATGGTTGGGCAAAAGCGTTCTTATGTGAAGCATATCAAATGACCGGGGATCTGGCATCTTCGCTTTCTTCCCTTATGTTTATAGGTATGGGAGCTGGATCATTCTTTTTATCTTACTTGCTCGAGAAATATCCAGACGACAAACATTACGAGGCAATTATTGCATGTTCTTTTGCAATGATCGTTAGCTTCCTCTTGCTTTTTATACAAGCTGGAGGTTTATATATTGCACTACCTGCACTTCTTGTTATCGGCTTTGCGTCTGGTTATCAGGTAATTACTATTTACAAAGCAATAAGTTATGTGAACAATAACTTGGTAGGCTTGGCCACAGCCATATCAAACATGATAGTTATGGTTTTTGGCTATTTTTTTCATACAGGAATTGCAAAAATAATAGATTTATGTTGGAATGGAATGGTAGTACAAGGAAATCCTGTGTATGGTACTGAGTTACTAGTAAAAGCAATATCAATTATTCCTATATGTTTGCTTTTAGCTGTTTTTGGATTTATGTGGTTAAAGAAAAGTTCTTATGACAAGTGTTTCAGAAAGGATTTGTGACTCTAAAAGTAGTCTGAAGTCTTTTGATGATGAAGTTTATCAACCTATAGAGAAAGAACTGCGGCGACAAAAATCACAGTTGCAACTGATTGCATCAGAAAATTTTGCGAGTAAAGCAGTTATGGAAGCTCAAGGTTCTTTTCTGACCAATAAATATGCAGAAGGTTATCCCGGTAAGAGATATTATTGTGGTTGTGAGTATGTGGATGAAATTGAAGATCTAGCTATAGGTAGGCTTTGTAAGCTATTTGGTGTTAAATTTGCAAATGTTCAACCTCATTCTGGTTCTCAGGCAAATCAAGCAGTGTTTGCTTCACTACTTACTCCGGGTGATACAATACTTGGATTGTCACTGAACTGTGGTGGACATCTAACTCACGGTGCGAAGCCGAGCCTCTCTGGTAAGTGGTTTAAGTCGATCCAGTATACAGTTAATAGAGACACTTACCTGCTTGATATGGATGAGGTGGAAAGTCTAGCGCTAGAGCATAAACCGAAGCTAATCATTGCTGGTGCTTCTGCTTATCCAAGAGAAATAGATTTCGAGCGCTTTCGCAAAATTGCGAATAAAGTTGGTGCATATCTGCTTGCAGATATTGCTCACTATTCAGGGCTTATTGCTGCAGATTGTTACCCATCATCACCTGCCAAATATGCGCATATTATAACTTCTACAACTCACAAGACTCTACGTGGTCCTCGTGGTGGAGTGGTAATGACAAATGATGAAGCGTTACATAAAAAAATTCAGTCTGCAGTTTTTCCAGGATTGCAAGGTGGGCCACTTATGCATGTGATAGCTGCAAAAGCTGTTGCATTTAAGGAAGCATTAGCGCCAGAGTTTAAAACTTATAGTAAAAAAGTTGTGGAAAATGCGAAAGTGTTAGCTCAAGCGCTGCAAGGGCATGGGCTGAACATTATAACCGGTGGCACTGACTCTCATATAGTGCTAGTTGATTTAAGATCACGGAAATTGACTGGAAAAGACGTTGTGAATAGCCTTGAAAGAGCTGGCATTACCTGCAATAAAAACTCCGTGCCATTTGACACAGAAAAACCAACAATTACTTCAGGGCTCCGTTTTGGTACCGCTGCTGAGACAACACGCGGACTTGAGAAAAAAGATTTTAAAGAGATAGCTGATCTGATAAATGAAATAATTCAGGGATTAATTGATGGAAATAGCCCTGATGTTGAAAAAGCAGTGAAAAATAAAGTTGAAAGTATTTGTAGTAATTTTCCTATTTATTAATTTATTTAGCATTGGAATTTCCTTCCTTTACTTTGGATTAAACTATTGTATAGTGATTTTATAGCTCTTTAATTTTATGATAAATGTACCTAGCATAGAGAGTTGTGATTTTCACAATAAAAATGTTCTGCTCAGGGTTGACTTCAATGTTCCTATAAAAAATGGAAGAATTTGTGATGCCACTCGTATTTTGAGAGCGCTACCTACCATTCAGTATTTGGCAAATGCGGGTGCAAAAGTTATTGTTATCTCACATTTTGGGCGTCCAAAAGCAAAAGACAGTAACCTATCGCTAAAAAACGTAATTGAAACTTTATCGCGGCTGCTAAGCAAAGAAGTGAAATTTATTGATGATTGTATTGGTGAGAGAGTACAAAGAGCAATAAATGCGATGGATGGAGGAGATATAATATTACTAGAGAATCTGAGGTTTTATAAAGAAGAAGAGCAGAATGATTCAAATTTTGCTAAACAATTAGCATCTCTAGCAGATATATATATAAATGATGCGTTTTCTTGCTCTCACAGAGCTCATGCTTCTATTTCACGCATTACGGAATTTTTACCTTCTTATGCAGGATTTTGCTTGCAAGATGAGCTAAAGTATCTTGAGCAAGCTATATCGTTTGACGCTAAACCTATTACTGCGATAGTTGGTGGAGCTAAAATATCAACTAAAATAAAAATGCTTATAAAAC
Source organism: Wolbachia endosymbiont of Bemisia tabaci (assembly GCF_003999585.1). Lineage (NCBI taxonomy): Bacteria > Pseudomonadati > Pseudomonadota > Alphaproteobacteria > Rickettsiales > Anaplasmataceae > Wolbachia > Wolbachia endosymbiont of Bemisia tabaci. The sequence continues at coordinate 576,081 of NZ_CP016430.1, read as the reverse complement.
TAGCAGAAAAGGTTGATTACCTTATTCTGGGCGGCGCAATTGCTAATAATTTTTTGTTATTTAATAAAGTTAATATAGGCAAGTCTTTTTTTCAAAATGGCGTTGATGATCTTCTGCACGATATTGTTGAGACGGCAAATAAAAACAATTGCAAAATAGTTGTGCCAGAAGACGTTTTGGTTGCAGTAAATTCTGATTATAGCACTGGCGTTTTAAGAAAAATTGAATCCATTTTGGACGGTGATATAATTTTAGATATCGGACCTCAAACTTTAAGCACAATAAGCAGTATAATAGCAAGCAGTAAAACTCTACTGTGGAATGGACCTATTGGTGTTTTTGAACATTCAGCTTTTGCAAATGGTACAGTAGAGGTGATGAGAGTAGTAAGTGATTTGACACACGAAGGAAAATTAACCAGTGTAATAGGGGGAGGAGATAGCCTATCTGCAGTAAATGCTGCAGGTCTTGCCGATAAAGATTTTACATATATTTCAACTGGTGGGGGAGCGTTTTTAAGTTGGCTAAGTGGTGATGAGATGCCAGGACTGCGATCAACATTAGATTAAAACTTTTTTAAGTTGTTGCTTATACCCTAGCTTCTTTATGAATATGATTATGTCGAAAATAGCTAAGTTAATCTTGTGCTTGATAATACCAGTAATAGGATTTGTTTTTTACATTAAGGAGCATTATCTCAATGATGCAAATTCACAAATTGACTTTGAGCCGTTTTTCAAAACAGATTCTTCAGATCCAGACTATATTCCACCACTTCCGGAGCTGACTGATTTTGATAGAGGAGTATTAAGAGTTTGTGGAGATTGGGGAACACACCCTGATGAAGAAGATTTTAGAATTTTGCTCGATTGTCCGCAGCATCAAGAAGTGGTGAAAAGGATATACGATGGAGAATACATCGGATTACGTGGACCACATTAGAGGAAATATCGAAGAAAATAGATCCAATAGTCAGAGGCTGGTTTCAGTACTATGGCAGGTTTTATAAATCGGAGATGTATACATCTCTCAGAAATATAGAGAGATACCTCATAAGATGGGTCAGAACCAAATATAAGAAACTTCGAGATCATGGAAGACTAGCAAAGCAATTTCTAGGAAAAGTGAGAAAGAGGTCTCCAAATATTTTCTATCATTGGACACTTGGGTTAGGATCAAAGGGCTAAATAATGGGAGCTGTATAAACCGAGAGGTTTCCGTACAGTTCTGCGAGAGACTGGTGGGGAAGTTCCGCTGGTCTACTCTCCTTTTAGTTTCTGCAACTAAGGCGTTTAAGGAATTGGGAGAAGATGGAATATGTCTGTATAAAATTGAAGATGCCAATTATCAATCAGTGTTTGTGAGAAAGAATGACGCTATACTTAAGTTCTATCCTGACTTAACACCAAAATGTAATGATAAAAGTACTAATTGTAGCTGTAGCAAGCCTTGATTAGCTGAAAAAAAGTAAACATTTTATGCGTATTATGTTAATTTAGTTATATTGTGGGCAATTTGTAAAGCTGCATGAGACTTATAGTAAAAAAATGTTTGTCTGTTTTATTTCTGTTGCTGCTTGTAGCGCCTCTTGTATATGGACAGCAATCTTGCTTAATTGATATCGAGAACGATTTTCAAGATTTGAAAACATCATTAAAGAATCCAATATTTTTAGATCCTGCACCAAGTTCAAATTATGATGATAGAGAAAGCAAAAAAGTGTTGATGGTGGTAGTGCATCATACCGAATCTCCAACATTAAAAATCACAAAATGCGCATTAAATTCTTCAGGTATATCAGTACAGCTTATTGTTGATAGAGATGGTAGCATTACTCTGATGGTTCCACTCGAAAAACGAGCATGGCATGCTGGTATAAGTTATGCGAAAGTTCAAGTAGACAATGTGGTTGAAGAGCTACGAAAACTGAATGATTATTCTATGGGTATAGAGATTGTAAACACAGGGCTTGAGCCTTTTCCAGAAGAGCAAATGAAATCTGTCAAAGATCTGATTTTGTACCTCATGAAGCGCTTTAAGATTAGAAAAGATATGATATTTAGTCACGCTGAAATAGGCACTATAGTATACAACTCAGCAATTGAAGGTTACGCAATGCGTAAGCCTGATCCACATAAGTTATTTGATTGGGAGTTATTGGAGAGAAATGGCATTGGACTGCATATAGGTGATAGAATCAGTTCTCAAGACGCAAGACAAAAAGTAGAAGAGGTTTTATATAAGGTAGGCGATAAGAGTGAAAGTATTTTGAAATTAAAAAAAAGGTTGAACAATTTTTTTTATAAAATACTGCCTTGGAATGATAGGGAAGGTAATATGATTTTTCCTGACAATAATGCTAATTACTCAAATGAGTTTGATGAAAATTTTGCGTGGGTTATCAATCAGTTTTCAATTCATCATCATTTGCCGAAAGAGATTAGAAAAGACTTGCCTCTAAAATTAGAACAGGAAGATATTTTGCCTGAATTTTTAAGCGAATATGGCAATTGTATTTTCAACAGATTCACATCTTTTAATAATAAAATTGAATCAAGTTTACAACCACCATTTTTGAATGAAGAGGATTACAAGCGTTTATTATCTTCTTTTGCAGAATATGAAAATAATATTTCTTCTACTGCATTTGCTATGCTCATGTACAAGATTAAGCTATATTACGACTCTTATCTAAGGTATAATATAAGATCCTCGCTTTATATTCCATTTAAGCTTAATTCATTTAAGAAGCTAGATGTTTTAAAGAATGAAATATTGTCTTTTAAGTCTATAAGCCCTCAAAAGGCTATAGAAGTTTCGAATTTAATTAATGGATTTAGGTCAGAAGTTTTATCTGATTTCCAAAACTTTGAGAAGCAGTGGTTTCAAGAATTTAAGGACACTTGGAAACAAAAGTTTATACCGAATATGGAAAAGCAAATGTCTTGGACTGCGCTGCATGAAACTGTGTTGGAATATTTAGAAGAGGCAAAGAAAGAAGTCTAACAAGTATTAAGATGGCCAGATGAATGGGCAGAGAAAAATAAAGGCACATGCATCTGGAAGGATACAAAAATTTCTAAATGAGATTAATATAGTATTGGGATGACAGAGTTTAAAAAATAAGTTACTTTTTTTTATTTTTGGTAAAAAGTAGTCTATGGGTATTAAAATTGCACCTTCTATACTTTCAGCAGACTTTGCAAAATTAGGAGAGGAAGTAAAAAGAATTAGCGACTTGAATGTAGATTATATACACATAGACGTTATGGATGGAAATTTTGTTCCAAATATTACAATAGGTCCGAATGTTATCTCTGCGATACGTAAATATAGCAATCTTCCTTTTGATGTACACTTAATGATTAAATCTCCTGGTAACCATATTGAAAGTTTTATAAATGCTGGTGCTGATATTATCACTATACATGCAGAAGCAGAGATACATCTTGAGAGGCTAGTAAGAAAGATAAAATCATACAAAGACATAAATTAAAATTATACAAAAAAAACAATACAAGTTGGAGTTTCAATTGTTCCTTCAACTTCTCCAAGCGTGCTTGAATATATAATACATGAGCTAGATATTGTACTAATTATGACAGTCAATCCTGGATTTGGAGGACAGGAGTTTATTCATTCGCAGTTGAGTAAGATATCTACCGTGAGGAAAATGATACAGGACCGTAATCTTAAAACACAAGTTTCAGTAGATGGTGGAGTTAACTTTTCTAACGCAGCTGATGTAATAAAAGCAGGTGCAAATATATTAGTTGCTGGATCAGCAATATTTAAAGCTGAAGACGTGAAAAAGACTATAAACGATCTTAAAAATCTTTCGTTATAATCCTACAGATAACACAAGCCATTTTTGTTATCTTGTCAGTTTTAAAAATTCCTATTATCCCAGTGTTTCGACACTGAGATAATAGAAAGTAAGTTCAACCTCAATAGAAACCTGATGACGAGTCATTATTACCAAATTTTGGTCTGTTTCTATTACTAAAACCAGAACGAGGACGAGTAGGTCTATTACTATGATAATTATCTCCAGGTTTTTTATTAAACGAGTTGTTATAATAATTATCCCTATTATTTAAACCATCTCTCCTTTCTTCATTGTAAAGCTTACCTTCAAAAAATTCACCTGTTTCTTGATCAACACGACGTCTTGATAATTTTGGACATCCACCTTTTTCAAAGTCAATTATCAAAGCTTTGAAGGTATCACCCTGTTTAAGTATATCCTCAATGGACTCTACATGTTGATTAGCTACCTCGCTTATATGCATTTTTCCTTTTCTTCCATTAAGAAGTTCTAGCTCTACAATAGACTTCTCTATCTTTACAACTTTAGCATCAATTATAGAACCTTGTTCTAGCTCTGTTATTGAATCAATCATCATATTCTTTGCAGCTTCAGCTTCAGTACTACTAATGGCAAAAACAGAAACTTTACCGTCATCCCCTATTTCAATTTTTGCATTACTTCTTTCACATACACTGCGTATATTTTTTCCTTTAGCACCAATAGCTGCAGAAATTTTATCTTTATCTATATAAAACGATAACACTCTTGGTACATGATCTTTTATACCCTTACGATGTTCTGAAATTACTGCATTCATTTTTTCTAAGATATGTAATCTTCCGACTTTTGCTTGTTCTAAAGATTTTTCAACAATTTCAAAGCTTATACCAGGAATTTTCATATCCATCTGCAGTGCTGTAATCCCTTCGCTAGTTCCTGCTACTTTGAAATCCATATCACCAAGATAATCTTCATCGCCCAGTATATCAGAAAGTATTATATGCTCATTTTTGTCTTTGATGAGACCCATAGCAATTCCTGCAACGGGAGCCTTTATTGGCACACCTGTATCCATTAATGCAATGGAAGTTCCACAAACTGTTGCCATAGAAGAAGAACCATCAGATTCCATAATCTCAGATACTACCCTTATTGTATAAGGAAATTCAGATTTATCAGGTAAAACAGGATGAATTGCTTTCCAAGCAAGTTTACCATGACCAATTTCTCTCCTTCCTGGTGCGCGTATAGCAGAAGCCTCTCCAACAGCAAATGGAGGAAAATTATAATGCAACATAAAATGTTCACGTCTATCCCCTTCAATGTCATCCACAATTTGCTCATCTTGTGTAGTACCAAGAGCAGTAACAACTAGTGCCTGAGTGGTACCCCTTGTAAATAGTGCAGAACCGTGAGTCTTGGGTAGAATGTCAGCCTCAATTTCTATCTGGCGTATTTCATCATACTTACGGCTGTCTATCCTCACACTTTTCCTTCTAATCATTTCACGCACTAAAGATCTTTCAAAGCTTTTTACTGCATAAGTAATTAACTTTTCGTCTTTTCCAGCCTCTTTAAGAGTATTCAATATATTATTCCTGACTACTTCTAGAGCTTGAACTCGCTCTTGTTTTACTGTTTTTGAATATGCTTCTTCAAAGTCTTTTCGATATTTTTCAAGTTCTTGAGTTATATCTGATATATCAACAGGAGCAAAGCTTTCAGGTTTATTGCCTACTGTATCAGCAAATTCTTTTATAAGCTTAATAACAGGTTGAAGATGTTCATGGCCGAATTTTATTGCACTCAAAACATTTTCTTCAGAGAGCTCTTTGACTTCCGATTCGACCATTAAGATCGAATTTTCATCACCAGACAAAAACAGATCCAAGTTGCTTGCTTTCATCTCTTGAACGGAAGGATTGAGTATATAATTGTTATTTTCATCACAACCGACCATAACTCCAGCTATAGTAAAGTGGAAAGGAACACCAGAAATTGCAAGAGCTGCAACGGTACCTATCAATGCTGGTACTTCAGGAGAATTGACCGTATCGTAAGTTAATAGATTACATACTACACTAATTTCATCATGAAAACCTTCAGGAAATAACGGCCTTATACTTCTATCTATTACTCTTGAAATTAAAGTTTCTCTGTCAGATGGTTTTCCTTCTCTTTTAAAAAAACCACCAGGAATCTTACCCATGGCATAACTTTTTGCAATAAACTGCACATTTAAAGGGAGAAAATCAACACTTTCTTCCTTCTTTTTTCGTACAACAGTGACTAAGATAGAAGTATCTCCATAATTTACAACTACTGAACCATCAGCTTGACGTGCTATTTTCCCAGTTTCTAAAGATAAGGTACGCCCCTCCCAATCTATAGACTTTTTTATAATTTCAAACATACAAAATTCCTCGATTATTTTCTAATGCCTAACTTCTCTATTAACTCTTGATAGGCTTCATTACCAAATTTACGTTTTATATAATTTAAGTGCTTGCGCCTTCTACCTATCAATATAAGTAAACCGCGCTTAGAATTATGGTCATGCTTATGCGTTTTAAAATGCTCAGTTAAATTACTGATTCTCTCGGTTAAAATTGCACACTGTACAAAAGATGAACCTGTATCATCTTCTTTAATTGCATATGTACTAATCAAACTTTTTTTCTTTTGGGATGTTATTGACATCTAAACCTCATTTCAAAATATTAAAAACACGAATAGGCTTCACATAACCATGAGTAAAACTGCAAATTGCAATAGGTACATTACCCACTATCGTACAAAAAATATCATAATTCTTTAAACCACGCAAGTTATTTAATATAATTCCTTGACCTTTTCTGATTTTCTTCGCTTCCTCTAGGGAAATTTCAACTTTGAACATCGATTTTAAAGCCGATTCAATGGGGATGATGAAACTTTTTGTATTACTTCCTATCACTACATCATCTTCTGTCATCCCAATGCTTGACACTGGGATCCACTCTTCTTCTTTTTTTCTAGATTCCAGCGTCACGCGCTGGAATGACACCAAAGGATGGACTGTTGTATTTTTTTCAATAAGCCGTTCAATTGTCGCTGATTCAGTTTCTCTAAAATCACCTACCATACTTCTTCTTAGTTTTGTAATGTGTCCAAAGCAATTTAATGTTACTCCAAGATCCCGAGCAATTGATCTCACATATACACCGCTACCACACGTCATAGAAAAATCAGCACTATTGTTTGTGGTATCAACAGAGATCAATTTCAGTTCATGTATTTTGACTTGTCGAGGCTTTATATTCACCCTTTGCCCACTTCTTGCCAACTTATATGCTCTTGCTCCCTTAATTTTTACTGCTGAAAATTGAGGAGGAGTCTGTATTATCTCCCCAATAAAATCCTTAATTGCACAATTTATTTGATTATACTGAGGTTTTATAGTGCTAGTTCTAATAATATCACCATCTAAATCGTCCGTAGTTGTTTGCTTTCCCCATTTGATTGTGAAATTGTATGCCTTTAAGTTACAAGATAAATACGGTATAGTTTTTGTTGCTTCACCAAGAGCGATCGGTAATATACCTGAAGCCAAAGGGTCAAGTGTTCCCAGATGACCAGCTTTTTTTATTCCAAAAATCCTTTTAATTTGAGTTACAGCTTGTGCAGAACTCATTCCTGTTGGTTTATCAAGATTCAGCCAGCCATTTACCATGTATCAATCTTACATAATTAGTAAAAATTTAGAAAGTAGATAAAATATTAAGTTGTTAATACAAATGCTTGACTAGTGTACATTGTTAATATACAATTAACTTTTTATAAACCTTAATTAAGGAGGAAGTTATTATGCCTACTATATGGAAATTGAAAAATATAGCACCCATAACAAAAATGAGTATTGAAAGTACAGTTGCAACTGCATCTTTAGCAGCAGCAATAACAACATTATTGATTGCTACTAAAGTAATTGCTGGACCTGCATCTTTAGCACTTATTGCTAGCCCTGCTGGAATTGCAGTTCTATTTATTGCCGCTGTATATTTTGCCGCAGCAGCTTATGCTTCATATCAGCAAATGAATGCAATAGAAAATGCTAAGGGTGAAAAAGGCGATAAGGGTGAGAAAGGTGACCAAGGTGAAAAAGGCGATAAGGGTGACCAAGGACCTCAAGGCGAGAAAGGTGAAGCATTCGATCTTGTATCTGAACTACAAAAACCTGAAATTATGAAAATATTTAAAGGTAAGTTTCAAGAAAAAACAGCGTAATAGCTTATATAGGAGGTAGATTTTCTACCTCTTTTTTTCTCCTTTCATCTGGATGTGTAAAAGTTACAATAGCCTATCCCACAATTCAACTATATCTTCATCAAAGTCTATGAGCTCTACTTTCTTGAACTGATGACAGTGCTTGATGAATTGAATTCCTAAATTCCCTATAAAAGGAGTTGCATCGTTACCTAAAATTTTACCACTGCGGCAGATTATCAATCTGTCGATTAAATTGTGCTTTAATAATTCTGTAACTAACACTCCTCCACCTTCAACTAATAACCTTGTTATACCAATTTCTGAAACAAGTTTTGATGCCATGTCTTTTAGGCAGACTTTATCGATAATATCAGGCTCCGATGTCATTCCAGCGCGTGACCAGTTTTCATTATGCAATTGCTTGAAGTTTTCTGGATCCCAGTGTCTGGGCACTGGGATGACAGGAGAAGGTGTTGGAATAATAGGAGGGTGTGTTGGAGTGACATCTGGAATAACAGGGGGGTTGTTACTTGAATTAACTACTAAGTAGTTAATATTTTTTATTTTTCTTTTTATTTCTTTACTTGTTATCATCCAAGTTGTTATTTTGTCTGCAGTCTTTGCAATATTATGCTCTTCCTGCAATTTTTCCTGGCTATCTATAATTAGCCTTATTGGTGATCTATTTTCGAGCCCTGGTAATCTGCAAGTTAAGAGTGGATCGTCACTAACAAGGGTATTGCTGCCAATCATAATTGCGTCATATTTTGCTCTGAGCTCATGTATCCAATTTCTCGTATCCTCACTTGTTATCCATTTGCTATCACCTGTAAATGTTGCGATTTTTCCGTCAAGAGTTGTTGCGATTTTGCAAGCTATAAATGGTCTATGGAGTTTCTTGGTGGTAAAAAAGCCAACATTCAGCTTCTCTGCTTCTTTCTGCATAATACCTTGCTTCACTTCAATTCCTGCTTCTTTCAGAGCTTTAATTCCTCCGCCTGAAACTCTACTATCTGGATCAATTGCTGCAATCACTACCTTTCTTATTCCTGATTTTATGATTTCTGCAGTGCAAGGTTCTGTAACTCCAAAGTGGCAGCATGGTTCGAGAGTGACGTACATAGTTGCACCATGAGTTAAGTCTTTAGCATTTTGTAAAGCAACTACTTCTGCATGTGGACGTCCACCGATTCCTGTGTAGCCTTCACCGATCACCATACCGTCTTTTACAATGACACATCCAACAGTGGGATTTGGTGCAACACTTCCAAGACTTTTTTCTGCAAGTTTTAATGCGATCGACATGAAATAATCATCAGTCATTAGAAAGAAGTCATTTCGTATGAGGTATCAAAAATTCTTCTGTGCTCATGTATGGCAAATCTATCTGTCATACCTGAGATATAATCACATATTATTACTGAACGCTGAGATTCACAAGCAAGCTTGTTCCACTCTATAGGTAATAACCTTGGGTTTTCATAAAAACATTGAAAAAGCTCCTGTACTATACGTTTTGCTTTGTTCATTGTTCTATTCAATTTATAGCTTCTGTATATTTTTTCCATGTTAAATTTTTTCATCTCTTTTGTGGCATTTGCAATTTCTGGTGAAAATGTGACTAGCATTGTATTTAGACCTCTTACATCTTCTACGCTTTTTATTTTGTAGTCTTTAATATTTCTTTCAGTCTGAAAAACGACATCATTTATCATAATCCCTATAGTTCTACTCAGTGATTCATGTATGAGTTTGCTTTGAGCCAATTCTGAATATTCGCTTTTTACTTCTTTGAACATTTTGCCAATTAAAGGAACATCGAGCAAATCTTCGGTTATTACTAAATTTGCTCTGAGTGCATCATCAAGATCATGAACACTATAAGCAATGTCATCAGCAATCGAAGCAACTTGTGCTTCAAGACTTGAAAATTCTTCAAGCTTTAGATCATATTATTTTTCATTGTATTCTAATAATAGCTGATTATTTGTGTGAGATGCTGCATTTTGACCGAGTAAAGGACCGTTATGCTTTGCAACGCCTTCAATCACTTCCCAACTTAGATTCATACCATTAAAGTCAGCATGTTTTTGTTCAAGATAAGTTAAAATCCTTATAGCTTGAACGTTATGATCAAACTTATACTTCTCGTTATCAATTTGAACTAGAGCATTCTCACCTGTGTGACCAAATGGAGGATGACCAAGGTCATGTGCAAGCGCTATGCATTCAGTGATGTCCTCATCTAATCTGAGCCTGCGTGCGATGGATCTTGCAATTTGTGCAACTTCAAGGCTATGAGTTAGCCGAGTGCGATAGTAGTCATGCTCATAATTGATAAAAACTTGTGTTTTGTATCCTAGTTTCCTAAACGCATTAGAGTGAATAATTCGGTCCCTATCACGCTGAAAGCAGCTGCGATTTTCATCTTCTGGCTCTTTAAAATTTCTTCCTTTTGTTTTATTTGGAAAGCACGCGTAACTTAATAGAAAATTATTGTTTGACATGTAAAATTTCTACTATAATAGGTTATCAATAATGAACGGTGGTTGTTATGTCAACAGATTACAATATTAACTTAACTGACAATGCATTAAGAAAAATCCACTCCCTTGTAGAACAAGAAGGAGGAGATGAGAGTTCTATTTTGCGGGTTGCAGTTTCAGGTGGTGGATGCTCTGGCTTCAAGTATAATTTTCTTATGGATCAAATAAATAAGAAGATGTCTTTGGATGACGATTTTGACGATGATGAAGACGACGATTTTGACGATGACGAAGATAGCGAGGATTATAGAAGCCACTCCAGTTTTAGTGAAAAAGGTAAAGATATAGTAATTAATGATGAGAATGGAAACCCTGTGTTAATGGTTGATAATTGTTCAGCGAAATTTTTAAATAATTCAACTATAGATTATACTGAAGATCTAAGTGGTTCTGGTTTTCAAATCAAGAATGCTCTCGCTAAGTCTCGATGTGGGTGTGGTAACAGTTTCTCGGTCTAATTCTCCCTCCTGGATCTTTTTATAATATGGACAGTGATGTAGCACTAGAGCTAGCTTCTGTGAGTAAGAGCTTCAAAAAAAGTCCTGCCATTGTAAAAGATATCAACCTGAAGATTACAAGAGGGCAAGTAGTTGCATTGATTGGTAGTTCAGGATCAGGAAAAACAACTATATTGCAAATTGCAGGTCTATTGGATGAGCCAACTTTAGGTATAGTGACGATAGATGGAATAAATTGCACGCAAGCCAGTAATAAGCATAAAACTCATGTAAGAAGAAATTTTCTTAGCTTTGTTTATCAATTTCACTATTTATTACAAGAGTTATCAGTGTTGGAAAACGTTATGCTTCCTCAGCTCATTGCAGGAAAAAGCAAAGCTGAAGCAAAAAAAAAATCGCAAGCAATATTGGAAAAATTTGGTTTGGAAAGTAAAGCAAGTAGTATGGTATCTGAAATTTCTGGTGGAGAAAGGCAGAGGGTTGCAATTGCAAGAAGCATTGTAAACTCTCCAAAGCTTTTACTTGCAGATGAGCCAACGGGAAATTTAGACCCAACAAATTCTTTGAATGTATTTTTGCTGTTACATTCATATGTAAAGGAAAATAACAGCTCTATGCTTATAGTAACACACAACTATATCCTTGCAGAAAAAGCAGATCACATTTTTCAGTTAAAAAACCGATCATTAGTAAAGCTGTAAATGGAAGAAACAGTACAATACAAAGCTACCTATAACTTGTACTTATTTAACCAATGGTCATTAACAGAGTGTAATTCGCATGAAATGCTTTCATTGTTTTTTATACACGGACTCTTTAACTTACGCTGTTTACTTAGAAAGCATCCTGACAGCATAAACATTGCTAAAACGAGAAATAATAATTGCCTAAACATAACAAGACTTTTTTTATTTATATTAATACGTTCATTTCTCTCATTTGTAAAGTTAGGCATATTCTTTTACCCTTATCTCTTTTTTAACTTTTTTGGAGGAAGTGACTGCACTGTTTAAGCGTAGTTTTATATAATTATCTATAGTTTGAGCTACTTCCTCTTCTTTATCCCTTAAAAAGTGGTTAGTATCGTCTACTATATGGTATTCCATATGGTTATTTTTTACCGAATTTATTAACCTTTGTGCTAATTCTGTTACATCGCTTTCTTCTGAAATTGTATCATTATTACTTTGTATTATAAGTCCAGGAACTGGGCAAGGAGAGAGAAAAGAGAAATCGTATTTAGTTGCTGGAAGAGAAAGGGCAACAAAACTTACTATCTCTGGACGGCGCATTGTTAACTGCATAGCTACCCATGCTCCAAAAGAAAAACCGACTATCCAAATTGGAACGTTGTTAGAGTTATGCTCCTGAAGCCAATCAATAGCTACTGCAGCATCAGTTAATTCTCCTATACCCTTATCAAAAGTTCCGGTAGATTTTCCGACACCACGAAAATTAATTGTCAATGCAGAAAAGTTATTATCGATAAAAGATTCATATATAGTATGTATAATCTTACTATCCATACTACCACCATATTGGGGATGGTGATGTAAAATTAGCACAACCGGTGCATTGGTATCTTTGCTTTGATGGTATCTACCTTCTATTTTTTTTGTTGAATTATTTAAAAAGACTTCTACCATGATGACTCCTAATAAAAACCTGTTTCGACAGGTGTTGATAATGTAAATTGTTTATTAATTATGTATTAATTTCCCTGTTTTTGCAATAAATTTTTATCGTGTTAAAGTTAACATACATAATTGGTTGATGGTAAGTGACAAATAAGCCTGTGAGTTTATTCTCCCTGGAAGATAGTAATTACGTGTATGCTGATTATAATGCAACTGCTCCAGTGAGTAAAAATGTAAAAAAAAGTATACTTGAGATTTTGTCGAAACAAACACTAAATCCATCATCGCTGCATAAAAGAGGACAAGAAGCGAGGAAGATTCTTAAAGAGGTAAGAGATAACGTACGTGATGCTCTTAGCATTCCATATGATAAAGAAATAGTTTTTACGTCTGGTGCAACTGAAGCAAACAACCTCGTCATGAGAGGAATGAAAGGCTATCTGCATGTAATTTCAGCTATAGAGCATCCTTCAATTCTTAATTCTGCATGTAATCCACATATAATACCCGTTAATCAAGAGGGTATTATTGACTTTTTAGAGCTAGAAAAAATTCTAAGCGAACTTGAAGGGAATAAAGTAATAATTTCAGTGATGATGGCTAATAATGAAACTGGAGTTATCCAGCCTGTTAAGGAAATAGCTAAAATGGCACATAAATTCGGGGCAATCTGTCACACTGACGCTGCTCAAAGTGTTGGGAAAATCGAATTAAACATGGAAGATTTAGGAGTGGATTTACTTACTTTATCTGCTCACAAATTTGGTGGTATAGCAGGTAGTGGAGTTTTAATTTTTGACAAAAAGCTTGTAATAGAACCTACTATAATAGGTGGTGGGCAAGAAAAAGGATTGCGTGGTGGTACAGAAAACATTATTGCAATAGTAGGTCTTTCTGCTGCATTGCAAAACATTCCAGATCTTCTATCAAAGATGGATGAAGTAGAGAAGCTGCGTGATCAATTGGAGTATGGGTTATTAAGTCTTGTCAGTGATATCAAGATCTTTGGCAGAAATTCTAAAAGATTGCCAAATACAAGTTTCATTTATATGCCGAGAGTGAAGAATGATCTGCAGCTCATGTGCTTTGACTTAAATAATATTGCAGTCAGCAATGGTTCTGCATGTTCTTCTGGAAAAGTTGGGCCTTCTCATGTTTTGCTTGCAATGGGAGCAACAAAAGAGCAAGCAGAATGTTCAATTAGAATCAGTATAGGTCCGGAGGTTAAACCGCGAGACATAGAAAAAATAGTGGATTGTTGGTATAGTATCTATAAGAAGAATGCTTTAGTAAATGTAAAAACTACTTTCACCATTCCCCTTAAATCATGATAGAGGGAATGGTGAAAGTAATTTCTATTGCCAGAGGTTGTTATAATAGTTAAATGCTGCTGAAAACCGATTTGCTTATAGTTATGGAAGAAATTCTCTAATTGCATACCACACCATTCAATTGTAGTATGTCATTTTATACTTGATAAAAACGCTGTATTGTATTATAATATATCATCAAGAGATAATAAGGAGTTACATATGTCTTATATGAAAAACGAACAGGATATTCGCTCTCAGGGCATTTATTATAGTGCTGGACTCAGGAGTTACCTAACTAAAGTATACAATTATATGGCTTTAGCTTTAGGTGTTACAGGGCTTGTTGCGTTTTTAACAGTGTTTTCTGGTCTTTTCCAGGTGATTTATTCCAATCCTGTTCTATCGCTTGTGGTAATGCTATCCCCAGTTGCATTGGTGTTTTATATGTCTTTTAGGCTTCAACACCTAAGTGCTCAGTCAACACTTACTGTATTTTTTCTATTCTCAGTTTTAATGGGAATTTCTTTATCTCATATCTTTATAATTTATACTGCAGAAAATATAGCGAGAGCATTTTTCATTACATCGATCATGTTTGGTTCTATGGCTTTGTATGGTAATACTACAAAAAAAGATCTGACCAGTATGGGTTCTTTTTTGATTATGGGAATCTGGGGATTAATCATTGCATCTATAGTTAATCTGTTCCTTGGGAGTAGTCCACTCTATTTTGCAATATCATTTGTGTCAGTAATAGTGTTTACTTTAATGACCGCGTACGATGCTCAGAGAATTAAAGATGTTTATTATAGATATAATGATGGTTCAGAAGTCGCAATGACTAAACTAGCTATACTTGGTGCAACTAACCTTTATTTTGACTTTATCAACATATTCCTCAATTTACTTAGGTTACTTAACTTGTTTAATAATAGGGATTAGGTGTTCCCCTTTGTAAGGAGGGATAGTAAGGGTTCTATAGCTTTCTTTCTAATATCTTTAGTGGTATTGATGCTGTGTCTTGCATATGCTTCGGTGCCATTGTATAGCATCTTTTGCAAAGCTACTGGATATGGTGGCACAACGAGAAAAGCAACTAATACAACAATAAATGCAACTGACCAAAAAATCAGGGTTTACTTCAATGCTGATGTAATGTCCGGTCTGCCTTGGAAATTTAAATCAGAAACTAACTACATTGATACGAATATAGGGCAAAAAAGTTTAGTATTTTATTATGCAGAAAATTTATCTGATCAATCTTCATTTGGAATGGCAGTATATAATGTCACACCTTTTAAAGCAGGTAAATATTTCAATAAAGTTGCATGCTTTTGTTTTGAAGAGCAAATGCTGCTACCAAAACAAAAAGCGGCTATGCCCGTATCCTTTTACGTAGACCCTGAAATAATGCGTGACAATAGTACAAAAGATTTAAGTGAAATAACACTATCATATACGTTTTTTAAGCTTAAATAACAAACCTTTTCCTATTGTAATCCGAACAAGGTTGTACGATACATCTATTGAATTGAGCAGGAGCTCTTATTTGCTTTTTGCACACTGACTACTTGTGTTTCAGTGTTCGTTGTTGCTAATTCCCATCCTTCATTATTTGCTTCACAAGCATTCCAACATTGAGCCAACTCCTTATTATTTTTTACAGAATCTGGTATTTCTATGTTGGGATTTTTTTCTAATGTATGCTTAATTAGAATCTCACAGCAATTTTTGCGTTCAATTGACTTATCCTTACAATATAATTCAGCAACACACTCTAAAGCAGTGTTTCCATTGTAGTTTTCATCTGGGCTATCATTCACTCCCGCTTTTATGAGAGCCTTTAATATATCCGGAGAATGGGTCAAAACACAGGTATGTAAATATCCTTTTTCGTTTTGCACATTAGTTCCTGCTTTTATTAAAACTTGCGCTAGATTTGTTAAAGTGTACGGTTTATAGTTAATGGCGATGGAAAAAAGACTATCTATTGGAAAGCCATCATAATCTTTCAAGTCAAATCTGTGATTAATATCAAATCCTTTTTTTCCCAAGAAGTATATAAATATTTACAATAGTCTCCTTTTTTATCTGATTTTTACATTTTAACCTTTCTTTTATTTTTATTATTAGTATCTAAATCGTCATCTTCATCCACTTCACACAACACATTGAATAAAACACCATAAAGCCAAGTTTCTCTGTTTGTCATAATTTGTGCCTCAAAACTATTAACAATACGCTTATGTAGTGTATAAACTCTAAATAACATTTTGCAAAATATTAATTGCTAGATAACATAATTAAAGTTTTTGTCTTACATTTATCATGGTTAGAGCTATACAAATTAAAAAAACTGGGGGGCCAGAAGTATTAGAATTTGTAGATAAGAGCATAGGTGAGCCAAAAGATGAGGAAGTCTTAATACGTCATACAACTATCGGCTTAAATCGTTATGATTTAGAACACAGAAAAGGTACACGCAAAATTAAAGATCTGTCATCAGTACTTGGAGTAGAGGCAGTAGGAGTTGTTGAAAAGCTTGGTAAAAAAATTAGTGATGGACTTAAGGTTGGAGATAGAGTTGGATATTGCACAGCTCCTCCAGGGGCATATTGTGAAAAGCGCATTGTACACCAGAAATATTTGATAAAAATTCCGAATGATATACCTGATGAAGTTGCTGCTGCAGTATTGTTTAAAGGTATGACAGCTCACTATTTAGTTAATCAATCTTATAGAATCAAGCCTGGTGCTTTTGTACTAGTTCATGGAGCTAATGGTGGTTTGGGACAAATAATATGCCAATGGGCAAAGGATAAAAAAGGTGTAGTGATAGGTTCTATAAGCTCTGACGAAAAAATGAAGATAGCTTTACAAAGTGGCTGCACATACGCAATAAACTACAATGATAAAGACTTCGTTTCTAAAATCATGGAGATTACGAAAAATAGAGGAGTAGGTGCGGTGTATGACCCTATAGGTTACGCTACAAGCAAGCTCTCTTTTGAATCTTTAGGTAAGTTTGGCATATATGTTTCCTATGGGCAGATATCAGGTAATGCTCCTATTAATTTCTCTTTACTTAGTTCGCGTTCGTTATTTGCAGCTGGAACTTCGATATATCACTACAAGCACAATAGACTTACGTTAGTGCTTACTGCAATGGAAATTTTTGAAATGATAAGAAAAAAACTTTTAATTGTACGAATTAATAAAAAATATAAATTTGATGAAATAATAGAGGCTCATTGTGACATGGAAAATAGGAAAGTAAGTGGGCTAAATATTATCAAAGTTTCTTAAATAACTTAGTAACCTAAAATAATTATTCATTAAGTCATATCAACAAGAATTTCACATGGTTAGTTTTCTTATAACAAGTTAGTTTATTTGATGCAGGTGTAGAAGTTGATGATGTGTGTTCCTAGCTTTAGCTATTAGTCAATTCTTTCCATCCAAGAATCATTTTATTAGCTTGCCTCAATGTTTCAATAGAAGGCAAGTCTTCTGTGCTTAGTGGTAGACGAACAGTTTTGTGTTCTATAAGCCCAATGTCATGTAAGAGTGCTTTAGTAGGTATTGGATTGCTGGCAGTAAATAGAGTTTTGCAAGCTTGTTGCCAACTGTCTGCCTGAGGGTTCTCGCCACTCATACATTGCTTAACATATTCATGTACTACACGTGGCCAAACATTGGCAGCAACAGAAACCAGACCAGCCGCACCCTTAGCAGCCATATCGGGTATCATATTATCATCTCCACAAAAGACCTCAATATTTGGTGCAACTTTCTTATACTGAGTTAAAGTATCAACGGTGCCACTTGAATCTTTGATAGCCCAAAATTTTTCGTGGCTGAATAAGTTGCGTACAGTTTCAGCGTGAAGACTCACTCCTGCTCTTGATGGAATATTGTAAAGCATGGCTGGCACATGTGCTTTTTCAAGCAGCTTTTCAAACCATAAAGTTTGCCCCATGATTCCAGGCTTTGCATAAATGGGAGTTGTCATTAGATAGCCATGAATAGGCATACCCTTGCAAAAATCAAGCCATTCAAGAGTCTGATATAGATTCACTCCTGGTACACCAATTATAATTTTCGTATTTAATTTTAGCTCACATACAAATTCAACTAATGTGCGCTTTTCAGAATCAGTAAGTGATAAGCTTTCACCTGTGCTACCTAGCAACACTACACCATTTTCAGCTTCAGCTTGCATTGTTAGTAAACGCTGCAAGCTTTGGTAATCTATACTATCTCCACTGGAATTAAAAGGAGTAACACAAGCAGTCCATAAAAATGTAGATTTCAATTGAAGTTATTAAAATGGTATTTCATCATCGATTAGTTCGTCTTTTATATCGTTGTCAAAACTTCCGTGTTTATCTTTTTGTTCTGTTTCATTTTGTTTGTATTCACTTGGCTTGTAATCAGAGTTTGACATACTGTTTCGTGAATCTAAAAGGGTAAGGGCACTATTAAAGTTATACAGCACCACCTCTGTTGTGTACCTTTCGCTACCATTTTGGTCAGTCCATTTTCTAGTTCTCAGAGAACCTTCAACGTAAACTTTACTACCTTTGCGCGCAAAATCCTTAACAATTTTTACTAATCCTTCACTAAAAATTACAATATTATGCCATTCTGTCTTTTCAGAGCGCGTACCAGAAAATTTGTCAGTCCAACTTTCAGATGTGGCTATCGAAAAACTTGCCATCTCTTTTCCATTTTGTGTAGTCCTAATTTCAGGATCTTTTCCTAAATTACCAACTAATATGACTTTATTTATAGTACCACTAGACATAATTATGCTTTAAAATAAATCCCTTTATTATCTTACGTGAGAGTATTATTGTCAAATTTAATTAAAAACGCGCTTGGAGGGATTCGAACCCACGACCTTTGCCTCCGGAGGGCAACGCTCTATCCAACTGAGCTACAAGCGCAGATGTATTAGATTATTTAATAGATAAACTATCTAAATCAAATTTTTGTTCTGGATAAAGCGTAAACATAATACCTCCATGTCTAAAATGTACATTTTTAGAATTGCTTATCCGTTCTTTTGTTATCTTTTGGTTTACAGCCCATGAAAAAGTTACATAATTTTCAGTTACTGAGTGCACTTTTAAATCCTTAGTATTTATAAACAACTTTCCATTTACCCATATTTTCCATGTATCGGGGGAAAAGTATAAAATTGAATCTAAACTGACTACTTTACAATTGAAATTTTCTTCCTCTGTAACTCCTGAAGACTGTAAGTTAAACTTTTCCATCTCACTAACTATTCTATTAACCTGCTCTTCATCAAAAAAAATGCTTTTTATGCTACCATATTGCGATAAAGTACTCTCTGCTGCCTCTTTTATTATATCGTCTCGATCTATATAATAATTGTTGATAAAAAAACACTCCTTCGCACGCAAATTTGCTATATCAATGAAGTCATTTATTTCTTGATTTCCAACTTTTAAAATACTTTTTAAGTACTTCTTTTCTATAATCATTCCATCATTAGAATGATGACAGACCATTTCATCATTGCCTTGTCTTTCTATATATACACATAAATTTTCACTATTTAACCCTAATATTTTATGCTCAATAAAATCTTCATTACTAATATGCTGTTGGCAAGAATATTTTTTACAAATCCCTATATTTTCTACAAGATCTTCGCAATTGCAATATGCACTAAAATTAAAAAATAGCAGCGTAAAAATAAAAAACAACTTTATATTCATCTACTTAATATGGTATACCAATCAAAAACTATACTAGCTCTCACTATCTCTATCATATTACCACTTAAAATCTGGTTTATAGCTGCAGAATCTATATTTCTCTGCTTATTCAAGGTAAGAGATCTGATCATAACATAACCAGGAAGATTTGGAATAGACTGTAGAAATAAAAAAATATGCTTATCGCTAATTGAGCTTAAACTTAGAACCACTTCACTTCTTATTACTTTTGTATGTTCACTTTTATTGTGGAGTTCAGCTTCTTCAGGTATAGAAATTGATATTTCAGGTTCTAACATGTAGTGTTTTTTATATAGCTTGTTAAGCTCAAAATTTAAATTTGTAATGTATCTGCTACTATGTAAGTTTGAAGAAGAAATTCTTTTCCATAAGTCTAGGTTTTTATTTAGAACGACTTCTTTATTTTGAATTTCAATGATCTGTAAATTAATAGAGTGTATTTCCTCAGCTGCAGTTTGATTTTTATTATAAACCTTTTTGTTATAGATAATAAAACACGTTGATAACCCTATTAATACAATAGATAACAATAAGTAATATATGCACTGAATTGTAGCTTTTCTTTTTAGTTGAGAGATAGTCATCAATCTACATTGCCTCTCCTATTTCAACATCAATAGATAGATTTTTCTCTTTAGTAGTAGGTAAGCTGGAAATACTAATATCATGAGTACGGAAATTATCGTTTAAATTTTTCTGTAGTTTCTCATATTGATAAGAAATGTCTTTACCAGATTGAAAATTAAACCTTAAAGTTGTGGTAATATAACTTTTTGCCTCATTATAATTCCACTTAAATAATTGAAGCTCTACATCTGGTACTTTTAGCTTTTCTACATACTTAACTTGTGTGAGAGGAGAGTACTCTATTTTTGATAAAATATTATTGATATTAATAAAATCGTAAACTTCATCTATCTTTTTTACATTATAGCTTTGGCTAAGTTTTATTAGTTTGTTATTTAAAGCACTCCGCTTTGCAGATAAATTATCAGCAATATTAAAATTCGAATACAAATTCCGCAAACAAAAGGTGTTAATTACAACTAAAGTCAAAAGGAGGTATAGAAAAATCCGAGGAGAGTTTAAATAAAGGTAATTGAATAGATAAAATTCTTTAGTTTCTTTTGTATTAAAAACATCTGTTGGCTTATTCTTAAAGCTATGGAACAAAATTGTAGTATCACAAAAGCTATCTTTTTCGCTTATAGCTAATTCTGCTACCAATATTTTACCTAGCTCATATGGAGTCAATATGTTCACACTATTCTCTGAAAAATTTATAACTGATAAACTAGATTTAATAGCTTCTGATACTATGATGCAAAGGTCGATAGGGTCATTTTTTTCAAATCCAAACTTAGTTAAAGATTGAATTGTATTTTTCACTTCTTGATATATTTCACCAGCAATGATTCCTGGTAAATTATCATCAGTAAATGGTATTAAACGTGTAAATATCATTTTGTTCTCTTTAAGAACCACTTGTCTATAGCCACCTGTTTTAGTTGCAGCAACTATAATTTTCCAGTTACTAGGATCTTTGTGTAGAATCTTTTTTGCTATACTGACTAGTTCTATAGGAAACATTAATATTCCTTTAAAGTTAGAGCCTATTTCAACAAACACGTCCAACCAATATTCTATTAAATGATTTGCTTTTGATGAAACAAATAGATACCGCCAGTTTTGATTAAATTTATTCGGCTTTTCGACCAAGAGAATAGAATTTATATCATTATTATGAGCAAAATGCTCTACTTTTGTTTTTGCTGATAGATAAGCACTAATCCTATTTACTCTTGGGATAGACTGTAGCAAATAGTTCTGATCAGTGTGATTGAGAACCAGATATAAGGGTGCTTTTTTATCTGATGAGAGACATGAAATTAAGTCAGAAACAACTTTATTATTTTTGTCCTTAGCAAAATATCTTTTATTTAAAGTATCATTTTTAAAATATAGTAACATTGTGCCTTCTTTTCCTATAGAAAGCATAAACTTACTTTTGGGTTTTGACCCAAACATATTAACAAAGTGTATACTCATCTAGAATTAAAAAGGTAATTTATTGAAATTCATTAAACATTAGATGACAATATGACTTATATTATAAGTTTTTGATAAAATTAGTAGTAATATTAACCCTTTTGTATGGTGAAGGTTTTTTATATTTTAATGTTTCTGTGCTAGACACAACTTAACCTGACAAACGAGGATTAATTATATCTCAGCTTGATATTTTATTCTCCAACAGACTGAAAATTGAATTGAGCTAAAGACTTGATTTGACGCACTTTGTTGCACATTACCATTTAGTATACTTGAACTGAACATTTTCAGTGAATCCATCTGGCATGACTGAAACTTTTGTATTCATATTTATTTTTAAGTAATTTACTAGCTCATCAACTAATATATCAGGAGCAGAAGCACCTGCAGTAATTCCTATTTTTTCTGCGCCCTGCAAC
Source organism: Wolbachia endosymbiont of Bemisia tabaci (assembly GCF_003999585.1). Lineage (NCBI taxonomy): Bacteria > Pseudomonadati > Pseudomonadota > Alphaproteobacteria > Rickettsiales > Anaplasmataceae > Wolbachia > Wolbachia endosymbiont of Bemisia tabaci. The sequence goes on along the minus strand of NZ_CP016430.1, from coordinate 553,826 downwards.
CAATTTTTGTTCATACATTTATAATTATCAATCAAATAGGCTCTTTTTCCTCTGGAAATACACAGGTCTAATAAACGGTTTGAATTTGAACTGTTTTTGCTTCCTACAATTAACACTACGTCTGTAATTTTAGCCAATTTTTTAACAGCGTTCTGCCTATTTTGTGTTGCATAGCATATATCTTTTAAGTCGGGGCCTGTAATGCTTGGAAATCTGAGCTTCAGTGTAGCAATAATTTCTTTGGTATCGTCAATACTTAACGTGGTTTGTGTTACATAAGATAAATTATCTGGATCTTTGATTTGTAAATTGTATACGTCTTGCATAGTTTGCACTAGAGATATAGGATTACTTACTCTTCCTGTAGTTCCTTTAACTTCTGGATGATTTTCATGTCCAATTAGAATTAATTCTTTACCACTATCCTCATACCTTTTTGCCTCTTTATGTACTTTGCTAACTAGGGGACATGTTGCATCAATAATTTGAATACCCTTTCTTTTTGCCTCATCCTCTATACTTTTTGACACTCCATGTGCACTGAAGATCAATATTCCTCCATTGTCTTTAATGTCTTCTATGCTGCTTACAAAAACCACTCCTTGTTTCTTAAAGCCCTCTATTATATATTTATTATGAACGATTTCGTGTAGTACATAAACTTGGCGTTCGTTTTTGTATTTCTCTAAAGTCATTGCTAATATGTCTACAGCTCTTTTGACTCCCGCACAGAAACCGCGTGGTTCAGCAGCTAAGATAATCTCCATTTTTTTTCAAATCAAGTAAGTATGCAAGCATTGCTAAAAAGCAAGCTCCGCTCACTATGTTTCATATAATGACTGCTTTACTATAATTTCAAATTTATCATTACCAAGATTCTTATTAATATACCAGGAACCGTCATCTTTAATTACAAATTCAGGACCCTTGAGGTCTCTTGTTATTGTCCTTCCATCTTGGTCATCCATGGCAATATGGATATTGAATGTAACGATGTCTAGATTTATTATAGCTTTTTTCCCACTGTATGAATTTAGACTAAACTTGCCCAACATGACATCATTAATGCTCACTTCTCCTGCATAAGTATCACACTGACCATCTACACAACACTCACTTTCAATATAAAAAAGGTCTAACATATTTACATCTATAAAAAAAAGAACTAAACTTACATACTAAATATAGCTTATCATTAATAAGCAATTACAGATTACTTTGGCTACAACAATAATGCAACTGGAAGTATAACATAATTAATTGTATAAGAAACTACACTTTAGAGAAATGGTTGTTTGGTTTTTTTATTAATTTTTTTCACCATACTGTCAATCATGTGTTTTATTCCTTGATATACAGAGTGTGTACTTTCATCACTACGCATATAAGCAGAGCAGGAAAATATACTATGCTTTTCGTCTTCTATTGATAGCTTTGTATCGCATGTTATATGTTCGCCGCCGAGCTTCTCTATCAACTGGTCTTTGTCGTCTCCTATAGTTACCTTAATCTTACTTTCTTCTTTACCTATCTTGCTACTTAAAATTAAAACAATAATGGCTGGAGATATACATATAGTTCCTATTGGCTTTTTTGCAACAAAGAACTCTGAGACTAATCTTTCAAACTCAGGCATTACTGTTTTATTTTCAGCTAAGTCAGATAAATTTTTTGCAACTCCATATCCACCAGGTACGACTAGCATGTCAAAATTTTCAGCTTTAGCTTCTCTTAAATCATTTATCTCACCTCTTGCAACTCTTGCTGCTTCTACAAGTACATTCCTTTTTTCTTTTACTGCTTCTTTTGTTTTGTGATTCATAACTTGTGTAATATCAATGTCAGGAGCAAAACATGTGACTTCAACTTCCTGCTGATCAAGCACAAGCAGAGTTAAGACCGCTTCTCTCACTTCTGTGCCGTCGAGGTGGCCGCATCCTGATAAAACCACAGCGGCTCTTAATTTTTTCTCACCCATAAAATACCTTGATTTCATATAATCTAGGTATTGTAATACAAATTCCATATTTGGAAAGGAGTAATTATTTTATGCTAGTTATAATATAATTAATAATTAGTATGTATAATTAGACATATTGATAGTTGATGAAATTGAATATGGCACCTACAGACAGTACGTTTTTTGACATTGACTACCCAGAACTAAAAAAAGCTATTTCAGATATAATAGAAAGCATTGTACAGTTCTCACAGGAAGAAAAAAGGAAGTTGTTTGAAGCCCTATCAGCACAAGTTAGAGAGATGAACCTCAAAGATTTAGGTTTAGCGATTAATGACCAAGGCTTGCAAAAGGAGGTCAACAAAGAATTATTTATAAGATTCATTGAAGAAGGGCTTAAAGGTTTAACTCCTGAAAGTGTTAACTCAAAAATAATAGAAGATGCATTAAAATCTGTTAATCAGCAAGCAATAAGTAATATTATAAATAATAATAAAGGTCCGCTGGACAATCTAGTCAATTATTTTAAATCAGCATCTGCAAATGAAAAAATTGGAATGGCTTCTGCTGTAATGGTATTAGGAGCAGCATTTTCTCCGCTTATTGTGCTTGCCACATTAATAGCGCTTGTGGCTATTGGAGGACGTTATGTAGGAATAGGTATAGGAAAGGCAGGGGAAAAAATAAAAGAAGGTGCGATTGCAGTAGGAAAAGCAGTAGAAAGTTCATATAAGAATACTGTAGATAAATTCCCTACAATTCAAGCAAGAGAAAATAATTTTGATAAGCTACATGAGAAATTGTCTAAATTTATTAGGGATAATCTTGAGTCAGAGGAAAAAGGTGAAGTAAAGAATGCTCGGGATGAGGATATAGTAATAGAAATGCTTCAGAATCAAGAGCAATGATCTGCTATACAAGAGTTAGTAAAGAATGGAAATATTCAAAAATTTTCAGAAGCTGATATGATCAGACTTCTGAACAAAGGTCTTAGTACTCATGAGGAAGATATGCAGAAATTGCTAGATTTGATGAAAGATTTTCTACCTGCAATTATGGCAATTGGTAATAATAAAATAGAGAAGGTGGAAAAAAAGGTTAATGAGAAAGTTCAGAAAATAGAACCAAGTCCTAAATTAGATAGTTCAAGTGCTGAACGAGTTAGTGAAGAAGGGAAAGAAATGGGTTGATACATTTGAAGAGCGTTTTGATGCAAAAATGTATCTGTCTATCTTATTTTGCCACCCTGCTAAGCGGACACAAAAAATTACTTCCGCATATTTTAAATCTGATTATAATAACAATTAGAGATATTTATTGAGCTCAAAAATCTATCTCCGTCTGCAGCAGACCTTTTTATTAAACTCATAAAAAAAATGTAGCGTATCCTCTTCAGTGTATACTTAATTTCTGTCATATGTGCGCTGCATTTTTTTCTAATCTTTTTTACAGGGGGATTTTATGTCCAGAATTCCAGATATTTGACCTTTACTTTAGCTAATAAAAACCAACTGGTACCTGCGGTTTTTATAGCTACGTTTCTCAAACAAGTTTCAAATGAATAGATTTCTTGCATAACTGGAATTCAAAAGTTGATGTCATTCTAGCGCGTGACGCTAGAATCCAGTCCTTTTGTGCAAAAAACGTTGTAAAGTAGCTTAGTTGGATCTCAGTGTCAGCTACTCTGATGACAAGAAAGGGAGTGCAGGTTTCAATATTTGCATGCATCTGAACAGATAAGCAATTACTATCAGAAAGAGGGAGACTATGCTACTCCTTTCTATCCACTTTTTTGAGCAATCCACTTCTACACCTAACACACATTTCAGTGATTATAATATCCAATTTTTGATCATGCTTTTCTACAGGTAAATTTTTACAATATTGCTTCTCATAGGCTACACCTATAAATATTTTTCCAAGTGGCCGTAATTTTTTTATCATTGTATCATACCAACCGCCGCCAAAACCTAATCTATTAAAATGATCATCAAAAGCAACAATAGGGGTAATGATTGTATCGGGAATTATATCTTCATCTGCTTTATTCCATTCCTCGAATTTTAATAACTTATTTTTATTAGGAACTGCTACTTTATAATCTAAATCGAGTAAATGATGCATCAAAGGCACAACATTAATTTCTCCTCCATCAATTGGAATATAAGCTGCAATTGTTTTACCTTTAACGTAACTTAAGCTCTGACTAAAAAGATTAATAAGAGAATTTGCTGCATAACTTTCATCAATATCTCTTCTTATGGTTCTATATTGCTTCCTTAGTTCCTCTTTGTGCTGTTTAGTGTCTTTGAACATGTTCTATCCATTTTGCAGTGAGCTTTTCTTGTAAACTATTTTGCTTCAAGCGCTCACTTAAAAAATCAAAGTCAACAAGCTCCATATCCTGGTCTTGATTACTGCAACTATAAACAAAACTTATTTCTCCTGTTTCCTTATTTATGTGTTGCTGAATACATTGAGCGCAGATTTCTTTCATCATGCACTGCATAGGAGAGTTAACAGATGATATTGCTACGTGATTTGGTTTTAGGTATGGTTTTAAAATTGTTTTTCTAGCTTCATTTATAGCTTTCATCATTTTATCAGAACCAATAGTGATGATTTTATCTATAGTGTTCAAATTAATATCTACCTTTTCTCGTTGATAAGAAACTATTGCATCAACTATATTACCATGAAAGGATTTATCCTGTTCTCTGCTTGTTTCTATCAATCTTTCTTCACATGCCCAAACTGTCACGTTTGATGCACGTTCTATCAGTGCTCGTTTAAATACATCACTTAATTTCTTATAGCCAGCGAAATATAAAACCTTATGATTGTTTTCAAGACAAGCTTTGCCTATCGAAAATAACACTGCATTTCCAACTCCACCGCCAATGAGCATTATATTCTTCATAAACTTTTTATGGAGTAGAAAACCTCTCTAACTTCAATTAAACTGATAACTAACAGCTGCATTTTTACGCATATTATCCAATAACAGGTTGCTTTGTATCATAATCTTTTGTTGATACATTTCCTGTTTGATTGCTTCTATATCCACTGCATTACTCTTGATGTCACATAACATCATCAATTTTGCAGTACTATTTTCTCTTAATTCTACTATTTCATTCGTACTTGTTTTGCTAAATAAAATCTGTAAATCAGGATTTAAATCTCGCATTTTTACTTTAAATTCTTTTACGCTTGGCAACTTGAAATCGTCTGCTAATTTGTCAACATTTAGACAACTGACCTTTTGCTCCTTAAAATTAGAGAGTAAATTTTCTGAATCTTTAACCATAACTTGTTTTACTTTTAAAATACTTTCCAGCAGTGTATGATCGAGCTGTACCTTATCTATGACTTTTATAACAGAGTAACCTTCGCTTAAACTAATCGGACCTGCTACATCACTGATTTCTAATCTTTCCAAAACGTCCTTGAGAGTACCTTTTAGCTGACTTAAATTAACTGTTGCTTTGCGCATCTTTATTGAAGATTCTGGATTATTACTGGTACGTAATTTTTTTATTAAGCCTTCAGCCATCTTCTGATCAGGAATTACAAACTCCTGAAACGTAATAATGTAATCAGGCTTCTCTTTTTGCTTTCTTGCATCATCCACTTCTTGATCGCTGATATTGATAAGCGGTACAACTCCTACTTCAATAATCTTGTTCCACAGTAGTTGACACTTTATTTGTTTTCTTAGAGTGTTGAGATCTATGTTATGCTTCTTTATATATAGATCAACTTCATCAGCCTTAAGTTTTAAACTTTGAGTTAAGAATAACGTGATAGAATTATTTAACTCCTCGTTGCTCAATTCTATATTCATCTTCTGTGCTTCGCTAACAATGATGATTTCATCTATGAGCTGTCTTAGGATTTGAGGTTTTACTTCTTCGCGATTAACACTCTGATTACCAAGCAATGAATTTATAAAGTTGATGCGTCTTTCGATATCTAAATTTGAAATTGGCTCACCATTTACATCTGCAACAATTTCAATCTCGGTTGCAAGTAACCTAATCGGCAGTATTATTAATATCAAAATTAGTATTTTATGCATATAAAATTATTTAGCTAATAACTAATTCTATAATAAATACTGAATAAACGCTAGCTAACTTTTTAATAATTAAAAAAGAGGGTAAAATTACTGTAATGAATACCTAAACAATAATATACGGAAGGAGAGGGATTCGAACCCTCGATACGACTTTTCAATCGTATAACGGTTTAGCAAACCGCCGCCTTCAGCCGCTCGGCCACCCTTCCAAATTATTACTATAATATCAAGACCTTTACTGCCTGTCTAATGCTTTTAATTGCAATATTTGTATCTGTTCAGATGCATGCAAATATTGAAACCTGTACTCCCTTTCTTGTCATCAGATTAGCTGACACTGGGATCCAACTAAGTTACTTTACAACGTTTTTTGTGCGAAGGGACTGGATCCCAGTGTCAAGCACTGGGATGACACCATTTGTTGTAAACTCACTTTTACTCTATGGTTATACTACCTTACCGCTATCCTGAACGGATACCAATATTTACCCATTAAAAACAACAATATTTTTCCGAATAACTGTAATTTAAGGCTAAATCAACGCAAACTAATTTCTACTTTTTTCAATGATTTTTTTTGCTTCTTCTACATCAGCCCATTCTCCAACTGTCACCGTTTTTCCCTTTTCTAAATCTTTATAATGAGAAAAGAAATGAGCTATTTTATCTAGTAAGCTTTTAGGTAGGTCAGAATAGTTGTTTATATTGTCATAATAGCTATCAACACTAGAGATAGGTACGGCTAATATTTTTTCATCCTCTCCTTTCTCGTCTTTGGTAAGTAATGCACCTACTGGACGCACTGATATCAAAACTCCAGACGCTAAAGGAAATTGAGTTAGCACCAAAACATCCGCAGGGTCACCATCACCTGCGCAGGTATTTGGTATAAACCCATAATTGCAAGGATAAGTCATTGAGGTAGACAAAAATCTGTCAACTTGTAACAACCCAAGCTCTTTATTAAATTCATACTTTACGGGTTCAGCATTTGCGCCTATTTCAATTACCACATTCACCGCATTTGGTCCCGCTGTTATTTTACTTAAATCCATGGATTACCTCGTTATTCAAGAGAAGATATTATATAGCATACACTTTAAGAGTGCTACATTTATCATTTATAAGTAGAGATTCATGAACGCCTGGACTGTGTAGGACCATTTGTAAGATCATTAATAATTGCACCATTGACTGCTGAATGTGGCGGTTCTTGAGGTGATTTTAGTAGTTGAAATAAAGCATATACTATTACGATAGTAAGTACTGCAGCAACTATGAAATTGATGAGATTATTTTGTGGCAAAATATTTGTTATTGAGTTGAATAATTTTTGCTCCATAAAGAAATAATCAGCAGTATATAATCCAATAGACAATATAAACATACCTAAAGCTAATTTATAGGACGTGTTTTTACGATCTTTTTCTTTTTGTGGCACTAAGTAGTGTATATTCTCAGAGCTTGTTACTAATTGTTCAAATTCATCACTATTTTGGTTGTTTAACAATCGCTCTAGGGTGTTTTTTTTATTTATAGGATATATTAATCCATTCACTTTCGATTGTTTCTTCTCTTGCCAATCCACATTCTCATAGTCGACTGTATATTTATCTCTACTTGATAGCTCGATCTTGTGTAGTGAGCCAGCTAAGAGCATTATATAGCCCTCTATTAATGGATCTTCACATATCTCTAATACTTCTCTTTTTACTGTTTTGTTAGATGACGAAAGTTTTTTATAATGACTACCTAAAGAAAAGAACAATGCTATATCTTTATCTACTTTTATGTTGTGAATAGAATAATAGAAGTTAATAATGCATTTATTTAAGGTAAATTCTCTATCATATTCGTTTAATGCATTTTCTTCACTTAACAACCTTCTAACATCAATAAGCACCTTATTTTCAAAATCTTCTGCTGTTTTAAATATTGATTCTCTCTTTGGATTTGCCAAAACGTTAAGTAAATCTAATTTTCTTCCATCTACTATTTCGTGTATGTCTTTACCTAACTCAGACTCCTTAATAACTTTATATATTTCATCTATGATATCTTGAGTGCTCAGATTATTACTTCCGCTTAAAATTTTATAAGCTTGAGTATAAATTAAGAACAACCCTTGTAGACTAAATTGTAAGTTAAAATATTTATCTAATGATTCCTCTTTTTTTCTAACGAATGAAGACAAACCAATATGGTTTCTATGGTCTATTTTACCAGTTAAGTTAGCATGTTGAAAATTGCCTAAAAAAATAAACAAGGCCTCTAATAAATTGCCTTTACCAACAATTTTTATTAGTTCTTCAACTTCCTTAACCATTGCTAAAACCTATAATGTTCTACTTTATAGTATAAGGGATACATGGCAAAATAGCTATAAATATTATTGTACGTTTACACTCTGTATCAAAGAATTAAGCCCTTTAGTTAAGAGCATATCCATCCACCGCCAATTACTTGCTCATCTTTATACGCTACACAGGCTTGACCTGGACTGATGCCAAAGTAATCGTCGTTTAAAATTACACAGGCTTTGTTTTTTTCGTCAGTTGAATATATTGTTGCTAAGCTTCCTGCATGTGATGACCTGAGCTTCACAGTTACTTCCATGCCTTCTTTTGGTTGTTCTAACCAATTTAACTCTTTGACCAATATCTTTTTTTGCATTAGAGCATTGATCGGGCCTACTACAACTTCATTATTTTCTGTATTAATTCTTACTACATAAAGAGGTTCACTTTGTGCAATGCAGAGACCTCTTCTCTGCCCCACTGTAAAATTTACTATGCCGCTGTGCTCACCTAACACTTTTCCATGAATATCTACTATTTTACCTTTCTGTACAGATTGTGGAGCTAATTTAGCTATTGTTTTACTATAGCTTTCGGAAACAAAGCATATATCTTGGCTGTCTGGCTTTTCAGAGATTTGTAAGCTAAAATATTTTGCTAATTTTCTTATATCACTTTTATAGAACCCACCTAGTGGAAATCGCAAAAGCTTTAACTGCTCCTCAGTTGTAGCAAACAAAAAATAACTTTGATCTTTACTTTTATCAATACTTCTGCACAACTTTACCTCACCATTTTCTTCTAATCTTCTTACGTAATGTCCTGTTACGAGCACATCCGCACCAAGATTTTTTGTGACTTGCAATAGATCACGGAATTTTACTGTTTGGTTACATCTTACACATGGTATGGGGGTTTCCCCACGCATGTAAGTATTCGCAAAATCTTCTATTACTTCCTTTTTAAATGTTTCTTCGTAATTTAAAATATAATGAGGAAAGCCAACACTTTCAGCTACGCGTTTGGCGTCATAAATATCTTGTCCAGCGCAGCATGCACCTTTTCTTGCATTAGCATTGCCATCAGTGCCATATAGCTGAAGAGTCACACCTATCACTTCGTACCCAAGATTATACAGCAGTGCTGCAGCAACGGAGCTATCAACTCCCCCGGACATTGCAACAATAGCCTTAGTTTGATGCGGAGCTTTATCTTTTAATAAAGGTTCAATTTCAAATTCTTTTAGCATGGTTATCCGAGTTTATTAAATATAAGCCCTACGTCATACTGCTGCGGCATCTTCAGCCGGCTAACAAGTAGTGAAATGACGGCTTATCAAATTGCAGGTAAGCCTCATTACTTTAACTATAGGTATTGTACAGAACAATATGAGAATTGAAAGAGTTAACGCAATTTATGCACGATTTCATTATAAGAAATGTTTCTTGAGAATCTTAAAATTGAAAGATTTCAACAACCAAAATCGTGATCAATCTTGCTTGAATAAAACATGGCCAAAATAGTCCATGTTTTCAAGTACTTTTCCGCTACCTAGGGCAACACAACAAAGTGGGTCATCTGCGACACGAACTGGTAATCTTGTTGTGTCACTAATAACTTTACCCAAGTTACGCAATAATCCACCACCACCAGATAAAATTATTCCTCTATCAACTATATCAGAAGAAAGTTCAGGTGGAGTACTCTCCAGTGCAGTTCTAATAGCAGAAATTATCTGATGTACAGGCTCTATTAGGCTCTCTGCAACTTGATATTCTGATAAAAACATTTCTTTTGGCATCATGCCACTCACTAAATCCCTGCCTTTAATTATCATTCCCTCTTTGTTGTTTTCATTTGGCAGACTGGCTGAACCTACATTTTTCTTAATTTTTTCAGCAGTTGTTTCACCAATTAATAACTTATGATTTTCGCGAATGTATGACTTTATTGCCTCATCCATAATATCACCACCTACTCTGGCAGAACGTGAATAAACAATTCCACCTAAAGAAATAATTGCAACTTCAGTTGTACCACCTCCTATGTCAACAATCATAGAGCCTTCAGGTTCGGTAACTGGAAGTCCAGCCCCAATTGCTGCAGCCATTGGTTCTTCAATTAAGAATACTTCATTTGCACCAGCACTTTCTGCTGCATCTTGTATAGCACGCCTTTCAACTGGAGTGGACCCAGATGGAACACATATTATAATATTAGGTTTATTTACAGTGAATTTTGTGTTTGCATTACGTATGAAATATTTTAACATTTCTTCCGCACTTTTAAAATCAGCAATAACTCCATCTTTCAAGGGCCTTATCGCTTCTATTTCTCCAGGTGTTTTTCCGAGCATCATCTTAGCTTTTTTGCCAAAAGCATAAGGAACGTAACTTCCTTTTTCTTTTACTCTTGCTACAACTGAGGGTTCATCAAGCACTATCCCCTGACTTTTCTGATAAACTAAAGTATTTGCAGTACCAAGATCTATAGCAATATCGCTAGCAAATAAACCTTTGAAAGTAAAAAAATTTCTGATTAAATTCTGAACAAAACTCATACACAACTCAAGAAAACCATTTATTGAGACAAATTATACTTTTTAGATAAGTAACTAGTGTAGCACTCAATATCTAAATCCCCACCTGTTACCTTTTTTAGCTGTTCCAAAAAACCATAATTTGCACTATATACATTTTTAGAGAACCAATCGATAAGTAAACTGAAATCTCCTTTTACTATAGAATCTAAAAATTCGTAATGATTTTTCTTAATAAAAGAAAAAAACTGCACAGCAGCGATTAACGCTATGACTTTAATAGGAAAGTAGCCTATAACACCACTTATCCAATACTCATCTTGAAAATAAGTGTCTAGCTCATTTTTAGCTTTTACTGAAATCTTGTAATGCTTCATACCTTCCAACCATTTATCGTGTAGATCTTTAACTTCTAACGTACCATTTATTAAATCTTGTTCTAATTTAGTTCTTAGCATAATGTGAGCCAATAAACTAAATTCATCTGCATTCTTCAAAAAAGATGAAAGATTTACTTTATTGAAAATCAAATACAAATTTTCAACGCTACTATTAATTTTGCCTTTTGTAGAAAGTTTCTCCTTTATGTGTGGTTGAATGAACTCAATAAATTCTCTGGATGTTCCAATGATCCTTTCCATGAATAATCCTTGAGTTTCATACATAATATGTTTAGTAATTGAGCTCTTTATAGAATTTTGCGCTAAACATTTTTGATGAATTGCATAACCAGTATGCCGTAAAAGTAAAAATAAACCATAACAAAGGTCAGATTCATCATAATCGATAGGATCGTAATAAGAAATGGAAATCTCATTTGGTGTAACACTCATTTGCTGTAAGAATAAGGAACCAAGTTCAATCTGTCTCTGAACCGTAACTTTTTGTATATTAGTAACCTTATCCTTCTTCTGCTTTTGAGTTACTTTCTCTACATTTTCACTAAAAAATTTACCTAGCTTAGGAAATATTTCCTTTATGTTCTTTTCTGTGATATTAGAGTCATAGTCAGCAAGCAATGACTCATAGTTTGAGCGCTTTAATTGCTGCGATTTTATAGAAGCTGCTTCACGAGTAAGCTTAATTAGGTTAGTAAAGCATTCTTTCAGCTTTTCTAAGTTACTAATTTCAGAATTAGTTAGCCTCCATAAGTTTTGGCATTCAATCTTAGCTTTGGACAAAGATTTTACTAAATCAATAGGAATAGCACTGCTGCTTTTGTGTATCCCCTCTATTAACTTTAGCTGCTGAATATTAGCACTCTTTTTATTCTTAAGAGCATTTGCTAATGATTCCTTTATTGCATCATGAGAGATAATTTCATGTCTGATTTCCTCTAGAAGACACATTTGTTCAACTTTGTCCTCTACATTCAATTGGCTTTTGCTTAGTAGTTTTAATGTGTTTTCAATATTCCTTACCTTATGTAATACTTCCTCTAAAAACTTATAAGATCTCATTTTTATTCATTGCTTTGAAACATCTGCTTAATATCGTAATAGATTAATAATAAAGTTAAAAGTATATTTGCTTTAAAGTACAATAAAAAATTGTATTTTTATTCTTTTATTGTACTTCATTGCTAAGAATTGAGCATCTTATCAGAAAATTAATTATAAGATTGTAAAGAAAACATTTAGTTTTTATTTTCCTTGACTCTATTCTAGTATAGAGGGATTATTAGTACTAAATTAAAATTACGCACTATATTTTAAATTTATGGAGGTTTAGTGATGTGGAGTAGACTGATTATAATGTGTTGTTTTTGTTTACTGCTTACTGGTGTAAGTTCTTGCCCTAAAAAAGGAGTAAATACGACAAATAAAATGAATGCTGTTGTTAAGCAGATAGGTGATAAAAGAGTTTTCTTTGATTATGATGAATCTAGTATCAGTGAAGTGAGTGCAGATGTATTGCTTGACGTGATGGAAGTGTTACAAAATAATCCTGACGCAAAGGTCACTTTAACTGGTCATACTGACAATCGTGGTTCTCACGAGTATAATCTTGCACTAGGAGCTAGAAGAGCAGATGCAGCTAAAAAATTTATGGTCAGCTGTACACCTTATCTAGAAAATAGAATAAAAACTGCTTCTAAAGGTGAAACTGAGCCTTTGGTTAATGTAAAAGATGATTCTAGAAATTCCAAGTATGAGAGAGAGCATGCTAAAAATCGTAGAGTAGAATTTTCATTCTCTGGGATCAAAAGTTAATCTCCTCCGATCCCAGTGCTGAGCACTGGGATGATACAGTGTACAAATCCTTTGCACAGATTGTTAGTTTGCTTGTATTGAAGTTCCGTAGCGATATAATGTAGAGAGACATAAACTACCTAACCGTCAAGAAACATAATGCGATTGGAGCTGTCATTTCAAAATATAGTTAATAAGTTTGCTTTTCATGATAATCAAGTTGCGATTGCAGTATCAGGTGGTGTAGACAGTGTAGTTTTATTGCACTTAATGATTAATTGGGCAAAAAAAAATAAACCTTCACTTCCTATAGCATTAACAGTAAATCACGGGTTACGTTTAGAATCTCAAAAAGAAGCTGATTTTGCTGTAAGCTATGCAAAAGAACTTGGGGTAAAGGAATCGTTCATATTAAATTGGGAGAAGAAAAATATTAAAGGCAATATTCAGTTGCAGGCGCGAAAAGCACGGTATAACTTATTAACAAAATGGTGTAAAAATAATAATGTTAAATATTTATTTGTTGCTCACCACAAAAATGATCAAGCAGAAACGTTCTTGTTGAGATTAGAGCGGGGTAGTGGAGTAGATGGATTATCATCAATGGATTACAAATCTTTCTTAAATGGTATTTATATATTTAGGCCGTTGTTAAATTTTAGTCGTAGTGAAATAGAAAAGTATGCTAAACTTCACCAATTAAGATGGATCAAAGATAGAAGCAATTATGACTTAAAATACAGACGAACTTTATACCGTAACTTACTTAAAGCAAGTGATAATCAAGATGTTCTAACAGAGCGAATATGCCTGACAGCACTTCACATGAAAAGAGCTGCAAAAGCGTTGATGCACTACACACGCCTTGCACTTAATGACTGCGTTAATATTCATGATCTTGGTTATATTGAAATTAAACTAGATGAACTTTATAAACTGCCAGAGGAAATAGCTTTAAGGCTTCTTCTTTATTCTATAATGGCAATTGTCAACAAGCACTATAAACCAAGGTACCGTAGCCTTATCGCAATATTTAACAAAATATTGCAAAAAGATAGTGATATTAACTGTACACTCTCTGGGTGCAAAATAAGAAAATATGGAGGGAGCATCTTGATAATGAGAGAATCATCAAAGATACAGGAAATTACTGTACACCTAACATTAAATGTCTTCTTTATTCTATAATGGCAATTGTCAACAAGCACTATAAACCAAGGTACCGTAGCCTTATCGCAATATTTAACAAAATATTGCAAAAAGATAGTGATATTAACTGTACACTCTCTGGGTGCAAAATAAGAAAATATGGAGGGAGCATCTTGATAATGAGAGAATCGTCAAATATACAGGAAATTAATGTACACTTACCATTAAATGGTTCTATTGAATGGGATAACAGGTTTAGCTGCACAATATTTGGAGATCAGGAGTGTTCAGTAACTATTGCTCCGCTAAAGAAAACACAAAAAATCCCTGAATTTCTAAAAAATTATGGTTATTGCTCTGAAGTTTACTATTCTTTACCTACAGTACAAAAAGATGGAAAAATGATTGCTTATCCTGATGTGAGTTATAACGGGAAAAGTACCGATGATGATAAGATTCGATGCATTATTAATAGCACGATAAAACAAAATTTGGTAAGCTTGATTAGTATTTAATTAGAAATGTAAATGAAAAAATTTTTAGAAGGCTTATTGATCTGGTTAGTGATTATTGTTCTTATTTCAGTTGCTTATATTCAATTTAGCGGAAGTATAGGTAAGAGTAAAACAACCATACCTTTTTCAGAATTTTTAACTAGACTAGAAGATAATGATATAGAAAATATTACAATAAGAAACCAAAGCATCGAAGGGAAGTTTAGGGATGGGTCAGCCTTTAACTCAAGTGGTGTTATATATAGTGACTTAATAAAAAGTTTGCATGATAGGAAAGTGAAGTTCTCCTTTTCAATTGGAGACTCTGCAATAGGTATAATTGGTGGATTACTTATTCAATGGGTTCCGACGCTTATCTTTATCGGTTTATTACTTTTCCTTTTTAAACAAACGCAAGCAGGAGGTAATAGAACTATAAGCTTTGGCAAATCAAAAGCTAGGCTTATGACTACTGGAAAAAAAGTGACATTTGATGATGTTGCTGGGATTGATGAAGCAAAAGAAGAATTGGTTGAAATTGTTGATTTTCTTAAACAAAGGCAAAAATTTCAAGTTTTGGGTGGAAAGATACCAAAAGGATGTCTTTTAATTGGTTCTCCTGGAACTGGTAAAACTCTACTTGCTCGTGCAATTGCAGGTGAAGCTAATGTACCGTTTTTTAGTATTTCTGGATCTGATTTCGTTGAAATGTTTGTCGGTGTTGGTGCAAGCCGTGTCCGGGATATGTTTGATCAAGGCAAGAAAAATGCTCCTTGTATAATTTTCATAGACGAAATAGATGCAGTAGGTAGGCATCGCGGCATCGGTCTTGGTGGCGGTAACGACGAAAGGGAACAAACATTAAACCAGTTACTGGTTGAGATGGATGGTTTCGAGTCTAATGAAGGTGTGATAATAGTTGCTGCAACTAACCGTCCAGACGTCCTAGATCCAGCACTACTTAGACCTGGTCGTTTTGACCGACAGATTACTATTTCTTTACCTGATATAAATGGGCGTGAGAGAATATTAAATACGCATATAAAGAAAATATCGATAGCACCAGATGTAAACGTAAAAACAGTTGCGAGGGGAACGCCAGGTTTTTCAGGGGCTGATCTAGCAAATTTAGTGAATGAGTCTGCGCTTATTGCTGCAAGAAGAAATAAGAAAATTGTTACCATGGATGATTTTGAGTATGCACGTGATAAAGTGATGATGGGCATGGAAAGAAGGTCCTTAGTCATTACAGAAGAAGAAAAAAAGCTTACTGCTTACCATGAAGCTGGTCATGCAGTAGTTTCAGTTAATATGCCTGCTTCTGATCCTATACACAAAGCAACAATTATTCCACGTGGTAGAGCACTTGGTTTAGTTATGAGACTACCAGAAACAGATAGAGTGTCCCTCACAAGAGAAAAGATGCTAGCAGATATAACTGTTGCAATGGGTGGACGTGTGGCAGAAGAGCTAATTTTTGGCTATGATAAAGTCACAAGCGGCGCATCTTCAGATATAAAACTAGCATCAGATTTATCACGTGCTATGGTGACAAAATGGGGAATGAGCGACAAAATAGGGCCAATATACCACAATTGTGAACAAATCACACATGATTCTGAGACAATTTCTGAAGATACGTTAAGACTTATAGATGAGGAAATAAAGAAAGTTGTATTTTCTTGCTATGAAAAAGCAAAAGACATTTTAACCAAGCGTAGGAAAGACTTGGAGCTCATTGCTGAAAATCTACTGGAGTTTGAAACTTTAACAGGAGATGAAATAAAAGACATATTAAGTGGAAAAAAAATTGTTAGAAATGAAAATGAAGGTAAAGAAGAGATAAGAAGATCCTCTCTCTAATAAGATCTGGCTTTATTTAACCGCTAAAACAAAAATTTTTAATTAATTAGCTTAAGTTATAAGATCATAGTTAAGCCGATGTATTTTATAAATGGACTTTTTTGAACATTCTTCCAATTTTTTTCTAAATAACTCTTTGCCTATTTAAATAAGTATGTTCAGTATTAGAGCTTTCCAGACCGCTACTAGGAGAAAGCTTGACCTTTAAACATCTCTATTAGCTTTAATACAGGAGCAGTTCCTGCTACAATAGCTCCTATAACAGCAGTAGCACCCATGATGAGAAGAATCGTTTCTGCAGTGGTGATTACACAAAGCTCAATACATAAACCAGCAATGACCATACCAACCATTATACCAATGAAAGCACCTACAATTATGGACGAAACTACAACAATTAATTGTTCTATTTTTGAACTAAGTGATGGGGTTGTTACTTCTCTTTCAAGTCTAATACGCCAACTTGGCCGCATTTGTTCTCTTGAACTTATTCGTTTTCTTATTATCACATTTTCATCCCTGTTTCCAAAGAGATTCAGTGGTATTTCACTTGGCTGCATTTGTTCTCCTGGTCTTCTTATATTTTCACTCCTGTTTTCAGAGAATAGTTCTCTGTCATCTGCTCTATCAAGATCTCTGATGTTATTTAATATCTCTTGTGTTCTTTGCCTTACTATATTTTCACCCCTGTCGCTAAGGCGAACTCTCTGAGGTTGATTTAGAACATGATCTAATCTCTCATAGTTCCTTGCCCTTCTTTCATTCACGTTTTCAAAGAAGTGGAAATTCAGAAATATCTCTCTTTCACTTCCAACATAACCTCTTGAATTTCGCTTTGATCTTCCTCCAATATCCTTAATTGTCTTTTCAAATTTTAATAGCGACTTGTTGTTTAGTCTAACATGATTCTGAGAATCACAAGTAACGATCCAGTCTAAAATTGGCATTTTTTGACTATCAAATCCTGTACCATGTTCTATATCATCATTAATGTGTTCTTTTAGTTTTTTAATTATCTCTACTGCTCTTAGCTCCATAGTTTCTATGGTACTATCTTCACTTTCTACCAGTATATTGAAAACAATTCCTAACAACTCCTGTTGTAAATCCTTTCGTTCTTTAATATTCATAATTAGCCTCAACTTTTATATGCTATTTTGCCAAAATAATTTTACCAAATAAGTAATATATATGCAATAATTCTCGTTTAAAAATTTTTTTACATTGGCCTATCTAAGTTATGTTTTAGGATGTAAAAGCTTCTTACTTTAATAATTTATTAAAGTAAACCATATATGGATTGCTATTTAGGAGCAGCTGTTGTACTTTAATCAGAAGGTACAGTAATGTAAGAAGGAGGTACTTTATGTCTTTAAAAAAGAAAATTTCTGAGTTTATAGAGGAACAGCTTGATATAAAATACCATGACAATTACTTGGCTTACACTATACACAATTGGGCTGCAAGTGAAATATCTAGATCTGTCGCTCTGTGTATAATTGGTTGTGGCGATTGTGAGATTAAGTATCAAGGTATTGCTAATTCATTTAACATAACGAAAGAAGAAATTAACCAAAGTAATATAGAAAGCATAAAAAATAAGATAGAAAGTGAAGCTAGAAAAGAAGGTAGTGAATTTTCCGAGTTGATTTCTAAAATGAATCAATCGCTGAAAGAACAAAGTGAAAAGTCTATTATACAGATTTTAAATTCATCTGCTGAAGAGATGTTAAGGAGTTTTTGTGGTAGTTCTATACAGAGAACAGAGGATAAAGAAGTTAGTCTGTCCTCTGCTTCACATGAAGAGCCTGCTACAGAAGATTTGGAAACTACTGTTAATTCTGATCTTTTATCAATTTAACCAGCTCCTCATATAAATTTTTTCTGTACCCAAGCTATATGTTTGTGAGAGGATAGTAAGCACTACATTCTTCTATTTCCATTATAACAGATTCGTCTATTTTCATGATGATCTTACTATTTGTACTCTGTCTAGGACTAAGCAATAGAAATAGTAGGATAACAGTAGTCAACCAAGATCACGTACTAGGATGATATAAGTATCATAATTTACGATTAGATTGACATAGGGTAAAGAGTAAATTAAAAATTAAATAGATCTTTTAATGCAGAATAAATGCCTATAGAAATATTGATGCCTGCTCTTTCCCCGACAATGAGTAAAACTGGAGGAAAAATTGTAAAGTGGTGTAAAAAAGAACAAGATAAAGTTGAAATAGGTGATGTAATCGCTGAAATTGAGACTGATAAAGCCATAATGGAGTTTGAATCTGTCGATGAAGGAGTTTTGGCAAAAATTTTAGTGTCGGAAGGAACAAGTGGCGTGCCTGTAAATCAACTGATAGCTCTAATGTTAGAGGAAGGGGAAGATAAAAGCGCACTTGATTTAGCTTCTACCATCAATACCAAGGTTGAGAAGGAGGTTGAAGCCGATTTTTCAGTATCATCCAACCCTTCAATTTCATCTAGCTCTTCAATGTCATCCCAGTGCGTGACACTGGGATCTAGAAAAGAAGAAGGAGCAGAAGGTAGAACAAAAATAAGCCCTCTAGCTAAGAAAATAGCTCAAAATGAAAATGTGGACATAAAACAACTAAAAGGTACAGGCCCATATGGTCGTATTATCAAAGATGATGTATTAGAATTTTTAGATCAAACTAAAAGCTATGAGAGATTTGAGGAAAATACAACAGTTGAAGTAAGTAATATGCGCCAAGTGATAGCGCAGCGGCTAGTTGAATCTAAGCAAAATATTCCACACTTTTATTTAACTGTAGACTGCCACGTTGATAAGCTAATATCGCTGAAAAATGAAGTTAATTCAGCAAATGAAAACAATAAAGTAACAATAATCAATGACTTGATTATAAAAGCTGTGGCTTTCAGCATGAAAAAATTTCCTGATATAAATTCATCGTGGACAGATAATAAGATAGTAAGGTACTCAAATATAGATATCTCAATTGCTGTAGCACTTGAGGATGGGCTGATTACTCCTATAGTAAAAAATGCTGATGAAAAAAGTATTTTATCTATATCAAAGGAAGTGAAAGATTTAGTAAGTAGAGCAAGATCTGGAAAACTAAAGCCTGAAGAATTTCAAGGAGGAGGATTTACTATCTCCAACTTAGGCATGTTTGGTATAAAAACTTTCAGCGCTATAATCAATCCACCGCAATCTTGCATTATGGCTGTTGGTGAATCTAAAAAACAGCCGGTTGTCATAGGTGAAAAAATAGAGATAGCAGAGATAATGACAGTTACTCTCTCTGTTGACCACAGAGCAGTTGATGGAGCACTCGGAGCAAAATTTTTAAATGCCTTTAAGTACTATATAGAAAACCCTACGGTGATGCTTCTTGAGCCTTTATTATTATAATAAAATTAATACCTCTTAATTTATACTTTTATTAATTGATAGGTTTAGAGGTAAAATATGACTGATAAAAAGATAGAAAAACGTAGTATATCTTTTGATGCTGCAAAATCAAAATTTTCAAACGATAGGTTTCAAATAGATTCCTCATCTAATGAGTCAATAGATACCATTGGTAAAAAATTTAAGTATGAAGTGAAACTTCCAGGTGTTATTCACACTACAACAAGAAAAAATAATGTTGGAAGCGGATTAAATGAGTTAGATCTAAGAAAGAAAAACGAAAACTCTTTCAAGACACCAATAAAGAATATTGAAGAATCAGATAGTAAGAGAAACCAAAGTCATTTGCTGTTTCAGGAGGACTCATTTCCAGAACTACCAGCATGTGCATATAAGCCAGCACTGCTGCCAAAACCATCAAAAGAAAAAATAAAGGAAGCTTTAAATAAAATGCGCAATAATAGAAAAGCTCATAATTCTGCAAGTGTTGAAAATGGTGTTAGTTCAGACAGGTTCAAAGTGCGCCCGTTCTTATGTAGTGATATAGATGGATATGTAGCTCCTGACAAACGTGACCGTAATCTAGAAAGGTGTAGGGTTACACATGATAGCAGTAAGCTTGAAGCACAAATGGAAAGAAAGCATGGGTTTCAATCAGATCCAAGTGTTAAGCATGTAAAGGCTGATACTGTAGTATGTTCTATTACTAAAGGTCATGACAAAAAAGGCATTAAATCTGATGTCTCATATACACAAGAGCCTACATCAGAAATGTCTAAGGTTAATGTGAGAGAATTAGCAAATAGGTTCCGTGGCTAATCATTATTGGATTTTTCGAATAACAATTGCTTAAGATTTTATAAACTGTGCATATAGTACTCTATAAGAGAAAGAGAAGTGTGACAACTTCTCTCTTTCTTAACCACTTGCTGAAGAACGTTTATCTTCTGTGGCATCTGGTGATGGAGCAACTAATCTACTCAAAATCTCATCTTTTGGTCCCATAGCATAAATAACCCCATCTGACATGACGATCACTGTATTGACTACAGATAGTAGCTGTAGCTTATGAGTGATGATAACAGTGGTAGTATTTTGCTCTCTTGCAACATTGATTGCATTAATCAAGCGCGCCTCTCCATTACTGTCTAAGTTAGCATTCGGTTCATCAAGAACTAAAAGCTTAGTATTACCATAGAAAGCCCTTGCAAGTCCAAGAAGCTGTTTTTGGCCACCAGAGAGTATTACTCCTCCAGGTCCTCCTATTGTTGTATCATACCCATTTGGTAAGCTCAGTATTAATTCATGTATTCCTGCAATTTTTGCTGCTTTGATTATTTCTTCAGGATTTGGATCTGGTCTCATGCGGGCAATATTAGCTTTAACGCTCGTGTTAAATAACTCAATATCTTGAGGTAAGTAACCAACATAATTACCAAAATTCTCTCGATTCCAAGTATATACATCAGCACCATCTAGTCTGACTACACCTGATATGGGTTTCCAAACACCAACGGTTAGTTTTGCAATGGTCGATTTACCAGAAGCACTTGCACCAATAACACCAACAACATCCCCTGGTTCTATTACAAATGAGATTCCTTTTACTGTTGGCTTATTGCTCCCATAAGGAGTAAAAAATACCCTATCAAATTCCAACTTCCCTTCAGGCTCTGGTAGAGCCATAGTTTGCTCTCTTTTTGGGGATGTTAGGATAAGTCTTTGCAGCCTCTCATATGACATTCTGGCTTGATTTAAAAATTTCCAAGTATGAACTGCTGCATCAAATGGAGCCAATACTCTACCCATCAAAATCGAGGCAGCAATGATACTACCGGCAGTTTTGTGAGCTGTAATTGCAAGTAATGCGCCTGTTCCAATTACTGATATTTGCAGAGTTGAGCGTAGAAACTTAGTAATCCCAGTAATCACATTAGAACGATTCTGCGCTGTAACTTGCATTGCACGATTTTGATCATTCCGTTTACACCAATCAGAAACTATAAATTCTGACATGCCCATAGCTTCAACCACCTCTGCATTTCTTGTTGCAACATCTATAGCATTAATATTACGTATAGTTTCTTCATTGGTTTCTCGCAATATACGCTTAGTGGCAAGTTCATTCCATACTGCCATTGAAACTAATATAATGATCCCGGCAATAGCTATAAACCCTGTAGAGGTATGTATCATAAAGATCACAACAAGGTAAATTAGCGACCATGGAGTATCGAACAGTGAAAATATACCATTTCCTGTAATGAAATTTTTTATTACTCCAAGATCTCGTATTGCTTCACCACTTGAAGTTGAGCTCTGCACTGATGTTAACCTGATTGACCTTACTATTAGATCTGGTGTTGCAGTTTTATCAATCCAGTCGCCAATTTTTGCCATGGCTAAATATCGGCAAGTTTCAAGCATTGCAGAACATGCAAACGCAGATAAAGTAATAATCGTCAGCATAACTAGTGTTGACACACTCTCGCTCGATATCACTCGATCAAGTACCTGAGAAGTATAAAGTGGCAAGAATAACATTAACGCATTAATCCCTGAGCTAAACCAGAAAATGAACCAAAACGCACTCTTGCACTTCTCTAGACAAGTATATAGTATACTTTGCTTTAATTCCTTTTTTATTGACGGAGTGATTTCCACAATCTTCCTTTTTATTTAATTACATGTACCATATATAGTTTTTATTTCAAAAGTATTAACAGTTATTGCCTTACCATATCATTAATGTAATAAAATATTAATGATATGTGAATATAAACTTTTTCATAGCAAGGCTATCTAATTTCTTCTCTACTATAACCTTATACGATAGCCTTGCCAATTGTTCTACGTTTTTCTTATCTACTACTCAATGACAGTTTAGTAGAATGCTTACTATCACTCCTCTGAAAGTTGATGTTATCAGAGTCAGTGACTACAATCTACATCTCTTTTCCTCTTTCTATATGATCAGGAAGTATTACATATTCCAATGATCTAGCTGTAATTGCTCTTTTTCTCAAACAAGATGGACTTGAATATACCCTTGGTCTATATCTTTCGAATTTAAAACAGTCAACAGTAATTCCCTCCTCAAAGTTAGAAAGTATTAGAGATGGAGATTCACTAACTTCCTTATCACTCACAGGGTTATTTGCACTATCATAACTCACATGACTCGCTGCACTATGATTGTTACCACACTCTTCTCTTGAGGTTGAACCGCCTGGATTAAAAGGAGTCGAAAATATTGAATACCTATTGGTATCACCAAATCGTTTTATCAATCCACAGTTTTCTTCATTCATTTTTGTAATATTCTCGTAATTAGCACCTTCTGATGAGCTTGATGAAGCAATAAAATCTTCTTTTGTCTTACTAAAGATATTGACTATTTTTAGCTTGGTTACAACATTCTTGAATTTGTTTTTCGGAGCTTTTGGGTTACTTTCTGAATGCTCATTTATAGTTATAAAACATGATTCATTGTCTAACTTGTCCATTGTATCTTGTGCTCTAATGGTGGGTCTTACATGCTGATCAAGCTTTTCTCCTAAATTGCCCCAAAAAGAAGAACTTCTTCTTTCTGCTAACACTGTACTACCACGCCTACTCATTCTCTGAGGAGAAATATTGAGTTTGTCTTTACTCTCTAATCTAGTTTCATGCATAAATTTGTAAAGTTCATTTTTCAATCGTGCAATATCTCTTTCACTCTTTACTACTAGTTCCAACATTGTGTTGTATTCTTCCAAATTATGAACTTCTACTTCTGCCTCGATTGATTTGCCTGTTATCTTTTCAATTGTTTTTATTTTCTCAGTATAGTTTTCTATTTCACTTTTAAGTGGTTTTTTTCGAAGGCCAACCAAAAAATTAGACAAGAAAGATATAAGTGATATTAAAGAACAGAAAATGGAGATAAAGGTAAAAATTTTCTCCACTGTAGATCCTGATTGATCAGATAGCATGTAAGATGAAGTAATGATGCCTACTATTGGTGTAAGCACATTAGTGATACATAAAACTATTTCCCTTTTTTCTTGATAATCTATTTCAAATTTATCATATTTCCTTTTTCTGTCTTCCTTTATTTCATAAAAAGCATCTAAAAATAACCTTAAGATATTTGCATCACTATGTTCAAGAGCATAGTCTAAAGATGTTTTTCCTTCATTGTCTTTTATGTCAAAATTTAGTTTCTTATTTACAATTTTCTTTCCGTTGCTGATTCTTGGATATAATAAGGCTTTAGTAGCTTTTTCCCTTAAGTGTTCATTTTGTTTACGCTTTTCTAAAACTAAACTTTTCAAGAATTGATCTTGCTTAAAATCTTCATTTACAATTCTTGCAAAATCATTATCATTCATTACAAGATAGTGTAATGGTGTTCTTCCAGATTGAGATACAACATTAAACATTTCCTCAGTATAGGGATCATGATGATCTGTCATAAAATATTCTATTACCTCGGCATTAAGGATCATGGCAGCTAAATGTAGAGGTATAAGCCCTTGACTGTTTGTGTGAAAAAGTGATGCTGTGTTCCTAATAGTTGACTTAGCAGTACTTTCAATAACATACTGAGAGCATCCTATGCCGTCGGCAAGAGCAGCCATGTGTAACGGTGTATTGTCATCTTCATCATATAACACTTTGATGCTAGCAGCCACCTTTTTATCTACAAGTTCTTTTGACACAAATTCAAGACATTCCTTATTGCCGCTCAAAATAGCTGCAAATAACAACTTTTTTTGTGTATTTTCTTCTGAAAAAATACTAATTGGGATTTTTTTTACCAAATACTTAACGCATTCTACTCTTCCACTGAGAATAGATAAGTGTAGTAAAGTTTGTCCATCCTTATTTTTCTTACTTAATATTTCTCCCACTCTCTCTTTTTTAAAAAGGTGCTCAAGGCATGATTTATTACCAACACGTGCTGCCATATGAAAGACGGTGTCATCGTTGCTATTCTTACGCAAAACCTCTTGATAAACGTCAAATTTCTTCTCTTCCAACTTTTTTTCTATCATGCTTAAAAACGATAAATCAAGTTGGGCAGCAAAATGTAAAGGGGTGTTTTTTTCGTTATTGCTCTCATTTATTTGCATGCCTCTATCTATTAACAGGTTTACACATTTTTTTCTTGACTCTAGCTCTGTACTTTTCGATAAAACTAAGTGTAGTGCTGTATTTCCTTTGCTTGTTTTTGTGCTTAAATCGTAATCAGGAAATTTATTGAGTAGAAATATTAGACAATCATACTTCCCGTACATTGCAGCTAAATGTACAAGATCTCTTCCATACTCACCTTTGGATTGAAGTATGCTATTTCCTATATTTTCATAAAATAGCTCTATACAATATGCATTACCATGTATAATAGCAATATGTAAGGGGGTGTTACCTTGTTTATTCTGAACAATTTTTGCACCTGATTTAATAAACAATTTTATTAGCTGTTTATTTCCATGTTTTGCAGCTATATGCAATGGGGTGTTACCATCTACATCTTCTCGATTAATTTCACTTTTTAGTTTACCTAACGATTTTAGATACTCTATAAGAAGATTTGTAGCATTATATTGAGTTTTTGAGTACCTGCAATCTTATGAAGGGGATTCTCATTATATTTATTTTTTTAAAATTGTACTTGATTATCAATGAAGAATTTCATGCACTCAGCATTTCCAGATTGCGCAGCATAGTGTAATGCGTTATTTCCATATTTATCTGTTTTAATTTTCTCCTTATCAAAAATTCCTTTTGCTGTCAATATTCCTTTTAAATACTCTAGGAGGTTAGGACTTCCGCTTCTGGCAGCATAGTGTAACTCAGTTTTATTATTGGTAGTGCAACTAAAATCTGCTTCATTTTCTATGAGAATTTTCAAGCATTCTTTATTGCCAGATTTAGCCGCATAGTGTAGTAGTGTTTTGCCATCTCTATCTTTATTCCTTAATGCTTTTTCAATGTCAAAATTAGAATTTTCTATCACAAAACGTAAAATATCTTCTTTACCCAACTCAGCTAAATAATGTAGAAGTGTTTTATCATTACTATCTGCAAAATTCTCCAATTTTATAATCAATTCTCTGCTCATACTAAGAATTAGAGATACAGCTATTTCAACATGAATATCATAATTCCTATTTTCCTCTTGTTCTTTCCCAATTCTTTCAATAGCCACTGTTAATAGCGAAAAACCATCATCACTTATTATATTCCATCCATCTTGACGAAATTTTTCAGCTAATGAATCACTTATATTTTCTTCTAAAATCCTGCTTTTTATATAATCAAGATTATTAGTACATATATTATAGTTTTTTTCTTGAATTACTTTATTAATACAATCATATATGATTATTAGGTCTTGCTCACTTATCCCATCTTCTGAATTGCCTTGTGAGCTTTTTAACTCAGAAATATTTACTTTACTAAATGCCCTGGCTATACCAATGCTCCCTGCATCTAACAAAACTTCACTTATTATATTTGGACTTGCGCTGGATTTAGATTTAATACAACTAATAACATTGTTAAGTTTATTTAACATATTATACCTCATAAATAATAATGCCGGTAGTGAATAAGGCTTTCCACTGTAATTTTTAAGCCTACAAAAATTCACCAGCGGCCGCATTATATAGTAGATAATTTTTTGTGCTAGTAATATTTTTCTAATTCCCACTTTGGCCTTGGTGCAAAGTCAAGAGAGTCTACATAGTGTCTCTGTAACCTTTCAATTCCTGTCCATCCAACCATCACTGCATTGTCTGTACATAAATTGCTTGGAGGAGAAAGCACGTTCAAGTCTATGTGCTTTTTCAACTGCTCTTTCAGAAAATTATTTGCTGCAACTCCACCGGTAATAACAAAATCATTGATTTTAATATTTAAAGATTTAGATATAATGATCGCATTTTTGACCCTATCGAGCAATATGTCACTAATACACTCTTGAAATGAAGCGCAAACATCACAAATATCTTGCTTGCTCATTATAAGTTCTCGCACTAAGTTTTTTACTGCTGTTTTAATTCCAGAAAATGAAAAGTCACATCCAGAACGTTTTATCATTGCTCTTGGCAGCTTAAATCTCATACCATCACCTTTTTTAGCTAACTCTTCAATTAATGGACCTCCCGGATAGCTTAGACCCAGTGTCTTAGCGACTTTGTCAAATGCTTCTCCTAATGAGTCATCAAGCGTTTCTCCAAGTTTGATGTATTTACCTACATCCTGTGCAATTAAAAATTGGCAGTGACCACCTGATATCAGCAGGACTAAAAACGGAAATTCAACCTCATACAGTAGCCTAACAACTAACGCATGTGCTTCTAAGTGATTAACTGCAATAAACGGCTTTTGTGTTACGTGTGCAATTGCTTTAGCCATCATTGTACCAACTATTAATCCACCTATGAGTCCTGGTCCTGATGTTGCTGCAATTGCATCTAGATCACAAAAGTTAAGGTTAGATTTTTCCATAGCACTTTTTATTAGATCACTTAAATGCTTCATATGAGCACGTGATGCTATTTCAGGAATCACTCCACCGCGCTTTTTATGCTCTGCCTGAGAAAGAATTTCGTGAGCAAGAACTTGCTTATTACTATTTACAATTGCTGCTGCAGTTTCATCACAGCTTGTTTCAACAGCTAATATAGTTTTCATATATATTTGAACTCTTTAATTGTGAGAACTATAACTTGAAATGTTGAAGAAGTGAACTTTGTTCTGTTAAGCTAATTATCATCTCCAAATATAGAACCAATTTTTTTACTCCCAGAGGAAAATTTATTAGTCCAACTGCTTTGTACTTTGTTTATATCTTTAAAAGCAGTTTTATCGCTATATTCCTTTACTTCTTTATCTACTATTCTCTCCATTATTTGTGGATCCAGGCATCTCTTTTTCCATTGGTTAGTAGCAAGAAATACTTTGTTTAAATCTTGAGTGCGAATTAGATATTCTTTATCTTTAGGATAAACTTCCTGAGCCCAAGCAAACAGCTCAAAATAGCGTGCAAATAATTCAGATGCGCGTGATTTTGCAGTTTGATAAGCTGCTTGTATCTCTTCAAATATAATTTGACCGATAATTTTCTGTACAAGAATATTTGACTGCTTTAAGTTCTGCTCAATATCCTGATAAACTTTATAGAGAAACTCTTGCTCTAAGCTTAAGTTCAGTTCATTTTCAACCATATGTGAAAGTTCATGTACTATGATGTAAGGATTTGACCTTCTTAGCACAATAACATACTTATTTAAACCAGAAGAACGAATTGTCTTACACACTCCCTCTTCCATATCCACTAATCCTTCTTGATATATTTCAAACGAGAGTCTATTTTGCTTTATTAGTGACAAAGTGAGGTTTAATGTATTTCTAAACTTCTCAAATTGATAGAGATATTTGACATATTGTATTACGTTTTCACTATTTCCTACTTGAGTTGCTTGTTTTATTAAGTTCCTGATTAGCATGCTTCATTATTAAAGGAATTTTCTTTATGCTCAAGAATTATAAAGTGTTTTCAGGAAGTATAGCTAAAAAAGTTTAATTTACTTACATTCCGCTACTTATTATTAGCCAAGAGGTATCACGTCAGTATGACTTAGGAATGTACTAGATATAAAAGTGCAATATCAAATATATTTTACTAAAAATCTATCAACTTTTCACATGTTTGCTCTTCATAAAAGAAGCTCAATATTATCGTAGTACCAAGTTTTGCTTCACTTTGAATGTTGAAAGTCCCACCCATTAACTCTACTAATTTCTTGCTTAGAGGTAATCCGATACCTGTGCCTTCGTTTCTATATCCCGAATCTGCTTGGCCAAAAACGGACATAACTTTATATATGTCCTGCTGCATTATCCCTATTCCATTATCATGAAACTCAATAGTTAATAAATTTTTTTCTATATTCTCTTTAATAATCATTCTTATTAAACCACCTTGAGGAGTGAACTTGATTGCATTTGATAACAAATTTATTATAACTTGCTTCATTCTTTTGGGATCGGCGATAACTAATAATTGTTTATCAGATATCTCTTTCTTTAAACTAATGCCTGTTTCTTTTAGTTTAGGTGATAACATTTTTAAGCACGAATCTATTATCTTATTCAGATTAAACTTCACTTTCTCTACTGTTAAACTACTTGATTCAGCTTTAGAAAAATCGAGCACATCATTAATCAAAGCAAGTAAATGTGTACCAGCATTATATATATCGTCTACGTATTCCTTGTATTCAGAGTGATCTACCGAACCTAAAGTTTCATTTTTGATCAACTTTGCAAATCCAATAATAGCATTAAGAGGTGTACGCAACTCATGTGTAACACTTGCAAAAAATTTTATCTTATTTGCATTTTCTTGCTCTAATGCCTCTTTAACCCTTTGTAATTCAATATTAGTTTTATGCTGCTTGGCTAGCATTTGGGTGTTGGAAAGGTGCAAATAAAGCATTATTAGTATTAAGATAACTAGTAATAAGCCTATTAATATTGAAAATAGACTATATACCATAATATAAGAGTCATTATAGCTTTGAATGATCTTCAAAAAAAATGAAGGCTTAATGTCATCTTCATGAAATATAGGGAAAGTAGAAGTTAATGTATTTCCTGTAGCGTAAAATATTTCTTGATTGCTTAGCAATTTATCAATTTCATCATTTGTAAGCAACTGCTCATAGTCATGACCTTGAGTATTAAAATTACTGAAAATTACTCTGGCATTTTGATCATACAGTATTAAGCTAAAATTTCTTACTTTGCTTACTGATTGTAACAATTCAGCACGCAATTTTACCAACTGGTTTATGTAATCAAAACTGTTATATTTAATATGATGTTTTTCTATTAGTAAATAATGATATTTTTTTATTATACTATTTTCCAATAGATCTTTTAAGTTTGCATTTGAATTACGGTAAAAAGAAAGAAAATTATTCTTTAATGAATAATTGCGGTATATTGTGCCCAATAAAACCATACAAATTAATAAGAATAGCGAGATAATTTTTGTATATCTATTTGTTTTTAGTGTAGTAAACATTAATTTACTTAATTTATACATATTCTTCTCATTGTGAAATAACGTCTTTTATGATATTAATAAAAAATTAGCATATCATACTTTTATGACAATTTCTCCTATCTTGCCAGTTTATTCTCCTATTAACATAAATTTTTCTTATGGCAAAGGTATTTACTTGTATGATATCGATAATAAGCGCTATATAGATTTTCACTCTGGAATAGGAGTTAGCAGTTTAGGTCATTCCAACCCACGATTAACTAATGTCCTAAAATTACAAGGAGAAAAACTATGGCATATATCAAATACCTATAATATATCTACTGCCAATAAATTTGCAGAAAATTTAATAAACAACAGCTTTGCTAATACTGTATTTTTTGCAAATTCTGGATCAGAAGCAGTGGAATGTGGACTTAAAATCGCTAGGGCCTATCAAAATGGAAAAGGTAATAAAAATCGCTATAGAATTCTAACATTTCATGGTGCATTTCATGGAAGGACATTTTTAACTTGTGCAACAAACGATAGACAGAAATTTTCTGAATTACTGAATCCTTATATTGACTGGTGTGATAACATAAAGCCCAATATTGAGAGTGTAAAGAAAGCAATTTCTAATGGCATAGGTGTTATATTAATAGAACCAATACAGGGACAAGGTGGTATTAAAGTAATGAGTGAAGTCTTCATGAAAGAGCTAAGAGAACTATGTAACGAAAACGACATACTGCTATTTTTTGATTGCGTTCAGTGCGGTGCTGGCAGAACGGGAAAATTATTTGCGTACGAACACATAGGAGTTAAGCCTGACATATGTGCTCTTGCAAAAGGAATAGGAGGAGGTTTCCCTCTGGGGGCTTGTCTTGCAACTGAAAAGGTTGCTAAGTACATGGCGGTCGGTATGCATGGTTCTACTTTTGGTGGTAATCCACTTGCAACTTCAGTAGGTAATGCTGTATTGGATGAATTGCTCAGCCCTGGCTTCTTAGAAAATGTTGAAGTTAGAGGTAAGTCTTTAAAAAACAAACTAGAGGACTTAGCAAGCAAGTTTCCAATGATAGAAGAAGTGAGAGGAAAAGGGTTGATGCTAGGAATAAAAGTAAAAATGAATAACCAAAAATTTGCAGAAGAGCTAAGTCACCGTGGTTTACTCACTATTGGAGTAACATCAGATAACGTTGTAAGAATCTTGCCTCCACTCATTATCACTGAAAAAGAGATTGATGAAGGCATTGAAATCCTCACTCAATATTTATCTGAAAAGTTCTAGTTAAAAACTAAACCTTCCTGCTCACTAGTTGTTGGCTGTATCAAAATTGCAGATAAAGCAGTAGCTACAACTTTATCAGCTACTTCATTTGTACACTTTGCCTTTTTCTGTTCTCTTATCAGTGTAAGCTCATTTATATCACTTAGTGAGTCAAATTTTGTTATATCCTCAAATATAAACGATTGCACGATGTCTTTCGGAATATTGAAAAAAGCCGAGTTACCAAGCGATAATGTCATATCTAACAAACTTTTCATTAAGCCGTTTCTCAAAACACATTTAGACAGTTCTCCTAAAAGAATTGGCACTCCAAAAGTAAAAAATGCTCCTCTCACTAAATAGGTTGTTATTTCATATAACAATGCACCACACAAGAGTGCCAATGGTCCAAATACTATAAAACCGCAAAGTAAAGGCAATGGCATGGTCTGACCTGATGATATTCTACCTATAAGCTCAATTGAAATTATAAACCCAATAAGTAACATAGATCTACCTAGATATGTCCTTTCTTTAGAGCGTTTGTTAAAGTTTTTCTCACGTAACTTAGAAAAATCATTGTTAACTCTGACTTCAAAAATATTATGGTTGATTTTTAATTTTAGCTCTAAGTCCTCTATTCCATGATGCCATTTATGACACCTTACAATTTCATCAATTATAGTACTAACTTGATTATTGATTTTGTATAATTTGCTTTCTTGATATAAGTTGCCTTGATAATACTTTTCTCTAAATTCCACGCAGTTTAAATTCTTTAAATCACATAAAAAATCTTTAATTTCTTGTGCCATTTTATTAGCATCATCTTTGTAGCCTACAGCTTTCAAAATTGTTACCAAGTGTTTATTTTCAATTTGAGCAATTGTTCTATCTAATGCACGTATATATTGCTTGGATTGAAAATATGAGATGATTTTTTCTTTACATCTATCCTCATTGCCTTCGTACAAACTATTTCTTTTGAAACTGCTGTCATGTTCTTTGGCAATTTCTAATGCATGAACCAATACATTTTGCGCCTTCACACTACTTTCACAGTGACAGTTTCTGATTATGTGTACATACGCTCTTGCACTGGTATCTCCAGATTTATCTATATTGTACGCTTTAGCCAAAAAGACTAAATAGTCAAACCCTGCCCAAAGATAATACATTACCTTTGTTATAGCACTCCCCACAGAAAATAAAGCTGAGCGTGTGCAAGATAATTTACCGTTGTTTTTAATTCTATCTTCATATGAACGAAGGTATTATGCCTCTGTACTTTTTAAAATCCTATGTAAATCTTGTTCTGTCTTTTTGACATCAAAATCATTTATATCATGAACTTTTTCATACGTTTCTTTTATCAAATCACTAGAAAACTTCTTCAGAGCTGAATCATCAATATTTCCTAATGCATCAATATTTTTACTAATATAGATTTCTATTTTTCTTCCAAGTTCTTCTCCCATTCTATTTTTTAGCAACTTATTGTATTTATTAGTAGCTGGAAACAAAACTTTCTGACAAAATTTCTGTGGTTCGTTTTTAAAATTTGCTAAGATCTTATTCACAAATAGCTCAACTTCTTCACCTGCAGCAGCGAAAAACCATGATTGTCTGCTCTCATTACGCTCTCTATTTCTTCCAAGATTCTGTAGGGCTTCAGATGGATTATTGAACTGACTAACCGAATCTGCAAATATTGATGCAACATGATTATATTCACTATCAAATCCACGACCTTTCGATCCATCTATAACCGTTGTCAACGCATATTTAGCCAATGAATCAAAATCTCTTTTTTCATAATCACAATAAAGAGTTCGATATCCACCTATCTGATTACGTATTATCGCTGAAAAGAGTCTGTTTTCTCCAATACCAAGATCATTTTTCCCAATTCCTGCAAAGATACATTTATTTTGTTTGCAGAAATCAATGAGACTATGTAGTATACCTTCCTCTCTTTCCATGAGGTCATGGAGCTCTTTGCTTAAGCGCCAATTATCAACTATTAAGCTGCATTGCTCATTATCACTTTTACTCAGTGCTTCAATTACTGTCTTTATTTGCAGTAAGAGCTCATCTCTAGCAAATTGCTCACTAAAGCCTTTTCTCTCTAGGTAGCTTATAATATTGTTATCATTAGTGGTGCTAACATTCTTTTTAACATCTTCTATCAATTCACTCAAACCTTCTCTTCTTTTTTTATCTAAAGTAATATTATCACACTTCATTAAATATGAGAGAGTAAGATCGATCATTGAATGCATTACTCTATATTTTAGATATTCAGCAGTACTACTGAAATCCACCTTTTCTTTTAATTCAGATATCTGCTCTTCTGTCAGACTAGGATGTTGCTTTTTAACGCAGTTTATAAAGTTCGCTTCGCGTAACTTGAGCCTATAGTCTTGATAAGATATCCCTTCAGGCTGAAATTTATTATACACTTCATAACGTGTACTACCTTCATATACTACTAGATTATCCTTACCCTGCAACGCAAAGTTAAGATTAACTATACTATTTACATCATCAGCTAAAAGCAGAGCACTTTCTCCAATTGGGCTTTGCACATTCCATCTTATAGAAGTTAATAAATCATCGGTATCAACAAGCTTATTGTAATTAAAAACTTCTTCGCTCTCTTCAACATACTCATGAGCTGGGCTCGATTTTTCTCTAGTAAATAAGCTACGCACGTTAGCAAGAAATCTAGAAAGCAGTTCTTTTGACTCTACACCAGTTGCTTTAGTTAGTACCCACCAAATTGGCAACATTACTATACCAAATATAAACATAGAAATTGTATAATATAAGTTTCCAATCAAAGCAGAATACAGCCAATAATCTGAAGTTAGACCAATTACAGCAGCAACGTTACTATTTATAATAGGAAACAATATAGCTAAAGATATTATGGAGGTAGCAATATTCACGACTAATGCTAGAGTGAAATTTGTTATCCTATTGGTTTTTGTAATAACACTTGCTGTTTCGATGGCGTTTCCAATACAACGTCTACTCAATCTTGTCGGGCTGATAACTTTTCCGCATCTATTTAAAATCCTTCTCTTTGGTGTTGCAGTTAGGTAAGTTGTAGGATACTCCTCATCAAGCTTGCACATATTCTCAAAATCCTGCTGCTTGTTAATACTGTCTGCTTCATCAACACTAATCCACAACTTGGTATTTTGGTCTTTAAATTTACGATTATTTTCTTGCTGCAATAACAGGTCATGTGTCACTATAATTGTTGTAGGTTTAGTTGCCTTCAGTGCATTTTTAATTTCCTCAGCAGTTTTAGGTGTCCTAATGTTTACAGTAAATGCACTACTCATCATTTTTTTAGCTTGATTCACTAGGTCACTGCTTGGTACTGCAACCAGATGATGAAACCCTGCTTGGGCTAGTACATAACTCAGTATTCCAATGTCGTAAGTCTTACCAAATCCAGTTTCTGCATCGATCATAACATTACAGTTAGTAGTGCAAGAGTTGCGTAGATGTTCTAATACCTCTTCAACAACAGGTTTACGACGTGCTACTATTATAGATTCCTTTGTATCATCAAGTTTTATAGATTCACCTTTTAGCTTGCAGTTGATTTCTTCTAAGCTACTTATAATACTTTGCTTTTCTTGATTACTGATAGAACTCACACATTACCCACTATAATTATCACAATATTAATTGTATGTTAATTCAGTAAATTGTCAATTCTATGGACAAAAAGCTGATTTCAACTATCATATTAATATGAATATATGCCTCGGAATAATTACTTCTCCTCATGGAATCAAAGGAGCTGTCAAAATAAAAACCTTTACTGAAAAGCCCGAAAATATTTTCCTATATGGTGAACTAATAATCGGAAGTGAAAATTATAAAATAAGCTTGGTGTCTGTTGTCAGTAATAATTTAGTAATAGCAACAATTAGCGGTGTGAATTCCCGTAATGAAGCAGAACTTTTAAGAAATAAAAAGTTATATATAGAAAGAGATAAGCTACCACAGTTAAATGATGAGGATGAATTTTACCAAGATGATCTTGTGAATATGGAAGTAAGACTAGAGAGTAATGAATTATATGGCTATGTGAAGTCTGTGCATAATTTCGGCTCGGGGGATATATTAGAAATTTTGGTTATCAGCACAAAAAAAAACATTATGTTATCTTTTACTAAAGAAGTATTTCCATACATTAACATGAAGGAAAGGTATATAGTAATCAACATGCCAGAATTCATTGGCCAATAAAAATTTTGATATTTGTATAAAGTTATTTATAATAACCAGACCAAATTAAAAGTGTAATTATGGCAGAAAGGGCTAATGATATCAGGCCAGGTCAGGTACTAGAACATAACGGTGGATTGTTTTTGGTTGTAAATATTATGCATACTCAACCTGGTAAAGGTGGTGCATATATACAAGCTGAAATGAAAAATATCCAAACAGGAGCAAAGTACTATGAGAGGTTTCGCTCTGATGCAACAATCAGAAGGGCAATTTTAGATGAAGAGGAATATGTTTATCTTTTTACTGAAGGGAATATCGTAAATCTTATGCATCCAAGTAGTTACGAGCAGATTGTTATAAATTTAGACTTATTAGGGGAAAAGAAGGCTTATTTGCAAGATAATATGAAAATTAAAGTAGTAACTTATCAAGATAAAATAATTTCTGCACATGTGCCTGATCACGTTACACTAACTATAAAAGAAACAGAGTCTGTTATCAAAGGGCAGACTGTTACTGCTTCTTATAAGCCTGCAATTTTGGAAAACGGAATACGTGTTAACGTGCCTCAATTTATAAAAGAAGGGGATAAAATTGTAGTACATACTCCTGATAACAGCTATTACGAAAGAGTAAAAGAGTAAATGGCCATTTCATCACCACGAATCAATGTGATGCTTGATTCTGTACGCAGTGCCTCCAAGCAGCTTATACGTGATTTTAATGAATTGCAAATTTCAAGCGTTAAGTCAGCAGACTTTATCAATAAAACTTATTCAAAATCCAAGCAACTTATATACGATTGCTTAAAAAACTACAACCAGAACTATGACTTTATTTTTGAAGACGATGTGGGCCAAAATCTAAAAGACGGCGGTTATACTTGGTTTATTATGCCTATAGAAGGCAAGGAAAACCTTTTTAGTTGTATGGTTTATTTTGCAGTATCAGTTTGTCTCATTCATAAAAACAGAGTTGTAGCAGCTGTGATTGATGCTCCAGCACTTAGAGAAACTTTCTGGGCAGAGGAAAAGAAAGGAGCTTTTCTTGAAGATTTCAAATCTCGCCATGTAAAAATGCGGATGAAAGCTCGTGAAGGGGGAATAATAGACATAAGTGGTAATTTGTTAAATAAATTACCACTTGACAATAATAATCTGCGCTCCCTTGGCTCAACGGTACTAGGTTTTGCATATCTTGCTGCCGGAAGATACAATGGAATAATTTACTCTGGAATTAATAAATATAAAACTTCACTCGGTAGGCTTTTTCTGCAAGAAAGCGGTGGGAGATTAAAAGAAGATAACGCGCTTGTCATTGCTGGAGATATAAACTAAAGTTCATTCAAAAGAGCAAAAGTCACGTAGTGAAAATAATAAATGGTCTTACCTACCCCTCATTGCAGCAGGGTGGCAAAATAAGATAGACGAGAAAAGACAACTATAGGAACAAATAGTCAGTGTGTGACAATGGCATCTAGTCCTTTTGCACAAAAAACGTTGTAAAGTAACTTAGTTGGATACCCAGTGTTAGCTACTTTCATGACAAGAAATAAAGCACTGATTTTGTACATTAACCATGCTTTTAAATAGATACCTTATTCTTGGCAACTTTAAACTCAACAACAGACACAAACAGACAATTTCTCAAAAACTTTCACAAGAGACTCTGTTAATAAATGCTCTATCATTTCATTTGTATGGTAAGGTGTAGGGGTAATACGGAAGCGCTCAGTCCCCTTTGAAACTGTTGGGTAATTTATATGTTGTACATATATTCCATACTTATCAAATAACAATTTTGATGCTTTTTTGGACAACTCAGGATCGCCAATTATGATTGGAATTATATGAGTTTCTGTTTGCATAAAATTCACTCCTGCGTTTCTCAGTGAGTCTTTTACCTTTTCAACAGACTGTTTTTGCTTCTCTCTTTCAACATTGCTCGATTTTAAATGCTCAACGCTTGCCTTTGCTGCTGCTGCTAAAACGGGTGACATAGCAGTAGTAAAAATAAATCCTGGGGCTGAACTTCTTATTACATCCACCAAGCTCTTTGAAGACGCTATATATCCACCCATCACTCCAAAAGCCTTTGATAATGTACCCTGAATAACAGTTATTCTATCCATCAAACCTTCTCTTTCTGCAATTCCGCCACCGCGCGGTCCATACATGCCAACTGCGTGTACCTCATCCAAATAGGTAATTGCATTATACTGACCTGCTAGATCACATATCGCTTCAAGCGGTGCTACATCACCATCCATTGAGTATACAGATTCAAGTGCTATTATTTTCGGCGTTTTTATATCTATAGACTTTAGCAACTGCTCTAAGTGATCAGTGTCATTATGCCTAAATATGTGCTTCGGTCTTTTGCCTGACTTTATACCTTCTATCATTGAAGAGTGATTTTTCTCATCTGAAAAAATTACCACATTCGGAATAACAGATGATAAAGTGCTAAGTGTAGTTTGGTTAGCAAGGTAGCCACAAGCAAAAGTTAAAGCAGCTTCTTTTTGATGCAGATCAGCTAAAGACTTCTCAAGCTCAACAACTTCTTTTGTTGTGCCGGATATATTTCTTGTTCCTCCAGCACCAACAGATGAATTTTGAATAGCAGCAATAACACTATCGTTTTGTGACATTCCCAGATAATTATTACTGCACCAGACAATAACTTCCCTATTTCTTTCATAGTCCATAATGTGGGGGAGCCTACCTGGCAATGACGCAAAATGCGTAAATTCACGGTAGCGCCCCTCATCTTTTATATCTTTGATTTTATTTAAGAATATTTCTTCGTAGTTTACCAAGTTTTTATCTATTAACAACCAATATAATTATAATAAATTATTAAATGATAGACTACTATATTTATTACTTAGACTGACATTCTTCTGTCTGCATAACCTTTTTGACCTGATTATCCTCAACTAAGCTTTTAGGCCTATAGCAGTACGTAATTGTAGCTGCAATAAGACAACAAACTGCAACTGCTACTCCTACTGCTAACATCTCTAAGTAAACTGCAACAGCTACTCCTAAGGCAATACCAGTTATTGCAAGCGCAGAAGCAGCTACGACATACTTTTTTGTGTTTTGTGGATCATTCTTTGAATTGCTTGGTACGGTTACTGAATAGCCTAAAGATGACATAAATTCCAAAAATCCCTTATTTCCTCGTTTTTTTGCCATATCTAAAGAGCTTCCTTTCCAAAAAGCATCTAGTGGATTATTAATAATTGGATCATTTTCTAAATATGGACTTGCACCGTTGTCTATTAGCAGTTTTGCAACTTTTTTATGCCCTTCGTTTATTTTTCGATTATAAGCTATAACGTGTAATGCAGTACCAATACCCCTACTTTGTGTATTAACATACTTTTCTTTATCTTCTGCTGCACCTATCAAAATGGCAACTACATCAGAAAGACCATTATCAGCAGCGCTATGCAATGCAGTTTCACCATTATTATCCTGTAAATAAAGATCTGCCTTTTTTTGTAAAAG
This sequence comes from Wolbachia endosymbiont of Bemisia tabaci, assembly GCF_003999585.1. Classification (NCBI taxonomy): domain Bacteria; kingdom Pseudomonadati; phylum Pseudomonadota; class Alphaproteobacteria; order Rickettsiales; family Anaplasmataceae; genus Wolbachia; species Wolbachia endosymbiont of Bemisia tabaci. The sequence continues at coordinate 514,764 of NZ_CP016430.1, read as the reverse complement.
TAATTCCACCATTGCCGAATTACCTTCTGCAGAAGCGTACATCAAAGGAGTAAAGTTATGCCGATCTTTAGCATCAACTGTTGCACTACACTCTATTAGCAATTCTGCAACATCTAAATGTCCACTATATGCTGCTTCATGTAAAGGAGTTACTCTGCTGCCTGTACTGCTCACCGAGTTAACATTTGCGTCATTATCAAGTAAAAGCTTCACAAAATCTTTATGACCATTTCTAGCAGCTAAATGAAGTGCAGTGTCACCACCTACTTTTGTTTTTGATTTAATCTCAATATTTGCACCACATTCTAGTAAACGCCTGCCAAGCTCAACATTACCTTTTTGTGCTGCAACGTGTAAACGAATAAATCCATCATTATCATAATCTGTGAAACGTTCATTAATATCGTCTAGTAAACTTTCCCTACCAGCTTTTAATTCCTCAGGAATGATAAGTGTTACTTTACCATTTTCATACTCTACTTCACCGTTATGAAATTTAAGTGTGAATCTAAGTAAACTGTCTAATTCACATATCTCCTTCTCTGGTTCATCAGGATTGCGTGCCACCATTGATGACTTATAGTTAATGCGTACATAATTCTCATCAGAACAATCGATGTACATGATCTTCTTGTCAGAATCGCTAGAAAGTACCTGATATTTTATTAATATACTATGTATTCGGATAGCAAAGAAAGCCATATACCCCGCTTGATTACAACTTGTGGTTAATTCCTCTATGAGGGAATCATTCGGAACCTCTGCTTTAGCATGTTCAAACATTCCTGCGAAAATTTGCTTAGCAAACAGGCGATAGTTTTTTTTGTCTTTATCATTTTTAATATATAATTTGTTGATAAAATTCTGATCTATCTCTTGACCATTGATTACAAAATCCATTCTAGGTACACATTAGAGGAAATATCGAAGAAAATAGATCCAATAGTCAGAGGCTGGTTTCAGTACTATGGCAGGTTTTATAAATCGGAGATGTATACATCTCTCAGAAATATAGAGAGATACCTCATAAGATGGGTCAGAACCAAATATAAGAAACTTCGAGATCATGGAAGACTAGCAAAGCAATTTCTAGGAAAAGTGAGAAAGAGGTCTCCAAATATTTTCTATCATTGGACACTTGGGTTAGGATCAAAGGGCTAAATAATGGGAGCTGTATAAACCGAGAGGTTTCCGTACAGTTCTGCGAGAGACTGGTGGGGAAGTTCCGCTGGTCTACTCTCCTTATTATTTCAGGTTTTACATGTGAACTACTGGAAAATGAAGTTAAGCCATTAGTATCATCTTTCCTTCATGAGAGAGGTTTAGCTCTGTCAGAAGAGAAGACAAAGATTACATTTATTACAACAGGGTTTGACTTTCTTGGTTGTAATGTACGTAGATATAATAAGAAGTTAATTATTAAACCTTCGAAAGAAAGTATTAAAAGACTTCTTAATAAAGCACGTACATTGATAAAAGCAAATATAGCAAACACTCAGGCTATAGTAATTAAGTCACTTAACTCTCTACTGAGAGGATGGGGAAATTACTATCACCATGTGTGTGCTAAAAAAGCGTTTAGAAAAATCGACAATGAAATTTGGCATAGTTTATGGAAATGGGCAAAGAAAAGACATCCTCGTAAAGGATTACGTTGGATAAAGAATCGTTACTTCAAAGTAATGGGTCAACGCCAATGGGTCTTTGCTGCACCCATATGCAAGAACAAACCAAAAGAGATACGGTATTTAAGACTGCTTAAGCTGATTGATATACCTATCAGACGACATGTTAAAATCAGAGCGGATGCAAATCCCCTTGACTTAAAATGGAAAAAGTATTTTGATGAGAGAGTGAAACGAACAAGAATGTTAGCAAGCTCTTTCTCAAGAGAAGGTTCTCTACTGTTGGTGTCACCATTAAGAATGATGTTTCCTGAGGAATCATGAAGGACAAGCCGGTTCTAGAAAAGAAGAACTTAGATAAGGGGCTCAAGCGTAGTGTGGGGAAACCTGCATGCTGCGTTTCTAAGGGAGGGGGTAGTAGTAATACTGCTTCCTTACCTGACCAGGTCGCTAAAACTAAGGGCTTTGAAAAACGTGCTCAATACTATGCTGCTAAAGCCTATTCAAGACAGGCTGATAAAGGCGATCAATATCATGACCTTAAGGAAATTATCTTTATTGCTATAGCAGACTGTATTTTATTTCCTGATAAGTCTGAGTACAAATCAAAGCATACTATTCGCGATGAAGATACTAATGAGCATGATCTAAAAGATTTTTACTTTATATTTATTGAGTTACCTAAATTTCCAAAAACCAAAGAAGATCAGCTTTCAAGTATAGTTGAAAAATGGGTCTACTTCTTTAGATATGCAGATGAAACTAGTGAAGAAGAGCTAGAGAGAATAATAGGAAGTGATCTAATAATTGAAAGAGCATATGAAGAACTAAATAGGTTCAACTGGTCAGAAAAAGAATTTATAGCCTACGAACAAGAGATCAAACGTATTCGTGATGAACAGGCTGTCCTTGCTCAAAAACTCGATAATGCTAC
>NZ_CP016430.1:444015-511560 GCF_003999585.1 Wolbachia endosymbiont of Bemisia tabaci | reverse complement strand
CAAAATCCATTCTAGGTAGGTCTTTATAAGCTACTTTACCAGACTTTACATCTTCATTATTCTCATTTGCCTTTACTTGACCCAGCAGAGATTGTGTTAGCTGAAATTCTAACGTAGTTACTGCACTAGATTTAGTATCAGAATTATTAACGCCAGATTCCTCTTGACTTTCATTACCTGAATCCTCAGAATGACGGCGCTCTTTTTCTTCTCGTTCTAAAATTTCAAACCCTTCTTCAGTGCCAGAATCCCTAGAATCTGATTTCTTTAAAATTTTGTTTGATTCCTGTGATACAAAATCTGAACCTAACATGTTTTTCCTCCTAATTAGTAGTTAAGCTAAGTGTAGCATTAAATGGCAATTTTGTCAACTTAGCAAGCATCTCTTCGTAGTCTACCAAGTTCTTATCTATTAATAATCAATACAATTATAATAAATTATTGAATGATAGACTACTATATTTATTCATTACCAGCCACAACAAGGTGTACTTTTTTGCGTAACATCAGCCTTTTCAACCTCATTATCCTCAAGTGAGCTTTGAGGTCTATAGCAGTACGTAACTGCAGCCGCAATAACACAAAGAGCTGCATTCCCACTGCTAACATTTCCAAGTAAACTGCAACAGCCACCCCTGAAACAATACCGGCTATTGCAAGCGCAGAAGCAGCTACAACATACTTCTTTGTATTTTGTGGATTTTTTTTGAGGCCACTTTTGCTGCTTTGCTCATTAATTCTTGGCAATTCTGTTTTTGGCTGTCCATTTCCGTTAGCAACTTGTTCTACATGCTCAGTAGGTTGATTGACGTTAATATCATTATTAACATCTTCAAATTCAATCGAAAGAAATTCATCTTCATCATCACTTGTTAATTCTACTCTGAAAGTACAAGGAACAGAATTACTAGAAACAGTACCATTAGCTGTTGCTTCAGCTTCCACTGTGTCAATTACAGATATTCTTGTTTCATGACCTTCTTCACTAATTTTTTCAAATGGAGAATTACTATTAGAGTCTGAGGAAGTTCCGGCAGAGCAATCACTTTTATCACCTTCAAGTTTAGAAAAATCATCCTTCTCAGAACTCAGTGATAGTGAATCTGATTCACTTCCTTCAGATTCCACCACAGGAACTTCTTGTCTACTTACAGTAGTTTCTACATCATTGCTCATTGATAATATGGCAATATTATCGAGTTCTTTTTTAAGAAACTCTTTAATTTTTTTGAGCTTTTTTCTAGATGCTGTACTTTGTTGCTTAACTCTCGTCTCATTAGCTTTCTTAAAAGCTTCATTCATGATAGGTTCTACATTATTGCCCTCTTGCTTTGCCTGCTCTACTAAAGACCTTACTTTTTTACAATCAAAACTAGAGATAGCATCAAACAACATTTCCCCTACGGTTTTTATATTTTGATCACTACTATGCATTTTACCCCTCCTATAATTATTACTTATAGCTTCTTTTGAAGCCTTTTTATTATCCATAATATTTTCTCCTTCATCAACAATACCGCTTTGTAGTTGTTGATTGTCAGTACTTTTGGATTCTTTAGTACTTAATTGATTATTATCTTCTTGATTCACTGCTTGGCTTGAGGTTGGAGCCTCATTTAGTATAGCCGAAGTATCTTGAGCATTTTTAACAGGAGATTCTTCATTGGGATCATTGCTACTTCTTTTTATTAGATCAGACTTGATCTTGCACAAAGTCTCCTCCATCTTTTTAAGCTTTTCATAACCTTCTTGAGAAATGTAACCATCATAATACTGCTGCTTGACAGAATATATATGACTTGCAATAGGTACAGTAGGATAACATCTCCATGGCTTGCTTTGCTCCTTGGTAAAACCACTTACTATTTCTAATGTTTTCTCTACTACTGGCAAACCTTCCTTAGATGATACATGAGTAACATGATCTTGAAAAAAGCCTATGTGATCAGCCAAGGCATTAACATCCTTATCATCCACTGCTTTTTTTACTAATTCTGGAATATGGCCCAGATCAAAAACTGTATCCTCAGGAATAATATCAAATGAATCTGAATTCACCTGTGTTGACAAATCTACAACAAATGAATTCTGACCTTCATCAATATTTTCAAGAAGAGACTCAATAATTGCGTTATCAACATCTTCAAAATGCATCTTTATATCATCTAACAAACTTTTGCCATCAACTTTGTAATTCTTTAATTTCTCAGGAATGGTAAGCGTTACCTTGCCGTCTTCATACTCTACTTTACCATCTTGAGATTTAAGCGTGAACTCTAAAATAGCATCAACCCTGCATATTTCTTTATCCAGTTGCTTAACAGGCATATTTGGACAATATTTAATATTTAAAGAATCCTGATCACTACAGACAATCTCTATATGTCTATCATTAGCATCAGGCAATTGCAAATCGTGTCCCAAAAATATAGGAGAGAGCTGCATTAACAAAGAGCCATCATAACCAGCCTGATTGCAACTATTAATTAATTCTTCTAATAGATTATCATTTGGAATTTCTGCTTTAGCATGTTCAAACATTTTTGTAAAAACATGTTTTGCGATTTGGCGTTGGTCATTTTGATTACATTTATCACGAAGCTGGCTAACGAAATTCTTGTCTATAACTTGACCATTAATTACAAAATCCATCCTGGGTAGGTCTTTGTAAGCTTGCTTGCCAGAATTTGCATCCCCATTATTCTCACTTGCCTTGACTTAGCAGAGATTGTGTTAGCTGAAACTTTAACGTATTTGCTCCATTAGAAGGCGTATCTTCAGTGTCAGAATTATCAACGCTAACTTCTTCTTGACTTTCATTACCTGAATCTCTGGAATGACGACGTTCCTTTTCTTTTTCTGCAGTATCTACTGCTGGTGACATAAGCCCAGCAGATAAATTCCAATCACCCATGTTTTACCCCCTAACTATTAGCTAAGTTAATTATAGCATTAAACAGAAATTTTGCCAAGCAAATTATTGAGTCTTTTAGCAAACAGACTTACGTCTTCCATCTCTTCGCCTTCCACTATACAAGCTTGATAGAACAATAAGTAAATCATATCTCCAAGTGTTGGGTTTTCACCATTTTCAGCGTGAGATTCCATTATGTTTCTTATCAAAGGATGCTTAATGTTAATTTCAAGTACTTTTGGCGTGCGGTAATTTAGCTGCTTCTGTTCACGTAAAAAACGCTCCATGCGAAGATCCATAGTTCCTTCATCAACTGCTAAACACACAGGACTGTCGGTCAATTTCTTAGAGATCTTTACACTTTTTACTAAGCTTCCAAGAACCTTAGTGAAGTATTCAAGTATAGAATCCGTGTTTTCTTCGCTTTTGTTTTCATCTGATTTATTTTCTTCATCTTTCTTACCTTCTTCTGAAGAGAATTTTTCTAAATCAACATCAGCGCGAGTTACAGATTTAAATTTTTGATCTTTATATTCATGAATCACGCTAGTCCAGAAATCATCAACTGGATCAACAAATAGAAGCACTTCCAATCCTTTGCTGACGAATCCTTCAAGTTGTGGACTGTTTTTTACTGAATCGAGACTATTTCCTGTGAGATAGTAGATATGTTCCTGTTCAGGCTTCATTCTGCTTATATAATCATCAATACTAACTAGCTTATCATCACTGGTGCTATGAAATCTGCAAATGGAAAGCAACGCTTCTCTTTCATCAGTTGGCATAGCTTCGCAAAGACCCTCTTTTAACACCGCACCAAAATTGCCCCAGAATTTTGTGTATTCCTCTAAATTATCTTTTGCTTTTTTGCCGAGCTCTGATACCACGCGTTTAGTTAGGGATTTCCCAATCTGCTCAACAACGCGATTATTCTGCAGTGTTTCTCTGCTGATGTTGAGAGGCAAATCTGGTGAATCAACCACACCTTTCAAGAAACGCAGGTATTGTGGTATAATTTGTACATTATCTTCAGTAATAAATACTTTATTGACATATAACTTTACAGAGCAGCGTCTATCTGGATGAAACAAATCATAAGGCTTAATAGAAGGAACATAAAGCAAGTTTGTATATTCTATTGCTCCTTCATTTTTATTATGCAGTATCATCCAAGGCTCACCGCCGACATGCGCAACACCGCGAAAAAAATCATTATGTTCTTCTTGAGTAACATCATTTTTTGGCTTAGTCCAAATTGCAGCTTTGCTGTTTAATTTTTCACTTTTTCCCTCTTCATTTACAAACTCAACGGGAAAATTTATGTGGTCAGAGTAAGTAGTAACAATGTTTTCAATACGGAATTTGTCTAAAAATTCGCTTTCTTCAGGACGCATGATGAGCGTAATTTTTGTGCCACGAGAGATTTGACCATCTAACTTGCTGATTGAATATTCTCCATCTCCTTTAGATTTCCATACCCAAGACTCTTCTTCTCCGGCTTTCCTTGACTCTACTATAACTTCTGAGGCAACCATGAAGCTTGAATAAAAACCAACACCAAACTTTCCAATCAGCTCTACAGCTTGGCTCGAATCTTTATTATTCTTAATTGCATTCAAGAATTTTTGCGTACCAGAACTTGCAATCGTGCCAAGATTATCTATTAAATCTTGCCTGTTCATGCCAATTCCATTGTCGGTTATATACAGCTCATTTTTATCTTTACTGGAGCTAATAGTAATCTTCAACTCATCACTTGAATCTAATAAATCAGCGTTTAATTGTGATTCATAGCGCAATTTATCACATGCATCTGATGCATTTGATATTAACTCACGCAAGAAAATATCCTTATTGGTATAAAGTGAATGAATTACTATATTTAGTACTTTGCCTACTTCAGCGTCAAATTTTAAATTTTCAATTTCTTGTACATCGTGCATTTTGAGCTCCATTATTAGCCTACTATTCTAATAATTTAAGTATTGCACCGCGATCTTTCAAGGTCATGTATGCTAAAATTTATGTGAGCCAGCTTATGGTTCCAACGCTAAACTGGAATAAGCACAACCATTGTGTCATGCAAATTAAAAAGAAAGTGCTAGAATATAATATCTCTTATTTGCTTCAAAGATTTGTTAGTCTTTGATTCTTTTTCTTTAAAAGTAGTCTCAAGAGAAGTTTTAAGCTTTTCCCATTCTTCCTGACCGTTTAGAATCAAAGCGCTATCAATCTTCTCCAGTGCTGTCTGAGGTGATGAATATAATTCTTCATACAAATCAGTGTTTACTAACTGTAGTATTACTAAAAATGTAAATAAATTCGGATCAACTTTCACATAACATAGCTTTATTTTCTTTACGCAGTACTGTATTGCTTTTAATGATAATGAGAAGCTTTCTGCGTAAAATATAAAGCTATCTATTATTAAACTCTTTGATTTTTTCGGTAATTCAGAACTTTCAAACAGTTTTCTTATAAACTGCTCTGTTGGCTGTTTTGGCAAATGCAAAGAGAGATCAGTAAAAGATTTTAGGCTAAAATTTGGTCCAAGTATTGTGCTGATTGCTCTTTGCACGTTACTTTTATCTTGACTAACAGAGATAATGAAAACCAGTCCTTCCACATCGAGCATATACTTTATGGATTCTAAAAAATCAACAATGAATTTAGGGCGGCATATATCAAGATCATCCACCATTATATAAATGTTTTTGTCTTTCCTGATTTTATTAACCACATCTGCTAGTTGTATTTTAAAATCTCTAATGTTCTCTTTTCTCCTTTGGAGAAGATTTAACTCACCCAAGACAAAACCAATGTCTTTCTTATCAGCCTCTTTTGCAGCATCGAGAAATACTGAAAGCATAGCAAGTGGAGATTTACTGATTAGCTTTCCTAATGTATTGAGAGAAAATAGTTCTTGGTTTATGTTTTTGAACTGCTGTATAACACTCCTTTTTACTTCGTATGATGCAAATAGATCCTCAAACAGGAAATGCAAAAAAGAAGGCAATGGTTGATCTAGCGCACTAATATCCCATGCGCTGTAATAAGCTGCAATTTCATTTTGCTGCTCTAGATCCTTTACCCATTCTTTCAAAAAAAACGTCTTACCCCATTTATCATATCCTTCTAAGGATACAATAGAAAAAGACTTACCAATTGTCTTGATTATAGAACTAAATTTACTTGCAACTTGTTTATAGCCTAAGCAATCATTCTCCCAAATTATTACCTTGGGCAATTGCTCCTCTTCTTTTTTTCTGAATCTTACTAATGATATAAGTTTTTTAAAGCACATAAGATCCTTATGCTATATTTTACTATAGTATCTTATAAGTTAAGGGTCCAGACAATCATTTGCTTAGTAATCCATGTTTTTCTAACACATTAATAGAAATGTTTTTCAAGCTACTTACAGGATCAAGTACACCACATGGATCATATGTGATAGTTTTTATTCCTGTTTTTTCTTCTATGCATCTTTCCATGTATTGCACGTAATTTTGTGTAAGATCGTCTATTACTTCCTGTGTTTCCTTTAAACTTTTACAATCTTTGAATTCAGTTACTAGTTGCTCAATTCCACTTTCATAGAGTCCAGAATAGTTTTGAATTATAAAACTCCTGTTTTTAATAGCTTTTTGTATTAAAGGAAACATCCCGTTTATATAAGCTAAGCTTCCTGCATCCAAACTGATATCTATTGTTAACTTTCCTTTTTCCTTCCATAAGTCTATTTTTTCCTCCATGATTTTCCTACTATCACAAGTTTTTATTAATTCTATTAGTGCAGAATTACCATACTTATCAGATACCCAGTCACTATGCACAAAGTTTGTATACACCAGCATTAATGGAAATATAAAGCTTAGGTTATCAATATATCGAACATATTCGTCTTGATTTAATTTTCTTATTATTTTGCTGAAATTAGGTTTAATAATAATATCCTTATATCGAGCATATTCGTCTTGATTTAATTCTCCTATTATTTTGCTGAAATTAGGTTTAATAATAATATCCTCATATCGAGCATATTCGTCTTGATTTAATTCTCTTATTATTTTGCTGAAATTAGGTTTAATAATAATATCCTCATATCGAGCATTTAATTCTCTTATTATTTTGCTGAAATCAGGTTTAATAATAATATCCTTTAATAAATCTGTATTGTGAAAATTAATATCGCTTTTTGTTAAGAGTAGATCATTTGATTTAAAATCAAACTCTTTTAATTTTTTCACTTCTAAATTAGGCACTTGTAGTCCTAAGTCAATCTTTATATCCTTTAATATGTATTCAATTCGTTTACTATCTGCGTATTTTTTGTTAAATAACGCGATGAAATCAAGAGTAGTTGATCTTGATTTTTTGATTAACCAATTATAAGTATAACGTACTCCATCTAGTACAAAAGTTAACATAACCCCTCATTTTAAAACACTATATTTAAATGTATAATATTTTCAATTAGTAAGCAAGTTTCTAGGCTGAAGCATGTCACAGTATTTTTAAAGTATGTTGCTCAGAAGAAATGGAATATTATTTAATATCCTGTCTTGAAGTAAGCGCTATCTTCAGTGTCCCTTCATCTAGGTAGTCAATTTCTCCACCTATCGGTATGCCGCAAGCAAGGCGCGATATTTTTACATTTGAATTCTTTAGCAATTCAATTATGTAATGTGCGGTAACTTGACCCTCTAATGTCGGATTGATTGCAATAATGACCTCTTCAATTTTAAATTCTGTAACTCTTTTAGGAATATTATCAAGATTGAGTTCTTTGGGACCTATACCATTTATTGCTGATAGCCTTCCACCCAAAACATGATACATACCTGAATATATATTCCCTTTTTCAAATGACCATAGATCACCCAATTCTTCTACTACACACATTAAGTTGGTGTCACGCTTTGGGTTAATACAAATAGAGCACGGCGATTTAGTATCTAGGTTTCCACAAATCTTACATTCTATTATAAGATCTGCTAGCTCTTTAATCAAAGATGCAAGTGGTAGCATGACTTTCTCTTTATTTTGGAGCAAATGTATAACTAACCTTCTTGATGACGATGGCCCTAAACTTGGCAATTTAGAAAAAGCATGAACTAGATTCCTTATATTAATGTTCATTCAGTAAATTCAAGATAGTTCAAAAATGATAACATCAAACCTTTCGTAAAGAAAGTAGTAAGTCTTTATATTGATTAGCTATAGAAAAATTTTTCCACTTTTCTCAGAAGTTGTCTTGAAAAAAGTAATGTAATCACAATCTACTGTAACTTAAGTCTGACTCAGATGTAACTGAAGTTATCTCAGACATTTGAGTATTTGTTCTAGTATTTCTTTTTTGAAAATGACGCAATTTATTTTTCAACATATTTCTTTCTTCTACATAACTGTCTGACTCTTTATTCAAACTAGAATTTTTTTCTTCATACTTGGAAAGTATTGTATCGATCAAATAATTAAAAAATAATATTAGACCTGTAGTGTTGGCAAGCAATGCAAGAGAATAATATAACATATCTTCACTCACTTTTTCATTTATTATGTCATGGGAATTTCTATACATTCTAAAACAAGAGCCAAAGGCTGCTAAGCATACACAAGTAAGTTTTGTTTTGCTTAGGACGCACTTAATTCGCGCTAATTTTTTATTATTATCTTCTAATTTTATACGCAACTCACTAATTTTACTACTATAGTGCTTAATAAACAATTCTATTGCCTCTTGGTCATTAGTATAATTAGATGCTTTGTAATATAATTATATGCTTTGTAAGATTCCTTATCTATTAGTTCAGTATCCATATCCTTTGATTTTAGAAGCTCTTTGATTGCTTCATTTTTGTTAAGAAGCACAGCTTCGTGTAGAGGTGTATACTCATTTTCAACATCTTTTCTTCTGTTAATATTTTCACGAGTTAAGTAGTTAAAAAGAGCTGAAATGCATTCTGAATTATTACCTTCAATAGCCAGAGTAATTACGTCTTTTCCGCCTTCGTTCTTAGTATTAATAACTTTGAAAAGCGGCTTTTCATTCTCTTGCTTATGTTCAAAATATTTGTGCTTGTAAAACTCATTCGCACGGTATGGCTCCTTAAGGACACACAAAAGCTTTTTTACAAAATCAGCACGATTTTTTTTAATAGCCGCATGTAAAGGTGTGTCCTGATTTTTCTCATCTTGCAACAATAAGGCATCATACAAACAACCATCTTTATATAGGGAGTTAATCTCTTGATCAAAAGAGATATCTTCTTCTCCTTTACAGATATTTAGTAGCCGTGACCCTATACTTTCTGTAGTACTATAATCAATTGCAGGGCTACGTTGCACTTTAGATTGATAAAGGGTTACGTTCATACTATTCCTACCTTTAAACAACCCAGTTATACCTCTAAATATTCCAGCTATACCTGATTCACTCCGAGCAGCAAAAGGCGTTTTATCTTGAATGTGAATCTCAACATTTTCATTAGAAAAAAGTTCTAAAACATGCGAGCTGCCTCTTCTACTGGAAAAAGGCGCCTCATTCTTTTTATCTTTAGCTTTAACACTATTCTCTAGCTTTTCATTCGAAGCACTTATAGGGTTAGCTAAACAATCAAAATCCTTATTTTTAGATACAAAGTCTTCTGATTGAAAATTTGCTGCAGCGTTTATTTCACCTTTCATATTTCTTTTTTCACAGAAGTTGCATTTCAGGTAGGGTATCTCATCTTTAAAATTTTTCAACTCTATTTAAATTTTTTTAAAATAGTTTTTGATAAAAATACTTATGAAACTAACTTCTGTGTTAATTTTTTAGAAGATTTTATAGCTAAAAAATTACTTCCGCATATTTTAAATCTGATTACAATTACAGTTAGAGATATTTATTGAGCTCAAAAATCTATCTCCGTCTGCAGACTTTTTTATTAAACTCATTAAAAAATGTAGCGTATCCTCTTCAGAGCATATCTGTCGTATGTTCACTGCATTTTTTCTAATCTTTTTTATACAGGGGGATCTTATGTTCAGAATTCCAGATACTTGACCTTTACTTTAGCTAATAAAAACCAACTGGTACCTGCGGTTTTTATAGCTACGTTTTCTCAAACAAGTTTTAAATGAATAGATTTCTTGCATAATAAGATGTCATCCAAGTGCTTGACACTGGGATCCAATAAGAAAAATGCGCTGGAACTTTCGAATTCTAGTTATGCAAGAAATCTAATGTTAAAAAACTCACAGTTATCCTAGTACTGCTTTATTATCTGCAGTCTTTTCATGCTCGACAGAAGAGAGTTGAGGATTAACAGCTTCTTCTATCGATTTAGCCTGTTTATAGTCTTGACTTAGGAAATATATAGCCACTCCAACTGCTATTCCAGCAACAAGAGCAGATACTGCGAGTGTGCATAATATAATAGTCATTGAAGGGACTAAAGCACTACCAACACCGAGTCCAATGCCAAGAAAAACGCCAGGTATAATGCCAATCAAACTATTACATCTAGCACTTTCTTTTTTCGATTTAGCTTGGTCTTTCATACATTCGATGAGTACTTTTTTTGTATCTCCTTGAGCTAAATCTAATGGAATTTTATTTCCTTTATTCTTTAACAAAGGATTTGCATTCTTCTGAAAAAGAACTTTTATTGCGTCAGTGTTATTGATTATAACAGCTTGGTGTAATAATGTATTTCCACTTTGATCTCGAAAATTGATCAATTTGTAGAAATACTGAGGAGTAACAAATTGATGCACTGCTTTATCTAAGATATTCATTACATTTTGAAATGATAATCTCTCTCCTTTCTCAGACCTTGCTCTATCGTGTTTAATACAGTGATGCAAGATAGAGTATACTATCTTTCCTCCTTCCTTATTGATAAGATTTCCATTTACAGGGGCTCTATTTGAAATAGCCAGTTTGAATAACTCCTTGTTAATCACAATTTCCTTATTATCATTAAGATACTTTTGCAATTCTATAACTTTTTTATCATAATCCTTGTCTCGATTATTAATGATTTTAAGCAAAGCAGTCATATTATCTCCTTATTCTAATTATATCAATAATATAATAAATCCTAATAAAAGTCAAATTTTTAATTAAAAAATTAGTATAGTTTATTATTAATTTATAGAAACGTCAAACAAATTCCAACAACATCAAAAGAAACTCACAGGATCAACATCTATTGTTATTGCAATGTTTGAACTCAAGTTACAGCAATGTTTCAGCTTTTTCTTTATGAATAGACTATGTTTATTGTGTATTTTGAGTAACACTCTATAACGATATTTATTGTTTAAAAAATTTATTGCTGCTGGTGATGGGCCAAAAATTTCAAATTCTTTCAATGTCAAGTGCTGAGAGGTAGTTGAAAATTGATTATGCAAAAAGTTTGTTATCTCATTTGCTGCTTTCTGCGTTGCAAATTGATCCTTACCACAAACTATAAGCGCTATTAGTCTACTAAATGGGGGCATTTTAGCTTTGCTTCTTGACTCAAGTTCAATTTCATAAAACAAATCCCTTTTTTGCTGCTGCAATGCTTTTATTATCAAACTTTCAGGATTATTGGTTTGCACTATTACCGTTCCTTTTTCGTTGAACCTCCCAGATCTACCCGCAACTTGATGCAATAATTGATACGTCTTTTCTGCTGCCCTGAGGTCAGAATTTTCAAGGCCTAAATCTGCGTTTATCACTCCAACCAAAGTTAACTTAGGGAAATTATGCCCTTTAGCAATCACTTGTGTACCGATTATAATATTCACCTCTTCCTTGAGCACTGAGTCAATGACGCTACCAAGCGATTTCTGATCGCTGCTGATAATTGCAGTTTTTGCATTTGGTAATAGTTTTACTATCTCTTCAAGTAACCTCTCAATTCCTATACCACAAAGGGATAATGACTGCTCACTTTGACAATTCGAGCATTTTTCTGGAAGTTTTGATTGGTAAGAACAATGGTGACACAAAAGGACGTTCTTTTTCTTGTGATACGTAAGCCAAACAGCACAATTTGAGCAGGAAATTTTATATCCACATTTTTTACAAACTGCAAGTTGCGCATACCCCCTGCGGTTTAGAAAGAGCATACCTTGCTGTTTTTTCTCTATGGTTTGTTTTATTCCTTCGAAAAGTTCATTGGAAATCCATTGCTTATTATTCACTACTTTTATTTGTGGCAACTCTGCACCACCGAATCGTCTAGTCAACTTTACATGATTGTAATTCCCTTTTTTAACATGATAAATTGTTTCAAGTAGCGGAGTGGCGGATGACAAAATAATCGGAATATTTTCGAGTTTGGCTAAGATAATGGCCATATCTCGAGCATTATATATAATCCCCTGTTCTTGTTTAAAGGATGAGTCATGCTCTTCATCGACGATAATTAATTTTAGGTTTTTATAAGGCAAAAAAAGTGCTGACCTTGCCCCAATAATTATCTGCGCACTTCCATTTGCGATACTGAGCCAATTATTTCGGCGAGCTTTGGGAGTAAGTCCTGAATGCCACTCAGCTATATTTCCAGATATCTGACTGTGAACACGATTTACCAATTGTGAAGTTAGGACAATTTCTGGCAGAAGGATAAGGACTTGTACATTATCTCCTTCTGTTGTCATTCCAGTGTGTAACCTTTTGGTGTTTGAACATTTGCAGGTAGTTTGAGTAGTAGATGATGTCATTCCAGTGCTTGACACTGGAATCCAGTCTTTATCGTACAAATGATTAGTGTACTGATTTGAAATTAAGTTTTCTGGATCCCAGTGTCGGGGCACTGGGATGACATCCTTTTTGGTAAAAATTACTCTTATATTGTAACATTCGTCTAGTTGTGTATTGAACGCTGGAATATTCTTAATTAAATGTTCAATCACAGAGAGATAAACTTCCGTTTTTCCAGACCCGGTTTCACCGTCAAGTAAAGTTACTGAATACTCATTCAAATTACTTATTATTTTATCTCGAGCTGCTTGCTGCTCAGGGTTTAATTGGTAGTCTATTTCACTTATTTCCTGCTTAATTGGTAGTCTATTTTGCTTATTTCTTGCTTTTCCTTAGTGCAAACTAACTTATCTATTTGATTTACCTTTAACACTCCTCCCATTATCACTTTGGCAAGCATACCAATAGGTATTACATTATACTGCGCAACCCACTCTGCAAATTCGATCAGTTTTGGTCTGATGCTCGGTAAATCGCTCTTTTGTTCAATGCATTTTAATTCTCGATCACTCTTGCCGCTATATTTCCAAACTATTCCAATCAAACGCTTTTTACCAAACGGTACTACTACGTAATCTCCAATTGAAATTTCAGTGTTTTCTTCAACTATATAGGAAAATAGCTGATCAATTGGAAGTGGCAGTAATACGTCAACTGTTTTTGTCATAAGTTAGCGCTGTTTTTAGATACATAAAGAAGCCTTAATGCTTTTTTCATAGTACACAATTTATAATCATAAATACTGGAAATGTGAGGAAATTCTGTATGTTTAGCGATAAAATAGTTCTAGATTTTGAAATAGAAAAAGGTGACCGAATAGATCGGTGTTACTTCTCTACACGCATCAAACTTACAGATAAGAGCAAGAGTCTTCTATGTGAAAAGCTCGGTAAACTTAACAAATTAGATGATTACTTTAATCTTAATCCTGAGAATTTTTATATTTATTACAACAAATATAGTGGGCACTATGGTATAAATGAGCTATATGTCAGAGATGATAATGGTAGATATTTAGCTACTAAACTTCCACTTGATCACAACGGATTTTCGATAGAGTTATCATTCGATGAGGTGAATTATGGTTTTTATCCTCTCTATGCAATCTATAACCCTAATCAATATGATAAAAAGCAGGAAAAGAGCTTCGTAGATAACGGTGAATTGCAGCCATTTGTGTCAAGTGTATTGGATTACTTTCTAAATGGCTTAACCATTCAAGATATGTTTTTGCAAATACGAAATGAGCTTGTCGAAAAAGAAACAAAATTAGAAGAAGACAGAAGAAAAGCAGAGGAAGAATTAAATCAAAAGAATGAAAAGTTAAGAGAACTCATAGGAAATGATGAGATTAAAGTACTTAAAGTAATAAAAGGCCATAGTATTGGGAATGGACGTTCAGCGGCAATTTTACAGCTTAATGGTGATCTTGATGCAAGTAAATACTACATAGCAGAGTATGAAGGCAATGAATACTTACATTGCACGAGCTCTGGTTATGACATACTGCTTGACCAGAGCGATTTATTTTTTGTTCTGAATAGCAGCTCTTATCTTGAACTTGCAAGCGGTTTTTACTCAATACCTGCTGCTGGCAGCTATGCTAAATATCTCGATACTAAGAATGTGCTTTTTCGCGATGATCAACTATCTAAGCAGTTGTGTAAAAACAAGGTAAAGGCTGAATCTACAGTTAACGCATTTTTCTCAAGACTTATTTATAGTGAAAATTTTTAAGAGGTGAATATGAAATTTAAAACAAATTCTGAATATGATAAATCACAAACTTTGATTAAAAAATTATTTCCAAATACAGAGAGTATAGTAATAAACGATCAGCTTACAATAGAAGTAAAATATGGGGGATTAGCTAGTTATACCCCTGAGTATATAAAACAAACTGTAAAAGATGCTTACGGAGCCTGGTCTGATAATTTCTATTCACAAAAAAGCGTTCATTCTGGTCCAGTAAAATTGAAGCTTTATGTGCTGAAAAATTACGATGATTACAAAGCTCACATCAAGGAACTTTCAGGTGGTAAAGACCATAGAGAATTATGGGGTGGTGGAACAGTAAGAGCACACGAAGCTGACGGCACGATAGCAAAGACTTTTATTGTTGGAGATGTAAATGGCTTACTTTGTGCAAAATCTAAAATTTTAATGGAAAAAATGAGCGATGCATTTCTTGAGTACTCTACCGGTAATATGGAGACAGTACCTGAAGTTTTACGTACCGGTATGAAGCTTTTCATGTGGAGTTATGATGCAGCTAAAAAAGAAAGTACTCGCGATATTCATTATACAAAAGAAGCATACAATAAAATGCATGAATCTGGGCATGATACACCATATAAAATAGCAAGTATGTCTAACGACTATAGAATATCAGATTGCTTAGTGACATTCCTACAAGAAAAACATCCTCAATTCATAAAGCAATTGCTTACTGAGATGTCCTTCAATAGAGTAGAAGCGATATCAAAATTCAAGCATCTTTTGAATAACTCAGAAGTTGAAAAAGAATTTAAGCAGTGGATGGATGTAAAAAGTGGCAATAAAATTGTAGCAGATCTTGTGCCAGATAGTGAAGTTATGACTTTCGGCGAACACAAGCTTCAAATAAACATAAAACATGATGATGATGAATTAACTCAGAGCAAATTGAGTAGTGTAAAAAATGCCATCGAGAGTACTATAAAAGATTTTGATTCAGCATTTGGCATTAATAATTCTCAGCCTTGGCACAACATACCAAATAAAGTTAATGTTTTCGTATTTAATGCAAAGAGTGACTACGAAAATTATCTTAAGGAGTTGAACGTTAACTATAAAGACGCTTCTGGCTTAACAGTTCAAGGGACAGTTCAAGGGCGTGGCTCAGAAGTTCATGTTTATTTTTATCTACAAGACCAATTTGATGACTCGTGTAAAACTTTAAAACACGAATTGGGGCACGCCTTAACTATCATTAATTCCTATTATGGTACAGGTGAAGTTTTGTCTAAGGCTATGCATGAAGGAATTGCTAACTATATGGCAAGTTTGGAAGATGGTCAGCATGTCAATGACCATGGAGATAAAGAGGCCTTGATTGCAATAAGAAATAAAGATCTCAAACCAGATGAGATACTGCGCAATAATATTATAAGCAATAAAGGTGAACATTATCACTCAGATGCTGAACAAGTGATCAAATTTCTTGAAGATAAACACCCAGATATGATTGATAATTTGCTCAAGAGCCTTTCTAAATCTGATACGAATGGGTCTAAAGGTAATAAATTATTTGAAGATTTTTTGGCTGAGCTAAAAGGTTATACTCAGGAGTTTAAACAGTGGGTCAAGGCTGAGCTGAATGGTGAACAACATATGGAATATAATGTTGTTGAATCTAACAGTGTTGAAAATTCAACAAGCCAACAAAGTGCTGGCAAGGGTCTGTATGGTTATAGTCCAGTAAATCATGTAGGTAATGCTAAAACTAAGGCAGAAAGTATCAGTAGAGAAGATTCTATGCAACCTGCTAAAAAAGCGAGTGAAGACGAACAAGGAAAAGCTGTTACAACAAAAGTTATGAAGTATAATAAACAGCCTTTCTTAAAGGTGAATATTGATGACAATAATGTAGAAAACACTATAGGAAAAGTAAACGAGATAAATAAGGTAACAGGTGCGACTAGTTTACATTTTGCTGCTTCATTGGGAGATTTAAGCAAAGTAGCAACGCTACTAAAACACAATTCATATATTGATACAAGAGACCATAATGGACAAACGCCACTACATTATGCCATTCAGTCAGGAAATACGGAAGTAGCAAAATATCTTATTGATCATGGAGCAAATCTTAATGTTCATGACAATTATTATCAGAAAACTAATACTAAATATGTGTATTATAAGACACCTTTACACTATGCTATTGAGTCTGGAAATATAGAGATAGCTAAATACTTAATAGATCGTGGTGCAAATACTAATATTCAAGATGCTTATTCCAAAACGCCATTATACAGTGCTATTTATTCAGGTAATACAGAAATAGTGAAGTATCTATTAGATCATAACGCAGATCCTAATAGTAAAAGTTATTATACTTTTCCGTTACTTGCTGCTATTAAGCTAGGGAATGTGGAAATAGTTAAGAGTTTAATTGAGTATGGCGCAGATTTTGGTATCAAGAACACGTCAGCTCAAACACTGTTGCACTATGCAATTGAGCTAAAACATACGGAAATTGCTAAATACTTAATAGATCATGGTATAGATGTTGATACCCGTGATATTGGCTCTGGTAAATCTCCACTACATTTTGCCATGCACATGAAAAATATGGAAGTAGTTAAATATCTCATAGAGTATAATGCGGATATTGATATTCAGGATAGCTACGGCTTAACACCTTTGCATCTTGCTGTTGATCTTGGGAATAAGAAGATGATAGAGCAGTTAGTTGAAAAAGGTGCGAATATTAATGCTCAGGATAATGATGGTTGGACACCTTTAGTTCATGCAGTGAGGCATGGAAAGTTAGATACAATAGAATATCTAATAAAAAACAAAGCTGACGTTGACGTTGTAGGCAAAGATGGCAGGACACTTATTGAACATGCTGAGTTATGGGCAGAAGGGAAAGGGCTAGAAAGAGATGTAATACATAGCAAAGGCGATAATGATTCTTATTATCGTGAGCTTTCAAAAGAGGCTGCAACTTGGGAAAAAGCTGGAAAGGATATGCTTAGCTATCTCAAAAAAATTACTACGCAAGAAAACGATATAGACCAAATGCCAGCAGATCAACCTGCAAGTGAAGAAAGGAATAAAAGGTCGCTAATAGGAGACGAAGAGAAGCAAGAGGAAACAATTGTTATAGATAATGTGAAAGAAGAATCACAACATCCTTTAAAAATCAAAGTGGGTGAGGCTGTTGAAATAGGGAAATATAAGGTAGAACTGCAAGTTACGTATGATGATGTAAGAAATTTTTATGACACTATACGTGGTAAATATCATGATGGTAGTGGATACAATTATGAGAAAGTAATGGTTTTGTACAATGAAATTGTTAGGCCAGCATCACAGCATCATGATGAACCATTTACTCTTGCTGAGTCCTATATTGCAGATGGGCATCTATTTATTAAAAATCAAGATTTTGGAATTTTGAATGATTTTAATGAGATGTTCTATAAAAGTGATGAGTTTATGTAACATAAAAGGTGGATGAGAATTAATTGATATAAGGAATTAGATCTTCCACTGTCATCCCAGTGTTTCTTTCTCCTGCCATTCCGGCATTTCCTTCTCCTGTCATCCCAGTGCCCCGACACTGGGATCCAGTGTTCATATAATCTCATCACAAACGTTTATTTTAATTTAAGACCAATACCCAATTTAGAATCAAAATTCCTAGATAAGCACTGACCATCCACTATGTAATTTACTTTTTTATATAATAAATAATACTAATTTACTAATATATTAATTGACAGGTGGCGTGGGTTATACTATTATTAAGATATATAGTTAATATCTTAATAATTAATATGCCAAAATATGTTAATCGCATTGCTCAATCTATTGTATTAAAAGTCTATACTGATAAGGAACATCCTAGAGTTAAAGTGTTTTATAAAACTGAAGATAGAGAAGATGGACAAGTTGAAACAAGACTCTCAAAACAGGAAATTGCGGATTTTTTAAATCAATTTGCCAATAAAGGAAAGCACCAAATTTCTATAAGTAAAAATGTAGAACAAGGTATAATTAAAGATATAGAAGGTATACGTAGAGAAAATGGTAGATATGTATACAAAGCACTGGATTTATCAGCTGAAGAACAATATAATAAATTATTTGAAAGTGAGCAAGCTATTCAATTTAACTTAAATGATTGCATATCAGATAGTATATTACAAATTGCACAATTAAAAGATAGATTTGAAGAAATTTTAGATTTTGATCCCAAAAAAGGGCTATGTCACTCATTAAGTTACTTTATTACTTTTGTAAAATTAGAGAATAGGCAAGATTTTGTTGCATTTCTCGAGTCTGATAATATTATATCTGAACAAGATTTTATGAATTATATTGATGGAAAAAAAGAACAAACGAAAAAGTTATTAATGATGCAGTTTTTATCGCAATTCTTACCTATTCTTGATATTCAGAGCATTGAAAGGCGAGAAGGAGAGCAATTTTATTATAATGAGACAATATATAAGCAATTATGTAATGAATTATCTTCAGCAGAGGTATGGATCTATACTGAGCAAGAACAAATCAAATGTGCGTTAAATGATGTGAAGATAGGATGCTACTTAGAATTTAATTATTTTTGCTCTGCTTATAATAGAGCAGATGATGTCATCGAGAGAGATGGACATTCTATGTTGGTGTATAAAGCAGAGAGTGATAAATACATATTTTTTGACCCTAATAAAGGAGCGGTTGGCTTTTGTCCTGATACAGGAGCTGCTAATTTTACATTAGAGGAAGTTTGTAGGGCAATGGAACTTGCTGTAAACCATTATTCATATGATATGTATATTAAAAATTTTGCAGATTATTGCGAAGTTCATATTGGACTTAGAAATGCAACACTGATTTCAAAGAAAGTTGAAAAGTTTTATGAAACAACGGAAAGAACAAATTCAAAAATAATTGATATATCAATTGATAAAGGTATGAATCAATTGTTGTTCACACCTGCAAGTCTCTAAATGGACATAACTTGATCTTTTTGGTTATTTACCAAGTATAGACATCAGCTCATTCCATTCTCTTTTACCAATGCCACTTTCTTCTCTCGTAACATTTTCTCCTTTTATTAGCTTGCGAATTATTTCAAGACCAGTTTTTGAAATGCAGGCTGATTTTAGCGAGTATTCAACAAAAGCATTATAGGCCAGCGGGACCCATTTCTTCACTATGTCCAACATAACTTCTGCATAGACTCTAATTTCATATTGGGCGTGCTTATCAGCTCTAAGTCTTAAAAAGTGAAGAAGGTTATGTAGATCTATTTTCCAATAAAATTGGGTATAGTAATTAAGTGTTAGATTAGTTCGGGCAACTTCTCTTGCAAGGCCCTGCTCAATAAATTTCTCATAATGAGAATATACTAAATTAGAATCATTTGTCAGAGAATCTATTATTTCTTTTGAAGTATTTGAATCAAAAGCTTCACCACTGCCTTGTTTATTATTATCAGATTGTTTTGCAACCTGTTCTGGTTTTGGCATATAAAATTCATTATCAAGTATCGAATACCTTCCAGAATATTCATTCACATTTGCAGTTCTGTGTCTTATCCACTGTCTTGCAATAAAAATTGGAAGTTTCACGTGAAACTTAATTTCACACATTTCAAATGGAGTTGTATGATGATTTCTCATCAAATATTTTATAAGCGCCTCATCTTGATTTATCTGTTTCGTTCCCTTTCCATAAGAAACGCGAGCAGCTTGAACTATGGCGCTATCAGAGCCCATATAATCAATCACTCGAACAAATCCATGATCTAACACCTTATGTTCTTCGTATAGAATTTCATCTATCTCTTTTACTGTAGTTCGCTTAGTTGTCTCATTCATAATATATTCTCAAGATGAAACAGAGATATCAGCCCCACATGAATTGAGTTTTTCATCCATGGCCTCATATCCTCTCCATAAATGATGTGAGTTATTTATTGTAGTTTCTCCTTTAGCCAACAAAGAAGCAAGCACCAAAGCTGCCGTTGATCTTAAGTCATTAGCATATAGATTAGCTCCAGATAAGCTCTTTATTCCACTTATAGTAGCTTTATTTTTTTCGATGCTGATATTAGCACCTAATTTTCTTAGCTCATTTGCATGTGCAAATCTACTTTCAAAAACGTTCTCTTCAATGATTGATATTCCACCTGCAATTGACATAGCAGACATTAGTTGTGGTTGCATATCACTGGGAAAGTTGGGATATGGATTTGTTGCAACGTGAGCAGATTTAATAGAGCCATTTTTTCTAGAAATAATAATACCATCATCATGTAACTCAACTCTGGCTCCTATAGTCTTCAATTCATTTGCAATACATTCTATATCAGACAAACTTACTCCTTCTAACTTTAGCTCGCCGTCGGTAATGACAGCAGCCAAAGCATAAGTACCGGCCTCTATCCGATCTGGTATGATTGTGTGGACACATCCGTTTAATTCATCAACGCCTTCTATTGTGATTTTTGTGTTGTTAACTTCAATATTGGCACCCATTTTTTTTAGAAACTCTATTAAATCAAGAACTTCCGGCTCCGTTGCGGCATTGTTTATTGTTGTTACTCCTTCTGCAAGTGTTGCTGCCATGATTATGTTTTCTGTTGCGCCAACACTTACTTTTTCAAATGTTATTTCTTTGCCTTGCAATTTTCCCTTTGTTGTTGCAGTTATATTACAGCTATCAATTTCAATTTTAGCTCCCATTGCTTCAAGTGCCTTGATATGAATGTCAACAGGACGTTTTCCAATATTACATCCACCAGGAAATACTGTTGAAACTCTACCAAATCTGCTGAGCATTGGACCTAGCATTAAAAAAGATGCTCGCAGTCTGCTTGCAATTTCATGTGATATTAAATGGTTATTGATATTGCTACAGTCAATTTCCAAAGTATGATTTGCTTTATAGTCTTTATTGCATATAAAATTTACTTCTGCACCAAGACTCTTAAGCAGCTCAGACATCAAATGCACGTCAATTAAATCAGGTACGTTATGCAAAGTTATTGAAGAATTACTAAACAAGCTTGCCGCCATTATTGGTAAGACGGCATTCTTTGAACCATTAATCTTGATTTTTCCAATCAAGGGCTTATGGTTACTTCTTACTAATATTTTATGCATTTAATCAAGCGATAGAACTTATCAAGTAAGTATAATAGGTTAGCGGTAAAAGGCAAAATTTTGCTTTTTCTTCTTCTGTCATTCAAGTAGCTGACACTGGGATCCATTTCTTCATCATCAAAATATTATATTTCAACATTACTTTTATGCTGACCAATTTAACTGGATACCAGTTTCAGCTACTCGAATAACATTTTCGTAGTCGATTCAAAATAGCATAATTAACTACACCTTTCCAAAGATGAGAGACGCGTTGGTACCACCAAAACCAAATGAATTAGAAAGCGCATATTGAATTTTATGCTCTTGAGCTTTAAGTGGTACAAAATTTAAATCACACCCTTCTGAAGGTTTGTGTAGGTTTAAAGTTGGTGGAACAATTCCATTGTTTAATGCAAGGATACTAAATATTGCTTCAACACTTCCTGCGGCACCAAGTAAATGTCCTATAGAAGATTTAGTCGAGGAAACAGGTATTTTATAGGCATAGTCACCGAATAACTGCTTCATTGCTATTACTTCAACTTTATCCCCAAGTGTTGTTGAAGTCCCATGTGCATTGATATACCCAATTTGACTTGGGCTTACTTGTGCACTCCTTAAAGCAAGTTCCATTGCCTTCAGTGCGCCTCTTCCTTCTGGATGTGGTGCTGTGATGTGGTGCGCATCTCCTGTGAGTCCATATCCAGTGAGTTCTGCATATATTTTTGCTTCCCTTTTTTTTGCATGTTCATATTCTTCCAGAACTAATATACCTGCCCCTTCGCCCATGACAAATCCATCGCGTTCTTCGTCCCATGGCCTTGAGGCCTCTTCAGGCTTATCATTGAATTTAGTTGATAGCGCCTTCATCGATGCAAAACCTGCAATTCCAACTCTGCATAACGCACTTTCTGCTCCGCCTGCAATCATAATGTCAGCTTCACCGAGTTTTATAGCTCTTGCTGAGTTTATAATCGCATGCGCACCTGTTGCACATGCAGTAACCGCTGAGTCATTTGGACCTATAAATTCGTATTTAATAGAAATATGACCAGATATCAAATTTATTAGACTTGCAGGAACAAAAAATGGGCTAACACGTCTAGGCCCCTTCTCCTGCATGGTAATTACATTTTCCTGAATTGACGGAAGACCACCT
The DNA here is from genome assembly GCF_003999585.1 of Wolbachia endosymbiont of Bemisia tabaci. NCBI lineage: Bacteria > Pseudomonadati > Pseudomonadota > Alphaproteobacteria > Rickettsiales > Anaplasmataceae > Wolbachia > Wolbachia endosymbiont of Bemisia tabaci. The sequence goes on along the minus strand of NZ_CP016430.1, from coordinate 488,875 downwards.
ATACCAGAACCAATAGCTACACCTATTCGCTCTTTATTAATATTTTTATTTTCCAAAATTAGTGAATCTTCTACTGCCTGAATAGCTGCTGCAATTCCGTAGTGAATAAAACGATCTGTTCTTTTTAGGTCTTTTTCAAAAATATAATCTGGTGGATTAAAATAATGCTCAATGTTATCGGATTGCACAGGCACCTGCCCTGCAACTTGACAAGCAAGATCAGAAGAGTCGAACCTATCTGTATTGATTGCTTTAATGCCAGATTTACCTTCTTTCAGCTTTGACCAGGTGTTATTAACATCTGCTGCTAGTGGAGTAATTAAGCCAACACCGGTAACTACTACTCTTCTGATCATTCAATATCAATTGTTTACTTTGTTTACTATATATTCAACTATCTGTTCCATAGTTTCCATTTTTTGCGCATCTTCATCAGGAATCTCTATACCAAATTCTTCTTCAGCTGCCATGATTATTTCAACTGCATCTAAACTATCTGTGCCATGATCTGACAGCTTTGAAGAATTACCAAATCCCTCTACATCCTTACTGATGTGCCCTAGTATAATCTTCTTTACTTTTTCTTCTATATCTTCCCTAGTGCTTTTTGCCAATTCGCTCATTTCTTACTAAAAAATAACCTATTCTCTGATGTTATAAGAAATTTTGATGTTTGCAATAGCTTTTATGATTATATAAACTATTAAAAACTTCCTATCTCTTAGCACTCGATAGTTAATAAATTTAAAAATGCTAGACGAAACAACAAAAAATTTGCTTGTTGTAGAAGTGAATAAGCTCTTACCTGAAAATAGCGAGAATAGACTTATATCAGCTATGCGTTATGTGCTTCTTGCTCCTGCAAAACATATACGTTCTTTTTTAGTTATAGCATCTTCGTCGATATTCAACATAAAGGTTGAAAAAGCAATAACAGCAGCAGCAGCAATTGAATTTATTCATGCTTACTCCCTAATTCACGATGATCTGCCATGTATGGATAACAGTGACACCCGCAGAGGCCAGCCAAGCTGCCACAAAAAATTTGGTGAAGCAACAGCAGTACTGGCCGGAGATGCATTACTTACCCTGGCTTTTGAGGTATTATCTTTGTTAAATTGTGAGATCATAAAAGTGCTCTCTCAAGCAATAGGAATGAAGGGAATGGTGGGAGGGCAGATTTTAGATATAGGTGCAGATTTTGACAAAATAAAAGAAATTCATTTGATGAAAACTGCAAAACTATTTGCAGCTTCATGTGAAATAGGGGCTATAATAGGAGGCGCTACAGACAAGGAGCGGGAAGCATTATATAACTATGGAATAAATCTAGGGCTTATTTTTCAAGCCAAGGATGATATCGAAGATTATGAGCAAGATAAAACAAACAATTTAATGTCCGTGCTTGGCAAAAATGAAATGGAAAACTATATAGATAGTCTCTTTAAACAGGCCTCAGATAATTTAAGTACGCTTTCAGGTAATACTAATGACTTATATGATTTATTGAATCAAGTAAAAAAAGATGGTTAGAAAAATTATATTACAAATGTTTATCTCTGTAGTAATGATTCTCACTTTAGCTTCTGCTTTTATAATTACGATTGTTTATATAAACAAAGATAAACCAGAGAAAAGGGAAAAGCTTTACGAAATAAATGCTACACATGGTGGTTTGACACAGATGATAGCAAGTTATTTGGTCAGGCCGATACTTGAATCAGCTCTTGATCGTTATATTGAAAAGCATGGGTTAGCAGAATATTTAGAAGAAATAACACAGCAAAAAGAAGAAGAGATGATAAACTTTTATGAAATTACTGAAGGCAGTGGCAGTAAAGTTTTCTGTGGCCAAGAAGTTCTGCTACAAATGTACAAAGTCTCCAACAACCTAGCAACGCTACTTCCGATTGATGTCAATTTGAAAACAGGTCAGGATTACTTAAAAGAAGTGAGTTTAGGGGTAATAGGTATGAAAGAAGGTGGAGAGCGTGTAGTTACTATTGCCGCTGATGACAACAAAATGAGTTTTAACTCTTATTACATCAAACTGATTGAAGTAAAAGATAAATATCCTGATTCAGTAAATAACCTAATGATTTTTAATGACTTAATTAACAAAACTGGAAAACGAGTAAAATGTGGCGATGAGATATCAGTTCAATATAGCATAAAGAGACATAATGGTGAGTATATAATCAAAGATCAAATAGTGCAGTTTAAGGTTGGTGACAAAAAAATACCACTTGCTATAGAACTTGGAGTTGTGGGAATGAGAGCTGGTAATAAAAGAACAGTTCTTTCTCCACCTGATCTTTTAACTGATGTGTTAACAAAAGGCATAGATTGTGATATTGCAATAATTGATTTAAGCTTGAATTCTACTATTGAAAAATAGCTTAAAGAATTACAAAGTAAGAAAAAATAAAACCTCTTGAATGCTCTATATTACTTAAAGTAGGCTTCCTCTAAAGTATAAATTTAGATAAATCAAGCTGCTTTGAAATTGACTCTAGTTTATCTCTTACATATTTGCTATCTATAACAAATTTTTCACTATTTTTTTCAGAAGCGATAAAACTTATTTCATCCAAAAGCTTCTCCATGACAGTATGAAGTCTTCTTGCACCTATATTTTCCACTTCTCTATTAACTGTAAATGCTATTTCAGCTATAGTCTCTATACCATCATCAGTAAACTCAAGTGTTACATTTTCCGTTTTCATTAACGCTATATACTGTTTTAACAAACTAGATTCTGGTTCCTTTAATATTTTTATTAGATCCTCTTGAGTAAGCGCCTTAAGTTCCACTCTGATTGGCAATCTACCCTGTAATTCTGGTAAAAGATCAGATGGCTTAGATAAATGAAAAGCACCAGATGCAATAAATAATATATAGTCTGTTTTTACGGGGCCATACTTAGTTGAAACAGTTGTTCCCTCAAGTAATGGTAACAGATCGCGCTGCACTCCTTCTCTGTTGACTTCACCTTTTATTTCTGTACGTGCTGCAATTTTATCTATTTCATCTAAAAACACTATGCCTTCATTGCTAACAAGATCAATCGCTTTTTTGATTATCTTGTCTTCATCCATTAACCTTTCGCTTTCTTCATTAATCAATATTTCACGCGCTTCTTTCACTTTAACTGTAATAGTTTTTGTTTTTTTGTTCCCATTAAACATCTTACCCACTATTTCTGTTACGTTCATCACGCCAATTTGCCCACCTGGCATGCCAGGTATATCAAAAGTGGGTAGCATACCCTTGCTCTCCCTGACGTTAATAGAAACTTCTCCATCTTCAAATTCCTTATTTCTCAGTCTTTCTCTGAAAACTTTTTTGCTTTCCTCGGTTGCATCTTCACCAACCATGGAGTTGACTATTATCTTTTCAGCCAAACCTAAAGCTTTTTTAGTTAAGGCTTTACGTGCTTTTTCCTTAACTAAAACTATTGCTGTATCAACTAAATCACGTATTATCGAGTCAACATCACGTCCAACATATCCTATTTCAGTAAATTTCGTTGCTTCAACTTTTATAAAAGGTGCACCAGCAAGCTTTGCTAAACGGCGAGCTATTTCAGTTTTACCAACTCCCGTATGGCCTATCATGAGTATATTCTTAGGTATAATCTCTTCACGTAGTGGAAGTGGGACTTTATTTCGACGCCAACGATTTCTGAGTGCAATAGCAACAGCGCGCTTTGCGTCATTCTGTCCGATTATAAATCTATCCAACTCTTTAACTATCTTCTGTGGTGGTAGATCATCTAATAAAGCTTGTGAGCTTTGAATGCTGCTACTTCCTGTACCTTCATTTTCATAGAGGCTATTTTTCTCATTGCAGTCATCATTATTATCAGATTGACCTACTACAGGTTGACCAGAAGAATTGGTACACAAAGTTCTTGACATATTACTCCTTTATTTTTTCAATAATTAGATTATGGTTTGTATAAACACATATATCGGCAGCTATCTTCATAGCCTTTTTTGCAATCTCCTCTATTGATATTCCTTCAACGTCAATCAAAGCTTTTGCTGCAGATAAAGCAAAATTTCCTCCAGAGCCAATGGCTGCAATGCCATCTTCAGGTTCAAGAACATCACCCGTTCCTGTAATGACCAATGAAATGGACTTGTCTGCCACGATCATCATAGCTTCTAATTTTCTTAGATATTTATCCATTCTCCAGTCTTTTGCAAGTTCAACACATGCCCTCATTAACTGTCCTGGGTGCTTATCAAGTTTAGATTCTAGCCTTTCGAAGAGAGTAAATGCATCAGCTGTTGCTCCAGCAAAACCGGCAATTACGGAATCACCAGAAAGACGCCTAACTTTTTTTGCTCCAGATTTTATAACGGTATGGCCTAGCGAGACTTGCCCATCACCTATTACTACTACATTTTTGTCTCTTCTAATTGACAGTATAGTAGTACCATACATTTTACTGCTGTCATGATGAATCATTTTTTGTTATTTTAATTCGTTATATTATATTAAGATTATAACTTATAATATAGTACTTTTCTTATAACATTTAAAGTGTAGATGCAAAACATAATTCATCCAAATCTGGAAAAAGATATAAATAATTGGTTCAAAACAAAATTTAATGGTTTTTCATTACCATTTTATAGCTCCATAGATCTTAGGAATTCAGGCTGCAAAATTGCTCCAGTAGACGCTAATTTATTTCCTGCAGGTTTCAACAATCTAAGTGAGACATCAAGAGCAACAGCAGCAAAACTAATAAAAAGTTATTTTGAAACAAAACAATATAAAAAGACTCTTATAATACCGGAGAATTACACACGAAATAAAATGTATATAGAAAACGTATTTGTTATAGAGAAAGTACTGCAACTCGCAGGTTTTGAAACTAGAATTGGCCTCTTTCATAATGAAACGTACAATTTAATAGAACAGTATGAAACTGTTGTGAAAGAAAACTCTTTGCTGAAGACAATTTCAGGATTTGTGCCTGATGTGATTATACTGAACCGTGATATGACGAGCCACATTCCAGACACGCTAGAAAACGTAAAACAAGAGATAGTGCCAAGTCCATTATATGGATGGCACAGTAGGCAGAAATTTCAATATTTTAAAATTTATCAAGAATTAGCGTCCGAATTTTGTAGCGAGTTTAAAATGGACCCATGGCTCATTTCTGTATTTACAGAAAATTGTAATGAAGTAGATTTTAATGATGATTCATCACTAAAAGCAATAGCAATTAAAGTTGATCGAGTATTGTCTCTAATACAAAGTAAATATCAGGAATATAAAATAAAAACACAACCTTACGTTTTTATTAAAGCAAGCAATGGCACATATGGAATGGGCATTATAACAGCAACAAGTGGTGAAGAAGTGTTAAACCTCAACAAAAAAAAGCGCAGTAAAATGAAAAAGGTAAAGGAAGGTATAGAAGTAAGTAGTGTTATTATACAAGAAGGTGTACCAACTATCGATGTATTTAAGTGCAGTCCTGCAGAGCCGCTAATTTACTATATAGGAAATACACCTACATGTTACTTATATCGATGCAATAGTAGAAAAGACACATATTCTAGCTTGAATTCCACTGACTGTGAATTTTATGACATCAGCCAAGAAAATAAAACTTTGCCACTTTGGAATATTGTTAGCAAATTAGCAGTGCTAGCATTGGCAGTAGAAATTAAGTCTTTTCATCTCTAATAATTAATTTCTACAATGCTGTCATTATGCTGAATATGGTGAGCGTCATCAAGTCCAGTAGAAGGATCAGTACCATTATTAGGTTGATTGACAAACTTATCGATGTTTGATACTAGATATGCTATGCTTAGTATCAAACTGACCGTAACAGTTAAGTTGAAATTATAGATTATGCCACCACCCAAGTCTATTGGTATGGTTGGAAGTTCCATTCTTTTTAATATGAAGCTTAACAAGCCCAATGACAAAGCGAATGTGCTAAAAATAACTTCTTTGCCATATTTAGCAGACTTTTCAGAATCCTTATTATCTAGATACTTCTTCCATGTATAATAACAGTTTATGCATTCTGAAAATAGAAATAGAACTGCTGATGTTAAGCTAATATAACTTATTACATCCTTGTTGTTTCTAGCTAAGAAATGAATGATTTTTGTCTGCATCAATATTCCTATTGTACAATTTGCCAAGAAGGCTAAGCTACCTATAACCTGTGCTGGTTTTTTAGGCTCATCTTTATCGTCCTGAGATTTATATCCAGCTAACTTGAGTCCAGAATGAAGAATGAGTAATGTTGATGTTGGTAATTTTATGAACTTGGCAATATCTAATATAGTACAAATATTGGATCTGTTGTTATCAATAAACTCGCAACAGAATTGCAATGAAATTTTACACAATATGCCTGTTAAACCTACTGCAATACAATACATCTTTCTAATATCATGATTGTGAACATCATGTATACTTTCTATAAATGTATTTGGCTTACCTTTTGGCATAAGTAGATAATAAAATAATAACTTTTTAATATTATACTATAAAAATCTTAAAAGATAAAGTGCTATAAATCAGGACCTTGAGAGTGATCTAAACATAAATCTGCCAAGCATTTGATAAATAAGAGATCAGTACTGAGAGTTGGTACGCGAAAATAATATCCGTCTTTGATAATTGCTTTATACTCTATATCAAGTTCAACCAGTGTTTCCGAATGCTCAGAAACAAAAGATATAGGTGATAAAACTACAGGTATATTATCGTCTTTCGCGCGTGATAGCTCACTTTCAGTGCTAGGCTCCAACCATTTTACAGGGCCAACCTTACTCTGATAACATATTCCCCAATCAAGATCTTCAATATTCAATTTTTTTACTATTAATTTTACTGTTTTTTCTATCTGTGAAGCGTAAGGGTCGCCTTTTTTAATGATACTAAGAGGCAAGCTATGAGCCGAGAATAGGACTCTTGGCTTACCGATTTTGCTAGCTAATTTATAATATTTAGACGTCAGATTAACATGAGCTTCAATAAAGTCTTCATTGTCATAATAATGGTGAATTGTTTTTGTGTTACATTCCAGTTTGGCATTTTTTTGCCAATTCTCTATGGATGATAGAGTTGTGGTGGTTGAATATTGCGGATATAGTGGTAACAAAATGATTTCGTCAGGTTCGAATTGCTTTACGTTTTTAACAACTTCATCAGCAAATGGATGCCAATAACGCATGCAGATGAATATCTTATATACATGATTTCTATTTTGATTTAATTTTAGTTCTAAAGCATCAGCTTGTGCTTTCGTATTCTCCAAAATTGGCGATTTACCTCCAATGTACTCATATATTTCTTGTGCAGTATTTTCTCGCCTTTTGGAGATAAACTTTGCTAAAAGAAAGCGGAAAGGATTGGGTAGATTGACTATTCTTCTATCATAAAATAGATTAAACAAGAAAGGACGTACTACTGCACTCAGTGAATCAGGCCCGCCTAGGTTAAATAAGATTACTGCCTTCTTCACTGACAACACCTTGCTTCAGGTTTGCCTATAAAATCAGCTACACACTCATCAAGTTTAGTTACAGGCACTAAATTTCTCACACTAGCATACAATAGATGGCCAGATCTCTTCACGTTACTCTGTGTAGATACAAAGTTTCTATCAAAAACCACATCAACACAAAAACTTGGCACTGCTTCAAAAAGTTCAACAGCAGACAAAGATATCATTATGCAGCTTTGTAGAGCCTTCAGAAAAATCGTAAGGGGAAAAAGTAAAACTCTAACAAAGAGAGAGGGAGGACTTTCATTCATTAGTTGTCCTGGATTAGGAGAATTATACTCAATATGCTGTCTGTTTTTATCAAAGATAGGAAATTTTATAATGTCTTTCTTAAATTCCTGCTCTATTTGTTTCTCGGTATAATTTTCATTATTAGTCATTTTTTTCAATAACTTTTCACGCAAGTGAAAGGTTCTTACAACAAAACATGTTGCAACCATCAGTGCAGCACATATAAGTGCGCATTCGATAAGGCTTATGTTGCCTACCATAGCTGGTAATACAAAGCAAACAAGCAGCGGTATGACAATCATTTCACCAAATGGAACAACGTTCCTTTTCATCGCAAAAGCGGCACCTTCTTTTAATTTTGTATTATTGTGTAAGCTATACTCTAAATAACTTAAAAGTGCCAAACTAAAGGTTAAAAAACCTTTTGTTCCGCAGAAAATTGATGATTTAAGATTATTCACTAGTTTCTTACGACGGTAAACCATAAACTACCCCTTGATGTTTTATTCTTGACTATGATACTAAGAGGCAAGCTATGAGCCGAGAATAGGACTCTTGGCTTACCGATTTTGCTAGCTAATTTATAATATTTAGACGTCAGATTAACATGAGCTTCAATAAAGTCTTCATTGTCATAATAATGGTGAATTGTTTTTGTGTTACATTCCAGTTTGGCATTTTTTTGCCAATTCTCTATGGATGATAGAGTTGTGGTGGTTGAATATTGCGGATATAGTGGTAACAAAATGATTTCGTCAGGTTCGAATTGCTTTACGTTTTTAACAACTTCATCAGCAAATGGATGCCAATAACGCATGCAGATGAATATCTTATATACATGATTTCTATTTTGATTTAATTTTAGTTCTAAAGCATCAGCTTGTGCTTTCGTATTCTCCAAAATTGGCGATTTACCTCCAATGTACTCATATATTTCTTGTGCAGTACTTTCTCGCCTTTTGGAGATAAACTTTGCTAAAAGAAAGCGGAAAGGATTGGGTAGATTGACTATTCTTCTATCATAAAATAGATTAAACAAGAAAGGACGTACTGCACTTAGTGAATCAGGTCCACCAAGGTTAAATAAGATTACTGCCTTCTTCACTGACAACACCTTGCTTCAGGTTTGCCTATAAAATCAGCTACACACTCATCAAGTTTAGTTACAGGCACTAAATTTCTCACACTAGCATACAATAGATGGCCAGATCTCTTCACGTTACTCTGTGTAGATACAAAGTTTCTATCAAAAACCACATCAACACAAAAACTTGGCACTGCTTCAAAAAGTTCAACAGCAGCCAAAGATATCATTATGCAGCTTTGTAGAGCCTTCAGAAAAATCGTAAGGGGAAAAAGTAAAACTCTAACAAAGAGAGAGGGAGGACTTTCATTCATTAGTTGTCCTGGATTAGGAGAATTATACTCAATATGCTGTCTGTTTTTATCAAAGATAGGAAATTTTATAATGTCTTTCTTAAATTCCTGCTCTATTTGTTTCTCGGTATAATTTTCATTATTAGTCATTTTTTTCAATAACTTTTCACGCAAGTGAAAGGTTCTTACAACAAAACATGTTGCAACCATCAGTGCAGCACATATAAGTGCGCATTCGATAAGGCTTATGTTGCCTACCATAGCTGGTAATACAAAGCAAACAAGCAGCGGTATGACAATCATTTCACCAAATGGAACAACGTTCCTTTTCATCGCAAAAGCGGCACCTTCTTTTAATTTTGTATTATTGTGTAAGCTATACTCTAAATAACTTAAAAGTGCCAAACTAAAGGTTAAAAAACCTTTTGTTCCGCAGAAAATTGATGATTTAAGATTATTCACTAGTTTCTTACGACGGTAAACCATAAACTACCCCTTGATGTTTTATTCTTGACTATAAATAAAAAATCTCTTTGATGGAACAAAAATTCACAATAAAGTAAATATACGATCTTAACATAAGGAAATGATATGGCAATTGAGAGAACACTTTCGATATTAAAACCTGATGCAGTAAAAAATAATATTACAGGCAGTATAAATTCTTACATTGAAAAATCTGGACTAAAAATTATAGCACAGAGAAAGATGCTGCTGACAAAAAAACAAGCAGAGCTGTTTTATGAAATTCATAAGGATAGGCCTTTTTTTGAAGAGTTGGTGGAATTTATGACTTCTGGGTCTGTGATAGTTCAAGTTTTAATTGGTGAAAATGCAGTCAGTAAATACAGACAAATCATGGGTGCTACAGATCCAAAACAGGCAGATAAAGGTACAATTAGGGGTGATTTTGCTAATGATATTAGTGAAAATAGAGTGCATGGTTCTGATAGTCTAGAGAATGCTCATAGAGAAATAGCTTTCTTTTTTGCTGAATGTGAATTGGTGTAGTTTTACTTTTTTACATATTAAATTTCTGAATTTTATGTTGAACTGTATAATATTAGCCCAATTTTTAGTTTAAGCAATATTAAGGGAAAGCTTTTTCATGCACAGTATAGATAATATTTAAAATGGATCATGTTGTTAATGCTTATAATAGATCTGAAGCTTCTATAGTTAGAGGAGAAGGAGTATATCTCTTCGATAAGGATGGTAAAAAATATTTAGACTTTGCTGCAGGAATTTCTACAACCTCTCTAGGGCATTGTCATCCATACATTACAGATAAACTGAAGGAGCAACTGGATTCATTATGGCACTGCTCTAATATTTTTACTATTCCCCAGCAGGAAAGGCTTGCTCAGCGTTTAACAGAACTTACCTTTGCCGATAAAGTTTTTTTCTGCTCAAGTGGACTTGAAGCAACAGAAGCTGCAATTAAATTTATTCGCCGCTATTTCTACTTAAATGGACAAGAAAAGCGCAGTCACATCATTACAATTGAAGGAGGTTTTCATGGCCGCAGTATTGCTGCAATTTCAGCTGGGGGAAATGAAAAATCACGCGAAGGTTTTGCTCCACTCCTTTCTGGTTTTGATAAAGTTCCAAGAAATAACATTGAAGCATTAGAAAAGAAAATCAATAGCGAAACAGCTGCCATATTTTTAGAGCCCATACAAAGTGAAGGCGGAGTACATCCATTGGACGTAGAGTATCTTAAAAAAGTAAGAGAGATAACAAAAGCTCAAGGAATAATTTTATGCTTTGATGAAGTGCAATGCGGATATGGAAGGATTGGCTCTCTATTTTACTATCAAAATATAGGAGTTGAACCTGATATGCTCACTTGTGCGAAGGCTATGGGTAATGGATTTCCTCTGGCTGCATGTTTAGTAAAAGATTATATAGCAGAAGCAATCACTCCAGGAACTCATGGGTCAACTTATGGAGGTAATCCACTTGCCATGACTGTTGGTAATGCAGTACTCGATGTAATGCTAAAGGAAGGCTTTTTTGACCATGTTAAGAAGGTCAGTAAATATCTAAAAGAAAAGTTGTTGCCTTTGACTGAAGAATTTCCGAAGATCGTTTCAGAAGTTCGTGGGGAGGGTTTATTGATAGGGATAGAGCTTAGATTACCTTTGGCTGATAAAATTGTTAAACAATCTCTTGACAAAGGCTTAATAATGACTAAAATTTTAAATAATAGAGTAATAAGAATAACTCCTCCACTTGTTGTTGAGAATATGCATGTGAATGCAGTGTGTGATGTATTTCATGATTTATTTTTTTATATTAAAGATATATAGACTTGCAAATGCTTCTTACAACATATAAAATCAACTCTGTTTCTATATCGCAATAACATCATACTTTAATGGATTGGTTATTGATTTCAGTATTGTCAGCAATTTTTTTCTTATTGATTTTATCGTTTTTGTTTTCAGGAGCAGAAATAGGGTTAACTTCAATTAGCCGATCCCGAGTGAATAAACTAAAGCTAGAAGGTAACAAAAGAGCAGCTAAGATAATAGAACGCTTATTGAATACAAAAGAATTAACAATAGGAACAATACTACTGTGCAATACAATTATTAACATTACTTGTTCCGCTTTATTTACAGCAATATTTATAAATTTCTTTGAAAGTGAGGGCATCTTTTTCTCAACAGCTATGATGACGTTTTGTATTTTGCTGTTTTGCGAGGTGTTACCAAAAACTTACGCCATGCAAAATCCTGAAAAATTTACATTACTTTCTGCTTATTTTATGCTGTTTTTTGTCAAGATTCTTTCTCCATTGACATTAGGCATTCAGTTTATTGTCAATCTCATTCTGAAGTTATGTGGGCTTCATAAGAATAGGGAGGTAATATCTGCAGCAGATGCAATGCGTAATATGATTACTCTTCATCGCAGTGAAGGAACTATGTTACAACAGGATTTAGATATGCTAAGTAGTATACTTGATTTGGCTGAGACGGAGATATCGCAAATTATTACCCACAGGAGAAACTTATTTTCTCTTGATATAGATCGAAACAAAGAAGAGTTAATAAAAGAGATTTTGACTAGTAGTCATAGTAGGGTACCTTTATGGCAAAAAGAACCAGATAACGTTGTCGGAGTGGTTCACGTAAAAAATCTAATAAATGCCTTACGTGAAAAGGGTGATAAAATAGATATTACCCAAGTTATGTCAAAGCCTTGGTTTATACCAGAAAGTACACCGCTTAGTGTGCAACTTCACAACTTTCGTAAAAATAGGAAACACCTTGCATTTGTTATTGATGAGTACGGAGCCCTTCAGGGAATCGTAACTCTTGAGGACATACTGGAAGAAATAGTTGGAGAAATTTCAGATGAACATGATTTGATCACAGAGAATTTTATAAAAAAGATATCCGATAATATGTACCACATAGAAGGAAAATCTACTATTAGGGATATTAATAGACAGTTAAATTGGGATCTTCCTGATGAAGAAGCTACAACTCTAGCAGGTATGATTGTAAACGAAATAGAGCGCATTCCTGAAGAAAATGAAGAGTTTTCCATGTACGGTTTTTACTTTAAGATTTTAAAAAAAGATAAAAATATTATTACTATGATTGAAGTACAAGTAAAAACTGATAATACTGTAGTAGCAATTAATTAGTTGGGTTCTATGGAAGATACATTAAAAATAACGGCTGAAGATTTGAAGAACTATATAGAGAGAATAGAAAAACTTGAACAAGAAAAGAGGGATGTGCAAGATCACATTCGTGATGTATATGCAAAAGCTGCAGATGAAGGTTGGGATATAAAAGTGATGAAACAGATTATTAGGCTAAGAAAGATGGATGATGATGACAGGGAGGAACAGGAAATATTACTTGATACCTACAAACGTGCATTGGGAATGAATTACGAAGGTGAATAGTAGGATTGTAATTGGAATAAGTGGAGCATCTGGTTCTATTTACGGTGTACGGATTCTAGAGGCACTAAAAAATACCAATCATGAAACTCATTTAGTGATCAGCAGTGCTGGAAAAATAACTATAGCTCATGAGATTAAAGAAAAACTTGAAGATATTATATCGCTTGCAGATTTTTACTATTCTGAAGAAAAAATAGGAGAAAAAATAGCAAGCGGCTCATTTAAAACCTCAGGTATGGTTATTGCTCCGTGTTCTATGAAAACAATGTCTGAAATAGCATCGGGGGTGACTTCCAATCTATTAACAAGAGCTGCAGATGTAACTCTAAAAGAAAGAAAAAAATTAGTTCTTATGGTGCGAGAATCGCCACTACATCTTGGGCATCTACGAAATATGTTAAAACTAACGGAGATGGGAGCAATTATTGCTCCGCCAATGCCTGCTTTTTATATTAAACCAAAATCTTTGGATGATATTGTAAATCATTCTGTTGGTAAAGTATTGAATTTGTTTGATATCGCATTACCTGATTTCAAGGAGTGGCAAGGAAATGTCAATTATTATTAACGGTAAAAAAATAGCAAATGATCTCTGTGAGGAGCTATCACAAAAAATTGATGTTTTAAAGAGAGAGCATAATATTTTTCCTTGCCTTAAAGTAATTCTTGTGGGTAGCAATCCAGCAAGTCAGGTCTACGTTCGTAATAAACAAAGAAAAGCAGAATCAATAGGCATAAGTTCTGAAACTATTGTTTTGCCTGATAGTATCTCAGAATATGAATTGATTGAAAAAGTTAATACATTAAATGAAGATCCATCTGTGCATGGAATTTTAGTTCAGTTACCTTTACCAAAGCACATCAGTGCAAGCAGAATAATTAATACAGTAAGTGTTGAAAAAGATGTAGATGGCTTTCATGATGAGAATGTTGGCAGGTTAGTTAAAGGTGAAAAAAATTGTCTGATACCTTGTACTCCCAAAGGTTCTTTGCATTTAATTAAGTCAGTTGAAAATAATCTGTCCGGTAAAAATGCAGTAATCATTGGCAGATCAAATATTGTGGGTAAGCCAATGTTTCACCTATTATTGCAAGAAAATTGCACTGTTACCATCTTGCATTCACAAAGTAGGGATTTAGCTGATTATTGCTCTAAGGCGGATATAGTAGTTGCAGCAGTTGGAAAGCCAAATTTTGTTCAACCAGATTGGATAAAAAAAGGTGCAATAGTGATTGATGTTGGCATAAATAGCATTAACATAGGAAATCAAAGTAAGCTTGTGGGTGATGTTGACTTTGAGGGAGTAAAAGAAAAAGTCAAGGCTATTACTCCAGTGCCTGGTGGAGTTGGCCCGATGACAATAGCATTTCTTATGATAAACACTGTAGTTGCTGCTTGCTTACAGCGGGAAGTTAATCCTTCTGATTTGATTGCTTAAGGTTTAGCCTAATGTTAGCATAAACAGAATACCTTTGCAAATAGAACATATATAGCACCGAGCATACAACTGTGTATAAGGATTCATAGCTTAAAAGTTATAACGTATACCTACTTCTATGATTGCATCTGGTATTTGTACTGGTGGCTTGAAGGCACTTAATTGCCCATTTGCATCAATAGCAACTGTGCCAACTATCTGCGGAGTAAATTCATAATCAACACCCAACTTTACTTTATACGAAACAGAACTCAGTACTTTATCTGCTAAAGATGGATTAGACGTTTCAGCAGCAGATGTAATTTTTTGAGTCTCTTCTTCCACTTCTTTAACGTTTTCTCCAACACTTGGATTCACCCCTGTACCTGAATCATCGTTATCTGAAACATTTTTGCTTGAACCACCGTTACCTGAAACATTTTCGCCTGTAGTTTCACCTGTACTACTGCCACCGAAGCCAAAAGAAGGCAATACTTGGATATATCCACTTAGTCCTATACTAGCATATAATTTAATGGGATCAATTTCAAGATCAGGATAGTAACGGTAATTCACCAACAAGCTAGCTCCTGCTTTCCTTTTTTGTTTATCAGTTATATCACTTACGTTGGCAAGAACCTCAAGTTCAAATTTAGAATTTTTGTCATAATTATAACCAAAAACAACGCTAGGTTTCGTTTTAAAAGTATCACCCCATCCAGCACCAAAGTTTAAACCTACATAGTACTGATCTTCGTACCGATCTTCTAACTCACTTGCACTACTACTAGCTGTATTTGCTAAAGATGAAGCAAGCAATATAGCAAACAATTTTTTCATTTTCATATTACTCATATATACCATTCCTTAAAACATACTAAAATAAGTGTCCAAACATGCTAGCAGCAAATTTAATTGTCTTGAGCATTGTCAAACATTTTGTGGTTATATTTAGTTATTAAACACGGACACAATTTTATAGCTTAATAAACCATCATTAAAAACTATAACGTACTCCTACCTCCATCATCATATCCGGTATGTTTATTGCTTTTAAACCAAGCAGTTGCCCGCCTGCGCTGATAGCAGCTGTACCAACTATTTGTGAAGCAATTTCGTAATCAACACCAACCTTCAGTTTGTACGAAATAGCATTCAGTATTTTATCTACTGTCTTAGTAAGAGGTGGAATGGGATTAGGCCCCATTACTTTTAGGTATCCTCCTAAACCTGCACTTAAGTATAGTTTAACAGGATCGATATCAAGATTAGGGTAATAACGATAATTTGCTAATAAGCTAACTCCTACTTTCCTTTTTGCTTTCTCAGTTAAATTACTCATGTCAGTGAGAGCCTCAAGTTCAAATTTAGAATTTTTGTCATAATTATAACCAAAAACAACGCTAGGCTTCATTTTAAAGCCACCACCCCATCCACCACCAAAGTTTAAACCTGCGTAGTACTGATCTTTTGTACTGTTACTAGCTTTGTTGCTAGCTGCATCTGCTAGAGATGAAGTGAGCAAAACAGCTAAAACACACAATCCTTTTATTTTCATATAACTACCCATACAAAAAAATATATAATGCATAAGTATATATCCTTTATATTAAAAAAGATATAACCTCATATCAAAAAAAGTATAGCCCTAAAATTAGGGGCATGCTACTCAAAATTTTTATATAACTATGTTTACTACCTTATTTGGTACAGCATATATAGTGCGAATTTTGCTTTGATCGATTTTGTTAGATACAGAATCTGTTGCTATTTTCTTCAATTTTTCTTGAGGTAAATCAGTTGCCACTTCAATGGTCGCACGTAACTTTCCATTGATCTGCACTGCTACAGTCACCATATTATCAATTAGTAGTGATTCATCAGCTTTTGGCCAAGGTTGCATATATAGCATGCCTTCGCCTCCTATTTTTTGCCATAAATTTTCAGCCAGGTGTGGCATGAATGGCTCAATTACTCTGATTAGTATACATATACCTTCATCAACAAGAGATTTTCCAGTTTTTACGTCTATTTCAGCTATTAAATTTGTCATTTCACGGAATTTCGCTACCACACAGTTTAATCTGCAGTTTTCCAAGTCATCTGTAAGCCCTTGCAATAGTTTATGGATTTTTTTTCTGTACTCTAGGAGTTTACCTACAATGTTTTCATTATCATAGTGTATGTTTACGGGCCTAAATTGCACTACCATACGCCACAATTTATTTATGTAGCGAAAACAACCTTCCACGCCATCATCAGACCATTATTCCATATCTTTTTCTGGAGGAGTGTCAGACAATACAAACAAGCGAGCAGTATCAGCACCGTATTTTTCTATGATAAAGTTTGGGTCAACTGTATTCTTCTTTGACTTACTCATCTTTTCGACTTTTCCAACTTGGATCTTAGCACCCTTCGCAATCAACTCTTTTGCTTTTTCGGGAAAGAGCCATTTGCCATTCTCATCTTTATAAGTTATATGGCAGACCATTCCTTGAGTGATTAAAGTAGAGAAAGGCTCTTTAACGTCAAAATAGCCACATTTAGTTAAAGCACGGCAGAAAAACCTTGAGTAAAGCAAATGTAGAATTGCATGTTCTATTCCACCTATGTAATAATCAACAGGCATAAAACGATTACAAGTATCTTTATTAATCGATTTATTTTCACTGCAAAATGCAGCAAAATACCAAGAAGATTCAAAAAAAGTGTCAAATGTATCAGTTTCACGTTCTGCTTGCTTTCCGCACTTTGGACAATCAACAAATCTCCAAGTTGGGTGCTTATCCAGGGGATTACCACCACTTGTAAATTCTACATACGTTGGTAGAACAACAGGGAGGTCTTTTTCTGGAACTGGAACAATTCCACAATCTTTACAATATATAACAGGTATAGGACATCCCCAATAACGTTGCCTTGAAATTCCCCAATCATGCAAACGGTAGTTTACTGTTTTTTTGCTTATTCCTTTTTCTTCAAGCTTTTTAATGATTACTTCCTTTGCCTCATTAATCATTAGTCCGTTTAAGAATTCAGAATTGAACATCACTCCATCACCGAAGTACGGTTCTTTTAAGATCTCTTTGGTCTCTTCACAAACTACAGGAATAATCGGTAAACCATACTTCTGTGCAAATTCAAAATCACGCTGATCATGTGCAGGGCAACCAAAAATCGCACCTTCTCCATACTCCATCAACACAAAATTCGCTATGTACAGTGGCAACTCTTTATCAAGAAATGGATGTTTGACATTTAATCTTGTGTAAATCCCGATTTTTTCATCATTCTCCCCCTTTGCCTTCACACTGTCGATAAAGCCTTGTATGTCTTCGTCCTTAAGGTCTCGCACAATAGGATGCTCTGCTGCTATTGCAAGAAAAAAAGAAGCTCCAAATAAAGTATGAGGAGAAGTTGTAAAAATCTTTAATTTCTTATTCAGGCCAACTATTTCAAAATCTATAGTTGCCCCTTCAGATTTTCCTATCCAGCGCTCTTGCATAGTTTTGACTTTTTCTGGCCAATTTTTTAAACTTTGCAAACAATGAAGCAAATCTTCAGCAAAATCAGTAATCTTTAAAAACCACTGAGATAACTTACGTTTTTCAACAACTGCACCTGATCGCCATCCTTTTCCATCAACCACTTGCTCATTTGCAAGCACTGTTTGATCTACTGGATCCCAATTAACCCACGACTCTTTTCGATAGGCAAGACCATGCTTTAAAAAATCCAGAAAAAATTTCTGTTCGTGTTTGTAATAATCAGGCTCACATGTGGAAAGCTCGCAATTCCAATTGTAGGAAAGACCTATAGATTTTAGCTGTGCACGCATATTGTCTATATTCTCTTTTGTCCACGCCGCAGGGTTAATCTTGTTGTCTCTTGCTGCATTTTCAGCTGGTAGTCCAAACGCATCCCAGCCAATTGGGTGCAAAACCTCAAATCCACGAGCTCTCTTGTAACGTGCTATAACATCTCCTATTGCATAGTTACGCAGGTGCCCCATATGAATCTTACCAGATGGATATGGAAACATTTCCAACACGTAACATTTCTTCTTTTTACTATCTTTGCTTACAGAAAAATCCCACTTATTTTGGTAGAATTTTTCAACGTTTTTAAAATCATATTTCATAAATTCAATCACAGTTTATATGTACTAAAGGATCGACTGCTTGACCATTATGCCTTATTGTGAAACACATCTGCGGATCTTTATCTTGCGTGCTTGATTTACCTGCAGATCCAATTACTTGACCTTGTTTTACTTTATCACCAATTTCAACTTGTATGTTTTTTAAATAGGAGTACATAGTCATGTAATTATCTTTATGTTCCACTATAATTAAATTTCCGTACCACCTCAGGCCTTTGCCTACGTATATTACTTTGCCAGGTGCAGAAGCAATAACCTTTGTTCCACTTTGAGCAGTAATTTTTATGCCATCTTGACATATTTTATTAGAAGAGGTAACTGCACCTTTAACCGGTATTACAAATTTACACATGCTTTGTGCATTATTGTTATATACCTTATCTACAAAGGCTTTTCTACTTTCTTTTCGCAGCGAAGAATCAACATTTTCTTTAATCAAATGATACTCCCTTGTGTACTCTAGGTCTCTTTTCCCATAAAATTCTTCGCCTTTAAGTAGTACAGGTGCAGGTTTTTGCAGGCCACAGCTTATCAGTATTGCTGATAATATAAAGAACAAGGCTATACGACACATACACTTATCTCTAGATATATCAACTTTCACAAAACTTTATAGTGTTTTTCGTCTATTTATTACTTTCTTCATTTATTTTATCAGTCAAATAGTCTCTTAAATCGGTAAGTTCTTGCAACAAATTTCTTGAATAATGATCAATTCTTACATCGTTACCAAATTCCTTTTGTACTCCTTTTATTGTATATCCTTTGTCATATAGCATATATTTTATTTTCTTTATTGCCTCTATACACTTATGATCATATAGTCTTCTTCCCTTCCGTTTTATGGGTTTAATTTGATGGAATTGACTTTCCCAGAATCTTAAAACATGCTGCTCCAAATGTAGTTCTTCAGCTACTTCTCCAATTGTGTAAAATAATTTTTCCTTATTCATCGGTTGTTTATTAATTTCTTTGTCATTTTTGAAGGTCTAAAAGAAATTGATTTTCTCTCTTTAATTACTACCCTTTCCGATGTCTTTGGTATATTTCCTGGTCTTTCTTTCTTGTTTTTAACCAAAAATGTTCCAAATGAAGATATTTTTACTATTCCATCCTTTGCTAAGCTCGTTTTTATCTCATCCAATATATCATCTATTATTGCAATAGAGTCTTCTTTCGATAATCCAATTTCCTGGTTTATACATTCAGCTATTGTTGCCTTAGTTACTGTTGTGTCTTTTGTTGTCATAATTTATTACAGTATGTTAATATAGTATAACAATCGACTCAAGATTCAGCTACTTTATTTTTATAGTATGTTTCTTTTGTAGCGTAATTAAAAATACTAGCAAATGTTAACATTGCAAATATCGTGAAAAGCGCCATTTGATGATCTGAAAAAAGTGCTAAAATTGACACTAAAATTCCACTCATAACAAACATAAATCCATTGATAATGGATGATGATGTGCTAATATACTTCTGCTCAACAATCTCACTGCCAACAGTAAAATTAAGCATATGTCCTCCTGCAAAAAAACCAAACATTAACATACAAAAGTATATAATATGAACTGTTAAATTACCGCATAGTAAAATAATAGCTGAAATACTTTGCAATGTGGCAAAAGCAGATATTACGTGCCTTCTATTTTTAAATAGATTTGAGATTAGATCTGCAATTGGAGCACCAACTGCAAGACCAAGCCACAATATTGCAGTTGCCACACCTAACTCCATTGTATTGAGTTCTAAGTTGCTTAGTAACCTTGGTGCCCACAGCATATTAAGCGCTAAAAATGTTCCAAAAGTGATAGCACCCACTATTGAAGTTATCCAGATATCTCTTAATTTTAGCACTGTTAGTACAGAACATATTACTGTTTTTATAGAGCTCTTTATTGTGTATTCCCCCAAATTTTTTTTTGAAAGTCCTTTCGGATAAAAAAACATAAGTACAAATATCGATACGCCAAATAATATTACGCATACAATAAGATTTTTCCAATCTGCACCTTCGGCAAGCAAGCTAGAGAAGCACATTTGAATCATCAAAGCAGAAAGACTTGAAATTGTCTGCACTAGTGAGAACATCAGTCCAAATTGGGTAATGGGAAAATATGTGCTACTTATTATATGAGCGGCGCCAATAAAACCAAACGATGCTCCAATTGCAATCAAGAATTGAGATAAAATTAGATGGACAAAACTGTCACTACTAATAAGGATAAAAAACCCAAAGATCATAATCGATAATGAGAGAAAATAAATTTTTTTGCTGGAAAAAACATTAAACATTGCCCCACTAAAAAATTGTGAGATAGCAAAAGTCCAAGTATATGCTGAATTAGCCAGTGCAACTTGCGCAATCGTGATCCCAAGTTCTTTTTCAAGATCCACACTTATAAAGGTGTAGATTATTTGCATATTGCTGAATATAACAATTAAGTTGCTGATCAGCCAAATGAACCAAGCTCTACTTTCCATAAGATTTTATAAGTAATCCATTAATAACAAGCCTCTTTTAGGTTCTGATTAATGTTAAAACAGTTGCAATTATAGATTATATAAAAGCTATGAAACAACAAATTTGTTGTGAGATTTTAATTGTTAGAATCTGTATATGATCTCAAAAAAAGAATAGATTTTTGCTTTTTATCCCCTGTTATAAAGGAGTATACAGCGTGCGGTGAAAGGCCTGGGTAAAGATGATATAATTCCAACAAGAGAGATACCCTTCAGATCATCTTCCATTGAATGTAATGGTTGATGTCACAGTTGAACAGCACAAGCAAAGACAATTAGAGTTATAAAATCTTGTTTAATACACATTAAAGTGGACCTATGTTTTGCCACTCAGAACCTGTCTTGAAAGGGAAAAAAAAGAATAAAGCAAGAAATAGGAGGGTAACAAGTGATATAAGTGACAAGGCCAAATGTTGCACAAGGAGCAATAGGAAGAGCAAAAACATAACAATTATTAATGCGATAAAATATGTAATGAGGAGTAGTTGCCGGTGCTAACCTTTAATATAGTTATGCAAGAGGCCTAATTTAAAATATTAACGTAAAAAATTGCTTCCATATATTTTAAATCTGATTATAATCACAGTTAGAGATATTTTAAGAGCTCAAAATCTATCTTTGTCTGCAGACTTTTTCTATTAAACAATCAAACTCATTAAATGTAGTGTGTCTTCTTCAGTGTATACACGTATACTTAATCTCTGTCGTATGTGCACTGCATTTTTTTCTAATCTTTTTTACACAGGGGGATTTTATGTCCAGAATTCCAGATACTTGATCTTTACTTTAGCTAAAAAACAATAGGCGCCTATGGCTAATTAAAATAAAAATTTTTCTAATATATAGAAGAATTACAAAATCACTGTTTACTGAAAACGGGCCAAGAAAGCTGCTAATGTCACAGAATTTTAGGTAAACGTTGTTTGCTTGACGTATGAGTGTGCTCTCCTTACTTCAAGAACTCTTTAATATTTAACCACTTAAGTCCTTTCAAGATATGTTCTTAGATAATAGTTTTTCAAATCTTTAGTAAATCAAAGTCAGCTTAACTATTAATTATTTATCTTTTTTCTAGTTATGTAACGGGCCTATTATTAAATTTTTCAATAATACCTTTTATTTTTGCCGCCTCTTCAAACTCTAAATTTTCAGCATGCTTCAACATTTGCTTTTTCAAACTGTTTAGATCATTCTTACTAAAATTCTCAACTACCACTTTTTCCTGTAAAGTATTTGATATAGGCTTTATTATAGTTTTTGGTACAATATTATTCAGTGTATTATGCTCTGTCTGTTTCTTTCTTCTCCTTTTAGTTTCTTTCAGTGCACGATCCATAGAATTAGTAATTTTGTCTGCATATAAAATTACTCTGCCTTCAACATTGCGTGCAGCACGACCTATCGTTTGAATGAGCGAAGTCTCTGATCGTAAAAACCCTTCTTTGTCAGCATCTAAAATTGCAACCAGCCCACACTCGGGAATATCAAGACCTTCCCGCAACAAGTTCACGCCAACAAGAACATCTATTTCTTTAGATCTTAATTTGCATATAATTTCAATTCTTTCCAGTGCACCAATATCTGAATGTAGGTAAGTTACTTTCATACTGAGCTCACTCATATGCTCAGCTAGCTTTTCAGCCATTTTTTTTGTCAATGTGGTAATTAGAATACAAAACCCTTTTTTTATCGTCACTTGTGCCTCATGAATCACATCATCAACCTGACTCTCTGTTGGTTTTATGGTGCAGATGGGATCTGTCAGTCCTGTTGGGCGGATAACTTGCTCTATAAATGCGTGGTTAGTCTTTTCTAACTCATATTTTCCTGGAGTAGCCGAAATGTAAATGGTCTGGGGCCGTATTGCCTCCCATTCTTCAAACTTTAATGGACGGTTGTCAAAAGCAGAAGGGAGCCTAAAACCATAATCTATCAACTTCTTTTTACGTGCTTCATTACCACTATACATTGCACCTATCTGGGGAACGGTTACATGGCTTTCATCAACAAATAAAATTACATCTTTAGGTAAATACTCAAACAATGTAGGCGGTGGATCCCCAGCTTTCATTCCGTAAAGATAGCGCGAATAATTTTCAATACCTTTACACACTCCCGTTGCCATCATCATTTCAATATCAAAATTAGTACGCTGCTCAAGTCGCTTTGCTTCGACGATTTTGTTCTGTGAATAGTAATAATCCAAGCGTTCATGCAGTTCTTTTTTGATCATCTGGATCGCCTGCAATAGAGTTTCACGTGATGTAGTGTAATAGCTATTTGGAAAAATGGTGACTTTATCTATGCGTCTGATAATATTGCCGTTCATGGCATCAATCTCAGAAATTTCCTCTATTTCATCACCAAACAATGATAAACGCCAAGCTTTATTTTCATAATAGGCAGGAAATATATCAATAATATCGCCGCGCACTCTGAAATATCCTCGCTCAAATCTGACATCAGAACGCTTATATTGAAGATTAGCCAAATTATTCAGGAAATCATTAACATTAATCTTATCTCCAGCACTTAAAGTTAAGGTCATGCTGAGATAGCTCTCAGGCGAACCAAGACCATATATACAAGAAACACTGGCAACTACAATTGTGTCCCTACGCTCCAAAAGAGAGCATACAGCAGAATAACGTAGCATATCAATTCTTTCATTTATTAAAGAGTCTTTTTCAATATAAGTGTCTGTTTGTGGCGAATAAGCCTCAGGCTGATAATAATCATAATAAGAAATGAAGTATCCAACAGCATTGTGGGGGAAAAATCCTCTCATCTCCTCATAAAGCTGCGCCGCTAAAGTTTTATTATGCGCCATAATTAGTGCAGGCCTATTTGTTCTTGCGATAACATTTGCCATAGTAAAAGTTTTTCCAGAGCCAGTAACTCCAAGCAAAACCTGATCTCTTTTGTTGTTATTTAGCCCTTCAACTAAACTATCTATTGCCTGTGGTTGATCTCCAGCTGGCTGGAAATGTGTAACTATTTGAAATTCCATGCCTTTATATTTTCATAATGTATTTGTTATTATATAATACATTTGCTAGTGTAAATAAGGTATAAAAGAATGAACATAAAAAACTCTATTTTTTCTTTTTATAGAGCCTGCTCCAAATCCTGTTGTTGGTTAATACAAAAAACACCGTCAAAATTATAAAATATGTCACTATTTTTAGCCCAAGTTTATGTCGGCGCTCCAGTTCTGGCTCCGCTGCCCATTGTAAAAAATTTACCACGTCATATGACATATTTTCAACTGTGGCTTGTCTTGCACCATCATATTCTACCATTCCTTCAGAAAGAGGTGGGGCCATAGCTAACCTACCTGTTGAAAAATATGGATTAAAATATAAACCGTTCTCATCATGTTCACCGTTTTGATAGCCTGTCAAAAGTGAATAGACATAGTTTGCACCATCGTGCCTTGCTTTAACAATTAGTGATAAATCTGGTGGAACTGCACCATTGTTGCTTGCTGCAGCTGCTTCCTTTGTATCAAAAGGTGCAATAAAGTAATCTGAAGGTGTTCCAGGCCTATCAAACATTTCACCTAGATCATTCGGACCATCTTTAACTTGGTAAGAGGCTGCAATTTGTTTTACATCCTCTTCGGAAAAACCAACATCTTGCAAGTTACGAAACGCTATTCTATTCATTGAATGGCAAGCAGCACAGACTTCCTTGTATACTTTATAGCCACGCTGAATTGACTTTCTATCGAAAGATCCGGTGATTCCATTAAAACTCCAGTCAATTTTCTTATTTGGTAAAGGTTTAAACTCCTCTGCAGATAGAGAATTAGCGAAAAATAATACACAAAACACAGCAACTTTAACCAATAGCATCACTTCATCTCCGGCACGGAATCGCTTATTGTTTTTGGTAATTTTTTTGGTTTCTCATACTTACTAAGTAAAGGTAAAATTATCACAAAATATGAAAAATAATAAAGAGTTGAGAGCCTACTTAAGGTAATGTAAGGCTCTTTAACTTCCTGCCCTCCAAGCCAAGCAAGAAATGCAAAATTTATTGCAAAAATCCAAAAAAATTTCTTAAATAATGGGCGATAAGCGCCACTTTTAACCTTTGATTTATCAAGCCAAGGCAAAAGAAACCACACTAAAATAGATCCAAACATGGTAAGTACACCAATAAGCTTATTTGGAATTGAGCGCAACATCGCATAAAAAGGTAGGAAATACCACTCTGGTACTATGTGTACTGGAGTTACCATAGGATCAGCTTCTATATAATTATCAGGATGCCCAAGATAATTAGGGGCATAAAAAACAAATCCAAACAAAATTATAAAAAATAAACCAAAAGTTATGCAGTCCTTTGCTATATAATAAGGGTAAAAAGGAATAGTGTCCTTACCTGATCTTACTTCTATTCCACTTGGGTTATTAGAGCCAAATCTATGCAGAGCAACAACATGCAACATAGCTAAAGCAATAATAATGAAGGGCAGAAGATAATGAAGTGCAAAAAAACGATTAAGTGTTGGGTTATCAACGGAAAAACTACCCCACAACCATATAACTACTTTATCGCCAATTAAAGGTATGGCTGAAAATAATTGAGTTATAACTGTTGCACCCCAAAAGCTCATTTGTCCCCATGGAAGAACATATCCCATAAAGGCAGTTGCCATCATTGCAAAAAATATAAATATGCCAACAAACCACACCATTTCTCGCGGCCTCTTATAAGATCCGTAATATAATCCACGCATGATATGAACATAGACCACCATAAAGAAGAGTGACGCCCCAACAGCATGAGTGTAACGTATCAGCCACCCATAACTTACGTCACGCATTATACGCTCCACACTATTAAATGCATGATCAACATGCGGAGTGTAGTGCATAGCAAGAAATATACCTGTTATTATCTGCAAAATTAGTGCTATACCAGCCAAAGAACCAAAATTCCAAGCATAATTTAAATTTTTTGGTACTTGATAAGAAGCAGTATGTTTTAGAAAAGAAAATATAGGCAGTCTATACTCTATCCAACCTAATATACCTTTTTCTTCTGTTATTTCTTTCTTGCTATCATCTTCCATAACTTAAAGTTTTTTCATCTTAACTCATTTTATTGTAACAACTTACCTACAACGCACAATAAAAAGTTTAATTTAAATAATAGATTTCACGAAAACAAGCACTCAGACTTGAGTGCTTGTTTTAACTGATTTAGAGGGATTTTTGATGACATACACCTTTAGATATTGTTGAATTGCTTAATAAACTTCGAGGACATTGATCAAGTTTTTCAAACTCACTAATTACCATCTTGATATCCCTTTCTATAGCACTAACCTTTCTTTCTCTAATTTGCTCCAATGTCAAAAGTGAATCATCCAATGGTCTTGAATATTTCCTCCCGATAAACTTTCTGATTACCACGTCAGCTAGCAGAGCTGTTCCATTAAAATCAACTTGCGAAAAATCAATTGGGCTTCCAGTCAAATGTGCAACAGATTGCTGTGCAGAAGGTAAAGCAGGGGCACTCTGAAATAAGCTACTGAGTGCAGCAGTTGTTGAAGTTCCCATCCAACTAAATACACTATTAATAAAAGAAGAAGGTCTTACTGCACTACTTGGTGCAGGAGTAATATCTTCTGAGTTTACATTGGCACTCTCTGCTTCTGCAGCAATTTCTTTTATCGTTTTGCCGGAATAAAATAACTTAACATAATCTGATGGTGTCTCGTTCCTTATATTCTTAACATTATCAATGTCGGCACCATTATCATATAACAGCTTAATTATTTTTGGACGTTTTGAACTAATAGCCAAATATATAGGTGTTTCCCCCCGTTCGTTTTGAACATTGACATCAGCTTTATATTTAACGAGAAGTTCAACTATTTTTTTGTAATCTCTTCGGATAGCAGCATGTAGACACGAATCTTGTGAATCGTCGTAAAAGTCAAATTTGCTATTTGGACTAGCACCATGCTTAAGCAGGACCTCAACTTTTTTCGGACTATTTTCATCTATAGCCCAGCCTACAAGAGTGCGTCTTTCACCAGCATATGAAAAATAACCACTAATGCTAGCCTTTTTATCGATTAGAAGCTCTATCATTTCTGTGGTGCCCTTTGTAACAGCATAGTATATAGGAGGCACACGAAAAAAGTCCTCAATATTAACATCTGCGCCATTCTCAATTAAAAAACCCATCATTTCTAAATCTTGTTTACTAACAGCAATCGATAAGGGTGAGTTACCATTTCTATCTTTAGAGTTAATAACGTTAGTAGTATGTTTCTTTCCTTCTCTAATATACTCCTCAGCTTTTTGAAAATCACGTTCCTTTACTGCAGAACGTAGCCCATCTCTCCATTTTTCAACTTCTGTTTTTGTAACCATTTTTGTAACCATAACCCTCCTAAAGGATAAAATTTTTGCCCTTATACCACATAATTTGGGCATATGCTAGTGGAATTTATATGTAAAATTAAAAAAAATTTACAACGTAAGAGATTGTTATTTCATCACGTGCTACATTTAGTTTTTGTACAAAATACCATAAGCCTCCTTAATTTACTTAAATTTCGTAGCAGCTTATTCCCAACATATAAGAGCTTTAACTTAAAGAGGATTATACGAAAATAAGCACTCGAATTAGAGTGCTTATTTTAACTGATTTAAAGGGACTTTTGATGCATACCTTTAGATATCGTTAAATTGCTTAATGAACTTTCAGGACATTGATAAAGTTTTTCACACTTACTAAGTGCTGTCTCGAAGTTTTTTTCTATAGTGTTAAGCTTTCTTTCTCTAATTTCTTCTATTGTGAGAAGTGAATTGTCCAGTGGCCTTGAATATTTTTTTCCTGTGAACTTACTTATTGCTGCAGCAGTTAGTAGAATTATTCCATTACAATCAACTTGTGAAGAACTAATTGTGCTACCAGCCAAGTGATCAACAGATTGCTGTGCAGGAGGTAAGGCAGGAGCACTGCTGAACAAGCTACTGATGGTAGTAGTTATCCCACTAAATATACTATTAATAAAAGAGGAAGGTTTTACAGCATTGCTTGCAGTGCTGCTAACTTCTTCAAAATTTTCTCTGATAAGAGTGGAGGAAGAGTTCACTGTGCTACTTGCCAAGTTTTTGGTATTACTAACTTCCAATTCTATCTTAATTGCTTTGGTAGGGGATAATTGAAGACTCGCTGCACTACTTACAAAATCTGTGCTGTCGTTAGCGTCTTTAATACCTGCTTTTATAGAAGTTAATTTTGCTTCACAGTCGGCTTCAGTAGCACTGCTCAATACAGATTCTATTTTTTGAATTTCACTACTACTACATTCATCTTTCCTAGCATTTCCAACAACATCTAATGCTGTTTTGCCGTAATGACTTTGAATACTAGCATCAGCACCTCTACAGAGTAGGAGTTTTACCATATCTAAATGACAGTGGTTAGATGCTAAGTACAAAGGTGTAAGGCCTTTATAATCTGTAGCATTGACGTTAGCACCACGATCAAGTAGAAACTTTGCTATTTCTAATCTGTTATGTATAGCAGCAATGTGCAAGGGAGTACTCAAATATCGATTAGTAGTATTAACATCAGCACCACTGTTACATAAAAACTCTAATATCTTTAAATCACCCAAGAGAGTAGCATGATGTATAGGTTTCATATAGTATTTTTCATAATTCACAACCTCATTTTTTATTTGTTTATACTCTATCTCTTTAATACATTCTTTAACTTTCTGAAAATCACTTCTGCTTATAGCAGAAAATAAATTTCTTCCTAAAATCTCAATTATTTTTTGTTTTTCCATCAAATACCTCCTAAAAGAGAATGCTCCCGGCTTTATATCATGCAACTTAATATGTGCAAGCAAAATTTGCAGAGAAAAATTTCAATAGTTAAAAATTAAGTCTTCAGCAATCTATCACTTTAACTTTCGTACAAGACATGCTGAGCTTCCTTATTTAAATTTTTTTGCTCTTAATAAGAAGCAATCTGCTTTAGAAAAGGAAATAAGGGATAAGTTTTGTAAATATAAGCACTCGAATTAGAGTGCTTATTTTAACTGATTTAAAGGGACTTTTGATGCATACCTTTAGATATCGTTAAATTGCTTAATGAACTTTCAGGACATTGATAAAGTTTTTCACACTTACTCAGTGCTGTCTCGAAGTTTTTTTCTATAGTGTTAAGCTTTCTTTCTCTAATTTCTTCTATTGTGAGAAGTGAATCTTCTAGTGGGCTTGAGTATTTTTTCCCTGTGAACTTTCTGATCATTACATCAGTTAGTAGAGCTGTCCCATTAAAATCAACTTGTGAAGAACCAGTTGGGCTACCATCTAAGTGGTCAACAGATTGCTGTGCAGAAGGTAAAGCAGGAACACTGCTGAATAAGCCACTAAATGTGGCAGTGGTTACCCAACTAAATATATTATTAATAAAAGAAGAAGGTTTTACTGAGCCGCTTATGATGCTGCTAGCTTCTTTAAAATCTGCTCTGGTAGGAGTAAAGAAAGAATTCACTGTGCTACTTGACGGGTCTTCGGTACTACTAACTTCCAATCCTATCTTAGTATCTGCCCTGGTGGAGGTTGAGAAAGGGTTCGCTGTACTACTTGTTGCATCTGAAGTATCACCAGCTTCTAATTCTAACTTAGTATTAATTCTAGCAGAAAGTAATAGTTCTGTACAATTATTTTTATGAAATCTTAACACAGCTAAGAATATTTTTCCTATGTCACAGCCATCACTGCAAAGACTTTCATAATCTGGAATAACCTCAAATGCTATTTTTTTGCCATTTGCATTTTTAATATTAATAGTGTTATTATTGAGCAGAAGATTCGCGATATCTAATCGACAATAAAAAAAGGCTAAGTGTAAAGCTGTAAAACCTTGCATTACTTGGGAATTGGTACTACTAGTACAATGATATATCATTTCTTTTATTTCTGTTTTGCTATTCATGGCAGTAACGTACGAGTAAGGAACAAGACATCCATCACTAACAGCATTAATATTAGCATTATTTTTAAGCAAAAACCGCACTATCTCTAAGCTAGCTTTATAAACAGCAAGATGTATAGGTGCCATACCATCTTTTTTACCATTAATAATCTCTTTTTCTTTATTTATATATCTTGCCTTTTTAACATATCTTTTAACTTTCTTAATATTAAGCTCATCTATAGCCGCAAATAAATTCTTTCTCAATCTCTCAAGTTTTTTCATCAAATACCTCCTAAAGAATAATGTTTCCGGCTTTATATCATGCAACTTAATATGTACAAGCAAAATTTACAGAGAAAACAATGGTTAAAAATTAGGTCTTCAGCAACTTATCACGTGCTGCGTTTAACTTTTGTGCAAAATATTCCGATCCTCCCTTGTCTGGATGGACCAGTTTCATTAAATTTTGGTATGCCTTATTGATTTCATTTTGGCTTGCCTCGGAATTCAGCCCCAGTATTTTTAATGCTTCATCTTTGGACATATTATCACCAGTGTAATTTTTGGTGTAACTTTTACTACTGTTAAATTCGTTCAAAAACTTACTGAATATAGAGTTCATCATAAAACTTATGTTATTTCTCTTTGCCAAAAAGAGAAAAAATACAACAACGCTAGGTAAAACAAACGTGATTATTGTGAATATCAAAAAAAGGAAGAAGATGAATGACATGTATATTTTTTTATCATTTTATGATTAAATAGTAACAATTATAATTGTCATGGTAAATAACATGTTTATCCAGATTGAAGAAACACCAAACCCAAACACGCTGAAATTTCTTCCTGGTTTTGAAATTCTGAGCGAAGGAGAAACAGCTGATTTTTCAAATGCAGATGAAATAAAGAACTCTAAACTAGCAGTAAATCTTTTTCAAATAGAACATGTTGTAAGAGTATTTTTTGGTCATGATTTTATTTCAGTAACAAAATCAGATAGAATGAATTGGGATATAGTAAAGGTGGAAATTTTAACTACAATTATGGATCACTTTACTTCTGGTGGAAAAGCATTTGATAAAGAAGGAGTAAGTGATAATAAAATGCTAGAGGAAGAATTCTTTAATGAAAATGATATAGAAATTGTAAATAGAATAAAAGAATTGATGGAAAGTTATATTAAACCTGCAGTTGCTCAAGATGGTGGTGATATCAAGTTCCGTGGCTATAAAGACGGAATAGTTTACGTTGAACTGCAAGGAGCTTGCTCTGGGTGCCCAAGTGCTGCAATTACCTTAAAACAAGGAGTGCAGAATATGCTAAGCTATCACATACCAGAAGTTTCAGGTATAGAGACTATGCTATGACTAGTCAAACAGTTAGAGGAACGAAAGATCTTTTGTTTGATGAATGGTATAAATTTAAATATATAGAGCAAACAGCAAATAGAATCTCAAGTTTATACGGCTTTTTGCCTGCTCAAACTCCGATATTTGAGTATACGGAGGTTTTTACAAAAACCTTAGGTGATAGCTCAGATATCATCACTAAAGAGATGTATAGCTTCAATGATAAAGGGGGAAAGAGCATAACTTTACGTCCTGAATTCACTGCAGCAATTGTAAGGCTACTCATTGAAAAAAAACTGCAAACACCGATAAAATTATTCTCAACAGGACCTGCATTTCGTTATGAGAGACCACAAAAGGGACGACAAAGGCAATTTCATCAGATAAATTTTGAAGTTTTTGGCATAGAAAATCCAAAAGCTGATATTGAATTGATATCACTTGCTCAGCATTTACTCACTAAATTTGACATCAATGAGAATGTAAGACTGGAAATCAACTCTTTGGGTGATAGTGAAACAACAAGTAAGTATAGAGAAGCTTTGATATCGTATTTAAAAAAGTTTCAAAATAACCTATCAGAAGATAGTCAAAATAGATTGATTAAAAACCCACTCAGAATATTAGACTCTAAGGATAAGACAGATAAAGAAATAATCTCTGACGCACCAAAAATCAGTGATTATTATACAAAAGAATCTTCATATTTCTTTGACCAGGTGTTAAATGGACTGCAAGCTCTTGGCATACCTTACACTGTAAATAGCAAATTAGTTCGAGGTCTAGACTATTATTGTCACACAGTATTTGAATTTGTTACAGAGGATTTAGGCGCACAAGGAGCAGTTTTTGCCGGTGGAAGATACGATAATCTAGTATCTTCAGTAGGTGGAAAACACACTCCAGCAATAGGATTTGCAGGGGGGATTGAGCGTATAATGGAATTAATCAACTATGCTGAAAAAAAAGAGAGGCCTATTTATATAATTCCAATCGGTGGAGAAGCTGAAGAACATGCTCTAACACTTGCAAGTGAATTACGCAGAAATGGTTTATATGTGATTTACGAATATAGTGGAACTCTAAAAACCCGCATGAAAAAAGCAAATCAAGCAAATGCAAAAATTGCATTAATTTTTGGTAATGAAGAGCTAAGCAGTAAAACTTTAAAAATTAAAAACATGGACACGGGTGAAGAAAAAATGATTGCTCGCGATAAAATCGTAGAAAATATCTAATCAGAAGCAATAGGAGTGTTAGCTATAGAAGAAAATTTCTCTGCACAAGAATTTTTCATAGCATTTAATATATCATAATCTGTAAAATCTAATTTTATCGGTGTAATAGTAATAAAACCTCCTTTTATTTTATCTACACTACCACTGCCTGAGTGTTCCCGAGACCAATTTAAGCTCAAAGAACCATTCGAATTTTCAGTAAAAGTTAAATCCCCATCAATGTTATATTCACCTTGTTCAGCAAATTCGACCCCTTTCACTTTTTCTGTAGCAGGAAAATTTATACTCATCACTATATCTTTAGGCCAACCAACTTTCATTAGCTTGGCAATAACCTTTGGTGCAAAAACTTTTGTATTGTTCCAGTCTATTTTATCATGATAAACTTGGCTCAGCGCAATAGAAGGTATAGATCTTGCAGCACCTTCCATTGCAGCACCGATTGTGCCTGAATAACAAATATCATCTCCAACATTTGATCCAATATTTACTCCAGATAATATTAAGTCTGGTTTTTTATTCATAATTTTATTTAACGCGATAATGACACAATCTGCGGGAGTACCAGACACACTAAACTCCCTTTCGCTATACCGATTTATTTTAATAGATTGCTTCACTGGATAATCAAGAGATCTTGCAGCTCCACTCCTATCAGTATCTGGTGCCACTATCCATATTTCTGATGCAAAACTATGTGCAATCTTTTTGAGTAATCTTATTCCTTTACTTTCAAAGCCGTCATCATTTGTTATCAGTATTATCATATGCAGCACTCGACTATCGAAGTATACTAATGAGGTTTAAAGTTTCTTTTCATAACCATAACAAAGAATCTGCTACAAATCAATAAGGAAAAATTAAGAGCTACTAAGCAGCAGAAGACCTTGCATGACCTCCAAAAAATGCTTTTACTCTTTCAAGGCAAGTGGATGGTTCTGCAGGTATTGCTACCTCATCTATCTTACCAAATATTGCTGCATCTACGACTTCACCTGTGATTAATTCCCTTAGTTTTTGTTTTATCTGTCCTCTACGAATATGTTCTCCATAGTCATTATAAAACTTCACATATAACTCTTTAAATACAAATTCTTTTATAGCACTTCTCATATGAGAAATCCCATCCTTTACTTCATCATTTGCATTGCTCAAATCCACTCCAGAACCTGGCGAATATAAGTTATCAAAATTTTCTTTTAAAATTTTTATTTTAAAGTAGTGCTTATCTACAGATCTCTCAAGAAATCTTTTAGTAGCATTACCGGCCAATTCTCCTATTATCTGAGGTTCTAGTTGAGCTGCAAAATTATTTTCTGCTTCAAGGCCACTTAATGCATAAATGATACGATTAAGCATTCCAGGACCACACTGGCGATTACTTTCCTCAAAACGAACCAGCAATATGGATTTCAACAGCTCTACATCTGCATTTTGCTTTGTTGCTGCAATTAAAACTAAATTTATGGCTTGTGTTAATGTCAGTCCGGTTTTAGAATTTACCCATCTTACCCATTCTCCTTCTCTATAATTATCTACCTTCAAATAAGGTGCTATCAGTTCTTTCTGAGGATTTGTCAAACCTCTTATATAACTTTTAAATTCTTCATTCAGCTCGTTTGACGGACTACCATATTCTTCCTTTAATTTTTTGGCACACTCAATAACGCTTTGCTCAAAACTTCTAGTATGAACATTCTGATTACCAGTACCTACATCACTTACATTAAACAAAAAGCTTATTTGCTTTACACTTAAACCCAGAGGCGAGAAGAGCTTTATTAATGGATACTTTATTAACTCAAGAAGTGCTACTGGGATCAATAATATAGTATTAATAAGCACTAAACATATTCTAAGACTCAAGCTCTACTATTTGATAATGCTCTGCTAAGCTCTGATATCTTCGATGAACAATACAAAAATGGTAATTGGATACAATATATTGAGTATATAGAAAAAAATAAAATCTTATCTTTCAACCCTATTGTCGGATCATTATATACTTCAGAAAAAATGTTATCATCACTATTTTCATTTTTGAAAGATTGATAGCTACTTGTAATCTTTTCTGTAAAAATAGAACAGAGCTTATGCAGTCCGTAGCACAAAACACAAGTGGCAAGTAAAACTGCAAGTGTTCCAAAAACAGCTAACACCTCACTTGAAGTTTTGGCAAGAAGGAATGCATAAAGCGCGATCTGAAGTAAGTAGTCAAATAAAAGAATTGCTCCAATAGCAGCACCAACTAATAGAACATACCCACAAACAACCAAAAATGTTTTTAACCTCGGATTCATAAACCACTTCTTAATAATCTATTAATATACTTCTCATTATATGCTTAAATTAAAAAAATGCAAATTTTTATACAAAAAAGATCGATTGAAATTTTCGAGCTTCAGCTATATTGTTAATATATTCAGATAAAAATTAAACATTGTCGTGTCAAATAAAATAGGCTTTTTGGCTATTTTCGCCTTGGTGATCAGTAGCCAAATCGGCTCTGGAATTTTTATGCTCCCAATTAGCCTTGCACCATACGGCGCTTATAGCCTCATAAGCTGGGTTATATCAGGATTTGGTGCTATATCTCTTGCTTTAGTTTTTGCTTCACTCTGCGCAAAATTTCCAGAAACGGGTGGTCCTCATATTTATGTGAAACATGCCTTTGGCTCTACAGCAGCTTTTTTTGTTGGCTGGACATATTGGGTAAGCTCGTGGGTAAGCTCAACAGCTGTGACAATTGCAAGTATCGGTTATTTAGCCCCGCTTTTTCATAATGATATACAAGATATACGTTTGCTTTTAGAAATAACATTAATTTTAGCTATTATGCTAATAAACTTAAGGGGAGTAACTACTGCTGGGCATGTTGAGCTTTTGCTGACCATTGTTAAAATTATTGCACTTCTCGCAATACCTATCGCAGGGTTGTTTTTCTTTGATAAAAATAATTTTATTGTAAGCGAGGAAGTATCAAACTTTACAATATCACAAACTCTTGCTCGTTCTACACTCCTTACTCTATGGTGTTTTATTGGACTTGAATCAGCAACGGCACCTGCAGGATATGTCAATAATCCCTCTAAAACAATACCAAGGGCTATAGTGCTTGGAACAGTCTGTGTTGCTGTGATATATTTCATCAATAGTCTTTCAATTATGGGATTGATAAGTTGTAATGACCTAGCTAGTTCAAAAGCACCATATGTTGATGCGATCAAAATTATGTTTCCAGGTAATTGGCATTTAATTATTTCTGTTGTTGCCTTTATCGTTTCTGTAAGTAATTTAAATGCTTGGTTTTTAGCTGATGGACAGGTCACCTTAGGCCTTGCAAAAGACAAGTTAATGCCGCAATTTTTTGGCAAAAAAAATAAGCGTGATGCTCCATTATGGGGAATAATACTCAGTACTTTGGGGGTGTTAGTTTTACTTATCCTAACGTCAAACAAAAGTTTTGCTGAGCAAGTAACTTCAATAATTGATATCTCTGTGGTGTCATTTTTGTTTATCTACTTAGCATGTAGCCTTGCTTTTCTCAAAGTTAATATACAAGACAAAAGCTACTGCAAATTTTTAATTGGAGGTGTGGCTGTATCTTTTTGCTGTTGGATAATATACGAGACTTCTATAAAAACATTGTTAATATCAAGTCTATTCCCTTTAAGCGGAACACTTATTTATCTACTTTGGTATCATAAACTAAAAACTTAACTTAAATTTTTTATTTGCTAAAATTCTTAAGCTATACTACTGGCTTACATTAATAGAATTAAGAGGTATTGTGTCAAATAAAATAGGTTTTTGGGCTGTTTTTGCTTTAGTCATTAGTAGTCAGATCGGCTCTGGGGTTTTTATGCTTCCAATTAGCCTTGCTCCATATGGCGCTTATAGCCTTATAAGCTGGATGATATCAGGAGCTGGTGCTGTGTCTCTTGCGCTAGTTTTTGCTACGCTATGTGCAAAGTTTCCAGAAACAGGAGGTCCTCACGTTTATGTGAAACATACTTTTGGTCCTGCTGCAGCGTTCTTTGTTGGTTGGACATATTGGGTAATCTCATGGGTTAGTACAACAGCTTTAATAGTTGTGGGTGTTGGCTATCTTACACCATTTTTCCACGAGGATATCCAAAGCATGCGTTTATTTTTAGAGCTGTTGTTATTTACAATCATTACATTAATAAATTTAAGGGGAATAGCTACTGCAGGGCGAATTGAGTTTTTACTCACGGTTGTGAAGGTTGCTGTATTGCTTGCAATACCTGTAGCAGCGTTGTTTTTTTTCGATAGAAATAATTTTATCATAAGTGAAGAAATACTAAGTCTTACAACATCGCAAATTCTTGCCCGCTCTACACTCCTTACTTTATGGTGTTTTATTGGACTTGAATTGGCAACAGCACCTGCAGGTTCAGTTGATAATCCAGCTAAAACTATACCAAAAGCTGTGGTGCTTGGCACAATTTGTGTTGCTGTTATATATTTCATCAACAATTTTGCGATTATGGGGTTGATCAATGGCAATAATTTAGCAAGTTCAAGAGCACCATATGTTGATGCGATAAAAATTATGTTCTCTGGTAATTGGCATTTAATTATTTCTATAGTTGCATTCATTTTTTGTATCGGTAGTCTAAATGCTTGGGTTTTATCTAGTGGACAAGTTGCTTTTGGTCTTGCAGAAGATAGACTTATGCCAAAATTCTTTGCTAAAAGGAACAAGCATGGCTCTCCTTTTTGGGGAATAACAGTTAGTTCAATTGGAACTGCAATTTTACTAATTCTCACTTCAAACAACAATTTTGCCCAGCAGATTACGTCGATTATTGACTTTTCTGTAATTTCATTTTTGTTCGTTTATCTTGCGTGTTGTTTTGCTTTTCTAAAGGTTATTATACAGGAGAGGAGTTATTATAAGCTTTTAATTGGTGGTATAGCAACAACCTTTTGTTGTTGGGTAATATTAGAAACCCCTGTAGGTACTCTGCTGATTTCGAGCCTTTTCACTGCAAGTGGCATACCCATTTATTTATTTTGGTACTGCAAAACTTCTGTGCAACAAATTCAGTAGTGAGAGATACACTTTAAATGGTTAATATTTATGGGCCAAGATTTTTTTTCTCTTTATCTACTTGTTCAATATTACCATTCTCAAGTTTACTACCTACTTCTTCTGTGCGTTTATTATCTATGTAGATCTCATTTTTTGCTTTATTAGAAAGACCTATTTGCGATTGCAGTTTTTTATACTCTTCTTTTTCAGGCGTGAAAATTTTCACTAAAAATCTTCCTATTATTGGTATTGAACTTAAAAAATCTCTTAATCCAAAAGATTCTTGCTTCTTGTTTGAAAGATGCTGGTCTATCTTAGAAATTTTCACACCATACTTTTTATCATCAAAATTTATCGCTGGCTTGCTTTTTTTCGAAAGAACATTTTGAATCTCTAATCTATTGACTTTTTCAGGCTTTTGAAATTCAGATACTGCAGGTTTGACCTTAGTGTCATCATGTTTTTTACTCATTTCATTCTACCATGCAATATTACTAGTATCTTATAATTATAACTAAATTATGGTTAATTGCAAGGTAAAAATATTAAAGTAATTGTAAATTTTATCAGTAAAAATATAATATAGCTTTAAAGTCAGAGGTTTATCTATATGGGATATAAAATTGCTATTATTGGAGCAACAGGAAGAGTAGGGCGTGAGGTATTAAGCACGCTTGCCGAGTTTCAAGACGAAGGAAAAATTTCAATAGATTCTGTTGTTGCTTTTGCATCGAAAAAATCAAAGGGAAAAAAGGTGAGTTTTGGTGACAAAGAGTTAACAGTTTTATGCCTTGAGGATTATGATTTCGTTGGAACTAATATAGCCATTTTCTGTGCAGAATCTCATGTTTCTGAGAGATACGTACCAATTGCAACTGAGGCTGGGTGCGTTGTGATAGATAACACTTCCTATTTTAGGATGAAAGAAGGCGTGCCACTAGTTATTCCAGAGATCAACAAAGATAAAATTACGGAATATAAAAACCATAACATAATATCTAATCCAAACTGTACTACAATACAAATGTTGCTGGCATTACATTTATTACACAAAAAAGCAAAAATAAAGAGAATCGTTGCTTCAACTTATCAATCAACTTCTGGTGTAGGTAAAGCAGCAATGGATGAGCTTTACAATCAGACAAAAAAAATCTTTATGAATGAAGCTAAAAAACCTGAAATATTTCCTAAGCAAATAGCATTTAATTGTATTCCTCATATAGGAGAGTTCATGGAAGATGGTTCTACAAAAGAGGAGTGGAAAATTCAAGAGGAGACAAAAAAAATTTTAGAAGAGGATATAAAAGTAACTGCAACTTGTGTACGAGTACCTGTTCTTGTTGGTCATGCTATAGCAGTAAATGTAGAATTTGATCAGCATATAACTGAAGAAGAAGCTCGTGAAATGCTCAGTGAAGACGATGGAATTTTAGTACAAGATAAGCGCGAAGATGGTGGATATATGACTCAGATTGATGTTGTGCAAGAGGATGCCGTATACATATCGCGTATTAGACAAGACGATACCGTTAAACACGGATTAAATATGTGGATAGTAGCTGACAATCTACGCAAAGGTGCAGCACTAAATATAGTGCAGATCTTGGAGATCTTGATCAAAGAGCATTTATAGCTCAATAACTTAAATCTATATTGACATGTCCCATTTTACGCTTGTCCCTAACCTCTTTTTTCCCATATATGGTTAAACTAGCTTTTTCGTTGCTCAAATATTTGTGAGAATTATATATATCATTACCTATTATATTTTTTGTCATGCAAGGAAAGCGTAATACTACTTCCTGCATAGATAGCCCGCATATTATCCTAACTAGCTGCTCGAATTGACTAACGTTGCATGCATCCAAGCTCCAGTGGCAAGAATTGTGGGGTCTTGGGGCCAGTTCATTAACTAGTAATTCATGATTTTTAGTGATGAAAAATTCAATAGATAGAATTCCTACTACATCAAGCGCAGTTGCTATTTTCTCTGCAGTTTTTTGTACCTCTTGGGCTAATTTATTATCTATTTTAGCTGGTGCTATTGAAGTATTAAGTATTCCGTCAACGTGGTGATTTTCTGCTATAGGAAAAAAAGCTACTTTACCGTTTTTATCTCTTGCAACGACTATTGAAACCTCTTTCAGTAAATCAACACTTGCTTCAAGAATGTACTCTTTATTCCAATCGAAGGAAGCAAATTGCTTCAGTTCAGAATCATTTTCAATCACATATTGTCCTTTTCCATCATAACCCATTTCTGTTGTTTTTAGCCTCACTGGATAGCTAAAAGTTTCACTACTTTCTAGTAGCTGATTATAATTTTGTATACTTTTGTAATCAGCAGTTTTTATGCTTAAATCTCTAATAAAATCTTTCTCTCTCAGCCTATTTTGCGAAATGTGTAACGCCTTTTTGCCTGGATAAAAATCTGCGTGCAGCGACACAATATCAATTGCACTACATGGAATATTTTCAGACTCAATAGTGACTAAATCCACACTCTGTGCAAAAGATTCAAGTGCCCTCTTATCACAGAAGTCTGCTATTGTTAAATCATCAGCAACAGAACAAGCTGGATCGTTTTTAGCACTGGCAAAAATATGCGTTTTGTGCCCAAGTTTTATTGCAGCGATAGCAGTCATTTTACCTAATTGCCCACTTCCTATTATTCCTATCACTTTTTTATCCAGTGGATCTGTTTTGTTCATCATGTAGATTAATATTTCCTAGTTAGAGTACGATAATATGCTTGGAAAATCTATGAAAAAAGTGTATAATTGAAGTGTGTTAAATTTTTATCATGAACACTTTACGATGACCATGAAATACACACTTATTACTAATTCTGTTGAAGTTACAGTTTTGCCAATTTACATTGAAGAGCAATCCATTCCTTATGAAAATTGTTACGTATGGATGTATAATGTTAAGATAAAAAATAAAAGCTCATCAACCATTCAATTATTAAGTCGCTATTGGCGAATAATAGATCATAAGGGCAAAATAAATGAAATTGCCGGAGTTGGTGTTATTGGAGAACAACCTGTAATAAAATCTGGAGAGGTATTCAAATATACAAGTGGAACATACTTAAATACACCATCAGGAATAATGCAGGGTAAATATGAATTTCTGAACGAAGAGAGCATAAAAACCTTTGATGTTATGGTACCACCCTTTTCCTTAGATAGTCCATACGTTAACACTAGACCTCATTGATCATCAAGATAGTGTATTTGTTTAAGTGCATCTGAAACCAGTGCTTCTTGTTTTGTCATTTGAGCTTCCATAATGTCATCCGAGTAGCTGATACTGAGATCCAACTAAGTTGATAAACACGAAAGCACTGACCATTTGCTTCTATAGTTGTCTTTTTTCGTCTATCTTATTTTGTTACTCTGCTGAACAGATGCAAAATAGTTTATTTTTGATTCTTATCATCAAGTGTGAATAAGATTATTGTAGAGGTTAAACCTATAATAACTATCATTAACGAAAATGGGGCAGCTTCTCTGTAACGCTCATCGCTGACAAGTTCATATACTCTAGTTGATATAGTTTCAAAATTAAATGGTCTGATAATTAGTGTTGCCGTGAGTTCTTTTACCGTATCCATAAACACGAGCAGAAATCCCGATAGTATGCTTTTCTTGATAAGGGGAATATGAATATTCAGGCACGTGGAAATAGGCCCATGACCCATAGTATATGCAGTCCATTCAATTTCATTTGGTGTTTTTTTGAGTCCCGACTCTATCGCCTTGAAAGATATAGCAAAAAAACGAAATAAATATGAGTAAACTAATGCGCCAATAGTTCCTACCAAGCTAATTTCTACAATATATTGAGTAATGAAAGAAGATATTCTGCTTAAAAACATTATTATGCTAATTGCAATAATTGCATTTGGAATTGCATATCCAAGAGAAATGAGACGTGCTATATTGCTTATTACCTTATTTTTACGTGCTGTATATCCAATAATTATTGCAATGCTGATCGAGATTAGCGCGGTAATAAACGATAAACTAATACTGTTTGTTATTATATTATAAAATCTTGCTTCGTATATGAAAAAGCCTTTCTCTATGCTCCAATATATAAGTGGAATCATTGGTAAAATAAAGCCTATTAATAT
Source organism: Wolbachia endosymbiont of Bemisia tabaci (assembly GCF_003999585.1). Lineage (NCBI taxonomy): Bacteria > Pseudomonadati > Pseudomonadota > Alphaproteobacteria > Rickettsiales > Anaplasmataceae > Wolbachia > Wolbachia endosymbiont of Bemisia tabaci. The sequence goes on along the minus strand of NZ_CP016430.1, from coordinate 446,924 downwards.
CGGCAATAAACACATAAGATAAGAAAAGATCAACGATATAGAACCGTTTATACTACGTTTATTGTGATAATCTGCATTAGTATTGATTGAAGAGTAAGATATTTCTCTTTTTTGTAGTTTTTTTTCGATAACTATTAGTGTTGCAACGAAAATCAGTTCTGCAACTGCCAAAACAGTAGTTGAATATTTGTCATGCAGTAAAAACCAAGTACGGTATATTCCCGTCGTGAAAGTATCGATAGCAAGAAACTGTGGTGTGCCGAAATCTGTAATTACTTCCATTAGTACCAAGGATAACCCAGCTATAATTGATGGACGTATGGAGGGTATGATGACAGAAAGCAGACTCTGTAATGAGGAGAACCCAAGTGTTGATGCAATAGTGACTGAGTTACTAACGCTCTTTAGACTTGAGCGGACCAACATATAAACGTATGGATATAGACTAAATCCCATTACTAATATTCCACCACCTAGGGATTTGATCTCGGGAAACCAATAGTCACCTTTGCCCAATTGAAAAGTATCTCTTAACAAGCTCTGAATCGGACCTGAAAACTCTAGCGTATTTACATAAACAAACGATACTATATATCCAGGAATTGATATCGGAAAGAATAAGGCAATCTCAAAAATTCTACTTCCGGGAAACGAAAAAAATGTAGTAAGCCAAGCTGGAATTACTCCAAATATAAAGGATATTAACCCTACTCCTACCATCAAAATCAACGTATTGAGTATATATTCAGGAAAAAGTCTACTAATTACCCATCCAGAGTTTGCTGATTCTGTAAATAGAATCGATATTAACGATAGTATAGGGCAGACAAATAATACACTTACTAAAAACAAGAATATATTTTTAAATACTCTCAGAAACATTAACTTGAATCTATATTTGATATTAAAATGTTATATGCAAAAACTAAAGATATCCAGTAATTAACAGCCGTCCTATTGAATATCTTCATAATTTTATATATTATGTTTTAAATCGATAAACTAATTAATTATGAGTTTTGTCATTGCAACTTTCTATCATTTTGTAAAACTCTCTAATTATTATGACATGAAAGATGAAATAAAAGTTGCATGCGACAATGTCGAATTAAAAGGCACTATACTCCTTCTTGCAGAAGAGGGTATCAATGCAACCGTATCTGGAGAGAGAAGCGCAATTGATAAAATATTTGATTTTTTACGTTCTGATGACAGGCTGAAAGGTCTTACGTGGAAAGAGAGCTCGGCAGAATATCAACCATTTAGTAAGATGAAAGTAAGATTAAAAAGAGAAATTGTGAATCTTGGTGTAAGTAATCTCGATACTTCCGTTAGAGGTCAGTACATTGATTCAGAATATTGGGATGATTTTATCTCTCAACCTAACGTTTTAGTAATAGACACACGAAATGAATACGAAGTAAAACTAGGCAAGTTTAAAAATGCAATTAATCCACACACTCAGCGTTTTCGCGATTTTCCTCAGTGGGCAGAGTCATTTTCTGAGAGTAAAGACCTGAGAGTAGCTATGTACTGTACTGGTGGAATCAGATGTGAGAAATCTACAGCATATATGAAAAGCCTTGGATTTAAAGATGTTTACCATCTTAAAGGCGGTATTCTTTCCTATCTTGAAAAAACTGGTAATAAAAGTGGTAATTGGGAAGGCGAGTGTTTTGTTTTTGATGATAGAATTGCTGTTGATCACTCACTCGCCCCAAGTGATAAAATAAAATGCATATTCTGCTCAAGTAAAGTTTCAACTGATGAGCTAAAATCAGTTCCACGTGGCCAAGTGGTTTGCTCTGATTGTAAATCTTTAAGTATTGAAAGAAATTCAGAATACAACACGAACCTTTAACAACTTCTTTCTCCTTGCATATTTGTAACCTTAATTTTGTCAAGGCATTTACCTACGACATAGCCCGCTCCAGCTCCAAGTAATGCACCAACTATAGCAAATGCAATCAACACTACACCAGAAACACCGATAAGAGTTAAAGTTTCTTGCCCTAAATAACATGCTGCAACTAGACCAGCAACTAAACCAATTGCTGCACCTATACACCTAAGTTTCATATTATTACTAATATTTCTACCTTTCCTATATTGTATACTATGATCAGTATCATCATCTTGAAAAGCAAATTCTTTGATATCATCTCTTGTTTTTAAACAATCGATAAGCTCACCTATTGTTTTGCTACGCAAATTATGTAAATTTATAACGCCATTTTTTATAGATTGTTCAAATGTCATTTTATTTTTCCATACTATTAGAATATGTTTTTATTACACTGAGCATCTTAAAAATTGGTAAATTTCCATACAAGAATAAGTAGATAATCTTACCACTATAGGTGAGACTAAAGCGCTATAAGATTAAATTCCTGAAAAATGTTAGTAAGAAGAGCTTTTCCAAAAACAATAAAGTTAAGAGTTGAAGAGATAGTAAAAGAGCGACTTACAGTTAATCCAATTGATTTTGGTGAATCGTTTTGTTACAAACTCAAAGGATACAGAAGACTGAGAACTGGCGATTATCGTATCATATAAATGCTGCAAAGTATGAAGTAACCATTGTTTCAATAAAACACAGAAAAGACATTTACGAATCTGAGGCTCCATACTAATATCCTTCCAGTATTAACTTACTGTAACCTTCTATTCTTTGTAACGGTGATCTCTAATTCGTTATTAGAGCCTATTTTATAGTAGCTGTCTCTGTAGAGTAGTAAAATTATAGGGGATAGCAAAAATGAGTTATTTTTGAGCTGAGCAAAGCCACCTAAGGTGAAGAATGGATCAGGAAGGAGGGCTGTATAATGTATATTTAATATTTATATTTATTTTTTATAAATATCACATCTATGTCCTATCTCTGTGATAGTTACTATTTGTTCTAATTG
>NZ_CP016430.1:351014-443634 GCF_003999585.1 Wolbachia endosymbiont of Bemisia tabaci | reverse complement strand
ATATATACCAGTATTAGCTTTTAGGGAGAAATGACACAGACGTATTGCAAGACATTATTAGGAATATGGAAGGTATGCTGGCTACTGGATTGTATTTCTATTACTCTTCGTCATCAAAAATCAAGAAGGCTCTGCAACTTGATAACTCTATTCTTTTATTGACGTAGATGACTCTGAAAAATTGCGAAGCTGAAGTGCTAATGCTATATGGTTATTACGTTCAAGAACAAAACCTATGTTATACTAGAAATAATGTGCGGAAAAGGGGGGATTCGAACCCCCGACATATTTTCATATGTGCACGCTTTCCAAGCGTGTGCTTTAGACCGCTCAGCCACCTTTCCATACTTATTCATAATATTAAAAATTATGCTGCTAAACAACTGGTATATATGGTTCGCCATGGAAATTCACAGTATTGTTAAACTTGTTTTTGCACGTTAAAAACGCTTTATCACAACCTGCAAGTATCGAATATTTATCTCCGGTAGAAATTTGATGTGGAGGAGAAGCAAATAATGTAACTACTTTATTTTTGTATTCTTTAACTACAACTTCAAATGTTGCTACTCCGTGCTTATAATATCCATCGCTTTCGATTAAATTAGTGTCTTCAAATCTTCTTTCATCTATCACTTTAGTAATTGTGCTCATTCTACTAAACTTTTTAGCATCAGCTTTACATCTATCATCGCAAAATTGTGCCCTGCATACAGGAGAATATAGCTCTGTTATGCTTCTCTCAAGCTTTGTCGTAATACCTCTAATTTCAGCGATAAACCTCCCACTATTTAATGTTACTTTACCAAAAGTTCCTGCATGCAAATTCATAATTCCCTGACTCAAATCTTTATAATTCACAAGAAATATTTCAATATTTGCAAAGTCATGCCTTCCTGATAAAACATCTTTTTCTTTAATATCAGCACTATTTAATATTCCTTCAATTTCTAGATTATCAGTTCTCAAATCGCTATTTAATATTATACTGCTGGCTATAAAACCGCTTGAAGATTTATAGAGTATATTATTGAGATTTAAATCTTCATCATAGTCAGTGAATCCCATTACCTCCCCACTTACAAGTGTTAATTTCCAGCAAGTAGCGATGGTAAGTAATTCTCCAGCTAAATGGTTTTTTAATTTGGTTTGCATAGTTGCCTCTTATAAATAATGGCATACCTGCATTTAGCTACACTTGTTTTTTCAAATCTCTATAAAAATTTTCGTGTGGAGCAAATGCAAGAAGTGTTAATATGTTATTTTGTTCGTTGTGAATATAGGCTAATAATGTCAGTTGATTAAAAATAGAGAATTTATACACGCGAACACCTGCAAGATCGCCTGACTTTAGCTCTCCAATATATGGGTTACCTTGAATTTGTTTGATGGCTTCTTCAAGTTTGGGTAGTTGATTATTGTGCAGCTTCTTCATTGACCGCTTAAAAGTGTTGGTGAGAAGAATCTTCAAAATTTTGTGGACTTATACTCCTCAACATTACCTGACTTGATATCCTCAATGCCTGAAAGGATTTCTTTGATAATATTATAGCTTAGCTCAGGGTTATCTTCAACAATCTGACCAATCTTAGCCCAATGCTCGATTTGTTGCGGTACAGAACGATTTTGCAATACGGAATGAGACTGCACTATCTTCTCAAATTCCCCATCAAGATTTACTGTTATACTCATTAGATTATTACTTCCTAGTTTTAGCTATTATATCATATATTGGAAATTTTTTCAACATTTTGAAAGTGCATAGTGAAAACACACACCACATTCAAGCTGTGGTGTGTATTGTTAAATAACTAGAAAGAAAACTTCACACCAGTGAGGAGAAGAATTCCTTGGTTAGAAGGTACATCAGTACCTTTTTGGTCTTTCAGCGCACCTTGTTCATCAGTCATAAAATAATGTAAGGCTGCATAAGGAACAAATTTGCTCTTATTGCAAGAAGATAGATCATACTGAACACCAAGTGCAATATCATGAAGCATATCTTTATCATTCATTGTACTGCCAAAGTATGTCAAGCTTGTATAGATATTATCATATTGATAACCAGCACCTGCAGTCCAATACATGGTATTGTTATCATTAAATTGCTTTAAGCCATTTTTTCTAGCAATATCAGTAGTCTCTTTATATTCTTTTGAAGCAAGGTCGAGTTCCTTGATACTCTTAGGTTGACCAGATTTGCCTAAATATGCAAAAGAGGCAGCAAATTTTACGGCTTGATCTTCATCAATCTTATAATCAGCGCTTGCACCTAAGTTAACACCCACCAGGTCATTGTACTCCACAAATTCCTTATAAAGATGCTTATCTTTATTTGGTTCTTTTGCCTTACCATACTCACCAACTACAGAAGTTTTAACTTTTATATTATGTTTACTAAAGTCATATTCATATGACGCACCAGCACTTATTATATGCTGGTAATCTGGCCCAACATGTCTTAACGTTTCCTCATTCTTTACCCCTGTTACCTTATTACTTGAATCTTTGAGGAAATCTGGAGCTATTTCTTTTACAACGGATAAACCACTATCGTAGCGAGGTGAGTAGCTAAGACCAAATCTTGCACCCATATAATTCGGCGAGTAGTAAGCAGCTCTAAATGGCAATGTGGTCATAACCTCTTTGTTGTATTTTCCTGCCATACGGAAGGAGAGTTTTTCGCTCTCGCTTGAGAAGCTTTCAGTGTAAAGACGTGGTGTTACGTAAAATGGAAAGTTTGCAGCACTTCCTTCTAAATTCACTTTTCTAAACCAATCACTATCTGCAGCTCCGTCAACGGTTGCAACTCTTGTTGCATCAAGTCTCATCAAAGACTCAGGACCAAACTGATAGCCAAGTTTCAGATCACCATATTTTGAATTCAAAAACACATGTGCACTTCTACCTCTTGCAGCATTCACGCCTTGTGAAGCTCCTTTACCTTCAGTAACTGGAACATGGAATTGTACATCGGCACCATAACGAAGACCAATATCCTCATTTTTATTTTCAGCTCTTAAGTGCAATATTGCATCTGAAATCATGCCCATGTTTTCACTGTAATCACCAATATTCCCTATCCCTTTAGGAAATATTGGATTTGCTCCTTTTATACTATCTGGAGTATTGTTAAAATAATCTGTAGATTTACCTGGCATAACATTATAATGGTTATAGCCACTTAGCCCATGGTTACCATAACCTTGAGAATCAACAACGCCACCGAAAGTTATTCTTAAACCATCCCCTTGATTGGTATTGATAATGTCAATACCACCAACTGAAACAACAGGACTTGCCTTACCTTTTTCCTCTGTATTGCTATTAATAACTTTTACATCCTTTTTTATATCTTTAGCTTCAATTTTAGCATTCTTAGTTTTAGGACCCTTAATTTTTGACTTTTCCACATTAGAATTTTTAACTTTCAGAGCTTTCGCTTTTGAAGCTTCTATAAGTTTTGCTTTTTTCTCATTTGCTAGCCTAATTTCTTCTTTTTTCTTTTGTTCAGCTGCTAATTTTAGTTCTTCTTTCTTCTTCTTTTGCTCAGCTGCTAATTTCAACTCCTCTTTTTTCTTTTGCTCAGCTGCTAATCTTAATTCTTCTTTTTTCTTAAGCTCTTCAGCTTTTTTTCTTGGATCAGCATTACATATCCTGTCCATTTTTTCTTTTAGTTTCTTATTTGACGTCTTCATCACTTCCATCTTTCCAGAAGTTTTGATTGACTCGTTACTCTCTTGCTTTTTTACTTCCTTCATACTCTCGTCAGAAAAGTCAGCAGCAAAGCCGCTGAAAGAACATAAAGTCAATAGAGAAGCTAGAGCAGTTCTAGTATAAATAGATTTTTTCATGAAGTGCCCCCAAAAAATTTTAAAATCATAACATAAATAGTATAAAGGTGTTGAAAATCCAACTTAAAGCAACCTTATAGCGAAAATAAAAGTAAAATGCAATACTTTAAAAGCAACTTTCTTAATACGCTCAACGTGTATATTAACCAAAATTTAGTACAGAGGTTTGCTTGTTAGTGTATTATAACTCTATACTTATTCTATGGAAGTAAAATTTACTCAAGTGAAAGTACATAAAGGTTAAAATATTAATATAACTATTGACAATAATATTAGTTTATATTATAATTAGTGAATTATTGTTTTATTTTTAATAATCAAGGTATTTATGGATTTTAGTTTTTTACGAAATTGGTTTAGCACTACAGGTGCTGCTACAGGCTCAGAGCCAGGTAATACTGAACAGCCAGATTCTATTTCAGTAGATGATGGCAAATACGAGATGAAAGAATATGACGATGAATTTGAGATCATTGAAGATTATGAATTTATAAATCGTGCTGATCCAAATGAGCCATGTTCTTTACCTTCTGACTATAAAATAGATGAAAGTATTGTAAAAATTGCAGGATTTGATCGAGAGAAATTATTAGAAATGGGTAATTTCTGCAAGATAAGCTATGGCGATGATGATGGTAAATTAAGTAAAAAAAGATGTAACAACCTAGCTCAAAGAGTATACAAAACTGAATTTGAAATTGTAGAAGATTTTGAAATTGTTCCATCTACTGAAAAAATGTATAAAACTAGAGCTGAACTTATCAGCGAAGGTTATGAAATTATTCCATTTGGTAATAGCTTTGAAAAAGATGCTGGTCACCTTTTTATAAAAGGTAAAGAAATAACAATAGCTTACCATGGTACTCGTCTGAGCCATAGTGTAAACGATGGAATCACTGATATAAATGCAGTTTTTACTACTTCAAAACTTTTACCTAACGGTGGAAGAATGCATAGAGGATTTTATAATTCATTTGCGGATTCATGGCCTAATCTGTATGGCATTTTGAAATCTCATGCTGAAAAACAGGGATCAGAAATCAAGGATTTTAAAATTAATCTCACAGGTCACAGTATGGGAGGAGCTGTTGCTAAGATAGCTGCTTTATGCCTCAATAAAACAGAAGGAGCTGAAGATGTTCATGTTGCAACTTTTGGTGATCCACGAGTTTTTGATCTTACTGCTAGTGAATTTTATAATGATGTTCTTCAAGAAAAAACCATTAGAGTAACTCAACATAGACAAGACCCAGTACCAGCGGTATCACCTGGTATTTGTGGTTATGCTCATGTAGGTGCACAATTGAGAATATCAGTACCTGAAGGATATTTTGTTCATCAAATAGATGGTTATCATGAAGCCATTAAAATAATGGATGAAAAGGATTTCCGATCGAACAATAATGTTTCTCTCTTTTACTACCCTTCGAGAATATTAAGTCGAATTAACTGTGCAGTTTTAGGTAATGCTCAATATTATGCTGCTAATTTAGGTAATTATATTCTTGGTGGACAAAATTTTTTCGAGAAAGTAAAAAAGGAATACCAAGATAAAAACTTAGAAAATTTTTCTAAGTTTGAACAAGCAGAAGTTAAGCAAAGGGCACATCAAAATGTCTTTTCTACTACAAGGAGTTTATAACTACTATATAGAGCAATCATTAGATTGCTCCATAGCATCTATTCATTTAAATTCAATATAAAAATTTTCACCAGAAGTTATTTTCCATTCTTCTTTAAATTTCTTTAGGTGTTCTTTTTTTTCACATTCTAAAAGCAGTTCTTCTATGCTCTTATTATAGCTTTCTGTAGTAATTCTTCCTTGATGATGCATAAATCTCAAGTAAATTAAATAAGTGTTAATCACATCTGTTTCACAATAATCGCGAATCTCTTGTATCTTACCACTATCGTATAAGTCCATAACTTGTGATCCATCAACTCCAATCTTACCAGGAAGATTAAATGCTGCGCAAACTTCGTTCATCTTCATTCTTGCAGAAGCTCCAAAATCAGAGAGAAATTCAAGCAAATCACAATGCCAATCACTACTGTACCTCTGATTGTAACTATTCCACTTATCGCCAGCTTTGTGAAAATATTCTGCTTGAATGCCATGAACCATAGCACGGTACTTCAGTACCGGTATATCAAAAGTGCGTCCATTGAACGAAACTAGTCTTGGCTTTTTCTCTGATATGTAGTTAAAAAATCCCTTTACTAGCTCTTTTTCATTGGAGTTTACTGTGCCTCCAGATCTTATTTCTTGTAGTGTGAACATTTCATAACCGCTCTGGCGTGTTATATTACAAAGTAAAAAACTAATAACTACAACAAGGTGGAAGGGCTGACGCAGAAAAGAGTTTTGCCCGTTTGTTATTTCAAGATGATATTTTGTTAATGCGTCCCTCTTTTCTTCTACACTGCTATCATCACTAATATTTAGTAAATTCTTACAGGAATTTACATCTGGTATAGTTTCAATATCAAATACCAACAAAGAATTAAGCATTACTTATATATTCCTCAGGGCGATCAGTCCAAGGTCGCACTTTTACGAACAAAAAGAGATGAACTTTACACTCAAATAACTTTTCCAATTCTGTACGTGCCTCGATATTAATTTTTTTTATGCTACTGCCGTCTTTTCCTAGCACTATTTTCTTATGATTATCTTTCAATACAAATATGATCTGTTTTATGACTAAACTCTTATCTTTTTTTTCCTCAAATTGTTCAGTTATAACAGCTGTAGAGTATGGCAATTCTTCACGTAGGTTCAAGAATAACTTTTCTCTCGTAATTTCCGCTGATAAAAAATCAGCTGAGGAATCAGTTACTTGATCTTCTTCATAAAACCAAGGGCCTATCGGTGCAATTTTAGACAAGTAACTAGTCAGATCAGAAAATCCATCATTCTTCAGTGCCGAGATCGTAAAAGTTTTTTCAAACTTATAAAGCAAATTTAGGTGCTCATGTGCCATCTTGAGCTCTGATTTCTTTACTAAATCAGTTTTATTGATAACCAAAATGCATCTGCCTTTTGTGCGCTCCAGTCGTGCAAATATCGTTTTTATTCTTTCTATATTTTTTAGGTAATTGTTTACATCAACAAGCAACAAAGTAATGTCACTATCCTTAACTGCTCCCCATGCAGATTTGACTAAAGCTTTCTCAAGTTTTGTTTCTGCTGAAAACACTCCTGGAGAGTCAGTAAAAACAATTTGCGCATTGTTGCATATAGCAACACCCCTTACCTGCGTCCTTGTTGTCTGCACTTTAGGGGTGACAATTGCAATTTTCTTGCCTACGATACTGTTAATTAGCGTTGACTTTCCAGCATTTGGCAAACCAGCTATCGTTACAAATAAGCACTTTTCTTAAACAACTTTTTTTAATTATCCTTTAACTAGCCCGTTTTCTTCCTCTTTTGAAGAAAAACATTTTCCAACTTTTTCAACTACAGGTGATATAATATAATCATTCACTTTTTGAGCTGCAAATACTGTAGCTACAATTGCATAAGCCGCTGCAATTGGTACTATTACTCCTATTATTGCACCTGCTAAAGCTGCCGATCCCATTCCAAGAGTTACACCAGGGAAAATAGCCATTGCAGCTGCAGCAAGACCAACTCCAATTGCAGCACTTGCAAGTGTATTAACACAACAAGAAAAAAACAGATTTTTTTCTTCATCTTTAATTTTACAAGATTGACATAGCATATTTTCCGCAAGCATAACTGTAAACAATGCTGGAGCTATAGAACCAACAATTCCACCAATGATCAGAGGTGATAAAGCTGTGAAACTTAGCTTCAAGCCTGCGTACGCCCCTATTGTTGCTCCTGTGCTTAAAACTACTAAATATTCTACAACGTCATTTTTTTTCATATAATCCCCTTAATTAATTTTCTAAAAAACTTTTAGCTACTTTAAGCATGGCTGAACTAGTTGAATAAGTAAAGCAATTTTTTTTATGTTAAAAGAAGAGCGGGAGAAGGGGTTCGAACCCTCGACCTCAACCTTGGCAAGGTTGCGCTCTACCAACTGAGCCACTCCCGCAATGAAAATTTACTTATTCTTATTATAGATGCATATCATAATTTGTAAACCCTACATACATGAAAATCATGAGAGCCAATTTTCTATGATCTTTTCGTATACTTAAAACTCATTTTTGATTATTGTATGTGTCATAAAACATATTAAATTTATGAGAATATTTATATATAAAGACGACCTGCCAGCCAGTGCAATACCGAATGATATAAAATCTATAGCTGTTGATACAGAGGCAATGGGGCTGCTGCATAGCAGAGATAGATTATGCCTTGTACAGCTTTCTTTTGATGATGGCAACGCTCATTTGATTCAATTCAAAAACGATTATACAGCTCCAAATTTGAGAAAAATATTAGAGGATAAAAATATAACCAAAATATTTCACTTTGCGCGGTTTGATGTAAGCATAATACATTATTACTTAAAAACTTGGGCACTGCCTTGCCATTGCACGAAAATAGCCTCACGTTTAGTTCGCACTTATACAGATAGTCATAGCTTAAAAGAGTTGTGCTTAGAACTACTTGATATAAAATTAAATAAGCAACAACAATCTTCTGATTGGGGAAATGAAAATTTAACAGACAAGCAAAAAAGTTATGCTGCATCTGATGTTTTATATCTCCATAGAATAAAGGAAAAGCTAGATTTAATGCTGGAACGTGAAAATAGAAAAGAATTAGCCGAAAAGTGCTTTGAATTTCTTCCTACTCTTATTGAGCTAGATTCAATGGGTTGGGGAAATGTAGACATCTTTAATCATCAGATGTAATCACTTCACTTGAATCCAGAAAAATTTAGTTGATCAGCTGTTAATTGATACGCTATATTTATAAAAATTTAGGTATTTTATGAGTGATGATATTAAAGCGGTAAATGATCAAAATTTCGAATCTGAAGTTGCTAATCACAAGGGGTTTGTGCTGGTAGATTTTTGGGCAGAATGGTGTGGACCATGCAAAACTCTGATGCCACGTATCGAGCAATTAGCCAAGGATAGAAAAGACAAGATCAAAATCTGTAAGTTTGACATAGATGGAGAAACTGAAGTGCCAAGTAAGTATGGAGTTCAATCTATACCTACTTTAATCATATTTCAAGATGGTAAGGAAATTGCACGCAAAATTGGCGCGATAAGTAATTTGCAAAGTTGGGTTGATAGTGAAATAAGCGAGTAGACAAATTTCCTTTTGTGTGTATTATAAGTGTTGATAGAAGGGATTGTAGCTCAGTCGGTTAGAGCAGTTCGCTCATAACGAATTGGTCGTAGGTTCGAGTCCTACCAATCCCACCACTATTGATACAATTACAAAATCTACTTTCTTACGTAAATTTCTTGCCTTGTTATAGTACGTGGTTGTTAGTGTTTGTAAAATTTCATTAAAATTACTTCCCCGTATTTTCAATCTAATTATAATTAAAGTTAGAGCTATTTTAAGAGCTCAAATTTGTCTGCAGACTTTCAATTAATCTTTCAATAAAAAGTGTACTCTTCAGCTTATATCTGTCGTGTGTACGCTGCATTTTTTTCTAATCTTTTTATACAGGAGGATTTTATGTTCAGAATTCCAGATATTTGAACTTTACCTTAGCTAATAAAAACCAACTGGCGCCTTTGGTTTTTATAGAAAATCTAGGAAATAACTAAAAACTGTTTCCAGGCATAAATTTGCCATGTATACCTAAAAAGTAATTATATTAGCATAATGTTCATACTTGTATGCTAATATCAATATTATTTAAATTGAAGAATATTATGGAACAACAAGCATCAAACAAAGAGAAAGGGATTGAATTTAGATATAATCAATGTAAGCAGAAATGCCATTCCTACAAAACAAAACGTACAGACCAAGAATGCCTAGATAAATGCTATGAGAAGTACGTTTCTAAACTTTATCCACAAATTAGTGAGAAATTATTAACCAGTGAAAACAATCTCTATAATGAAAATAAAAGCACAAAATTACCACTTATGGCAGATATTTTAGATGTAGTGCCTTTTTAATCACAAAAGAAGCACTTATTTCAATATTTGCGGGGATACTAGCTTTTTAGATATACTCTGACTTATTGAATAATTCTTTAAATTGGTAAAATACTGTTTCTTTTCCTCTATTTCTTTTTCACTATTCTTTTCAAATATCACTTCTGTTTTTATCTCTGGTTGTTTCTCTTGATTGAGAGAGCCCTTCTTTTCAAAATAATTATCTGTGAAACATACAACTTCTATTGCTTAATAATATGATTAAACATCTATGTTCTCTTTGAGAAACCTTCCCTGATTAGCTATAGCTGATTACGTTTTCCCTATAACGTATATCTTAACAAATACAAATTTTCTCATAGAAAATCTGTTTTAGGCACCATTCTTAATCTCTTTATTTACTTATTTTAATAAATTAGTTGAAATCTTTAATATTTTATGCTATTATTAATATATTAATCACTAACTTTAATTATTAGGAGAAAACACAATGAGAGATTTATTTAACAAAACAGACATATTATTTTGCACAGCCGGCATTACTGCTATTGTAATTCTAGCAACATCTAGTGTACCTTCTCTCATAGCTGGTACTCTTATTACTTTGGTTGTATTGGCATCACGCTACGTTACAGTTTATACTTTTATTGCTTTAGCCCTATTATTGTTGCCTTATTTGATAGTTTGTTTCCCCGCTGCAGTACCTGCGGCTATTGGTTTATTTATTGCATTTGCAGCTCTAAAAGCATGCTCTCTGCTATTCAAACGCTATGACATATTTTCTGCTCCGGCCATAGCTCTTAAAGAAGTATATATGTATGGAGAGGAGGTATATACAGCATTGAAAGTGGCATTTACATCTGTAAATAGTGCATTCAGTGATGGTCGTGTGCTCGATCTTTTTAAACGTGACATCCTATTACCACTAGAGAATGTACTGAGTGATAATCGTGCGCTTAATCTTGTTAAACATAACATTTTATCACCATCAGAAGATATATACACAGCATTGAAAGTGGCATTTATATCTGTAAAAAATGCATTCAGCGATGGTCGTGCGCTTGATCTTTTTAAGCGTGACATTTTATCACCATTAGAAAATGTACCTACAGCACTTACAAATACTGCGTGGAGTCTAGTAGAAAGTCTGAGGCAGCAAGTAAAAGTATCTGCAAAAATCCTTATGTAATCTAGGGGCAAACATGGCAAAGCATCAGATTGTACTTTGGTATATTACTTTATCGAGTAAGAAATATATTATATGTCTTTTGTTTTGCTACATTTCCTAAAAATATAAATAGTTGTTGATAAATGTTAATTTTGGTATTAAACTTAGTATTTTAAGCAATAATTTTACTATGTTAACTAATATTAACTGTAAACAAAAAAACCTCAACGTTATTATATTAATGAACATCACACTATCAGTTATCTGTATGGATCTCATATCAGGGAAAAGTTTAACTATGAAAAATATTGAAATAATGTTCCATGGAAGTGTTTCTATATTGTTATCGGTCTTAAAATTGCTTACCATTCTCAATAAACAAATTAGCAATAATCCAGAACAAATGAGTAGTATTTTTAGAATATGGAACTTTATTGAAGGTTATATTATGGAAGATATTAAAAAAAGTTCTTCATTAGAATATTACTTATCAGAAAATGTATCAATAGATGATAAACTTACTAGGTCGCTTGATAACATATTATATCAGTACTACAAACTTCTTGCAAATGAAAGCACAAAACAAATCTTTGCATGCCATTCAGAAAGTGGAACTAGCATTTATAGTAGTGATTTTGTAGAAGATTCAAAACCTTCCTACTATACTTATAATGCTAAATTTACAAATCATTTTTCAGTTACAGATACATCACATTGTGAGAATTTCTATACTAGATAGAACTTAATTTTATAGATAAGACTGAACTGACAAATGGCTATGCACTAGATCTTGTTAAACTTAACGTTTTATCACCATTAGAGAATATATATAGAATAAAAAATTAACTTATAGCGTATCTATCTTTATATTTATTGGAATTAAAGTAGTAGTGAGAAATGCCTCTTGACATTTGATAAACCTAAACGTAGCCTAAAACAATTTACTGTTTATTTATGACATTTGTTCAATCACTTAATAATCAATTAGATAGTTTACACTTATTAAAACACCCATTTTACGAGTCATGGAATGAAGGTAGCTTAAGCCTGCAGGCTCTTCAAACCTATGCTAAGGAATATTATCACCATGTTGCTGCTTTTCCTCGTTATATCAGCGGTATACATTCCTTATGTCCGAATTTGAAAATGCGGCAAGTTTTACTTGGTAATTTAATAGAGGAAGAACAAGGCGACGAGAATCACCCAGAGTTATGGCAGCGTTTTGCTGAAGGGCTTGGAGTTGCGCGATCTGATCTCCGTGAAGGTGCAAAGATCAAAGAGACGCAAGAATTAGTTGACGGTTACTTTGATATTGTAAGATCAGGTTTTGCAGAAGGTCTTGGAGCTCTGTACGCTTATGAACGTCAAACTCCAGAGGTTTCTAAATCTAAAATTGAAGGTCTGAAAAAACACTATTCAATAAACGACGAACGTTCTCTAAAATTTTTTAC
Source organism: Wolbachia endosymbiont of Bemisia tabaci (assembly GCF_003999585.1). NCBI lineage: Bacteria > Pseudomonadati > Pseudomonadota > Alphaproteobacteria > Rickettsiales > Anaplasmataceae > Wolbachia > Wolbachia endosymbiont of Bemisia tabaci. Next base: position 431,110 of record NZ_CP016430.1, on the reverse strand, counting down.
CGTTCATATGGAAGCTGATGAGTGGCATTCTGAAGAATGTGCAAACCTTATTGCAGATTTAAACGAAGAAGAGCAAGAGAAAGTCATGCAAGGTGCTAAAAAAGGAGCAAAACTTTTATGGGGTTTTCTTGATGGCATGATGAATGTTGATGTTTGTCATTAATTATAAGTAGATACTAAATTCAGTGGTAGCATGTAATCTTCTTATATCTGATTTACGGCTTTGGGTTCATTTGGGATGTAGTGTAGAAGAGAAGTTTTTTCCCCAATTGGTAAGTATTGATGTTGATTTCACTTTTAAATCTCCTCCTTCAGGGCTTACAACTGATCAACTTAAAGATACTATCTGCTATTTGGAAGTAGTGCAAAATATTCAATCTCTTGTTCAGGGCAAGCAATTTAATTTAATCGAGCATTTAACTCATGAGATATACAGATCCATTAATAACCTTTTGCTGCGAAAGAAGCATATTATTTCTTCTGTCAAGGTGACTACTCATAAAACTGCACCACCAGTTCCTGGTGTGCATGGGGGCGTTTTTTTTACTTACTGTAATGAATTGCAAGAATGATCTATATTTCTATTGGCTCAAATATAGGGAATCGCCTTTCCCATTTACAAAAAGCTACTGAATTACTAAAGAAGCGCTATTTAAAAGACTTAAAGTCTTCGATCATTCTAGAAACTAAGGCTATTTTACCAAATGGTGCTCCACCTGATTGGAACAAGCCATTTCTCAACATGATTGTCTATGGAAGTTGTTCTTCTTCTCCTGAGGAGCTACTAAAAGGTTTAAAACAAATCGAATGTGATATTGGTCGTCCACAGACTCATGAAAAATGGGCACCTCGTGTTATTGATTTAGATATTTTGTTATGGGATGACTTAACGCTTGATATACCTGACCTTAAAATTCCTCACCCAGAATTAGTAAATAGACCATTTTTGCTCCACTTGATGGCAATGGTTAACAAAACCTTTGCTTTCAATGTTCAAGACTGTTTTTCAAAGAGTTTTACGCTTTCACCAAAGCTTATGGGTATCGTCAATATTACCCCTGATTCATTTTCAGATGGTGGTCTTTATTATGATGCGAATCGAGCAACCAAGCAGGCATTGCAGTTGGTATCAGATGGTGCAAGCATAGTTGATCTTGGTGCTCAATCAACAAGGCCTGGAGCTTCAATACAAACGCCAGAGGAAGAGTATGCACGTCTAAAACCAGTACTTGATAATCTTAGTGACTATATGAAAAATGGTGATATTGAAGTCAGCATTGATAGTTTTTGGCCAGACGTTATTTTAAACGTTTTGAAGCACTACAACATTGCCTGGGTAAATGATCAGAAGGGAGATCTGAATGATCATACCTTAAAAGCAGTTGCTAGTAGTGGGTGTAGTGTCGTTATTATGCATTCACTCTCCATACTGCCACATAAGGACAACATTATTCCACATGACACTGACCCAATTGATACTATAAATAACTGGGCAGAGAAGAGCATTAACAGACTACTAAAGCTGGGTTTTGATGAAAATTCAATAATTATTGACCCTGGTATTGGTTTTGGCAAATCTATGTATCAGAATATTCAGATTTTACGCAGTATAGAAACTTTACAAAATTTTGGCTGCAAGGTTTTAGTTGGCCATTCTAGAAAGTCATTTATTTCTTCTTTTTCCACGGAGCCTGCCTCTAATAGAGATTTAGAAACAATTGCTACATCTGCTATACTGCACAATAAGGTTGATTTCCTTAGAGTGCATAATGTACGTGACCACATGAGATTTTTTGTAGCCCAAGTTGCCTTACAGGGATGAAGATTATTGGAACTATGGCTGTTGACCCTAATGGGGTAATTGGAATAAATGATGATTTGCCCTGGTATTATCCAAGTGAGTTTAAGCACTTTTGTCAAGTAACCGACAAACAAGTTATTGTTATGGGAAGAAAGACATTTGAAACCGTGCCTCAAAGCATACTAAAGAATCGTACACCTATTGTTTTCTCTCGTAACAAGTGTTTTAATAGAGGCCCAAAATGTACTATTGTCTCTTCTATGCAAGAATTTATGTCAATAAAGAGTAGTGCTCAAGCTTTTGTGATTGGTGGAGCACAAATAGCACACCTTTTTTTAGAGCATAATCTAATCTCAGAATTTATTATAACTGAAATTCACAAGCCCTATAAGGGTGATACATACCTCAATTTAGCATTTTTTGATGGATGGAATAAAACTATTCTCGTCAGAACAGAAGACTATACTATATTCAATTGTATCCGTTTGGCAGAGTAGTAAAATTATTAGCATAAAAGTAATCAACGTTTCTAATGAAAGCTGGATTCCAGTGTCAGTTACTTAGATAACATTCCGCTATGTCATTCCAGTACTTTATGCTGGAATCCAGAAATTTTTTGAGCACGAAAGTTTATGCTAAGTTTTTGTTGGTAAAAAAGGCTGGATCCCAGTGTCACGCACTGGGATGACAAGAGGAGAACTACTAAATGACATCTTCAATCTTGATGAATAAATCTAAGTGCAGTATAGTGAAGTGCATTTATGTAGCGATTAATGAGCAATTTAGTTTTAGTCTATATAACTTTTTCAAACTTGAAAGAGGCTAAGGCTATTTCTGAAGAATTATTAAATGAGAAGTTAGTTGTGTGTGTAAATATATTTCCTGAGGTAAATTCTTTGTATCTATGGGAAGGTAAAATTAATAGTAGTAATTGTGAAGTAGTGGCAATTATGAAGAGCAGGAATGATCAGGCTGATAAAATTGTAGAAAAAATCGAGTCGGTGCATTCTTATGATCAACCAGCTGTTGTGATAATACCCATAGGAAAATCGAATAAATCTTTTACTAATTGGGTTAATAATGTTATTGATATAAACAATATTGGGGTGTAGCCAAGTGGTAAGGCAGCGGTTTTTGATACCGCCACGCGAAGGTTCGAATCCTTCCACCCCAGCTTTATTGAAGTGTGCGTGAAATGATATCACTTTTTTATAAATTAAGGTTATTTAATTACATACTGGGCAGTTTGAAAGATATAGTTGTCAAGCTATTTCTTTTCACTTTGTATCTTTATACATCGAGCATTATGCTCATGTTTCTCACCAGTGGCTTTTGGTATGCTGTAGAGTTTAGCTCTTTCAAAAATGCATTTTACCATTTGTATCAGTATTTAAAATGGTATTATGAAAATAGAGATGATTTGGGTTATGGAGTTTCTATTAGAATATTAGTAGCGTTTCTTACTCCGCATTTTCTCTACAAATTATTTTCTGGCACAGGCTGGAAGTCTTTTTTCAAGGAGAAGATAGTTCAGATACTCAGCACAAGAAGAAAAATGAGTAATAAACCAAATGGCAGTAGTTATGGTTATAGTAATAAGAACAGTTACGGTAACAATAATCTTCAAGAGGCAGAACGGAAAGTGAATATGATAAAGCAGCTATTAATCCAAGATATAGATGAAGCTATAGAAAAAAGATTAAATGATATTTTTCTTGGTGAGAGGGGTAAACCTCATTAAAAGGGCTTTATCTTTTTTAGAATTGGCTGTATTTTGTTTTTTACGTATAATGGATCGCAATCAGCCAGTATACATGTTTCAACAAAATCTTGACTGAAGTCTGATAGCCAGGAAATTGCTTTACGTTTCTCTACCAAGCTTTCTGTTTTTTTACAGTTACTTGCTGCATCAATCATTGCCTGTGATATCACTGATTGCCACAGTATGTAGTACCTTTGTATATCATCTAAAGTGCTATTTGCTTCGTGATGGTGAAAAAATTCTTTGAAATTGAAGTTATTTGACATTATGTACCTCTTTAAGTTGAAAATTAGAATTTGAAGTAGTGCGAAAGTTGTCTGCTGCAATGAGTAGCCTTTATGACAGTCAGACCGGGTTTTATGTGAGCTATAAATGTTTAAGAAATTATATCTGTTCAGATCTATGTGAAACCAGTGCTTCTTTTCTTGTTATCCGAGCTGGGATCCAGGTTGACAAAAGCGCTTTACAACGTTTTGTGTACAAAAGCCAGTGTTGCATGACACTATTTGTTCTTATACCCTTTTTGTCTATCTTATTTTGTCACTCTGCTGAACAGATAATTTTCGCCAATAAGCTTTCTACTGAATTTTTGTTATTAAGCTCGCACAGATATCTTATTTTGCCACTCTGCTGAACAGATACCATATAATTTTCGCTAATAAGCTTTTTACTGAGTTTTTGTTATTAAGCTCGCACAGATCAAAGACAAGTTTTGAGTCAAAAATACCCTTAATATTATAATAAGGGGTTGGTAAAATGTGTCTAGTAAGTTTCTTCTCTATGCAACTGCACCTCAAGCTAATAATGGACCATCAGGCGTATTACCAATTACATTGATTTGGTTTAATATTTTATTAGTGGGGTAAAAATAATTTTTTATAAACTCCTTATATATAGCTGTTAATTTATGTATATCGTCTATTGATACGCATTCATTTACCTGATGTGCGGTTTTGTTGATCATACCAAATTCAATTACTGGACAAATATCCTTAATAAACGCAGCATCAGATGTGCCACCATTTGTACTCAGCACAGCATCAATACCGGTAATTTTATTTATCGCATCAAGCATAATATCAGTATTTCTATCAGTAATAGAGAGAAAAACGTCCCTGCTGCTCTGCATAGACAGTTTATAATCGTTAGTCACATTGGCGCATATTGCATCAATCATCTTATATAAAACGTCTGGTGTTTGTGTATTGTTATATCGAATATTAAAACCTGCTGCTATTGAACTAGGTATTAGATTATTAGTATTATTTCCAACGTCGATAGTAGTAATTTCGCAATGTGAAGGCTGAAAGTATTTATTACCAGTATCAAAAGTGGTATCTTTTATCTTACTTAGTATCGATACCATTTTATATATTGGATTATCCGCTAGGTCTGGGTAGGCAACGTGCCCTTGTTTACCATGGCAAATCAATTTAAATGTTGCAGAACCTCTTCTACCTATTTTTATGGTATCACCTAATTTCTCACTACTAGTTGGTTCTCCAACTATACAAAAATCTATCTTTTTTTGCTTGCTTTTCATCCATTCCAAAACGGCCTTTGTTCCATGTTCTTCTGTGCTTTCTTCAGCGCTGGTAATCAGTGCACTGATTGAACCGCTGAATCGAAACTTACCTGCAACGAAATCTACGATAGCAGCAATAAATGCAGCTACTCCGCCTTTCATATCAGCTGCTCCTCTTCCATATAGCATTCCATCTCTAACTTCTGGCTTAAATGGATCAGATATCCAATCTTTTAACTCACCTGGTGGTACGACATCAACATGTCCAGCAAAACACAGGTTTGGTACTCCACTTATATATTTCGCATAAAGATTTTTAACTTTATCACCAAACTCCAAAATCTCACATTCAAAACCACTTTTCTTGAGAATGGCTGCTATATGCTCTATTGCCCCATCGTCTTTTGGTGTTATACTTTTAAAAGAAATTAATTTCTTAGTTAGTTCTACAGGGTCAATCTTCATATCAATCTTGAAATACTAACATTACCGTATTGTAAACATTCTATGCGATATTTAAAACAAATATTACAGCACACAGAACAAGTTCTTATAAGGGAAGTAACAGTACTTGCTGATAATATCTATGAAATATGTAGACAATACGGAAATGACATTTTTCTGATTGCAGATGAAAATACAGCAAAACTTTTAAACAAAAACATACTTAATAAAGTTTCTCATTTAATTATTCCAGCCACACCTGTCATTCCAGCGTGTGATGCTGGGATCTATACATCTTTTTCCTGGATTCCAGTATCAAGTACTGGAATGACACCAGACGGAGCTGCTTCTCTCAAAACTGTAAACCTAGTTAGAAATAAAGCAAAAGATAGTGACTTAATGGTTGCATTTGGCAGTGGCACTGTTAATGATATCTGTAAGTACGCAAGCTATTTAGAAGGCAAAGACTACATATCCTTTCCAACAGCTGTTTCCATGAATGGATATAGCTCTGCAAACGCTTCAATATTAGTTGATGGATATAAAAAATCGTTCGGAGCACATCTTCCAAAGGCAATATACATTGATACCGATATAATTGCCAACGCACCACTACGCCTCACATTAAGTGGATTTGCAGATTTCATCTGCCGTTCAACAGTACAAGCCGATTGGCTATTATCTAATCTATTACTTGGCACAGAATATAATGAACTCCCCTTTAAACTTGTTCGCAATCTGGAGAAAATTTTGCTCAGAGAACACTTGGCACTTGCTAAAAAAGATAAAAGAGTAGTTTTATTACTTATGGAAGCCTTATTGATTTCAGGACTTGGAATGGTGATGTCAAAAGGCAGCTATTCTGCAAGCCAAGGAGAACATATGATAGCTCATGCAATGGAGACGGTAACGAAAGATTATTCCTCCTCCTCGTTACATGGGGAAAAAATTGCTGTGACAACGATTACTATGGCTAACTTGCAAGAGGAGATATTGTCAATACAAAACCCGATTACCAAACCGATCACTTTAGATGTAAAACATATAACTCAGTGCTTTGGTAATACCAAATTTATAAAAATTCTAAAGCAGAAGCAAATTATGCAGCAAAAAATTCAAGAGATTATTTGCAAAGAATGGAGTAATATTTCTAGTTTAATTAAGCAAAATTTACTATCTGCAAAACACCTGCAGAAAGTATTTGAAGATCTATCAATTCCGTACTTACCGGAACATCTTAATTGGAACAAAGAGCAATATTGCAAGGTAGTCAATCTTACATTTGCAACAAGAGATAGATTCACCTTTCTTGACCTAGCTGGTTGTATAGAAAAAAGTTAGATTTTGTGTATTCGTTCAGTAGGGTAGCAAAATAAGATAGACAAAAACACGGTAACAAATGGTGTCATTCAAGTAGCTATCCAGCCTTTCTTAACAACAAAAACTTAGCATGACTTTTGTGCTCAAAAAACTTCTGGATTCCAGCATCAAGTGCTGGAATGACATCGTGAAATATTATTCAAGTAGCCTCTGTCCCAGTGCCTATTCAGTGTCATTCAAGTCAACTCTTTTCTTGTCATCCGAGTGCCTAGACACTGGGATCCAGAAAACTTCACTTTAAATGAGTGCATTAGATTGTCTTTATATAGATGCCAGTGTTAGCTACTCAGATGAAATTCATTTAGTTGTCTTTTCTCATCTACCTTACCACTTTCTTGAACGGATACCATTAGCCATTCCCCTGAATAGATACAACAAATGTTGTATCTTTATCACTTCACATACATTATTCCATATACTATATGAACAACTGAAAAAAACTTCAGTTAATTGACAATGAATCACGTTATTTTGTCAAATACGCTGCTCTTGCCAAACCATAGTTTAGCTTGAGTGGCTGAGGAGGGATTTGAACCCCCGACCAAGAGATTATGATCCTCCTGCTCTACCACTGAGCTACTCAGCCTAATTAAAAACCTTGCTATATATGTAATCTATATGTTTCATATAATACTTCAAATCAAACAAAGACTCAAGTTTTTCAGAGTCAATAATTCCATGCAAGGATTTATCTTGTTTCAATTCGAACAGAAAATCACTGTTATCTTGCTTTACTTTCATTGCATTATTCTGAACAATTTTATATGCCTCTTCCCTAGTTAAACCACTACTTACCAACTCAAGTAATACACGTTGTGAAAAAACCAAGCCTTTTGAAGAATTTAAGTTCTTTTCAATATTTTCCTTATTGATCACCAATTTATCTATCAAATCTGTTAATCGTACTAAAGCAAAATCCATTGCTATACAAGCATCAGGAGCAATGCACCTTTCCACAGACGAGTGCGATATATCTCGTTCGTGCCATAGTGCAACATTTTCTAATGCAGGAAAAACATAGCTGCGTATTAAGCGTGAGAGCCCAGTCAAATTCTCACTTAAAATAGGATTACACTTATGCGGCATAGCAGAACTTCCCTTCTGCCCAGTGGAAAAATATTCAGAGATTTCGCCGACTTCAGTTCTTTGCAAATGACGAGTCTCAATTGCAATATTTTCTATTGAGCTTGCAATTACTCCCAAAATTGAAAAGAACATGGCATGTCTATCACGAGGGATGACTTGAGACGATATGGTTTCAGGTATGAGTCCCATTTCTTTCGCTACATACTCTTCAACAAATGGATTAATATTTGCAAAATTACCTACTGCACCTGATATTTTACAAATTGAGATCTCTGTTTGCGCGCTAATTAATCTCTGATAATTGCGTTTAAATTCAGCATAAAATCTAGCAAATTTTAATCCAAGAGTTGTTGATTCTGCATGCATTCCATGACTGCGCCCAACACAAACAATATTTTTATAGTCCTCAGCCTTTTTTTTCAATACTATAAGTAAATTTTTTAGATTCTTGAGTAAAATATCACATGACTCTTTCAACTGCACCGCAAGGCATGTATCTAAAACATCAGAACTTGTCATTCCGTAATGGAGATAACGAACATCAACTCCCGCTTTTTCAGCAATATATGTCAAAAAAGCTATAACATCATGTTTTACAATGGATTCAATTTCGTTAATACGCTCAATATCAAATTCAATAGCACCAGAGAGCTTTTCAGCAACATCATTTGGAATAACTTTTAATTTTGCTTGAGCTTCACATGCTAATTTTTCTATTTTGAGCCATATGTTGAACTTATTTTTTTCTTCCCAAATGGAAGAGATTTCTTTGCGGCTATAGCGTGGGATCATTAGATGATCCCTGTCTTATCTTTGAACATGCTAGATCCCAGTATGTAACACTGGGACGACAGAAAAAAAGTGCACTGGAATGACAGGAGTAGTTGAAATATTTTATTCACTGCTATTCGTTATTTGTATCTTCTTGTTGCTCAGATTTCTGATTTTGCAACTTTACTTGCCTCAATTCATGTGCATCTTTCTCAGATCTGACAACGTATATAGTAATTGGCACTATCACTTTACTATGTAATTCTATATTCACTTGATACTCGCCCAAATTTTTGATACTTATTCCACCAAAAGATAAACTATGATGACTTATCTCATATCCTTCTTGTAATAAAGTTTTTGCAACTTCACGTATTGTTACAGAACCAAAAATCTTTCCATCCTCTGAAGCCTGCTTTATTAATATAACAAACTTATCATGCAATGATGATGCAAGCACTTTTGCTGCTGCATTTAATTTTTTGGTATTTTCTTCTTCCAATAACAAACGCTGTTCCTCTAGCTTTATTAAATTTTCCTTAGTAGCTTTCATCGCCTTTTTTTGTGGAAAAAGAAAATTACGTGCATAACCTGGTTTAACTTTGACAACTTCACCAATCTTACCTAAAGTTGTTATATTTTCCTTTAAGATTATTAACATAAATTACCTAATTTTTTTAGTACAGTAAGGAGCAAGAGCTAAAAAGCGTGCTCTTATAATTGCTAAGCGCAACTTTCTTTGTTTTCTTGCGCACACACCTGTTAACCTTCTAGGTAATATTCTACCATAGTCAGAGGTGAATTTGGACAATAAATCTATATTCTTATAGTCTATGTCCTCATCTTTAGATGCAGCAAGAGGACAGACCTTAGGACGCCTAAAGCCAGTTCTGTTATTTACAGACACGTAAGAATTATTAAAACTATTTCGTCTTTTCATCATTATGCACTTTTCTCCTCAATTTGTTTATCCATCATGTAAGATTTACCTTTAAAAAACTCATTAACCCGTACAGACAAGTGGCGAACAATATTCTCATTCAGTTTTACTCTACGCTCAAATTCATCCATAATGCTTGAAGTAAAACTTATACACATCATACAGTAATGACCACTTTTCATCTTATTTATTGGGTATGCAAAATCCAATAGACCCCAATATTCATATTTTATCAATCCTGAAGCTTCAATATTTTTCAAAAGCACTTCCAGCGTTTTACTCAATTGATTTGAGTCTACTATTTTAAAACTTTTTAAAACCTCTTGAAGGGATTTTATTAGATGTTGTGAAATATTTTCCTTAAAAGCATTTACTACATTATAGATAAATGCACTTTTAGTGTTAGCTCCTGGAAGGTCCATAAAATTTTGTTTTATTCCCGTATCACTTAGTTCATTTTTCAATTCTTTATCGATTCTTGACTTTATTTCTTTTAAATTTGAAAAATCTTCTTCCAACTCAACCCATAAAATTTTTGTCAGAGTTTCCAAAAAATCAGAGTAAACAATCAGACTTTTTTTAATGCTTTCAGTACTTGCCTCTAGCTCTTGTTTTGTAACTGTGCTATGTTCTCTTTCTATGAGACCTTTAACCTCCTGAGAAATAACATCTGCTTTAATATTTTTCAACAAAATAGCCAATTCTTGGACCATTTCTTCTACTTCTTGCTGCAATAAGTTCGGTTGTGCTATAAAAATAAATTCATAGAGATTCACTATATCTTCCTTTAATATCAATTAAACACTTTATTATATAAAACTTTTTTATATAAGCAAGTTATTTGTATTAATTTCTACGCCTTCAATCCAACTTAAGTGAGATATTTCATAAATAGCTTGGGGGGTGATTGAATATGCACCTGGCAACAAGATGCTGACTTTATGTTTTTCGAGAAGAAACTTTAGCATTATTTTGGTTTTGCCTCCATTTTTCAACACTGAATTCAACTCCTCAGCAACTTTTTGCGAGTCTGCACATACAGCAGTTAAAACTAATCCTTTCATTAGAGAAGTAACCTTTTCTGTAAATTCAGATATGTCCTTTCCTGATAGTCTCGTTGTGTTTTCTGAAATTTCAAGATCAATTATCACAAATGCTCCAGGTGAAAATAGATTCCTTTTTTCTTCTATTATTTCATTATTGTAGAATGCTATTTCAGAAACATTGTGGGGATCAGAAAGTGTTAGGATAACAAATCTTCCACGTTCTGAGGTTCTCATACGCACATTTAATATTACACCAGCAGTTTTTATCGTCTTACTCTCTCCGATAAACCCAATATTTAATTTTTTCAAAAGAGTTTTAAATTTTTCAAGTGGATGATTAGTTAAATAAAACCCTAGTGAAAACAACTCATGCTCTAATTTTTCCTCTTCATTAAAATCTTCCACGTTCTCAAGTTTTGGCTTCAGAATATCAAGATTGCCAAATAAAACAGCTTGATTTGACTGCCTATTTTTATTTGCAAAGTAAATCAATGTGTCTATTGACTCGTATAACTGCTTTCTATTTTGGTGCACACTATCGAATGTTCCAGATTTAATTAAACTTTCTAATGCCCTTTTATTTATTATATGACCAGAATTTTGAATAAATTCCCATATGTCCTTATAAGGTGCATTTACTATTCCTTCTGCTATAGCAAAACCAACATTACGCAAAGCAGCAATTCCGTAGCGTATGTGCTCACCCTCTATTGAAAATTCAGCCTTAGATTTGCTGATATCAGGCGAAAGAACAGCAACTCCACTGAATTTTGCAGCATGATAAAACAAATTCAGTTTGTCTCTATCATCAATATTGAGATTCATCAAGGCCGTAAAAAATTCTAGCGGGTAGTTAGCCTTAAGGTAAGCTGTTTGGTAAGATATAATCGCATATGCTGCAGCGTGGGATTTATTAAATCCATAACCAGCAAATTTTGCAACAAGATCAAAAATATAACTTGCTCTGTCGTAATCAACACCGTTTTTTGTTGCTCCTTGAACAAAAAGTTCACGTTGTTTATCCATCTCTTCCTTAATTTTCTTACCCATGGCACGTCTGAGTAAATCCGCCTCTGCTAAGCTATATCCAGAGAGAATACGCGCTATTTCCATCACCTGCTCCTGGTAGATTATTACCCCAAATGTTTCTTTTAACACTCCTTCAAGTAACGGATGAATATAATCTGGCTTTTCAAGACCATGCTTTCTTGCAATATAAGTTGGAATGTTATCCATAGGTCCTGGACGATAAAGGGAAATTAAAGCGATAATATCTTCAATGCAATCTGGCTTTAATTTAATTAAAGCTTCTCTCATTCCCGAACTTTCAACCTGGAACACTCCAATTGAATCACCGCTGGAGAGCATCTCATAGGTTTTTTGATCATTCAAAAGAACTGAAGAAATATCGACCTTTTTTTCATCACGATTAATTAAACGACATACATGATCTATTAGTGTTAGCGTACCAAGTCCAAGAAAATCAAATTTTATTAACCCAGCTTTCTCTACATATTTCATGCTGTATTGAGTGATTGGCAGAGCCGAATTTGGATCATAATAGACGGGAACAAAATTTTCTAATTTTTGATCGCATATTACAATTCCAGCAGCATGAGTTGAAACGTGACGATATATTCCTTCGAGCTTTAGTGATATATCAAGAAGCTTTGCAATTACCTCATCACTATCTCGTTCTTTCTGCAGGTTTTGATCAAGCTCTATCGCTTGTGATAAAGTTACAGGATTTACTGGATTAAATGGAACCATTTTAGATATTTTATCCACTTGAGAGTAAGGCATTTGCAATACTCTACCAACATCACGCAATACTGCCCTTGCTTGCAATTTTCCAAAAGTGATTATTTGAGCAACATAACCGTATTTCTTTTGAACATAGTCAATAACTAAATCCCTCTTTTCCTGGCAGAAATCAATGTCAAAATCGGGCATTGATATACGATCAGGGTTTAAAAATCTTTCAAAGATCAGACCAAATTTTATTGGATCAAGATCTGTAATCTGCAAGCTCCAAGCAACAATTGATCCAGCACCAGAACCTCTTCCCGGTCCAACTGGAATGCCATTTGCTTTGCTCCAACGAATAAAATCAGAAACTATCAAAAAGTAGCCAGCGTAGTTCATCGAAGTTATTACGCTTAGTTCGTAATTCAGCCGATCGTAGTATTGTTTAAGGTTTATGTCTGTTTCATTTGCAATGCGGAATTCTAACCCTGCAACTGCCTGCTCCCTCAGTTCTTCATTCTCAGTTTTATTTTCTCGACAAGGAAATTTAGGCAAGATAGGCTGCCTGCTTCTTGGCATGTAAGAGCACCGCTTAGCTATCACTAAAGTGTTATAAATTGCTTCGGGAATGTCGCTGAACAGTTCCTCCATTTCTTCCACAGATTTGAAGTAATGCTCGGTAGTTAACTTCTTTCTGTTATTCTCCAGGGCATAACTGCCCTCCGATATGCACGTTAATATATCATAAGCTTCATAATCAGATCTATTTGAAAAAAACACATCATTCGTTGCCACTAGTGGTATATTGCGCTGATAAGCAAAATCTATTAAAGCTTCTTCAAGCTCTAGCTCTTTATTCAGCCCATGACGCTGCAATTCAACATATAAATGACCATCGAATGCTGAAAGCAGTCTTTTTATCGTTTCTTTGTCTTGCTCCAACAATAGTTGAGCCAAACACCCACCGGTTAAAGCGATCAGACCCGTACTTAAATTCAATAGCTCATCAAAATCAACGTAAGGAATATTGCTGTTATTCTTGCGCTTTTTAAAAGACTCACTCACCAAAGTGACTAAATTGGTATATCCTTGCTCATTTTTTGCAAGCAATAATATAGGTAAATTTTGTTCTGAATGTTTAACTATAATATTGCATCCTATTATTAGCTGTATTCCCCTATTAGCTGCATATTCTGCAAATTCAAGTGAGCCAAATAAGTTACCTGAATCAGTAACTGCAACTGCCGGCATTTTGTTCTGCAAACAAAGACCAATCAGCTCCTCAATTTTAACCGAACTCTCAAGCAGAGAATAAACGCTATGAACACGCAAATGTATGAACATAAAAAACTTTAGATTAGCAATAAAAGGATAACATTAATTTACTCGTAGGGATATGAAAAGGTCTAACACTGAAATAACACCAAAGAGGCTATTTGAATCTAATTTACTATTCACAATCCCGGTTATTAGCTTGTTTTAATTGACTTTTTATCATAATTATGTAATAATTAAACATATTGTTTAATATTGAAGGTAGAATTATGACAGGAGAATATGAATTACTGAAAAAAGTACTGAGTACGATTGAGGTTAAGGAAGGCTTAAATCAAGATAATATAATTGAGGAAATACAAGAAGAACTAAAGAAACAGGATCAAGGTCTATATCAAGAGTGGGAGAAAGGTGAATTTGATGTAAATCATGGATTTAGCTTAAATATTTCAGGGATAGAGTACTCAAAGCTTCCATTATTAATAATAGCTGCTCAGAATGGTTACACAAAGACAGTAAAGGCTTTAAAAGCAGGAGCAAATGTTGACGCAGTGGATCAATGTAAAAGGACTCCTTTACATCATGCTGCTTTGAATGGTCGCGTAGACACAGTAGAGGTTTTAATCAAAAAAGGAGCAAATGTTAATGCAGTAGATAAAAATGGAAAGACTTATTTAGATTATGATAAGAGAGACGTAAAAGAAGCTCTATTAGAGGAAAGAGGTGGCTCTTTTGTGAAGGCGCGTAATAAATCAATGATTGCCGGTGGAGTAACTGGATTATTAGGCACTGCTATAGCAGTGGCACTTTTTACAACTGGAACAATTGCAGCTCAGTTGATACCTATAGTTATAGCAGTGGTTGCAGTTATAGCAGCAGCACTGGTAGTTGGTTGTGCTACATATGCATTACTAAAGCCTAGTACTAAAGTTGATGGAGCAGAAAAACCATCTGCCGTCTTAACAACAAATGAACAGCGAGGAGCTGCTATATAGTAGAGTGCGTGACGCAGGTTCCTGGATCCCAGTGTCTGGGCACTGGGATGACAATGAAGGGGCTGCTTGAATAACACGAAGGGTTATTTGGATAATAGCCGTACTTGATCTGGATTCCAGTGTCTAGGCACTGGGATGACAAGAAGGAGGGCTACTTGAATGGTTGAAGGGAAAGTGCTGGAATGAAAGGAGTGTTAGATAAAGCTACTTGTATAACTGTTGCACATCCATAAACTCCTTCTCGTCTTGAATGCTGATGATAGTGTGAGTGTTGAGAGGTAAAGGGTCATTTGTATGTCCATGGCCTACCCCTTTTATTGTAAATACAGGAAAGTTAACACTTTTTGCAAACCTTTCTTTTACAATTTCAACAAGATTATCATTATAACAGTTAACAAAGTCACCAAATATTACTGCATCTACTCCATCAAAAATATGAGCTTGTTTTAGGTGATCTAGACTGCGCTCAATTGAATATGGATAAACTTTTATGTCTTCTAAAAATAGAATTTTGTTTTTTGCGTTTATTTGCCAAGCAGTTCCTATGCTATTTTCAACCAAAGTCATATTACCACCGATGATTTTAGACTCTAATTTGCCATTTTTTAGTCTAACTCCATTGTCGATCATTTTTAGGTTATCAAATCTGATAGAGTTGCGTTGCTTAAGAATTAACTCTTTTAATTTTTCAATAGAGGTTTCAGCAACAGAGTTATTTACTATCATTTCCAACATGGTACCGCCGTGAAGGGTTTGCCAGTCATATTGAACCTGTAGATAGATATGTAAAGCAGTGATATCACTATAGCCTATAAGAATTTTTTTGTTTTGAGCAATTCTTTCTTTTTTATCATTGGGTAACTTTTCTAGGTAGGGAATTAGCCGAGAAGCCCCTTCTCCTCCTCTGATACACCAAATTATTTTGCTATCATCAGTGAGCGCATTAACCAAATCATTCGCTCTAAACTCATCAGAGTTAGAATAAAATGGGTTGTCATTACTGTATATTTTCTCCGAAATGTGAGGATTAAAATCCAAAGTTTTTACGTATTCTCTTATAGTAGGCAGATCTGATTCTTTTCCCTTCGAAGAAGGAGCAATAATATCAACTTGATTTGCAGGACTAGTGAGTAAAAGGCATAGCAAATAAAGAATAAAGGAATGCATTAAAATATCTTATGAAACTCTTGCTTTAATATATCATCTAATTCGCAAAGAGAAACTTTTACTCCTAGTTTTTCCATTGATGTAACGCCGTAATCTTTTAGTCCACAAGGAATAATACCCTCATAGTGGGAAAGGTTTGGAGAGACATTAAGCGCTATGCCGTGATAAGTTACCCATTTTCTCAAGCGAATGCCAAAAGCTGCTATTTTTTCTTCTACTCCGTTGTTGTTTACCCAAATGCCTATTCTATCTTCCTTAAATTCCCCAAGTATATTAAAGTGTTTTAAAACATTTATGATCCAATTACTTAGGTCTCTGATATATAGTTTTATGTCACATTTGTTTCTTTTTTTAAGATTTAGCATTAAATATATAATGCGCTGCCCTGGTCCGTGATATGTATATTTACCACCCCTACCTGTTTTATATATAGGAAATAATTTTTCAATAATGTCATCATCTGTTGCACCGATTCCTGCAGTATAAAGTGGAGGGTGCTGGAGCAGCCATACTAGCTCGTCAGATAAATTATTGTAAATTTGTTGAATTTTTGCTTCCATGAATTTTATAGCATGGTTATAATCAGTAAATTGGTTAGAGATTAGCCATTCTGTCATATTCAATTTTTTTTAGGTCTATCAATGTCATTCCAGTACTTGACACTGGAATCCAGAAATTTAATTGTAGATAGCACACTGAACTGGTAAGCATAGTTGCTTTACGCTAAAAAGAACGTCTTTGACTAGATTGTATGAAAAATTGGATCCCAGTGTCAAGCACTGGGAAAGTGAGAAAGAGGTCTCCAAATATTTTCTATCATTGGACACTTGGGTTAGGATCAAAGGGCTAAATAATGGGAGCTGTATAAACCGAGAGGTTTCCGTACAGTTCTGCGAGAGACTGGTGGGGAAGTTCCGCTGGTCTACTCTCCTCATTCTTGTAACACTAATTGATATAATTCAACTACAATTTCAAATTTTTAACAAAATTTTCAGGAGGCACATATGAATTTTAACATTTTTCAAAGAAAGAAAAGCAGTGAATACTCTGCTTTGCAACTAATGATGGAACCAAGTTGGAGTAGGCGCGATTATGCAAGTTTTGCTGAGGAAGGCTACATAAAAAATGTCATTGCCTTTCGAGCAATTAATATGATCGCAAGTGCTGCATCTTCGGTACCTTTTACTCTCTGCCAGATTACTGATCAGGGAAAATCACAACTAAAAGCGCATCCATTACTGAAGTTACTTTATTCTCCTAATCCAATGACATCAAAATCGGAATTTATTGAGGGGATTGTGACTTATCGATTAGTTAACGGCAATTCTTATGTATTGATGATTGAGGCGCAGAACAAACCAACAACAGAGCTTTATCTTCTGCGCCCTGATAGAGTTGAAATTGTTCCGGGGAGAAGTAACGTTCCTTATGCCTATCGTTACACCGTAAATAACAACAGTTATGACTTTAAAGTTGATAAATTGACTGGGCGTTCAACAGTACTGCATCTTAAAACCTTTAACCCTTTGAATGATTGGTATGGACTTTCACCAATTGAGGCAGCTGCATATAGTATAGATCAGCATAATCAGGCTGGTGCTTGGAATCAGGCAATGCTGCAAAATGGAGCAAGACCAAGTGGTGCAATAGTTGTGAAATCAGAAAAGGATGGAAGCGTTGGAAACTTAAGTCAAGAGCAGTACCAACGCTTAAAAGCGCAGATAAATGATCATTATTCAGGTCCTGTCAACGCTGCTGGAAGACCTATATTGCTTGAAGGGGGCCTAGAGTGGAAGGAAATGAGCTTATCACCGAGGGATATGGATTTTATTGAGTCAAAACATAGCTCAGCTCGTGATATTGCGCTAGCTTTTGGCGTTCCGCCGCAGTTGCTTGGCATACCAGGTGATAATACTTATAGCAATTTGATCGAAGCACGTCTTTCCCTTTGGGAACAGACGATTTTACCAACGCTAGAAAATATTATTTGTCACTTAAATTCTTGGCTAGTGTCCAAGTTTGGCAAAGATTTATGTTTGTCATATGATAAAGACGCGATAGAAATTCTAATGGAAAAAAGACAAAAGATGTGGAAATACGTGGAAAACGCAAGCTTCATGACACTTAATGAAAAAAGAGAAGCTTTTGGCTTGCCACCGTTACCCGGTGGTGATAAATTGGGTTGATATTATTTTTTTGCATATTAAATTAACTACAATGAAATTGTGGGGTAAATTATGAATGAAAGGGAACAAAGAGAATTGGATGAACTATTAATGAATTCTTCTAAAGGAGAGAATATACAGCAGATTACGGAGTTGATAGAAGCTGGAGCAAATATTAATGCAGTAACAACTGTGCAAAAGGAGACTCCTTTACATATTGCAGTTAGGTATGGTCATAAGGAAGTAGCAGAGTTGCTGCTTAATAAAGGGGCAAATGTTAATGCAGTAGAAAGGCGAAAGTGGACTCCTTTACATACTGCAGTTAAAAGTGGCAAGGTGGAGGTAGCAGAATTGCTGCTTGATAGAGGAGCAAATGTTAATGCAGTGGACAAGAAAGGAAGGACTCCTTTATCTATTGTAGCTAGTGATGATTACCACATAGGGTATTGCGATAAACTGATGGTAGTAAGAACTATAATTGCATATGCTGTGATACATAGTGGTATTACAACGAACCAGAGTGTATTGTTAACAATAGTGAATTGTCCGAATTTTGGGATTCTTATGAGAAGAGGATGGAGGACGTTAAACTTAGTAACAGCACTATATCATTATATCAGTTTCTGCGAGAGACTGATGAGAATAAATTAGCAGGTTATTTTTCTGGTAGAGAATATGATGAAATAAGGTGTTCTGACGCATTGGAGTATATATCAGAATTTCCTGAACACGTTAATACGATAGTAAGCCAATTTGATAAGGCATCGGACAGAAGGGGTTTATTGGATAAAAGTAAAGCAGCTATAGAGAATTCTAATTTGTGGGTGTTACATCAAGTTTTTGACGAAGTAACTTATCACTTAACAGATAAAGAGTTAAAGAACATTATAGAGGCATTTCCAAGTCGGAATTTGGATAATCCAAGTGCTGAACAACTTCAAGCAGCTGCTCAAGCTCATAATTAGAGTAATGTACACAGGCCTATGCTCATTATAAAAGGAGAAAGTTTTACCATTACCCTGATGATAAGTTGAATTGATGTTTATATAGTGTAGATATTTATACTAAGCTGTAATAAACTGGGGGTATTTTATGTATCAAGAACAAGGAAATTCAGTAAGTAATTCTCGATTTACTCTTCCTCATATAGAATTGTTATCGACATGCAAAGCGAATGTTAATGCAGCAGATCGTAATGGTGAAACTCCTTTACATTACGCTGCTAAAAGAAATCGCTTAGAGCAAGTGAAATTATTGCTTAAAAAAGGAGCAGTTATTGATATAAAAAATCGTTTCGGTTATACTCCTTTATACTATGCTGTTCGTTCAGGCCACACAAGTATGGTAAAATTATTGCTTGAAAAAGGAGCAGATATTAATACATCAAGTAATTCTTGTGTTACTGTTTTACATTTATCTGTTCGCGAAGACTATAGGGAGATAACACAGTTATTGCTTGGAGATACAGAAAGTCCAAGCACAAGCTGCAGCGACGCAAGCATTGAGAATGTACAAACAATCAATCAGTCTTATCATTGGTGAGAGTAGAACATCTTTTACTAAGGTCTAATTTGAATATAGATAGTCTCTTAAATCCTGCATCTAAAAGAATTAACTATTTTTCTTGCTAACTAAAGTGGTAAAAATTTGATCTACGTCAAAACTCATCTTAGGGAGCCAAATAGGGCCATCTAAGTGTGCCTCGATATAAAGAGGGCTGTTATGGTTTGGTAGTATGAAAAAAAGTCTGAAGAATATAGAAGTTAAGGAGAACTTAGATAAGATTAAATTAGAAGAGATAGAACCTGATGCTTGATCGATACTAAACTGTGAACTAGTTGAACATATACCATTTTTGATACTTACTTTTCCACTAATATTTTCAAAAAGCGTACTGCCATTATATATATCAACGTAAGCAAGCTTGGAAATTTCAGGTTTATTCTTACTGTTTAACAAATTAGTGATGAATGAATTAAAATCCACATTAGTAAACTCTATTTTCTGTGCTTGAAAGTCTACATTTCCTGATAAGTTACTAGCCCAATCATCAAAGCTTGTCCCTTGAGTTTTGATTTCACCACTTAAGCTTATCTTGCCATTTATGTTATTAACTCCTATAACTTCCTTGGTGTCTAAATTTGCAATAGAAAATTTTGTGTGAATTGAGCCTGCTTTTAGATAACCCTGAAAAAACATTTGTCCATGTTCTAGTATGTAACTTATCTGTTTGATAGTGATAGTGCTTTTTCTTATCACTGTATCCAAGTTAAAATCTTTTAAGACGTTTTGCCCAATTTTAAATTCTGTAGTTTTGATTTGCACATTTGCATCAAAATCTCCTTTCTCATCTAAAAAATTAAGCTGCTTTGTTGACCATTGAATTTGATTTATTTCATTTCTTGAGTTTCTTTTTACCTCTAATAGTTTTGGTAATTTAAAGATATTTCCATTAAATTTATTACCTGTAAAGTTTACGTCTAATAAAGGCTTAGTGTATTTTTGATCCACTAATATTTTTACACTACCGGTAATGTCGAAATCTTCTCCGAATAACTTTATTTTATCTGCAACTAGCTTGTTCTCTTGTATTTTTAATGAAAAATCCAAATCTTCAATTTTTGTACCATTGAATATAGAATCTTTAACACTAGTTCTTATATTTACATCATATTTAAGATTTTTCAGCCATTGCACTTTGCTGAATAATGAATAATCATATTTATCTATATTAATGTTATGTATGCTAAATTTGCTATCGATCATATTGTGTTTTTTTGTGTGATTTACCTTAATTGATCCTTGCCAAGATTCTTTGTTATTTAGCAATCTGATATCTGAAAGAGATAATATTCTAGGTGCTAAATATAGTTTAGAACTTGCTGTAAATTGACTTTTCTCTCTTTCTTGCATCTTGATAGAAGGTAAAATATGTGAAATGAACGACTCACCCTTTATCAATATATCACCATTAAATTCAGACAAGTTGCCATTGTTTGAAACTCTTCCTGATAAGCGAGATATATTATTGGTTCCAGGAAATTGAAGAAGAGTATCAACGTTTATTTCGCCATTAGCAAATTTTAGCGTAGCATGAAATTTGTCCAATATCCTGTTTTGATATTGGATATTTGAAGCTTCCATATTAAAATCCAAGCTCAGGTTCTTTGGCACAACCTCTCTAAAAGATTCTAAAAGACCCTTCATATCTGTTGTTTTGTGTGAGCCGTTTTTTAGGTCGACTTTACTAAAACTAATATTGATATTAGTATGATCACTTTTTCTATCATTTTGTATTATACCAGTGCCTTGCATGCTTTTGGACTCAATTTTTAAATCAGTTGCCGTAAACTCGCTTTCATTGAGATTGATATTGGATGATATCTCAATATTTTCGCTGGGAATTACATAAGAAAGGAAGCTAAGATTAATGATTTTTGCCAAGTCGCTCATAGAATCAGAATTATTATTAATCGTCAATACTAAATTGCCCTTGAGCTCTTCTTGATTTCTATTACCTTTAAATAGCAAATTTGCAAAATTTGAATCAATACTAATGTGTACATTATTTTTTGTGACATTAACCTTTCCAGAAAAATCGTAATTGTTGTCACCAATCTGTACTTCACCAAAAAACTGCTTATTTTTTTTTATAGCAACTTCCTTGATGTTAATAGTATCGGCGTTAAAACTTATTTGGCTGTCCTTTATTAATATATCAACTATATTATCATTGGCTTTCGTATTTATAATATTAAGTAAATTTTCTTTGTTGCTTTTCATGCCCAAAAATGAGATTGACTTTGGTTGCAATGAAAATGAAAGCCTTATTTCAATTTTTTTTGCACTAATTAAATCTGATAATTTTTGTTCCTTGTTTTTGTTATATTGTACATATACATTGTGAATAGTAAGTTTTGGAGTAATGAGCGAAACTTCAATTTTTCCTCCAACATGTACTTTAGCATCATACGTCTTCTCTAACTCTTTTACGATATATTCTCTGTAGCCACTCCAATCCTTAAAAGTTGCAGCAACGTGCATGAGAATTAATAGAAACAAGATTGATGATATGGCGTATAAAGAAAGTTTCATAATAGACCTCTCATTCCAGCATCCCTTCTCTTCTTGTCATGGGATCCAGGAAATTTGATTAGACATTAAGTTAATTAGCAAAAAAGTAGCTATTCTTATGTTAAAACACAGCATTTTTACATGAGAAGCTGGTCTGATGAGCACTGGGTTCCCAGTGGAAATTGCTCTCAAACCACAACACTCATACAGTTGTGTGTGTGACACTGTGATCCAGTGTGACTTAAATAAGGTTTTCCAGATTATATAATCAACAAAATTTCTGGATCCCAGTGTCGAGCACTGGGATGACAGGAATAGGTTATGGGATGAAAGGAGTGGATATTGGAATAGTAGCTGAAATGACATATAGCAATACAAAGGGTGTAATTTATACATACTTCAAATTATTCAAATTTCCTCTAAAAATTAGGTAAAGAGTGCTAGAATAAATAATAACACTCAAAGCTATTAAAGTTACTAAATAAACAATACGAGCTAGCCCTCTATCGAAAAACAACCCTGCTGATAAGTAATTAGAGAGATAAAGAACTATTGACATAACCAATGTTGCAGTGAGAATTTTTACAATATTTAGTAATAATGCTTGGCTAATCTTATACATCTTATTTATTGTTAAATAATTAATCAATAAAATAGAATTTATCCAAGTGGAAATGGAAGTAGCAATAGCAATTCCTATATGTTGGTATTTGTTCATTAATATTAGATTTAGTATTACATTAATTCCAAGGCACGTTAATGAGAACATAGTTGGTATTTTTAGCTTTCCCCTAGCAAAGAATGTGGGTAGCAATACTTTATTTATAATAAATGCGGGTAAAGAAAGAGAAAATGCTACTAATGTAGGAACAGTTTGCTGCACTGCATAATAATCAAATCGGCCGTAAGAAAAAAGCGTAAGTAAAATTATGTCAGGAATAATGATAAAAGCAGCAGTTATTGGCATAATTAATATTAACCCTATATTAAGGGCCTTGTTCTGTATTTTGACTATATTCTCAGTATCATTTATTCGTTTTGAAATCAGAGGAAGAAGTACTGTACCAATTGCAGTGCCAATTACTCCTTGCGGTAGTTGATTTAGTCTATCGGCATAATATATATAAGAAACTGCATTTGGTATAAAACTCGCCATGATTGTGTCAATCCATACACTTATTTGTATTACACAATTGTTGATAATTGCAGGTATCACACGTTTAAAAAATAACTTTACTTTGTTACTTAATTCTAAACTAAAAGAAAAGAAAGCCTTTAATTTGTATGCAGTAAATATTATTAAAAGTAGCTGCAAAATCCCTCCAATCAGGACAGCTATAGAAAGGTTATGAGCCGGTGTTTCAATGTAAGGTAAAAACAAACTGATGATTAAACAGAGGTTCAAAATGATTGGTGAAATAGCTGTTGAAGCAAAATGCTGTTTTACTTGCAACATTCCACCAATAAGTGATGCGATTGACACGAAGATTATGTAGGGCATCATAATTTTCGACAAAGTTACAGTAAAGGTAAATTTATTTTGGTCAAATCCAGGAGTGAAGATTTTGATCATGTAAGGGAAGAAGGTTTGTGTGATAAGGCAAAAAATTACTAGAATAATAAACGTAATGGATATTACACTACTTGCGAAATTAAATGCCTTTTTATTATCATATGACTCTGCAGAGTATAATGGTATGAATGAGGTAGTAAATGCTCCCTCTGCAAAAAACGATCGAAATAAATTAGCAAAGCGAAACGAGGAAAAGAATATATCTGCAAGAGAGGTTGCACCAATAACCGTAGCAATCAATACATCTCTTATTAGCCCTAAAATTCTTGAAATAGCTGTAAAAAAACTAAATGTGAAAATACTTTTAAACATATCACGGTGTCAATACGATTAACTATAATGCTAAAAGCATAAATGAAAATGTTTATTCGCTAAACTTAAAACTCTATGCAAAAGTAGGTAGCTTAAATAATTAATTGACTATTTATGCTTGTGTGTTAGAAATCTTATATCTTGGCGGGCGTAGCTCAGTTGGTAGAGCGTCAGTTTGTGGTACTGAATGTCGCCAGTTCAATCCTGGTCGCTCGCCCCACTAAAAATTTCCACTTTACATAAATATAAACATTCTCTATTTTTGCAAAGTCATTATTTGCCGGTAGCATTTTTTGTCACTCCAATGTGCTGCTTAGATGGCTGAGAGTGAAGAGAGTAGTTTATGATTCAGAGTAAAATGGCATTTTCTTAATTAGCGAGGGGATTGTATGTATATTTGTTTGTTAACTTATAGTATAGTGTCAGCACTAGGAATATTAGCTTGGTGGTTAAATTTTGACACTTCATCACCTTTAGCCATAGGTGGAATTGCTGGTTGTATAGCTCCAGCATTGATTGCGGTTTTTCACGTAGCATGTTTGCTATATAAGTTTTGCAAAAGAGATCCTGTTGGGGAAAAGCATGAAAAAGCAGCAATTCTTTTGAGTATTACTATATCTGCAAGTGCTATAATTGGAGTTATACTTGCTGGAAGCATAGCTGCTATTTTTCCTAATCCAAAAATAGGATTTACATTAATAAGTGGAATGATAGGGCTGATAGCACCGATTTTAGGGCTTTTTGCAACTGTAGCTATAGTGCATTGTGTAGATGAAACACCAATTAAATCTGCAGTAAGTGCAATTTCGATTACAGATTCTACATATGTCAAAATATCTCAGGAAGAAGAAGTGTATGAATGTATTACCTTTCCGGAAGAAGAAGTTAATAAAAGTATCATCTTTCCCAAAGTTGAAAAAGTTTTTTCTGCGAGAGA
The DNA here is from genome assembly GCF_003999585.1 of Wolbachia endosymbiont of Bemisia tabaci. Lineage (NCBI taxonomy): Bacteria > Pseudomonadati > Pseudomonadota > Alphaproteobacteria > Rickettsiales > Anaplasmataceae > Wolbachia > Wolbachia endosymbiont of Bemisia tabaci. Next base: position 406,111 of record NZ_CP016430.1, on the reverse strand, counting down.
GACGACAGTTTGAGCTAAGTTAGTGTGCAATGTTGTAATCTGTAAAATTTGACATCAATCACTGATAGTTGGAATATTATAGAGTAGGAATTACTCAAGAAGATGCATAAGTACGATGTAGTGGTAGTAGGTGGCGGTCATGCCGGGTGTGAAGCAGCTACAGCTGCAGCTCGCCTTGGTGCAAACACACTACTTATAACTCACAAAATTTCAACTATAGGAGAGATGTCTTGTAATCCAGCAATTGGAGGAGTTGCAAAGGGTGTTGTAGTTAGAGAAGTAGACGCCCTTGATGGAATAATGGGGAGAGCTATCGACCGAGCAAGCATACACTCGGTCGTTTTAAATGGCAGCAGAGGCGCAGCGGTATGGGGCCCACGTGCACAGGCAGACCGAAAATTATACAAAAAAGCAATACAGGAAATTATTCTAAATTATAACAACTTGACAGTAAAAGAAGAGTCAGTTGACGATTTTCTTATCGAAAGTGATAGCAATGGAGAATCTTATATAAAAGCTGTAATAACAGACTCAGGTGAACGTATACTGACAAGCAGAGTTGTTTTGACTACAGGGACTTTTTTACGTGGTGTGATTCATATAGGAGAGCAAACAACTCCTTCTGGAAGAATGGGAGATAAACCTGCAATAGAGCTTGCAAACACGCTAAAGAAGTATGATTTTAAACTGGGCAGATTACGTACCGGAACTCCACCGAGGCTTGATCGTGGCACTATAAACTGGTCGGTATTACAAGAACAAGTGGGTGACAATCCACCTACACCATTTTCTTATCTTACAGAGAAAATTAACCAGCCTCAGGTTTCATGTTTTATTACTCATACTAATGAACATACACACAGAGTAATTCGAGAGAATCTTCACAGATCAGCTTCTTCATATTTAGATAACGTTATTGCACCAAGATACTGCCCATCAATTGAAACTAAAGTTAAAAAATTTGCAGAAAAAAATAATCACCAAATATTTCTAGAACCAGAAGGGATTGATGATAACACTATATATCCAAATGGAATTTCAAATTCATTGCCCATCGAAGTGCAGTATGAAATGATAAAGAGTATAAAAGGGCTTGAAAATGCAGAAATATTAAGACCTGGATATGCAGTTGAATACGATTATATCGATCCACGAAAGCTATTTCATACTCTCGAAACTAAGAAAATTAAAGGACTATATTTTGCTGGTCAAATTAATGGTACCACTGGATATGAAGAAGCAGCCGGGCAGGGAATTATTGCCGGAATCAATGCAGCACTCTCTTTATCTCAAAAAAGTTTTGTTCTTCATCGTACAGACTCATATATCGGTGTAATGATAGACGACTTGGTCACTAAGGGAATTGCCGAGCCTTACAGATTATTTACCTCGCGTGCAGAATATAGACTGGCAATCAGGTCAGATAATGCAGATAGAAGATTGACACAAAAAGGTTATGATATTTCCCTTGTATCGCATGAGAGATACTCTGTTTTGCAGGGTAAACTTAAATCCATTAAGCAACTTGAGGAGAAATTAGAGAGCCTAACAATTACTCCTGAGCAGCTCAGGTCCTATGGCATTAAAATATCTTATGATGGAATAAGAAAAACAGCATTAGATTTGCTCGGTTATCCAAATATTGACTGGAATAAATTACGAGAAATATGGCCAGAGTTAAACATGGGTTCCAGTGTCAGCTACTTGCATAACACCAAAGCACCTCTTCCTGTCATCCAAGTAGCTGACACTGGAATCCAGTACTTGAATGATGATAGAATGGATGCAGTTGACACTGAAAAAAATGTAGATTCCAGCGTCATGTGCTGGAATAACACTATAACTGATAGCATAGCCAAGAATGAAATATATGAAGCAGTTGCAATTGAAGCAAAATACAAGCCTTATTTAGTAAGACAAGAAGCAGATATGAAGTTTCTACAAGAGGAAGTTAATACTCAAATTCCAACTAATTTCAACTACTCACAGATTAAAGGCTTGTCAACTGAAGTGATAGAAAAGTTGCAGTCAATAAAGCCAGCAACAATTGGTATTGCGAAGCAAATACAAGGCATAACTCCAGCAGCGATAGTTAGCATATTAGTGTACCTTAGGAATAAGAAAACGAAAATAGCTGCTAATTCTGCGTAACATGTCAAAAATCGAAGAATTTCGCTCTTTTATGCACGAAATAAATGTTGATGCATTTATGTTGCATACTAAAGACGAGTATTTAAATGAATATTCAAAAGAGTTAGCAGAGTTATGTGGCTTCACGGGAACAAATGGGCTACTTATCGTTACAAAGAGTAATAAGTGCCCATTTTTTACAGATGGACGCTATATCACACAAGCTCGCAGTCAGCTCGATCAGGGCAGTTTTCGAGTATATAATATACAAGAAGAGGATCCACACAAATGGGTAAAAGCAAACTTAACATTGACTACCTCACTGGGTTACTATCCGCAATATTTTACTATGAAGGACATAAGAAAATATGAAGGCATTTGTAAACTAGTACCATACTTAATTAAAAAAGATAGTAGTCATAAAGCACAAACAATAGTTTCACATGTATCTGGTGAGAGTGGTAAGGATAAATGTGAAAGAGTAGCTAAAAACATAGAGGCTGAAGCAGTGATTCTGACTGATCCAAATTCAATTTCATGGCTGCTAAATTTAAGAAATGAAAGTGCTGAATATACTCCTTGTATATTGGGTCGTGCTATATTGTATAAAAATGCCAATGTTGATTTATTTATTCAAGATAAAGAACATTCAACTATAGAAGCAAATTTTGATAACCATATAAATGTTTTTGATATTAGTGAGCTAGAAAATTCACTACATAAGTTAAATTTGGTGGTGATAGATCCAAGCACAACTCCAATGAGCATTATGAATGCAATAGATCCCTTGTATAACCATTATTTAAATGAAAAATCAGCTTCGGTGTCATTCCAGTGCTTGACCAGAAATAAAAAAGCATGGATCCCGGTGTCAAGAACTGGGATGACAATAAGTAATGAAAGAGGTCTAATAGAAAATAAGCAGATAATTGAGAAGGAGGATCCTTGTTTGATTCACAAAGCAGTAAAAAATCAAACTGAAATAACTGGAGCTATAAGTGCGCACATCAAAGATGGAGTAGCAGTTATAAATTTTCTATATTGGCTTATTGACAGTGAAATTACTGAGCTTGAAGCTGAAGCAAAAATTTTAGAATACAGAAAAGAGCAGAATTTGTTTAAGCAACCGAGTTTTCCAACAATTTCAGCATTCAACGAGAATGGAGCAATCATTCATTACCGTGCAAGCAATAAGACAAATAAAGTCATTCAAGAAGATGGACTGTATTTAATTGACTCTGGTGGTCAGTACCTTGATGGCACAACCGATGTTACAAGAACTATAGCAATTGGTAGTCCAACCAATGAGCAACGAGCTCACTACACAATAGTATTAAAAGCTCACATTGCGATAGCAAGTGCGGTCTTTCCTTCTGGCACTACTGGTGGAGAATTGGACATATTAGCGCGTATACATTTATGGAAATTTGGAATGGATTACATGCACGGTACAGGACATGGAGTAGGAAGTTACCTTTCGGTACACGAAGGACCGCAAGCAATATCAAGAGGAAATAAAGTGGAACTCATTCCAGGCATGATACTTTCTAACGAGCCTGGTTATTATATTCCAGGAAAGTATGGAATAAGGATTGAAAATCTTATGTATGTTGAAAAGCAAGAAAATAGCTTCTTAATCTTTAAACAATTGACCTCTGTTCCTTATGATAAAAAGCTAATAGATATACAAATGCTTACTGAAGATGAAATTAAATGGATAAATAGCTATCACCAATTTGTTTATAAAAATATAGAAAATGGCATAAAAGATAAGGAATGGTTAAAGAGAGTATGTGAACCTTTAAAATAGTTAATTTGTCATTTAATTAAGTATTAATATAGTTGTTCTTGTATTGTTTTTAATTAAAAACAATATATAATATTAGTTTCAAATAGGTGTAATTATGACAGATAAAGTGCAAAATGATGAATTTATGAAGCAGTACATGGATACTTGCAAAGAGCAAATAGAAAAATTGGCAAGCGACCCTAATTTGGTTCAACAGACCTTAAAGCCATTCATGCAAATGTCTCAGCAACTTATGGCTGGCGGTATGCTAGAAGGAAATATGCCTAGCATGATACCTGATATGGGTGGTATGGATATCAATAAGATGATTGCTCAGATGAAGGAAATGTATGATTACATAAAGAGTAATCACAAAGAGCTCATGGGAAAAGATCCTTCACAAATTCAAGAGCTTGATGATTCCAGCAGAAGATTGAGAGGCTTGGTCAAGAAATTGATAGAGAAAGTTGAAGCTAAGTAGTATTTATTCATATCAAAGAGCTATAGCAGTAGTGAGGCTCAAATTTAGTATTACCATAGAGTTAAATATAAACATAAAGGGATGAAGAGATGATTGAACTTAAAAGCCAAGAAATTTGTCCAAATGGAAATAAGAAAAATTTGATTATTTTTTTTCATGGTTGGGGTTCAAGTGGCGATAATTTCGTTCATCTTGCTAAAGTTATGAGCAAATTTTTACCCGATTCATGTTTTGTGGTACCGAATGCTCCATTTGAGAGAGAAATAGGTGATGGTTATCAGTGGTTTAGTTTAGAGGATCGTAGTGAAAAAGCACTATATAATGGGGTGAAAAATGCTGCATCAATTGTAAATCATTTTATTGATACAAAATTAAAGGAGCTTAATTTAAAAGATACTCAGCTTTCTTTAGTTGGATTTTCTCAAGGAGCAATGCTTGCAATACATGTGGCTCTTACCCGGCTTCAGTCTTGTGCATCGGTTGTTGCATATTCTGGTAGGTTTCTTTCACCTTCAAAAATTGCACCGGAGATCAAATCAAAACCCAGCATATGTGTTATTCATGGTGACGCTGATGATGTGGTACCTTTTTCTTCCCTTGATTTAGCGGTTAAAGCTCTGAAAGAAAATGGAGTAAACGCTCAAGGATACCCAATTCATGGATTAGGCCATATTATTAATGAAGAAGGAATAAGGTTAGGGGTTGAGTTTATCAAGAAGAATTTTGGAAATTAATTTCCATGCACTTGTTTTGCTTTGGTTACGGATATGTAGCTAAATTTCTATCGAAAAAATTGCTAAATTTAGGCTGGAAAGTTAACGGTACATCAAGAAATAAAGATATACAACTTTTTGATTATGAAAAGGTTGATCAAGATCTGCTTAAAAGCGTAACACATGTTTTAATTTCTATTCCTCCAGACGGTGATGATGTTATGGAGAGATACGGTCATTGTCTGGAGAATATTGAATGGCTTGGTTATCTGTCTGCAACTAATGTTTATGGTGACCACTGTGGTAATTGGGTGAATGAGGAATCTGAAACAAAGCCTATAGAAATTAGAGGAGAAAAGCGCCTTGAGTCTGAAAAGAAGTGGCTAAGTAGCAAATTGCCTGTACATATTTTTCGTTTGGCTGGGATATATGGTCCTGGTAGAAATGCGCTAATTGACCTGCAGCTTGGCAAAGCAAGAAATGTGAAAAAAATTTTTTCTCGTGTTCATGTTGAAGATATATCGAATATTTTATTTTCTTCCATGCAAAATATAAAGCCTTATGAGATATACAATTGTGCAGATGATTTACCTGCTACGCAATCTGAAGTGGTCACGTATGCAGCCGAACTTCTCAATATTAGTCCTCCAGAGCCAGTTGAGATTTCTTCCGTACCAAATTACGCACGGGGTTTTTATTTAGGGTCAAAAAAAGTAAGCAATACTAAAATTAAAAAAGATCTTGGTGTCTCTCTAGTTTATCCTAATTACAAGTTGGGTTTAAAGAGTTTGTATATATTAGAATAGAGAAAATAGATTGCCAGATGCAAAAAATTTTTCTTGAATGTTCCTTGTTTTGATGTAATACCACTAGGCATACTATTATATAGAGGTAAATATGTTCAGCACTCAATCGCTCCCGGTTGAAAATATTCTATTACATCAAGCCGCTTATAATGGTAACATAAATGAAGTTAGGTTATTACTTGATGTAAAAACTGATATCAATATCAAGGTAAAAAAGGATTTACAGCCTTGCATTTTGCTGTTTATTCAGGACATTTAGACGTAGTAAAGTTACTAATCAGTAAAGAAGCTAATATTCATGCAAGAACTACTAAAGGCAGTACAGTTTTACACTTTGCTGTTGTAGCTAAAAGCAAAGCTATAGTAGAGGAGTTAATTAAAGCGGGAGCTGATCCCAATATAAAAGACTGTACTGATGGTAAGACACCTTTACATATTGCTGATCAAAATGGACTTGTAGAAGTTGTAAAGGTGTTACTTAATACTCAAGAAATTGAGATTGATGCTATAAAGACAATGAATTTGGTATAACAGCTCTGTACTTAGCCTCTCAGAACGGACATACTGAAATAGTTGAACTATTAATTAGCACAAAAAATGCTGATGTTAACATAGTAGATAAAAAAAATAATGTCACACCCTTGTATCTAGCTGCTCAGAATGGGCATGAAGCAGTAGTCAAGTTGCTTCTTGATAATGGTGCTAAGGTCAATGGCTGTAATGTCGATAGAGATCCTTTAAGTGTAGCTATCAAGAATGGCCATAAGAAAATAGTTGAGTTATTACTTAGTATAATAAATGTCAATATTGGCGATAAGATTGGCAATACACCTCTACATATAGCAGCTATAACAGGCCGCAAAGAAATAGCAAGATTACTATTAGCAAAAGGAGCTGATGCTAATATTAAAAACCATTCAGGAGATACTCCTTTACAAATAGCTGAGATAATTGAAAACTCTACAGTTTTTATGCTTGAAAAAGTATACAAATTCAGTACTTCTTGTGAAAAAAGGAGTTAAGGAGCTTTTGTCACAACATGTGAAGAACAACAAACCTAGCTCATCAGTAGATAAAATTGACGTATCTGTTCAGCAGAGTAGCAAAATAAGATAGATGAGAAAACTAGTTTGTGACATTGGCGTCCAGTTAAATTTACATGGATTCCAGTGTCACGCACTGTAATGACATCTTCAATGTTCTGTACAGCTGTGCGTTATGCACTGGGATGAAATTATGGGAACTGAGATACAAGAAAAGAAACAACACTGTTTTCACATGCATCTGAACAGATACTCTCAGTGATGTAAATTCAACTTTACCCCATTTGCAACCCTCAAGGTCCCTTGACTATAACCCTAGCAATTCTTTTCTAATTTCTTCTTTAATTGTATCAATAATCTTTTGATCAAGTTTATTTATTAAGGAATCATCAATACCTGTGATGTCATCTGGATTTTGTATCATTTTTTCAATAGCATCATCTATTTTTTTTACTCTTCCTTTATTAATTTTCTCAAACATAGGTTTAATCTTCACATAACCAGGAGCACCTTTACTATAAGTCCCTGTGTTTTGATTGATACAACCGCCAGCACCGTATTTTTTATTCACATGGCTTCTACTACATTTTTTTACATTTTCATACCCAATCTTACCATTCCTTATGTATGCTATTTCATTATCCTCTCTAGAGTCTAACTTATCTCCTTTTACAACTTCTTCTTCTAGCTTTAAATTTTGCTCATGAATTATTGTATCTTTGTAATTCTTTCCCCCATAGGTTCTGTATGTACCTCCACCTGCAACAGTAATTAAATCTTTACAAATTGTTTCTGAAAGGTCTCTGCACATTTTTATTAAAGTTGGTCCCCCATCTTTGTTAGATTTATAATCTTCTTGCCCACCACCACCTTCTGTTACTTTTACTTTAATGTAGGGATAATCGGGGTTGATTTTTAGTTTAGCTTTAATGTAATCACCTGGCATTCCTGGTCTATTTTCTGTAGACTGAGCTTTACCATCTATATGACCAGCTTCACCACCTCCCCATGCTTCTATTTCAACGTAATCATACATCGATAAGTCATCTGTGTAGCCATCTCCAAGCTCATAAGACTCTTTATTACTCCTTTCAAACTCCTGCTTCTTATTTCTCAATTGCGTTACTATTATTTCACGCAATCTCTTTTTTAAACCCTCTAAATCGAATCTACACAATTTATCAGCATAAAAGACTTCTGTTCTATTTGCTTTAATCGGTTGATTTTTTAATTGTGTGCACTTTTGTATTTCACCTTTCTCGTTTTTTACTGTTTTACCATCTTTATCCTTGCAATCCACTTCCTCATATCTTAAGTAAAATAGTTTATCATTCTTATCTTCATACTGTGTTGAGCGACTACATACTCCATCAAAGCAGAGACAACCATCATCACCTTGCTTACATTTTTCTTTATGTTCCCCATCTATCAATTTATATACTATCTTGCATGTGTTACAATTTTGTTTTGTGTCTATCTCTTTATCCTCTTTCGTCGTGCAATTATCTCTAGACTTATTTTCAGCAGGAATGGAAATATATCCTTTTTTATTGAATATTATTTCATTCAGTGCATCTTGTGGCTTTGCTAAAACCTCAATTGTTTCGTTACAGGGAAAATAATAAAGCTGATTAGACTCCTTTGAATAAACAGTATTGTATTTATTGTATCTTGCCCCCATTGATTTTAGCGATATTAGCTCACTTCCTTTTTCAAGAACGAATTCCTCCGGTTCTGGCTGCCAACCAGAAAGGCATAACATTTTACTTTTAGGATTTTCTTTATATTTTACTTCTACTTTTGGATATCTTGAGTCATCTAGTTTGCACTTACCATTCTGAAGCTCTTTACATTCTGCTTCGATATCGGGAACACACCCATATTTTTCTAGAACTTCAAATTGCGAATTATTTTTTAATACACCTTCTATTATGTTATCGATATCACTTTTTCTATTACCGCTATTAGTTGTTTTTTCTACTATTGCTGGCTTTACTACTATTAAAGGCAGATGGCCAATGTATGTAGGAGAATTTTTATTAACATAAAAAGTACAGATGCCATTACTGTGAGTTCCACGTGCGTCATAAGTACAAGCGTTCTCACTCATCTTCATTTTTACCTCTAGCGTATTTTCATTTACTACCTTTATTTCCTCAGGCTTTGGAGCAGTTGGTGATGGAAAACAACGGGCAGGAAATTGTAATTTTCTTTTTGATTCTTCTTTTTCAGTACCATAATATTCAGCGCAGAGCTGATCTTTCTTTCTATAGGTTTTGAAATAATGGGTAGTATCTTTATCTGGAATAGGATATGTCCAACTTGGAATATTCTTGTGATTTGAAACAGCAGATGGAACATATATCTCCCTTCTTTTCTTCAGCTCACCAATAATGACTCCAACTCTTGGATGAAAGTAATCATTATCTTGGTTTCTTATAGGAACAATTCTAACTTGCGGTGGTGACATTGCAAGTTGTTCACAAAATGGAGGTGGGCCAGGTGCAAGTTGCACAGGGGCACATTTTACCTTTTGTTTCCTTCCGTTCCATGAACAAGTGTCGCAAACGTTTTCCATATTCCCTGGACGGAAAATATTTTCTCCTGAAAAAACTCTAGAACCCCATGAAGAAATTCCTGACATGCAAGCACCCTTTTGGCTACAAGCACATATCTTAGGAGAATTAGCAAATTTTACTTTTTCTTCATCAGTAACACCATCTGCCCATTCCCACTCAAGACCCTGTGTCATCTGTCCATGAATCTTTCCATCATTCAGAATTTTATCCCCTTCCCAATCGATAAAAGCTGCTGCAGAAACTCCAGCTCCTGTACTCTGCGTTCCATATATCTGGCGGCAGGATGTTCCACTGGATAATATATAACAGTTGTCGTTTCCTTCGTAATCGCAGACCTTAATCTTTGGATCGAAGTAACCTTCTGGTCCCTGATTATTTACTGCTGTAACTTTAATAAATTGCAATAATTTTTCGTCAAAGTCTAAATCGCTCCACTTGCCTTTAAAAAAATTTGCAATACCTTTTCCTGCTTTACTTCCTGCAGCTTCAATTTCAGTATTACTTTTTACAAATGTTGGACAATCAGCATATCCTTGGTAAGAAAGACAAAATATCAAGGAGAATATCAATAAAAAATTAAGCTTTACATTTTTCATAGAACACCGGTAACCACTTACTCACTTTTTCGCCTTTTTCCTTCATCGCCTCATACATATACTTTATAGTCTCTTTATTAGCTGAAAGTACATGTATTTCTTTCATATTTTTCAAATCTAGATTTAAAGTTACTAAACCTTTGTATTGCTTGATCAAAAATAAACCTTCCTGTGTTGGTGTTTGCAAAATGACATTCAGTTCCTCTTTCGACAGAGAAAATGCCTTCATGTATAATCTGTTTGCATTGATGTTCGGCATCAGAATCCTGGTATCGACATGCTTATCTAAATATTGAGTAAACTTGCTAGCAAATGCTAGGTTTAAGTTTTCAGTACTTAGAATTACTACAACATTTAACTTTGTCATTCTTTGCATCCAGTTGTCAAACTCTCCCTCTGTAGGAAAAATATTACTTATCTCCCATGCTTCATCCAAAACAAGTATTGCAGGTGAGCCATCACATTTTGCTTCGAAAGAGTATAAGAAATAGCAAAGTATCACGGACATACATTCTTTTTGCTTAGTGAGGTTTGCAGTATTGAGAGATATGATTTTTGTTTCCCAGTCAATATCTGACTCATCACCATCTTGGAATAAGTAAGCAAATTCACCTTCACCACACCATTTACTTATTTTGCCTCCAAGGAGTAAAAGCACTTCAGAAATTTGAGAAATAGATCGCGATTCTCTTGGTATAGCAAATATAGAATCTACAATTTTTTTTGTCTTTTCTTCTACGTCTACCAAACTTGCATCTGCAACCATCCTTTTGATCAATTCAACAAGCATATTGCGATTAGAAGCACTATCTTCAATGTTCAGTGGGTTAAACTTTAGACTTTTATCTTTATATTTTGGATCAATTATGTAATATTGGCCGCTTACTGCTTTAGTAAATATTATTGATTTTCCAGTATTATCCAATATAACAATCCTAGGGTTAAATTTTCTTGATTCCGAAAGTAAGAAATTGATCAGTGAGGTTCTACCTGAATTTGGAGCTCCAAGTATTGTGGTATGACCATTATTTTTCTTTCCATGAAAGTTAAAAAAGTAAGGACTGCCTTTTTTTGAAAAAAAAACTGTTACTGCTTCTTTCCATCTTCCTCCTTTTAACGTACCTGATGTAAAATCATGCAACATAGCAAAGCTGCAAGCATATTTTTCTAATATATTTTTTGGTTGTGTAACAAAAGCAAAGTTTCCAGGAAGCTGTGCCCAAAAATGATTTTCCATGTGCAGATCAGTTCTAAACATCATCAACCCGATTAACGACATTACAGAGGATAAATCGCTGATATTTTTAGCTAACCTATTCTTATCATCTGCAAAGATTGTAACAATAATTTTCTGTTGACAAAAATCCATAGCAGAAATTTTTTCAAGCTCTATTATTTCATTTATTCCTGAGTTTTGAAGTAAGCTATTGTCCTCACTGATTTGCAGTATATTAATTTGTTTTTTAAATTCTTTTACTGCTTTATTATTACTAGTAAATATTATTATCTCTGTGATGATAAGCTCAGAGTCAAGTTGCAAACACCTATCTATATTTTCTAAGGGGATTTCTCGATATTCCTTTATGCAAAAAATAGAACCAAACTTCTGTTGACCTTCAAACGATGTTTGAAATTTATTGAAACCAAAAGCTACTTTTAAATTTTTAACATGCTGCGATAGATCCCTTTCACATATTGGATAATCTTTGTGCGTTAATGTAATAATGTAATGGAGAAATTCCATCATTTGAGAATATATTTTGCCTTCACTAGACCTAAGGCCCAGTTTTTTAGCTCCAAAAGGTTCTAAATCTTTTTGAATCAGGTCAGTTATTTTTTGCAATTCTTGATGATTTTTTTGTAAAAACAACTTGTGCCTACTCTTTATCCTGCCAAAAAAAAATGCATTATTAATATGTTTGCCAAAATCACTGAGTAACACCACAATGTACAGCTCATTTATATACTGTAGTTTACTATCAACTAGTTTATTAAACCACGTTGAGTGTAGCTGATCGGAAAAGTCTGCAGTTTTATTCCACTGTAAGCTCAGTTTATTGCGCTTACGGACAGTGTAAATCCAAACTGTAAAATATAAACTCTGGATATTTTTTGATATACTTTTTCTAATTTCAGTTCTAAGATCACCATAGTTATCAACTGAAGAATAGTCTTCTAACTTGATTATTTTTAACAATTCCCCCTGTTTTGTTAGTATAGTTTCTTCATCGTAGTGGCAAGCATAAGGGATAAAATCTAAATTAATACTTTCTAGTAACGCTAAATTGTTCTTTTTTTCAGAATTAGAGCTAGTGGCTGGTACTTTTGGTTGCATACAATATCATGCGTATTCAATAAAAAGATAATAAAGAATCATCTATCTTACTTAATCCTTATCTTCTTTTTTGTTATTGGATTGTAACTGTATGTCCTTTGCAAAGTTGAATTTTTCTTTCAGGTAGTCTGTTGCCTTTTCTATGCTTCCATACATCATGATCAGTACACCAAACAGCATCATGAAGAAAATTAGACCTCTGAACACTACTGCAAATATCACTGTAGCTACTATACATAAACCTATAATTGTTGAGGGACTTATATTTTCTACAGTATCTTTAACTGAAAATGAAGAAATAAGTTCTTTCAACGTTCCTGGTATATTTTTCAATTCATCACTTGCTTTGCTAGAACATGACATGAAGATAAAACTTAACAGAGCTACAATAGCAAAAACTCTACCCAATTGAATATGCATCATCAGCTAAATACCTTTAAGATACTCCTTAACTGTAACAATTTTTACATCAATAGGCAAGAACCGAATTCACTTGCTCACCATAAGTAACTCATATTTAATTTTTATCACTGTGTTAGCCCTTTATTATCAACAAGAGGACTCACACTAATGGATATCAATTTACTTGACAGAAAGTTTGAACACAATTCAGCAGCAGCTGCTGTAGCAAACACTGCAGCCACCACAAACAGTCCTGCTCCTACTAATCCTGATGTCATTACTCCTGCAACAATGCACCCTATTGCTAAGAGAGCAGAACTTGTTACAAGTACGACGTGAAGATTTTTGTTTTTGATTTTACTATTATTTTCATAATTATTGGATTGCATTGTATCTTTTACCTTATTGCCTGTCACTGAGATCACACAATGAGGTGCTAGCCCTTCTTCAATCTTCTTATAATATTTAGAAGGGGATCTTCTTCCGCTTGGTCCTTTGGGCCTTGTTTTGTTCGGATGTGCTAATTTTGTTTTTCCTTCATCTTCTAGTTGCAAACCATTATCTTCCTCAGCAGGGTTTAATTTTAAGTGTACACTTTCCTCAGATGAAATGCTTGTTACTGAAGTTAAGCTGCTCCTTCTGCTACTTGATGCCAAGCCAGATGAATTTATTCCACTATCTAAATCACTACTACTACTGAGTTTAGAAGTATTTTCATCGCTTGGCACTTCTACAGCATTCACAGTTATATTAGGCTTTTCACTTTTTAAATCTTTACTATCAATCGAAAGATCAGATTGACTATTCAATTGTGATTGTGTGATCTTCTTTCTTTCTTGCGATTGTTTTGATGTAAGAATTGTTGAAGCATTATAATGACCTGAACTTCTCAAGGTATTATATATTCCAGGGGTTCCTTTTCCACTTACACCCTTAGCTAAAGAATCCTTTTCCAGAGGATTAATACCTGAATTTTTGGGAATTTCAACTTCACCAGAAAGACTTTGTTTGTTAAATAGTTCCATAGCATTACCTTGTCTATCTTTTTGATTTTGAATAACGCTACTAGAATGATTTTTGTCACTACTTTTATTAATAATCCTTGAAATTATTCCTAATATTTTTTCTCTTCTTGTTGGTGATCCTTGTGATTGTTCTATTTCATTCTTAAATACTGGAAGTCCGACCTCTGATCCCATTACTTCTTTTTCCAATGCTAGAAGAAATTTCTCGGTGTAATAATTATAGTATTTTTGATATTCTTCTTGCTCTCTCAGTAATTTTTCTAATTTAATTAATACTTTAGGATCAGCTCCTTTGTTGAACAACTCTATGCATTTTGTGATAGTTCCATCTCCCTTTTTTAGATTTTCATGATTATGTTTTTTTTTGTGACCTTTTTGTGTATAATTTCGTACAACTCTTTCGTTTCTGATGCTGAAGAATTCCCTGTTTTCTCCTTTCTCTTATCTGAGATTTGTGAACTTCTGATAGGATCGCTAGTAGATGAGTAAGTATTGTTTCCTACTGCGCTATCAAATAGCACTCTTTCCTCATATGATGAATAAAGCATAACATTCCTCTCATACAAATAAAATGTATGAATACCTCTTTAGCGTTAATTTTACATTAAAACTGGGCAGTTATGCCTTATTACGGATAATTATAGCAATTTGCTAACTATTTTCTTTGCTGATTACTGATTTTACATTTCAACATAATTGCTTGCCTGTTGAACTAGCATATCTATTACTTCTTTTACAGGCTTTTCTCTATCAACCATGCCAACACTTTGACCAGCCATTAAAGATCCTGTTTCAACATCTCCATCAATTACTGCCCTTCTTAAAGCTCCAGCCCAGAACTTTTCTATTTCAAGCTGCCCATTTTCTTTTGAGATCTGTCCATTTTGATATTTATCGATAATGTCTCTTTGATGCTTCATAAAGTCGTCATTTGCTTTGTTAGCTATAGCTCTTACTGGAATTACAGGAAAATCAGCACTGATCTGCACAGAAGATACTGCATTACGCGCAGCTGATTTGATAAACACTTCTTTAAAATTTTTGTGGGCAATTGACTCATTTGTGCAGACAAATAATGTACCTATTTGACAGCCACTTGCTCCCATTTCTAGATATTTCACTATCATTTCGCCTCTTCCTATTCCACCTGCGACAAACACTGGTATTTGTTCATTTTTAAAATGAGGCAATATCTCTTGTGCGAGAACAGAAGTGCTAACTGGACCTATGTGCCCACCTGCTTCCATTCCTTCTATTATTAATGCATCTACTCCCATTTTTACTAACCTTTCCGCAAGGCTTAATGCTGGTGTAAAGCACATAACTTTAATACCCGCATTCTTGATTTTTTCTATATTAGGCTTTTTTGGTAACCCGCCAGCGAGAACTATGTGGCTTACTTTTGTTTCAATGCATATATCTATTAACTCACTCAAATTTGGGTGCATAGTGATTAGGTTTACACCAAATGGCTTATGAGTTAATTTTTGTGTTTCTATGATTTCTTTCTTCAGTAAGTCTGGAGACATTGCACCACATGCAATTACGCCAAATCCACCAGCATTTGAGATTGCTGAAACCAAATTTCTTTCCGAAACCCAGCTCATAGCACCACCCATTATTGCAAACTCACTACCGAGAAAATTCGTTCCTTTCTTCCAAAGCCTGCTCAACATATAACCTATATCATACGTTTAAAAATATTTTGTTTATCTATGAATGTATGTTTCAAAGCGCCAATTATATGTAAGATTATAAAGAGTACCATAAAATACGCAAGTATCGAGTGTAACTGATTAGCTGCACTAGCTAGATCTTCATTATGGTTAATTAATAAAGGAGGGATATGAACAAAATATTTGATCTCTTTACTAGAAGCAGAAGACATGACATAACCAGATAGCGGTATTAGCACCATCAAAGCATATAAACAAAAGTGTATCGTTTTGCTCGCATTGATTACGAACCGAGAAAAATTGGCTGGTAATGGCGGAATGTAAGTAAAGACACGAAAAAATATGCGTACTATAATTAATCCAAGAACGGTGATACCGCAAGCCTTATGAATAGCGTATATACTGAATTTAATTTCATTGCTAATTGGCAAACTTTTCATATACATGCCAGAATAAAGCATACCAATAATAAGAGCAGACATTAACCAATGAATGATCCTTAAGCCTAAATTATATTTATTGTTTTTCATTAATTTTGATTACTCTAAAGTAGAATTTATATAGTAGAAAAACTATTTCTCAATCAAAATTATCTATACATAATTTCGCTGCCTTGATCAACATAAGTGCAATAATTGTATGTGACACATAAACATTGTCTATCAGATTATGAAGAAGTGGTGAAGTTTTTGAGAGTTTTTTCTATTGTAACGATGAGTTATAGCTTGTACAAGAAGCCTATTGACTTTAAGCACATTTTACCCTATAAAGTTCCAATACCTTAAACTACCAAGCATGCCTGATCTAAAGACAATGATGTTAAACTTTGGACCGCAGCATCCAGCTGCACATGGGGTATTACGTCTTGTTTTAGAGATGGATGGTGAGGTGATCGAGAGGGCAGATCCTCATATTGGGCTTTTGCATCGCGGCACTGAAAAATTGATAGAACATAAAACTTATCTTCAAGCTCTGCCTTACTTTGACCGCCTTGATTATGTGTCACCAATGTCACAAGAGCATGCATATTCGTTATGTGTAGAGAAATTATTGCAGTGCGAAGTTCCGATTAGGGCAAAATATTTGCGTGTTCTATTTTGTGAGCTGACAAGAATACTAAATCATTTACTCAATATATCTTCCCAAGCGCTTGATGTTGGGGCAATGACTCCTCTTTTATGGCTTTTTGAAGAGAGAGAAAAAATACTCGAGTTCTATGAAAGGGCCTCAGGTGCAAGATTTCACGCAGCTTATATAAGGCCAGGTGGAGTTGCAGCAGATATTCCAGAAGGTTTGATTGAGGATATTGCAAAATTTATAGAGCAATTTCCAAAGTATATAGATGATGTTGATGGTCTTCTGACAGAAAATAGGATATGGAAGCAACGAACTGTAGGAATTAGTGAAATATCAATAAAACAGACGCTTGATTGGGGCTTTAGTGGACCAATGCTGCGTGCTGCTGGTCTTGCTTGGGACTTGCGAAAAAGCCAGCCATATGAGATATATGATCAGCTAGATTTTGATATACCTATCGGTCAAAATGGTGACTGTTATTCAAGATAAAATAAACTATGATCTAGAAAAAGAAATACTTCGTGATATTGAAGAGCATTCTTGTACACAAAATCCTGAATTTAAAAATATAGTGGATAAATTTTCTAAAATGTATAGCGGAACTCATGAAACATTAGAGTGGGCAGAACAGATCCTTGAAACTTATTTCATTTAATAGAAAGACTTCTAAACTTGATGTTACCTTGAGTTAAACTTTATAGATTTACAAAAGGTTAAAGGATAGAAAAAATGAGCAAAGCTGACAAGCATTTTTTATGTTAGCTCTGCTCATAGGAGCTTATCAAAAAAAAGCTAAGATAGGTCCATTTTCACTAATTTTTCCTATGAATTCATCGTCCATGATTTTTAGCTTTTACGATGAACACCTTGGACGTTAAGATGCTTAGTAACAGGATTTGCTTGTGAGATATGTTAATTACGTGTTAGCACATCTTCTATTAAAAACTGCACAAATTCATTGCCATTCCAGTAATTCATAGAGATTTTACCCAAAATGGCTTTAACATTACCCTGCATGATAGCAGAGCCAAGCTCAGTATTTGCAGAGCGAAACGCAATAGCTTTTACCATAGCATTATCATCAGCAATAAAACATTTTATATGATCAACTCCTATAACTTCCGGCTTTCTTATCTTTGTCCCCTGAATGATGAATCTCGGTTCAGGATTGCCAACACCAAATGGCTCTAAGCGTTGCAATTGATTCCACAGGGATAAGTTTATTGCTTTAGCTGTTACTATGCCATCGGCTTTTATGATTTTGTCATTTGTAGAGTTTACAAATCTTTCAGTAAAAAAATCATGTAGATCACTTATTTTGTCTTCCTTAATCGAAAATCCCGCTGCCATACTGTGACCACCACCTTCAATGATTAGGTTGGTGAATTTTGCATAAAGAACCGCGGCACCAATATCTACTCCAGAAATTGACCTGCAGCTTGCTTTTCCTATTCCATTGTTTAAAGATATCACTATTGTTGGTAAGTGAAACTGCTCTTTTAGTCTTGATGCAATGATACCAATTATTCCCTGGTGCCAATTACCACTTACCATTATAAAATTTACACCTAAGTGGGCAAAATTTTCCGCTTGTGTTGTAGCTTCCAAAATAGCCTCATTTTCTAGCATTTTTCTTGCATTATTCAAATCTATTAATTTTAGCGCGATTGAATGCGCCTCTTCTTCATTATCAGTGGAAAGCAACCTTGCACCGAGCGATGCTTCTCCAATTCTTCCTCCGGCATTTATACATGGCCCAATACTAAACCCTAATCTTGAAACACTTGGTTTTTCAAGGATTCCCAAAGCATCAAACAAAACACGCAAGCCAACGTTTTTCCTTGCTGACATAACTTTTAATCCTTGCAAAACAAATGCTCTATTTAGGCCTATAATTTGCATAACATCGCAAACAGTTCCAAGAGCAACCAAATCCAGTAGATCAAATAAATCTGGTTCTTTTTTGTAGGTAAAAAATCCTTGCTCACGTAAGCTTCTGTTAAGGGCAACAATTAGCAGAAATGACACTCCAACTGCTGCAAGGTTAGTATAAGGAGAGCTTTCATCAAGGCGGTTGGGATTAACAACTGCTACAGCGTTTGGTAACTTTTCTGTACCAAGGTGATGATCGACAACTATAATATCAAGTCCAAAAACCCTTGCCTCTTCTATTGGTTGATATGCAAGCGTACCACAATCAACAGAAATACATAAATCAATTCCGTTCTTTTTAAGTTGTAATAAAGCATCTACGTTTAATCCATAGCCCTCATCAACACGATCTGGAATATAGATTATAGAGTGTGTTCCAATCGTTCTTAAATACCTATTAATCAATGCTGATGACGTTGCGCCATCAACATCATAGTCACCAAATATTGCAATATTTTCATTATTGTTTATTGCTTTTATTATGCGAGAAACAGCTTTGTCCATATCAAGGAGGTGAAAGGGATCTGGTAATAGTGATCTGATTAGTGGATGTAAGAAGTCATGTGCATTTTCTATGTTAACACCACGACTAACTAATATTCTTGCTAATATTTCTGGCAACTCAAATCTCTGTATAAGAGTTAAAATCTCCCTTTGATCTGCTTCTTGTAACTTCCACAGTGCATTTGTTATGCTGCGTTTTTCAATATCAAGTAGCATACTCTTTATAAATAAAACTACTTTACCAGAACTTTTAAGCTTGTTCTATAATTGTGTTAGACTTCTGTATAACCTAAAGAAAGATATAGGAGGTGTTACCTGAAAGAAATCACATTTATTTTGACAAAGAGCATCTACAAAATCTGATACTTCTTCTTGTATAACGTGCTCTTTAATTAGTATTATATCTATATTAGCATATAAGTGTGAATATTATATTAGTGTAATTACTTTTTAGGTATGCATGGCAAATTTATGCCTGGAAATGGTTTTTAATTACTCGAACCTTTTCTACCTTTATTTTATATTCTTTAAAGTATTTCTATTTTTTACACTTTTTTATAAAAACAATAGGCGCCTATTGTTTTTTTTAACTTAAAAATAAAAGTTAAGTATCTGGAATTCTAGACATAAAATCCTCCTGAAGATTAGAAAAAAATGCAGCGCACATACAACAGAATTTGAACGTGTGCTGAAGAATACGTTTTTTGTTGAAAAATTGACTGAAAAGTCTGCAGACGAAGATAGATTTTGAGCTCTTAAAATATCTCTGCTGTTATAATAAGGAAAGCGAGAAGGTTTGTCAAGCAATCTTTATTGGCTGTTGTACTAGAATCCAGTTTTTCGTATAATTTGCTAGAATTTGTGTGAAGAATTTTAAATATGAAAGGCCTATACATTAAAACTTACGGCTGTCAGATGAACGTTTATGACTCTGTTTTAATGGAGAATATAGTTAAGCCTCTAGGGTTCAGTGTTGTAAGTGATGCAGAAAAAGCTGATTTGGTGATATTAAATACTTGTCATATTAGAGAGAAGGCAGCAGAAAAGCTTTACTCAGAGCTTGGAAGGATTCATTCATCACAAAAAAATAAAGAAATGACCATAGTGGTGGCTGGATGTGTAGCGCAAGCAGAGGGAGAAGAAGTGTTCAAAAGAGCTCCTTTTGTTGATATTGTTGTTGGTCCACAGAGTGTCGCTGCTTTACCGGAGCTGATAGTCAAAGCAAGTAGAAGTAAAGGTCATGTAATAAACACTGATTTTCCAGAAGTTGCAAAATTCGATAAATTGCCGGATGAATGTTATGGTAGTAATCAAGGGTCTTCTGCGTTTCTTGCTATACAAGAAGGTTGTGATAAATTTTGTACGTTTTGTGTGGTGCCTTACACTCGCGGGGCTGAGTATTCACGATCAGTAAATGAAATATTCCGTGAAACATTAAAGTTAGTTGCAAGTGGAGCAAGGGAAATTACTTTGCTTGGTCAGAATGTCAATGCTTATCATGGGGAGTGTGAAGGAGAAGTGTGGGATTTAGGAAAATTAATTAGTCACATTGCTAAAATTGAAAAGCTAGAAAGAATCCGCTACACAACTTCTCATCCAAGAGATATGCACGAATCTCTCTACTTGGTACATGCGGAGGAATCAAAACTCATGCCGTTTGTTCACCTACCTGTGCAGTCAGGTTCAAATAAAATATTGCATGCAATGAACAGGAAACACACTGCAGAGGAGTATTTGGAAATAATAGACAGATTTCGCAAATTGAAACCTGAAATCGAATTTTCTTCTGATTTTATTGTTGGTTTTCCTGGAGAAACTGAAAAAGATTTTGAGGAAACTATGAAGTTAGTAGAAAAAGTAAAGTACGCTCAGGCTTATAGTTTTAAATATAGCCCAAGGCCAGGAACGCCAGGGGCGGAAAGAAAAGATCAAGTACCAGAAGAGGTTAAAACAGAGCGTCTTCTTTTTTTACAGGAATTAATTAGCAAGCAACAACTTGAATTTAATCAGAGTATGATAGGAAAAACTATTCCTGTTCTATTCAGTGATAAAAAAGGTAAACACCAAAATCAAATTATTGGTAAAAGCCCATATATGCAATCAGTATGCGTTGATGATCCTGACGATAAATACAAAGATAAAATAGTAAATGTAAGGATATTGGAAGCTCGGCAAAATAGTTTGTTGGGATGTGCTTACTAATAGTGATGTTTGTCAATTAGAAAAAAGCACTCCCATGGTCTCATTTAGAAGCACTTTGTGTGTTTTATAAGTTTATAAGCTATCTAGATTTAATCCTTAAAGGACTACAGCTCTCTGTTACGCAATCATATGAGACTTGATAAATAGATTCGCGGGATTTTTTTTCTTTTCCCACTGATAGTGTAATTTTTCAATCTTTCCAGAATTATTATATTCATAAGAAAGTGATCCCCAAACAAAGCTGCTTTTACTATTATTTTTGTTAGCATCATGAAATTTCTGATAAGGCCAACTGTTATTGTCTTTATTCATCTTTAACTTAAGTAAATAAGTCTAATGAATTAATATGTTGTATAATGATGTCAATACCTATCTATGTTTGTAGAAACAGAGTTTTTGAATTTGTAATTTTCCAGAAAGCTCTATATTCTTTGATTTTATCCAGTTAAAATGAATATGAAGTATTATCCTGATACAAGCAGCAGTCCTGATTTTTCATTGCTAGAAAAGGAAATCATAAAATTTTGGCAGGAAAATAAAATTTTTGAGCAGTCAGTTGAGAAACGTTCCAAGGATCATTGTTTTGTATTTTATGATGGGCCTCCGTTTGCAAATGGACTTCCGCATTACGGACACTTGCTTACTGGTTTTATAAAAGATGCATTTGCAAGATATCAAACTATGCTGCAAAAAAGAGTTGAACGTAGATTTGGTTGGGATTGCCATGGGCTACCGGCTGAGATGGGCGCGGAAAAAGAACTTAGAATATCTGGCAGAACTGAGATAGAGAAGTTTGGCATTGAAAAATTCAATAATCATTGCCGTACTTCTGTAATGAAATTTTCATCAGAATGGGAGAAGTATGTAAATAGACAAGCAAGATGGGTAGATTTTCATAATGACTATAAGACTATGGATAAGTCATTCATGGAGTCGGTCATGTGGGCATTTAAGCAGCTTTATGATAAAGGTCTGGTATATGAATCAATACGCGTTGTTCCCTATAGCTGGGCGTGCGAAACTCCACTCTCTAATTTTGAAACAAGGCTTGATAATGCATATAGAGAAAAAATTAGCAAAGCTGTAACTGTTGCTTTTGAACTTTTAGAAAATCCAAAGCAATTTAAACAAAAATGTAGATTACTTGCTTGGACTACAACGCCTTGGACATTGCCGAGTAACCTTGCACTGGCAATAGGAAAAGATATTGAGTATTGTGCAATGTTAGTAAATGGTGAAGTCTGCATCTTTGCTGAAAGTTATTTAGAGAAATTTGTCGGCCACTGTGAACAAAGCAATATTCAATATGAAAACTGTAATACAAAACTTAAAGCGAGTGATCTTGCAGGTCTTTCCTATAAACCACTGTTTGATTACTTTAAAGATACAAAAAATGCGTTCCGTGTTTTCAGTGCTGATTATGTTACAGCAGAAGACGGCACTGGTGTCGTGCACACTGCTCCTGGATTTGGTGAAGAAGATTTTTACCTTTGCCAAAGCCATGATATTCGAGCTGTTTGTCCAATTGATAACGGTGGGAAATTTACTGCAGAAGTTTCAGATTTAACAGGAGTTCATGTTTTTGATGCCAATGATACAGTAATAAAAAAATTAAAAGAGCAGGGGAGTTGGTTTAAGACTGAGCAACATATTCATAATTATCCTCACTGCTGGAGAACTGATACTCCCTTGATCTATCGCACTATGCCTTCTTGGTACGTTGCTGTGACAAAGTTTAAAAGCAGAATGGTAGAGCTAAATAAGAGAGTTAATTGGATGCCAAATCATATAAGAGATGGTCAATTTGGAAAATGGCTTGAAGGAGCGCACGACTGGTCTATTTCACGCAATCGATTTTGGGGTACGCCAATTCCTGTGTGGAAATCAGATGATGCAAAATATCCAAGAGTGGATGTATATGGTTCGATAGAAGAACTAGAGCGAGATTTTAATGTTAAAATAGATGACTTGCACAGACCATTTATCGATACTTTGATAAGACCAAATCCTGATGATCCAACAGGAAAATCAGTTATGCGTCGTGTGCCTGATGTGTTTGATTGTTGGTTTGAGTCTGGCTCGATGCCGTTCGCGCAAGTTCACTATCCGTTTGAAAATAAAGAGTGGTTTGAGAGTAATTTCCCTGCGGATTTTATCACTGAATATATAGCACAAACAAGAGGATGGTTTTATACGCTTTTTGTGCTTTCCACTGCTTTATTTGATAGTGAGCCATTTAAGAATTGCATATGCCACGGTGTGGTTCTTGATGTGAAAGGTCAGAAATTATCCAAACGTTTGAATAATTATGCAGATCCAATGGAGGTTTTTGACAAATATGGTTCTGATGCGCTGCGTTTTCTTATGCTATCTGGTTCCATTGTTTGCGGTGGTAATTTACTACTCGACAAAGAAGGAAAATCGATACGAGATATT
Organism: Wolbachia endosymbiont of Bemisia tabaci; assembly: GCF_003999585.1. Classification (NCBI taxonomy): domain Bacteria; kingdom Pseudomonadati; phylum Pseudomonadota; class Alphaproteobacteria; order Rickettsiales; family Anaplasmataceae; genus Wolbachia; species Wolbachia endosymbiont of Bemisia tabaci. Next base: position 382,385 of record NZ_CP016430.1, on the reverse strand, counting down.
CTGAAGGACGTAATAAAACCTATTTGGAATAGTTATCACTTTTTTACCATGTATGCAAATGTAGATGGAATTAGAGCTGAGGTTTGTAAAGATTATCAAAGTACCATTGATCGCTACATGATTTCCAAATGTTTTGAAGCTGTGGAAAGTATACAAGCTTCTATGAACAACTATAATTCCCAAGAGGCTTGTAAAACCCTGATGAATTTCTTTGAAGTGTTAAATAATTGGTATATTCGTCGTAGTCGTGAGCGTTTTTGGAAAAATGATTTAGATCAAGACAAAACTGATGCTTATAATGTTCTATACACAGTTTTTTATTACATGCTTCGAGCTGCAGCTCCTTTGTTGCCACTCATAACAGAGACTATATGGCAAGGGCTTGAGTACAAAGAAACATCTGTTCATTTGGCTGATTTTCCACAATCAGATAGATATGACAGTGAACTCATTGCCAAGATGGATTTGGTAAGAGAGATATGTAACTCTGCATTATCCATCAGAAATACGTTTAACATGCGCATCAGGCAGCCACTTGGCAGTATGACCATTTATCATAGGTCTTCCTGCGATTTCCTTAAAAATGAATATCAAGAGATAATAAGAGATGAGGTGAATGTAAAAGAACTAGAAATAGTAAGTGAGTTGAAAGAAGTTGCGTCACTAGAGCTAAAACTAAATTTTCCGCTACTTGGTAAGAAGGTTGCAGATAAAATCAAGAAACTAGTTCAATATGTCAAAGAAGAAAAGTGGAGACAAATTGAGAATGAGCAAATATTTCTGGGAGATGAAACAGAGAGCTATACTATAGAAAAAGGTGAGTATGAACTATTATTAAAAGCAAATAGTGAATATTCTTCTGTATTTGATAACAATAAAGGGATTGTTGTTCTGAGTACTGAGCTCAATGATGAACTAATTCTAGAAGGACTCGCGAGAGATGTTGTGAGGCTTATTCAAGAAACTAGAAAACAAGCTGATTTCCATATATCAGATAGAATCAGAGTAATAATTAAAGCAGAAGATGAGAAAATTAAGGAAGCAATAACTACATGGAATAAATATATAAAAGAGCAGACCCTTGCCTTATCTTTGGACACTAATAAAGAGATCGAGGCCGATTTCTATTCTAAGGAATACCAAGGTTTGACAGTTAGTATTAAGTTAATAAAGTTGCAAAATTAGTAATATTTATGCTATACTTAAATTGCTTTAAGTAGGGTGGTGATATGAATCAAGTTGTTGCAGATGGTCATAGAGAAGTTATTGATTTAAATAACAACAGTGATGGTTTAGGTAAAGTAGAATCTATTTTTAATGTTGCTTTGGAAGAGGAAGAAGAGTTTTTTGATGCTATGGAAGATGTTTCTAATGTAGAAGAAGAGAATGATTTAGGTCTTGCTAATTCAGAAGAGGGAGAAGAATTTTTTGATGCTATAAGTCAGCAAGATTGGTTAACTAAACAGGTAGCTGCTTTTAATGTTCCACTCAGTATATTTCATTATAAAGATTACAACTCTGACTTTTTTACTTCCTGGTATAATATATCAAGTAGAATATTTAAAGAGATAAACAGAGCTTGCCCGGAGAAAAAAGTATTAAATTTAGCTCTGTCAGTTTTAATACTTCCTTATATTGCTTTTGTTGCAATGGGGTTAGTCATATACAGTAGATTTAAAGCAGGCAGCAAAACACAAGAAGGTGTAGTGGAAGATAAGGCAAAAAAGAGTGAAACAAGTGTATCGAGAAGATTTGCATACGGTGCTCTTGCTGCAATAGCAATTTTTGTTAATGTGACTGTGCTTGTAGCCTTAATTGTTCCTGCAACAATTGCTTTGGCTACTTTTTATCTTTTAAATAGAGAGTTATCTCACTCTTTAGTTGCTGTTCTTAAAATAAGTATGGGGCGATATTCTAATAAGCACCAAAATATTGAGATATCTTTTCATGAAACGGAGTTTCCTGAACCAAACATTACATGGGATATGGAAATAAAATTTCCACCGCAATTTAAACAACTGCTTAGAGATTTATGTGAAAATGGAAATGATAAATGGTTTAGTGTGAAGCGGGGTTTAGAGCATAATATCATACTGAAATTATCAGCTAGTATCAATTTAAACAATGGTCTTAAGCCCTTGCATAATGAAATTAAGAATGTGATTGCAACTTCAATTCAAGAATTTGCAAAAAGTATGGAAGAGCTGGTGAAGCTAGAAAAAGAAGAGATTACACGTGATAAATTGAAGGAATTATTGAACGAATTCAGGTTGAAAGTGGTGAGTAGTATAGGTTCTAAGTTGACAACTCACTTAATAGAAAATGCTTATCAAGTTGCCTTTATACAAGCAATTAAGTTTCAGCAGAATAGACGGGGAGAAGATTTTTCGCTGGAAGATGAGCTAAAAAATACTTTAGTGAAGCAGAAGTTAGAAAGTCAAGGTAAGGAATTACCAAATGAGAAAGAGATGATAATAAAGGATCTAAAAGAAGCAGGAGCAAAAGTGCCAAATGCCCTAGACGATAGTGAGCTTCCTGTATTTAAAGCAGAATGGGAGCGACTTATACAAGAAGGGAAAATAACTAGGAAAACAATAATTGATGTTTATAAGAATACAGATCTTGGAAAAACAGAGGAAGTTCTGAATGATGCTAAAGAAATAATTAAAGATTTAAAAAAACAAGGACAAGTAAGATATACTGGGATACATGAAAAGCTGAAAGCAGTGTATAATGAAGGAAAAAACAACTTAACAAACGATGATTTAAAAAGGAAATTAGAAGGTCTTTTTAAGTTCGAGTATGGTGATCAAGAAGTTGAGCGAAGGCTAGTAAAATCAGTAATGAAAAAAGCAAAGGGTGAGTTAGGCCTATTAGTCATGCTAAGCTTAATAGACCAGTTTCGAGATTTAGAAGAGGAGATAAAAGGTCCTTTGAATGGGGAAAGTTTAGAAGAAGCTTCAGGTAAAGTGAATGATTTTATAGCAAAGATGTATTTAGAAATAACGAAACGTAAAACACAAGATTTGTTTAAAAGTCAAGCAAAGGGTATAGAGAATTCATGTAAGTTATTAGAAAGGGGGGCACCAGATCTAGTAGAAAAGATTAATTCACATCGAGTGAGAATTGAAAAATACTTAAAAAGACCTGAACAACCTATACTATTAAGAAAAATAATAGAAGGGAATAAGGACTTAAATAAGTACTTAGAAGATGAGTGGAATAGAAAAGGAGAAAAGCATCCAAATACGAAATTAATAGAGAAGCACTTGAAAAATAACCAAGAAATTCTGAAAGCATTAAAACAGTTAGAATTAGAAGAAAAAGGATTATTGATAAATGAAGAAACAAAAAATGATTATAGAGAAGAACTGGAATCTCGCGAAAAAATAAAGTTTGCAATAATAGAAGATGCTTTACTTAAAGCATTCGAGCATGAAATTTTTGATGAAGAAGCAATTAAGAAGTTATTAGAGGAAGCGGAACTTGAGTACTACTTGGCAGAAAAGTGCATAAAAAGTCCTGTAATTAAAATGAAAGATAATATCAAACACTTTTGTCAAGATTTATTGTCTCCTTTAATAAATAGGTTGGTGGAAAATATAGTAAATAATGTGCCAAAAAGCGATAAGAGTTCATGGCTGCAGCCTATAAAAGCTATTAGGACAGGCTTGGGATATATTCAAACAGGTCTTGCCGTTGCAATGCGTGGGGATAAGAGCGCAGAAGGAAAAGCGTTGAGTGTGGCACATGATACTCATAAGGAAGTAGAAACATTTCTTCAACATTTTCAATCAAGTTATGAGGAAGTAGGAGTTTTTTTTGGTAATTTATTTTCTGATGATGGAGAAACATTTAAAAATGATGTGTGGCCTCAAATAGAAGAGCATTTGCATGGAATGTGGGATAGATTTTTCAAAGATATTGAATTCAAGATAGGAAATAAATTGGATGAAGTAAACGTGACACAGCAAAATCAGGAAACGGCGATTACGGCTTAATAATGAGCTCTCAAAGTTCCTTCAGTATTTTCACACACTAAGTTGACTATCATATTTGATTCTTTTTGGATTTCCTCTTCAGTTAAAGTGTGAGTTGGAGAGCAGAAAGTAACTGAAAATGCTATAGACATCTTATTCGATTCTATATTGTTTCCATGATATACATCAAATATCAAAACTTCTGTGATGAGCTCTGAGCTTTTTTTCACCATATTGATTATACTGCCTGCTGCTACATCTTTATTTACAATAAATGCAAAGTCGCGTTTTACACTTTGATATTTATAATCGATAAATTTTTTTCTACTTATAGGTAAATTTTCGATATTTTCTAATATCAACTCAAAGCCTACAATTTTTTGTTTGATGTTAAAAAAATCCAATATACTCGGATGCAATTCTCCAAAATAACCAACTATTTTACTTCTAAAAGATAAGGAGCCTGATTTTCCTGGGTGATAATATTCTTTTTCTGCTCTCTCTATTGCTAAATTATCACAATTGACATTAAAAAGTTCCAAAGCTGTTATGAGGTCAGCCTTTGCATCAAAAATATCTACTTTTCTATCAGTGTTATAGTGGTTTTTCGGCGAATTATTTCCTGATCTAATTCCACTTAAAACGTACTTAAACTGAGCCTCACCATTATAAATTGGTCCAATTTCAAAAATTGCGAGATCAGATATCCCGTGAGCAATATTATCTGCAGTGACTTGCAACAAATTTGGTATGACACTTGGCCTCATTATATTGAAGTTATTATTAAATGGATTATCGATAATGAATAACTTATTCAAGTAACCAAACTTTTCAGCTATTGATTCACTCATAAAAGACCAAGTTATCACTTCATGAAATCCTCTGCTTGTCATTAAAATGCGCAAATCATCTTGTGTCTCTTCTTCTACTGTAACGTCTTCTGCTAGTTGCTCTTCCTTTATTTTATCATAGCCGTATATTCTTACTGCCTCTTCAACTAGGTCAGCAGGTATTTTTATGTCTGGTCTCCAGCTTGGTACTTGTATATTCCAATTACCTTCGGTTTTTTTATCGATACTAAACCCTAATTTTGTTAAAATATTGAATACTTCATCAGGTGATGCAGATACACTTCCAAGTTTGTTTACATCTTGATAATCGAAATTTATCTTGGTATCAGCCTTGTTCAGATTGCCAGCAGACACTACACTTGACACTTCTCCGCCACATAAATCCAAAATCATTTTGGCTGCAAGATTGAGTCCATCAAGGGTAAATTCAGGGTCAATTGAACGTGCAAATCTGTAACTTGAGTCTGTGGAGATGCCTAGCTGCCTTGAAGATTTAGTGATAGAGATGGGGTCAAACCAAGCAGACTCTAAAAAGATATCAGTAGTCTCAAGAGTGCATTCACTGTACTTACTGCCCATAATTCCAGCAATTGCATGAACATTTTTATTATCAGAAATAACTCTTATGTCTTTGTTTAATAAGTACTCTTTATCATTTAAACCAATAAATTTTTCTTCGTCATTTGCTTTGCGTACTATGAGCTCTCCTTCTATTTTTTTTGCATCATACGCGTGCATCGGGCGCCCGAAAGATATCATAATGTAATTAGTAATATCAACTATTGCAGAAATGGAGCGCATTCCTATCGATTCCAGACTATCTTTTAGCCATTTTGGACTCTCTTTATTTTTTACATTAGTGATATATGCTCCACTAATAAAACTCTCCCCATCGATGACTTTGACGTTTATTAGTGAGTTCATAGAAGCGGTAAGTTGTGGAATGGTTAAAGTCTTTAACGTTCCAATTCCAGTTGCTGCTAGATCACGTGCTATTCCATAAACACCTAAGCAATCTCCACGGTTTGGAGTGATGTTTATGTCAATTACAGGATCGCAATTGAAAAATTTATCTCCTGTTTTATAATCATCAGAAAGCTCGATTATTCCTTCACTTTCATCTTGAGTCAGCGAAAGCTCAGAGGCAGAGCAGAGCATCCCTTCACTTAGCACTCCTCTTATTTTTGTAGGCTTAATTGTAAAGTTGCTTTCTGGCAATGTGCTACCAAGAGATGCAAGTACAGTCTTCATGCCTTCTTTAACATTTTTTGCTCCGCAGACTATCTGCAGAACTTTACTTCTATCATTTACTCTACATAATTTTAATTTATCAGCATTTGGATGAGGTGCAACTTCTAATACTTCTGCAACAACAAACCCGGCCAATCTGGAATTGTCGATCACATTCTCTACTTCCAACCCTATGTGAGTTAATTTATCAGTAATTTCCTCTAAATTAGCATTGGTTTCTAAGTACTCTAATAACCAAGATAATGTGAACTTCATTTATCTAACAAGAAACAAAAATTCATTGTAATGTAAAATGTGATGTTTTTAAAGTTTGTTGTAATAAGTGGCTTCTATATTGCAAGAAACAACAGAGAAGCCTACTCTTTCTACAAAGAAAGAATTTTCTTTATATCACCTTTGCAGTCCATTTCCATGCAGAGTTGAATGTTCATATTGTGATCATCTATATGGAAATTATAAATGTAAGCATCACCAGTGAAATTTCCTATAACATCATGGCTTTCATTTAGCATTTCACCTGCCATGTGGAAAAGACCAGTGTCTGAGTTAGAAGAATAATCTGTAAACTTGATGTACCCGTTACCACATTCCTGTTCTAAATTTAAAGGTGGATTAGTAAAATCTATTTCGTTCATAATTGCCTCATATTAAAATTAAATTATAGTTAAAATAAGATGTTAAGTCAAGAATTTAGAATAAGATTGGTAGCTGACTATAATTTGCATTTTAATTGTATATTTTGTTAATATGTTAATGCTATAATAATACAGAGCTCCTTATATTAATTCTTGACTTTATTCTATAAAATTTATACTTTATTTACTGCTGCAGTTTAAGTATACAGGGTCAAAATGGCGTTAAATCCGCTAGAACAATTTAAAGTATATACAATAATAGAACTACCAAAATTATTTGGGTATGACATAAACTTTACCAACTCATCTCTTTTTATGATGATCTCGGTGATATTAATGGTACTGTTTTTGCTCCTTGGAATAAGAAAAGGTGCAGTAATACCAGGATATTTGCAAGCTGCAGTTGAATATGTATATGATTTTATTGTTTCAATAATAGAAAGTAACACTGGAAGCAAAGGTTTGGAGCACATTCCTTTGATATTTACAGTATTTATTTTCATTTTATCGTGTAATTTAGTTGGTGTTCTTCCTTATAGTTTCACAGTTACAAGTCATGTGATAGTTACCTTCGCTTTATCAATGGTGGTTTTTACTTATATAACGATTGTTGGGTTTAAAGAAAGAGGAGTAGAATTTTTACGTATATTGCTACCAAAAGGAACTCCTTCGTGGCTTGCACCTATAATCATCATTATTAAATTATTTGCTTATTTAGTAAGACCGATTAGTTTATCAATAAGGCTTGCAGCAAATATGATTGCGGGTCATACAATCATCAAAGTGATAGCAGGATTCGTCGTAAATATGAACATATTTTTTACACCTGCACCTTTTTTGTTTATAATTGCACTAATAGGATTTGAAGTATTTGTTGCAGTTTTGCAAGCTTATATATTTACTATATTAACATGTGTATATTTGTCAGATGCAGTAAAGTAATTGACTTCCTTGCAGAATATTTTACAATTATATTATAAAGAAATAGTTAAAGGTAATATATGGATTTAGTGGCTTTAAAATTTATAGCAATTGGTTTGGCTGTATTTGGAATGCTCGGTGCTGGTTTAGGTATAGCTAATATCTTCTCTGCTATGTTAAATGGGATTGCGAGAAATCCTGAGTCAGAAGGTAAAATGAAAAGTTACGTTTATATTGGTGCTGCCATGGTTGAAATCATGGGGTTGCTTGCGTTTGTACTTGCAATGTTATTAATATTTGCTGCTTAACAGATGCCACAGCTTGATATTTCAACTTTCTCTTCTCAAATTTTCTGGTTTTTAATTTTTTTCTCTTCACTTTTTTTTATAGTGAGTTGTTTGTTTTTACCGAAGTTAGATGAAATAATAAGCACTAGAAGTAAAGAAGTGTTAGATTCATTTAATAGTTCTATTCACCTTTTAAGACTTACAGAAGAGCAAATTGCCAAGTATAATGCAGCTTTAAATCAAGCTAGAGTACGGGCAAAAAAAATCATAGATGATGCATTTGCTCAAGTAGAAGAAATGAGAGCGAATGTTAAGGATATATTGGAAGAGGAAGACAAGAAGATGATTAAACTTGTTGAAGAAAAGGTAGTACAATTTAAATCTAAGTATATTAGTGAATTAAAACAAATGGCTACTAGTATTGCTTTGATTTACTATACTAAGTTAGCTAATTCTGAGATTGAAGAGGAATTTGTTGCTGATTTGGTATCCAAAGAATTTTAGGGTTTTTATGTCTACATTACTAGTTATAAGCCTTGCTTTTTTAGTAGGTTTTATCCTCTCATATAAATTGCTAAGGAAGATAATAAAAAACGCGCTTAACAATAAACGTAACAAAAGCAAGTTTTCAAGTGAAGAAACTGAAAAATTCAGAAAAGATATGTTGGAGTATTACAAAAAATCTTCTGAAAAATACAAAAAATTAGATGCAGAAGTTAACAAAATGATGAATGAAGCACTTGATAAGGCTAATAGTATTATTAAGCATAATAGACAGCAACTCGATCAAACGTTAGATGAAAATTCCCATTCTAATTTGAAGAAAGTTACTGACCAAGTTGAAAAAGCTCTTGGGGATTTACAAGCTAACACAGCGAGTATAGCTGCTGATGCTGTAAAAAAAATAATGCATGAACGTAAAGATGATAAGCGTAGTAGTGAGGTTATATCTTCGTTTTCACGTGACTTGAGCAAAAAGTTGCATTAAGTTTAATGCCTGTACTTCAAACTGATAATGTAGAAAAAATTAAATTTGATTCTAGTTTATGCAAAGAATAAGAGAAACTTTTCTACTATAGGTTTAATATAATTCCTTGGCAAAAATTAAATGATACTACTTTTTTTATGGTTGAAGACATAAGCCAAGATATCAACCTTTGGGTCGAATCTCATTACGGTATTGAATATGTATTGATAAAAGTAGATAGCAAACAGATTTTAAATCTTCTTAACTCACACTTTGGTATTTCAGAATTCGCAAGTAACTACTTATATTATAAGAATCCTAATTTTTCAGCTAAAAGCATTAGGCTCAGTTCAATCTTTTTTTCCTCTTTCTTTGTTATGATTTCGACTTTAACACTGACAAAAAAATATGCATATTTTGCTTTGGTGTTGATATTTATAATCGGATGTTCTAGTTCTTTATTCAAATTTGTAACTAAAATTTTTGGCTTGCGTAAAATTTCTAACCAAAAAGCAGATTATGATAAGATGAATGAACCTATATATACTATTTTATTGCCTGCTTTTAAAGAGAATGCGGTTATAAAGCAATTGATTAAGAGCATTGAAAGTTTGGATTATCCAAAATCAAAATTAGATGTAAAGCTTGTGATAGAGAGAGATGATCAAGAAATGTTGGCAGCTATAGAAAAATGCACTTTACCACAGTATTTTGAAGTAATAAAAGTGCCTCATTCTCTGCCTAAAACAAAAGCTAAGTCATGCAATTATGCTATGAGTTTTGCTAGAGGAAGGTATGTGGTAATATATGATGCAGATGACAAGCCAGATCCGTTGCAGTTAAAAAAAGCACTAATTGAATTTAATAAGGGCGACGAAAAGTTGGCTTGTGTACAGGCGAAATTAAATTACTATAACTTTGGTTGCAATTTTCTTACAAAATTCTTTTCTCTCGAGTATATGAACTGGTTTCAATATTTTTTGCCTGGATTTCAAAAAATGAACATGCCAATACCTTTGGGTGGTAGCAGTAACCATTTTTCAGTGGAAATTTTAAAGAAAGTGCTTTTTTGGGATGCTTACAATGTCACTGAAGACGCTGACCTTGGTTTGAGACTTGCGCAAATGGGATATAAAACCAGGATTATTGATTCAGAAACATTGGAAGAATCACCAACTACTGTGTTTGCTTGGATCAAACAAAGAGCACGCTGGATTAAAGGTTATATGCAAACTTACATTGTTCACTTAAAAAATATAAAATTACTTTTTAAGCACACTGGACTCAAAGGAATTTTGCTATTAAACTTTTTTGTTGGTTCCTCAGCTTTGATGTTTTTTATGACTCCTTTTTTGTTGCTTTCATTGGTGCTGACTCAAATTTTGAATGAATTATTCTTATATTATTTTATAATAGTATACGGTATTAACTTGATTTTTTTGATAATAGCTATCAGACAACAAAAAATGCCTTTTTATTTTTATATAGTATCAATATTTTTTCCCGTCTATAGTCTACTACATAGCGTTGCAGCTTTTCTCGCTTTGTGGGAATTTGTTATTCACCCTCAGCAATGGAATAAAACTCAGCATGGATTATGGAAGCAAAACCTGTAGCTATTTGGCTTTTTCTCTGCTCTCTCATGGTGATTTGCATGGTGGGAATTGGTGGATTTACCAGACTTTCAAAAGCAGGATTGTCAATCACGGAATGGAAACCAATTACCGGAACATTGCCACCGCTGAGTGAACAAGACTGGCTAAAAGAAAAATCAAAATATGAAGCTACACCTGAATATAAAGCATTTAATTATGGTATGAGTATGGAAGAGTTTCGCACCATATACTTAATAGAATATGTGCACAGGTTAATTGCAAGGCTGACAGGTTTAGTTTTTATCTTACCATTTATATACTTTACACTAAAAAAAAGAATACCTAAAAATGCAGTAATAAGGTTATCTACAGCACTATTATTTGGAATTTTACAAGCTTTTGCTGGTTGGTATATGGTAAAAAGCGGTTTGGTAGTCAATCCTCATGTTAGTCACTATAAGCTCGCACTTCACTTACTGCTTGCATTGGGTATCTTTGCATTATTGTCATATCAATTTTTTGATTACCAAATCAGGCCAAAGCAAACTAAACTTAAGATTAGTTGTAACACCAAGTACTACGTAGGAATTATTTTAGTTCTGATCATGATACAAATAATTTTCGGCGCATTTGTTGCAGGATTAAATGCTGGTCTAATTTACAATACCTTTCCACTAATGGACGGACAAATCGTTCCAGAAGATTTATTTTTCTTACAGCCTACATGGCTCAATATCTTTGAAAATAGAGCAACAGTGCAATTTGTGCATAGAGTACTGGCATTGCTGATATTAGTTCTGGTAGCAATACTCACAATAAAAAATGCCAGTATAAGACCATTATATGTTATGCTATTCTCTGTCATCATTCAGGTAATTCTAGGAATAGTCACTTTGTTGCTGCATATACCAATGGCTATTGCTATAGCCCATCAAATGTTTTCATTTATCTTATTTGGATCAGGTTTATACTGCTTGCGTTATTTAAGAAATCAGATCTAATACTAAATCACCAGCCTGTACATTTTTCCCTTCTTTAACAGAGATATTTTTTATTACCATTTCTGATTCAGCACATATAATATTTTCCATTTTCATTGCTTCCACAACAAATAGAGGTTGTCCTACCTCTACCTGATCTCCAGCATTGACATGTAATTTAACCAATAAACCAGATATTGGAGATTTCACAGTATCTACTGAAATCCCTTCAGTTTTGTTGTTTAGCATTAATTTGCTTAGTTTAGCTATATGAGGTTTCAATACACAACATTCAGCTCTCATACCTGCGTGTCTTATGAAATATTTGCTGTCTTGTCTTTCTATTTTAAGTGCTATATTGGTATCATCATTAATTGTGATATATAGTAATCTGTAACTTGATTTCCACTTACCCACCACGGAGTATTTATTGTGGTTATATACTGTTGTTAATGTGTTATCTTGATACTTTGCATTTGCGGAGTACTCATTGTCATCTATTTTCACTGTGAATACTTCTTCTATTGACTTACTGTAATACCTTCCCTCATTTTCTAAGTGAGCATACAGTGCAGTAAAGATAAATATTTTAATATATTCTTCTGTAATAAAATCGCCGTGAAATCCACTAGGGTAATGATCTGGAATGAATCTCGTGTGGAGTTTTGCTGCAATAAAGTTTGGATGATGGAAAATGGATTCTAGAAATTCTATATTATTTGTTACTCCTTCTATATAACATTCAGACAATGCTTTTTGCATTCTGCTGATTGCCTTTATTCTATCTTTTCCATAGGTTATAACTTTTGCAATCATTGAGTCGTAGAACATGCTGATTTCTGAACCGCTAGCTACTCCATCATCTATTCTTACATCATCCGGTTTGTCGTAATATTTGATTCTTCCGCTGGAAGGAAAAAATTTCTTTGATGGGTCTTCAGCACAAATTCTACTTTCTATTGCAGAACCAGTAAGTTTAATATCATCCTGATTGAATCTCAATTTTTCTCCACAGGAAGTTCTAATCATTTCTTCTACTATGTCTATTCCAGTTATAAATTCTGTTACTGGATGCTCAACTTGTAATCTCGTATTTACCTCAAGAAAATAGAAGTTTTGGTCTTTATCTACAACAAACTCGACAGTACCTGCTGAAAAATAACCAACTTGCTTTGCCAAAGAAACACATTGGGCATACATCTTTTGTCTTACTTCTTCACTAATAAATGGACTTGGAGTTTCTTCCATTATTTTCTGGTTATTCCTTTGTATCGAGCATTCCCTCTCTCCAAGACACACTATATTGCCATATTTATCTGCTATGATTTGTATTTCAATGTGTCTTGGCAGCTCTATATATTTCTCTATAAAAATACTACCATCTTTAAAACTTTTCTCTGCTTCGTTTGTTGCTGATGTAAATGCTAGTTCAATTTCTTTTTTGGAATATACAATTCGCATTCCTTTGCCACCACCACCTGATGCAGCTTTGAGCATAACGGGAAAACCAATCTCTTCAGCAACGATGTCTGCGTGGGCAGCATCTTCGATCTTACCCATATATCCTGGCACTACATTTACTCCAGCTTTTCTTGCCTCTTCTTTTGCCGTTATTTTATTGGCTGTAACTTCTATTGTTTCTGCACTTGGACCAATGAAATCTATGTTATGTTTTTCCAGAGCACGGGGAAAACCTGGATTTTCTGCTAAAAACCCATAGCCAGGATGAACCGCTTCAGCACCTGTTTCAACTGCCACCTCGCATATTTTTTCAATATTTAAATAACTCAGGCAAGAAGGTGAAGGACCAATGTACTTCGACTCATCTGCTTGCCTTACATGCACAGAATTTACATCTGCATCTGAATATACGCATACACAAGATATACCCATCTTGCGCGCAGTTTTGATTATCCTGCAAGCAATCTCTCCTCTATTTGCTATTAAAATTTTACTATACTTCTTTCTTATCATCTTATAAGTATACTTCCTTAAGTTAAGAAAGTAAATTTCTATATTATTCCTTGCAAGTACTTCATGTTGGGGCTAAACCACTATCTACAAGTTGCATAACATCAGGATCTGTCAATGTAGTACTTTCGTTATTCAAGCTATATATCTCGTTACATGCCTTAAATAACAGATATGAAGATCCTCCAGAAGCTATTGTTGCTATTGAAGCCAATGCAAGAGATTGAGAAGCCGAAAATAGAAGATACAAAGATATACACATAGCGATAGCACACACTATAGCCCCTACTATGTATAAGCATAGATGAAACTTTTTACTACATATAAAGCTGCATTTTATGCCTGCAATTTGCTTAACTTCCTTCCGCTCTGCAGGGTCCAAGAAATAAAGGGGTGATACTACCTTCTTCCCGTCATCCTTAATATAGCTTTTATCGAGGAGTGCTTCCTTAATATATTTCTTATTGTTCTCAAATTCCTTTTTTAAGCTTTTTACTTTCTCCCAATCTTTAGCTTCTTTTGCTTTCTTGACTCTGCTCTCAGTATCTTCTTCTAAATACTCTATAATCTCTTTTAACGCAGGTAACAGAATTCCTTTACTTGCTGCTATATGAAATGGGTTTCCATTTTCATCAATTCTATGCTTAGCTACACAAGCAACTCTTTTCTTGCAAGCTTCAATAAATTTATTTTCATCCTCTTTTGTTATAACTCCTCTTGCAATTTCAAATAAATTATCCATATACACACCTCACTGCATTCACTAATGTTAAATTATACAATGCAGTTTATTAAAAATAAATGTAAATTAATCTTTCAAATTTACTATAGTTCCACGTTGTTGCAAGTACAAATTTTAGTTATCATCGGTTATGTTATCACAATAGACAAATATGCCAGGTATAGTTACTAGATTCGCTCCATCACCAACAGGATTTTTACATATTGGAGGAGCTCGCACAGCTTTGTTTAATTGGCTCTATGCGCAGCGTCATGGTGGCCAGTTTTTACTAAGGATTGAGGATACCGACAGAAAACGTTCAACACAGGAAGCAATTGATGCAATAATAGATGGGTTAAAATGGCTTGGAATAAACTATGATGGAGAAATAATATACCAATCGAGAAGAATAGCTAGACATATTGAAGTTGCAAATCTTTTAGTTGAAAAGGGTAGGGCGTATCACTGTTACTGCCCTGAAGATGAAGTTGCAGAAAAGAAGGCAAGAGCAAGAGAAGAAGGAAAAATATATAAGCATAAGTGTACTCATTCGACATCAAGCGCAAACCCTGTTGTCCGTTTCAAAGTGCCAGACTCAGAAGATATTGTTGTTGACGATAAAATATACGGCCAAGTTACAATAAGTAGCGATCAGCTTGATGAAATAGTAATCTTGCGCTCTGACAATACTCCAACATATATTTTTGCTGTAGTGGTTGATGATCATGATGCTGGAATAACCGATATTATACGTGGCTCTGATCATCTCACTAATACCTTCAAGCAATTACTAATATACCAAGCTCTTGATTTTGATGTTCCACGCTTTGCACATGTACCGCTAATTCATGGAGAAGACGGGAATAAGCTATCTAAAAGGCATGGGGCTACAAGTGTTTGCGATTATGAAAAGATGGGAATATTGCCACAGGCAATGCGTAATTACTTGCTAAGACTTGGCTGGAGTCATGGCAACGATGAGATTATTAGCGATGAGCAAGCAATAGAGTGGTTTAATTTAGAAAGCATCGGTCGTTCACCTGCACGGCTCGATTTCAAAAAACTGGAGCATTTGAATAACCACTATATTAGTAATATGAGCAATGAAGATATTCTGACTCTAATACTTAGAGAAAATACTCTAACTGACAAAAAAAAGGGCTATTTACTGCAGGGACTGACAGAGCTGAAAAAAAGAGCAAACTGTCTGACCGAATTATTGGACTTAGCAAAATTTTATATTCAAGTTGATTTTAGTGAAGAAGCTCAGCAAATTGTGAAATCTAACCTCAATGTAATTAAATTACTTGCATCATTTCTTTCGAGTGTAGGTAGTGAAGATTGGAATAAGAATTTTTTATCTTCTCAGATTAAGGAATTTTCAAAATTACATAATATAAAAATGAGCGATATATACCACTCATTACGCGCCCCAATAACTGGAATAATGGATGCGCCTGGAATCATTGATATCATGGTAATTCTTGGTAAAGATGAGTGTATAAAAAGATTGCAAGCAATTTAAATAAAAAATTGCTTGACAGACTCTGGTAGCTTCATTATAGTGGAAAATGAAGGTTTTTTAGGATCCAAAATCTATCTTCACCTGCAGGTTTTTTCACCAAATAATCAAATTTCAGCAAAAAATACATAAGTTTATTTTTGCTAGCTCTTTATTCACATAGGAGGGTTTATGTCTAGAATTCCTGATACTTGACTTTTATTTTTAAGTTAAAAACCAACTGGCGCCTATGGTTTTTATATTAGTAATATGAGCAATGAAGATATTCTGACTCTAATACTTAGAGAAAATACTCTAACTGACAAAAAAAAGGGCTATTTACTGCAGGGACTGACAGAGCTGAAAAAAAGAGCAAACTGTCTGACCGAATTATTGGACTTAGCAAAATTTTATATTCAAGTTGATTTTAGTGAAGAAGCTCAGCAAATTGTGAAATCTAACCTCAATGTAATTAAATTACTTGCATCATTTCTTTCGAGTGTAGGTAGTGAAGATTGGAATAAGAATTTTTTATCTTCTCAGATTAAGGAATTTTCAAAATTACATAATATAAAAATGAGCGATATATACCACTCATTACGCGCCCCAATAACTGGAATAATGGATGCGCCTGGAATCATTGATATCATGGTAATTCTTGGTAAAGATGAGTGTATAAAAAGATTGCAAGCAATTTAAATAAAAAATTGCTTGACAGACTCTGGTAGCTTCATTATAGTGGAAAATGAAGGTTTTTTAGGATCCAAAATCTATCTTCACCTGCAGGTTTTTTCACCAAATAATCAAATTTCAGCAAAAAATACATAAGTTTATTTTTGCTAGCTCTTTATTCACATAGGAGGGTTTATGTCTAGAATTCCTGATACTTGACTTTTATTTTTAAGTTAAAAAAACAATTGGTGCCTATGGTTTTCACATAAAATCATTTTAAATTGTTAAAGTTAATACGGGCTTTTTTTGCCTTTTTTTATTGTCCCAAATTTGGGAGAAAAACCCTGGACCATCCTTTCAAGAATATAATTTTAAGGTGAAAAATTTGAAAGAATGTGGAATATTATAGAAAAAGTAGTCACTCTGTATATATATCACATAGTGTGGATAACAAAATATCGATATCCAGTATTAGTTGGAGATATTGGGCAGAAAACTAAAGAAGTTGTACAAGAAGTATGTAGAGATAATCAAGTAGAGAGGTAGAGTTGCGTCAACATGTATACGTTTCTATACCCCCATACTTAAGTATTAGTAAGTTAGTGCAGTTAATAAAAGGAAAAAGTTCCAGAAAAATCCAACAAAACTTTCCAGAGCTGAGAAAAAGATACTGGGTTATGGGTAGTAGGCTACTTTGTCAGGATTAGCGGAAACGTAACTGACGAAATGATAAAAAATTATATTGAAAATCACTCTAAAAAAGAAGATAAATTTGGTGACTTTCAAGTCGAATGTTAGCATTCTATGCTCTCTCTCAATCTTTGGATTTCAATCCATAGTGGTTGAATACTTCTCTTTCCACTTCCACAATCAAATAATTTTGAATGTTTCTTATTTGACTTGCCAACAATGAGAATTGGTATAACTGCTAGCTCCGTCTTTCAGCTATGGCATTAAACAATGACATGCATAAGATCTAATAATATGTATAATTTATAAATAATTTTTGAGGTAAATTGTGAAATTGGGCGTTAATATTGATCACGTTGCAACCCTTCGCAACGCACGTGGAGCTTCTTATCCAGATCCATTAAAAGCAGCAATAATAGCTATTGATGCTGGAGCAGATTTTATCACCGTACACTTACGAGAAGACAGAAGGCATATCAGAGATGAGGATGTATTCAATCTAAAACAAAACATTAGCACTGAGTTGAATCTTGAAATTGCAGCTACGGAAGAAATGCTCAAAATAGCAAAAGAAGTAAAACCCTATTCGATTTGTATAGTACCAGAAAAAAGAGAGGAATTAACAACCGAAGGTGGCTTGGATATCTTGAATATGCACAGTAAACTTTCTGGTATAATAGAGGAAATGCACAGCTTTGACATAAAAGTCTCACTGTTTATCGATCCAAATATTAATCAACTAAAATATCTTGAGAAGCTAGAAAGAAAGCCTGACATAATAGAAATTCACACGGGGGATTACTGTGATAATCCATCAGAAGAAGAATTAAAACTTATTACTAACTCTGCAGAATACATTAATAAGCTAGGAATAGAATGCCACGTAGGGCATGGCATAAATTATAAACATGCTAAAAGAATAAAAGAGATACCTCACATCTCAGCTCTTAATATAGGCCATTCTTTAATCAGTGAGGCTATATTTCATGGTTTACACAGTGTAACTAAAAAGATGAAAATAACTATATCTAAGTAGCTGATACTTTCTTTTTGTCATTTAAAGTACTTAAAAGAGTTTGACTTGCTTTAAACTTTACTCTTTTCTTTTCAGGAACGGTCATAATCTCACCATTTTGAGGATTACGGCATTGTCTTTCCTTACTTATAGCAGTAGAGAATGTCCCTATTCCATGCAAACGTATTTCACCTTTACGATTTAGATCGTCCTTGATTGTTTCCATAAAAATATCATGAATCTTACTCAAACTAGCTTTTGTTATATCTATACCTTGACTAGAGCACTCTTGACTCAGTTGGTTTACTATATCTTCTTTACTCATAAATTACCTTAATATTGAAAAATTACATAAACAGCATATTACGCTAATGCCAATAGTCAACTAAATTCGTCATAAAAAGAGAAAATGTCATGAACCCTTGTAAGAACTTGTATAATATTTACAAAAAAATACCATTATGAAACAATTATCTCTTAGAAAACTGACATTTTTTCCGAGCTTTATGTTGACCATATTTCTTACGCTCAACAACACGTGAATCTCTAGTTAGGAATCCACCCTTACGTAATATAGAGTGTAGATCTTGACTTATACTACTTAAAGCTCTGCTTATTCCATGAGCTAAGGCACCTGCTTGGCCAGATAGTCCTCCACCTTTTACAGTTGCAAACACATCATACCTATCTAACATAGAAGTTACTATGAATGGCGCTTTAATCATTTGACACACTGATTCTCTTTTAAAATAAGAAATTAAATCATCTTTTTTATTAACACTGAATTTTCCACTTCCTGGCTTTATCCA
This sequence comes from Wolbachia endosymbiont of Bemisia tabaci, assembly GCF_003999585.1. Lineage (NCBI taxonomy): Bacteria > Pseudomonadati > Pseudomonadota > Alphaproteobacteria > Rickettsiales > Anaplasmataceae > Wolbachia > Wolbachia endosymbiont of Bemisia tabaci. Next base: position 363,539 of record NZ_CP016430.1, on the reverse strand, counting down.
TACTCTTGCTACAGATTCTTTCCTTCGACCTGTGGCATATGAACGACCAAGTGAGTCAATCATTGCCTTTTTTGGCTGATCATTATTATTTATTTTCACTCTTTGCTCCATTATTTCTTATTTTTACGATTTAAAGAGGCAAAATCTATTTTTTCAGGTTGCTGTCCTTGATGCTTATGTTCTGAACCAGAATAAACATACAAATTTTCAAACCGTCTACGTGCCATAGGACCATCATCAAGCATTCTTTTTACTGCCATTTTTATCACACGCTCAGGGAATTTGCCATTTAAAATATTATCTGGAGTAGTTTTCTTTAAACCACCAGAATAACCTGTATGCCTGTAATAGATTTTATCTTTAAGTTTCTTTCCGGTAAAATGTACCTTTTCTGCATTGACAATGATTACATTATCACCACAGTCCATATGAGGTGTATATTCAGGTTTATGTTTTCCACGCAATAGCATTGCTACAAATGCTGCAAGCCTTCCTACTACTAACCCTTCTGCATCTATAACAAGCCATTTTTTATCAATTTGTTTCTCTTTTAAGAAAAAAGTTTTCATATATCAATACATAACAGTAGATTATGATATACTAAGTTGCCTGATAGTGTCAACAACATTAGTTATTGATTATTAAAGTAATTTATGCTAATAACTTAAATAACATGCTAGAAAGCAAAATGTTTCGATTGATTATTATATTTGTAATTGCTTTTGGTACCATAGGTTGCTGTGCAATCGATTTGGAAGAAGCTATAAGCAAAGCTATCAAAAACAGCTCAAAAATAAAGTCTCAATTTTACCAATATAAGAGCGCTGAAAAGCAGCTTAAGTCTTCCGGATTGGCTGGGTTTTTACCTGACATTAATTTACAATATAATTTCGATAGTAATTTTAATATTATTAACAATCTACAAAACTCTGGAAAACGTCTAACATTAAGTCAAAGAATAATAGACGGTGGCGGCACTTTTGCTACACTCAGCCGATCAAATCACCTTCTTAAAGCAGCAAAAATTAGATTTCAGCAATCTAAGCAAGAAGTTGCACTCAGCGCTGTGAAAGCATATGTTAATGTTTTACAAAGGGCAGAAATATTAAAACTGAGAGAACATAAAGAGCGTGTTTCTTTAGAGCATTTGTCAGCTATGAAAAAACGCTTTTCCCTTGGAGAAGTTACTAATGCTGAAGTTTTATTCGCAAAAGCAAAATTTTCATCTTCTATATCCAAAAGAGTTGATGCTGAAGGTGAGTTGAAGCTGGCTAATATTGCTTACTATCATTTAATTGGTGAAGATGCCGATAATCTTTATGAGACTAATGGTAAACTACCTTCTATACCAGAATTAAATGAATGTTTACAGTTAGCAAAAACCAATAACTTATCCCTAAAAGCAGCAATTTATAAAAAAAGGGCTGCTGGAATGGAAGTGATTGCTGAAAGTTCCAAATGGCTTCCTTCTTTGAATCTAAGCGCAAGTAAAAATTTTGGAAAGGACAATATAAAATTAGACACGTTACTAGAGAATGCGAGTGTTGTCTTTACTCTTGATATTCCGATCTTTAAAAGAGGAGTTAATACCTTTGGTGTCAGTAGAGCTAAAATGGATGCGAAACAGTCCACTTATGATTATTACGAAGCAGTAAAAAATATAGAACAAGCAGTTATAAATGCTTGGAATAACGTGCTGACAGCAAAAGCTATTATTAAAGCAAGTCAAGAAGCAGAAAAAGCAGCAGCTTTAGCATTGGAAGGAGTTAAGCAAGAAGTAAACTTAAATTTAAAGAGCACAATTGATCTTTTGAATACTGAAGATGAACTATTTAAAGCACGTTCCGATCTAATTCAGGCAAAAAGCAATTATGTAATTAGTGTTTACAACTTGCTTTTTATGATAAATAGTATAAACCTTTAAATTTAATGGTATGAGCGATAATCAATCTGTAAAAGATATACTAGAAGATATAAAAAAAGCTATATCGGGTAAAAATCCAAGTGGCGATAGAGCAGAAATAATAGATGAAGATGATGAAGTATTATGCCTTGAAGAGGAGTACCCAGAAGACATCGAAGAAAAAGAAAATAGTGAAGAAGAGAATAATTGCCAAAGTGAGAAAATGAATAACCTATTTAATAGCCATAGTTACAACTCAGAAGAGAAAAATTTGTACAACGATATACAAATTAATAATAGCAAAGCGAGCCATCAAGTACAAAGTAACGAGCATTTAGTTTTAAAAGAAAATATGGAGGAAATTAAAACATTGCTTGAAAAGATGCAAAGCGAACTACGGCATAAACAACAAAAAAGAGCAGATCTTACTGTTGAAGAATTACTTACATCTCTTTTAAAACCTCAGCTTTCAGAGTGGCTGAATAAATATCTACATGCATTGGTAAAAGAAGTAGTTGAAAAAGAGCTCAAAGATATAATCAATAATAAGTAGGTTATTAGTATAAAGACCAGAGTAAAAACAGCTAGAGGTAGAAAATTATCTTCAACAAGGTGGCTACATCGCCATTTGAATGATCAGTATGTGCAAAAAACCAATAAGGACGGTTATAGATCGCGCTCGGCATATAAGTTAATAGAAATAGACGATAAATTTAAACTACTCCAACAAGGGCAAAAAATTATTGATCTTGGCGCTTTTCCTGGTGGATGGTCACAAGTTGCATCTAAGAAAGGAGCGAATGTGATTGCTGTTGACATAAAACCAATAAATGCAATTAGTGGAGTAGAGTGTATACAGTGTGATATTATCAGCGAACTTGAAATTTTAAGAGAAAAATTCAAGGATCACAAATTTGATGTAATTTTATCTGATATGGCACCAGAATCTTGCGGTTTAAAATCGTTAGATCATATCAGAATTATGCTTTTATGCGAAGCAGCGCTCAATTTTGCAAAGCATTTTTTGAATCATGATGGCAAATTTGTAGTAAAAATTTTTCAAGGAGAGTCTGATAAAGATTTCTGCAATGAGCTAAAAAAAATGTTCAAAACAGTAAGATACTTCAAACCAAAGTCAAGTAGATCTGAATCTACAGAAATGTATTTGGTCAGCTTAGGATTTATTGGTAGCAACTCTTCTATATAGAAGATACTTACAGAAACGTTGACGAATCTTATCCTATTAAACTGAAGATTAATAACGCTCGCACAAAAGCCCCTGTTTCTTATTTAAATATTTATGATAATTAATTAAATCCTTGACTTTATTACTTAAGTATATAATAATTAAAGTATATTATTATTTTTATAGGAGAGTTTGATATGTATTTAGAATTGTTGAAACAGATATTAAGTATAGTAAATCGTGAAAATGATTTGAATGGTAATAACATAGTTGAAAAAATAAAAGAGCAAATAAAAAAAAGAAGCTTATCTACTTATGAAGAATGGAAGGGGGAAAATTTAATATAAATTATGAATTTAGTAAAAATAATGATTATAACAAAAAAGAATTAACATTATTACATACAGCACTTATAGATAATCAAGAAAATGTAGTAAAAGCTCTATTAGCAGTAAAAGGTATAGATGTTAGTTCGCGAGATCTATTTGACAAAACCCCTTTACATGTGGCTATTGAAAAAGGTAACGAAAATATAGTAAACGCTCTATTAGCAGCACAAGGTATAGATGTTAACTTGCGATATAAAAGTGAAAAAACTCCTTTACATTTGGCTGTTGAAAAAGGTAACGAAAATATAGTAAACGCTCTATTAGCAGCACAAGGTATAGATGTTAATTTGCGAGATAAAAGTGAAAAAACTCCGTTATATCTTGCTGCTGAGAAAGGCAAAATTGGGATAGTAGAGGCTATATTAGCTAAGGGGCCTAACGATATTAATTTGCCAGATAAATTTCTTGGACGGACTCCTTTGTACGTTGCTGCTGATGAGAGTCATCACAAGATAGTAAGAGCTCTATTAAAAGCAGGTGCTGATCCTTTAGTAAAAGGTCGTTGTAACAAAAATCTAGCAGAAATGGCTACTGAAGACGCGATTATGAGAGGAATAGTCTGTGGTGTTGGTATATTTATTATTACATCTATTGTAGCTGCTATAGTAGTTACTTCTGCATATTTTATTGGTGTGTCATTATCAGTAGGTGCTATGGCTGGGATAGCTGTGGCTGCTTCTGTACTCACAGGACTTGTTGCTGGTGGTATTATATATGAAGTGTATAAGCCTTGTGATGAGTTAAAGGAGGCTATTGCACAAGCAAAGTCAAGTCCTGGTAATCAGCTAAATGGAGTTGATGTACAATCAGAAGTTTCTTCAGAGTTAGGCGCAACAGTGTAGTTAAGTAGAAGGAAGAAGTCTCTTCTTCCTTTTCAAGTAGCTGACACTGATTTTCATCCAAAATAGTTTCATTCAAGTAGCTGACACTGGTTTCTTGCCAAGAAAAACTTAGCATAACTTTTGTGCTCAAAAAAACTTCTGGATTCCAGCATCAAGTGCTGGAATGACATGGTGAAATATTATTCAAGTAGCCTCTGTCTCAGTGTCCATTTGGTGTCATTCAAGTCAGCTCTCTTCTTGTCATCCCAGTACTGGGATTCAGAAAACTGACCAGATCGGTCACGCGCTGGCTCTCTAAAATTACTTTAGTTATAAATATTAAGAAATTTACTAAATAAAAAAAAGACAAAAAAATTCCCGTGTAACGAGTTTTGACCCTATAATAATGTAAATTGGCGTTGTAATAATATGCTAACGCTTATTTAAAGCGCGATTTGGCTGAATGTAGAAAAAATAAAAAAGACATGGAGCCGCTATGATTTTATGTAATTTGCCAATAAAAATTTTATGTAATTTGCCAATAAACATCTGAATTTTGTCGTTGAGCCCAAAAACAAGGATAAATACCTTTATTAGTATAATAAGAAAAGTGGGAAGGTTTGTCAAGTAATAAAACTAGAGAGCTCAAATGGAAGAAGGTAAACCCTAAAGTGTACGTTCAGTAGCACTTTCTATAAGAGAGATTGTATTATCTATCCCATAAAGCTTGATAAAAGATCCCATTCTTGGACCAGTTTTTTGGCCAAGCAGCGTTTCATATAGCAACTGAAACCAATCGCGTAAGTTATTGTAATTATGTTTTTTTCCGATGGAGAAAACCTGAGATTGAATCTCTTCAGCAGTGGCTGTAATAGGCAGGGAATGTAGGTTGTTCTTTAAATCTAGTAACGCTTCTTTCTCTTTTTCGTTTGAAGCTTTATACGCTTTTGTTGGCTTGATAAAGTCGTGATAATACCTAACTGCAAAATCCGAAAGCCTATCTAGCATTTTGTTGCTTTCTGGTGTAACGTTTGGTGCATAAGTTGATATAAAACCCCAAAGAATCTCTTTATTTTCAGCATTACAAGCTGCTGCCAGGTTTAAAAGTAACGAAAAATTTATGCCTGAAGTTTCTACGTTTGGAACTTTACCCTGGTGGATGTGCCATACAGGGCTATTTACATCCTTTTCTTCACTATCATTATAACGCTTAACAAACTCCAAATATTCATCAGTTGATTTTGGTATCACATCAAAATATAAACGTTTAGCTTTTCTAGGGCTCTGAAAGATGTATAACGCTAAACTCTCTGTGGGTGCGTAAGTTAGCCACTCCTCAATTGAAATACCATTTCCTTTTGATTTTGATATCTTCTTTCCTTCTTTATCAAGAAATAACTCATAGCAAAACAAAAGCGGTGGCTTTTCTCCAAGTATTTTACATATTTGACTTGAAAGCACAGCAGATGGAGTCAAATCCTTTCCATGAGCTTCATAATTAACTCCGAATGCAGCCCATCTCATTCCCCAATCAGGTTTCCATTGCAGTTTACATTTTCCTTTAGTCACTGGAACTTCTATTTTTTCCCCGTTTGGGTCTTCATACGTGATTGTTCCTTTATCTGTATTTGTTTCAATTACTGGAACTTGTAAAACTTGGGAAGTTTTTGGGCATATCGGCAAGAATGGACTGTAAGTCTGCTGCCTTTCTTCCCGAAATGATGGAAGCATTACTTCCATCACTTTATCATAATTTTTCAGCAAGAGTAAAAGTTTTTCATCGTAAACGCCAGATTTATAACACTCTGTAGCACTCCTAAATTCGTATTCAAATCCAAACAAATCAAGAAATTTACACAACAACGAATTCATGTGATGACCATAACTCTCATGAGTGCCAAATGGGTCAGGTATCATGGTTAATGGCTTGTTAAGATTCTCTCTTAGCATTTCCTGATTTGGTACATTATCTGGTATTTTTCGCAAACCATCCATATCGTCGGAAACTGTAATGATTTTGGTTTTTATACTAGGAGCTATTTTTTTTAGAGCGTTTGCAATAACTGTGGTACGAAAAACTTCCCCAAAAGTACCAATATGTGGCAAACCTGAGGGACCATAACCAGTCTCAAATATTATCTCTTTTTTATTAGGGAATTCTTGTAGTATTTTTTCTGCTTCTTGAAATGGCCAGTTTGTCATCGTTAGAGTTAAATTGGTTATCTTACCTAAAGTGCTATTCATTTCAATAGATTTTTAATTAATGATGTAGTATTAGTGTTAGAGCTATTAATTAGAAGATCAAGGGTATGTCCACAGGTAATATACAAACGGATCAATTATTTAAAGGTCTTACAAGACCTGCGATGCTTTTTGGTGTGAGTTATATGTTTGCAATATTAAATGTTCTGATTTGCATGCTAATTTTCATTAATACAAATGATCTTAGAACTTTCTTGATGTTATGTGGGGTACATGGACTTGGTTATATAGCTTCTGCAAAGGAACCGTTGTTTATTGAGTTATTTATGGTAAAGTTGGGAAAATGTTCCAAATGTTTAAATCGGTTTTATCATGGAGCCAATTCTTATGACATTACTTGATGTTATGCAATGTTGAGATTTAGAGCTATTCAATCAAAGAATAAATCTATTCTAAGTAGAGAGGTTCACGCTGCCGAATTTATACCTTATTCTTGCTATTGGAATAGTACAACCTTGATAACAAAGCAGAATTGGTTAGTTAAATTTATAAAATTAAATGGCTTTGCGTTTGAAACGGCCGATGATGAAGACTTGGTGATACAAAATAATATCAGAAATCAGATGCTAAGAAGCATTTCATCTCCAGCATTTAGTTTATATTTCCATACTATCAGGCGTAAGAAAAATATTTTTTCTGATGAATTTGCAAACCAGAGTTTACCAAATTTTTTTGCTAACCATGTAAATCTAAAATGGAGAGAAAAACACGCAACTAGGCAATCTTTTATTAATGATTTATACATTACGATTATTCGTAGGGCAGATACAAAGGGAGTAGAATTTTTATCACATCTACTGAAAAAATTTGGGCATGTAACTTCAAAACATGCTTGGGAAAGTGATATGCGTGATACCTATGAAGATTTAGAGGAAACGACAAATCGTATAGTAACAAGCCTTAGGAATTATTCGCCTAAAGTCCTTGGAGTAAAAGAAACTCCGAACGGGCTGTTTTGTGAAATAATGGAGTTTCTGTCTAGAATTGTAAATTGTGGCTTTGTTACAAATACGCTTTTTCCACTAAAAACTGAAATATCAAGATACTTACCAGTTCATAGGTTATTTTTTGGCCATAAGATGATACAGGTTGTGACTCATAATGAAAGTAAATATGCTGGAATAGTTAGTATCAAAGAATATGGAAATAATACTTCCGCAGGAATGCTTGATTCTTTTTTACAACTTCCTTATGAATTTATTATCACGCAGTCTTTTCAATTTACAAATAGGCAAATGGCAATTGCGAAAATGCAGATACAGCAAAATCGTATGATACAATCTGCAGATAAAGCTATTTCTCAAATAGCAGAAATTTCTCATGCGCTTGATGATGCAATGAGTGGTAAAATTGCGTTTGGTGAACACCATTTAACTATCTTATGTATAGAAAAAAGCCCTAAATCATTGGACAATGCTTTATCATTGGTTGAATCGGAGCTTTCTAATTGTGGTGTTTATCCTGTTCGTGAGAGGGTTAATCTAGAACCAGCATTTTGGGCGCAAATTCCTGGTAATTTTGATTATATAGTAAGAAAAGGTACAATAAGTAGTCTTAATTTGGCCGGTTTTGCATCTCAACATAATTATCCTACTGGTAAAAAATTCAATAACCACTGGGGAGATGCTGTTACAGTTTTTGATACAACATCTGGCACTCCATTTTTCTTCAACTTTCATATAAGGGATGTTGGACATACTATGATAATTGGGCCAACAGGTGCTGGCAAAACTGTTTTAATGAATTTTTTATGTGCTCAAGCAATGAAATTTTCTCCAAGAATATTCTTTTTTGATAAAGATCGCGGTGCAGAAATTTTTTTAAGAGCACTTGGTGGTATCTATACTATAATAGAACCAAGAACTAAGACAAATTTTAATCCTCTGCAACTTGACGATACTCCTGATAATAAAACATTTTTGATGGAATGGATAAAATCTTTAATTTTAGTGTACAACGATAAATTCACTTCAGAAGATATTGCTAGAATTAATGATGCAATTGAGGGAAATTTTAAATTAAAAAAAGAAGACAGATTTTTGAGAAATCTTGTACCATTTTTAGGACTTGCGGGCCCTGATACTCTAGCTGGAGCAATATCTATGTGGCATGATGATGGCTCTCATGCTGCAATATTTGACAATAAAGAAGATTTGCTAGATTTTTCAAAAGCAAGAGTGTTTGGCTTTGAAATGGCTAGCTTGCTAAAAGATCCTATTGCTCTTGGGCCGGTCTTGATTTATTTGTTTCATAGGATTAGTATATCGCTTGATGGCACTCCATCTATTATTGTTCTTGATGAAGCATGGGCGTTAATAGATAATCCAGTTTTTGCACCTAAGATAAAAGACTGGTTGAAAGTGCTGAGAAAGTTAAATGCTTTTGTAGTTTTTGCTACTCAGAGTGTTGAAGATGCAAGTAAAAGTGCTATTAGTGATACGCTTGTACAGCAGACAGCAACACAAATTTTTTTGCCAAATCTGAAAGCTACTAGTGTCTATCGAGATGTTTTTATGTTAACTGAACGTGAGTACATACTGATCAAACACACAGATCCAAGTACTAGATTCTTTTTAGTAAAGCAGGGAGTTAATGCTGTAGTAGCTAGAATAGATCTGAAAGATTTGGATGATGTGGTCAACGTGTTATCTGGACGTGCGGAAAGTGTTCTATTGTTATATGATATACTGAAAGAAGTCGGAGATGATCCAAAGATGTGGTTGCCTGTGTTTTATCAAAAGGTGAAAAATGTTTAAAACTAAACTGTCATTACTGTTAGTTGCGATATTTTTGTTAAATATAGATTTTTTGCTCTCGTATCCAGTGTTTGCAGATACAGTAAGTGGTACTGACAAAACGGAATTTGTTAGCAGATTTAATTCTACTGGTAGCTTTAGCCGCGCCTCTAATCCTGACTGTAAGGAGTTTGAAACATCTGCAGCAGTTGCTGGGCTAGCAATTGCTATTGGTGCAATATCTACTGGTATTGTTTTGATTGTCTCTTCTGCTGGTTTATTTACTGCTCTTGTTATCGTTGGAGTGATAGGTGCAATTGTTGGAGTCTGGAAGGCAGTTGGGGGACTTATTGTTTGTCAGCATAGTTTTGTTAGGCATCCAGTTGCATACGATAATGATGGGAGATATAAAAATTTTAAACTAAAAGATACAGGTTATAGTGGTGATACAGATAAAAATTATCGAACAGAAGATGAATATTTTTCTGCGTTACAGAAAAGATCAGAAAAAGATGGAAAACAAACAGAGAAAGATATTTTAAACTTTACTGATTGGGATGTTGTTAATGTTGATAGGGAACACTACTACTGGCCAAAAAATGGGGTGCAATATAGTGAATACATAGAAGTATGTCATCGCAATCCTTTAACATTTGGCAATCTTTTCAAGACGAATGACTTTAATTTCAGAGGGGAAGATGGATACATAGACTTTGATATCAGAGAGAAAGACACTGGATATGAAAGTGGTTCATGGTCTCCGAAGGTTGATGGCGATCTAGAATGTAAAGTGCTTAAATCTGGACAGAGCGAAACTATACATGGATCAACGTTCAAAGCAGTGAAAAAAATGGGCAGATTATGTGTGGAATTGGCTGAAGTTAGGGCAGCTGGAACTGCTTGGCCGCAAGGAATTGATATAGGATGCACAGAATTGCCACCTTACCCACTTGCTCCTATGTGTGAAAAATCTGTGATGATATTCAAAAATAAAGATGGTACAGGTGAATATAAGGAAGATCTTAATAATTCTAAAAATAAGGACAAAGATTACAAAACTATTATAAGGGAAAAGAAAGGAGAGGGAAAAATTTTTGTAGGTTATGACAATAAAAGCTGTTTTAGCTCGTATGTCTCTGAAGCTTGTTACAATCAAGCGGGAAGTAAGTCATTATCTCCTATTCCTATAACTTCTATGATAGTGCAATGTATTAAGGAGTCGTTAGATAATTTAGTGGCAGGTATTGATTCAAGTGGTAACTTACTTACAGACAAAAATGGACATGCTAAGGGTAGTTTTTTGTCTGTAGCACAAAAAAGACTGAAGAACACTGTTACTGCTATCTTAATTTTAGCTTTGATATTGTTCTCTATAAAAGTTATGTCTGGTGGAGTGCGTAGTCCGCAAGAAATGTACATGTTGATCATTAAATTCGCTTTAGTGATTTACTTTACGACAGGTAGCACTATGTCTCATTATTACGGGGAATTAACAAAACTTTCGAACGGCTTATCAGAAATAGTGATTAAAGCTTCATCTGAGAGTAAAGATATATGTAATTATGAGGAAGGTAAAGATTATGAATACGATCGTGCAGGGCAGAAGGTATCCTACAGTTATCTTGCACCTTGGGATAGGCTTGATTGCAGAATTTTATTTTATTTAGGTGCCCCTTTAGATGGAATTGGTGGCAAAATTGGTACTGGAGGTGTTGCAACTTTAGCGGTTTTGCTTGGCGCTGCTCCTGTCTTGTTAGTTGCAGGTTCGGTGATTGGTATTATTTTCGCTGGTGGACAGATCTTAGTAGCTCTTGTCTGTATATTTATGGCCATTTTGATGATGATGGTTATTTTATGGATGTGCTATGTATTTATCTTATCTTTAGTTGCGCTTAGTGTAATTATCATCTTATCGCCTTTATTCATTCCTATGGTTTTGTTTCAACATACTAAAGGATATTTTGATGGTTGGCTAAAAGAGTTAATTACCTACAGTTTATACCCAGTTATCCTCTTTGCATTTCTATCTTTTATGTTCATAGCATGTGATAAAATCTATTTTAAAAATTTAAATTTTAAACCGGACGAGTTATATAAAAATGAACAACCGGACAAGTCATATGAAAAGAAACAAGCAGAAATCTCATATAGCAAGAAAAAACAGTGGTTTAAATTGCAAGATGGGGAATGTGGTAAAAATCAAACTACTCTCGCATGTATGATGCAAAATTATAGCTTTAAAAAGAGCAGCATACTTGGTCTATTCGACTTTACATACATGGAGTTTGGCAGCTCTCTAATCGGAGAATTATTAAAATTGTGTTTAGTATTATTCCTCTTTTACCACTTTTTAAACGTTCTTCCTGGCATGGCTGCTGAACTTGCTGGTAATCACAGAGCAGCACTTGGTTCAGGTAGCACTCCTGCACAAATGGTGAATAAAGCTTTATCTGCTGCCAAAGCTGCTGCTGGAGGTGCTGGTCAAGTTGCTGCTGCGGCTGTAAATAAGGCAAGAGGGGCTATTGGAGGAGGTGGAGATGATAATAAGGGATCGGGATCTTCTTCTAGTGAAACTATAAAAGGTGGAAAGTGAGAGCAGGTGAGTAACAAATGTTTGAACTTTTGAGCAACCAAAACTTGGGTAAGCTATGCATAAGTCTTGTGATACTCTTTTTATTATCTGGGTGCCATCACTGTATTAAGCCAGAAGATTTATCAGGCTTGCGCGAGAAACTAGATGTAGTGTCGACAGAGCAGAAGTGGGTTGATTCTGGTATCTATATCTCAGATAAAACAAAAGTAACAGAAATTAATATAGTGCAGGACAAGGTTAATTTTTGTTCTAAGCAGTATCAAGATTTTGCAATTCGACCTGGGGAAAATTCTGTGCAGCTGCCATTTGCGCTTAAAGAGGGTGATTCGATAAGCTTTAGTGTCATTGGGAGTAAAATGTGTGAAAACGATAATGGTACGATCACCTATAAAAAAATTGACGAAAGTTGCAGTGAAGGAGAGATTGAGTATTTTGCACATGTTTTAAATCAAAGTGAATGTCAAAAGCATGAGAAAGGATATAAGGATAGAGAAGATCAATGCATGATATGTCCTAATAAGTATATTACAGGTAACGCAGAATGGTTGAATGGAAAAGAGTACTGGGGTCCAAATTTTTCAAAATCGGATCAAGATAAAAGTGAAAAGGAGATTAAAAACATTATTAACTCTATAA
>NZ_CP016430.1:291448-349987 GCF_003999585.1 Wolbachia endosymbiont of Bemisia tabaci | reverse complement strand
GTTAATAGAAATAGCAAATTTCGGAGGTACAACATCAAATGTTTTTGAATTTCTTGATTTACCACTCAATAGGTTTTTATCAGCACACTCAGTGTTATTAATAGTATCCCTTATATTCTCTGGTCCTTTGGGTATTGTATCGTTTTGCTTGGTGATTTGGGGTTTGATAACAGTGAGCTTATCGATGTTTAACGCCTTATTTTCTTTTATCACATCTATAGCAATAGTTGCATTATTGCTTTCCTTGGCGCCTCTTTTTATTATTTGCCTTCTATTTGGATATACTAGACAGATGTTTCACAATTGGGTCAAAAATTTAGCAAGATTTGCAATTCATCCGGTAGTGCTTTTAATTTTTATATCATTAATAAGCCAGGTTATGGATTATATTGTGTATTCGGTCTTTAATTTTGAGGTCTGTCCTACATGTATACTTAATCTTAACTTAAAGATTTTTAATCCTTGTATTATTTATGGTTATGCTTCCAAACATGCACCTAATATCACCGCTATGATGGCTTTTGTGATTTTGGGGCATGCTATGAAAGCTTTAGTTGAGGCATCTTCAACAATATCTGATTCGTTGTTTGGTGTTTATGTGGCAAGCGAACCAGGAAGGCAATATCAGCAAAGCTTAATGGGAACAGTAGGTTTAGATGAACAAAGTATCCAAAGAAGAGCAGGTCAGCAACCTGGTACACCAAGTCGAAGAATTCAAATACCACAATCAGCTCAAAGATCAGCACCTAAAATACCGACAAACACAGGAAATCAATGATGAGCAGAAAATCATTATTATTGATACTATGTCTTGTAATTACTGGCTGCACAATGGATTGTGTTGAACCTGGGTTGCAGAGCAGAAATACTAGTGTCAGTATAGATGTTCCAGTTCGTGAAGCTGGCGAAGGAATTAAAATTCATTGGGTTGATTCTGGTCAAGTAATTAGCAAGGATGAGAAAATCAAATTTACTCTTGGTGGGTCAGTAAATCTTTGTCCTCTTAAAGAAGGGAAAAATCCAAAGAGAGTACTTGTGCCCGCTGTATTTTGTGCTAATGATTTAATACCAAATTACAGTAATAAGTTAACTGATAATGCTAGTCTTGATGAACGAGAAATATGTGGGGACATAGGCTTTGGAAATAATGAATTCTATAGCAATAGACGTTATGTAGATACTGGAATTAAAGCAAATCCTGGTGATAAGTTAAGCTTTAGCTTAATTCCCAGAGAGATAACGATTGATTATGACAATCCACAAGGAAAAGGAATCAGTTTTGATGACAATTGTTATAGAACTGAAAGAGGGGATGAGAAAGATAAAGTTACAATAAAAGACATGTTTGGTGGAGGAACATTCTTTTGTGGAGAAATTGGTAAAAGGACTAAAGTAGAATTTCCGTTGCTTAGAAAAGAAAAAATGAAAGTGTTAGTTGGTAACGGCTACACTCCATACGATAATAAAGTACATTTTAATGATAAAAGTCCATGGATGAATGGTGCGTTGTTAGATCTACGACGAACTAAAATAGGACTGAATGAATTATGTAATGGGAAAAGGTGTGATTTTAATGAGCTGAACAAGTACAGTTCTTATGAACTTAATTGTTACTATCAGAATATATGTTACAACGCAAAAGGTATAGGGGAGGATTGCGTCTCTTCTATAAGGTATGAGAAGTATGATGAAAGAAATACATGTGACATGTATTCTCACCTTAAAGGTATTGAGGATGAACTAAAAAAGATTGAAGAAAATAAGAGGGATTCTAAGCAGATTGACATTAATTTAATATCAAATTCTAAATTAAACTTCAAAGAGAACAGAGGAGATATTTCTTGGGCTGAGGCTCTTGTTGCAAAAGTTGGCGATCTTGATAATCAGAATACAGCTAAAGGTATTCAATGTTTTCCAAATGAGAAAGGTGCGGAAGGAGATAATGTATGTTCACAGATTAATTATAAATTTGAAGATTATTCTCTGAGATTAAATCATTACTATACAGTGAATAATAACGTAGTACCTGATAAAAATAGTCTGATGCTTGCTATTGCAGATTATGGTAATTATGGAGCTAATAGGGGAGGGTATTATGTTGAAGTGACTAGATCATGTAACTTCGATAGTGGTAAAAAACTGTATATGCACTTGGGTGATAATCCGCCATTAGATCCATTTGCTATAAAGACTAATGATTTTAAAGAAGTAGAGAGGTTGGATAAAATAAAAGAGGATAATGTAGTCTACTATGCAATAGATGGAAGTCATTTAAAGGATAAAGAGTCTAAAAAGATATACTTTGGTATTAATGTAGAAAACGTAAAGAAAGATGATATTACGGACAAAGAAGCCAAATATTATGAAAATAATAAGTACACAGTAACTTTATTTGTCAAAAGAAAAATTAATGATTTTATTTCATCGAATGTAAACGAGGTATTTAAATTTATAAAAGAAGAAGTAATTGGGGACAGCGTTAAAGATTCATACAAAGGATATGCAAGAGGTCTTCTGCAAGGAGTAAGAGCTTTGCTTATTCTATACGTTATATTTACTATTGTTGGCTATATGCTAGGAACAATACAGCTAAGTAAATTTGACTTTATTGTAAGGATGATGAAGATAGCATTTATAGCTTTTGCCTTTAGCGATAGAAGCTGGGAACTTTTTGGCACAACTTTATCCAGACTTTTTATAGATGGTAGCACTTATTTAGTTGATAGTTTTTCTGGCTATATAGGAGAAGGAGGTAAAAAATTTGCATTCTTAGATTTAACAGCGGGAGTATTATTTACAGGAGAAACATGGCTGAAATTTTTATCTTTAATGCTATCAGGACCTTTTGGCTTTATTGCATTTTTGGCAATACTTTATGCTACTTTTGTGTTTTTAAGATGCATTATTAGTGCTACGTTTAAGTATGTAATATCTACTGTTTTAGTTGCATTTTTATTGTCATTGGCACCTTTATTTATCGTATTTATTCTATTTCAACAAACTAAAACATTATTTGATAATTGGATAAAAACGCTGGCTCATGTTTCATTGCAACCAGTCATTTTATTTTCATCCTTGTCTCTTTTAAATCAGTTAATGTATTCAGTTCTATACAACCTCACAAATTTTTCTGCATGCTATCAATGCTTAATTAGTGTAAATTTTTTATCGTATGATTTGTGTCTTATGAAATCAATATTACCTCTTGGGTATAGTCCTGGTACTAGTGTTGATGTTGCGCTCAGTACTGGAGAAAGGGCTGGTGGGCACTTTTCAGCATTACCTATAGATCTAATCCAGGCATTTATATATCTCATCATTGCTAGTGCAATGGAAGCTTTTGTTTCTATATCAGAAACTATGGCGCAGGCGTTGTTCAGCTCTGGTTTTGGAGTTGCCCAAAGTGTTAGTCATATTTCTAGGAGAGCATCACAAGCTATGCTGTCAACTGTTGGCCTTGATGATAGAACCCAAAATATGATACATAACATCAAGCAGGGAATGAGTAAAGATCGTAGCAAAATTGAAGCTAAATTGCCTGATACACCAAAGCAAGCAGATGGGAAAGCGAGTACTGGCAAAGAAATGAGCAAATCTGAAACACTAAGCCAGCCAGATAAGCAAAAGGATTCTGATAAAACAAAAGGACAAGCCAAGGAAGATTGATGAAATATATGGAGTAACTAATTAAAAAGATATTTGAAGTAAGGTTTTAGAAATTTATTCTGTATTGGAAAAAGTTTAGGTATGCAATCACGCTTAGGCAAATGTTGGTTTAGGTTATTAATTTTGGTAATCTGTGTTCTGGTTACAGGTTGTAGTAAGAATGATATGCCTTTTCCAAGATGTATATCTGCTGATTATTTTGGTCCTGAGCCCATTGCAATTGGTGCTCATTTTCCAATCGGTCATGATGCGTTTTTTCCAGAAGGTGAAAGTGGAGAACCTATTGATCCTGAAACCGGAGAAATCAATTATGGTTTTCACCCTAATCAAGTAGTGAAGTGGAAAGATACTGGATTTGAAACCAATGGAGATAGTTTAGTAGTACGAGTAAATGGTGCATGGACATCTTGGAGTAATAATAATAAGAAAGAATCTAAAGGTAGTTATAATTTGCAAAGCTTGGAACAGCTAAAATATGCGACTAAGTTTGAAGGCGAGTCAGGTGATAATAGTCTACCTGACTTTCACTTAGTTTGTAATGATTATAAACCTAGAATACAAAAAATTTCAAGTAAGCCTAAAGCAAGTTGCACTGTAAAGTGCAAGTGTATTAGTGAAGATGATAACAGAGAAAAACGCGGTGCTCCATGTTGGTTTACTAACGGCCATGGTGCTTATCTTTTATTTAAAAGGCCTAGCGATTCTAGTCCTAACGAAAATTTAAAATCCATGCGTAACCCTGAGTCTCCTACTGTACATCTAGGTTACAATTCCGTAGCGGAGGATGGAAGTGGGCTTTTTACTTTAGACAGAGATAATACCACATTACAGGACAGGAATTGTAATACGGTGAGGTTAGAAAAAGGATGGAAAATATATGTAAAGATATTAGATAGATATTATCTAGATAATGCAGGTGGCTACTCTTTTGAATTTTTGAGCGGAGTGCAGAAACCAAGTAACTTTGGATTTTTTGATTACGTTTATAACTATCTAAAATGTGTATTATTGATTAACGAAAATTGTAAAAAGCATTTTGATAGCAATGATCCTGCAGCTGCACAAGCGATGTTTCAAAATATAGCTGAAAAAAGTACGAGCTTTCACAATTTTGTTCTTTCCTTGCTTGTTCTATTTATAGTGATTTCATCGCTTCTTTATCTTTTTGGAATGATAAGAGAAACTAAGCATGATATGCTCATCAGAATGATGAAAATCACTCTAGTAATAGTGCTTATATCTCCTGGAAGTTTTAGATTTTTCTATGATCATTTTCTTGTTTTATTTGTTAAAGGTCTTGAACAATTGATAAGCATAATTACTAATTTTACTCCCAACATGAACACCGGAGGTAATTCAAACGTTGCTCAAGGAAATGAAGCTAAATTGTTTAGCTTCATGGAGGATATGTTTAATAAGTTTTTTGCTTACTCTGTTTGGAAAAAGTTTGCAGCATTTTTACATTATCAAATGTGGGCAAGTCTCCTTATGATACCGGCAATTTTTATAGGGATTGTCTTATATTTCCTGCTGTGTATGTATGCTTACATAATATTCCTTTCTGGTTTTATGGGTATAGCTTTTCTTATAGCTATAATGCCGCTATTCCTAATCTCTATTTTATTTTCACCACTGAAAAGTCTATTTGAGGGTTGGATAAAATTCTGTATTAGTTTCTGTTTGAAATCAATTATGATATTTACCCTGCTGTCATTACTTGCTGCGATGATAATGAATACCTTTTATAAACAGTTAGGCTTTACTGTGTGCTATAATAAATGGCTTGAAATAAAGTTATGTGCTCCAAAATGGGTATTTGGTGGTTTTTGTATAGTTGATAAAGAATACTTTAGCTGGACTCCAGGGCAAATTTTTGTACCTTATACTATCGGGGAGGCTTCTCCACTGAACGTAGACAAGAACATAGAGGGTATAGAAAAGATAAGCAGAGAAGGTGGTGCAGTAAAATTCACCGGTGGTGCTGGATATATCCCTCTTCCACCCGATTACATTAAAAAAGGTTTTCGTTATATAGATTATCCTTTCTTTAACCCAGTGCCTGGTACTGAGAAAAATCCAGCAGACCATTATATAGCAGAAAGTGATATAGTAGTTGATGCTAATTGTAGTGAAAAAGATCTAGTGCGTCTAACGAATAGTTTATTACATGCATCAGAGAGGGCTGACATTATATTACTGATCAACAATATAGAGAAAAGGATAGGTGATGTTAGTGAAATAATAAAACGCTACTGTCAAGATATAAATAAATGCAATAGTTATAGGGAAATAATTAATGAAATAAGATCTTTAGTGCGGAGTGCGATAAAAAAACAAGGTTGTAGAATACTGAAACTTCATGATTTATATAAGGATCCCAACAGTGAATACTGTAAGAAATGTAAAGATTGTGAGGATTGCAAAAATTATCAAGAAAATAGTGATTACCAAAGGGTGCAAGACATACAGAGAGGTTATTTAATCAACGCAGGAGAGATCTTTGTATTGTTCTTGCTTTCGTTTTTGATGTTTTCTTTAAAGGAGTTTGTACAACAGATGGGCTCAAGTATCGCTGGTGGTGGATACAGTGTTTACAATATATCTAGTATGTATTCTGAGCATTCTCCAAGCGCTACTGCACATGGTGACCCAGATGCGTCTTTTGTAAGTCAAATCTTATATTCTGGTAAATCAGTAGTGCAAGATGCTATTGGTGGAAGACTAGAGTCTGTAGGCAGTTGGGTTACTCATTTATCAAATAGATTAGCTGAAGAGGCGGCTAATCAGCTAGGTAAAATACCAAGAGTTGGAGGAGTGCTGAAATATGCTATTGATGTACCGCGTAAGCTTGTAGGTGCTACTATTGAAGCAACAAAATTTACAACTGAAGCAACAAAATTTGCAATATCACCTAAAAATGACGTTGATAAACTTGAGGAAAAAATCTACAGGGCGTTTGGAGTTGATGAAGGAAAAATTGCACACAGAAGAATCGGTGAATATTTAGAATATTATAAAGGATATGTAGGATCACATTTGGGCTATACGATAGAAGATGCTATGAAGTTTACTTGGGAACATGGTCTTGACTCTATAGGAATTCATCCTGCTACTGGGGAAAAGGATGGTTATCAGCATAATTTGCTTTATAGAGCAAAAACGCACAGACGTGAGTTCTTGGAAAGGCTTCATGATTACACTATTGGACGTACAGGAAAACCAGAAGACGAGGGTGAATCATCAAAAGAAAATAAGCCTAATCAATCAAATCGAAAATTAGGTACGGAACCAGAAGACCTAAAAAACACTACAGAAGCTATACGTGCCGGAGAAGATAGAGAGCTTCAAGATAATGAAAGGAATGATAACAGAGATAATAATGAAGAATCCTAACTTTAAAGGACTAAAATATTATGGTTTGCAGCAGGATGAAGGTGGTAATATTCAGCTAAACGATTATGATGATATTTTGAATGCACGCAGAGCAAGAGTAGATCTGTTATTAGATAGCACTAAGCAAGGTGATGTTAATCTTTCAAAGCTAAATAAAGCTCTGAATGAGAGACTTATAGATGATAAAGGGCTATCGTCAGAATTTGACAAAGAAGACAAAGAAATTGCACAAAAGGAGCTTAAGATGTTCTCTATTTTAGACGATCTTGATAATCTTGCAAACATTGAAAGTGAAGATCTATTAGAGGTTAGTTTGTTACTATCAGATCTTAGTTTTATAGAGAGAAATATTGTGTTGAATGCCGATCAGAGTTCTGATTTAGTAGGATTTAAAAGTCTGTTTATAGAAAAAAAAGCATCTGGTGAGGAATATAGTGATGAAGAGTGTCACAATTTCCTCGATAGTATAGAGAAAATCAATACTTTAATTAAGTTAGAGTTAGAAAGTAGAATTGAAGGGATGGGTCATGATGAAAAAAACAACCATGATGATTTACAAGACGAGATTGGTCGTGCAATCAGTATAGAAAATAAATCAAAGAAAAGCGATTGATCTTGCGTTTTTCCACAGGCAACCTTCTTTCTATTAGACTGCTGAAGCTATGTTGACATTAAATGTGTATTATAAATAATTAGTTAACTTCGAACTTGTTTTATATGTTACGTGTTATTGCGGGTAAATATCGTGGAAGAAAAATAACTACAGGCAAGAATTTAGCTGCACGGCCCACTATGAGTAGTGTCCGAGAAGCAATATTTAGTATACTTTCTTCAAGAAGACCTATTTATAACCTAAATGTACTTGATTTATTCTGCGGAAGTGGCTCTTTTTCATTTGAAGCACTTTCTCGAGGTGCTAAGCATGCATTCATGGTAGATTCAGATTATTACAATTTGCAACTGCCTAAAAAAACAGCAGAAGATCTTGGAATTACGAACGATATCACGTTAATTTGTTGCAATGCTAACGGATTACCAAGACCTATTTCAAAGTGCGATATAGTTTTTATGGACCCACCTTATAATATCAATCTGGTTAACTCAACTTTAGACGAGTTAGCTCACTCAGGCTGGTTAAATGATAATGCGTTAATAATTCTAGAAATGAGGAAAAATGAAGGTTTTGAGTGTAATAAAAACTTCAATATAATTGTGGAGCGTACCTACGGTATTGCAAAAATAATTTTTCTTTCTTCACTCACTTGAATTTCTTTTGTAAACATCTATAGCTAAGCTAAGTAAAATTTTTCCGAGGACTGAAAGAAAAAATCAATCGCCAATGCTAGATATAAAGGTTGCAGAATTACACTAGCTAACGCAAAAGTAGTAGTCTGAATCATAGAAGGATTTTGGTAACTACCAAGAGCTACATTTTTCACTGGCCCAACAACACTGTTGATAAGGTAAACGGACTTATAGAAACTATTTTGTGGAACTTCGTTACCACAATATCCAATGCTTTTTCTAGGAATATCTCCGAACTTAGAATATCTACTAAAATTCTTGAATAAACTTGACATATTACCCCTCTAAAATAAAAACATAATTATCTTACTAATATCGCTTGTTTTAGAATAAATGCAATCACTACCTAACTAAATTATCTGTTGCGCAAAAGCACATATTACCATACCATCAAAAATAAAGAGGTCAGCATGAGTTTTATTTTACCTGAGTTGCCATATGATAAAGCAGCTTTAGAGCCTTATATATCTGTAAAGACATTAGATTTTCATTATGATAAGCACCATAAGGGATATTTAAATAAACTCAACGAACTGGTTGAAAACACAGATTATCAACATATGGAAATTGAGGAATTAGTAACGAAAGTTCATGGAAATAATAATACAGTTCCTATTTTTAACAATGCAGCACAAGTTTGGAATCACACTTTTTATTGGAATTCAATGAAAAAGAATGGTGGTGGTAAGCCTCAAGATGATGGTCTTCTAGCAAAAAAAATTCAAGATGATATTGGTGGCTTTGACAAATTTTGTGAAGAATTTTCAAATTATGGAGTAAGCCAATTTGGTAGTGGATGGGTGTGGTTAGTGCTTGAAAAAGGAAAACTCAAAATCACTAAAACTCCAAATGCGGATTTACCGCTAATTTATGGCCAAATGCCACTACTTACTATGGATGTATGGGAGCATGCATACTATTTGGATTGCCAAAATCGCAGAATTGACTACATAAAAGTTTTTCTTGATCATTTGATCAATTGGGATTTTGTAGAAGAGAATTTAAAGAAGAATATATAAGATGAATATACCACAAGTAACAAAACTAGATAATGGTCTGCGCATAATAACTGAGCGAGTGCATGAAGTTGATTCTGTAGCTTTAAATATACGAGTTGGTGTTGGCAGTAGAGCAGAAAGCGCAAACCAAAATGGAATATCCCATTTCCTAGAGCACATGGCTTTCAAAGGAACAAAGACAAGAACTGCTTTTGAAATTGCAAAAGCTTTTGACGACATAGGTGGAGCTTTCAATGCCTGCACCGGTAGAGAAAGCACCAGTTACTACGCAAAGGTTCTTAGAAAAGATATAAAAACTGGAATTGATATATTAATAGATATATTGATGAATTCTATATTTCCAGAAGATGAATTGGAACGCGAAAAGGGTGTTGTAATACAAGAGATTTTTCAAACTAATGATTCACCGAGCGATATCATTTTTGATAAGTATTTTGAAGCAGCTTATAAAGATCAACCATTTGGTAGGTCAATCTTGGGTACGCAAGATACTGTCAAATCTTTTACTCGAGCTAATCTAGATAACTACTACATAAATGAGCATTACTTTGGCGGAAATATGATATTTGCTGCTGCAGGAAATGTTGAACATGAGGAAGTTGTTCAATTAATCAAAGACTTTCTCTCAAAGATTCATTCAAAAGAGCTGAAAAAAAGCGAGAATGCAAGTTATACCGGTGGTGAGTATTTAGAACATCGTAAATTAGATCAAGTACATTTATTAATTGGTCTACCTAGTGTTTCTCGTGATGATAATAGATATCACACATTCAAAGTTCTTGATGCCATACTGGGAAGCGGAATGTCATCACGCCTATTTCAGGAAGTAAGAGAAAAGCAGGGTCTTGCTTACTCTATTTACTCATTCAACTCTAGTTATGCTGATACAGGAATGCTTTCGATTTTTGCTGGTACAGATAGTAGTAATCTAGATAAGCTTTTAAAATCCATAACGACAGAGCTAAAGAAATTGTCCACAGACGATCTAAAGGAAGAAGAAGTAAATAGAGTAAAAGAACGAGTAAAATCCCAAATTTTAATGTCACGCGAAAGTGTTAGCTCACGTGCTGAAACATTAGGACACTACTATGGTAACTATAATAAATACATCAGTAAAAATGAACTCATAGAAAAAATTAGTGCTGTTACTATTTATGATATAAAAAAAGCAGCAGAAGAATTGCTATCTCAGCATGAAAGAATTACTTTAGCTGCGATTGGAGAAATTAATTCATTGCCAAGTTACGATAAAGTGGTTTCTATGCTTAGTGTACTTTAATTATGTTGCTTATTCTCACTAAAAAGTTTAATGAATGGTTGCAAAATCCTTTCTATAAAAAGTTTGCTTTCTGGTTCATCGCATATACCACTAATCATTTTATTGAAAGTTTTTTCGCTGTTTTGTAAAAATAAATAGCTTTCTACTGATTGCACAATAGACAAGGCAGTTAAAATTCCTCCTGTCACTAAACAAGAAGCTATAGCAGGTACAGTACCCACTGCAATTCCAATTGCGATCAGTGATAAACCAGCTAAGAGTGTAAAGGCTGAAACACAAAACGCTATTTGATGTTTTTCTTTACTTTTAACCATAAATGCCTCACAAAATTATACTTCTAGTATATCCGTATATATACGGTACTGTCAAGTTTTTAAAGAAGATTAAAAAATGCAACGCACATGTGCAAAATATGAACTAGGTATATAATTCACAATGCAGCGGTATTTCACTAATCCAATTATTTTTTTCTTGATCTAGCCTATCATTCAATATTGCTTGTCTTATTGATTCCATCAACTTATTCATGAAGAAAACGTTGTGAATGGTAACGAGTGTGTAAGCAGCCAGCAACTCTTTAGCTTTTAGTAAATGGTGTATATAGGCTCTTGAATGTTTTCTGCAAGTAAAGCACAAACAGTCATTTTCAATTGGGTTATCATCTAGTTCGAATCGTTGATTTCGCAAATTAATATGCTCTTTGCACTTTGAAGAAATAGAATCTCTATTTTTTACTTTAACAAGCGCGCCACCATGTCTTGCGAGGCGAGTTGGATGCACACAATCAAATGTATCAACTCCAAGCTCTACTCCATGAAAGATGTCTACAATTCCACCAATACCAAGCAAATGAGTAGGCCTATCTTTTTTAAAATGTTCCATAGTAAAGGAAACTACATCATACATCTGCTCTTTACTCTGACCAAGCGATCCACCTATTGCTTGACCAAAAAACGGCAAATTGTTGATAAAATCACAACTTTCTCTACGTAAATCTTGATACACTCCACCTTGGCTAATTCCATACAGCGCCTGTTTGCCATCATTATTTTTTTCAAACTCATTTAAAGAACGTTCAGCCCATCTATGGCTCATGAGCATCGATTTCCTTGTGTACTCCTTGCTGACATGAAATGGAGTGCATTCATCCAAAACTAGGATTAAATCTGCACCTAATTTTTGTTGAATTTGTATAGATTTTTCAGGAGTTAAGCAATAAATTTTACCATTTATGTAAGAACGAAAAATTGCCCCATCTTCATTAATTTTGATCAGAGTTTTTTGTTTCTGTCTTACTCCCTTTATTTCTTCCGAAACTGACCCGTGCCCTAAACTAAATATCTGGTATCCACCAGAATCAGTGAGCATTGGTCCACTCCATCCCATCATCTTGTGCAATCCACCAAGTTTTGCTACGGTATCTTCCCCTGGTTGGAGCATTAGATGATAGGTGTTAGAAAGTATTATCTGAGTACCTGCTTCTCTGATTCTTTCGATATCTGCGGCTTTAATAGCAGCTTTGGTTGCACAAAATATAAATGCTGGTGTTTCTATACTTCCATTTGGAGTTTTAATTGTACCAACTCTTGCAGAACCTGATTGTTTAGCTATCTGAAATGCAAATTTCTCTTTCATCTATTTTCTTGAAAGTTCTGCTATAATGTTTTCTACTTTTTCAGGAGTGAGATTTTCATAAAAGTCATTATTGATCTGCACCACAGGGGCATTAACGCATGCACCAAGACATTCAACTTCCTTTAAAGTAAATAGATTATCTTTAGTAGTTTCACCGATATTGATTCCTAGTTTCTTTTTAAAGTTATTTAACACTTCTTCGCTATTGCATAACCAGCAAGGAGTTGTTCTACAAATTTGTATGAGATATTTACCTACTGGTTTTAAATTATACATGGTGTAAAAATTTGCCACTTCATATACACGAATATGTGGAATATGCAGCATATCAGCAACATAACGCATAGCAGATTCAGAAACCCATCCGCATTGCTCTTGAATCAGATACAGTAAAGGCATGACGGCACTACCTTCTCTACCTTTAGGATACATCTCTATAGACTTTTTCGCTTTTCTGAGGTTGTCTGATGTAAAACTAAACTGCTCTTCTTTCTCTTTCATCTAATAAGTCTCTTGTAAATCTCAACAAATTATACTTGAAGAGCTAACAATTGCAATTAGACTTCTTGCATAATCTAAGACCTGCTGTAAATCAAGCTTAGGGTGATCTAATTTGACATACCTCATTATTTTTTCTACGTTGTAATTGATCTACATGAGAAACTTTTTCACCACTTTGTAATCTTTCTCCCTGGAAAATTCCTAAAGGCCTTTCAAAGTACCCATCATAATAGCATTTTGTTAAGATTTTAAATATAATTATGTCTATATTAAGTAGATTGCTTGGAGTTAATACAACTATACTGAAAGTTAAAGAAGCGATAGGTTTTAATCCAAAAAACGTAGGGTTGATTGAAGGAAATGGAGTTACTTATGGACTCAGCTATCAAGATAACGGCAATGGAAGCAGTAGAGTAAAGTTACTTATTAGCCCATTATATCAATCAAAAACATACGAGTGTGATACAGGTGTCAACGTAGCAAATGAATTTAAGAGCCAATTATCTCCCGCACTAATAGAAAATTCAGCTGAAGTAGATAAAGTTGGAGTTATCTTTCCTACAGAAGAAATTAACAAAAAAGAAAAGTGCATCAAAGGCTTAACATTCAACACCTACGAAATCAAGCATTCAACTAATATTCCCTTAGTTGAATACGTAGGAAAAGTAAAATTATACAAGAACATTAACAAAGATAATGATGCAAATGAAGGCAATAGTTACTTTCAACCAAAAGCAGTAAAAGTTGGTAATGGTAATGTTGTTGTAATTGCTCATAACTTAAAGGATCAAGCTTTAGTTTCTTGGTATTTAGAATCGAAAGGAGATGGAAAGTTCAGACCTTTACCTGGAGCAAAGCACATTATAGAAAGAAAATTATTCAAGTTTGATAATCCAGGGCAATTAGTACTAGATGAAAATACGATGCTTTATTCGCAAGTGAGACCAAACGTTCCTGAAAATCAAGAAGTAAGAACAAATATTTTTAAGTTCGATATGTCTAAAGTGGTTGAGGATCTGAAAAGTGGAAAGAAAGATGAATGTTTGCTTAGCAAGAGATGTCAGGTAGATAATAAAGCACTATCTCTTTCCAGAGAATATGAAATAAGCTTTTTACAGTATGTGAAACAAACTGAAGGCGATGATCAGGTTGCTTTTCTTGCGAAAAAACAATCTTCTAATACGCAAGAATTGCATTTAGCAAGCCTTGCTAAGAAAGGACTCAAATCAAATTTTACTGTTTGTGAATGTGAAGATCCTATAGAACAATTGTATGTTAAAGACAATGGCCAAGGAGGTTTTATCGTCACTGCGGTAAGTGGAGAAAGTATCATAACTTTTAATAGAGAGAGCTCTGGAAAATCTTCTGAAGCAACAATAATACCGGCAAGTAGTATTAAAGCTCTCAGTGATTTTGTTAATATCATTAACGGTCGATTGACGCCTAATATTATTTCCAGCAGTACTGTATCTCCTATAACTACTACGAAAACAGTTGTGACTTCTAAAGAGAGGTCAACTGCTGCAATTACCGATATAAAAATAACTGACGCTTTGAAGACTACTAAACTGACAACAGAAGCCGTTGCACCTACTTCTACAATAAGTAAACCTTTAACAGAGTCAACAACTCAAGCAAGTACAGTAACAGTGGGGCCAACAACAGTAGCAAAAACAACTACTACTCCACAAGCGACCACAGTTACTACAACGTCAACTAGTGCACCGATAGTAACTTCAGAAACTGAGACAAGTACTGTAAAATCTACAGCAGCGACTGTTGGATCAACTTTTACAGCAAGCAGTACTACGATGAGTAAGCCTTTAGCAAAATTAACAACTAAGATGAGTACGTCATCAGAACCAACAACAGTAGCTGAAACTATTGCGACCTCACGAGCAACTATGATTACTACAATGCCAACTAATGCGCCAACAACAAACTCAGAGAAAACTGTACAAACATTGTCCATTATGCCAAGTACTAGAACAAAAGCAACAACTACTCTGCTCACTACAACTTTACTTCCTCAAACTACTCCTTCATCACAGCCTACTCAGCTTGCTATAGAGTCTAATAGGGCAGGAATGATAGGTGGGTCTTTGGTTGGAGCGATAATAAGTATTGCTGGAATTATAGGATTCATAGCATACAAATATGTTAAGGGTCGTAATTCTGCCCCTGTGTTAGAACTAACTAATTTCAATGATAGAAGGCGATCATCTTCAAGTGGCAATAGCGATGAAGAAATTTTTATCGCTAATAACAGAATGAGACATATATCTATGCGAACTATGGATCAATCTGAAACAGTGCTAAACAGTATATCGGTGGAGAGTAGTAGTCGGTCAAGAAGTAGCTCATCGTCTTCAAGCGGTGGACCAGGATCTTGACTGACTGAGCTAGAGTCTAAAAGTGAAAAAAGCTTATCTTGGGATAGCGATGATGTACCGGAATATCACCTTTAGCTATTTGTCTGAATGTTTTTAGTATGTAGACTGTTAGGAAATTTTCTTTTGCTTTTGTGATTTTAATGTTAAAGTATAATTTCTAGGTGAAATAAGTAGCTGCTGTTGTGTGATAAACACAGCAGAGGAAAGTCCGAGCTCCAAGAAAAGGTAGTGACGGGTAACGCCCGCCGGAGGTAACTCCAGTTATAGGGCTACAGAAAATTACCGCCTAAAATATTATTAGGCAAGGGTGAAAAGGTGTGGTAAGAGCGCACCATAACAATGGCAACATTGGTAGTCAAGTAACCAACACTAGGAGCAAGATTAAATAGAAGTAGATTTTATGTTTTTCTCATATCTACTCGGGTAAATCGCATGAAGTAAATGGTAACATTTACTCCAGATAAATAGCTACATAAACAGAACTCGGCTTATATTTCACCTAGGCAATGCATGAATGTCAGCCGTACTATGTAAATGTATCAAACATTTCACATATCCTATACGCTCAATTTGACCACCTATATTCCTTTTACTTCTTGGCTTATCTCTTTTTGTATTTCCTTTTGAACTTAACAAAGCTTTTCCTTTAACTCATCACCCTCTATCTCTAGAACCTTATTTTCTTACCTATAACTTTTTAGCTTAGCTTCCAACTTTTCTATTTTTTGCTGCAAGTCTTTATAAAGTTCTAAAAGACTAACCACGTTACCTCACTTTTACGATTGGTTTTTATCTTATTTCATCTACCTATTTTGTTGCTTCAATAAATGGGTGAATAAAGCATTTCATGCGTTGTCCTTCACTTGTTCTGCTTGATAGTCACTACTGCTTTCGCTTATATTAGCACTAGAGTATTCTTCATCGTCAACATACTCTTTTAGAACATATCCTCTACCCCAAACGGTTTCTATGTGGCTTATTCCATCATTTGCACTTTCAAGTTTTTTACGTAATTTACACATAAAAACATCAACTATTTTGTTGTCTGAAGGTTCGTCCAAGCCATTGTAAAGATGGTTTAAAAACATTTCTTTTGTCAACACTGCTCCTTTACGTAATGCCAGCAATTCTATCATGGAATACTCTTTGTTAGTAAGGTGAACTGTTTTGCCTTTTACCTCAACAATCCTGTGATCAAAGTTGATATTCATATTACCAATCTTTATCACTGATTCGGGATGACCTTTAGTACGTCGGACTATGGCCTTAATTCGAGCTAATAATTCGCTCTTGTGAAATGGCTTGGTTAAGTAATCGTCGGCACCATACCCAAGTCCTTTAGCTTTATGGTTGGCAGCGGAGATACACGAAAGTATTAAAACAGGAACTTTGATTTTTGCACTTCTTAATCTTAGCAATATATCATATCCGTCAATATCACCAGGCAAGTGTATATCTAAAATAACTAGGTCATAGTAATCTCCGTTTGAAGAAACCATATTATTGTTATAATCTTGTGCAGAAGTAACAACGTCGCAAAAATGTCCATCAGAAGTTAAGGCATTAACTACAGTCTTTGCACTTACTTGATCATCTTCAATTAATAATATACGCATATTTTACACCCCATAAATAATTTATAATTTTAGTAATATATATAACCAAGGAAAGTAACAAATCAAATTTTTATTAATGAATAATAGAAATTACACTTATTAATTAATAGTTAATGTGTTGTTCCAAAATTATACAAACAGATCTAAAATACAATAGATATACTATAATAATACTATTTTTAGTAAATATTGAATAGAAGCTATTTTTATTAAAAGAATACTTAGGTTAATAGATATTTAAACTATTTTATACTTTTATGTTATATTTTTAATTTACTTATTCTATAGTTTTAAATTATAAGTAATAATTTCAGGAATATTGAGTGGTAATATCAGTTTTAGGTGCTGGCGCATGGGGTACAGCAATTGCGATTTCATTAAGTAGTAAGAAAAATGTAATTTTGTGGACTCGCAATAAGGCCATATTTGAATCAATTAAAGAGAAAAGAGAAAGTGACAAGCTACCTGATTATCCAATTTCTGATAATGTGTCAGTAAAATTAGCTATTGAAGATGCAGTTAATGCTTCAGTAATAATTCTAGCTGTTCCCACTCAGTCTCTAAGGGAGGTATGTCAGCAATTGTATAATTGTAATCTGAAAAAAGATGTAGCAATAATTTTAGCTTGTAAGGGAATAGAAGAATCTACATTAAAATTACCTAGCGAAATAGTAAATGAAGTTTTACCTAACAATCCTATTGCTATTTTTTCAGGCCCTAGTTTTGCTATAGAAGTTGCAAAAAAATCGCCCTATTCAATGGTTCTTGCGTGCCAAAATAACACATTAGGTTCAAAGCTAGTATCGGAGCTGCAACAAGAAAATGTTAAGTTGGAGTTTAGTAACGACATTATAGGAGTACAGATTTGTGCAGCATTAAAAAATGTTTTTGCTATAGCATGTGGAATTATTTTTGGTAGAAAACTCGGGTTTAATACTCATGCAGCGTTGATTACAAAAAGTATGAATGAAATTAAAACTTTGTACTTAGCAAAAGTTGGTAACAACAATATCAACATGGATACTTTGCTCGGTCCTTCATGTTTAGGTGATTTAGTAATGACATGCACATCCTTGAATTCAAGAAACCTATCTTTTGGGTTTAAAATAGGTAATAGTAACAATGGATTTGATGTTCAGCAGATTTTATCAGAAGGTAAGTCGGTAATTGAAGGTTTTAACACTGCTAAGTCTGCATTTGATTTAGCAGAAAAGCTAAAAATAAAAATGCCCATATGTGAAGCGATCTATAGATTGCTATATGAAAATACTTCTATAGAAGATACTATTTCTGTTCTTGTAAATTAGTTTTATATTTCGGTATATTGTGAAATTTTTATATAAATTAATATCAACATGGTGGCTATCTGGCACGGTAAAAAACATGCCAGGTACTATAGGCAGCTTGGCTGCTTACCCAATTGTTCCTATATTACTCAATGACAGAATTTTAGGTACAGCAATTATTTTTTTTTTATTCTTAGTTGGATTATGGTCTACAGGCAATTATATACAACATTACAAAGCTCCGCATGATCCAAAAGAGGTAGTAATTGATGAAGTAGTTGGTCAATTGCTGACAGTACTTCTAGTTTCAATATTATTAGAACAAGAAATGAATAGCTCTGTATTGTTGGTGTGCTTTTTCTCCTTTAGGTTTTTTGATATAATAAAAGTGTGGCCTATAAATTTGATTGATAAAAATACAAAAGGTCCTTTAGGTATTATGCTAGATGATGTTGTAGCTGCAACTTTAGCCTTTGTTTTTATAGGAGCCTTTTATTGTTTATTGTTGGTTTATGCAGAATAAAAAAATTTGTTATTCAAGCTTAATTATTCAGAACCTAAAGGATTATATACTTTATGCAACGAATTTGTCCAAGTGGGAAATACATGATGAATTTGATAATGTTATATTTACAGTAAATGGTACCAGAGAATCATTATTTAATTTTGTGTTTTGTGAAGATCAATGTACTGAGCTTTCCATATGCAGAACTCTAGATTATCTCAAAGCACGAAATATAGAAGCAACATGGATAATAAGTTCACGTATAAAAATAGGGGGTGTTTTAGAAAAATGCGAAATAAAACACGTTAGCACACCAAAAAAAGTTTTACTCAATATAAAAGATTATTTTTTGCCTGATGATGCTGTTCCAAATTTGAAGTTCAATGTTGTAAATAGTAGTGAGCTCTTAGAGCAATTAGATTTACACACTTCTAAAATTTTTTATCACAGAATTAGTATTGTTAGCACATTTTTTCGCCAATTATCGAATTATGATGATAAGAGCTCAAGGTTAAGATTTTTTCTTGTAATGCTAAATAACGAAATTGTTGGAACATGCGGTCTGTATATTCAAGACAGCATAGCTGGTTTTTATAGCGATGGAGTTTTACCAATTTACAGGGGTCGTGGAATAGGAACTCAAATGGTTCTAGAAAGAATAAAGATAGCTAGGCAATTTGAATGCAAATACATAGTAGCACATTGCATGAAACCTTCTGTAAACCTTTATAAGAGATTAGGCTTTAGGGTATTGGGCAATCTTCACTTATATACCTCTTCAGTACAATCTCTTTGCTGAGAGGTTACAAATTTTTCTATTTGTTTTAGAATACTATGTTTTTTTTGTATGAAATAGTTTTACTACTAATTCTAGTATTCTTCTTTTTCTCATATTCTAAATTAAAAATTAGTAATAAAATTAAGGACTTACAACATCAAAATGTTATCATAAATAATTTAATAGATACTGTGAATGATGGATTTTATATTTGGGACGCAAAAAAACGTATAGAAAAATTTTCTCCCAATTTACTAATTTTGCTTAATACTGTTTTTTATTCATTTAATGAGTTTGTAAATTTTTTTGAGCAATCAGAAAGCTTAATTAAAAGTTTTGCTGAGGCAAAGGAAATAAATAAATCTTTTACTCTAGATTTAAAGTCAAAAGACAGTGAGGTTTATTGCACATGTTATGGTAAAAGCATAATAGATTATTCTAATAATGTGATTGGTGTGTTGTTATGGATAAGGAATATCTCCGATTATAAGATAAAAGCTAATGAACTTGAGTTAGAAAATAGTAAGCTTATGCGAGAATTGGAGAACTATAAAAAAATTTTTGACTCTTTACCATTTCCAATACTGAAGCACAATAAGAATAAAAAAGTAAGGTTTTATAACTTATTTTATGATAAATATATAGGCAGCTCTAAAAAATTTACTGTTGCGAGTGGCTCCTATAACGTAAAACCAGGAAAGTGTGTAATAACTTACAAGAACGAACCTAAGGTTTTTAATTTTGTTGAAGTTCCAATGCAAAATTCTAATAGCATAGTAATGTATGGAAAAGATATTAGTGATGAAAAAAAATTACATACTGAGCTAAGCAATTGTTTAGCTGCACAAGAAAGTTTGCTTGAGAAGCTATCGATTGCTGTAGCGATATATGGTAAGAATCAAAAGCTAAAATTTTATAATAATGCTTTTATAAAAACTTTTCAGTTTGATCCAAAATTTTTGGAGTCTTATCCAACTTATCACGAGATTATGCTTCACCTATTTGAATCTAAAAAGCTCTTAGGAAAAAAGGATTTTCAAACTATTAATAATCAAAGACATGAGTTGTTTAAAAGATTACTGGAATCATATGGTGAAACAATACATTTCATGGATGGAAGAACGTTTAGAGTATTAACAATACCCTACGCTTCAGAGTGTCTACTATTTTCTTACGAAGAGTG
The DNA here is from genome assembly GCF_003999585.1 of Wolbachia endosymbiont of Bemisia tabaci. NCBI lineage: Bacteria > Pseudomonadati > Pseudomonadota > Alphaproteobacteria > Rickettsiales > Anaplasmataceae > Wolbachia > Wolbachia endosymbiont of Bemisia tabaci. The sequence continues at coordinate 329,428 of NZ_CP016430.1, read as the reverse complement.
CCAGAAATAACACTCAAATTCCTTCTCTCTCTACCATAAGCTGTTTTACTTTTGCTATCGCTCTTGCTGGATTAAGCCCTTTCGGGCAGGTTTTTGTACAATTCATTATTGTATGACAACGATACAACTTAAATGGGTCGTTTAAAGAAGCAAGTCTTTCTTCTTTCTTATTATCACGACTGTCAGCAATCCATCTATAAGCTTGCAGTAATATTGCTGGCCCTAAAAATTTATCACTATTCCACCAATAGCTTGGGCAACCAGTTGAACAGCAAGCACATAGTATACAATCAGACAGACCATCCAATTTTTTTCTATCTTCAGGAGATTGAAAGTATTCTTTATTTTGTAAGGCAGATTTATCTGTTTGTAACCAAGGTTTAATTGATTTGTATTGCTCATAAAATTGGCTTAGATCTGGAACTAGATCCTTTACTATATACATATGAGGTAGTGGATATATTTTTACTTCACCTTTTATATCATGTATAGATTTAGTGCATGCAAGAGTGTTGGTACCATCAATATTCATTGCACAAGATCCGCATATTCCTTCTCTGCAAGAGCGTCTAAAAGTTAAGGTTGAATCTATTTCATCCTTTATTTTTATTAATGCATCAAGTACCATAGGACCACAATTATCCATATCGATAAAAAATGTGTCTATTCTTGGATTTTTATCATCATCAGCAGACCAACGATAAATTTGAAATCTTCTAATATTTTTTGCTCCAGTAGGAGTAGGATAAACCTTGCCCTTTTTATTAACTTTAGAATTTTTTGGTAAAGAAAACTGAACCATATTGCTTACCTTTTACAGCTAAAACCCCTTTTTTGTAGATAACATATTTTGATATTATCTACCATACTTTTCCTTTTCAAATTCAAGCAAAGCTAAAATCTTGCTCTCTAAACTTTTCATTATAATTTCTTCATCTTCTTTTTGATGATCATAGCCAAGTAAATGCAGCAATCCATGAACTAACATGTGTGCAGTGTGAGTGAGGATAGATATACAGTACTCATGAGACTCTCTTTCTATTGTATCTACTGCAATTGCTATGTCTCCTAGATCACATTCACTAGATAACTGTTCGCATGGAAATGATAGTACATTAGTTGGCTTATCTATTTCTCTAAACTTAAGATTAAGTTGATGTAGCAAGTTATCATCAGCGAGAACTATTGATATATTTGGTTTATAATGATCTATTTTTAATTCTTTTAGAGAAGCGTTAATAATATTTAATACAAAACTCTGTGGGTCCTTCGTAATACTATGCCACCTCTTATCAAGAATATTTACTTCTAACATGAATAAAGCACCAGAAAGGACATTATCCCATCACTTGACATTGGAACCCCAAAAAGAAGAATTATAGACCATCGTATCATACACACAACTATACGAATATTGTACACTAGAAGTATGTCATCCCAGTGCTCCGACACTGGGATCCAGGAATTCTGATTAGACATTAGGTGAGTGAATATAAAAGCTATATTAAAACACAACATTTTTAATGTGGTTGCATTACAGCTGGATTCCAGTGTCAAGCACTGCTTTGTGTTTGATGAAAAATCGGCTACTTCGAAACAAATACTCATACAGCTGTATGTTGTGTGCTGAGGTAATATTGTTTGGCAACAGGTATTACACATCACTCATCCTTATTATTTCATTCCACTCAGTCTCTAAAACTGGAGAAACTGATAAACGTGATTGTTTTAATATAATCATATTTTTCAAAAGTGGGTTTTGTTTTATACTGTTTAACGTCACTTGGTTACTTAAAGGTTTCAAAAGTTTTACATTCACTAGTCCAAATTTGGAATTATAAACATGATAATACTCCTTTAATACTTCAACTATTCCAAGTATAACTCTCTCTTTACCTGTATGATAAAAAAATGCAAGATCGCCTAATTTCATAGCTCTCATGTAATTTTGAGCTTGATAATTGTATACACCATTCCACTGTGTCACCTGCTCCTTTCCCATTTTTTGCCACGAGTATTCGCTTGGCTCTGACTTTAGTAGCCAAAATTGCATTATTTTTTTCTTCTTAGATAAGCTGGTATATCATAAACGTTGCTGCCCCACTTAACTCTTTCATTTGTTTGCTCAGTTGAAGCATATTCTTTTGTTTCTGATATTGGAATTTGATTATAAGGCCATTTAAAATTTTTTTCCTCTGCTGGGATCTTGTTTTGATTAACAGATGAATTGTCGTTACAGCTATCAATGCCAGTTGCAAGAACAGAAACTCTAACTCTTCCCTCCATCGCCTGATCAAAAGTAGCACCAAATATTATATTTGCATTTTCATCCACTTCTTCACGCACTCTATTGGCTGCAGCATCAACTTCAAATAGAGTCATATCTCCACCACCAGTAATATTAATCAATATTCCTTGTGCACCTTTCATTGATACATTATCAAGTAATGGATTAGATATCGCAGCCTCTGCAGCGCTAATTGCCCTATCTTCTCCTTCTGCCTCTCCAGTACCAATCATTGCTTTACCCATCTCACTCATTACTGTTTCTATATCAGCAAAATCAAGATTAATCAGTCCTGGCATGATCATCAAATCAGTTACTCCTCTTATGCCAATATGCAGAACATTATCGGCGAGTTGAAATGCGTCAGCAAATGTAGTTTTCTCGTTAGCAATTCTAAATAAATTTTGATTGGGAATGACAATAAGTGTATCTACGTATTTTTGCAATTCTTCAAGTCCAAGCTCTGCAATGCGCATACGTCGCACACCTTCAAAACCGAACGGCTTAGTTACAACTCCAACAGTCAGTATCTTTTTTTCTTTTGCTCCTTTATCTTTAACTACCGCTCTTGCTTCTCTGGCTGCTTTTGCAATTACCGGTGCAGCACCTGTTCCAGTACCACCACCCATCCCTGCTGTGATAAAGAGCATATGGCTATCTTTTATATGCTCCATAATTTCATCAATTGATTCTTCTGCTGCACCTTTACCAACATCAGGCAAAGCACCAGCACCAAGACCCTTAGTTAAGTTGATACCAAGTTGAATTTTTTTATCACATAATGACTTCTCTAACGCTTGAGCATCGGTATTTGCTACAACAAAATTTACTCCTTGTAAATTGGATTGAATCATGTTGTTCACAGCATTTCCACCAGCACCACCCACTCCCACAACGGTAATCCTTGGGTGTAATATAGGTAGTTCTGGTAAACTAAGGTCGATTGACATTTAAATTTTACTCAAATATTAGTGAATTCACTTGATAACAAGTTACTATCTTTTTAACAATATGCAAACATTTTTCATTTTGATATATGCAAATAGTAAACAAGATTTACTTATTCTTAACATTATTAATCAGTAGCAAATAGTAAACAAGATTTACTTATTCTTAACATTATTAACCAGTAGATGTAATGATTATAGACTTTCAAATAACACTACTTAAGATGCAAAAAAAAATTGTAAAAAAGGGATAGAAGCCTATCCCTTTTCTTGATTTTTGTTAAAAATTAATTAACAACTTGTGCATTTCCTAAGCCAAGTACTTGCTTAATATCATTTAGTTTAGTATCTGGTTCTGTAATATTACTGTTATTCAGCACTTCTGCTACTTTCTCAACTTGAGCTGCCTTATTACTGTTTTTATATGCATACACAGGTGCAGCTATTAAAGCTGTTACTGCAGCAAGAACTACCAAACTAGCAATGAGTGGATGAGCAACTGCAAATGCAGACATTGCAGTAATCGCAGGACTAACAAGTGTTGCAGCTTTTGTTCCAACTGTACCAACAAAAGTTGCATAAGCTGGACTTAAGAAATAAGCAGCTGTAAGTGAAGTTACTAGTGCAATTGCTGCAAAAGTAGCAGCTGTTTTATACGGATTTTCTTTTACAAGACCCCAACCTTGCACAGGAACTTCTTTAACTGCTGACCAAAGTCCTTCATTTTTATATTTATTTTTTATTGTTTCAATTTTAGCCATAACTCTACTCCAAAAATATTAAAATTTCACTAAAGATGATATATGATAAAAAAAGCTGCCCGTCAAGTAAATGAATTTATTTATACATTCTTATTCTGTAATTTAGCGCTTCAGCGATGTGTGCTCTCTTGACTCTTTCACTTTTTGCAAGATCTGCAATCGTTCTTGCAACTCTTAATATGCGCACATAACCCCGATTGGAAATATAGTTTTCTTTTAGCACATATTTTAGTAATTCTAACCCTTCCTCATCTGGCTCAGTTAATGCTTCACCACTTACTTCTGCATTACAACGAATATTCAATCTACTATAACGCTCAGCTTGAATTTTTCTCGCTGCTATTACTCTTTTTCTAATATTTTTAGTGTTTTCTCCCTCTGAAGAAATTTCAGGAGAGAGTATACTGACGTTTGGCATTTCAATGCATATATCTATTCTATCAAGCAAAGGCCCTGATATTTTATTTCTATAATCTGTGCCACACTTTGGAGCTTTGCTACATGATCTACTTGCATCACCTAAATAACCGCACCTGCAAGGATTCATTGCAGCTATAAGTTGAAAGTTAGCTGGATAGGTAATGTGCGCATTTGCACGTGCAATAGTTACTTTTCTATCTTCAAGTGGTTGGCGCAAAGAATCAAGCACAAGCCTTGGAAATTCAGGTAGCTCATCAAGAAATAACACGCCATTGTGAGCCATGGTGATTTCTCCAGGCTTTGCATTTTTTCCTCCTCCTATCATCGCTGACATCGAGCATGAGTGATGAGGTTCACGAAAGGGACGAGTTACTTTAAATGTTTCGTTACCGGCTTTTGTTATGCTAGAGATAATATTAACATCAATCATCTCCTGCTCAGTCAAATCAGGTAATAGCCCTATAAATCGCTTAGCAAGCATTGATTTTCCAGTACCAGGAGGTCCAACAAGAAGCATATTGTGTCCACCTGCTGCTGCAATTTCAGCTGCTCTTTTTGCAACAACTTGACCTTTAATATCCTTTATATCTGGAACTGAATTTTTTTCTTTGGGTGCAGCGCTATAGTTAAAAGTTACCGGCTGAATTAACTGCTCACCCTTAAAATGTCTGATAATATCGGTTAATTTCTCTATAGCTAGAATAGAAACATTCTTTACCCATGAAGCTTCTACTCCATTTCCCCTTGGGCAAATTATTCCTTTATTTGCCTGTTTTGCATTGATTGCTGTTGGAAGTACTCCTGAGATTGGTATGACTCTGCTGTCTAGTGCAAGCTCGCCCATAATTATATAAGACTGAACTTTTTCAACTGGTATCACATTCATTACAACAAGTAATCCAACGGCAATAGCTAAGTCATAATGACTACCTTCTTTAAGCAAATCCGCAGGGGAAAGATTAACTGTGATTCTTTTTGGAGGTAACAGAAGATTGATTGAATTTAACGCTGCTCTGATGCGCTCTCTGGATTCTGCAACAGTTTTATCCGGCAGTCCAACAATATTAAAAGCTGGAATACCATTTGCCATGTGAATTTGTGCATTAACATTTACTGTGCTGGTTCCCTGAAGTGCAACGGTATTTATATTTGCAATCATACTATATTATATAAAGTTATTAATATAGTATATTGACAAAGTAATGAAGTAAACAGTAGCTGTTAAAAGTGGTTTAATTTAGCAAAAAAGTGTAGTACTCTATCACTTTGCTGATTATATATGTTTATAAGAATAATCGCTTTTCTTTTGCTATATTCAAGCGCAGTTTTCTGTAGTGATTGTAACTTTAACTTACCATATCGTGGGCTCAGTTGTGATTTGGATCTATCATATAGAAATTTAAGTAATATAAAGAAATTATTAAATAACAAAGATAAGTTCGTTGCACTTACGTTTGATGATGGACCGTCTTATAATAGAGCAGGAGATATTATTAATATTCTGGAGAGCAATAAAACAAAAGCGACATTTTTTGTGCTTGGTGAGCGTATAAATAAAAAAACATCTGAAATAGTAAACAAAATCCATAAAGCAGGTCATGAATTAGGTAATCATTCTTGGTCGCATAGGAAGTTGACATCACTTTCAAGTGAGGAGCAATTGCAAGAATTGGAAAGGACAAATGTGGCAATTAAAAATGCAACAGAACAGAATGTAAAATGGTTTCGTCCACCATATGGATGTCACAATGATAATTTGATCGAAAATACTAATCGATTAAATATGTGTTCCATACTATGGACAGTTGATTCTCTGGACTGGCAAGGCGATAAATCAGAAATTCTGGTTGAAAGAGTTTTAAGCAATGTACACAATGGAGCGATTATATTGTTCCATGATCACGATAACAAATCAAATACAGTTGAAGCTTTATCTCAGATTATTGAAATACTAAAAAAATCGGGTTACAAACTTGTTACCTTAAGTGAGTGGGAAGAAAGGGTTTGTGATGTAGTGAAAGCTAGAAATGTGTCGATAAAAGGAGAATGAGTGCGTTCTAAAGGAATTCTATGTGGACAAAAAACAAGGTCTTCAACCGCAGGGCATTCATATTAGGTGGTATTCAGCTTACTATTTCTGCTATTTTTAGTTATAGGTTGTATACTTTACAAGTACGAGATAGACAAAAATATGAAGTGCTATCCAATAATAATAGGATAAAAGTTGTTACTATTGTGCCTAAACGAGGCAGGATTTTGGATAGGAATAGCGTTGAACTCGCAGTAAACAAAATTTCGTATATTGTTTTATTTGATGGGCAAAAAACCTTGACTAGGGAAGTTGATTTGCAGATGTTATCAGAAATTAAACCTGATATAACAAAATCATCAGATACAAAAATGACTGCTCTTTATAAACGTTATTACCCGTTTGGTTCGATATGTTCTCATATAATCGGATATACAAAAAAACAGCAAGACATAAATGAAGCAGGGGTTAGTGGAATTGAATATACATATGATCATGTATTAAAAGGCAAGACCGGAAAATCTGAGCAGGAAATAAATTCTAAGAAGCGTATCATGAGAGAGTTATCTAGCATACCGCAGCAAGATGGACAAGATATACAACTGACAATTGATGTTGATTTACAGAAGAAAATTGCAGAGATATTTAAAGATCACCAAGGTTCCACAGTGGTAATTGATGTAAATAACGGAGAAATTTTAGCATTATATAATTCACCTTCTTACGATAATAATCTTTTCACTAGCAGATTATCAAATGAAACTTGGAAAAATTTAAACAATCCTTCATTACCGCTTGTAAACCGTGCATTATCATATCAAATTCCACCTGGTTCAATATTTAAAATAATAGATGCGCTTGCGGGTTTAAAAGATGGAATAATAACACCAGAAGAAAAGTTCTCGTGTAGGGGCTATATGAAAATAGGTGAACGAAAATTTCGTTGCCTAAAAAGCAAAGTCCATGGATATGTATCTTTAAACGAGGCAATGGCCTTCTCATGCAACACTTACTTTTATAATATAGGAAAAAAAATAAATGTAGATTCTCTACTAGAAATGGCTAGCAAATTTGGTATAGGAAGTGGACCATTAATTGGAATGTTTAAGGAAGAAGCTCCGGGATTGTTGCCTGACATGAATTGGCGTGCACGCAAGCTATATTCAGAGTGGTATTTAGGTGATACCATTAACTTAGTTATAGGACAAGGATATTTACTTACAACGCCATTACAGCTTGCGGTTCTTGCAGCGAGGGTTGCAACAGGAAAGGAGGTAATTCCCCACATTGAGATGAGTAAATCAGGGCAAGACTTTCTTGATATTGATGTGAATCATGAGCATCTTAGTGTGGTTCGAAAAGCTATGTTTGACGTGGTGAATTCTAACTATAGAAAAGGACTAGGCAGTATACAAATTGCTGGCAAAACCGGTACACCAGAGATAAACTCTAAAGGTGAAAGTCATAAATTGTTTATCGCTTATGGCCCCTACCATGATCCGCGCTATGCAATCTCAGTGTTTATAGAACATGGTAAAACTCCACGCCAAGATGTTGCAATTGCTAGTGAGATATTGCAATATATGCTTGAAAAATGAACTTATGAAATTGCCATATATGTTACTTGTAATTTATATATTCAAATCAGAGCTTTGAGGTTAAAAAAAAGAAACGAAAATTGCATAAACCTTTTCAATTTAGTGCTTTAATGTTTCTGATGAAGGGAAGGTATTATCCTTATTTTCTATGGATCTAGACACACTAATTTCGTTATTATTATCAATTGAAGTAATAGGGTGCATCAAAGCAACTTTTATAACTTCATCAATATTCTCAGCAAAAGTTACATTGATTTCTTCTTTTATATTTGCAGGAATCTCCTGCATATCTTTCTCATTTTCACTTGGTATAATCACAATTTTGATTGATCCTCTTAGCGCAGCAAGCAATTTTTCTCTCAAACCCCCAATAGCCAACACTCTACCACGCAATGTTACTTCACCTGTCATAGCAACACTTTTGTTAACTGGTATATTTGTCATAAGAGAAACAATAGATGTACATACTGCACTGCCAGCAGAGGGACCATCTTTTGGCACAGCACCTTCAGGTACATGCAAATGTATATCATTATTTTGGAATTTTTCGGGTTTTATACCGAAAAATAAACAATTTGATCGCACATAACTATACGCAGCTTTTATAGACTCTTGCATAACTTCTCCAAGCTTTCCTGTGTATTTTATTTCCCCCTTGCCCGGAACTAGGACTGACTCTATCATTAAAATATCACCACCTGTTTCAGTATAGGCGAGACCAGTTACTACCCCTACCAAACTCTCATTTTCTGCAATGCCAAAGGTATACTTACGTACCCCTAGATAATCTTGTAAATTACCAACCTCTACGGATATTTTCTTATTTTTATCAGTTAATATTGCTTTAACTGCCTTTCTCATGAGTTTTGCAAGTTCCCTTTTCATGCTTCGCACGCCGCTTTCACGTGTATATAAACGTATCAACTCGTATAATGCTTCATTAGTTATTTTCCACTCCTTCTGATGCAAACCATGCTCTTTTTTTAATTTTGGAATAAGGTGATGCGTAGCAATACTGATCTTCTCATCTTCGCTATATCCAGATAATTGTATAATTTCCATCCTATCACGCAAAGGATGCGGTAAATTTAAGCTGTTTGCCGTGGCTACAAACATTACACTTGAAAGATCAAATTCAACTTCCAAGTAATGATCCGTAAAGTGTTTATTGTGCTCAGTATCCAAAACCTCAAGTAATGCAGATGCAGGATCACCACGCGAATCAGAACCCATCTTATCTATTTCATCAAGCAGAAAAAGCGGGTTGCATGAATTAGCTTTTTTCATGTGTTGAATGATTTTACCAGGCATTGAGCCAATATAAGTTTTTCTGTGTCCTCGTATTTCAGACTCATCACGTATACCACCAAGAGATATGCGAACAAAATCTCTTCCTACTGCTTTTGCCATAGACTTAGCTAAAGAAGTTTTACCAACACCAGGTGGTCCAACTAAGCAAAGTATAGGACCCTTTATCTCTTTTACTCTCTTTAATACTGCTAAAAATTCTATTATTCTATCTTTTACTTTCTCTATGCCATAATGATTTTCATCTAAGATTTTTTTAGCCGCATTTAAGTTAATTTTTGCATCTTTGTACTTTCCCCATGGCAAATCAAGCAACCAATGCAAGTAACTAGATATAACTGTTGCTTCAGGAGAAATGGGATTCATTTTCTTATATTTCTTTAAGTCAGTTATGGCTTTCTTTTTTGCTTCCTCAGAAAGCTTTGTTTCATTTATCTTTTTTTCAAATTCATTGAGTATATTCCCTTCATCTCCATTTTCAAACTCACCTAATTCTTTCTGTATAGCTTTTAATTGCTCATTAAGGTAGTAAAATTTTTGAGTACTTTCAACCTGTGATTTAATTGTCTTATACAAGCGGTTTTGTGCACTCAAAATACTTATTTCTCTCTCAATAAGAGCAAAAACTTTTTTTAAACGCTCTTTTGGGTTATAAACTTCAAGTATGTTTTGCTTATCTGATACCTTTATATTTAAGTGCGAAGCTATCATATCTACAATTTGATTAACCTCTTTAACTTGATCAATGGGGTCAATAATAATCTCGGGTCGACTTTTCTTGCTTAGTTTACACCAATTGTCGAATGCATCTATAACAGAACGCCTTAAAGCTTCTAAATCAATATTATCTTCATTTTCTCCATACTCATAATGACCATCTAACGCTACTCTGGCCTGTAACAAAGTGTGAGAGCTAATATATTCTATAACTCTTCCCCTTCTTACCCCATGAATCATGACTTTTACTGCATTGTCAGGCAGTTTTATTAATGGTTGTATAATGTTTGCTAACACGCCTACTTCATAAAGATTCTCTGGTTCTGGATTATCAATAGAACCATCTTTTTGTGCTATGAGAAAAATCTCGTTTTGGTGACTACTGCTACTTATTGCATACTCTAGTGCATGAACAGATTTTTCTCTACCTACGAATAAAGGCAACATTATATTTGGAAAAATTACTACATCTCTTAGAGGTAATACTGGTAATACAGTAGAATTAAAGTTTACAGCACGTCCAATACTCATAATATATGCCTCAAATTAATCATTAACCGTTATAACACTACCCTTATTATTATGATTAATCGTCGCTTTGCCTAATTCTACCATTTTCTTAGTAACCGTTATAGTGCTACCTTCAAAACCTCCGTTGCCGGATATATACATAACATCAAGTAAAAGTGACTCTAAGATAGCACGTAATATTCTTGCACCTGTTTTATAGCTTATAGCTTTTTTAGCAATAGCTGATATTGCTTCATCTGAAAACTCAAGGTTTACTTTACTAAATGCAAGCAATGCTTTATATTGTTTTACTAGCGCATTTCTTGGCTCTGTCAACACATGTATTAAATCCTCGTGATCCAGCTCATCTAAAACAGCAGTTATTGGAACCCGTCCTACAAATTCGGGTATCAAACCGAATTTGATTAAGTCCTCAGGTTGAGCATCGCATAAAGCATTTTTTTTCTTTTGTGCTTTAGACTGACTTATATCTGCTCCAAAGCCAACTGATGTTCCCTTTTTTCTTGCCTCAATAATTTTATTTAGGCCTTCAAAAGCTCCTCCACAAATAAATAGTATGTTACTAGTGTCTACTTGTATAAACTCTTGTTGCGGGTGTTTTCGCCCTCCTTGTGGAGGAACATAAGCAACCGTACCTTCCATGATTTTTAGTAGAGCTTGTTGGACCCCTTCACCTGAAACATCACGGGTTATTGAAGCGCTTTCAGACTTTCTTGTGATCTTGTCTATTTCATCGATAAACACTATACCATGCTGTGCCTTTGCAACATCATAATTTGCAGCTTGTAATAGACGTGACAACACGCTTTCTACATCATCACCTACATAACCTGCCTCAGTCAAAGTTGTCGCATCGGCCATAGCAAATGGCACATCTGAAACTTTAGCAAGTGTTTTTGCTAGCAAAGTCTTACCAGAACCAGTAGGGCCAATAAGCATTATATTTGACTTCTCAATTTCAATATCACTTATAGAATGAAGTTGCACCATGGATTGACAATGGTTATACATAGCCACAGATAAAACGTGTTGCGCATGTTCCTGACCTACAACATGCTTACTAAGAAAATTTTTTATATCTTCAGGTTTCTTTAGTAATAGCTTCATATCAGATATATGATCTGAATTAAAAGCTCTCTCTTTCTTTTGACTTATTGCTTTATGGGATAACTCTATGCATTCATTACAAATGAACACCTTTAAACCATCTGAAGAGTTAGTAATCAACTTATCTACTTCGTTTTGTGCCTTGTTACAAAAAGAACAGTAGTGTAAATCATTATTGTTATCCATTAAACTACCTTTTGTTTAACTTTAATATTTTCAATCTTCATATCTTTACGCTCAGCTATTACTCTGTCAATTAAGCCAATTTTCATTGCTTCTTCAGGATCCATGAATTTATCTCTTTCCATCATTCCTTCAATTTTCTTTAGTGAATTTCCAGTATGTTTTTCATAAATTTGATTTAGTTTTTTCTTAACTCGCAAAATTTCATTAGCATGTATCTCTATGTCAGTTGCTTGACCTTGATAACCACCAGATGGCTGATGTATCATAATTCTTGAATGAGGTAGCGAGTAACGTTTACCCTCCGCACCAGCTGTAAGCAACAAAGAACCCATAGATGCAGCTTGACCTATACACAAAGTTGAAACGTCTGGATTTATATACTGCATTGTATCGTAGATCGACAAACCAGCAGTTACAACACCACCTGGTGAGTTAATATACATACAAATGTCTTTATCGGGATTTTCCGATTCTAAAAATAAAAGCTGTGCTACTATTACGCTGGCCATGTTGTCTTCAATAGGACCAGTTACGAAAATTATTCTTTCTTTTACTAGCCTTGAATATATGTCATAAGCCCGCTCACCGCGACTAGTTTGTTCAACTACAATTGGTATAAGAGTCATACCTTTTCCTATCAAATATTATCAAATAATTCCTTTAATTCTTTCACAGAAACAATCTGTTCTTCTTTACTAACTTTTTCTATCATATAATCTGTCACTTTATACTCAAGCGCTTGCCCTCTAACTAATTCCTGAAATTGTCCATCTGATTTAAAATGTTTAAATACTCTGTCAAATGATACATCTTTACTGACATATTGATTTACAATAACGTTCATAATATCATTTTGAGTTAATGATATTTCATGTTCTTTACTGAACTCCATAAATAGCATTGCAAGCTTTACACGTCTTTCAGCTTCTTTACAAGAATCACCTTTAGCATTCAACTCTCTTTCAACTCTCTGCTGTTCCTGTTTTACTACTTGTATAGGCAAATCAAAACTATAACTAGCATCCAAACAATCAAATAGCTCTTTCTTAATTAAGAGATCTCCCATTTCTTTACACTGATTATCAATTACTTCTTTTATATGATTTATTAGCGAAGAATGATCTTCAAAACCAATTCTCCTGGCTATTTCATCATCACTTTGCAAGTCTTCAGCAATCTGAATATCATTAATTCGAACAGAAAAAGCAGCCTCCTGCCCCGCAAGGGAAATTACTTGGTAATCTTCAGGAAATCTCAACTTAAAGCTTTTTGTTTCCCCTTTTTTCATGCCAATTAATTGATCTTCAAAACCATTTATAAATGTTCCAGATCCTAAATTAACAGTAAAATTTTTGCCACTTCCACCTTGAAAGAGCTTATTTCTAATTTGCCCTTCAAAGTCAATTATCAGTTTATCTTCGTTTTTTGCTTGATAAGAAGCATCATCAACAGAGATAAAATTAGGAAATTTTGTTTTTATAGAATCAGTAAATTCTTTTATGTCTCCCTCTTTGATTTTTGCCTTAACTTTCTTCAAATTTATTTTATCAAGATCTATTACTGGTACTTTTGGCATCGATTCAAAAGATAATTTGTACAGAAAGTCACCTTTTTCATCCTTTTTATCCAGGTTTGGTAATGACATAATATCAACCTTAGGATGGATATGAGACTTAACTTCGATTTTTTTCATTAAATCACTTGAGCAATAGTCAATCGTATCGTTTATCACATATTCCAAAGCTTCGTTTTTATAATTTGTAACAACAAGATCGTAAGGCATCTTTCCGGATCTAAATCCAGGCAATTTTGCATCCTTCGCTATTTCTTGTAATCTAGAGTTTATCTTTTGTTCTATATAATCACTACTAACTGTGATTTCATACTCATACTTTAGTTTATCTACACTAAGTTCCTTATAGGTATATATATTACTTAATGTATCTGTTTCGACTGCATTTTGACGTATATTACTAGACATTACAACCTGTTATCAATATTTTATTTATGTTTTAATAAAGCCACTTTACCAGAATTTAAGTTAAATACAATCCTTAAGAACAGGTTCTTGTACAAACAAAAGTGTACTTAGTGATTGTAAATTTTCTCTTAAAACCTGAGTTACATGACTTTAAGTGCGGATAGAGGGACTTGAACCCCCACGAGCAAGCTCACCAGGACCTAAACCTGGCACGTCTACCAATTTCGCCATATCCGCAAGAGCCCTTCATTAACTTATAGATAACCACTTCTGTCATCTTATACAATTTAAAGATTAGATCTTAGTACCACAGACTGAACTTATAATACTGGTTAACTCCACTATGAATCTAAGCCTGAATTACTTTAACTAACACTATTAAGATAAGTACTGTCTTAGAAATATTCAAGGCTTATTCAATTTATAGTATTTACACAATAAAAAAAGCTTATTAATATTCTTTAATTAAGGCTCTAAACTCTGGAAATTAATAATGAGATTAATAGCAAGCTTCTTACTCGCAATTTTTCTGATTACACAGAGTGGCTGTACGGCTCTTGTAAGTGGTATAGTGGTAACAGCAACTGCAGCGGCTACATCAATAATAATGCAAGATAAATCCTTGGGAAACATTATTGATGATACAACTATAGTAATAAGAATCAATAAGGGACTCTTAAAACACGGACTGTTCTCATCTATAAAAGTTAAAGTGAGTGAAGGAAGAGTATTACTCATTGGAAATGTTGATAATCATGAAAAGCAACTCACAGCAGAGAAAATAGCTTGGCAGCAAAAAGAGATTAAAGAAGTGATAAATGAAATAAGAGTCACACCAATTAAAATGGCTTCTATGCTAGATGTTACTGTAGATGGTATGATAACAGCAGAGATAAGCACAAGGCTTTTGGGAAAAAGAAATATTAAATCAATTAATTATAGTGTTAATACAGTTGATAGAGTCGTTTATTTGATGGGCATAGCTCAAAATAAGGCAGAATTAAAAGCTGTAATAGCAATTGCAAGAAAAGTAAAAGGAGTAAAGCAAGTTGTAAGTTATGTGAGATATAGACATAGCAAATTGCGCCATTGATGAAAATTTACTTGAGTGTTAGTACCATGTAGCTAAGTCATAAAACTCCTTTACAAATTTCGTCATTTCACTCTTATGGTACGTATAACAATGCTACAAAAAATAATATCATAGAATTCAATAGAATAATTTCTAGAAAATCTCTACATACTAAAAAAAGTAAATGCTATTTAAATAAGCTTAAGAATAAATAGCATTTATTTAACACTTCTTGTGCGATATGGCGTTTTATTCCTGAGATTTTTTTACCAGCGTCATAGCCTTTTTCTTCATCAGTGTCTGCGTTCTTTACACTCTGAGCGTCAATTATGCAAAAGCTGGTTTTTTCTTTCCAAACATTGTTTTGTCGGACCACACTAACTATTTTTTTTAACATGCACTCCAAAATACTTTTTTTATTTCCTTTTACTTTTTCACTCCATTTTTAAAGTAATCATAACAATTGCGCCGTTTTGGGAAACTCTTTTGGTAGCATCCTCCACTGATAAACACTTTTTAGGGCGTACAACACTCCGCAAAATATATCATACAAATCAAGTTTTTTTGGTTTTATTTTTTCTACAAGACTCCAGATCTGGTGAAATAATCTCAAACTTCTCTCGACTTATGTCACTTGGGTATACACTCCTCATATATCCTAATTTATACACTCTATTTCTTACTTTATGCCTTTCTTAAGATTATGAACAGGTTCTTAGAAAGCTAGCGTTTTACTAGTCATGTTCTTTATCTTGCTTTACAACAATGCATCTTTTCATTCCAGCCAAGTCGTATGCGTATTCCTGAAAAGCCAATCCATATAAGGGTATTATTTTGTCAATATTGCTTTGATCTTCGCCTATTTCAAGTATTGCAAACCCATCTTTTTTAAGGCACTTTTTCAATATTGGAAAAATACTCAGGTAACAGCTTAATCCATCGATACCACCATCAAGAGCAATTCTTGGCTCTTTTTGTACTTCAGCTTGCAGATCTTTTAACTTACTTCTTTTAATATATGGAGGATTGCTTATTATGAGATCAAATAAATCTCTGCATTCTGTCCACGAATTTGGAAATATTTTAGCTCTGTTGAGAAGATTATGTTTTTTTGTGTTCTGGCAGGTAATTTTGTATGCTTCCAGGCTTTTTTCAAAACCAACTCCAATAGCATATTCATACTCACTAAGTACGGAGATCAACAAACAGCCTGTGCCTGTGCCAAAATCTGCAATTTTTATTTTTTGCTTCTTATTTTGGTAATATTTTAACACTGTTGAAATTACTGTCTCACTATCTGGTCTTGGATCTAGAACATGTTGGTTAACTATAAAATTTTTACTCCAGAATTCACGATTACCTATTATTTGCGATATTGGATATCTTTCTGCTCTTTTTTTTGTTAAATTCCAGAATAGAAGCTCTTTGTTTCTTGGTACCTGATTGGTGTGATTCATGATTGTGAATGATCTTTCTACTCCAAGTACGTATTGCATGATGATTTCACAATCCAAATGTGGTGATTCAATTCTATGTGATGATAGTAGCTTTGACCCTTCTTTAATTAAAGTGCTGATTGTTTTCATTATTCTAAAAACGTGTTCCTTGTATGCAAGAACAGCAAAATTGAGTATAGAATTTTGAACTTAGGGTAGCTGCATTAAATCTAAGTGTCAAGAGTAGGATTGTAAAAATCATCTGGCTTTACTGGTAATTCGGTTAGTATTTTTGCATTAATGTTGAAACTCTTGGCTCTATTATAAGTTATAAGAATTATTTTCTGCATATTCTTTGATAGCCATCACAGTATATTACTTGTTCCATATCTATATTAATTCGACTACAGCAAGTGATAATTTCTTAATATTAAAACTAATATGCGCTTTAGCATATAATTATCAGTAGCTTTCAAAGCAATTAGGCTGAGATATTAGAGTAGTAATGTTTATTTTTATATTGACTATTGAGGTTTATTATTTTATAACTAAGACTTAGTTATTTTTAGAGTTTTAAGTTCACAGTATATGCCTACGATAAATCAATTAATATGTAAAGGTAGATCAGGGTTAACTCGCAAGAAGAAGGTGCCAGCTTTGGGAAAATGTAATCCTCAAAGAAGGGGTGTTTGCACTAAGGTATATACTACAACTCCTAGAAAGCCTAATTCAGCACTACGTAAGGTAGCTAGAGTAAAGATTAGTGGATACGGCGAAGTGACGGCTTATATACCTGGCGAAGGTCATAATTTACAAGAGCATTCCGTTGTTTTAATACGTGGTGGGCGAGTTAAGGATTTGCCGGGTGTACGTTATCACATAATAAGAGGTGCTCTTGATCTACGTGGTGTGCAAAATCGAAAGAAAGCTCGTTCAAAATATGGTGTAAAGAAATCTGGTTAAAATTTATGGCACGTCGTAATAAAGCAAAAAAAAGAACAAGCCCTGACTCTCGTTATGGTAGTGTCTTGCTTATGCGTTTTATTAATATAATTATGAAATGTGGTAAAAAATCTGTTGCAGAAAAGATTGCTTATAGTGCTTTATCCTTAGCTGAAAAGAAAATAGGCAAAGATGCCTTATCAATTTTTGAAACAGCAGTAGAAAATGTTACCCCTTCTATAGAAGTACGCTCTCGGCGTATTGGTGGTGCAACTTATCAAGTCCCTGTTGAAATTCGTCAAGATAGAGCAATTTCTTTGGCATTAAGGTGGATTGCTAGAGCAACTTCTGCTGCTCGAAAAAAGAGTGGCAGAACTACCGTTCATTGTTTGCAGTCTGAAATATTAGATGCTTATAATAAATGTGGTGGTGCATTTAAGATGTGTGAAGAGAAGTATAAAATGGCTGAAGCTAATAAGGCATTTTCTCATCTTCGTTTTTAATATTAGCTGGTTGATTGTGGTATGGAAGTTTTAATATCTAGGTATAGAAATATAGGAATAATGGCTCATATAGATGCTGGTAAGACCACCACAACAGAGCGTATTTTATTTTATACTGGTAAACAAAATAGGATTGGTGAAGTACACGATGGTGCAGCTTCTATGGATTGGATGGAGCAAGAGAAGGAGCGTGGCATTACAATTACCTCTGCTGCAACAACATGTTTTTGGAATGATCATAGAATTAATATAATAGATACTCCTGGTCATGTTGATTTCACTATTGAAGTTGAGAGATCTTTGAGGGTTTTGGATGGTGCAGTTGCTGTATTTGATGGAGTTGCTGGAGTTGAGCCTCAGTCTGAGACAGTTTGGCGTCAAGCTGATAAATATACCGTTCCTCGTATCTGCTTTGTTAATAAAATGGATAGAATCGGGGCAAATTTTTATCGATGTGTTGATATGATAAAAACGAAGCTTGGCGCATCACCTTTAGTTATTCAGTTGCCAATAGGAAGTGAGAAAGATTTTAAAGGTATAATCGATCTTATTTCTATGAAAGCTATTATATGGCAAGAAGAAACATTAGGCGCTAAATTTTCTTATGAAGATATTCCTTCTGATTTGCTTGATAAGGCTCAAGAGTATCGAAATCTTTTATTAGATGCTGCAGCTGAGATGGATGATGAGGCGATAAATACTTACTTTGAGTCTAATGATCTGCCAGTAGATTTGCTGAAAAAATGCGTGAGAAATGGAGCCATCAAAGGAAAATTTGTTCCTGTATTATGTGGATCAGCTTTTAAAAATAAAGGCGTACAACCACTTTTAGATGGTGTGGTTGACTTTTTGCCTTCTCCTATTGATGTTGATGTAATTGTTGGAACTGATCCTAAAGATTCAGAAAAGAAAATTGAGATTAAACCTTCAGAAAAAGAGAAATTCGTTGCTCTTGCGTTTAAAGTGATGACGGATAAGTTTGTAGGTAGCTTGACGTTTATTCGTATTTATTCCGGTAAGTTAAAATCTAAATCTGCTGTGTTAAATGCAGGAAAAAATGAGACTGAAGGAATTGGCAGAATGCTGCTTATGCATGCAAATAACAGAGAAGATATAAACGAAGCTAAAGTTGGCGATATAGTTGCCTTAGTTGGATTAAAGAGAACAATTACTGGTGACACTTTATGTTCACCTGATTTTCCTATATTATTAGAGCGTATGGAATTTCCTGAGCCTGTTATTGAAATTGCTGTGGAACCTAAAACTACTTCAGATCAGGAAAAATTGGGTGTTGCTTTAAATAGATTGGTTGCAGAAGATCCTTCTTTAAGAATGTCAGTAAATGCGGAGAGTGGACAGACCATATTGAAAGGCATGGGTGAGCTGCATCTTGAGATTATTATTGATAGAGTGAAGCGCGAATTTAACGTTGAGGTTAACGTCGGTGCGCCTCAAGTTGCATATCGTGAAACTATCACTAAATCTGTTGAAATTGATTATACTCATAAAAAACAGTCCGGCGGTGCTGGTCAATTTGCTAAGGTTAAAATAAAATTTGAGCCTCTTGAGCCTGGATCTGGATTTCAGTTTGAGAGCAAAATTGTAGGTGGTGCTATTCCGAAAGAATATATTCCTGGTGTGGAAAATGGATTAGAGTTGATCAAAAAAGGTGGTGTAATTTCTGGATTTCCAGTTATTGACTTTAAAGCTACTCTTATTGATGGTGCTTTTCATGAAGTTGATTCAAGTCCTTTAGCTTTTGAACTTGCTGCTAAAGGTGCTTTTAAAGAGATGGCAAGTAAAGCTGGTCCAAAAATGTTAGAACCTATAATGAAAGTTGAAATCATTACGCCTGAAGAGTATATGGGCGATATCATGGGCGATGTAAATAGCAGAAGGGGGCAAGTTTCAAGTATGGAAACGCATAATAGTAGCACTATAATTCTTGCTTTCGTACCTCTTGCGAATATGTTTGGTTATATAAATGTTTTGCGTTCTATATCTCAGGGAAGAGCTCAGTATAGTATGCATTTTTCTTGTTATGAACAAGTGCCACAATATGTGGTTGATGAGTTAAAGTTAAAGTATAATTAAAGGTTAGTAATTATGACAGCGATAGTAGAAGCATTTGGAAAGCCGCATGTAAACGTGGGAACGATAGGACATGTGGATCATGGGAAGACAACGTTAACAGCGGCGACAACAAAGCATTATGGTAGTTTTGTAGCATATGATCAAATAGATAAAGCGCCAGAAGAAAGAAAGAGAGGGATAACAATAGCAACAGCGCATGTTGAATATCAAACAGAAAAGAGACACTATGCACACGTTGATTGCCCTGGACATGCTGATTATGTAAAGAATATGATAGTAGGTGCAGCACAGATGGATGCAGCGATATTGGTAGTGTCAGGGGTTGATGGGCCGATGCCACAAACGAGAGAGCATATATTGCTGGCAAAACAGGTGGGTGTTGGATATATCGTGGTATATATAAATAAAGCTGATGTTGCTGATGCTGATATGATAGATTTGGTGGAAATGGAAGTGAGAGAGTTGCTGAGTAAGTATGGATTTCCAGGTGATGAAGTGCCTGTGATAGTTGGATCTGCATTAAAAGCATTAGAGGATGATAGTAGTGAGTATGGAAAGAAATCAATAGATAAATTGATGGAGAAGTTAGATGAGTATGTAGCAGTACCTCCAAGGCCTATAGATTTGCCGTTTTTGTTGCCAATAGAAGATGTATTTTCAATATCGGGCCGAGGGACGGTAGTAACAGGAAGAATAGAGAAGGGGGAGGTAAAGACAGGGGATGAGATAGAGATAATAGGTCTGAAAGCGACGCAAAAGACGATATGTACTGGTGTTGAGATGTTTAAGAAGTTGCTAGATAAGGGAAGTGCAGGACTCAATGTAGGAATACTACTAAGAGGAACAAAGAGAGAAGAAGTGGAGAGAGGGCAAGTATTGGCAAAACCAGGTACAATAACCCCGCATAAGAAATTTAATGCGGAGGTATATATATTGAAGAAAGAAGAAGGAGGAAGGCATACACCATTTTTTGGAAATTATCAGCCACAGTTTTATTTAAGGACAACGGATGTAACTGGGAGCATAAAATTGCTAGATGGAAAGGAGATGGTAATGCCAGGGGACAATGTAAGTATAGAAGTGGAGTTGCAAGTACCAATAGCAATGGATAAAGGACTGCGTTTTGCGATAAGAGAAGGTGGTAGAACTGTTGGTTCTGGCGTTGTTTCGGAGATTTTAGAGTAAATTTGAATTATAGGAGTGTAGCTCAATTGGTAGAGCGCTGGTCTCCAAAACCAGAGGTTGTAGGTTCAATTCCTATCGCTCCTGCATTAATGTTATGGTAGAAATGTTAAAAAACCTGTATGTTTTTTTTTGCGATATAAAGCAAGAAATAAGGAGAATTGCTTGGATAAAGAAACAGCAGGTATTGTCATCTTTGTTTACTGTAATAATTGTTATATTATGCTTTTCGATTTTCTTTTGCTTTGTAGATTTTATGTCTCTTTACGTAATTAAGACTTTATTTGGAATTATTTATGGAATATAAGTATAAATGGTATATCATTAAAGTCGATTACGGGTATGAGAGGGATATATGCGAGTTGGCAATTAATACTGTTTACTTTAAGGAGGTGTTTATTCCTTATCAGACAGTATGTGATGTAAAATCTGATATAAAAGAGTTATGTGAAGTATATATATGTATGCATCTGTGTGATGAAAGCAAAAATATTTTGAATCAAATGACTGGGTTTTGTGGTGATGAGTCTGGTCATTTTGAGATGATTTCAGATGATGAGGTAATTTTAAAACGTAAGGAATTTAATAGATATAAGTGGTACATTTTAAGAGTTGCCTCTAATTATGAAGAGAAAGTGCGCCAATATATATTAGAAAATTCTATGAGATTGAATATTAATAATTATTTTAATAGGGTTTTCATTCCTTGTGAAGAATTAAGTGAGATGGATTTAAAATCTAAAAAAAATGCTAAACGAAGGAAGTCCTTTCCTGGTTATGTCTTTTTATATATGAATTTATGCGATGAGGTATTAAATTTTATTAATAATATACCAAAATCTCTTAAGGTTTATGGATTTTTGAAAAATGGTAATGTTCCAAAGGTGATTGAGGATAATGAGATTCGCTCAATGTGTAGTGCGCTTTATAATGCTCAAGAAACGAAAAAGTTGAGTTATGGTTATGAGAAAGGTGAAAAAGTAAAAATCAATGATGGTCTTTTTCAAAATTTTACTGGTAAGGTAGATATGGTAAATGATGAGAAAAAAATTATTAATGTTGAAGTATCAATCTTAGGTAAGCCAACAATAATAGAGCTTGATTTGGCTCAAGTAGAGAAAATAGAGGATTAATTATGAGTAATGTAGTTGCTAAGATTAACTTACTTATGGAAGCTGGGAAAGCAGTCCCAGGACCGAAAATTGCTTCAGTACTTGGCCCGCGTGGTATACCTGTTCCTAAATTTTGTGAAGCTTTTAATAAAGCTACTAGCGCTGCTAACGCTAGTTATAAAGTAGGTGATTTAGTAACAGCGAGAATTTCCATAAAGGATGATCGCTCTCATGATTTTACTGTCAGCGGTCCGCCTGTGGCTTATTTGCTTAAGCAGGAAGCTAAATTAAGTAAAGGTTCTGGTAATTCTGGTAAAGAATTAGTGGCTAGATTATCTATGTCTGCTATCATTAAAGTGGCAAAGTGTAAGATGGTTGATATGAAAGTGGATAATGAAGATTCAGCAGTGAAGATGGTTATAGGCACTGCAAAATCTATGGGTATAGAAGTTGTGGAAGGTTAGGTAAATGAGTACATATAATGATAATTCTAAGCAGTGTTTGGAGAAGATTGTCGAGTTTGCTTCAGCAAAATTTAATGAATCAGTTGATATCGCAGTCAATTTAGGTGTAGATTCACGTAAATCTGAAGAGCAGGTGCGTGGTACAGTAGTTTTGCCTAAAGGTATCGGGAAGAATATTAAAGTAGCTGTTTTTGCTCAAGATAAACATTTATTAGAAGCTGAAAAAGCTGGTGCTGATATTACAGGAGGAGAAGATTTAGTTGAAGAGATAAAAAAAGGTAGAAAGTTGAATGTTGATTGGTGCATCACTACTCCTGATTTTATGGCAAAAATCACTCCTATTGCAAAAGTATTGGGTGCTAAAGGGCTGATGCCTAACCCTAAATTTGGTACTGTGACTTCTAACATTGCGGAAACTACTAAAACCATTAAGTCTGGTCAAATAAAATTCAGGACGGATAAAAATGGGGTTATTCATGGTAAATTAGGAAGTATTAAATTTGATATTGATGATTTGCTGGAAAATTTAAAAGCCTTTCTTAAAGTAATTAGAGACAATAAACCTGCTTCTGTGAAAGGAGTTTACTTTAAAAGCGTTTTTTTAAATTCAACTATGGGTAAAGCTCATAAAATAAACAAAGTAGAAGATATAATTTAAGGGAGCGAAGTTGTGAAGCGTAAAGATAAGGATGAATTTATACAAAACATAATGAATGTATTTGTAAATAATGATTTCTTAATATTGGTAAATTTCAAGTCTATGAATGTTAGCAATTCATTAATTCTTAGGAATAGTCTAAAATCTGTAATGGGTGGGATGTTAGTAGTTAAAAATACTCTAGCTTGCTTGGCTTTGGAAAGGACTGGTAAATTTTCTTATTTATCAGATAAATTTTCTGGTTCTGTTGCTATTATATACTCTAGCGCTATAGTAGAAGCTGCAAAGTTAATAGTTGATTTTATTAATGCTAACAAAGAAAAAATGTCTGTGATTTGTGCGGCTCATATAAATGAATTGTTAACAGTGGAAGATGTTAACAAATTGGCTAAGCTTCCCTCTTTGGATGAATTGCGTGTTAAAATTATGCGTTTAATATCTTATGATATTCCTGCTAGGTTAGCATTGTCTATTAATTCATCTTCTATGAGGCTTATGAGAGTTTTGGGTTACTGTAGTTCTAAAAAATAAATTTGTTGTTAAATAAGGTGGTAAGTATGAATAATGTAACAAGTGATTTGGTTGATAAAATATTATCTTTAAATCTATTAGAGGCTTCTGAACTTGTAAAGGTTCTAGAAGAAAAAATAGGGTTGCCTAATGGTTCTTTTCTTGGTGGAGCTATTGGTGCTGGGGTGTCTATTAGTGATAATGCTACTGCTCCTGTTGCTCAAGGAAAAGATGAATATAAAGTTGTAATCAAAGAGATTGATGCAAGCAAAAAAATAGGAGTGATTAAAGCTATTAGAGAAGTTAATTCTACATTGAATTTAAAAGAAGCGAAAGAATTAGTTGAGTCTTTACCCAAAGATTTGACTGCTAATGTTTCTAAAGACGAAGCAGAAAAAATAAAGCAAAAACTTATTGAAGCAGGAGCAACTAAAGTTGAGCTTGAATAAAATGTTAGTATATTAATTTTATGTTGATATAGCTCTTTTAATTAGTGAAGGTATTTTAATGGTTGATTCTTCTTATATGTGTGCTTCTAGTGCTTTTGTTCCTAGAGTTTCTTATTCCAGGTCGATTGATTTAAAAGATTCTTTGTTGGATTTGGTTAAAGTCCAAAAGGGGTCGTATAATTCCTTTACTCCTAATAATGAGAGTAATGAAAGACTTGAAGCTATCTTTCATACAATTTTTCCAATATCTGATCCTTTGCATAGGGCTACTATCGAATTTTTGAATTGTAGGGTAGATGATCTTAAGTATAGTGAATCTGAATGTATAAAACGTGGCATAACTTTTTCTGCTCAGGTTATTGCTTCTATACGTCTTGTTATTATGCAGGATGGTGTTTCTCTTGAAAAATACCAAGAGATTAAAGAATATGATGATCATTCTAAGCTTGCAACTGTTATAAAATCTGCTGAAGAGCAGGAGGTTCGCTTTTGTGAACTGCCTATGATGACTGATAAAGGTACTTTCATCATCAATGGCGTAGAGAAAGTTATCGTTTCACAAATGCATAGATCTCCTGGAGTGTTTTTTGATAGTGATAAGGGAAAAACTTACAATTCTGGCAAACTGATCTATTCTGCTAGAGTTATTCCTTATAGAGGTTCTTGGCTTGATATTGAGTTTGATGTTAAAGATCATTTGTATTTTCGTATTGATAGAAAGAGAAAGTTGCCAATATCAGTTTTATTAAAGGCTTTAGGCTTATCAAATAATGACATACTTAATAGACTTTATGAAAAAATAGAATATATAAAACATAAAAGTGGCTGGAAAGCACCTTTTTTCCCTGATAAATTCAAGGGAGTGAGGCTTCCTTTTGATTTAAAGAATGTTGAAGGTAATGTGTTACTTAAAGCTAATGTTCGTATTACTTCAAAATTAGCTAAAAATCTATATGATAACGGGTTGAAAGAGTATCTAATTCCTTATGATTCTATATGTGGTTTATTTCTTGCAGAAGATTTAATAGATAGTGCTAGTTCTACAAAAATCTTATCTGCTGGTGAATCTATAAAATTAGAGGATATAAAAAAGCTTGAATTATTATCTATAGATAAAATATCAGTGTTGAACATAGATAATGTTTCTGTTGGACCTTACATATTAAACACACTTTTCTTAGATGAAAACATGTCTTATGAGAACGCTCTATATGAAATATATAAGGTTTTGCGTCCAGGTGAAGTTCCTGTTTTAAAGATAGTAGAGGAGTTTTTTCGTAATCTTTTCTTCAGTCCGGAATATTATGATTTGTCTAACATTGGTAGATTGAAACTTAACTCTTGCCTTGGGTTAAATTATGAGGAAAATTTAACTACTTTAACACATGAAGACATTATTGAAATTATAAGAAAAATAGTATTGTTACGTGATGGTCAAGGATCTGTAGATGATATTGACCATTTAGCAAATAGAAGAGTCCGTTCAGTTGGAGAGTTTATAGAAAATCAATTTAGAACTGGATTATTAAAATTGGGACGGGCAGTAGTTGATTCTATGTCTACTTCTAGTTTAGATAAAGTCTCTCCATCTGATTTTATAAATCCAAAAGTGTTAACCAATGTCTTAAGAGATTTTTTCAACTCTTCCCAATTATCTCAATTTATGGATCAGACTAATCCATTATCTGAAATAACACATAAAAGAAGGTTGTCAGCGTTAGGTCCTGGTGGTTTAACAAGAGAGAGGGCGGGGTTTGAAGTGCGTGATGTTCATCCAACTCATTACGGAAGAATTTGCCCTATTGAAACTCCTGAGGGGCAGAATATAGGCTTAATTAACAGCTTAGCTATATACGCTCGTATTAATAAATATGGGTTCATTGAAAGTCCTTATAGGAAAGTAGTTAATAAGGTTGTTACTGATCAAATTGAGTATCTGTCTGCTATAGATGAAGGTTTATATTATATAGCCGATACCAGCGCAAAGCTTGATGAGAACAACTGCTTTGTTGATGATATGTTATACTGTAGGTATGCTGGTACCTTTGTAATGGTAAATAGTAATCAAGTAAGTTACATTGATTTATCTCCTAAGCAGGTAATATCGGTTGCTGCTTCTTTAATTCCATTTCTAGAAAATGATGATGCTAATAGAGCGTTAATGGGTTCAAATATGCAGCGTCAAGCTGTACCTTTATTGAAGCCTACTGCTCCTTTGGTTGCTACTGGAATGGAGTCTTTCGTAGCTTCTGGCTCTGGTGCTGTAGTTTTAGCAAAACGTGGTGGCATAGTTGACAGCTCAGATAGTAACTCTATAGTTATACGTGCTTTTGACAAAGGAGGAATTAACTACTTGGATGTAGATATTTATCATCTAAGAAAATTTCAGCGTTCTAACCATAATACTTGTATTAACCAGAAACCACTGGTGCATGTAGGTGATTGTGTTAAGGAAGGTGATGTGATAGCTGATGGTCCTGCTATTAATAACGGTGAATTGGCACTTGGCCAAAACTTGCTAGTCGCTTTTATGTCTTGGCAAGGTTATAATTTTGAAGACTCAATCATTATTTCTAGTGAAGTTGTTAAAAAAGATCTATTTACTTCTATTCATATAGAAGAATTTGAATGTGTTGTACATGACACTCCTTTAGGGTCGGAAAAAATAACTCGTGCCATACCCGGTGTTAATGAAGAAAATCTTTATCACTTGGATGATAGTGGTATAGTAAAGGTTGGTACAAGAGTTGGTCCAGGTTATATTTTGGTGGGGAAAGTTACACCTAAGCATTCTCTTTCATTGCCTCCTGAGACAAAATTGTTAATGACAATTTTTGGTGAAAAGTCATTCGATTGTGTGGATTCCTCTTTATATACATCTCCAGATATTGAAGGGATAGTGATTGATGTGCAGGTCTTTACACGCAGAGGGGAAGAAGAAAACGAAAGGGCGTTTCTTATTAAGCAAAAAGAGGCAAACGACTTTGAGAAAGAACGAGACCATATAATCAATGTTATTAATCAATATTTCTATGATGAATTAAGAAAAATTCTTATTAATTCTGGCTCTCAAGATCGAGAAAGTATTAATTTTATTGAACGTGAGGGATGGTGGGATATAGGATTGAAAAACCAATCTATTTCTAAGCAAGTTGAGAGCTTAAAAAAAGATTTTGATGAAAAAGTATCACATGCAATAACAAACTTTAAGCGAAAAGTAGAAAAATTGCATGAAGGTTATGATCTGCCTCAAGGTGTGTCGATGTCAGTAAAAGTTTTTATTGCTGTAAAACATAGTTTGCAGCCAGGGGATAAAATGGCTGGTAGACATGGAAATAAAGGTGTGATTTCTCGAGTTGTTCCAGTAGAAGATATGCCTTATTTAGAAGATGGTACTCCTATTGATATTATTCTTAACCCTCTTGGCGTTCCTTCGCGAATGAATGTAGGTCAAATATTGGAAACGCATGTAGGTTGGGCTTGTAAAAAATTAGGAGAAAAAGTAGGCAATATTCTTGATGAGATCAATAAAATCAAACGTGCTTTTTGTGAGGCAATTAGATCTCTCAGTGATAATGATTTTGAAAAATTTGCAGCATTATATCTTGATAATAAAAAATTTGAGGATATTAATGATGATGAAATAACGGCTTCTATTTTAGATACGCCTAATAAGGATGAATTAAATAATGAATTGACTACATTAGTAGAGAATTATTTCAACTCTTGTAAAGATGCACACAGTAGTTTACGTTACTTCCTGATTGAGGTTTATAGTTGTGGCAGTAATTTATCTATTTGTAATAACATTCGCGATATTAATGATAATCACCTCATTGAATTTGCGTATAAGTTGCGTGATGGCATTCCTGTTACTGCACCTGTATTTGAAGGTCCAAAAGATGAACAAATAGTAAAGCTATTTGAACTTGCTGGATTGGATAACTCTGGGCAAGTTGTATTATATGATGGTTGTTCGGGTGAGAAGTTTGATCGCAAAGTTACAGTTGGTTACATGTACATGCTTAAGTTGCATCACTTAGTAGATGGTAAAATTCATGCGCGTTCAGTAGGTCCTTATAGTTTGGTTACTCAACAACCTCTTGGAGGAAAGTCTCATTTTGGTGGTCAGCGTTTTGGTGAAATGGAATGTTGGGCATTGCAAGCCTATGGTGCTGCTTACACTTTGCAGGAAATGTTAACTGTGAAGTCTGATGATATTAATGGCAGGGTTAAGATTTATGAATCGGTAATAAAAGGTGACAGTAACTTTGAATGTGGAATTCCTGAATCCTTTAATGTCATGATAAAAGAGTTGCGTTCCTTGTGTTTTAATGTGGATTTGAAGCAAAATGACATAGTAATTGAAGATATATCTCATACTAATATCGCACAATCTTTTAATGAGGTTAGCATTTCCATTGCCAGCCCTGAAAGTATTAAACGTATGTCTTATGGAGAGATAACGGATGTTTCAACTGCAAACTACCGTACATTCAAAGTTGAGAAAGGTGGATTATTTTGTCCTAAAGTTTTTGGTCCTGTCAATGATGACGAATGTTTATGTGGAAAGTACAAAAAAAGAAGACATAGGGGCCGTATATGCGAAAAATGTGGAGTAGAAGTTACATCTTCTAAAGTAAGAAGAGAAAAAATGGGTCATATAGAGCTTGCATCTCCTGTTGCTCATATATGGTTTTTGAAGTCACTTCCTTCAAGAATTGGAGCATTATTAGATATGTCTCTTAGAGATATCGAAAGTATTTTATATAGTGATAATTATGTTGTAATAGATCCCCTTGTTTCCTCTTTTAAAAAAGGTGAAATTATTAGTGAGAAAGCTTATAATGAAGCTAAAGATAGCTATGGGGTCGATAGCTTTATAGCTATGCAAGGTGTTGAAGCTATAAGAGAATTGCTAACACGCCTTGATTTACATGAAATTAGGAAGAATTTAAGACAGGAGTTAGAGTCTGTTGCTTCTGAAATGAGAAGAAAGAAAATTATAAAGAGATTGCGTATTGTTGAAAATTTTATCAAGTCTGGAAACAGACCTGAGTGGATGATACTTACAGCTATACCTATTTTACCACCTGACTTGCGTCCCTTGGTATCGCTTGAAAGTGGTCGACCTGCAGTTTCTGATTTAAATCATCATTATAGAACTATTATTAATAGAAATAATAGATTGAGGAGATTGTTAAGTTTAAATCCTCCTGAGATTATGATTCGTAATGAGAAAAGAATGTTACAAGAGGCAGTTGATTCTCTTTTTGATAATAGTCGTCGTAATACTCTGGTAAATAAAGCTGGTGCTACTGGATATAAAAAATCTATTAGCGATATGCTGAAAGGAAAGCAAGGTCGTTTCCGTCAGAATCTTTTAGGAAAAAGGGTAGATTACTCTGGACGTTCTGTAATAGTTGTTGGTCCAACTTTGAAACTAAATCAGTGTGGATTACCGAAAAGAATGGCTCTTGAGTTATTCAAACCTTTTGTTTACTCAAGGCTTAAAATATATGGAATGGCTCCAACTATTAAATTTGCTAGTAAGTTAATAAGAGCAGAAAAGCCAGAAGTTTGGGATATGCTTGAAGAAGTAATAAAAGAGCATCCTGTTTTGCTAAATAGAGCGCCTACGCTACATAGGCTTGGTATTCAGGCTTTTGAGCCAGTCCTTATTGAAGGTAAAGCAATACAGCTTCATCCACTTGTTTGTACAGCATTTAACGCTGACTTTGATGGTGATCAAATGGCGGTACATGTGCCAATTTCATTGGAAGCTCAACTTGAAGCTAGAGTGTTGATGATGTCAATTAATAACGTTTTAAGTCCTTCTAATGGAAGACCGATTATAGTTCCTAGTAAAGATATAGTGCTTGGTATATACTACCTAACTTTACAGCAACTTAAGGAGGATGATTTACCACTTTTCTGTGCTTTTTGTGAAGTTGAGCATTCCTTAAACAACGGTACTCTACATGTTCATTCTCATATAAAGTACAAAATGGAATACATCAATAGCGATGGAAACATTCAGTATAAAACTATTTTTACAACTCCTGGACGTTTAATATTATGGCAGATTTTTCCTAAACATGAGAATCTAAGCTTCGATTTAATAAATCAGGTATTAACAGTTAAGGAAATAACTAGCATTGTTGATTTAGTGTATCGTAGCTGCGGTCAAAGTGCTACAGTGGTATTTTCTGATAAATTGATGACACTTGGCTTTGAGTATGCTACATTTTCTGGTACTTCTTTTAGTCGTTGCGATATGGTCATACCTGAAACTAAAGCTACACACGTTGATTATACAAGGGGTGAAATTAAGAAATTTTCTGCACAGTATCAAGACGGGCTAATCACTAAAAGTGAGAGGTATAATAAAGTTATAGATGAGTGGTCTAAGTGCACAGATATAATAGCGAATGATATGTTAAAAGCGATATCTGTGTATGATGAAAATAGTAAGTACAATTCAATATATATGATGGTTAGCTCTGGTGCAAGAGGTTCTACTTCCCAGATGAAGCAGTTAGCAGGAATGCGAGGGTTAATGACCAAACCTTCTGGTGAAATTATAGAAACACCTATAATTTCTAATTTTCGCGAAGGATTAAATGTATTTGAATACTTTAATTCTACTCACGGTGCGCGTAAAGGTTTAGCTGATACTGCGCTTAAAACTGCAAACTCTGGATACTTAACTCGTCGCTTGGTTGATGTATCTCAAAATTGCATAGTTACAAAACATGACTGTAAAACGAAAAATGGCCTTATTGTAAGAGCTATAGTTGAAGGTAGTACTATAGTTGCATCTCTGGAGAGTGTTGTACTGGGTAGAACATCTGCAAATGATATATATAACCCAGTAACCAAAGAGTTATTATTAAAAGCAGGGGAATTAATTGATGAAGATAAAGTAAAGCAAATCAATATTGCAGGTCTTGATGCTATAAAAATTAGATCACCTTTAACTTGTGAAATAAGTCCTGGTGTGTGTTCTTTGTGTTATGGAAGAGACCTTGCAACTGGTAAAATTGTTTCAATAGGTGAAGCAGTTGGTGTTATTGCTGCTCAATCTGTTGGAGAGCCAGGTACTCAGTTAACGATGCGTACTTTCCATATAGGTGGGGTAATGACTAGAGGTGTTGAATCCTCAAATATTATAGCTTCTATTAATGCTAGAATAAAATTAAACAATAGTAATATAATTATAGATGAAAATGGAAATAAAATTGTGATAAGCCGTTCCTGTGAAGTCGTTTTAATTGATAGCCTTGGTAGTGAAAAATTGAAGCACAGTGTGCCTTATGGTGCTAAACTTTATGTAAATGAGGGTGAGTTAGTAAAAATTGGTGATAAAGTTGCGGAATGGGATCCGTATACACTACCTATTATTACGGAAAAGAGTGGTACAATATCTTACCAGGATTTAAAAGATGGAATTTCAATCACTGAAGTGATGGATGAATCTACAGGAATATCAAATAGAGTAGTAAAAGATTGGAAATTGCACTCTGGTGTAGCTGATTTACGTCCTCGTATTGCACTGCTTGATGATAATGAAAAAGTAATAACACTTTCAAGTGGTGTGGAAGCATGTTACTTTATACCAGTTGGTGCAGTGCTTAATGTACAGGATGGCCAAAAGGTTCATGCAGGTGATGTTATCACAAGAACGCCAAGAGAGTCAGTTAGAACTCGTGATATTACTGGTGGCTTGCCTAAGGTTATAGAATTATTTGAAGCACGTCGTCCTAAAGAGCATGCTATCGTTAGTGAAATAGATGGCTATGTAACGTTCTCTGAAAAAGACCGTAGAGGAAAACGCAGTATAGTAATTAAAACTGTAGATGAGCAAGCTTCTCCAGTTGAGTATTTAGTATCAAGAAGTAAGCATGTAATAGTCAATGAAGGTGATTTTGTGCGTAAAGGTGATTTATTGATGGATGGCGATCCTGATCTTCATGATATTCTACGTGTGCTTGGGTTAGAAGCGTTAGCACACTATATGATTTCTGAAATACAGCAAGTTTATAGATTGCAAGGTGTGCGCATAGATAACAAGCATTTAGAAGTAATCTTAAAGCAAATGCTACAAAAAGTAGAAATTACCGATCCTGGTGATACTATGTACTTAATTGGAGAAAATATCGACAGGCTGGAAATTGATAGAGAAAATGATGCTATGAATAACTCTGGAAAACGACCTGCTCATTATCTTCCTATTCTGCAGGGAATTACTAGAGCAAGCCTTGAAACTAATTCCTTTATTTCTGCTGCCTCTTTCCAAGAAACAACAAAAGTACTTACGGAAGCAGCATTTTGCGGAAAGAGTGATCCTTTGAGTGGGTTAAAAGAAAATGTTATAGTAGGAAGGTTAATTCCTGCTGGTACGGGTCTGATTATGAATAAGGTGAAAGCACTTTCTCTTTGTGAAAATATAGATAAATATGAAAAATATTTTGATATTGAGACTTATGACGAAAAATTGCTGAGTGATAATAGTTATCAATTACATTCTGATAAAGAAGAGAGTGTGGTGGTATCGCACTATGATCAGTCAAATTGAATATAGCTAATGAGGTAGTATGTTTAATCTGTTTTTAACTAAAAAAATCAATTATATTTTCTTTCACCTCTGTGCTGTCTATTATATTATTTACTCTTACACGAAATTCAGATGAGTTTTGAAGCCCGCTACTGTACCATCCTATATGTTTGCGGGCCATCTTTATTCCTGTATCGCTTCCATAGTACTCAAGAATACTGTCATAATGCTTGAGTATTATGCTTAATCTCTCTGAGGCTGTTGGCTCAGAAACTTTATTTCCACTCAAAAAGTTTATTGCTTGATTAATCAGCCAAGGTTTGCCGTAAGCACCACGACCTATCATTACTCCATCTGCCCCAGATTCTTTAAGTGCACTTTGAACATCATTCAAACTCTTAATATCTCCATTTACTATAACTGGAATTTTTACCTGCTCTTTAACATTTCTAACGAATTTCCAATCTGCTTGACCATTATAAAGCTGTGCCCTTGTCCTTCCATGTACAGTAATCATCTTTGCTCCCAAATCTTCTGCAATTTTTGCCAAGCGCGGAGCATTACGATTTTCGTCATTCCATCCAGTACGCATTTTTACTGTAACTGGCACACTCACTGCCTTGACTACAGCTTTTATTATCTCAGCAGCCTTTTTTTCATCACGCATAAGTGCTGACCCTGCGTAACCGTTTACAACTTTTTTAACTGGACAACCAAAATTTATATCTATGATTTTTGCACCCATGCCCTCGTTTAACTTTGCAGCTTCCGCCATAACATCAGGCTCACAACCAGCAAGTTGTACAGCGGTTAGTTCATCGACTTTTGCTTTTTGCATGCTCTGGCGAGTTTGCATTATCATAGCTCTGCTTGCAATCATTTCTGAGACTAGCAAACTTGCACCAAGTTTCTTTACAATACTCCTAAATGGATAGTCAGTCACTCCAGACATTGGCGCTAAAATAACTGGAGAATCAATAGCCAAATTTCCTATTTGAAGAGACATAGGCTTTCTAGTTGTTAAACAATGCATTTTTGACACTGTTATAAGCTGCTATTATAACACCTTGCATAAATGAATTTGCTTTCTCTATAAGAGAAGGTTCTACCTCTACTACCTCAGCTCTCTCATAATGACCAGGTGTTAAGTGTATTGTTTCTTGTTTTTTGTCATTCCATAAATCATCATTTCGCTGATAACCTTGATTTATCATTTCAGGATTTGGCCTAAATATACCTTGATTATGCAATACATGAGGATGAAGATAGATTTCAACGTTTGCCAATGAAGCCAAGATAGGAATTTCCTCTGTGAAAATAAAGTAATTTTGATTACCAATTGCCTCTAGATAGGATTTATAAATGGATTTACCATTGAGAAAAGAATTTGCTACAGCACCACTATTGTAATTTCTATCATATTTTCTTTCACTAATATTGAGGTTACTAATACTAATACTTCTTAAATCACCTACAACTTCATTTTCTTCTAATGTAGTAAGACAGCATAACTTTCTTACTAATTTCTTAGTCCTTTTTTTGACCTTCTCTACCCGTCTATTTGTATGCTTAGCCAAATCTTGTATTGAATCCGACCTACCAATCAAATGATTTGGATTTTCTAAGAATGCACTAAAAACTTTCTGCATCTGTTCTTTCAATAACTTAGGCATCCTCGAATCATTCAAAGAGTTAAATTGACTTAAAAAATTGTGCCATTCCATTCTCATATCTTGTGCTCTTTCAGCTTTATATGTACCAGAGCTATTATCACCAAATACAGCATGGAAAAAGCAGTTGCCATCACCTGTAGTATTGTATGTAACAACTTTATATTGCTTATCTTTTGCTGAATTTACATCTATCCCACTATCTCCTGAAGCATTAGAATTTCTACGACTATTGTTACTTGAGGCAGGTTCACTTCCTGGTACAATACTACTATCTGTAGATGGAGAATAGGAATTTCTACGTACCCTCTTATCCGAATCATTTGTTTGTCTTGATATAGTATCTAGTCCACTATCCAATGGTTTACTTCTTGTGAATTTTTGCTCTTTTGGACTCTTTTCTTCCTTTACAGTCCCTTTTTCATCAACATAACCTTTTACCAAGTGAAATAAAGGTTCAACGACCATTTTGTATGTCGCTGCAAGCACTATTCCCATTAAAATCCAAACTATAGGGTTGGAGATGAGCATAGCAAGTGGTAAGGTTAAGAGGAAAGATCCCATTATCAATCCCAAACAGCCAATGGTAAATGTAGTCGCCAAATATATACACAAAGCGTAGACAGCAAATCTTCCACTAGCCTTAAGTTTAGTGAAGTGAGTACTCTCTTTAAATGTATTGTACTTTTCTCGGATGCCCAACATGTTATATTTTATGAATACTACGTTAACTAATTCTAGCAAATTATGAAGGTAAAATCAATATTAGCATTTATATGTAAAAATATTGAGCATTAAAAGCTTTTGAAGTACAGTAATGATGTTAGTAATAGTACAACATATGCATGATATAGAAGATATACGCAAAAACCCTGAAGGATTTGAAAAAGCAATAAAAAGCAGAGGGGTGAAAGAATTTACTACAGAAGAAATATTAGATGTTGATGATGAAAGAAGATTACTGACTACTACATTGCAAGATTTAAATAGGCAGCGCAATGGAATCACAGAGGAAATAAAGAAGCT
Organism: Wolbachia endosymbiont of Bemisia tabaci; assembly: GCF_003999585.1. Lineage (NCBI taxonomy): Bacteria > Pseudomonadati > Pseudomonadota > Alphaproteobacteria > Rickettsiales > Anaplasmataceae > Wolbachia > Wolbachia endosymbiont of Bemisia tabaci. Next base: position 293,881 of record NZ_CP016430.1, on the reverse strand, counting down.
TAAAATGAGCAAGAGCTCCTCTGAAAATGAGGTAGAAGTGTCAAGAAACATAACAAATGAGATAAAAGCAATCAGCTTAAAAGAGCAAACGGAGAAAGATAACTTAATGAATATCTTATCTAACTTACCAAATATCCCTGCACAAAACGTGCCAATAGGTGAAGATGAGAGCTCCAACGTAGAAATCAGAAAATATGGAGAAAAAAGGCAATTTAGTTTTATGCCAAAATTTCATTATGAACTCGGAGAAAGGTTAGGCTTGATGGATTTTGAGCAAGCAGCAAAAATTTCTGGATCAAGGTTTACAATATTAAAAGGACAGTTAGCTAAGCTTGGACGAGCATTAATAAATTTTATGCTGGAAACACATGTTAATGAATTTGCCTATACTGAGGTGTATCACCCAGCCCTGGTGAAAAACGAGGCGATGTATAACGTTGGTCAGCTACCAAAATTTTCCGATGATTCATATTTAACTACCGATGAGTTAAGATTAATTCCTACAAGTGAAGTATTTTTAACAAATTTAGTTGCTGACAAAATAATAGAAGAAAAAGAACTGCCTATTCGTTTTACTGCATATTCAGAATGTTTTCGTAAAGAAGCTGGCAGCGCAGGACGAGATACAAGAGGCATGATAAGGCAACACCAATTTGGTAAAGTGGAATTAGTAAGCATCACAACTGAAGACCAGTCAAAAGACGAGCTTGAACGTATGACTAGTATTGCTGAAGAGATATTAAAAAAACTAGAATTACCATACAGAGTAATGCTACTTTGCAGTGGCGATATGGGTTTTGCTGCACAAAAGACTTATGACATAGAGGTATGGTTACCTGAGCAAAATAAATATAGAGAAATATCAAGCTGCTCAAATTGCGGTACGTTCCAGGCAAGAAGAATGAACACTAAATACTTCTTAGAAACTGACAGAAAAACAAAAAAATACGTTCACACTTTAAACGGCTCAGCTTTAGCCATAGGAAGAACAATTGTTGCCATAATGGAGAATTATCAAAATTCCGATGGGTCAGTTACAATACCAAACGTGTTGCAAAGATACATGAGTAATGATACTGTCATAAGCAAACAATAATTTTGACATATATAGAAAAGCGAGGAAATGAAGATGAAGGTTTTGGTTATAGGTTCTGGTGGGCGTGAGCATGCTTTACTTTGGGCTCTAAAGAAGTCTCCTACCTTGACTAAGTTATATGTTACTCCTGGTCGCCCAGCCATGGAGAATTTTGGAGTTCTTGTGAATATAAATATTCAAGATTCAGTGGATGTTACACAATTTTGCAAGAAAGAAAATATAGAGCTAGTAATTATTGGTCCAGAGCAGCCGATAATTAATGGGCTTGCTGATGATTTAACTGCGGAGGGGATAAACGTTTTTGCTCCAAGTCAAGCAGCTGCAAAACTTGAGGCATCAAAGTCTTTTACGAAGGAACTATGTAAACAATATGGTATACCAACCGCCAAGTATGAGCGTTTTATTGATGAAAGGTTAGCTAAAAATTTTGTCCGTAGTAATAAAATAAAATTGCCGCTTGTAATTAAAGCAAATGGAATTGCAGCAGGGAAAGGTGTCATAATATGCCACACAGAAAATGAGGCTTTTTCAGCAATAGATTCAATGCTAGTGGAGAAAAATCTTGGTGAGTCAGGTGAAGAAATAATCATAGAAGAGTTTTTAATTGGAGAGGAAGTAAGTTTTTTTGCTCTTATTGATGGGTTGAAGGTAGTAACCCTTGGGTGTGCAAAAGATTACAAGAGAGTTGGTGAAAATAACGAGGGACAAAATACTGGAGGCATGGGGTCATACTCATCACCTTCGATTATAAGTAAGGAGATAGAGCAAAAAATTATCCAAAAAATAATATATCCTACAATTCAAGCACTGACTAACATGGGAACATCCTATAAAGGAGTACTCTTTGCTGGTTTAATGATTTGCAAAGATAGTCCAAAGCTTCTTGAGTATAATGTTAGGTTTGGGGATCCGGAAATACAATCTATGTTACCTAGACTTGATCCAAATTGTGATTTGTTAAAGTTGATGTTGTCAGTTGCAGAAGGTAAGTTAAATACAAAAATGGTGGAATTTAATCACAAAACTACAGTTTGTGTAGTTGTTGCAAGTAAAGGCTATCCTGGTGATTATCAAAAAGGAGAGGTAATTAAAGGATTAGATAAAATTGAAAACATTCCTGGAGTGCTAGTATTTCATGCTGGCACTAAGCGAGATGAAAGTGGCAATTGGATTTCAGATGGCGGAAGAGTGCTAAATATAGTAGGAGAAGGAAACACTGTGGAAGAAGCTAAAAGTAAAGTGTACTCAGCGTTAAATTTTCTAGAATGGTCAGGTGGTTTCTTCAGGTATGATATTGGTAGTTAATTTAGCTCATGCAGAAACAAAAAAGTCACTTT
>NZ_CP016430.1:223136-288137 GCF_003999585.1 Wolbachia endosymbiont of Bemisia tabaci | reverse complement strand
GTTTTGCAGAAGTGGCAAGCGAATTTGCTGAAAGGAATTTTGATGAGGTAAAAATTGATATGTCTGATGTTAATACCGAAGGACTATCTAATCCTCAAGCAATTGAATTTACACAGCAAACAGTGTAGTATAAGCTTTTAGCTCTATGAATGGACTCAAAAAAAGTAGAATTGATATTTAAAAAGTTTCAACAATCAAATCTTGCACCAAAAATAGAGCTAAATTATACCAATCATTTTACGTTATTAGTTGCAATAGTTCTATCAGCGCGAACAACTGATATAAGCGTTAATAAAATTACAAAGGAGCTATTTAGTATCACTGATACTCCAGAAAAAATGCTGAATCTTGGGCAAAGTGAGCTGAGAAAATACATAAGCAGTATTGGTTTATATAATTCCAAAGCAAAAAATATAATCGGGCTCAGCAAAATATTGATTGAGAGGTACAATAGCAAAGTGCCTACTAATTTCGATGATTTGGTATCTTTACCAGGGGTTGGGAGAAAGAGCGCTAATGTGTTCTTAAATTCAGGACTTGGTATTCCAACATTGGCAATTGATACTCATGTTTTTAGAGTAAGCAATAGAGTTGGGCTTGTGAAAGAAAAAGATATATTTAAAACAGAGCAATCTCTTTTGAATGTGGTTCCAAAAAAATATCTGCTTTATGCTCATCATTGGCTAGTTTTACACGGTAGATACATTTGCAAGGCACAAAAACCTTTGTGTGAAGCGTGCACAATTCATGATTTATGTGAGTTTGAATGCAAGAGGTATAAAGTCTAGCACAACACTTCGATATTTCTTACTTTTATCATCCAAGTAGCTGATCTATATGATGGTGTCATCCGAGTAGCTGACACTACTGGAATCCAGTTTTTCTTACCAACAAAAACTTAGAATAACTTTTGTTCTTAAAAAATTTCTAGATTCCAGACTCATGTTTCAATGTTAAACAAGGTACAATAGAATTGAGTAGGGTAATTTCTAGGGAATTATTATATTCTAGAAAAAGTAAAATGTCATCCAGATAGACTAATGTACAAGGTAAGCTGAATGTCTATAAGGAAAAACAGCAAGGCATTTTAGGATTTGCTATAAATCGCATCAGGAGCTCAAGAGTACAGCTTACAATTACAGGTAGGTATAGTTGAGTTTAAAGTAACTACATAAATTTACTACAATTTTCATACCTATAAGCTGCTATGCAGCAAAGCCCTGTGTGGGTATAATTTTGACAGGATACAAAGCTTAATGGAGAAAGTTACGAACATCAGTGAAAAACATGGAAATTTTATTCTCATTTGCAGCTGCTATCACGTCTTGATCTTTCAATGAGCCACCTGGCTGAATTATAGCTGTAATTCCATGCTTTGCACTTTCTACTATACTATCTGGAAATGGAAAAAATGCATCTGAAGCAAGCGCTGCACCTTTACATTTTTCACCTGCTTTTTTTACTGCAATATTCACACTATCTATTCTGCTTGTTTGTCCTGCACCGATGCCAATAGCACAACCGTCTTTTGCTATCACTATTGCATTGGATTTTACATGTTTACATATTTTCCAAGCAAAAATAAGATCTTCCTTCTCTTTTTTTGTTGTAGTGCATTCTGTCACTCGGTTTATTTCTTCTACTTTTACTGTATGGTTATTGTTTTCTTGCACTAAGAACCCGCCAACAACATTTTTGATTTGATATCTTGCATTTTGCTGAAGAGATTGATGAATAATCACTCTTAAATTTTTCTTTTTTTGTAAAATTTTTAGTGCCTCATTGTTTACCGATGGTGCTATCACCACTTCCAAAAATATCTCGTTTAATTTCTCTGCTAGCTTTAAATCTATCTCCCGATTGAAAGCAACTATTCCACCAAAACTGCTTATTTCATCACATGATAGAGCTTTTTCATATGCTTTTAAAGCACTATCACTAACAGCAGCGCCACATGGATTATTGTGCTTTATTATCACTGCTGCAGGTTCTTGAAACTCAGAAACTATGTTAAGTGAAGACTCTATGTCGACTATATTATTATAGCTCAACTCTTTTCCATTTATTTTCTCCAGTGGATACTTGCTAAATTGATTGCTATAAAATGCAGCTTTTTGATGAGGATTTTCACCATACCTGAGTCCTTGTGCTTTACATCCATATAAAGTAAAAAACTCTGGTAACTCATTGCTTTTACCCTGTGATAAAAACCAATTGTAAATATTAGAATCATACTGTGCAGTCAGAGCAAATGCTTTAGTTGCTAGATGTTTTCTATATTCTAATGTTGTCTGATTGTTATTTTTGATCATCTCAGCTTTCAGTGTTTCGTAATCTTGAATGCTAGAAATCACTGAAGTGAAATGAAAGTTTTTTGCTGTAGCTCTAATTAATGCTACTCCACCTATATCTATTTGTTCTATGATTTGCTTCTCACTTGAGTTGCTATTAACCGTTTTCCAAAATGGATATAAGTTAGTTATAATCAGATCTATCGGCTTAATTTCTAGATTCTGCATTTCCTTTTCGTGCCTTTTTCGATCACAGAGTATTCCTCCATGAATTTTAGGATGTAAAGTTTTCACTCTGCCATCTAGTATTTCTGGAAATTGTGTGTAATCTGAAACTTCTTGCGTTTTTATTCCCGCACCTGATAGCACTTTATAAGTATTCCCTGTTGAGAGAATTTCTATTTGTTGCTGCATCAAAAACGATGCAAGTTCAATTATATTTGTCTTATCGTATACTGATATTAAAGCTCTTTTAATTTTCATATGGAAGGTTTCTTAAGATTATATCTAAGAAAAGAAAATTTGTCTATATATAGCTACTACGTCATACCGACACGTTATCCACAACTGTACGAACATTGTGATACAAGAGACCAAGAAAGACACAGTCATCCCAGTGCCCAGATACTGGGATCCAGAAAACTTCACTTTAAATGAGCACACCAGGTGGCTGTACAATAGAAACTGGATTCCATTGTCAAGCCACTGGAATGACACCATCTACTACTCAAATTACCTACAAATTGCAATGTCCGTACACCAAAACGCGGTATCTTGTTGTAGATTCCGCTAACAAGCAGCGGAATACCAAATTGTAGAAGTTGCTTTAGCTCTTCTCACCCTCCCTTCAAAGTAGTCTATTCTATAAATTTTTTTGTTAAACTTGATTTTAAGCCACGAACAAAATCTTTAATATCGCAAGGATTTCTTCCTTCCATTTGTACAACTTTAGGAATTAAAGTACCACTTTTTAAACTTATATGCATATTATCATTAATGATCTTACCTTGTCCTGAAGTGAAGGCTTCAAATTCAGCATCAAGTATCTTGATACGTTTATTCTCTACCTTAATAAATGCTTTTGGATAAAATGCTTTAACCTTTCTATAAGCAATTTCACAGGCGTCACTTGCGTAAATTTTATAGTCTTTTACTTTGTCAGCATAGCACGCATCGTTATCGCTCTGTTTTAAGGGAACTTGCTTTTCAATTTCGTTTAGTACTTTCAGCAGTAAATCACTACCTAATTCAGACAATTTATCATACAACGTCTTATAATTATCGCTTTTTTCAATAAGAAATTTTTTCTGTTTTAAAATAGGGCCAGAATCTAATCCTTCATCTAGCTGCATAATGCTAACTCCGGTTTCTTGATCTCCGGCTAAAATTGTGTGCTGTATCGGAGCTGCACCGCGCCACCTAGGCAGCAATGATGGATGAATATTAATACAACCATATTTGGGAATATTTAAAATTTCTTTTGGAAGTATCAATCCATACGCAGCAACAACTGCAACGTCTGGCTTAAAATTTCCAAACTTTTCTTGCTCTATCGAAGATTTTAAAGAGGTAGGAGTACATACCTCTATGTCACTTTTTTCAGCAACGATGTGTACTGGTGATTTTGTTAACCTCTGCCCACGTCCAGAAGGTTTTGGAGCTTTGGTATATACTGCTACTATTTCACTCTGTAATTTCAATAGTAAGTTTAACGCACCAACAGCAGCAAACTCCGGTGAACCCATGAAAATAATTCTCATTAGGTGTTTTTGCTTTAAGAATTTTCTGCTAACTTACTATTTACAATTTCTATTAATTTAGCAAAATCATCCTTATGATTAACAGCCATCTCAGCAAGAATTTTCCTATTTAAATCAATTTTAGCAAGTTTAAGACCATGCATAAATCTACCGTAAGTAAGTCCATGTTCTCTTACTGCTGCATTAATACGTATTATCCACAAACCACGAAAATCACGTTTACAGGTTCTTCTGTCTCTGTAAGCATATTGGAGTGCTTTTTCAACTCTTTGTAATGCAATTCTATAACAATTTTTTGCCCGTCCTCTATAACCCTTTGCTAGTTTCAATATTTTTTTATGACGAGCATGAGTAGTGACTCCACGTTTTACTCGAGCCATTTTTATTTTACCTCCATTTTGTTAAATACCATAAGGCATATAAAGCTTAACTATACGCGAGTCAGATTTACTAAGAATCGTCGTACCACGCTGATTACGAATATTAGATTTACTTCTCTTTACCATACCATGTCTTTTACCTGACTGAGTAGAGATGACTTTGCCCTTAGCTGTAAGGTGAAAGCGCTTTTTGACAGAAGATTTGGTTTTTAATTTTATTTTCGTCATATCCCAAACAAATTTACAAACACCACTATTTAGTTCTTTATTAGTAATTAAGTATGAGTATAGATAACTTTATTAAAAAATCAAAATTGTGTTTTAGAGGAGCTTAAATGTAATCACACCCAGTATATGTGTTATACCTTCTTTATCTCCAATTGGCAACAATACTTGCCTCATTTTAACACTTTCACTTTCTTCCTCTTCGTTGATTGAGCATTTACTCTCTATTACAGTCTCAAGTTTATCAATAACTGCATCTATTTTATATAGCCGCAAAAATGGTGCATCAATTGCATACTTATCATCGATGTACATCTTTTTTTCAAAACCATAGAATTCAATAGCTTTTTCTCCTGCATTTTCACAAATATAACCTCGATCTTTAACTTCAATGATAAAACAATGCTGCCATGACTCCATGATTTCTGCAGTGTCTATTTCATGTCTTTCTGGCCATTCTCTCTCTGATCCTTTTATATCACTCCAATGTTGAGTAACTATATTCACTATTCTTCTTTCTTTGCCTGCATAATTCTCCATTCGAAATTCCACATATAAAACACAGATATGAGGTAAATTTATCGTGAATGTATTGATTTTTTCTTACTAAAGGATGTAGATTATTGAAAATTCTCATCCTGTTTACACAACAGGTAATGATACATTAAGTATAATAATTAGAACATCAAAATTATTAAATGAGGAAACTGTAAAAAATAATAAAAAAATTCTATTTTTGCAATATTTTGGCTAACGAATAGAATTAGTTCCACTTTCTAAAGTTATTGCACTTAATAAATAACTAGATGGAGTTTCTTCCTTAGCACTACTATGGCTTTTATTTTTTCTATTATAAAACCAACATTTAAATGGTACAGCTGCTGCGATAGCTGCTACCAAAGCTACTGCTACTGCTAACATACCTACTGTGAACACTATATTATTTTTCTCGTTTGAAGGTGTTTCCAATAATTTAAACCCTCTCAAGTTTGTATCATGAATCATAGGATTACCCAAAATATTCATCGTATTTTGAACACTTTCTATATTTCGCATTGTAATTCCATTGCTAGCGTTTGATTTTTTCATTTCTTCCATTACTTGTTTTAAGTTTGGTAGTTCTGTTGTTGTATTTTCAATATCACCAGCTTCCAGCTTTTGCAAGTTCTCATTACTCAAAAACTCTTTGAGATACTTTTCATAAAACTCTTTGGCATTATATCTTTTATAACTTCGTATTTTCCCACTCTTGAGATCAGAAACAATATCATCAATCATCACTTTTGGATTTTCTGCATGCACTATTTCTCCTTCAGCAACAAGAATACGATAAGATGTATCGTCAAGCATACATACATACTTAAGTTTTAAATCACCTCCTCCCAATAGAAAATATATTGTTCTGTTTTGTTCTACATCTCGCAATTCTGATTCAATACTAATCCATCTATTCCTTTTTTCTTTATTGATTGATCTTTTTTTTCCTACAGTATTTTTAAATCTTCTTGACATATATGACCCCCAAGCTGAACAATATTTCCTTATGTATAAAAGATAAATTATTTAAGTCCAAATTTTTTTACTAAGATTTTTATTATACTAAATAGTATATGTATTAATATTCGGATTGATCTTACTCTCATTGCAATTTATTATACCTTAGTAAAAACGATATAAAATTAGAGAAAGAGTTATAAAATTTTTTGTAAGACAGGAAAATTTCTTCTCCTTTGGTTCCAGAGCATTACAAATGCTAGAGAGCTAAGTTGATGGCACTGTTGTGCCATCAAACTCTGAAATCTTACTCGATGCTAATCTGAGAAGATAGATGTGCTACCGATGTAGCATTGCTGAGCAAAGATTCTATTTCTGATGTAGATCCGGAATGCTCAAGTTGAGCTTGTTCAGGAAGGTTTTTCATCGCTTTTTCAACATCGTAGCTACCTTCCCTATTTTTTCTATGCCATACAAAGTATCCTAATCCTGCAAAAGCTACTGCTAGCACTCCACCCAATATACCACCAGCAATCCCTGCTATTCCTATATACTGTCCTCCATTTATTTCGGGTAATTTAGGCCCTTCCACATCTGTGCTATTAAATATAGAATGATCTAACACTTCTTGTGAATTACTATCAAAACGGGAAACACTACTTATATCTTCAGGAGTAATTCCATAACTAGCATTTGATTCTTCTATTTCATTTATTACGTCATTAATCTCTTTAGTAGTTACTTTGCTTGATGCAAAATCGAATTCTTGTTTTGTTAAAGAAGCTGATTCGATAGTTACATCTTCCTGCATCTGATAATCAATTTCTTCAGTAGTAGATTCTCTCAATTGGCTATTTTCATCAGTTCTTTCTTTTAGCTTTTTTGAACTATCCTTACCCAATTCATCTACAAGGTTTTTTAGATATATTTTCTTAAATTCTCTATAATTATATTCTTTACCTTTTTCTATTTCTCCACTCTTAAGACCTAAAATAATTCCATCTATTGTCGATTCACGAATTGCTTGAGGAATGTCTATTGAATTTACTATTCCTGTAACCAAGCCTATCTCAGCTGCTCTAGAAGATATAGAGAGGTCTTTTACTGTTAAATTCTCTCCTTTAATTAAAAATTCTACTCTTCTGTTTTGTTTTATACTTTCCAAGTCAGATACAATTCTAATTGTTGGACCATCCATCTCCTGCTTATTTGTTGTTTCTCTCTTTCGCATGCTATTCTTAGTGTTTTGGAATTTTTTTGGCATTTCACACTCCTTAAATGAATTAATAAAAGTATTATTTGAATTAACAAATACTTCTCTATGTTAGTGGATAAAATATTTAAACCTATATCTTTTTATTAAAATTTTTATGTAAAAGTTACCTTTATTATACTAAGTAATGTATATATTAATATTTAGATTGATAAATTGATTTTACTTCTGTTACAACTTATTATGCATAGATAACCTCAGTAAAAACGATGAAGCTAAACGAAATTAGAGAAAGATTTATAAAATTTTTTGTAAATAATAATCATGAGCAAGTTCCTTCTTCTCCTTTGATTCCAGAGCATGATCCAACACTCATGTTTACAAATGCTGGTATGGTACAGTTCAAAAACATCTTTACCGGCACGCAAAAAACTGAAATGAAACGTGCCGTCTCAAGTCAAAAGTGTCTCAGAGCAGGTGGTAAACACAATGATCTTGAAAATGTTGGCTATACATCTCGGCATCACACATTTTTTGAAATGCTCGGAAATTTTAGCTTTGGTAATTACTTTAAAGAAACTGCGATAGAATTTGCGTGGAAATTTATTACTGAAGAATTGTCTCTTGATAAAAACAGACTATCCATAACTGTTTACCACACTGATGATGAAGCATACGAAATTTGGCGTAAGATAAGTGGCTTTTCAGATGATAAAATCATAAGAATTACAACAGATGATAACTTTTGGAGCATGGGCAATACTGGTCCATGTGGCCCATGTTCTGAAATCTTTTACGATCATGCAAATCAGGATTTGCATGAAGACGACAGAATTGTTGAAATTTGGAACCTGGTGTTCATGGAATTTAATAAAGATGAAGAAGGTAATTTACAAAAATTACCAAAAAAATGCATCGATACCGGAATGGGCCTTGAAAGAATAGCAGCTGTTATGCAGAACGTTCATGATAACTATGATATTGACCTATTTTCTGCTCTGGTAAGTAAATCGCAAGAGTACTGTGGAAATACGGAAAATAAAGTAGCTCATAAGATTATCGCAGATCACCTTCGTGCAGCTGCATTTCTCATCGCAGAAGGAGTGCTTCCTGGAAATGAAGGAAGAAATTATGTACTACGCAGATTGATCAGAAGAGCAGCACGCTATATCCACCTACTTGGATATAATGATTCTCTATTGAACCTTGTTTTTCCTGCACTCATAGATGGCACAAGTTTGGCTTATATGGGAGATGCTTATCCAGAGCTAATCAGAGCTAAAAGCTTAATAGAAACAACGTTAAAATCAGAGGAAGAAAACTTTAAAGACACTTTAATGAAAGGCATTAATCTCTTGGACAAATTCACTGCAGATTTAAAATCAGGTGACACTCTATCTGGAGAATCAGCATTCAAACTATATGACACTTATGGATTTCCCTTGGATATCACACTTGATATTTTGAAAGAAAGGAAAATAAATTTTGACCAAAAAGGTTTTGATAATGCAATGAAAGAGCAAAAAGAAAGAGCACGTGCTAATTGGACTGGATCTGGTGAAAAGTCTGTTGAACAAGTATGGTTTAATTTAATTGATCAGTTTGGCAAAACAGAATTTGTTGGTTATGAGCGTGATGAAGTAAAGGATGCAACAATACTAGCAATAATTTCCTCTAAAAATGAAGTAATTGATTCTGCAAAAGAAGGAGAAAAGATAACTATTATACTTGATAAAACACCTTTTTATGGTGAGTCAGGAGGACAGGTGGGAGATACTGGAAATTTTATAAAGTCTGATGGAAGTACGTTAACAGTGGAAAATACCAACAAGATTAACGACCTGTATTTGCACAGGTGCGTCGGCTCAATTTGTAAAGGTCACACAGTTACAGCTAGTATTAACAAAAAAAGAAGACAAGACTTAAGAAGAAATCATTCAGCTACACATCTTCTACACTTTGCACTCAGAAAAATCTTAGGTGATCACGTTACTCAAAAAGGTTCTCTAGTCGCACCAAATAGACTAAGATTTGACTTTAATCACAATAAGCCAGTCACTCAGGATCAGCTGTCTTCAGTAGAAGATATAGTAAACTCTCTAATCAGAGAAAATCTTTCTACGTCCACAAAAATTCAAGGTATGGATGAGGCAATAGACGAAGGAGCCATGGCCTTATTTGGTGAAAAATATGGTGATAAGGTTAGGGTTGTAAAAATTGGAGATTCAAAAGAATTATGTGGTGGTACACACGTGGAGCGTACCGGAGAAATTGGTTTGTTTAAGATAGTAGCAGAATGTTCCGTTGCATCTCGAGTAAGAAGAATTGAAGCTTTAACCGGTCAAGAAGCAATTAATTATGTACGCAATAACGAAATTAGCTTAAAAAAAGTTGCAGAATGCGTAAAAGCACCAGTAAATGAAATAATAAGTCGACTCAGTATTTTAAGCCAGGAGCGCAAAGAATTTGAAGTCAAAACAAAAAATCTTTATAAAAAGCTTATCAGTATAGAAACTGTAAAAAGTACCGAAATCAATGGAATAAATTTCGTAAGCCACACTTTCAATAACGTTCCAGGAAGTATAATAAGGGAATTTGCTCTACAGCAACAAAAACCGAAAACTGTAATAGCCTTCATGGTAACAGAAAAGGATAAAACAGTTTTGATTGTCAAAGTAAGTAAAGATTTAACTAATAAGATCAATGCAAAAGAGCTAGTATCTACTGTAACCAGAAGGGATTGCGGTGGAAATGCCGAACTTGCCCAAACAAGCTGTAATAAAAAAAAACTTGAAATTTTTGTACGGTGGTAAAGTAAGATTATAGTAAGTATTTCTGGCATAGTAATTTCAGGTATTCTTGTATCTTTCTTCATGGATAACCTCTTAATTATTGCTAAAATACTTGAGTATTCCTCTCTTTATTAATTCTACTTTCTAATCCATAACTGGGGTTACAACTAAGGGAAAGCTAGCAGAACATGATCAGTTGGGTTTAAAGTCTAGATAAAAATCATTTACAATCTACGTTCAATATGATAAGTTGAAGGTGGTTTATTCCTCGGTAGCTCAGTGGTAGAGCAGTTGGCTGTTAACCAATTGGTCGCTGGTTCGAATCCGGCCCGGGGAGCACTGTTTTATACAATCTGTACATTTCACTTTTAGCCCAAAATTCACTACCTTTTTTTTGTCTCTTAAACAGACAAAACGTGTGAAGTTATATAGTTTTAAAGCCTTTACTGTCAAAATGCAAAGATGTCTGCGCTTCACTTAGCTTGCTATCTGGCTCCTCTCCTATTTTTCTTTTATTACATTTCCTTTTTAATTGAGGAAGGACATTTTTTGGCAATGTTTCATCAATACTGCAATAATTGTAAATGAGCGAAGTAAGACGCACCAAATTTCCACTCGCCAAAGTCTGTGCACCTCTGTAATTAATGCTGTTATCATATACTTTAAGTGTAATAAGATTTGTAAGATTTCCACTCGCTAAAACTTCCGCACCTTTGTCACTGATTTCATTCCATCCTAAACTAAGCAAAGTAAGATTTGTAAGATTTCCACTCGCTAAAGCTTTTGCCCCCCTATCGCCAATTTTATTATCATATAATTTAAGCTCAGTAAGACTTGTAAGATTTCCACTGGCTAAAGCCTCTGTACCTTCATCACCAATTTCGTTTCCTCCTAAATCAAGTGAAGTAAGATTTGTAAGATTTCCGCTTGCTAAAACCTTTGCACCTTCTGTACCAACACAATTGCAACTCAGATCAAGTGAAGTAAGATGTGCAAGCTTAGCTAGTTCTTTTATACCTTCATAATTAATTTTTGAATATCGTAAAATAAGTCTTGTAATGTTTGTATTGCTTTTTAAAAAGTTTACTAATCTATCAACATTAATTATAGCACCTGATGTTGCTAAAGTATTACCTTTTATATATTGGCTAGAGCTCATTTAACCTCACTATTAAAGCTATACAAGTGTTTTAGTAAACACTTCAGCAACTGTCAATCACTTTAATAAAATATTTTATGAAAAACCTCATATACCATTGCCTCCAAGCAGCTTTTTCTATCTCTTATTTTAACACAAAAGTTGTGAGAAGAATTTATTTTTTTTGGTACCATTGAGGGTTTCGATGTTAATTTTTATATGAACTTTAAATCAGTCGTTTTATGTATATTAGATGGCTGGGGTAATGGAATAGAAAATAGTAAATACAACGCTATTAGCAATTCAAATCCACCTTGTTGGCAACATATTAGCTCTAATTATCCAAAGTGCAGTTTATCTGCCTGTGGAACTGATGTTGGATTACCAGAAGACCAAATAGGCAATTCAGAAGTTGGTCACATGAATATTGGTAGCGGTAGAGTGGTAATGCAAAGCCTTCAGCGTATTAATCAAGCAATCGAAACGATAGAAAATAATGCAAATCTACAGAATTTTATTAATGATCTAAAAAGTAAGAATAGCATATGCCATATAATGGGATTGATATCAGATGGCGGTGTTCATTCGCATCAAAAGCACATTTCATCTTTAGCAAACAAAATATCACAGCGCGGAATTAAAGTTGTAATACACGCATTTTTAGATGGCAGAGACACACTGCCAAATTCAGGGAAAAGATGCATTCAAGAATTTACAGAAAGCATAAAGGAAAATGATATAAGAATCTCCACTATCTCTGGGCGTTATTATGCTATGGACCGTGATAATAGGTGGGAAAGAACAATTGAAGCTTATGAAGCCATCGCATTTGCAAAGGCGCCTCGTTATGATGATGCAGTATCGCTCATTGATGAAAATTATCAAAATAATATAACCGATGAATTTATCAGGCCCGCAATAATAGGCGATTATCAAGGTATAAAACCAGAAGATGGACTACTACTGGCTAACTTTCGTGCTGATCGAATGATACAATTGGCAAGTATTTTACTAGGCAAAACAGATTACGCTAAGGTAGCAAAATTTTCTTCAATTCTAAGTATGATGCAATACAAAGCGGATTTAATAAAAATTCCCTGTCTTTTTCCTCCTGAATCTTTTGCCAACACTTTGGGACAGATAATAGAAGACAATAAATTACGGCAACTGCGCATTGCTGAAACTGAGAAATATGCGCATGTGACTTTCTTTTTTAATTGCGGAAGAGAAGAACCTTTTCCTGGCGAAGAAAGAATACTCATTCCTTCACCAAAAGTTAAAACTTATGATTTGCAGCCTAAAATGTCAGCCTTTGAGCTCACAGAAGAACTTGTAAAAAAAATTCATTCTCAAGAATTTGTGCTGATAGTTGTAAACTACGCTAACCCTGATATGGTAGGACATACAGGTAACATAAAAGCAGCTGAGCAAGCTGTGCTCGCTGTAGATGATTGCCTTGCAAAAGTACTCAACGTTATCAAAGAAGTGGGTAACACTGCACTCATTATTACAGCAGACCATGGCAATGTAGAATGTATGTTCGATGAAGAAAATAATACACCTCACACAGCTCACACTTTAAGTAAAGTGCCATTTATCGTATGTTCTGATTCTTATAATAATCTAAAATTAAGAGATGGAAGATTATCTGATATTGCCCCTACTATTTTACAGCTACTTGGACTCAAAAAGCCAAATGAGATAACAGGTAGTTCATTAATTGTGTAATAAATAGGCTTTCTGCATTGCAAGGAAATAGTACATCAACCGCCGATGTCATCCCAATACTGGGATCCAGGAATTTTGATTGTAAGCTGAGTTGACAAGCATAAAAGTATTATGTTAAAATGAACATTTTTGATGGAATTGCATAACAGTCTGGATTCCAGTGTCAAGCACTGGAATGACATCATAGGAGTTATACGATATCGCTCCTACTATTTTACAGCTACTTGGAATTAAGAAACCAAACGAAATGACAGGTAGTTCGTTGATTGTGTAATAAATAGGCTTTCTGCATTGCAAGGAAATAGTACATCAACCGCCGATGTCATCCCAGTACTGGGATCCAGTTAAATTTATGAGTATAAAAGTAATCGATGTTTTGATGATCATGAAAAACCAGTATCAAGCACTGAAATGATAAGATAAAGGCTACTTAAATGACAAGAAAGGAAGCACCAGAAAGAAGTAGGTGTCATGCCAGTGCCCAGACACTGGCATCCAGTTAAATTTACGGAGTATAATGGATTCCAGCGTCACGCGCTGGAATGACAACAAAGAAGCGACTTAATATCCATACCATACTACTTGGGTAATACCAAATAGATACAGTCTAACTCACTTTTAAATTTTTCGCTGTTAGTACTAATGATTCATCAAAGAAGCTATTAATATCACCAATATTATCTATATTTTTTACACTGATAGACTGATCAATTCTTTTAACTAGATTAGATAAAACTTTGTTAGGGCCAACTTCAACAAACTTATTAGTGCCATGGCTTATCATATATAAAACCATCTCTCTCCATCTTACTCTACTTACAACTTGCTTAGCGAGCAAAGCTCTTATGATCTCTGGATCACTTTCTTTCTTAGCTGTAACGTTTGATACAAAAGGAATCGAAGGGCGAGTTATGTTGATGCTTTTTAAAAATTCCAGAAGTTTTTCATCAGCAGGCTTCATAAAAGATGAGTGAAAAGGCCCACTAACTTGTAATTTTATCATTTTCTTGACACTTGAGTTTTTGAATAAATCAGGTAAGACCTCAAGAGACTCTGCAGTACCACTCACCACTACCTGCCCACCACCATTATCGTTTGCAATTTCACAATCAATTTGAGCTGATTTTAATATACCTTCTACTTCACTTATTTCTGCTCCAAGTAGAGCAAACATTCCACCTTTGCATTTTAGTGAAGCTTCATGCATTGCTTCGCTACGAACTTTTAGCAATTTGACTGCAGACTCAAGCGTCAATGCCCCTGCAGCACACAGCGCTGTATACTCGCCAACTGAATGCCCACAAACATACTGAACGCTGTAAAGAGATTCACCAAATACGTGCTTCATAACACGTAGCGTTGCAATTGACACTGCCATTATAGCTGGCTGAGCGTTTTCCGTGATGGTTAATTTCTCAATAGGGCCATTGAAAATCAAATGAGACAGCTTTCTACCCAATATGTCATCTACTTCATCAAATACGTTCCTTGCAACTGAAAATTCATCATATAAGCTCTTTCCCATTCCTACAAATTGGGAGCCCTGACCAGGAAAAGCAAAAATCATAAAAATTTTTTCAT
The DNA here is from genome assembly GCF_003999585.1 of Wolbachia endosymbiont of Bemisia tabaci. Taxonomy (NCBI): domain Bacteria; kingdom Pseudomonadati; phylum Pseudomonadota; class Alphaproteobacteria; order Rickettsiales; family Anaplasmataceae; genus Wolbachia; species Wolbachia endosymbiont of Bemisia tabaci. The sequence goes on along the minus strand of NZ_CP016430.1, from coordinate 273,535 downwards.
TCTTCATTGAGAATACTACTTTATTTATTTTTTGTCAATATTTCACAATAATGATTGACCAAATGAACCAGATTCACTAAAATCTTAGCTGGTAAGAAATTTGTAAGAACAATGGCAGAAATCGATTATCACAAAGTTACTATAGTTATGACAGATGGTCAAGAGTTTGAAACTTATTCCACTTATGGAAAAGAAGGTCAAAGAATAAAGCTTGATAGAGATCCTCTTACTCATCCTGCATGGACTGGAAGTTTGACAAGCGGTTCAGGGGAGAAGGATAGTAAAATAGCTAAGTTTAATGATAAATACGGGAGTCTTTTTTAGTTCCTCCCCTCTTTATTTAACATGTATAAATATAAAAATGTAGGCTATATTGCTTCTTCGTTACCCAAGTCTCAGGAAGTATCTAAACTACTGCAGAAACTCAATTTTATCAATATAGCAGAAGCAGGTAAACATGAAGTTGATCTGCTGATAGTTGTTGGTGGCGATGGTTTTATGCTACGCACCCTACACAACTACGTCATAGGAAATAAAGATATATATGTATATGGAATAATAAATACCGGCAACGTCGGGTTTTTAATGAATAAATGTTTTGAAGATCTAATTGATCATATAGAACATGCAGTTCCTACTCAGCTAACTTTACTAAAAATGGAAGCCACAGACATAAGTGGCAAAAAACACCATTACATCGCAGTAAATGAAGTGTATGTCTTTAGAAATGCAAATCAAATAGTGGAGATGAATATTACCATTAATAATAAGCTAAAAGTAGAAAAATTCAGAGGAGATGGAATTATATTGTCTACCCCAACAGGTAGCACTGCATATAACTTCTCTGCCGGTGGGCCAATCTTACCACTTAATTCAAATTTACTTGCACTGACTTCCATTAATAGCTACTACCCAAGGCGTTGGAATGGAGCATTAATCTCAAATGATACAATAGTGCAAATTGATATCAATGATGTGAAAAATCGTCCAGCACTTGTAGTATCAGATTATAAAGAATTTCACGATATATCGCAGGTAAAAATACAGAAAGATCACGAAAATACAGTCACTCTACTTTTTGACAAAGATTGCCCTTTGAATGAAAGGATCTTTGATCAGCAGTTCTTATACTAATATTTATTCTTAAATTAGTATTCACTATATCTTAATAACTATAGCGTAATCAACATAACATTGTAATTAATTTTGGAGCGAATATGCCTGGATCAGGAAATAAAGATAACGTCACAATGGTTTCTCATACAACGGTAAGTGAAAATAGTGCAGCAACTTCACCAATACCAACTCCCAGAACAAGCACTCTAAAACAAGATGGCAAAAACACAAATCCATTTGAAGAAGCATCAGATACATCGTCACCGACTCTGACACAAAATCAAGCTTCACAACTTGATGAAATATCACCTACTCTTCCACCGAGAAATCCAGATTCACAACTTGATATACCACAAAGTCCAAATAGATTAGAAGAATCTCCTTATGCAGAGTTGAATTTACCTACTTCAAGTGGGTCAGTTCACGATGAACCAGGAAGTACTATTTATGCATCCATAGATAAAAATAAAAAAACTCCAGAAGATAGTTCTAAAACTGATAATGAAACAAATAGTCAACATCCAACTCTAAGCAGATCACCTTCTCAAGAAACAGTATTTGATCAACCATGGAATAGGGATGAAAGTGAAAAAAATCTTCTTAAAAAGTTTAGTCAGCATAGCGATACACCTTCAACTTCTCCGCCATCATACACGAGCAGAAGTAGTTCTCAAGAATCTTCGCCTACAAACAGCAAATCTAAACTGCAAAAAAACAGATTCTGGCCCAAAGCGCAATATGCCATGCAGCAGAAAGGCGTTGTAATTTTTGGTGCGGCCGCTATCGTGCTTGGCACATCTACAGCTTTAGTATATTTACAAGATAAAGCAAAATTTATTGCGTTCTTTACAAACAGTCCGCTATATACCATCGTACCGATTATTGCAGTTGCTTCATTGTTTGCAATTAGCCCAATGCTGCTTGGAATAAAACAGTTTGTAAATACCAAAGAATATCAAACTCAAGTAAAAAATGCAGATGAAGTTTTAGATAATGTTTTGATGGACCAGCCAGAAGGTAAAGTTATAAAGTCTGTAAGACTGGAATATAGCAATGGCACTCATTCAAATTTTGTACTTAATGCTTGGGAATCTAAAAAAGGCTTCGTCAATATTGATGAAAAAGTAATCAGTAAAACTAATAAAATAGAGTCCGTAATTAATAATAGGCCACTATTTACTGCATTATTAACTGCCGTAGTTGCTGCAAATATATCGCTCCCTTTATTGCTGTATATGGAAGGTGGTGTTAATAATATACAAAAATTTTACCAGAATCCTTTGATCAATAACATAAGATTATTACCACTTACAGGCTTAGTTATAGTTGCATTATTAGCTGTGTGTGTTGGCGTGCATTACTATAGAAAAACAAATTGCACTAATCTTGTATATTCTGAAGAAACGATTGATCCTAAAAATGTTAATGGGAAATTCATTGAGGAAATAAAACGAGAAAGAACAAATGTTCTTGGAGAAAATCATAGTAAAGACGCTAAACGCAGCAGTTTAACGCTTGAGCAGGTTGTAGTTCAATCTCACAATTATAAGGATGCTATCTATAGTATAGGTGGATGAAATAAATCTCCTACAATGTCCATTGATTGGAATTTTTATACTTGCTAAGGCCTCGCTATTTGAGTACTTTAAGCTAAAGGGGTTTGTTTATGAAAAAAGCTTTAGTATTTATACCTTTAGTGGCATTTATATTGATAGTCGTTAATTTTTTATATAAAAATAGCGGAACTGATGATTCACAAGTAGTAAACGTTTATTCATCACGTAAAGAAGAATTAGTACATAGTTTGTTTGATGATTTTACAAAAACCACTGGCATCAAGGTACGTTATATCATTGACGATTATTCCCAATTGCTTTCACGCATGGAAAATGGTGGTGAAGCTGATTTGTTTTTAACTGCAGATGCGGTAAATTTGATTTTAGCGAAAAAAAGAGGGCTCTTATCTCAAGTGGATTCAGAGACTCTAAAAAATGCCATACCTGCAAAATTTAGAGATAATGAAGATTATTGGTTTGGTCTCACAAAAAGAGCTAGAATATTGGTTTACAATAAAGAATCAGTAGATCCTAAGGAATTAAGTACCTATGAAGATTTAGCGAATGAAAAATGGAAAGGGAAAATATTAGTACGCTCTTCCACAAGTCCATATAACCGATCATTGATCGCTTTTATGATTGCAAAAAATGGTTTTGAAAAAACAAAAGAGTGGGTGAGTGGAATTGTAAGCAACATGGCAAGAAAACCAAGCGGTGGTGACACAGATCAAATTTATGCTGTAGCCGCTGGTGAAGGCAATGTTGCAATAGTAAATAGCTACTACTTTGCAAGAATCCTTTCATCAGAAAATAAAAAGAATATCACAGAAAAGTTAGGAGCTTTCTTTCCGAGTGATGGTGTAATGGTGAATATTAGTGGTGCAGCAGTAACAAAAAACGCAAAACACAGAGAAAATGCCATAGCTTTATTGGAGTTTTTTGTAAGCAAACAGGCTCAAGAGCTATATGCTAAAAAGAATCAAGAATATCCTATTGTTGAAGCTATTGAAATTTCTGATGTGTTAAAATCTTGGGGAAATTACCTACAAAGTACTCTGCCTATAAGTGAGCTTGAGGAGCATCTCTTTGAGGCTGTTATGATAGCAGATGAATGTAAGTGGAAATAAAATTTTATAGCTTCCTTCTACTTTACAGTTGTGTAATTGAAATTAAGAAAGTAGAATAAGCTCAAAAAAGGAGCTATGGACAAGAGAGGGAATTTATTAAATATCTCAGACCTCACAATCGGTGATGTAGAAAATATAACTAAATTAGCCAACCAATACCTTGAAGAAAAAGTTGAAAATAGTCATATTCTGAAAAATAAAATAGTCATAAACCTATTCTTTGAAGATTCAACACGTACGCTCGCATCTTTTGAAATAGCAGCAAAAAGCCTTGGAGCAAATGTTATAACTTTACCAATAAAATCTTCTTCTATTAACAAAGGGGAAGATCTAAAAGATATGATAAAAACACTAAATGCAATGAATCCTGACTATATGATAATCAGGCATAAAAGTAGTGGTATTATTAATACATTGGCAAAGTATGTCAACTGCTCGCTAATCAACGCAGGCGATGGAAGCAGTGAACATCCAACTCAAGCTCTTGCAGATTATCTCGTAATTATCAGTTATAAAAAGCAAATAAAAAACCTCAAAATTGTGATATGTGGAGATATTTTGCACAGTAGAGTTGCAAGATCAAATATAAGATTGCTAAAAATGTTTGGAGCAAAAATAAGCTTAATTGCACCACCAGCTTAGAGTTGCAAGATCAAATATAAGATTGCTAAAAATGTTTGGAGCAAAAATAAGCTTAGTTGCACCACCAGCTTTGATGTGTAAACATTTTTCTGAAGTAGATTCACTTCACTACTCACTAACTGAAGGTATAAAGGATGCTGACGTAATTATGCTTTTAAGGTTGCAAAAAGAGCGCATGAATAATAATTATTCAGAAAAAGAATATTTTCACTTGTATGGACTTGATGCACAAAAACTATCGCACGCAAAACCAGATGCAATTGTTATGCACCCAGGACCAATAAATAGAGGTATCGAAATTAGCAATGATATAGCAGATTGTGTTATTTTACAGCAAGTAAAGTTTGGATTAGCAACGCGTAAGGCAGTACTGCACTATTTAATAAATGTTTAAGTTAAAAATTAATGTTTAAGGAATTTTAGACATAATGACCCTCCTATAAAGAAAAGATTTAGAAAAATGTAACACACCTTATGACAGAAATTAAGCGTACGTGTACGCACTGAAGTAGACTGTGCTATATTTTTGTTGAAAAATTAATTGAAAAGTCTGCAGACTTGGATAAGGTGGATTTCGAGCTCTAAAATAACCTCATCTTTACTGATAATAATCAACTTACCAAATGTGTCAAGTATTTTTTTGCATTTAATTTACAACTACGAACGTTTATTTGCAAAAAATACTATAAACATAAAATGATAGATGTCATAAAAGTAGCCAGCATTGGCATCCAGTTAAATTTGCGAGCATAAAAGTTATGCTAAAATATAACGTTTCTAATGATGATGGAAAATGGATCCCAGTGTCGGAGCACTGGGATGACATTGTTTAGTACGCAAATTACCACAATGTTCATACAGCTGTATACTGATTTCTTTAATGTCCGTACAGTTGTATGTCAGCTACTCGAATGACAATTTTAGATAAAACCTAGATAAAAGAGAAAAATAAATTTTTACATAATCGTACTTGTACAATAACTAAAGCACTTTTTACTGTAGATTAATCATTTGATTATAGTATCATTTTAATTAAGCCTATATTTGCAATGTTTATGAAATATAAAGCATTCTTCATATTATTAATTGTTATATCTAACCTGCTTGCTGCAGAACAGCCTGAAGAAAATAAAAATGAAAGCAGTATAAATCAAGAAGACGTATCGAAAAGCAACACTGATGCTGAAAAAACTTCTCCGCTTCTGAGCGAACTCAAAGAAAGCACAGACCCAACAAATGTAATCAATGAAGAAGTACCTTCAAGTAATCAAACAAACCTACAGTCTGAAGAGGAGACTAATATAAAAGATACCGAATTTTCAATAAGTCCTTTATCAGAAGAAAAAAAAGAAGAACCTGAAGAGAAGAAAATCAGTCACAATAATCAAACAAACCTACAGCCTGAAGAGGAGATTAGCAAAAAAGACACCGAACTTTCAACAAGCCAATTAACAGAGAAAAAGAAAGAAGAACAGCCTGACAATATAACACCTGTGAACAAAAAAAATGAAAAAAGCGAAAAATGGACAAAGCTAAACAAAGAAATAAAAAAACATAAAAGCAAGTCTATATATAAAAGACAATATGATAGCTTAAATGAGCACCTTCCTAAAACTATATTTACTGATGATTACAGTAAGCAATTTTTTTACTGCATCAAGAAGGGCAACTTAATTTGTCTAAGAGGAGTAATAAATAAGCTAGAAAAAATTGGATTAACAATTCAAGAAATACTAAGATTTAGAAATAAATTGGGTGATACTCCTCTAATTTATGCAGTGAAACAAGGTCAAATAGACACAGTTCGCTTTCTCTTATTACAAGGTGCTGATCCTAGAGTAGTTGATAATAATTTTAAGTCCCCTATTGAAATAGCAATCGAAAGGAATCAGATCAACATAATAAATGCAATTGCTGAAATGATGCCATATCTTTTAGAGGATAAAGAAATAAACAATCAAGAAAACTCAGAGATGTATAACTTTGCTATAAAAACGAAAGAAAGTACCTGCGATGCAAAAGATAATTAGACTTTTGATATTAATTTTAGTTGGTCATTTATGCTATGGAGATGATGCAATCAATGATTTTTTAAGCGCTCTGCACGATATAAAATACGTATCTTACAATACAAAAGATTTTGCTAAGTTTTTAGTACAGTGCAACAAAGCAGGGGTTCCACAAGATTTTAAGAAAGGTTTTGGCCCTAATTTAAATGGGGCTAATTTTAGTCAATTGTATTTAAGCAAATCTATTTTTGATGGAGTAAGTTTAATTGGTGCCGATTTTTCTAACACCGATTTATCAGATGTGTCTTTTATCGATGTTGATTTACGTGGTGCCAATTTTTCCAATGCTAATTTACATGGCGTTAAAATAAAAGGCACAAATTTAAGTTTTTCAAAATTTGCTTCTACAAATTTAACAGATATCATATTTGATCAGTCTAATATCAGTTATGCTGATTTTATCAATTCTAATCTCAACAAAGTAAGTATACGTAATATAATTGGTTTGCATACCAAGTTTTTGAATGTAAAAATGAATTTCTCCAATTTATCAAACTCAAGTGCCAGCTACATCAATTTTAGTGATAGTGAAATAAACGACACTGTTATGCAGAAAAATAATTTCGACAACGCAAGTTTCTTTGGAGTGGATGCACATAAGCTCAAGGTACAATTTTCTTCATTAAAAAATGCTAACATATATGGTGCAGAAATAAAAAAATCGGATTTTACAGGTAGCAATCTTTCGAACGCCTATTTTAATGCTTCTATTATAGTTGATAGTAACTTTGAAAAAGCCAATTTAATCAATTCACAAATTTCCTATGTGAAAGGGGATAATTCAAACTTCATTAAATCTATACTAAATGGTTCCAAGATAAAACATGCATATGTTTTCGAATCAGACCTTCAGGATGCTGACTTATCTAATATTGATTTTAGTTTTAGTGAATTGTATAAAGTTAACACCTATAACGCTAACATTTGTCATGGAAAGTTTCATAATACTAAAGTTGTGAATTCTGACATGAGTGGTTCGTTCTTTGATCATTCATTGTTTACCTCTGCAAAAATAGAAGATTCAGATCTTTCTACAACTTCAATGTATAAGACAAAAATTCAAGACTCTCAAATTTATAATAGTACTCTTTCCCACTATAATATGGATTCGAGTGAGATAGAAAATTCAATATTCTTCAAATTATTAGCTGATAATTCGAGCTGGTCTAAGTCAAAAGTCACTAATTCAAACTTTATTGAAAGTGATTTCAAATCCTCCGTGTTTTATGATAATGCCTTTAGAAAGACTAGTTTTTTTCTTAGCAATTTGAGTAATTCAACAGTGAGTGATGTCTCTTTCCTCTCTTCAAGCATATATAAAAGTTCAATTGCTGATATTCATTTAACAGATTGCAAATTTGATAATTCAATTTTGATTGACAATCAGGGACAGAGCAAAATTACAGATCTAGAGAGTGCTATAACTTCAATTAAAGATCTGCAAGAGAAAATATCGCAGGGCAAAAAATTTGATGTAAATTATTCTTACTTTGAGTTTAAGGATATGAATTTAGAAAATGCTATTTTTTCTAATTCAATATTAAGCAGAGCAAAGTTTGTAAACGTTAATTTGAATAAGGCAAATCTTGAAAAAGCCGATTTACGTTATACTGTCTTTGATAATTCCTCTCTTATTGATGCCAATTTATCATCAAATTCTAATTTAGAAGGCTCTAGCCTTTTAAACTTTGACTCAAAAAATACAAAGTCTTAAAAAAGCTCTATAATGTACTTGTTAAATAAAGAAAAATGACCGTAAAAAATGAGGGCATACTACTGATTCTATCCTCTCCTTCTGGAGCTGGAAAAACTACTATATCAGAAAAATTACTTGAGCAATCAACTGATTTAGTTATGTCTGTTTCTATGACTACACGCAAACCTCGTCCCGGTGAAGTAAACGGAAAAGACTATTTTTTCTTTACTGAAGAAAAGTTTCACGAACTATGTAAGGCTGGTCAAATGCTTGAATATGCTAAAGTTTTTGAGAATTTTTATGGTATACCAAAAGATTTTATAGAACAAAACCTGAGCAGTGGAATAAGTGTTTTACTGAATATAGATTGGCAAGGAGCATTTCATTTGTTTGAAATCTTAAGAGAAAAAGTTGTAAGTGTTTTTATACTACCTCCCTCAATGGAAGAGCTTAGACTGCGTCTACAAAGGCGTAATAGTGATGATGAAATTGAAATAGAGCGTAGATTAGCCGAAGCGCAAAAAGAGATAAGTAAAAGTAATAAATATGATTACGTAATAATTAATGATAATCTTGATAAAAGCGTAGAAGAGATAAAATCAATACTAAATAAAGAAAGGATTAAAAAATTAGAAGAAAAACAAAGCCCGAAAGATCTATAAAAATATTTATTTATCTCTTTTAGCAGCATTCACGCTTCACAGTTTAGCCACATTTATTATTTTTTAAGATAAAATAGTTAAAATAGTAGACAAGTGCTAAAGTGGGGATTTGATTATGACAACAGATTTTCTAATAGAAACTAGCTTTCCACCTATATTTCGATAACATCTAGCTCAATTTAAAAGTCCAATTCAATAGGTTGTTAGTTGAAGCGCTAACGCCAAATAGCTTTAATATTGAGGTTTTTATATGGTTATAGATTCAAGTGTATTAGTTAGTAATGCAAATAAACTAGACAAATGTATAAACAAAAATAAAAAACAAGATAAAAAAGACAAGCAATTGTATAATATTATAGAGAGAAAGGTAAAAAAAGAAAAACATAAGCATGAAAAACCAAGAAGTCGAGATGGAACACTCAAGGAATGTAAAAGGTTATTTAAGGAAGGCGCTAGTCCTGAAGTATTAACTAAATTAGAAGAATCGCTTAGAGAACAGGAAAAATATCACAGATATTATATCCAGTGCTTCCTTCCAGTGCTAGGTGAAGTAATAGAACGATCGAAAAGAATATCAAATGAAACAAAAAACCAAGTAATTTCTGAAATCACTAAAAGTTGTTTGAGTAGGTACAATGAACAAGACAGTGGCTACGGTAGCGATTGTGAAGATGAAATGAGCGGAATATCAGATTCTGATAGCGATTTTGAAGATGGAATAAACGGAATATCGGATTCTGATAATGACGTTCAATTACTAAATGCAATCCAAAATGGAAACAACAGGAAATTTAGAAAATACCTAAAAGATTGCACAAATGTCATTGGCATAACAGATGAAAAAGGAAATAATATTTTACACCTTATTGCATCGCTCAAAAAGAAACAAAAGCTTAAGTTTCTAGATACCTTGATAAAAATAGCTAACGAGAAAAATTTAGCACAACTTGTTGATAGTGAAAATCAAGAAGGAAAGACTCCTTTTCAGGTAGCACTAATTAACAAGATAATAAAAGGGAAACATGATTCTCACACAATCCAAGATAACGATAACACACTTAAGTTTCTTATAAAATTACTAGAGTATGGAGCCAGCTCTGACAATTTAGGATTATCTACAAAAGAATTACAATACTTAAAAGAAGAACAAAAGACATACTATTGTGATTTCCTAGAAAAATTAGCAAAGTCAGTAAAGAAACCTGAGTTAAAATCAGAAATAAGAACAAAAATTAAAGAAATTATACCACATACCATAAATACTCCAGATAGTAATGATAATTATCAATTACATTTAGCAATTAAAAATAAAGATGAGAAATCCTTTAAGGAGTTATTGCAAAAAGGAGCAGATATTAGCCTGAAAGATACAGATGGTAATAATGCTTTACATCTAATAGTTTTAGAATTAAAGCAAAAACGAAAGTTTGAATTTTCAAATATAATATTAAATGTAAGTAAGGAGGAAGAAAAAGAGTATCTTAAAGCACAGTTTAAAAAAGCTATAAATGCTGAAAATACAGCAAAACAAACACCTCTTTATTATTTATTCCAGCATATAAAAGAAAAAAATGAAGATCGATCATGTACAGATAAAAAATTTGAAAAAACAAATAGATATAAAGCCTTAGAGTTATTTCTCCAAAATAGTGCAGACATTACTGCTCAAGACAAAGAGGGTAATAATCAAAAACGAAAGTTTGAATTTTCAAATATAATATTAAATGTAAGTAAGGAGGAAGAAAAAGAGTATCTTAAAGCACAGTTTAAAAAAGCTATAAATGCTGAAAATACAGCAAAACAAACACCTCTTTATTATTTATTCCAGTATATAAAAGAAAAAAATGAAGATCGATCATGTACAGATAAAAAATTTGAAAAAACAAATAGATATAAAGCCTTAGAGTTATTTCTCCAAAATAGTGCAGACATTACTGCTCAAGACAAAGAGGGTAATAATGCTTTGCACTATATTGCTTCGCTAAAAGGAGAACAAAAGGTTGCATGCTTGGAGTTGATTTCCAGTTTAGTAAAAGAAAAAGAAATATCTGAAGATCAGTTAGGTAAGGCCATAAAGGCCATTAACGAAGAAGGAAGAACACCGCTACAAGTATCATTAACAAAAAAAGCAGAAAAAGGCAACCACCTTTCGCAAATGAAAACAATTTTTGATCTAGGGAAAAAGTACGACAATACAACAAAGTTTTGTGCAAAGATGCTAGAAATAGGTGCTGATTCCCGTTCTCTGAAACTAAAAGATCGAGAATTTCATACTGAAAAATATTATTGCACTTTACGTAATTTAGAAAATTACTCAAAAACTCCACAAGAAGGAAAGGTAAAAGCTAAAGAACTAAGGAAAAAACTTGAAAAAAAATATAACGTTAGAACTTTTTCAAAAAAATGTCAGCATATTCTACACAAAACAGGAGATGGCCTAAAAGCTGCATGGAAATGCATTGATCCGGGCAGGAGAGCTAGTGTATTGTTAGCAATCACAGTAGCAACTACTATTATTACAATGGTAACACTTTCTTGCTTCCAAGGACAAATTGCAATTGGAGCAGCGTTACCCATCATAGCTATAACAGGAGTGGTCTGTCTGATATTCACTTTGGGACTTAGCGACATTAGGAAGTCTGTTAAGGAATTAACCAACAATAAGCAAAGCCGTAAAGATGATCACCTAGCTGCAAAACAACCTGAAAATATTACTGAACAACAAAATTTAGCTAACAACTCAGCAGAGCAAGAAGTACAAAGATCGTCAAATCAATCGGAGCATAAAGAAAGCCCAGCTACTCAAATGAGCTATGTATCAATACTACGTCAATTTATAAATAAACCAGATGGGTTAACTAATAAATTCTCTTTTCCGGGGCGATGAAATCAATCTCATCGCTCAGAGTTTTTTCAGCAACTTTTTTATAGTCAATTTCTACACTAACTTGGCTTTTCTCTTCTTTAAGCCATGCTATAGTATGCTTCATCCAGTTTTTATCATCACGTTTAGGGAAATCTTCACGAGCATGAGCACCCCTGCTTTCCTCGCGATTAGCTGCACATTCCATGGTAATAACTGCTTGTGGAATCATATTGGCAAGCTCCAGCGCTTCAACCAAATCACTATTCCATATCATACTGCGATCTTCAACTGCAATGTTAGGCATCATTTTTGCTACTTCTTTTATAGCTTTTTTACCTTCCTCTAAAACTTCAGCAACACGGAATACTGATGCATATTTCTGCATAGTGTGCTGCATTTCACTTCGTATTTTTGCTACTTTGAACTCTCCGGAAGCAAATCTCATTTTATTAAATCTATCTACTATCAAATCTGTGCAGTCTGAATGCAATTTTTTATGTGGTGTATCAGGTTTCAATTTTTCTTTTGCCCTAAGCGCGGCAGCTCTACCAAAAACCACAAGATCAAGAAGCGAGTTGGAACCTAGTCGATTTGCACCATGTACAGAAACACATGCTGCCTCTCCTATTGCAAATAATCCTTCTACCACTTCTTCTTTACCTTTTTGCAACGTGATCACTTCTCCATGATAGTTGGTTGGAATACCTCCCATGTTATAGTGAACAGTTGGAATAACAGGTATAGGATCTTTAGTAACATCAACTCCTGCAAAAGTTTTTGCTGTTTCACTAATACCTGGTAATCTGAGCTTTATTACTTCCGGATCAAGATGCGATATATTCAAGTACATGTGATCTTTCTTTGGCCCAACTCCCCTTCCCTCTCTAATTTCAATTGTCATTGCTCGACTTACTACATCACGAGAAGCCAAATCTTTTGCCTTTGGCGCATAACGTTCCATAAACTTCTCACCCTGAGAATTAACGAGGTACCCACCTTCACCGCGGCATCCTTCCGTCATCAAGCACCCTGAGCCATATATTCCTGTTGGATGAAATTGCACAAATTCCATATCTTCAAGTGGCAACCCAGCTCTCACCACCATGCCATTACCATCACCTGTGCAGGTGTGTGCACTTGTTGCAGAGAAATAAACACGTCCATAACCACCTGTTGCTATTACCACAGAATGTGCACGAAATCTATGCAACGTACCATCACACAGCGACCAAGCTATCACCCCACAGCATGTCCCTTTGTCCATAATCAAATCGATTACAAAATATTCAACAAAAAATTCAGCGTTAAATTTAAGACATTGCTGATATAGAGTATGAAGAATTGCATGCCCAGTTTTATCTGCTGCTGCACAAGTACGCTGAGCCGATTTTCCTTTACCAAAGTGAGTTGTCATTCCACCAAAGGCACGCTGATATATTTTTCCATCTTCCGTACGAGAAAAGGGTACACCAAAATTTTCAAGTTCAATCACAGCTTTGGCAGCATTTTTACACATATACTCTATTGCATCTTGATCGCCAAGCCAGTCTGAACCTTTTATTGTGTCATACGCATGCCAGCGCCAATCATCTTCAGCAATGTTGCTCAAGGCTGCACTAATTCCGCCTTGCGCTGCAACTGTATGACTTCATACGCATGCCAGCGCCAATCATCTTCAGCAATGTTGCTCAAGGCTGCACTAATTCCGCCTTGTGCTGCAACTGTATGACTCCGTGTAGGGAAAATCTTAGAAATACAGGCAACTGAAAAATTAGTTGCAGCCATTCCAAGTGTTGCTCTAAGCCCTGCTCCACCTGCACCCACTATCACCACATCATACTCATGCTCTATGATTTCATACGCTGACTTATCCATATCCACTTATTTTATCATCACAGGCTTATAATATCACAGAAGTAGAAAAAATCTATACAAGTTTTCTGGATGTAAGCTTCTGAAACAAATCTATAATAAACGATGTAATAACAATCATAGGGCGTCATGAAGGTAGCTGAAATTGGAATGACACTATCATAAAGGAATAAGTGTAGTTATTTGCATAACATTGATGACTTATGCCTATTTAATTAGATCTAAAATTAGATAGAAAAAGGTAATCTTGATAAAACTCATTTACAACAAGTTCTCTCGCACTTGAATTTTCCGTTTGCACTTTTTTGTATCCTAATTTATGGCTTATTGAATCTTTATATGCACTAACTGCTTTATATATCTTACTTACCTCTCCTGGAAAGATACCACCAACAATTATAACGCATAACCCTGCAACTGTTGCAAAAGCTAGAGTTAAACTTTGCCTCCAGTTAGCTTTTTTTTCTTGTATACCAGCAGGGCACAATTCACTTGACATTTCTTTTAGATACTCATGCCACATGTGATTGCAGTTTGTACATTTCACTTTTCTTCCAGATTCACCTATTTGCCCACGAGATACTAAGTAAGTTTTATTACAATTATGACATTGTATTTTCATAGTGCTTACGTATAAAATAATATAAATTTGATATCAATATGTATATAATAAATGAAAAATTTGCAACTAAAAAATTACAAGATGAGATAGAAAATATTTGGAAAGATAAAGAAAAACTTAACGACTATAATCTAAAACACGAAGCAAGATTAATAATCAAAGAGGTAATTGAGTTACTTGACAGTGGTAAAATTAGAGTAGCAGAAAAGCTATCAAGTGGAGAATGGATAGTACATAAGTGGATAAAGCAGTCAATATTATTACATTTCCTCACTGAGGAAAGCAAAATAATAGACAACACCAATTGCTGGTTTGACAAAATCGGTAGTAAGTTTAGTGAATGGAATGAGGAGAAATTTTACCAATCAAAAATTAGAGCAGTTCCTGGGTGTTTTGTCCGCCAATCTGCTTACATAGGTAAAAATGTTGTTCTAATGCCAAGCTTTATCAACGTTGGTGCATACATTGATTCTGGCACAATGATAGACACTTGGTCAACAATTGGTAGTTGTGCACAAATAGGAAAAAATTGCCATATTTCCGGTGGAGTGGGAATAGGTGGAGTTCTCGAGCCTATTCAAGCTTCTCCAGTCATTATAGAAGATAATTGCTTCATTGGAGCGCGCAGTGAGGTAGCCGAAGGTGTCATAATAAGAGAAGGATCAGTTCTTGGCATGGGTGTGTTTATTGGAGCATCAACAAAAATTATTGACAGAGAAACAAGTAAGATATTTTATGGTGAAGTACCACCTTACTCTGTAGTTGTACCAGGATCTACTCCACCTAAAAACAACATTTCAACCTATTGCGCAGTTATAGTAAAAAAAGTAGACGAAAAAACGAGATCAAAGACCTCTATAAATGAAATATTGAGAGATTAAACTTATCTCACTACTTGTTATCACTTTTTTTATCATTGTTGCTAACTACAGTGATAGCATATGCACATAATTCTGAAAAAGAAATTCCGTTTTCTTGAGATAACTTGTGTAATTTTTGCAGACTTTCTTTAATTTTGTTAGGTATATTTCCTCCACGCTCCTTTGCAAGCCAGGAATCTTGATGGTGAATTGGATGAGTATCACCCTTTGGATCTCCTATGTATATTGCAAAAGGCGAATTTTGTCCTTTAAAATCACACTGTACAGTAAATTTTTTGATGGATGCAGTCATTTAAAGACCTCTACTTTTCTTTTTAATCGATTTTATAGCAGGTGGGAGAGATGGTTTTTTGATAAAATCTTGTCTATTGAGCATACTTTCTTTGCCTTCTAAAGCTCGAAGAACATCGGCTCTGCTTAGCTGTGACTCTTTCGCCATCTTCATTCCATGCTCTACCATAATATTAGTACATGCTAGTACTCTTTTGACCAATTCTAGGTCACCATTCAGCATTTTAACTAATGCTTGAAACACCTCCGCTAAAGTTAATCCATCAGCACCTATAATTTTATTTTCTATAAAATTGACAACTTCTTCAAATTTATATTCAACCCCATCATTCTGAGGTATAAGGGTAACATAATCCGTATCTTGACTATTCATAACCAAAGCACTATCGCTTTTAAACTTATATTATATATATAAATACTCCACTATTTTATAGTATGGCACGCTATAGTTAAACATTTATTAATAATATGCTCACTTATATACACGAATTAATTGATAAAAGACAAGGGTCAATATCAATCAGTGATTTTATGAACACTGCTCTATATCATAAAAAGTACGGCTATTACATGAATAAATTACCACTTGGCAAAGATGGTGACTTCATTACTGCACCTGAAATTAGTCAGCTATTTGGTGAAACAATTGCAGTGTGGATAATGAATACATGGGAAAAATTAGGAAAGCCATCAAAATTTTCTCTAGTTGAACTTGGACCAGGTAAAGGAACACTCATTCATGATGTAATAAGAGTCACCAAAAAATATAGCTGTTTTTTTAGCTCAATGAACATTCACCTAGTTGAGATAAGCCCTATTTTATTACAGAAAACACAAAAGGGAAATTAAAGGGATTAGATATTAACTGGCACACAGATGTCAACAACTTACCAAATCAGCCAACTATTTTTTTTGCAAATGAGTTCTTTGATGCTCTTCCAATTGATCAGTTTGTTTATCGTGATGGGCAGTGGTATGAAAATAGAGTGATGAAACAAGATGATGGCAGTCTTTCATTGTCACTCCAGTGCTTAACCAGACCAAAAAATGGATTCCAGACTGGAATGACAGGGGGTTTCAATGGTGCGGTAGTAGAAGTATGCTTAACTGGAATTGAAATATTAAGAAAGCTTGAGAAGAAGATAGTCAATAATGGAGGAGCTGCTTTGATCATAGATTATGGCTATATATATCCTTCATACAAGAGCACTTTGCAATCGATAAGGCAGCATCAGTATGCTAATTTTCTTGAAAATATTGGTAACAGTGATATTACTGCACTTGTAAACTTTCAAGCATTAAAAGATTCATTAAAATACTTAAATTGTGAGATTTTAACTCAAAGAGAATTTTTATATTTGTTTGGTATAAAGGAAAGAGCGCAAGCTTTAATGGAAAATGCAAGTAATGAACAGAAGAATAAGATCTTAAGTGAATTTTTAAGGTTAACTGAAAATATGGGTACTCTCTTTAAGGTAATGCTGATTCACCATTTGTAGTCTTGTGTAGTTCTTATGTTAAACATACAAATACTAAAAAATTTACAGAATAAAAAAGGTAAAAGAAACGTATCTGTTCAGCAGAGTAGCAAAATAAGATAGACAGATAAGACTATCATAGGAACAAATATGTGTCATGCAAGTAGCTGACACTGGCATCCAGCCTTTTCGCGCAAAAAACGTTGTAAAGTGTTTAGTTGGATCCCAGCTGGAATGACACTTAGTTATGCAAGAAATCTATTGTCAAAAAAAATTACTTCCGCATATTTTGAATCTGATTATAATGACAATTAGAGATATTTTAAGAGCTCAAAATCTATCTTTGTCTGCAGACTTTCAGTTAACTTTTCAATAAAAAACGTAGCGTATCTTTTTCAGCGGTCTGTCATATGTGCGCTGCATTTTTTTTCTAATCTTTTTATACAGGAGGATTTTATGTCCAGAATTCCAGATACTTGACCTTTACTTTAGCTAATAACAGGCGCCTGTGATTTTTATAAAGAAAGTGTAGGAAAAACTGTTTCCAGGCATAAATTTGCCATGTATACCTAAAAAGTAACTATATTAGCATAATATTCATACTTATATGCCAATATTAATATTCTTTGAATGGAATACGAAATTGATGTTGAAAAATATGTACCAAAAAATTTATGTGGGATCTATGCCGAAGCTCAAATTGCATGACACCATTTATTTTTATGGTTTTGTCTATTTTATTTTGCCACTCTGCTAAACGGATACATTTAATTCCATTTTTATCGAGCAGATAATTGTCATATGTTAGCTTAGTTCTCCTGTTATACTTAAATATAAATCAGCATAGCCCTAATTTTTTTATATATTTTACTTCTTTCTCTATATTTAATAATAGGCTTGAAAATAAATGGTAAACCTATAATTGTTAAGCTTAGAGCTAGGATTAAAAGTACACAAAAGGCTTTGTGTTTACTATGTAGCTCTTTCAAGTAAAGCATCAAAAACCTACAAAATTTTTTGTAATTTTCTTCAATATTTTTTTTGCTATGAGCCTTGTCAATAAACATATCTATTGCAGTATAATCATTACTACAATTAATTGCCCCTTTTTCCATTAATAGCTGAGCTATATCAAAATAATCCTTTTGAATAGTAAGATGCAGAGGTGTAAAACCTTGTTGATCACAAATATTCATATTGGCTTTTACTGCTAACAACATTCTTACAATTTCTACATGGCCTTTTTTAGCTGCAAGTAGCAGAGGAGTTCTGTTGCATCTAGTGACGGCATTAACGTTTACCTTAAGCTCCAATAAGAACTTAACTGCTTTAGTATCACCATTATAGCTAGCTTTATGTAACCTAGTGTTACCGCTACAATCTTGGTCATCTGCTTCTATTCCCTTTGAAACAAGAAATGTTACCATTTGCCTATTATTATGCTTAATAGCGCAATCCAGTGCATCAAAACCATGTTTATTTTTTGTGCAAATAAACTCTTTTAACTTAGCTTTTGCTTGCTTTACAATAAGCTTTACCAGTTGCATTTTGTTGTTATATGCTGCTAGAAAAAGCGTAGTATTATTTTCTGCATCTTTTGCTTCTATGTTTGCACCTTTCTTTATCAGATATTCTATAATCTCTGCTCTACTTTCATAATGTGTAGTACATTGATAAATGGTCAAAAATAAAGGAGTACGAAAGTTGTTATCTTCACATTCAAGATTTGCTCCGCTATCAATTAAAATCTGGACGCTCTTTTTAGAACCGTATAATGAAGCTATGTGAAGAGGAGTATAGCCTTCCTCAGCATCTTTTTCATTAATTTTTGCGCCTTTTGTTATTAAAAAATCCATTAATTCTGTGTCATCTTGTAGTGTAGCAAGGTGAAGTGGAGTAAATCCATTTTTATCTCTAGAATTAATTGTCAGTTGATTAACAAGAAGTTTAGCAATTTTTTTGTGTCCATGCATAATAGCATAATGCAGTGGATTTCTATTTTCGTTGTCCACAACATTAAAGTCAGCTTCGTGCTCTAATAATGATTTTACTCCAACTAAATCGCCTTCTTTTGTAAACTTATGCAAGAGAGTGACTCCGCTTACATCTTTTGAGTTAATATCAAATCCACTTTCTACCAATTGATGTATGTCTTCCTCACACGCCATACCATTTTAATTAAACCCTTTTCGCATTAACAATACTCCCACTTAATTAAGTTTGAATGAATCTGTAAGAGATATATCACAATTTATTGAAGTTACTAAATTCCGATATATTAAAATCCACAATTTCCTGAATAAAGCCCTGACGATATTTTGCACACATCCATCTGCACACGCTCTCCAGGTACTTTACAGTTATAACGCTTGACCTGTTTGCGATAATGACGTTTAACATGCAGAAGACTTACATCATGTTTTTTGAAAATTTTGTGTATAGTAGCCAATGACAAGGATAAATCATATAGACGTCTTAACTCGGTTTGAATACGCCTTGCCCCTAGCTTTCTAGTTTATCTTAGATGAAGAATAAGCTGTTCATCTGATTCATTGATCTTTTGCAAAGGTGAAGTTTTAGGCTTACTACTGAGATCTACTAACCCTTTTTCACCTAACTCTTCATAACGTTTGTACCATTTACGTAAGGTAAAACGTGAAATACCATAATGCTGACATACCTTTCCTGCATGACCCAACTCTTTGTATAGTTTTATCTAACTCAGACGTAGTTTGACCCTAGAATTTATCCTTTGCAATTGTAATAAGGTCTATAAACTACTGCAAATCCAAATTTCTATTTGATCTTACATTCTTATTGTAATAACCTCTATGGATCACACAGCATTAGTCATGTATCTGAACAGATACTTTTGTACATGGATCAGCTTTATGTGTATCAATTCTGTCTACTTCAAGTTTCCAGCAAAACTACTTTCTAATGTATTGTTTTCAATCAAGTTCTTTGTTAAGCTCACTGAAAGTGGATGTTCAATTATCTTAACATAAAAATCAAGGCAGCTTTAGGTATAAATACGAGTAACTCGTATAAGTAAAGAGGCTATAAGAAGTTTCTTACCATTCTATTCAAACGGGTTTTAAACTTTTGAAATGTCATGACATTGTTGATACGTTTGTCAAGAAACGACAGGGTATCTGCAAAATCTTCTGAATAATCATTGATAAAAAAAAGTATCGTACTTAAGTACACTCCAGCTAATATTGCTCTTTTTGTATAGTAGTTAAAATCTGTTGATTGATCATGAATGCCATACCAAATCGCGCTAACAGTTCTGTACAAGAGTTTACTAGAAAAATATGTATTTTGGGGTAATATAGAGAATGATAAAACATTTTTTAAAAACTCTCTGTAATTTGGTAACTTAGCATAGTTTGAAAGGCGTATTTGGACAGCTAACTTTATCCGCTCTCTTACCTTCATATCTTCTAATTTGAAATTCCAAAGTTCAGTTTCCATTGAGCTATTTAAGTCCTCTGCTATGTACTCCAAAGCACTATATATTCCATTCTGAAATTTACAAAAACTATTGGCTAGGTTAAGGTTCGTGCACACTTTCAATAAGGTTGCATCACTTATTCCTTCAAATGGAATAACCTTAATCAGCTCATCTACTATTAACTTTTGTTCCATACAATATTATACTAAACATCACATATAATTGTACCTGAGATTTTCAAACATTCTGCAAAATGCTTCACCGCGCTCTTCAAAATTTTTCCACTGATCAAAAGAAGAACATGCAGGAGAAAGTAATATCGCTACTTCTTCTTTGCTATTTATGGCCTCTTCAAAAGCCAGTTTAAATGCGTTTTCTAGATTATAGCACTTCATATAATCTATTTTGTTCTCCATAATGTTTGCAAAAACTTCAGTTGATTCTCCAATAAGAAAAGCTTTTCTAATCTTGGTGAAATGCTTGCTTAATGATTCTATTCCGCCTTTTTTGCTTTTTCCGCCAACAATCCAATATATGTTTTTATAAGATAAAATTGCCTTTTCGGTCGATTCTGCATTGGTTGCTTTGCTATCGTTGATAAAAAGTACATTATGTATTTTGCCAAGAAATTCATTTCTGTGTCTTAGCCCTGGAAAGGATTTGATTTCATTGACAATAGTGCTGCTATCTACTCCAAGTAACTTGCACACAGCGTGTGCAGCTACTATATTTTCTACATTGGATACTAGGTTTATTTTCACGTCGCTTACTGATAAGCTATGATTCTCTAGTTTCCCAGTGCCTAGGCACTGGGATGACAAAGAGGGTGACATCGAAGCTGAGATTGGAATTTTGTTCCCAGTGAATTTATTGAATACATCAGAGGTAATTTTGTTATCACATCCTATCACGGCAATCTTGCTACCATTTATCAATTTTAATTTAGTTGCTATATAGTTATTCATACTTCCATGTCTATCTATGTGGTCTGGTGTGATGTTGAGCAATACAGAAATGTCTACATCAATTTTATTTATTAGCTCCAATTGAAAAGAGGAGAATTCAATTACATAAATTTCTGCGTCTCTTTCTAGATCCAAAATAGGCACACCTAAATTCCCGCCAATAGCTACTTTTTTGCCTGTGGATTTTAATATGTGCCCTATTAATGACGTGGTGGTTGATTTGCCATTTGTTCCAGTGATGCCTACAACCTTCTGGCTTGTAGTTTTAGTTTCAAGAAATAGCTCAATGTCTGATTTTATTTTGCAGTTAAAGTTTCTTGCAAGTTTTACTATCCAATGCGTTGGTGTTGGCACTCCAGGGCTCAAAATTAGTGTGCTTATCTCATGCCAATTATACTCATTGGGATGAGTAAAGTTACACTCTTTATATATCTTTTTTGCATTTGCTATTTGCTCTTTATTATCATCCCATGCATATATTTTTGCACTGCTTTTTGTTAGGGCATTAATGACAGACAAACCAGTTTTACCAAGGCCGAAAACCGCAACACTTTGATTTTTGTATTTGTTTAGTTGCACTTCTAGATAACTTATGCGAACCATTTTATAAAGATATAATACAAATTATAATGACTTCTTCCATAGTTTTTGGCAGTGCTTAACTTTATTGTCACAACCTTAGCCAATAGAAAACTCCTTGACACATTTTGCCAACTCCTTTGCCATGACAATAAGAGTATTTATCCTTTAGAATTAATTAAGAGAAAATTTTTTCTTGACTTGTTGTATAATTTGATAAAAGTGATCAAAATCTAAGCTTGCACTACCAATTAAAACTCCCAATAGATTTGGAATACTGAGCAAGTTTCCTATATTTTCTGAGCTGACTGAGCCACCATATATAATGTGTTTTTTACCAGTACACAATTTTATTATCTCTATCACCTCAGCAATTGCGTCATTATTTGGGACATTTCCTGTTCCTATTGCCCATATCGGTTCGTATGCTATGGTATATTCACCTTGTGTTGGCAAACGGTTTTTGCATTGATATTCTATTACTTCTTTTGTTTTTTTATTTTTATAATCTTCTGAGTTTTCACCTACACAGATGATTGGGTGTAATCCTGATTCTATTGCTGTTTTCGATTTAAGTTTTATTTCACTATCTTTTTCATGAGCCCTTTCAGAATGTCCAAGTATTACGTAACTACATCCTATTTCCTTCAACATTCCTGCACTAATTTCACCTGTGTAAGAACCGAACTCTTTATGATGGCAATTCTGTTTATGCAGTTGTGGTCGGTGCAGTAAATGTTTAGCGCTTTTTTAGGACTGTGTGGAGTTAAATTACAACTACTGAGTGCGGCATGAGATTCATTAAATATACCAGCCCCATACCCTTATATGTTAAAAACAAGTCTTTATAAATGTCACGAAATAGCAGTATAAAGACACGCAGAGAGGAGGAACCGTCCATACTCTTGGTCATAAGGACCGTCTTGCAGCAAGGTTCTCCTCTCTGGTGTATTATACTGAAAGTTCCGAACAACTGGTTGAGTTTTTAGGCTCGTATATAAGGGTGGAAAATGCAGTATACACATTATTTATGGAGGAATTATGAATTTATCAAATATTATTACTGGAATTGATATTAGCAAAAATAAACTAGACATCCACATTCATCCACTTGGACATCATAAAGTATTTGAAAATAACGTTCAAGCTATTGATCAAATAATCGACTTTTTGCGTTTACATAACGTAACCAAAGTTGGACTTGAAGCAACTGGTGGGTACGAAAAATTATGTGCTTATACTTTATTAAGCCATGGTTTTGAAGTATATGTCATTCAACCAAGATGGGTGAGAGATTATGCAAAAAGCCTTGGTATTGCTACTAAAACTGATAAAATAGACTGTAGCATCATCTCACGTTATGTTAGTAATACAGACATGCGTGTCACTCCTTTAAAAGTTAGTAGTATTGACTGTTTGAAGCAAAAATTATCTCGCAGGAATCAACTAGTAGAAATAGCAAAAATACAAAAAACCCAAGCTCATCAAGTAACCGATTTATCTATAATCAAACAAATGGAAGAGCTACTTGCAGTTTTACAAAATCAAATTCAAGTCTTAGAAGATGAGGTAATGGAATTAGTCGATAAAAATCAAGAGCTTAAAAAAAAGTATATGTCAATAACTAGTATACCTGGTGTAGGTGCAATAACAGCTATTACTTTTATTTGTTATCTACCCGAGCTTGGAACTCTCCAACATGAAGAAATATCCAGCCTTTCCGGAGTTGCACCTTTTAATCGAGATAGTGGTTTTAGTAAGGGAAAAAGGTGTATTCAGGGTGGTAGATCACAAATTAGAAAGGTTTTACATATGTGCATTCTTAGTGCGCAAAGGTACAATTCTTATATAAAAATCTTCTTTGATAGGCTATACAATCAATATAAAAAACCATATAAAGTTGCTTCTACTGCTACAATGAGAAAATTACTTATCCTTGCTAACTCTTTAGTAAGAGACGGTAGACTGTTTACTGAGGAGTATAGCCCTAAAACTGTTTCTATATAGTAATAGCATAGCTGTGAATAAGTACGCCCACACAAATTTTAAGTACTTATTCACAGCTACATCAATTTTTCTATTGACTTTTAACACAACTGCTGATTGATTACAATTGGTGACTAACTCTTCTAAAATAGCATCACTTGGAACCTTTGCTTCAGCGTATCTAAACATTTCCTTGAAAATTTCCTTTGCTAATGCACGGTAATCTTTTTTGGAGAATAGATGATAAGAGCTTCTCCCTGCGTTATAAAATCTCTCAAATTCCTTTCTATATTCATCAATTTTTTTCTCATCAGCAACTGTAGGGCTATTACAATGATTTTCCCAAACTTCAGATAGTCTATCTTGATCAAGCTCCCTAAGTACTGGTTCCATAAAAGCTTTACCTTCTTCAGAGAGGTTATCAAAATTATCACGGTTAAAAATCTCATTTTTATAATCTTTAGCTCCTTCCTTAAATGCAATAATAAAATTTTTATCTATTTCTTTTTCATTAATAATAAAATTCATTCTTTGAAAATCTAAGAACATTGTTTCACCGGAATTCGCTAATTTATTATCTTGATCTGCTCTTAATTTACTAAAATTGAATTCTTTAGCTGTGGCCTTTAATCTAACTACCGGACTCTTCTTTGCCTCTTTCATAATTAACACCTTACTATAAATATGCTGTAAGTTGTACCATATAATGATGAATAATTTTATAATATATAAAAAAGTCGATAGTCTATTTCTTTATTTTAGGGATATAGGAAAGGCGTAGATTTCTCTTTTCATTTGTAGCATGCTGCATTAATATTTACGTATTAATCTAGAAAATAGTGATGAATAATATTGTAATTGTTGGTCTGCAATGGGGTGATGAAGGTAAGGGTAAAATAGTAGATTATCTTTCTGAGAATGCAGATGTAGTTGTGAGGTTTCAGGGGGGAAATAATGCAGGGCATACTATAGTAGTAGGTGATAAGGTGTATAAATTAAATTTACTGCCCTCTGCTGTATTGACGCCTTTTATTCAAATACAGTATTTTTATACATTCCCTTTCTGAGTGGCCTATACTTACGTTTAAGTACTCTACTAGCCTTTGTAAGTCCATTATTGGCTCACTTTTGAGCTTTTCTCTCAGTACCCTTTCTAGTGTTTCCTTAACACACATAATCATTGCTACTGCAGAATCAGTTACTCCTTCTACAACTTTCAGGTCATCCATTTCTCGACCTAAAATCCTTCCTACTCCTGCATAAGTATTCACCAGATTTTTAGCAATTTCTTGAGCTTGTGGTCTTTCATGTACTGCACTTAAAAACGTTTCCATTATTTCACGATCAAGTAGTGCTTTGCCTTTGCTTTCTAATGCTCTGAATTCTATTTCTTCTCTACGATCTTTCTTATTATTCATAAAAATTACCCTTCACTAATAACAAAATGTTTTTATATATTTACTGCTGTTTTTTGTCAGCATTGGCATAAGGCCATAGCTTTTGAGTGAAGTCAAATCAATTTTTCAATCTTTTTTACTTATTTTTTCATCAAAAAGTAAAGATATTAATAGATACTGATTTTTTATTTTAAATTTGTTGAATTTCGTCTAAAGAGATGCCCACTGTTTTTAAAATAATATTGATAGAAATTCCTTCCTTAACTAAATTCTTTGCAATTTTCATCTTTTCTACTCTCTTCACTTTCTCTTTGCAAACTTGTATGCTTTCAAACAGAGATTTTATGAGTACATGACGTAATTCTTGGCTTTTGATCTTTTTGTATTCTTCTATTAACCTTGATAGTTCCACTTCACTATTCTCATTTTCTCTTGTTTCTGGAAGCAGATCTGTAATATTAATTAATAGCATCTTTGCTATTTCATCTAACATTTCAAGTGAAACAGCAGCTCGTCCTTGTTCATATTCATATATTCTTTGATTTATTATGCCCACTTTACTTGCTAAATCTTCCTGAGTGTATCCTCTTCTCAACCTCCATTCTTTTACTCTTTGACCTACTTTATACGGAATGGAAATTTTTTTCTCATCATTATCATATTCATCAACAGATAAATTGGTTGTTCGAGAGATAACATGAGCAGAAACTCCTTCCTTAACCAAACCCTTTGCTACTTCTATTTTTACCGCCTTTCCACTTTCTTCCTCACTAATACGGATGAATTTAGTTAATAAATAAAACGTTTCACGTAATTCTTGATCCTTAATCTCTCTATGTCTTCTTACTAGATTTAATACCTCTTCTCCCTCATACCTTCCCTCATTTGATACTTCTTGTCCGCAAGCTAGATCTCTAGCAGTTGTTGATAATGCTTCTGCTAATTCATATAACTTCTTAATTGAAATTCTGCGTGTTCCTTTTTCGTATTGAAGTATTACCTGATATGTTGTTCCGATTTTTTTTGCTAAATCTTTTTGAGTATATCCCTTTGCTAATCTATGATTTCTTACTTCCTGTCCTATTACTTTGTAATCTAAAAAATTAGAGCATTTATTCTCTTTTTTCACATTTTATACTCCATAACCAGAAGAGCTGTTACGTATACTTAATTGGGAACCTTTTTGACAAACTGAACTCATCTCCTTTCAAACAATTTTTCTATATCACTTAGTTTCATTTCTATATACGTTGGTCTTTCATGACCAGAATATGGAGTTTTCTCAATTTGTCTTAGTATCTCATTCATCTCTTCCAATTTCATTTTTCTTCCTGCTCCATGGCAAGCGATTGTGGCTGATATTTTATTCACCTTATCCTCTATTGACAACGTATCTTCCATTTCCGTTAACTTATCTACTATATCAACTAGCATCTCTTTTATATCTATTGTTCCCAAGATTGAAGGTATTTCTTTCACCATTATTTTATCTTCTGATTCTATTTCAATACCAAAACCCATTTCAAAAAGCTTATCTTTATAAGTTTTAACCATCTCCATTCCAGCTTGGTTTTTAATTTCAACTATTTCAGGAATGAGAAGTTTTTGTCTTTTTATGCTTGTTAAGCACTCGTATATCAACCTCTCATAGGCTGCATGTTGATCTACTATAATCAGCCTATCTCCAGCCTCAGCAATAATGTAAGTATTGTGGACCTGACAACGTGCATATCCTAGGGGATGATCCTCTACCAAATCAATTTGCTTCCTTTCTAAAACCATCGTTCCCTTTTGGGCTGGGGATTCTCCATACTTAAAAGTTTCTGGTAAGCTTTGCCTTCTTTCATCTGGTGCATTGAATTCTTTCATTAGACGATTTTCTAAAAGACTTGGTCTCTTTTCATAAAACTCTTTTTGATCTTTTTTCTCTTGACTATCAACCTGCTCTTGGCTTTTACTATCATTAAAAATTAGCTCCTCTTCAATACCTTGATCACCCGCTGCAAATCTCGTTGATAGTGTTTTTATTATCCCTCTTCTCACTATTTCATATATTAGCCTTTTATTCTGAAATCTTACTTCCGATTTATTTGGATGCACATTTACATCTACTTGGTCATATGGTACTTCTAAATGCAACACTGCAAAAGGATACCTATTGTTTGGAATAAAATCGTGATACGCATATCTAATTGCACCAACAAGTAGATTGTCTTTTATTGGCCTTCCATTAACAAACGTATAAATCTGAGTTGAGTTGCCACGATTGACATTAGGTTTAAAGATGTGTCCCTTAAGTTTGATGCCTTCTTCTTCCTCTTTAACTTCCAGTGAATTGCTTTGAAATTCTTCTTCTATTTCACATAATCTGTTGAACAGCGAAGTTTGCTTAACATATTTTAAGAGCTTTTTATTACCAGAAGTGAGAGTAAACCCAATACTATAATTAATCATCGCTAAGTTATTCACAATATCAACAATACTTTGTGTTTCTGCCCTTTCGGTTTTTAGAAACTTTAGTCTATTTGGTGTAGCAAAAAATAAGTCACGAACTTCAATATATGTACCTTGCAACAAAGAACAAGGGGTAATCTCTCTTATTTTTTCTCCTCCCTCATACCTTATAGACCATGCTTCCTTTGCTCCACTTGCCTTAGACGATAATTTCATTCTGCTTACTGCTGCAATTGAAGGTAAAGCTTCTCCCCTAAACCCAAGGTGCTTGATTTCTATTAACTCACTATCGCTTAATTTTGAAGTGGCATGCCTCATAAATGCTAGTTCTAAGTCGTCCTTTTCTATTCCATTTCCATCATCTGTCACAGTTATAAGGTTACGTCCACCACTTTCTATTTTGATCTCTATCTCTGAACTTCCAGCATCTATTGCATTTTCTACTAATTCCTTTACTACACTCGCTGGCCTTTCTATTACCTCTCCCGCTGCTATACGATTTATAGTTTTTGTGTCTAAAAGAATTATTGCCATATTTTCAACTCTCAGTCTGATCAGTTTAATATCAATTAAAATCAGATTGTCTATTAAATTCTATTCTAAGCCCTTTCATGAAGATCATTAGAATTATGTATAATTATTAATGCTTTTTGTGTGGATTTCCTATTGTTCTTTCTAAGTTCCTTGGTGCACGTAACGATTATTCTTTAAAAAGAATATTGGCTACTGAGAAGAATGAAGACATCTTCATCAGAAAAAAAAGGGGCAAAAACAGAGAAAATTGACGTAGCTACTTAAGGCAGGTGTCTCTATTGCAGCTGAGACACCTGATCTACTCATGATCAAATGAAGAAGTTATAAGCATACAGATTGGATTACAGTATCTTTTTTAAGAAGAAGATTTATCTTGCTTAAAAACTTGTAGATACTATATTTTACATAAATTCTTCATGCGAGGCCTTTATGTTTACTAATAGAATATCTAATAATCTGGATCAGCTGCAATTTTTTGTAGAGTTTTTAAATGAAAATTATGAAATTCAGAAACATCTTAGTCTTACACCACTACATTTAGCAGCAGGAAATGGTCAGTTGGATTTAGTCAACACTTTATTAGGAGAAGGTTTAGATATTAATTCAGAGATTAAGTACGATGGCTTTACGCCACTGTATTTTTCAATTGCAAAAAATCGCTTAGAGATGGTTAACTTTCTTATTGCTCATGGAGCAGATGTAAACCATAAGACCATTCTAGGCTTTACACCTTTAAGTTTTGCATCCCAGCAAGGATATTTAGATATAGTCAACACCTTGATTGCAAATGGAGCAGATCTTAGTACTAAAACAGATAAACTTAATACACCTTTACACCTAGCAGCAGAGAATGGTCATCTAGATATAGTAAATGTTTTTATTGAAAAGGGATTAGATGTTAATGCTGTAAATAATGATCGAGCAAGACCTTTGCATTCTGCAGTACAAAATGGTAACCTCGAAGTAGTTAAAGCTCTTATTTCACAAGGGTCTAATATTAACGCTGGATCTTCAGGCATAGGTAATCATAAAGTTGATGCAAACATTACACCCTTACATCTGGGAACACAAACTGGTAGGTTAGATATAGTTAAAGTTCTGCTTGAAGCGGGAGCAAACGTTAATGCAAAAACAGATGATAAGATTACACCTCTACATTTAGCGTCTCAAAATGGCTTTTTAGAGTTAGTAGACATTTTACTAAAAGCAAAATCTAATGTTAATGCTAAGGATTATGAGAATCTTACACCTCTACATTTAGCAGCAGAACGTAATCACTTTGGAGTAGTTAAGTCTCTTCTTCTCGTAAGGGGAATTGATGTTAATGCTAAGGACCACGATAATTCCACAGCTTTACATATAGGATCTCAGAATGGTCACTTAGAAGTAGTGAAGCTACTAATAGAGAAAAAAGCCAATGTTAATGCTAAAAAAAACGAAGGTTTTACACCTTTGCATCTAGCAATTCAGCAAAGTCATTTCGAGGTGAGTGATTTTTTAATTAAAAATGGAGCAAACATTAACACCGTGGATGATCAGAATTGGACTCCTTTACATAATGCAGCATATAATGGTTTTTCTTTAAAAATAGTAGAGAGCTTAATTGCAAAAGGAGCAAATATAAATGCAAAGATGGATGATGGTAGAAGAGCTCTACATTTGGCAGCAGAACATAATCGCTTGGAAATAATGAATTTCTTGATTGAAAATGGAGCAGATATTAATGCTCTAGATAACAGAAGTTGGACTCCTCTACATTGTGCAGCATATGATGGTAATTTAGAAGTTGCTAAATCTTTGCTTGATAAAGGAGCAGACATTAATGCTAAAACAGTTAAAAGTACTACACCTCTACACTTTGCAGTAGACCATGATCATTTAGAGGTGGTTGAATTGCTCTTAGAAAAGGAAGCAGATATTAATGCTTTAGATCACACAAATTGGACTCCTTTACATTTTGCAGCAGAAAAAGGTTATGATCAGATAGCAACCGTTCTATTGAAACATGGTGCTGATGTAAATGTAAAAGAAAATCAAAATAAAGGCACAGCCCTACATCTTGCAGCTCAATATGGTCATCCTAAGGTAGTTAAAACTCTTATTATAAATGGAGCGGATGTTAATGCAAAAATGGATAAAAATGCTACGCCTTTACACTTAGGGGCACAAATTGGTAATTTAGATATAGTTAGGTCTCTACTTATGAGCGGAGCATACTTTAATGCTAGAGCTGAAGGAGGTAGATATGTTTTACCATTACACTTTGCGGAAAGAAGAGGAAACCCAGAAGTAATAAAATTACTAAAATTGGTTGAGAAGTTATTTAAGGCTATAGAAGATAATAATTATTTAGGAATTGAGAGTTCCATTAGAGATGGAGCAATCATTGATTCGAAGAACGTGGATGGAAGAACGCCATTACATTATGCTGTTAATAATGGGCACATAAAAGTTGTAAATATCTTGCTAGCAAATGGAGCTGATGCTACTCAAGTTACTAACAAGGGTAATACACCATTACACACTGCTGCTTCCAAAGGTCATAAAGAAATTATTGAAGCTTTGTTACAACGTGTAAGCCACAATAAATTGAGTGATTTTATTAATGCTAAAACAATAGTTAAAGGCACTACATCGTTGCATGTTGCTACTGAAAATAGCTTTTTCGAAGCTGTAAAATCTTTGTTGAAACATGGTGCAATTTATAACATCAAGAATAAAGAAGGTAAAGCACCACTTGATCTTTCTCGAGACCAGAATATTACTAACCTATTGAAATTAGTAGAAGAGCTATTTGAAAATGCAAAAAATGGTAATGTTGAAATTATCAGTAAGCTGAGAGCAATAAAACCCGATGAGCGCGTAGCTGTAACAAATGCTCGTAATGATCAAGACAAGTCATTAGTCCAGGTTGCAGTAATCAATAAACACTCAAACCTTGCAAGTAGATTATTAGAAATATTAAAAAGTCCAGATCAGAGTTTACAAGATGTCAGCGTAGAAAATAGAGTAAAGAGTTTAAAGTTATAGCTCTCTTAAATGAAACTCTAATGAGGGTGCCAAGATCTAGAAAATATATAAAAATTACAGTGGACTTTACATCTTACTAATTATAAATTAACTTACTACAAAAGTTTCTGGTAAGCTTTGCCTTCTTTCATCTGGTGCATTGAATTCTTTCATTAGACGATTTTCTAAAAGACTTGGTCTCTTTTCATAAAACTCTTTTTGATCTTTTTTCTCTTGACTATCAACCTGCTCTTGGCTTTTACTATCATTAAAAATTAGCTCCTCTTCAATACCTTGATCACCCGCTGCAAATCTCGTTGATAGTGTTTTTATTATCCCTCTTCTCACTATTTCATATATTAGCCTTTTATTCTGAAATCTTACTTCCGATTTATTTGGATGCACATTTACATCTACTTGGTCATATGGTACTTCTAAATGCAACACTGCAAAAGGATACCTATTGTTTGGAATAAAATCGTGATACGCATATCTAATTGCACCAACAAGTAGATTGTCTTTTATTGGCCTTCCATTAACAAACGTATAAATCTGAGTTGAGTTGCCACGATTGACATTAGGTTTAAAGATGTGTCCCTTAAGTTTGATGCCTTCTTCTTCCTCTTTAACTTCCAGTGAATTGCTTTGAAATTCTTCTTCTATTTCACATAATCTGTTGAACAGCGAAGTTTGCTTAACATATTTTAAGAGCTTTTTATTACCAGAAGTGAGAGTAAACCCAATACTATAATTAATCATCGCTAAGTTATTCACAATATCAACAATACTTTGTGTTTCTGCCCTTTCGGTTTTTAGAAACTTTAGTCTATTTGGTGTAGCAAAAAATAAGTCACGAACTTCAATATATGTACCTTGCAACAAAGAACAAGGGGTAATCTCTCTTATTTTTTCTCCTCCCTCATACCTTATAGACCATGCTTCCTTTGCTCCACTTGCCTTAGACGATAATTTCATTCTGCTTACTGCTGCAATTGAAGGTAAAGCTTCTCCCCTAAACCCAAGGTGCTTGATTTCTATTAACTCACTATCGCTTAATTTTGAAGTGGCATGCCTCATAAATGCTAGTTCTAAGTCGTCCTTTTCTATTCCATTTCCATCATCTGTCACAGTTATAAGGTTACGTCCACCACTTTCTATTTTGATCTCTATCTCTGAACTTCCAGCATCTATTGCATTTTCTACTAATTCCTTTACTACACTCGCTGGCCTTTCTATTACCTCTCCCGCTGCTATACGATTTATAGTTTTTGTGTCTAAAAGAATTATTGCCATATTTTCAACTCTCAGTCTGATCAGTTTAATATCAATTAAAATCAGATTGTCTATTAAATTCTATTCTAAGCCCTTTCATGAAGATCATTAGAATTATGTATAATTATTAATGCTTTTTAAGTGGATTTCCTATTGTTCTTTCTAAGTTCCTTGGTGCACGTAACGATTATTCTTTAAAAAGAATATTGGCTACTGAGAAGAATGAAGACATCTTCATCAGAAAAAAAAGGGGCAAAAAACAGAGAAAATTGACGTAGCTACTTAAGGCAGGTGTCTCTATTGCAGCTGAGACACCTGATCTACTCCCATGATCAAATAAAAAAGTTATAAGCATACAGATTGGATTACAGTATCTTTTTTAAGAAGAAGATTTATCTTGCTTAAAAACTTGTAGATACTATATTTTACATAAATTCTTCATGCGAGGCCTTTATGTTTACTAATAGAATATCTAATAATCTGGATCAGCTGCAATTTTTTGTAGAGTTTTTAAATGAAAATTATGAAATTCAGAAACATCTTAGTCTTACACCACTACATTTAGCAGCAGGAAATGGTCAGTTGGATTTAGTCAACACTTTATTAGGAGAAGGTTTAGATATTAATTCAGAGATTAAGTACGATGGCTTTACGCCACTGTATTTTTCAATTGCAAAAAATCGCTTAGAGATGGTTAACTTTCTTATTGCTCATGGAGCAGATGTAAACCATAAGACCATTCTAGGCTTTACACCTTTAAGTTTTGCATCCCAGCAAGGATATTTAGATATAGTCAACACCTTGATTGCAAATGGAGCAGATCTTAGTACTAAAACAGATAAACTTAATACACCTTTACACCTAGCAGCAGAGAATGGTCATCTAGATATAGTAAATGTTTTTATTGAAAAGGGATTAGATGTTAATGCTGTAAATAATGATCGAGCAAGACCTTTGCATTCTGCAGTACAAAATGGTAACCTCGAAGTAGTTAAAGCTCTTATTTCACAAGGGTCTAATATTAACGCTGGATCTTCAGGCATAGGTAATCATAAAGTTGATGCAAACATTACACCCTTACATCTGGGAACACAAACTGGTAGGTTAGATATAGTTAAAGTTCTGCTTGAAGCGGGAGCAAACGTTAATGCAAAAACAGATGATAAGATTACACCTCTACATTTAGCGTCTCAAAATGGCTTTTTAGAGTTAGTAGACATTTTACTAAAAGCAAAATCTAATGTTAATGCTAAGGATTATGAGAATCTTACACCTCTACATTTAGCAGCAGAACGTAATCACTTTGGAGTAGTTAAGTCTCTTCTTCTCGTAAGGGGAATTGATGTTAATGCTAAGGACCACGATAATTCCACAGCTTTACATATAGGATCTCAGAATGGTCACTTAGAAGTAGTGAAGCTACTAATAGAGAAAAAAGCCAATGTTAATGCTAAAAAAAACGAAGGTTTTACACCTTTGCATCTAGCAATTCAGCAAAGTCATTTCGAGGTGAGTGATTTTTTAATTAAAAATGGAGCAAACATTAACACCGTGGATGATCAGAATTGGACTCCTTTACATAATGCAGCATATAATGGTTTTTCTTTAAAAATAGTAGAGAGCTTAATTGCAAAAGGAGCAAATATAAATGCAAAGATGGATGATGGTAGAAGAGCTCTACATTTGGCAGCAGAACATAATCGCTTGGAAATAATGAATTTCTTGATTGAAAATGGAGCAGATATTAATGCTCTAGATAACAGAAGTTGGACTCCTCTACATTGTGCAGCATATGATGGTAATTTAGAAGTTGCTAAATCTTTGCTTGATAAAGGAGCAGACATTAATGCTAAAACAGTTAAAAGTACTACACCTCTACACTTTGCAGTAGACCATGATCATTTAGAGGTGGTTGAATTGCTCTTAGAAAAGGAAGCAGATATTAATGCTTTAGATCACACAAATTGGACTCCTTTACATTTTGCAGCAGAAAAAGGTTATGATCAGATAGCAACCGTTCTATTGAAACATGGTGCTGATGTAAATGTAAAAGAAAATCAAAATAAAGGCACAGCCCTACATCTTGCAGCTCAATATGGTCATCCTAAGGTAGTTAAAACTCTTATTATAAATGGAGCGGATGTTAATGCAAAAATGGATAAAAATGCTACGCCTTTACACTTAGGGGCACAAATTGGTAATTTAGATATAGTTAGGTCTCTACTTATGAGCGGAGCATACTTTAATGCTAGAGCTGAAGGAGGTAGATATGTTTTACCATTACACTTTGCGGAAAGAAGAGGAAACCCAGAAGTAATAAAATTACTAAAATTGGTTGAGAAGTTATTTAAGGCTATAGAAGATAATAATTATTTAGGAATTGAGAGTTCCATTAGAGATGGAGCAATCATTGATTCGAAGAACGTGGATGGAAGAACGCCATTACATTATGCTGTTAATAATGGGCACATAAAAGTTGTAAATATCTTGCTAGCAAATGGAGCTGATGCTACTCAAGTTACTAACAAGGGTAATACACCATTACACACTGCTGCTTCCAAAGGTCATAAAGAAATTATTGAAGCTTTGTTACAACGTGTAAGCCACAATAAATTGAGTGATTTTATTAATGCTAAAACAATAGTTAAAGGCACTACATCGTTGCATGTTGCTACTGAAAATAGCTTTTTCGAAGCTGTAAAATCTTTGTTGAAACATGGTGCAATTTATAACATCAAGAATAAAGAAGGTAAAGCACCACTTGATCTTTCTCGAGACCAGAATATTACTAACCTATTGAAATTAGTAGAAGAGCTATTTGAAAATGCAAAAAATGGTAATGTTGAAATTATCAGTAAGCTGAGAGCAATAAAACCCGATGAGCGCGTAGCTGTAACAAATGCTCGTAATGATCAAGACAAGTCATTAGTCCAGGTTGCAGTAATCAATAAACACTCAAACCTTGCAAGTAGATTATTAGAAATATTAAAAAGTCCAGATCAGAGTTTACAAGATGTCAGCGTAGAAAATAGAGTAAAGAGTTTAAAGTTATAGCTCTCTTAAATGAAACTCTAATGAGGGTGCCAAGATCTAGATCATTTAGAAAATTACAGTGGACTTTACATCTTATTAATTATAAATTAACTTACTACCTAATCAATTCCTGAGTTATGTATGAGTAAAATTTTGATAATATTAGCAGCAGGAAAGAGCAGTAGAATGAATTCTGAATATTCAAAAGCGTTGCACCAAGTGGGAAATCTTACTCTTTTAGAACATATAATTTCTAATGCAAAATCGCTGAGTCTAAAAAGCTTATCAATTGTTGTTAACAACTCCCTTCTAAAAGATTTAGAAAACTTTGATACTCTAAAAAGTATAATCGATCAATACAATATAAAACTAATAATTCAAGAAGATATTACAGGCACTGGCACTGCAGTTAAAATTGCTCTAGAAAATCTGGAGGAGTTATCTGATCAAGACATAGTTTTAATACAGTATGGAGACACTCCTTTTATATCTAGCGATACAGTTATGAAAATGACTGATTGTTTAAAGTATAATAATTTAGTTCTTCTTGGATTCAATAGTCAAGATGAACAATATGGAAGATTAGTAATTGATAATTACGGCAATGTTCAAAAAATCCTAAAAAATGGAGATAAAATGCTTCTTGCAAACTCTGGAATAATGGTTTCATATGCTAAAGATCTCTTTACCTTAGTAAAAGAAATAAAATTTAATAATTCGACCAATGAATATTGTCTTAATGATATAGTGCCCATTGCAGCAACCAATAACTTGAGTGTAGGTTATGTAGTTTCTGATGAAAGAGAAGCAATGGGAGTAAATAATAAAGAGGATTTGATTAAAGCCGAACACTATTTTCAAAAAAAAAGGCGGCCAACTTTTCTTTCATAACTACATTTTCTTATTCATTAATTTAAGTTGACATTTGTTTTATACTGGTTTTATAATACCTTTTGATTCTTACTTGTAAGATAATTGGTACGACAAATTTTCCTAGTTGTAGTGAGAGGGTATACATGGGGATATTAATAACAGGTGCTGCAGGTTTGATAGGGTCAACCTTGGTGAAAAAGTTAGAAAACCAGGGCCATGAAGTAATAAGCTGTGATATTAGGTTTCACAACAATCCACTCAGTTTTTTTTCAGAAGATATAGTACCACTACTTGCTCAGTGTACAGGAATTATTCATCTGGCTGCAATTTCTCGAGTTATACATGGTGAACTTTATCCTGAACTGTGTAGAAAAATTAATGTTGATGGTACAATGCAGTTTTTAGGGTTATGTAAGTCACTTCCAAATAAACCGTGGTTTATATATGCAAGTAGTAGAGAAGTCTATGGAGAGCAGAAGGAACTGCCAGTTACAGAATCTGCTAGTATCGATCCAATAAATAATTATGCCAAAGGTAAAGCATTGATTGAGGAACAAATAACAAGTTCAAAAGATTTTAATGTAGCAATATTACGCTTTTCAAATGTATACGGTGGTTTACTAGATCATAACAGTAGAGTAATTCCTGCACTCTGTATTAATGCATTAAGAGGTGATCCAATTAAAATAGAAGGTAAAGAATGTGTTTTTGATTTTACCTATTTGGATGATGTTATAGAGGGTATATGCTTAACTGTTCAATATTTACAAAGCGAAAAATCTTCTCTTCCTGCTATTCATCTTACTACTAATAGCCCATGTACTTTAGAAAACTTAGCAAAAACAATATTAAAAGTCACAAAAAGTGATTCTAGAATTGATTTTTATCCTCCAAGAAATTTTGATGTAACTAAGTTTCATGGTGATTTTACTAGAGCTAAAGAGCTACTTGGTTGGTCTCCAAAACATTCATTAGAAGTAGGATTAAGTAAATTTATAAAAAGTCTACAAAACAATACACAAGAATATCCTAACAATATAGATATGGTAATATATGAAAATATTAAAAGTTATTCATGGTTACCCTCCTTATTATAGTGCTGGTTCAGAGGTTTATAGCCAAACTCTTGCTCATGAACTAGCAAATAACAATGAGGTACAAGTATTTACTAGGTATGAAAATAGCTTTTTACCTGATTTTTATTACACTACAGTTCTAGATCGTAGTGATTCCCGGATTTTACTGCATTTAATTAATATACCTACAGCTAAATATCGTTATAAATTTATCAATGAAGAAGTAAATATAAAATTTAAAAGAATAATAGATAACTTTCAGCCAGATCTTATACATTTTGGTCATCTTAATCATCTATCAATTACTTTACCAGAAATTGCTTTTAAAGAAAATATACCTACAATTTTTACGCTACATGACTTTTGGTTAATGTGTCCAAGAGGAAGGTTTATTCAACGTAATTCTGAAGATTTATTGCAGCTTTGTGATGGACAAAAGGATCAAAAATGTGCAACCCAATGTTACAAGGGATATTTTACAGGAGATGAAGAATTCCTGAATTCAGACATAAATTATTGGGAACAATGGGTTGCAACTAGAATGAAGCACACAAGGAAAATAATAGACTATATAGATTACTTTATTTCCCCATCGAAATTCTTGATGGATAAATTTACTCAGGATTTTAATGTTCCGATAAACAAAATTTCTTATCTTGATTATGGTTTTGATCTCAATCGTCTTAAGAATAGAAATAGAGCACAAGAAAAAGAGTTTATTTTCGGTTATATTGGTACTCATACTTCCGAAAAAGGTGTTGACCTATTACTAAAGGCTTTTTCTCACTTATCATCTAAAGCAAAACTTAGAATTTGGGGAGCAGAAAGAGAAGAAACTAACGCTTTAAAAGCGATTACCGATCAATTTTTACCTATTGTTAAAGAAAGAATAGAGTGGATGGGAAGTTATGATAATAAGAATATAGTTACTGACGTATTTAATAAAGTTGATGCAATAGTCGTTCCTTCAATTTGGGGTGAAAATTCACCGTTAGTAATACATGAAGCACAGCAACTTAGAATACCAGTTATAACAGCCGATTATGGTGGTATGGCAGAATATGTAAGAGATGGACTGTTGTTTAAGCACAGAGATGCAAGTAGTTTATCAGAAAAAATGCAAATCCTATCTACAGATCAGGAGTTATATAGTAAACTTACCCAAAAAGGCTATCCTTATACTAAAAATGGAAATATACCTTCTATAAGTGAGCATACTGAAAAACTTAACAAGATTTACCGTAATGCTATTAAAAAGAAAGGCAAATCAGTAGCTGTTAAACCCGGTCCTTGGAGAATTACTTTTGATACTAATCCAGATTACTGCAATTTTGCTTGTATAATGTGCGAATGTTTTTCACCATACAGCAAAGTTAAAGAAGAAAAGAAAGCTAAAGGAATAAAACCTAAGATACTATCGATAGAAACTATCAGAAAAGTAATTAAGGAAGCAGCTGGCACACCTTTAAGGGAAATCATTCCTTCTACTATGGGTGAGCCTTTAATGTATAAAAGCTTTGATGAAATAATCAATTTGTGCCATGAGTTCGGCCTTAAGCTTAACCTCACAACCAATGGTTCTTTTCCCATTAAAGGAGCTAGAAAATGGGCTGAACTATTGGTACCAATTTTATCTGATGTTAAGATTTCCTGGAATGGGGCAACTAAAGAAACTCATGAAAGAATCATGAAAGGTTCAAAATGGGAAGTAGTGACAGAAAACTTAAAAACTTTCCTTGAAGTTAGAGATAAATACTTTAGCGACACAGGTGAAAGGTGTACCGTTACTTTACAATTAACATTTTTGGAAAGTAATTTACATGAACTCTATGACATAGTTAAGATGGCCATAAAAAACGGCATAGATAGAGTTAAAGGACATCATCTTTGGGCACATTTTGAGGAAATTAAGGATCTATCTATGAGAAGAGATGAGTTAGCAATTAGTAGATGGAATACAGAGGTGAGAAGGTTATATGAGCTTAGAGATAATATGCTATTACCAAATGGTAAAAAGATAAAATTAGAAAATTTTACAATTCTTTCTCAAGAAGGTATTAAGGATTTGGCTCCAGGTGGTCAATGCCCATTTTTAGGTAAAGAAGCATGGATAAACAATGAAGGAAAGTTTAGTCCTTGCTGTGCTCCAGATGAACTCCGTAAGACATTAGGAAATTTTGGTAATGTTAATGAGGTTAAACTCGAGGAAATATGGCAGAGTAGTGAGTACCTAAGCTTACAAAAGAATTATTTAAATTACAAATTATGCAAAACATGCAACATGAGAAAACCTTTGATCAATTAATCAAAGATAATCTTAGATCTATTAAAATTTCACCGTGTGAGAGCTTTCACGAATTACTAGGAAATCCTTTGTATGAAAATAGGTTTATAAAGGTTGGTAAATTTCATGAGCCCGGTCTTGCACCGGTTTATGATCAGACAGGTGCTTATCATATCAATGTAAGAGGAGAAGCAGTTTATCATAATAGATTTCTAAAAACTTTTGGATTCTACTTTAATAGAGCAGCCGTAGAAGATGATACAGGGTGTTACCATATTGATTCATTTGGATGTAGAGTATACAAACAGTCTTATCAATGGATTGGAAATTATCAGGAAGATGCTTGTGTAGTTAGAAGACATGATAAATGTTTTCATATTAATTTAAATGGCAACAGGATTTATCAGGAGGAATATGATTATGTTGGAGATTTTAAGGATGGTATCGCTGTAGTCTATAAGGATGGTAAAGCTACACATATTAATCATCATGGAAAGTTAGTACATAATAAATGGTATAAAAAACTTAATGTTTTTCATAAAGGGTATTCTATTGCAGAAGATCAACATGGTTGGTTTCATATAGATATTAATGGTGATCCTGTTTACCAGCAGAGATTTAAAATGGTAGAAGCATTCTATAATGGGATGGCAAAAGTTGAAACTTTTGAAGGTCTGTTAGGACAAATCGATATTACCGGAAATGTAAAGTTTAGTATTTTTGATTTAGGTAAAGAATCTCAAGTGCATAGGATTTCTGCAGAACTTTCAGCCTTTTGGAAAACTTACCTAACAAGCATTGCTATTGAACTTGATTTGTTAAATATTTTACCTGCAACTATGCCAGTTTTATCTAAAAAGTTAAACATTATCGTACCAAATCTAGAAAGGCTGTTAAGGGCGTTGTGGGAAATAGGGTTTGTTGATTACGATAAGGACGAGGACTTATGGAAACTATCATCAAAAGGTAAGTGTTTTAAGGAAATACCATTTTTGCCAAAAGCAGCAACAATGTGGGCAAGAGTTGCCGCTGAAAAGAATTGGTTAAAGATTGCTGATATACTAAAACAGGAGTCAATCTCTTCATTTGAATCTTTTAAGGAAAGAGAAGCATCAGAAGATAAGAAAATAGCGTTTTACCAAGCATTGCTAGGATATTCTAGATTTGATACTAAAGAGTTTAATTCTAGGATTAATATAGATGGTGCTAAGAATATATTGCTATTTGGTGTACACTCTTTATTTCTTGCTTATTCTGATATACACAATAAAGGTTCTATAGGCCTATATAACGAACATAAAGTACCAAGACAGTTAGTAGAAAATTTAAAAGTCAAACTTATAACTCAGGAAGAACTATCAGTTACAAATTATGAATTAGGTGTCTTTTGCCGCTTTCTACAGCACTATGATGATGATAAAGTATTGTCTTATTTAAAATTGGTCAAAGGAATATCTCGTATTTTATTGATAGAAACTATTTTAGATTACCGCTCTCCAACTGGAGGCTCTGTAGATATTAATGTCATGGTTGAAACAGGAGGTAAACTAAGAACATTAAACGATTGGGAAAAAATACTCAAACAAGTAAAAGGATTCAAAATTTTTGCTGTTTTACCTTTAACAGATTACTTATCAGTTATTGATGTCAGGTGTTAATCACATGGAAACATTACAAAAAAATGGTTTTTTTATTATCAAAAATCTGGTTCCTTTAGAGCTAATAACTCAGTCTTTAAGTGATATAACAAATAAGATATCAAAGCTATCCCAAGAACTAAGTGTTTCAACTTCTGACTACTTAAACTGTACCGGCAGATGGGGCACGTCATCTCGAGTAACTAGAATTATCTCTCAAGCATTAGATAAAATTATTAAAAATTACCTTGAAAAGTCACTTCAGTGTCAGATACTGCAGAAAAAATCAAATGTTATATGTAAAACTGCTGATTTAATAGATGCAGTTCCCTTCCATCAAGACATCTCCTATAGTTTCAATGATCCTTACCACTTTTCTGTTTGGTTAGCTTTGAATAATGTAAGTGAAACTTCAGGTGCACTGCAAATTATAGAAAACAGTCATAAATGGGAAATACAGCCTTTAGTTGATTTTTGGTACCCATATTTTTTTGATCAGTACTCAAGTAATCGGGAAAATTATAAAATTAAGTCACTACCTATTTCAGCAGGAGATGCGATAGTTTTTGATTCACGGTTATGGCATGGTAGTGATAAGAATATAGATGCTAAAGATAGATTTGCTTATGTAACAAGGTGGATTATAAAAGATCAAGACCTTCCCTATGTGCCAAAACCTCAGCCTTCAGTTTTTGGTATACTCAATTGTGGTGAGTTAACAGAATCTATACTGAGAGAATGCTTGTCATTGTTTGGCTACCAGGAAAGTATAAAAGCAAAAAACATGGAAGAACTTATCAAGAGCTGGTTAGCCTTTATTACAGATACAACTACAAATATTTCTGAGATCGACACTACTGAGGCTAAGCGAGATTTATATAAGCTGCTTATTCTAAATCAAGCATCAGCACTACATGATGCTGGAGACATCTCAGGAAAAATATACAAAAATTTATGGTTTTCACTACTTGTATTTCTCAATAAAAAAGTTAAAGTAGTGGAGCTAGCATTGTAAATGAACAGAAGTAGAGTTGATAGCTTCAAATGTGTATTGATGTTCATCTTGAATATAGTATCTAAATTCAAGCTTAATGTACTTATAATGTCTTTAGTTGCTCTGGTGGTAGCTGTTGATTTGTCTTTTAGAAAGTATTTAGTAAAAAATATTCTAGATACAGCTGTAAAATATCAGGAAGGTAATGTAATTGAAAATCTTTTATTACCTGTAAGCGCTTATCTTGGCATGGCATTACTTATCACTACTGCTTTTAGATTCTATGGCTATTTTGTTGACATTCGAATGTTTACCTTAATGCGTCAAAAAATAGCTGATATATCTTTTTGTAGGCTACTCCAACAAGACCATTCCTATTATCAGAACAATTTATCTGGAAGCTTAGTACATAAGGTCAGTAGCTTAATGGATAGTGTGATAGAGTTAATAAGATTGCTTATAGATTGTTTTTTCGTTTACAGTATAGCATTAGTCTTAGCTATTTATACCTTATCATTAGTAAACATAAAGTTTGCAATCGCTACATTCACTTGGGTAAGCATTTTTATTTTAGTCTCGATTTTCAGCTTTCGTGTACTTACTGAACTAGCTGATAATTACTCTAAACAAAATTCACAAGTAATAGCTAGTATAGCAGATAGTATTTTAAATGTTATATCAGTAAGGCTATTTTCTCAGCAAGCACATGAGAGACACAAATTTTTTCAAATATGCAAGAAAAGAACTATTGCAGAGAGAAAATTGCAGTGGGCATACTTTTGGCTTTGGTTTATATATGGCTATTCATTTGATATACTCCAAGCAGTAAACTTGTATTTTTTAATTCATGATTATCAATTGAACAAAATCGCAATAGGAGATATTGTTCTTGTACTTGGAATTAATATATCGATTATAGAGTTTCTTAACCATCTAACTAGAAATCTTACCCAATTTTCTACTCATTTCGGCAAAGTTTCAGATGCATTGCCAATCTTGAATACCGTACCAGAAATTCAAGATAAGGAAAATGCTAAAGAATTAAATTTATTAAGTGGAAGAATAACGTTTAATAATGTTTCTTTTTCTTATGAGGGTCAAAAGTCATTATTTCAAGATTTTTCAGTTACCATTAATAATCCTTGCGAAAAGGTAGGTCTAGTTGGTTATTCTGGAGGTGGTAAATCTACTTTTATAAACTTAATCCTAAGGCTATTTGATGTTAAAAAAGGTAATATAGAGATTGATAATCAAATAGTATCAGAAGTTACACAGAGTTCTTTGAGGCAACAAATATCTGTAATACCTCAAGACCCATTGTTATTTCATGATACTATTTTAGCAAACATCATATATGGTAGACTTCAATCTACTATCGAAGAAATAATGAGAGCTGCAAAGCTGGCTGGTATTCACGATTTCATTATGACTCTACCAGATCAATATGGAACTACAGTCGGAGAAAAAGGCATCAAACTATCTGGAGGAGAAAGACAAAGAATAATAATAGCAAGGGCATTTTTAAAAAACGCTCCAATATTATTTCTTGATGAACCAACTAGTCAGTTAGATTCTATAACAGAAAAAACAATTCAAATGAGTTTATTTAAACTGATGCAAAATAAAACTACGATTACTATAGCACACCGTATTTCTACACTTTTACACATGGACCGAATTCTAGTATTTAACAAAGGAAAAATTGTCCAAGATGGTAAACACGCTGAATTAGTTTCTAAGCAAGGTCTTTACAAGGAACTTTGGAATGCTCAAATTGGTTGTTTGAATGGCAAGAAATAAGATGGAAAAAATTATTGATCTGAGAAGTGACACTACAACTCTGCAGA
Organism: Wolbachia endosymbiont of Bemisia tabaci; assembly: GCF_003999585.1. Classification (NCBI taxonomy): domain Bacteria; kingdom Pseudomonadati; phylum Pseudomonadota; class Alphaproteobacteria; order Rickettsiales; family Anaplasmataceae; genus Wolbachia; species Wolbachia endosymbiont of Bemisia tabaci. The sequence continues at coordinate 229,260 of NZ_CP016430.1, read as the reverse complement.
GCTCCAACGTTATACATGCAATAAGTAATGCAACTGTTGGAGATTTTGCTTATGGTGAAGACAAAAGCTGTAATGACTTATCAGAATATTGCAAACAATTATTCAAAGTAGAAGAAGCATTATTTGTAACCAGCGGTATGCTTGCAAATAGATTAGCCATTGCCAGTCAAACAAGTCCTGGTGATGAACTAATAACTCATTATAATTATCACGTTAATTTTTTCGATAGCGCAGGCAATGCAAAAGTAAATAATATCGTATTTAATTGTATTAGAAATAATAGCGGAATCTTAGATGTTGCTGAAGTAGAATATGCTATTAATTCTAAGCCAAGGTACAAAATTTTTGCTCAGGTGAGTCTTGTTTCTATAGAAAATAGTATAAACGGGTTTAATGGTAAAATTTATCCTTTTGAAAAACAAGTCGAGTTATATCACTTTTTAAAAGCTCACAATGTAAATCTTCATTTAGACGGTGCAAGAATATTTAATGCTCATGTCGAAACAAATATTGCTTTAGCAGATTATGCTAAATATGTGGATACAATGAGCTTTTCTTTTACCAAAGGACTTGGAGCTCCTTTTGGTTCAATGCTTATGGGTAAAAGAGAGATAATTGAAAGGGCTAAAAAGCTACAGGTTTGGCTAGGTAGTGGTTATCATCAGATAGGGTATTGTGCTAATGCAGCAAAGTATGTACTACAGAACAATATTTCTAGGCTTAAAGAAGACAATAAACTCGCCAAACTGTTTGCAGACAAGATTAAGGAAATTCCACACATAAAACTGGTACTACCTTATCCAGAAACTAATATAGTAAGCTTTAGTATAAAAGCACTAAATGTAACTAATGAGGTTTTCTTGAGTAAGTGCCAAGCTTATGGTTTATTGCTTTTTCCTTGGCTCGAGTCTCATATAAGAGCAGTTACCCATCTTGGCACAAAGGAAACAGACATCATGAAAGCTGCTGAAATTATAAAGGAGGTTGTGTTAAATTTAATATGAGAGTAAAAATAGATTTCTTTAGCGATTCAAACACTGACCCTTCAGCTAAAATGAGGGAAGCGATGGCTAAAGCAAAAGTTGGAAACGAAGCTGCATGTGAAGATCCAACTGTGAACGAATTAGTGGCAACCGCATGTAAAATATTAGGTAAACCTGCAGGAATCTTTTTGATTTCAGGAACGATGTCCAATGTAATTGCTTATAAAGTACACATTCAAAGACCTGGTGATTACTTGCTGCTTGATGAAACTTCACATCCGCTCATAGTACAATCTGGCTTGATCGCAGCCCAGGCACATGCCACTCCTTTGCCCATCAAAGGTACGAGAGGAATATTTACTGGAGAACAAATTGTTGAGTTTATTACTCGTCCTAGTTTAAGAAATATTCCGAGAGTTGGGCTTGTTTCTATCGAACAAACGACAAATTTTGGTGGTGGAGCTGTGTGGCCTTTAGAATATATTCAAGAGATCTCAAGTCTCTGCAAAGAGAATGACGTATTCACTCATTTAGATGGAGCAAGACTGTTCAACGCTTGTGCTCATACTAAAATATCTCCAAAGGAGTATGCAAGTTATTTTGATTCGGTATTCATTGATTTTAGTAAAGGATTAGGTGCTCCAATGGGCGCAATATTGCTTGGAAGTGAAGAGTTTATTGAAAAAGCTTGGTACTATAAGTTTCAAATTGGCGGAGGTATGCACCAAGCTGGCATTATTTCAGCTGCATGTTTATATGCTCTACGTAATAATGTAAATTCTTTAGAAGAAGATCATAAAAAAATGCAGCACCTTATAGAAGGCCTAGACTCCATAGATCAAGTTATAATTGATATCAACCTGTATAAAACTAATATAGCGTATTTTTCATTACGTACTAATTGTATATCTACTCAAGAATTAATAAACGTACTAATGACAAATTATGGAATTAGAATGGCTAACATCAAAGGTAAAATCAGAGCTATAACACATAGAGATATAAGCTATGAAGATATTAATGCTACTGTATCTGCTATAAGAAAGATACTAAGTAATTTTCTGCACTAATTGTTTGCAAACTTCTTGTCAAACAATATTATACCAATATAGTATTATGCTAGCATCTGCATAGAGCTATTTGGGAATAGGTGTAAACTTTGTCTTCTTTCAATATTTACTATTCTTCTGTGGATATATGCTGCTTTATTTATCAAGACAAAGTATACCAATTGCTCTACCACTGTTAATAGATACTGACCATGTAAAATTAAGCTATTTTTTTGCCTGCTTTTCTTTTTTTTATGGAGTATCAAAATTTGTTAATGGAATAATCATGGACTCCAAAAATAATCCATTATTTATGTTTGGGCTATGCAATATTGCAACTGGATTATTAACCATTGGTATAACTTTATCATATAATAATCTAACTTTATTACTGTTAACATTAATATTATTAGCTTGGACACAAGGGTTAGGTTGGCCAGCTATTACCAAGTTTATGGTTAAAAACTCTAGCATCTCTTCAATTGCATCATCATGGGGAGTTATGAGCGCATCTCAGCAACTTGGTTCTTGTATTACTTTAATTGTATTACCAAGTATAATTAAAATATATGATGCAAAAAGTGCATTTTTGTACTCTGGTTTCTTATGCTTACTTTTTGGAATTTATATAATATTAAAGGCATATTACAAAGAAAGTGCCAACTTTATTACCTATTATAAGGTGCAGAAATCTCAAATAGGTATCAAGGTAACAAGTTCCATATGGTTTCTATGTTGTGCTACTTTTTGTGCTTATATTATAAAAATGGGAATCTTCTTTTGGTTTCCTATAATTTTAAAGAATAAATTACAAATTTCTCTTGTACAATCCTCACTAATAACAGGCGTATATGATTTAGGTGGAATCCTTGGAACTTTAATAACAGGAAGAATTAGTGATATGTACTTCTTTCAAAATAGAAGCTTGCTGGCATCACTTTATATGTTGGGTATAGCACTCACTTTTATTGCAATGAACTTTGGTCAAAACATAATTCTTATAAACCTTGGTGCAATCTTATCAGGATTCTTTATATTTGGAGTGCAAGTACTGACAGGTGTTATAGCTGTAGAAATTGCTCCACAAAATAATGTATGTGCAATTGTAAGCTTAACAGGATTATTTGGGTATATTGCAAGTTCAATATTTTCATGCGTGCTCTTAGGAGTACTTGTTAAGCACTGTGGTAACAGTATTATGTTTTCATTTTTTTCCATTTGCTCTGTTGTTGCACTCGTTTGCTTTTCCATACTATCAAGCAAAGATCTAAAAAAACTAAGTAAAGCGGTGTAAAAAAAATTTCTCAACAGTTAAACTTTGTAGATAGATTTTTTACCCAAAGAATAAACATGGTAACCATATCTTAGTAATAGCTCGCTATCTAATAAATTACGGAAATCAAAAACATTAGGTGCAGCCATAATACTCTTTAAACTTGCAAAATCTTGATTTTTAAATTCTTTCCACTCCGTTAACAATAACAAGGCTTCCGCGTCCCTTGCAGCCCCTATAGCATTGTCCGCGTATTCTATATCCTTTAGAACTTGCCTAGCATTATCCATCCCCATTGGGTCATATGCAGTAATTTTAGCCTTGTTATTCACTAACAATTGTGCAATATCTATAGCTGGGCTATTTCTTACATCATCAGTACCAGACTTAAAAGTTAGCCCCCATATTGCTATTTTTTTATTTTGGACTCCATTTAATACATATTCTACCTTTTTAGCAATGTTTGTTATATGATTATAGTTAGATTCCTTAACTGAATTTAAAATTTGTAGCTTGACATTGTGGTCTTCAGCAAGCCTTATTAAAGCCGACAAATCTTTAGGAAAACATGATCCTCCAAATCCTGGACCAGCTTTGAGAAATTCCTTACCTATTCTATGGTCCATTCCCATACTGTTAGCTAAAAGGTCAATGTCTGCTCCTAATAGCTCACATAAACCTGCCATCTCATTGATAAAAGCAACCTTTGTTGCTAGAAAAGCATTAGAAGCATATTTAATCATTTCAGCAGTAACTGTATCAGTGACTATTAACGGAATATTCTTATCTATAAATGATCTATATATAACTTCTAGTTTTGCCCTAGCTAGCTTAGTTTTTACTCCTATTATTATCCTATCTGGGTATAAAAAATCTGATACTGCAGAGCCTTGCTTGAGAAACTCTGGATTAACTCCTAAATCAAAGTTATAGCCCTTATTAGATAAATAATTATGTATATTTTCTGCAGTACCAGGAGGAACAGTTGACTTTATCACTATTAAGCAATCTTGATTAACTCTTTCAGAAACTTCACTTACTGCATTATATACATTCTTTAAATTTGCATTTCCTAGGGAGTCTGATGGAGTATCTACAGTTATAAATACTACTTCTGTATTGGGATTTATTTGAAAATACGAATCGAAAAATCTTATTCTTTGTGACTTTATATTATTCTCTAAATAATCTGCTAATCCAGGTTCATATAGAGGAATTTTCCCTGATTTCAAAAGTTCAATCTTCTCAGTATTTATGTCAATGCAATCAACTTTATGGCCCTGCTCAGATAACATTGTACCAGATACTAATCCTACATACCCTACTCCTATAATAGTTATGTGCATTACCTTAAAAATATAGCTTAGCATCTAAAATAAATACCATTAACAATTATAAACTTTTGTTGTTACACTATTTTTCTTAATTGCCTTACCTTCCGAATAAGCTATAAATAAGGTTGAAGGTATTAATATCAAAGTACCATATAAAGCACTTTTATCAGGTAATTCATTAAATATAACGTATGTTACTATTGCAGAAATTATTAGCTCTATGTATCTATACGGTGCAAGTGCAGTAGCATCAGTAAGAGTAAAAGCTTTTAACATAAAGAACAGAATTAGGTTTGAAGAATTAATTCCCAAAATCAGCAGTAATACTAACTCCAACAAGGAAGGCACATGCCAACAAAATAACAAAGGTGGAGTAGAAAAAATAGTTGTCGTTAGAGCTGAATAAAATAACATACTTATTACTGACTCTTTTGTTACAAGTTTCTTATTAAGTATATCCAATATAGCAAAGATCAATGCAGATACAATAAAAATAAGAATTTTAGGATTAAAATCTTCACTATGAGCTTTGGTAGTAATAGCAATACCAACAAAGCCAATAACAGTTACTATCCATCTTTGCCAAATTATATTTTCGTTTAGCAAAGGGATTGCAAGAAGTATAACAAATAATGGTATAGAAAAACTTATAATCGTTGCAGTTACTATGGGGAAAACAGTCAACCCGTAAGTCCATAAGGTCATTCCACAAAACAACAACCCACCCCTGGTTATTTGAGTAGATATTTGACTTGTTTTAAAAGTTTCTATTCCATAGTAAAACATAAAAGGTACAAGGGTAATAGTGGTAAACAGAAAGCGGAAAAAAATTATTTCAAAACTCTGAAGATGTAAACTTAGATATTTTGATATAGTATCATTAGCTACACTACTAAGTAAGCTAAGTATAAACCAGATAACCCCAAACAAATAAGCTCTCAATCTGTAATCCATAAAGCTTCTGATTTAATAGATACGATGTACTCATATAATTTTACTACAAAACTAATAATATAAAAGTTTTCTGATGTACGTCCCCAGAATGTGATCGTAAGGGTTCATTATAAATAATTCGGGAAATTTCGTCTCTTTAGACATATTAAGAGCTATGTAACGAACGTTTATATTTGTGAGTAATAGTAAGGCTCAAGTAAGGAAAATGCTAGTGAGGTAAAGTAGAATAACGTTGATTTGATAATTTAAGCTCATTCCCTCTTGCTACATCTCTCTTTAAATATCTCCTCTTTTGCAGCAGGTCTATAGAATTATACAGAGTATTTTATCTTCCAATACAGGCAATCTTGACGTTCTTCCATGGCATTTCTTCTGTTCTTGAACTTTTTCCCATTCTGGGCGCACTTTTTCTACAATCTTTTCGAATTCTTCTATTTTCAAACCTGTTACATCTCGAAAATTTCTCGGATGTTCTTTTAGATTATGGTAGTTTAAGCTCATCTTCCCTCTCTATTCTCTTGCTATACCTCC
>NZ_CP016430.1:155970-219502 GCF_003999585.1 Wolbachia endosymbiont of Bemisia tabaci | reverse complement strand
ACCTTTTCGAATTCTTCTATTTTCAAACCTGTTACATCTCGAAAATTTCTCGGATGTTCTTTTAGATTATGGTAGTTTAAGCTCATCTTCCCTCTCTATTCTCTTGCTATACCTCCCTATTTTATAACCATTCCTACTCTTTTGCAGCAGGTTTAAAGAAATACTAAAAGCAAAAGATACGCTTGCGTAGTTCGAAAGCTTTCTATAGGATAAGTCTCACCTGATTTACAAATAGAATTGTTATGTTAGATGTTTGCTATTTATTCTTAAGCTCATTTTAACAGCATTTTGCTTTTTTTAGTATGTAGGGGTTTTCTAGGAATTACCCTACTGAATTCTATGATATTATTTTTTGTAACATTGTTAACTCCTTTGTCATGACAATAAGAGTATTTATCCTTTAGAATTAATTAAGAGAAAATTTTTTCTTGACTTGTTGTATAATTTGATAAAAGTGATCAAAATCTAAGCTTGCACTACCAATTAAAACTCCCAATAGATTTGGAATACTGAGCAAGTTTCCTATATTTTCTGAGCTGACTGAGCCACCATATATAATGTGTTTTTTACCAGTACACAATTTTATTATCTCTATCACCTCAGCAATTGCGTCATTATTTGGGACATTTCCTGTTCCTATTGCCCATATCGGTTCGTATGCTATGGTATATTCACCTTGTGTTGGCAAACGGTTTTTGCATTGATATTCTATTACTTCTTTTGTTTTTTTATTTTTATAATCTTCTGAGTTTTCACCTACACAGATGATTGGGTGTAATCCTGATTCTATTGCTGTTTTCGATTTAAGTTTTATTTCACTATCTTTTTCATGAGCCCTTTCAGAATGTCCAAGTATTACGTAACTACATCCTATTTCCTTCAACATTCCTGCACTAATTTCACCTGTGTAAGAACCGAACTCTTTATGATGGCAATTCTGTCCTCCTATTTTAATATTGTTGTTCAACTCTATATTGCTTGGAAATGATGTAAAAGGAGGGCAAATTACTAATTTAGAGGTAATCTCGTTGCTCTTATTGTTAAGTTTGCCTATAAAGTTAACAAATGAAGAACGTGTTCCATTCATTTTCCAATTTGCTACTATTAAAAAAGACATCAACTTTACTTGTATGGATAAGAGTGCCGGCTGTCGGACTTGAACTGACAACCTACTGATTACAAGTCAGTTGCTCTACCAATTGAGCTAAGCCGGCATTAAATACACTGACAATATACAATTATTGATGAATTTTCGTCAACTAATTTTTAAAATACTGCATACTAAGATCATATGAAAAAATTTTTACTGAAGCCAAAAAAGAGTCTAGGGCAAAATTTTATTTTATCGAATGAGATAATAAAAAGAATAGTTGCCTTAGCTGGTAGCCTGAAAGATTTTAATGTTATTGAAATTGGTCCTGGGTATGGTGCGTTAACAAGAGAAATATTGGCATATAATCCAAAGTTTCTACTTTCTATAGAAAAAGATAGTAGTTTAGTGAAACATCACGAACAATTGCTAAATGAGCATCAGGGAAAATATAGAATTATAGAAGCAGATGCACTTAATGTTGTAGAAAAAGAGCTGGTAGAATGTCCAGTCAAAGTCATTGCTAACTTGCCTTACAATATCTCAGTAGCGTTATTTTTAAAGTGGTTAAATAATATAAAATTTTTTATGAATTTGACGTTAATGTTCCAAAAGGAGGTAGCAGAGCGTATTACAGCAGAACCTAATTCTAAAGATTATGGTTCCCTATCAGTGCTAAGCCAGTTACTATGCGACATAAAAAAGGAATTTGATATTGAACCTAAGGAATTTTTTCCAAGACCAAAAGTATATTCTTCAGTAATTACAGTAAAACCTTTACCCACTCCAAGATTTGCAGTAAATTTAGAAACCTTAACAAAGATAACACGTGCTGTGTTCGCTCAAAGAAGAAAGATGCTGAGAAATAGCTTGCAAAGTATAACTAGTGATGTCTCAACTACTCTTGAGAATGCTAAACTGAGTGGAGACGAACGTCCAGAAAGCTTAACTATTGAGCAATTCTGTTTGCTAGCAAATAATGTAATTTTGCGATAAATATATTAGGAGCTACATCCCTCTTCTATCCTATTTTGATCTAAAAATAGCTGGAGCCAGGCTAATTTCGCAAAAGCTCTATTGCAATTTCATTAATTGGCGTATAAGCTTTAAATAAAGCATATGAAAAAAATGGAAGCTTGTTATTCGTTTGACGATGTACTTCTCTTACCGGCCTATTCTGATGTATTGCCTCGTGATGCAGACACAAGAACTTATCTAACAAATAATATAGAACTAAATATCCCTCTCATATCCTCTGCAATGGACACTGTCACTGAATCAGGCTTTGCAATAGCTATTGCCCAACATGGTGGAATAGGTTGCATACATAAGAATTTATCAATAGATGAACAAGTGTTAGAAGTAAGAAGGGTGAAAAAATATGAAAGCTGGATCGTGTATAACCCAATTACAATTTCCCCAGATAAAACGGTTGCAGAAGCAGTTTCATTAATGAGAGAGTATAATTATTCCGGCATTCCTGTAGTTGATCAACGCAAGTTAGTGGGAATTTTAACTAATCGAGATGTGAGGTTTATTGAAGACCAGAACATGAATGTAAAAGTTTCCGAGGTAATGACAAAAGATAAGTTAGTAACAGTTCGAGAGCAGGCAGTAAACAGCGCCTCAGCAATGAAATTGTTGCATGCAAATAGAATAGAGAAGCTTTTGGTTGTTGATGAAAATTCTTGTTGCATAGGTCTAATCACAGTTAAAGACATCGAAAAATACAATAGATATCCAAATTCATGTAAAGACAGTAAAGGTCGACTCAGAGTTGCCGCTGCAATTGGTACTGGTAAAAAAGACGGTATAGAAAGATGTGAAGCTTTGGTCAAAGAAGAAGTTGATGTGGTTATTGTAGATACCGCTCACGGTCATTCCGAGAACGTTATCAGCACCATTAAGGAAATAAAAAAGATGTATCCGAATACGCAACTAATCGGCGGAAATATTACAACAAAGGAGGCTGCCGAAGCGTTAATTGATGCTGGTGTTGATGCAGTGAAAGTTGGAATAGGGCCAGGATCAATTTGTACTACCAGAATAGTTACAGGCGTTGGTATGCCACAATTCTCTGCGATCAAGAATATTGCAGAGGTTTGTAAAACAAAAAACGTCAGACTAATTGCTGATGGTGGAATAAAATATTCGGGAGATGTTGCAAAAGCTATTGCAGCTGGTGCTGATACTGTGATGATAGGTTCAATCTTTGCTGGTACTGAGGAAAGCCCAGGTGAGATTATCATGTATAAGGGTAGAGCATATAAGGAATATCGAGGAATGGGATCTATTAGTGCAATGAAACGAGGGTCAGCTAGCCGTTATTTTCAAGATTCAAAACTTGATTTAGTCCCACAAGGAGTAGAAGCAAGAGTTCCTTTTAAAGGTCCAGCTTCAGGAGTGATCTGTCAGTTAATTGGTGGGTTGCAAGCTGCAATGGGTTACACTGGCAACCGTAACATAGAAGAGATGAAAAAAAACTGCAAATTTGTCACTATTACTTCATCAGGGTTAAGAGAAAGTCATGCTCATGATATAATCATTACACAGGAAGCTCCAAATTACGCTTACCAAGCATCTAATTTATCATCTGATTCAGAGTAAATACAATCCCCTTTTGAGTGGGTCATGTCAACACTGGTACACAATTGATATTAATATTAAGAGTCAAAAAGATGTCATCTAATTGGCTGACACTGGAAAATCGATTATAAATAAACTGACTACATAAAATTTTTGATCAAAATCAGTGCTATAAGTTGGAATAGCAACTTAAGGTAGATTGCCAGCTTAATATATTTTGATAAATCCAAATTATTTTAGCTATAAGAGAGCTTTGCTTTTTTGCTCCATCATAATAGGCTTACTTTTAGTGATTCATGGAGTTAAAAAAGTCAGCATTGCTCTTTGTTAAAAGTAGTTTATCACGTAAAAACTCCATTGCTTCAACAGATCCCATAGGGTTAAGTATCCTACGCAATACCCATATTTTATTTAGTATGGCCTTATCAACTAATAGCTCTTCCTTCCTTGTTCCGGATTTTGTAATATCAATAGCAGGGAATATACGTTTATCAGCAAGTTTTCTATCTAGTATAATTTCAGCATTACCTGTGCCTTTAAACTCTTCAAAAATAACATCATCCATTTTTGAACCAGTTTCTATAAGGGCTGTAGCGATGATTGTCAAAGAACCACCATTTTCAATATTACGAGCTGCTCCAAAAAAGCGTTTTGGTCTTTGCAGCGCATTTGAATCTACACCACCGGTTAGAACCTTTCCAGACGAAGGAATGACTGCATTATAAGCACGTGCAAGGCGAGTTATAGAATCAAGCAAAATCACTACATCTTTTTTGTGTTCAACCATTCTTTTAGCTTTTTCTATTACTATTTCAGCAAGTTGGACATGACGGTAGGCAGGTTCATCAAATGTAGAGCTTACCACTTCACCCTTTACAGAGCGTATCATATCTGTCACCTCTTCGGGTCTTTCATCTATAAGTAATACTATTAGTTCTATTTCAGGATGATTTGTAGCTATAGAGTGAGCCATTTGCTGAAGCAATATCGTTTTTCCTGTACGAGGTGGAGCAACTATCAATGCTCTTTGTCCTTTTCCAAGAGGTGTAACTATATCTACAGCACGCATGTTTATATCTTTTTTATTATCTCCGCTACTGTTGTTTTCAAGGATGAGGCTTTTTTCAGGATAAAGCGGAAGCAAATTATCAAAATGGACGTACTTTCTTAATTCACTGATTTCAGTAGAGTTTATACTTTGAACCTTAGTTAAAGTAAAATATCTTTCTTTATCACCAGGTGGCCTTATTTCTCCACATGCCATATCTCCTGTACGTAAATTAAACTTCTTTATTTGGCCATTGGAAATATAAACATCATCGGTACTTGGAGCATAATTTGCACTTGATGAACGTAAGAAACCAAAACCATCAGGCAATATTTCCACTACTCCACTTCCTGTGGTTATTCCTCCTTCTTCGCTCATTTTCTTCATTAAACTGAATATCATTTCCTGTTTTAGCATCCTGCCATTGCCTTTACCACTAGTTGAAATTTTTCTTTCTTCAGCTAGTTCTAACAATTCTTCTGCTGTTTTCTCTTTCAATTCGCTCAGGTCCAATGTTTTCTTGTTTTTTTCAGCACCTTCACTGGTCATTTGTTTTACTGCGTCAGCATTATGAATTTGTTCGCTTTTTTCAGGTTGACCTACAACCTCTCCTTTTGCTAAGACATCTTCATTGATTGTTGTCATAATCCTCCAAAAATTTTAATTGATGCTTACTAACCTAAAATGTGAATATAAAACAATAAATTAGGCTGAGCTAGTTTTTAGTGCGTATTTAGACTTAATTATTATTAAACTAGATACTTTACTTACACTATACTGATAAAAACTAACAAGTCAATTTAATATTAACAAAGTACAAGAATTTGAGAATCATCAATAGCTATTATTTATATTTTTTAATCTTTGTTTCTTCTCTTCTTCTACTTTCGCTTTTTCTACTTCCGCTTCTAAATTTTCCTGGCTACATAAACCAAGTAGTACAGGATCTTGAGGTTTGATATTGAGTATGTTATGATGAGATCTATCTCTTACCTGCTCAACTGTGTAATTTGTTGTACTAACTAGCTTAGCTATCACATTATTGTTCAAGATAGGAAATTTTTTTACCAAATAATAAATCGCATTAGGTTTATCTCTACGCCTTGCTGTGGAAGCACAGGCAAGAAAGTTAATCGTCTTTGCCCTTTTTTTTATATTTTTTATAATCAAATTTGGTACACGATTTGGATTTCTTTTGCAATTATCGATTTCTTTTTCAGTAATTATTTCAGAAATAATAGGGTCATACTTTTCAACTTCTATTTCCTCATCAGCTATGTCTTGTACTTTTTCAAGGGATAACTTGCAACATTGTGCTATTTGATCAAAAGTTAAGCTAGTGTTATCAACCAACCAAGCAGCTACTTGCATGAGAAATTGTTCATTTCTATCTTTATTGTCTTTAGAAGATTCCATTAACATTGAAAAACCATCTCCCATTTTAATATTCCTTTACTGTTATAGAAATAAAATATAAACCATTAAAACTAAAAAAGCATTAACTTTGTCATCCAATGGCTTTTTGGTTTATATTTCTTATCTCTTAGAACCTGTTCATAATCTTTTGAGAAGAAAAGAAGTAAAAGCAAGAACAACCATTTGTAGGCTAGTATTAAGTTTACGCTCGCAATTTTTCCAAAGTTGCCTACATTTTTCCAACTAGGCAAAAGATCTCTCAACAACCCATCTTTTTGGCAATACAGCAAAGGTGTGTAATTCGCTTCACCTAAACAGTTGCACCAATAGTTACTTTCATCTGTGTTGCAAAATTTTCTCCAGTGTAGCCTGCATCAACCAGTATGTTTTTAACTTCAGAGAGACTTTCTTTAGCATTTTTAACCATTGTCAAAGCACTGCTACGATCAGTTATTTCTGCCGTTGTTATATGAATTGCGTGTGTCAAACCTTGTGTATCAACTGCGATATGACACTTTATTACTGAAATTTTCTTGCCAGCATCATAACCTTTTTCTTCAGCAGTATCGGTATTTTTTACACTTTGGGCATCAATGATGCAGAAGCTTGTTTTGGTATTCCGACCACTGTTCTCTCCAACCAATTTTTTTAAGACAATTTCTAGAACACTTTCCCTATCTTCATTCGTTTTTTTACTCCATTTCTTAAAGTAATCGTAACAATTTCGCCATCTTGGAAACTCTTTTGGAAGCATTCGCCATTGACAGCCACTTTTTAGTACATAAAGCACATCACAAAATAACTCATACAAACCTAATCTTCTTGGCTTTGTTTTCTTTCGCACGCTTTCTAAAATTAGTCTAATCTTTTCGAATTTTTCACAACTTATGTCACTTGGATATGTATTCCTCATACTTTACCTCATGTCAACTATACCTCATCTTACCATATTCAGAGATCACTTACAGGCTCTTAGGTTAATATAAGCTTCCATTCAATTTAATACATTACAATATTACATATATTAGCTAATTTGTTAATAGATTTACAAAGATTAAATTATTGCTATTCTAAATTTAAGTGTTAGTTAACTGAGTTTACAATGAGTATTAGAAATTTTTTTACCAAGGCAATCGTTCTCCTTTTAGTTTGCTTATTAATCTTTATGGGGATTGGCAATCTTTTATCAAATGGTGATGAAAGGAAAGAATTAGCTAAAGTAGGAAAGGAAGTTATAACATCAGATGAATATAAATTACTATATCAAAATTATGAAAAGCAAATTTCTGGATCTGATGTAAGTAAAGAACAAGTAAAAAAGCTGAAATATGATTTACTTAACGCACTTATAGAGCAAAAACTATTGTTTAACCTAATTAGCGAACTTGGATTAAAAGTTGGAGAAGAATCTATCAAAAGCCATATAAAAAATACCAAGTACTTTCAGGACGATAAAGGAGAATTTGACCATAATAAGTTTCATCAAACTCTAAATAGCCTGTATATAACAGAAAAGGAATATATAGAAAAGCTAGAGAAAATCCTGCCTGCAATGATGTTCATGACTTCGTTATTTAAAGATAATTATCCGGTAACTTTTGGTGAGAGTGTTGATGAGCAGATATACAAAAATCGCTACCAAACTAGAGTGATTGATATTGTTAAAATAACTGAGGATGCAATTACAGACGTTCCTGAACCAGATGATCAAGCCTTACTTGATTTGTATGAAAGAAATAAGTCCAATTTTTATTACCCTGAGTATCGAACTGCGCAATACATTTCTCTGGATCAAAAATATTTTGAAGATCAAATCAGAATTTCAGATGAAGAGGTTGATAGTATAATAGAACATCAGGAACTTAAAAATCAAAGAGACATATTCAATGTGATATTTCCTACCAAAGAAAAAGCTGAAATAGCAAGAAGAGAACTTGAAGAAAGTAAAGCAAGCTTTGAACAAATAATAGAAGAGTTTAATAAAGTGAAACTCGATGAAACCAGAGTAAATAATATAACTAAGGATTTCTTACCTGAAAATATGAGAGAAAAGGTATTTGCTCTCAAAACAGGTGAAGTAAGTGAAGTTTTAACAAGCAATTTTGGATGGCACGTAATAAAGGTAGAAAGCATACATCAAATCTCTGATGAAGACTTGGTTGATTTAAAAAAAGACATAAGGTCAGTTTTAACCAATCAAAAGTCTTTTGAAAAAGTCAATGATTTCATAAATCAAGTGAATTATAAGATATACAATGGTGCAACGATTGAAGAAATCTCCAATAATTACAATTTACCTATACAAACCATTGGTCCAGTAGATGCTAGTGGAAAAGACCAAAGTGGTAATGAAGTAGGAAATTCCAGTGATTTCATTTCTTTCATTTTTTCACGCGAGAAAGATCAGAAGAATTATTTTAAGGGTGTTGGAGATACTATTGTTGGTGTAAAAATCAGTGATATCGTTCCTCTTAAATTACAAAATTTTGAAGAAAGTAGGGAATCAGCCATAAAGCTTTGGCGTAGTGAATTTATAAAAGAAAGAATGTTTAAAATGGGACAAGAAGTAGCAGTTCAACTAAGAGAAAAGACAGATTTGGAAGAAATGCAAGGTATAAAATTGGTTAAAGGCCAGCAAATACAACGCAATGAACAAAACTACCCTTTTTCTTTCATAGAAGAGATTTTCAATATGAAAACAACTAATTCGGTAACAGATCCTATTCAATACAATAATGAAATTATAATAGGCGTTCTAAAACAAATGCATTCATCAAATGGTAAATTAAACATGCTTGACACCGGAAAACGTGTGATGATATCGCTAAAGGAACAGTTAATTAGCTATCTAAAATCAAAGTATAGAGTAGAAGTTAATCATGCTATGATTGATGATATATAAAAAAGTTTATTATCTTCCTTTTATGAGTGATTGGAGGGGGCTATATTGTATTTTTAGGTAAAAGAGGTACAATTAGTTTGACTTGAGCTGTTTATTGTATTTAAATTGTAATTAATATATGAATAAAGGTTGACATGGCAGTTAAAATAAGGTTAGCAAGGTTTGGGGCAAAGAAGCGTCCTTTTTATAGGATAGTTATAGCCGACTCACGAGCACCAAGAGATGGGCGCTTTATTGAGAGAATAGGACAATATGATCCAATGTTGCCAAAAGACAATAAAAATCGTGTTGTGGTAAAAGCTGATAGGTTAAAACATTGGCTAAGTGTGGGGGCGCAGGCAACTGAAAGGGTACTGTGGTTCATTAAAAGCATAGTAGATTTAGAAACAGAATCGAAAAAAATAGAAAAGAAAAAAGTTGAGAAAGTACAAGGGCAAGAAGCATAAGTCCTCTTAAATGCTAAACATTGATTTAACAAAAAGTAGTAAATTAGATGATATTGTATCTTCTGATTTATTGGCTATGAATGGCTTTATCTTCAAAAATGTCAATGATGAAGGTACTAAGCTTGCTACCGATATTACATCTCATCTTATTAATTCAGGAGGAAAAAAGATAAGGCCTAAGCTCATTTTTATTATTTGTAAAATGCTGAATTACTCTGGAGAGAGTAAGGTCAACATTGCTGCATCGGTAGAATTTATACACAACGCTACTTTACTTCATGATGATGTGCTTGATGAAAGTAAGGCACGCCATGGAGTTGCAACAGCAAATAAAATTTGGGGGAATAAATCAAGTATTTTAGTTGGTGATCTATTATTGACCTTAGCATTTAGATGGCTTATAGACTGTGGGAATTTAAGTGTTCTCTCTATTTTATCTAAGGCATCTAATTTGCTTGTCAAGGGTGAGATAAAGCAGATGACAACGCGTTTTGACCCTAACACAATTAGGAAAAATTATTTTAATATCATTGGAGAAAAGACAGCATCTTTATTTTCTGCATGCTGCGAGGCTGCATCAGTAGTATCTGGAGCCACAAGTGAAGAAACAGAGAGGCTAAGGAATTTCGGGTTTAATTTTGGTATGGCATTCCAAATAATTGATGACGTGCTAGATTATACTGCTAATCAAGGCACTTTAGGAAAGCAACTTGGAAAAGATTTCTTTGAAGGTAAAGTTACTTTACCTTCTATTATAGCATATGAAAAAGGCAGCCCATCAGAACAAAAATTCTGGGAGAAATCTTTCTCTTCAGCTAGACACAATTTTGACCAAGCATTACAATATATTAATCATCATAATGCCATTCATGTTTCTATGGAAGAAGCTAAACACTATATTAATATGGCGCAAAGTAATATTGATACTTTTTCTGATTCTCTTTATAAAACTGCTTTGATTGACTTTTTAAATGCAAGCATAGAAAGACAAGGATAGCTAACACTTGATATTTTTAGATTGATTGTTATATATTTATTAAGTTTGTAAGGGTGAATGATATGTCAGATAGTAATAAAGGGAAAAAAAAGAAATTTGCAGATATGGTCAGTAAACGAAAAGGGGATGATCAAGAAGATCAGCAAACAGGTGATTTAAGTGAAGAGCTTAATATATTAAAAGAACGTGCAGTTCAGCTTAAAGATCATTTACGTCGTGCTGTTGCGGATAATGAAAACGTTAAACGTATAATGCAAAAGCAAATTAGCGATGCAAGTGATTATGCAGTCACAAAATTTGCACGTGATATGATCGACTCTTGTGACAATTTAAAAAAAGCAATGGAAAACTTGAAAGATGATGATCCTATTCATGAAGGAATAAAAGTGGCGCACCAAAAGATTGTGAGTGATCTAAAAAAACATGGAATAGAAGAAATAGATCCAATAGGTAACTCTTTTGACAGCAATTTACATCAAGCTGTTGTGGAAAGAGAAGATAATGAAAAAGAGCCTGGCACTATTGTAGAAGTACTACAAACTGGTTATACAATTAAAAATAGGTTGCTTCGTCCTGCAATGGTTATTCTTTCTAAAAAATCTGCTGATTGCGAAAGTAACTAATAAAACACTCAAGGTATGGAAGAAGTTGTCTTCTCAGGTATTCAGCCAAGCGGAGTATTACACTTGGGCAATTATCTTGGTGCAATTAAGCAGTGGATAGGCTTGCAGGATAAATATAAATCTCTTTTTTGTGTTGTTGATCTGCATGCAATCACAGCAAATAAGCTTCCCGCAAATGAATTAAAAAATAATATTTTTAAAGCAGCAGCAACTTATATTGCATGTGGAATAGATCCGGAAAAGTCGATTATTTTCAATCAATCCGCAGTTAGTGGTCATGCAGAATTGGGCTGCCTTCTAGGGTGCTATACACCAATTGGTTGGCTTAATCGTATGACTCAATTTAAAGATAAGGCTGGAAGCGATAAACAAAAAGCTTCTCTTGGGTTATATAGCTACCCAGTACTTATGGCTGCGGATATATTACTGTATCAAACTAAATATGTTCCTGTCGGCGATGATCAAAAACAGCATTTAGAACTTGCACGTGATATTGCATCAGCTTTTAACAATCATTATAAATGTAGTCATTTCATCATACCTGAAATCTTAACTTTGGATTGCACATCAAGAATAATGAGCTTAAGAGATGGTACAAGCAAAATGAGTAAATCTGACCCTTCAGAATATTCGTGCATTAACCTTGACGACACAGATGATTTAATCGTTAAAAAAATAGGGAAAGCAAAAACAGACTCAATGCTAGGTTTTGATTTTGCTACTTTAAAGTGCCGTCCAGAAGTAAACAATTTGGTAAACATTTATTCAGTGCTTAGTGATTTAAATGTGGAAAAAGTGTGTGAAGAAGTGAATAAACATGATATGAAACACTTTAAAAAAGAGTTGGCTGATTTAATCATCAGTGTTGTATCACCTATACGTGAGAGGATGAACGATCTTTTAAAGGACCAGCTCCATCATTTACATAAAATATTAAAACAAGGTACAGAAAAAGCAGCAGAGATTGCAAATAACAATATAAAAAAGATCAAGGATATTATAGGGTTTGTTCAATAGGTTACAGCTATTTCTTCCCATGGCTTTCAAATCGTGCAGCTATTTTCTTTACACTAACATGAGTGAGAAGAGGTTTTTTACTAACCGGAAGTTTAGAATCGGACTTTGCTGTTATGGGGTTCATTTTAGATCTTTTATTTCCTACCGGAAATGAGTGAGATTGGGAGGCAGTTTTTTGCGATGGTGCAGGATCTTTCTTCATACCGATATCTGCTTGTGTTGCAGGGGTGGCTTTGCTCTTAGCAACTTGATTTTGCTCAAATTTTCCTACTATTGACTTTACTCTACCGTCCTTCTTGCTATTTACTTTTTCTTTTATAATAACCACTTTTACTTCTGATGCTGCTTTATCAGCAGATTTTTTCAGGATTGGTTTACTTTCAGCTGATTTTTGCAAAGTCACTTCTACTATTATTGGTTTCGTACTCACTTGTTGATCAACAATATCTAGCCTTTTAGGATTTGACAGTATTTCAGATTTATCTTCTTTAGTTTCTTGCCTAATTTCTTGATTGGTAGCGTTTAGCGCTGGTGGCTCTGGAGCCTGTCTCTTTTTGTATCCTCTTCTTGTTCCTGAATTTTTCTTAGGTTTCGTTTTGTGAATTGGCTCCTCTTTAGGCAACTTTGAGTGCCGCGAATCTTTCGTTGACGCTTTACTCTTTTTCTCTTGATAATTTGATATTTCCTCATGTCCAGACTCTTCACTTAATGAACTTTCATATCCTGAATCATCAAAAGATATAATTTCTGGTTCTGATTTAAAGCGTACCTTCTTCTTCTCAGTAGTAGAAACCTTTTCTTGAGGCTCAGGTTTAAGCTCATTCGGAACAATAGGAGGTGGCGGAGGTGCTGTTGTTGGCCGTTTTATTCTCTTCATAACTAATTTTCCTACCGGCTGTTTTCCTTCTTGCAGCTTAGGAGTATCTTCCTTCTGCTTTGATGTCGTTTTATTTTCCGTGCTTACTTCGTATGATTTATGTTCTTTATTGTCTTTTCCACTCTGCTTCGAATCTAAAATTTCTTTAAGTCCTTTCTTGAATAGATTAATTGTACTTAAAATATTTGTGTATTCGGCTGCTTTTTCTATAGTGAAACCTGATAATTCATCACCAACAAAATTTTTTATGTCATTATCATTAGCTGGAATATCTTTTCCCAAGACTCTATCTAATATCCCTTTTAATGTTCCAATAAAACCGAGTGGCTTTGTGCTCAAAGGTTCTACATAATTATTCAAGTCGCTATATATAACAAATTTGGCTACATCTTTTGCATTGTTTGTAAAATTCTTCAGAGCTTGAGATAAATCTTTCAGTGTTTCATCATATTGTTCATTAATTTTTTTTGTATCCTTCAGCTTTATGACTCTTATCAAAGAATTGAGATTTTTATCATAATTGTCACTTTTAAATAGATCACTCATACCAATTACTGTTTATCGTTTACTCAAATATAAATTCAAAGTATTAAGACCGAGTAAATGTTATATGACTTATCCTCTGACTCATAAACGCTTGCGTTCCTTAATGTGCGAATCAGACTTTTAAACGGCCCTATTTGTTGTGCAACAGGTCCAGTCCAGCATAAAAACTTTACTTTTTTAAAATTTTGATTACACTTAATTTAAAATATTTTAGTGGGAGAGTAGTTATATGAATAAAAATGAAGCTTTAAAAATATTAGGTTTTAGTGATAGTGCTAATCCTAATAAAAGGCAAATAACAATAGAATATAGAAAATTAGCCCTCAAATATCACCCTGATAAACATCATGCTAAAATTGAAACAACCTTCTTACCGAAGAGTAAGATTGAAAAATTATTAGTTGAGTATGGAAGAATTGATAAATCCAGTGTACTTGGTCAGTTCGCACTTGCAGTTCTAGCAGGTTATATTGCTTTTGCGATTCACTCTTCATGTGATGCCTCTTTCTTATGTTATGCAGGAGTGGCAGCAGTTGCGCTTATTGGAGTTCTTCTTGTTGCAAAGTCTATACATGATGTGTTCTATACACAAACAAAATGGCCCTCTCCTAATTTTGATGAAGTTAGTACTGAAAAAGTAGTAACTAATGTTGAGCTAAATGCTGAAGGCAATTCTTGAAAAAGCGGTAATGCATTAGCTTAATCTACAAAGATCAAAAAAGTTCTTTTTTAAAAAACTTAAGTTATACTTATAAGTATTTGATATCTTTTGTAGTGATTATGCTAAGTCTAAGCTGCCTTTATGGTGATAATGCAGAATTTGTAGAAGAAATGTATAGCCGTTATCTGCAGGGCGATAAATCAATCGGGGAGGGTTGGAATAGGATTTTTTCAAGCAATTTAGAAATGAATAAAATGGAAGCCTGCAATGCACAGCACGCAGTCAAGTCGGATGATTCAATTTCTAGCTTAGCAAATTTCTTCAGATCTTACGGTCATTTTTTTGCGGACTTAAATCCATTATCACCGCATATAAATAAAGAAATAGATTATCAGAAATATTTGAATATCTCTCCAGCGCATGATGCTGAAATATATAGAGATATTTACTGCAAGAACATCGGGTTTGAATTTATGCATATTTCCTCTTATGAGGAAAGAGTGTGGCTGCAGGAGAAAATTGAAAATCAGGTCTATACGCTAAGCCCTCAGGATAAAAAAGAAATACTAAGGCACTTGATTGAATCTGAGATGTTCGAGCAATTTCTCCATATGAAATTTCCTGGATATAAGCGTTTTTCTATCGAAGGTGGGGATTCAGCTATTGTTGCAATTGAAAGAGTTATTAGTGATTCTGCAGCTTTTGGTATTGAAGAAATAGTTCTTGGTATGGCCCATCGAGGACGGCTTAATGTTCTAACCAAAGTTATGGGGAAAGAATATGCGGCAATGCTGTCTGAATTTCAAGGCAATCTTGCATACCCAAGTGGTCTTGAGGTATCTGGTGATGTCAAATATCACCTTGGTTACTCTTCTGATCGAGCACTTGCTGGTGGTAAAAAAATACACTTAAGTTTATGTCCTAACCCATCTCACCTTGAGGCGATAAATCCTGTTCTAGCTGGAAGAGTAAGGGCAAAACAAAATACGAGATCTGTGCTTGGAATATCAATTCATGGTGATGCAGCTTTTATCGGGCAGGGAGTGGTTGCTGAAACCCTGACTTTGAGCAACATTGAAGGTTATAAAGTTGGTGGTATCATGCATATTGTCATCAATAACCAAGTTGGTTTTACTGCGAATCCTCGTTGTGCACGTTCTTCTTTTTATTGTACTGATGTAGCAAAATCAATAGAAGCTCCAATATTTCATGTTAATGGAGATAATCCAGAAGCCGTGAGTTTTGCCGCGAGTTTGGCAATGGAGTATGTTCAGAAATTTAAAAAGGATATGGTGATTGACATAATATGCTACCGCAAATATGGCCATAATGAAGGTGATGAACCAAATTTTACTCAGCCACTTATGTATAAAGAAATATCAAGGCATAAAACTCCAGGCACGCTGTACGAAGAGAAGCTGACTGCAGAGAAAGTGCTAGGTAGCGATGAAGTAAGTAAATTACGCAGCGAATTTAGAACAAGATTGGATAAAAGCCTTACTGAGTCAACGACTTATACTCCGAAGAAAGCTGACTGGTTTGATGGAGTGTGGTTAAAACTCAGGAGAGCAAAGTTGAACGATTTGAGTGAATATTATACGGACTCTGGTGTTTCACCAGATGAGCTAAAAAAATTAGGTGTACACATAAATAGCAATATTCCAAGTAGTTTTAATCTCAATAATAAAGTCAGAAGGATACTTGATGGCAGAATAGACAGTATAAATTCCGGTAGCAACATAGACTGGGCAACTGCTGAAAGTCTTGCATTCGCATCATTGCTTACAGAAGGAATAGGAGTGCGCTTGTCAGGACAAGATTCTGGTCGCGGCACCTTCTCGCACCGTCATTCAAGACTTATCAATCAAGCAACGGAGGAAGAGTTTATTCCACTAAACAACATAAGTGAGAAGCAAGCTCACTTTGAAGTTATAGATAGCGCACTATCTGAGTATGCTGTGATGGGTTTTGAATATGGATATAGCCTTGATTCTCCTTATTCACTTGTGCTCTGGGAAGGGCAGTTCGGTGATTTTGCAAATGGCGCGCAAATTATGATCGACCAATTTATCTCATCTGCAGAAACAAAGTGGTTGCGGTCAAGTGGTCTAGTTCTACTTTTGCCTCATGGTTATGAAGGGCAGGGGCCTGAGCATAGTTCTGCTCGTATAGAGAGGTTTTTGCAGCTCTGTGCAGAGGATAATATGCAGGTGGTTAATTGCTCTACTCCTGCGAATTATTTTCATGCTTTACGCCGACAAATTAATCGAGATTTTCGTAAGCCTTTAGTGGTGTTTACACCTAAATCACTATTGCGTCATAAAAGCGCAGTTTCTAACCTTTCTGACTTTGAAGGAAAATTTCTTACGGTAATTCCAGAGTGTAGAACAGGTTTAGTTGCAAGTGATAAAATACGTAAAGTTGTAATATGTAGTGGTAAAGTTTATTACGACATAATTGAAATGCTTGAAGCACAAAAAATAAACGATATGGCAGTAGTGCGTTTAGAACAATTTTATCCATTCCCGGCCGATAAACTAAACAAAGAACTCGAAAAATATAAGAACGCTGAAATTATATGGTGTCAAGAGGAACCAAAAAATATGGGAGGATGGTTTTTTGTTAATCCGTTAATAGAAGAGGTTCTATCTAATCTAGACACTCAAGCAAAAAGGCCTAAATGTGTTGCAAGACCCGCTGCTGCATCTCCTGCATGTGGTTATGCTAATGTCCATGCTCAACAACAAGCAGAAATTTTGAAGCAAGTTGCGCATGAGATCTAGCACAATTGTGCAAATACTAAACAGCTTCAAGCAGGCTCATATAATTAGATGCTGGCACCTAGATAACTCATAGCAATAAAAAATTTCCCATATTACAAAAAAGATTGTGGCGAGCAAAACTATAGCATACATATATATATTTTACTTCATGTTATATTCTATGCCCATTTTTTATTATCTCCAATTTAGTTATTGAACATTCTGCAATAAGCATATAGTATCATACATATTGAGAAGTGTTTATGTTTGATATTTTAAAAGATTGTAACGGCAAGTTTAATAAAAAGAATATTTTACCTCTTGTAGGTGCTTCTGTTGCTGGTACCATAAACCCCAGTTATGCTAAATAATAAAGATAATATTACACTTAACCAATACGATAGGCTTAAAGGAGAATGTAATGATAGTGAATGCCAAGCTTGTATGGATGCAATGAATGCTGCTATAATGGAGGTCATCTGGCTTGAATCTTAAGACGTAAAGGTAGAGAGGCACTTTTAAGAATAAAATAAATGGAGTCAGAAAAATCAGCGAATATATTTTCGAATATTGTGCTTAATCTGAAACCAATAGCGTTCAGTGGAATTGAGATCAGGCGAGTAAATGGGAAAAACGAAATCTTATATTCCTATGATTCTATTAAAACTCTCACTCTTAGCGTTTTATGAAAACATGTGATTGATTTTTTTTTACTTCGGTATGGTAAGTTCCAATTTTGGAATTTCTTGCAGCTATTTCAGAAGTAGTGATGCATCAAGCAGAAATCGTAAAAGTGCAAACACCGAACGGCTTCAAGTAGGCTCATTAATTAGACGCTGGTACCTAGATAACTTACAACAATCAAACCTCTTATATACTCATACAAATATAAAAAGACTTTTATTTTTTTATAAAAGTATAATATTTATTAAGATTTTCATTTATTTTTCTCAAAGTAGTTAATATAGTTAATATTAATATTAATATTAATTAATATCAGATATATATGAAGACAGAAATATTTGAGAGGCTAATAGGGCAAACTAGACTACGCAGCAATAGCAAGGCTAAAATCATACGGTTAAATAGAGACAAAAAGGCTTTTATAGATGAGGATAAAAAGTCTATAGAATTAGCTGAGGCTATTTTTGCAGAAAATAATATGTTTCGTTTTCGCAAACCAGGTGCTGCTACGGATTACATTTTGCACAAATTAATAAATGATAGAAAGCTTCTCGAGGAAATGAAAGATAGAGGTACAAGTATAATACGTCTTTTTTCTTTGTTATCAATGTATCGTGTGCTATGTTGTGAGAAAAGAAGGGTGCATTACTGAGTTTGGAATACTTACTGATGTTGACGAATGTTTAGAATCATTACCTTTAGAAGACTTTATACTTATTGAGTCTGCCTCGTATCTAGAGTACATTTTGTTTGACAATGATGATATCATAAATAAATTAGTTAAAGACTTAACTAAAGATAAAACAAAATTAGATATTTTCCTCGATGGGATTTTAGTAATGAAGAATTCGGATTTAGTATTGTCTTGTATTAAAAAAATACAAGGTCTGAATGAGGAAGCTAGAAATTATGTTAGTCGCTTACAGAAAAAAAACATGCTAGATAAAATCTTAAATAAAGATGATAAAACACTTGCAAAAATAGCTATAAAGGAGTTGTTAAAACTTTCTATTTTACAGGAAAAAGAAAGCACTACTTTAGAATTTCCTCAAATTTCGAGTGTGGAACATTGTAATGGACGATAGGCTTTAAAATATACTGAGGCTCATTTAAGTATAGAGCTTCAGTATTAAAAAAATATAATCTTTATTAAGATTTTCATTTTTTTCTTAAAATAGTTGATATATTAAGTATTAATATTAATTGATACAAGATATATATGAACACAGAAACATTTGAAATGTTAATAAAGAAAATAATAAAGTTAGATAGCGAGAGAAGAGAGGAAATCATACAGTTAAATAGAAATAAAAAAGCTTTTATAGATGAGGATAAAAAATCTATTGAATTAGCTAAGGCTATTTTTGAAAAAAGTAGTATGTTTTGTCTTTACGATTCAGGTTGTCAAGCTATGTATTACATTTTGCATAAACTAATAAAAGATGGGAAGCTTTTTGAGGAAATGAAAGATAGAGGTACAAGTATAATACGTCTTTTTTCTTTGCTAGCAAGCTGTTACAAGGGTTTTGGTTATCATACTATAGATAATTTTTCAGAAGTTATTGTGTGTAATATAATTCACTATTCTCAACCTGGCATGAAGGGAGTACCTTTGGAGGATTCTATACTTACTAATCAATCTCGTTCTTATCCCACACTTGTTATGAGTAATGATAATATCAGAAAGAAATTAGTTAAAGATTTAACTAAGGATAAAGCAAAATTAGATATTTTCCTAAATGGAATTTTAGCAATGAAGAATTCAGATTTAGTATTATCTTGTGTCAACACAATAGGGGGTCTGAATGAGGAAGCTAGAAATTATGTTAATCGCTTACAGGAAAAAAACATGCTAGATAAAATCTTAAATCAAGATTATACAACGCTTGAAAAATTAGCTCTAAAGGAGTTATTAAAACTTTCTGTTTTACAGGAAAAAGAAAGCACTAAATTAGAATCTCCTGAAATTTCAAGTGTGAAGACTCACCAACATTTTAATGGGCGATAGGCTTTAAAATATGCTGAGTTTCATTTAAATATGAGCCTCAGTATCGCTTAACTTTTATGGAGCATACTTTAACTTTATTTCACTTCCACCAAGGGAATATTGTTCCAGCTATTGCTGCCATAGTTATCAATAGAAGCGTTTAGGTAATCTGTATCAAATCGTACTGGTACATCAAATTCGAAGCTTGCGGTGATTATTGTGCCTTTTGCTGGTGGTTTCATAAATGCTATTTCTCCAGTTGAATAATTCACTGAATATTTTTCTGTCTTTTCACCATCTAGGTAAATTTTTATTGTATCATGCACTGGCTTTTTAATCATACGTGTATGTTTGTCTTTTCCACTTATGTAAGTTTTCATCAGTTGAAAAGTTGTTTTTTTATCGTCTCCTATGCCAACAATTTCTTGATTGATAACTGTAAAGTCTGACCAATCCTTAAAGCGAAACCCTATTGCTTTACCTTTTCGTGCCTGAAAAAATGTTATGAGTTCTGTTAGCTGCTCGTTTGACCTAACTCCATAAGCTATGTTATACCTGGCACGTGCACGAGACCAATTAATATTGCGCTGCTCACAACCATTATGAGTTGTTACAATGTCAGTGGAAAATTCTGGTCCTCCAGTGGAACCATAAGATATATTTTCTGGAAATCTAATTTCTGTGAATGACATATGCCCTCCTGTAAAAATAAAATTGAGTTGATATAGATGAAGTAGGAAAGATCTTAAATTTTTGAAGCTGCTTTATCAATCAGGCTATAAATTTTAAATCCCGTTTCTTCTAGAAAAGTAAAGGTGTTGTTTTCTCCTACCTTACCTTTCAGTTCGTTAATGTCTTGATGACTTTGCATTAACTGATATACACAAACACACGAAACAACTAAAGCAACTCCAGCAAGAGATGCTAAAGGAATTGGTTGAGTAAAAACAGTAGCTATAGCAGATGCTGTGAATGCTATAGCTGTTATTACAGCAGATATGCTATAAATAGCTTCTCTTCTGTAACTATTGATTAATTTCTTTTCTATTGCCTCTTGTTGTGTTTCTTGCCCTTGTTGATGAGAAATAGTAATTGCTGTATCTGTATGAATTGGCTCACTAGCGCTGGTATCAATTCTCTCTTTTTGTGTTTTTTGTTCTTTATGATCTTGCGCAATTGCTGCTTTGCTAGTTCTGATATTATATTGTTCTTCTTGCTCTGATTGATCAGAAGCAGGAACTCTTTTACCTATTTCAAGAATTTCTTCACTGGAATTTTTTTTCACATCCTTAGAAGTTTCACTCAAGATCTTTGCTGTATTTTCACAAGTTTTATTGTGTGTTTTTTCTAACATTGCTTCATGATTTTGTGAATTCCTTTCATCAATACTTCTATCAGCAGCTCTTTCTTTTAGTGGTTTCTGCTCTGATTGATTAGAAATAGGAGTGCTTTTATTCGAAAAAATCGTCTCACTAGTGCTGCTTTTTTGTCGTACTGATTGCTCAGAAGCAGAAGCTTCTGTAACCTCACCAAAGATTTCTTCATTAGAAACTGATTGATTTTCTGTTATATCAGAATGGATTTTGCTAAGAAGTGGCACAAAATGCCTCATGTAATACTACTACAGTTTTTTTGCTACTATCTATCTCTAGTTGATTGAGATCTATATCTTGTATAAAAACTGCTGGATCATCATCATGTGCTGTAATTTTAGTTACCGTAACTTTTTGACTGTCTTCCTCTATTGAATAAATATAAAGCTCCACTTTGTACTTGTCGCATATCATTCTACCTTCAATGTTTGGACGACCCCATATAGGTGGATAACCAGCTCCTGTGGCCATATTCTTAATATTTTTTAAGTATTGATGAAAAGTCTTTTTCTCATCTATCATATTTATTTTAGTTTTTGGATCTTGTATAGGACCATACGGACCTTCTAGCTCAACAAAGTAGCCACCAATAGCAGCGTCTTTTATTACTGCTTTATAGGCCCAACTATCTTGTTTACCATGTTGCTCAACATAATCTGCGCAGTCTTTTCTTAATGATTTTGCAGTAAAATAATGATCTGGTTTTATATTTAACTCATTCAATTCTTGAGCTACAGAGTCAAAAAAGCAATCCCCTGTCTTTATAGCAGCCCCGATTTTTAGCTTTTCAGGATAAGCGCTCTTTAGATTATGCAATAAATCACTTGATTTTTTATTTTCTTTGATTTTTTGAAAAAGAGCAATTGGCTCTCTTACATAGTTAGAATCTCTCATGTTATAACTCCAAAATAATGATTGTATTTTAATAGATTAACCAGCCTAGGAAGGCTAATTACTTAAGGTCGTGCTGTGTTGAAAGCAAACATCACCTACTTTTCTTGAAATAATATGTAGCCTATACATATTGTTACTTACTATATCTTAACTATACTTAAACTCTCTTATGCTGTCAAGCAGGGAATTTATTAATCTTTTAACCCATCTACTTTTTTGCGTAATATATTCAAATCAGTTTTTCCTACAAAAAGACTATCTCCTATTATCAAAAAAGGTGTACCGCCTACTCCCAAATCCCTTACTAAAAGTTTGCTGTTGTTTATCATTTGCTCAATTTTGTCTGCATTATTTTTCATAGAGTTGTTAAAATCGTTCTCGTTAACCCCTATATTTTTCACTATACCTAATATAGTTTCATCTGAAAATTCTCCTCTGTGATCTAGTGCAGCGTAGTGAAAATCTAAGTACTTTTCTTTATCGATAAAATAAGTTGCTAAAGCAGCTTTTGTTTACCTATTTCAAGAATTTCTTCACTGGAATTTTTTTTCACATCCTTAGAAGTTTCACTCAAGATCTTTGCTGTATTTTCACAAGTTTTATTGTGTGTTTTTTCTAACATTGCTTCATGATTTTGTGAATTCCTTTCATCAATACTTCTATCAGCAGCTCTTTCTTTTAGTGGTTTCTGCTCTGATTGATTAGAAATAGGAGTGCTTTTATTCGAAAAAATCGTCTCACTAGTGCTGCTTTTTTGTCGTACTGATTGCTCAGAAGCAGAAGCTTCTGTAACCTCACCAAAGATTTCTTCATTAGAAACTGATTGATTTTCTGTTATATCAGAAGGGATTTTGCTAAGAAGTGGCACAAAATGCCTCATGTAATACTCCTACAGTTTTTTTGCTACTATCTATCTCTAGTTGATTGAGATCTATATCTTGTATAAAAACTGCTGGATCATCATCATGTGCTGTAATTTTAGTTACCGTAACTTTTTGACTGTCTTCCTCTATTGAATAAATATAAAGCTCCACTTTGTACTTGTCGCATATCATTCTACCTTCAATGTTTGGACGACCCCATATAGGTGTAGAACCAGCTCCTGTGGCCATATTCTTAATATTTTTTAAGTATTGATGAAAAGTCTTTTTCTCATCTATCATATTTATTTTAGTTTTTGGATCTTGTATAGGACCATACGGACCTTCTAGCTCAACAAAGTAGCCACCAATAGCAGCGTCTTTTATTACTGCTTTATAGGCCCAACTATCTTGTTTACCATGTTGCTCAACATAATCTGCGCAGTCTTTTCTTAATGATTTTGCAGTAAAATAATGATCTGGTTTTATATTTAACTCATTCAATTCTTGAGCAACGGAGTCAAAAAAGCAATCCCCTGTCTTTATAGCAGCCCCGATTTTTAGCTTTTCAGGATAAGCGCTCTTTAGATTATGCAATAAATCACTTGATTTTTTATTTTCTTTGATTTTTTGAAAAAGAGCAATTGGCTCTCTTACATAGTTAGAATCTCTCATGTTATAACTCCAAAATAATAATTGTATTTTAATAGATTAACCAGCCTAGGAAGGCTAATTACTTAAGGTCGTGCTGTGTTGAAAGCAAACATCACCTACTTTTCTTGAAATAATATGTAGCCTATACATATTGTTACTTACTATATCTTAACTATACTTAAACTCTCTTGTGCTGTCAAGCAGGAAATTTATTAATCTTTTAACTCATTCACTTTTTTACGTAATATATTCAAATCAGTTTTTCCTACAAAAAGACTATCTCCTATTATCAAAAAAGGTGTACCGCCTACTCCCAAATCCCTTACTAAAAGTTTGCTGTTGTTTATCATTTGCTCAATTTTGTCTGCATTATTTTTCATAGAGTTGTTAAAATCGTTCTCGTTAACCCCTATATTTTTCACTATACCTAATATAGTTTCATCTGAAAATTCTCCTCTGTGATCTAGTGCAGCGTAGTGAAAATCTAAGTACTTTTCTTTATCGATAAAATAAGTTGCTAAAGCACCTTTTGCTGCCTTTAAAGAATTGTTACCAAGTATTGGAGCATCCCTAAAGATATACTTAACTTTGCCATCATTGATCAATTGTTTTACATCGTTCTTTATAGCTTTGCAATATCCACAAGAATAGTCAAAAAAACCTACAGCTATGATATTGCTATTTTCATTTCCTGAGTAAGGATAAGTAGAGTCGAATATTTCATTTTTATGCTGAGAAATTTTATTTTTAGTTGTATGAGCATAACTATTTTTAGCTGACTCTTCCTGGAGAGTTTTTAGAACTCTATCAAAATTTTTACTGATGTAATTATCCAATCTCTCACCTATATAATCATCATTTAAGTTCTGACTGCGGTGTGAAAGCCAATTGTTTATTACTGGTAAACTTGCTACTGCAAGTATAAAAATCAATAAAAATGGTATCTTAGACATATACTTACTTAAAGAATACAAATATTAAAGAAATGCTTAATGTTAAAACATTTTTATCAAGAAATGCAAACTTTATAAAATGAAATTTAAGATATTTTTGTAAAGTTCATCATAAGATTTGGTGATGAAAAATTTTGCAGAGTAAGGCATTTATAAAGATTTAGATAGTCTTTACCGCTATTTCTAGCAAATTGTAAGCAAAAAAGTTGATTATCTTGTAATCGCTGCATATAATATCGGTAAGCGCGTCGCTAAGTAATATGAACACACTAAGTCTTACATTTCCGATAGTGTTGTTCGGATATAATAGAATGATTTTTCAATAAATGTAAGTAAAAAATGAGGTTTTTAAAAGCTGTCTTTAACTTAGCAATGTTAGCATTTTTTGTAGCTTCGACAGCTGAAGCAAGGTGGAGTAAGTACGAAGACGCTTCTGTCGAGGTTAAGTTTTCTAATGTTAACATTAATGTTAATAGAGATGGTACCTACGAAACGGAAGTAGAGCTTCAAGCAAAAATACTCAAGGAGTCTGGGCGTGATAGATTTTCTCTGTATAGTTTAATCTACAATGATGATAGTGCAGATTTGACTGTTTTAGAAGCTAAAACAGCTTATAACGGAGAGGAATATATAGTCACTGAAGACATGATAGAGGATAAACCGCTAGCTAGTCCTAGTAAAGGCTTCGATCAGCTAAGGCAAGTAACTATATCGTTTCCTAAAATAGAAATTGGTACAGAAGTATATTTAAGGTATAAACAAGTTAACAAAAAGGTTCCTGTTGATAATTTTTATGGCTTGAGCTTTTCTTATTATGGAGATTATTTACAAGCAGAAAATACTAAAATCAATTCTGAATTACCCCTGGAGATTAAAGTTAATGATCCAAGAGAAGTATTAGAAATCGCTGAGGAAAAAAATGATGATATACACTCTATAAGCATTGCTTTAAAGAAAGCAGTTTATGAAAACACAACAAATGAACCACATAATGGAATATTGAACATAAAACACAACACTTGGGTATCACTTTCAAGCTTATCTGAATGGGAGGATTTAGCTAAAAAATTAGCTCCTGGATATCATAGCGTTATCAATCAGCCGCTTCCTGCAACTTTTGAAGCTATAGCAGAATTTGCTGACAATGAGAGTACCGATGAGGAGAAAATTAATGCAGTTACTTCTTTATTGAATGAAAAAGTTCAGTACATGGGAGACTGGCGTACAGTGTCAGGAAAATTTTTTCCGAGAGATTTGGAGAAAATTGCTGATTCTCAAGTTGGGGATTGCAAAGACTTTTCTGCTAGCACGGCTGCTATTTTACAAGAACTTGGTTATAAAGTTCAACCTATTTTAGTTATGAGAGGAACTACTAGCACTTCTAATCCTAAAGCATTACCTAATATGGGTAATTTTAATCATGTGATGCTCAGAGTAACAAATAAAGATGGAAAAATATATTGGATTGATCCAACTAATACCGTCAGTATGGCACAGGGTATTTTCCCAGACATTGCTGATAGGAACGCTCTAGTACTCAATTCTGAGGAAGCAGATTACATAAAGATTCCTGCTGTACAAGGTGAAAATTCAAAAGTGATATCCCATAGTGAATTAACTATAGAAGATAACGTTGTAAATGAATATGGCCAGCTTAACGTGCAAGGGGAAGCAGCCTTAGGCTTAACAGGTGTTGGATTATATTATTCAGATGAGCAGTTAAGAGATTCTGTTTTTCGTATGATTAGTGGAGTATATCTTGATGAAGAAGAAAAGAAGTTCTTAGAATTGCCTGACCTTACCTTGCGTAATGTAGAGGATCTTAAGATCAAATATGAGTTTCAGCAAAAAAATAAGATTTTTAAGACAAATTTAGGACCAGCTTTGAATTTAGGAGATAATTGGCTTAATGATGTTATCAATACAGCTTCTGACCAAGTGTCAGACCTCTTTATTGGTGTTCCTAAAACTAAGGAAAGCCATATGATAATAAAAGATATCAAAATTAAAAACTGTGAAAATTTGAATTTTGAAATAGATTCTCCTTGGTTATATGTAAATAGGTTCTGTAAATATAAAAATGATGAAACCGAATTTAGCAATTTAATAACCATAAAGAAAAGCTTTATTACCAATGAAGAATTAAAGACTGCTGAATATAAAAACTTAAAAAGCGAATTGGAGAATAATTTTTCTAGAGCCTCTATAATAATAAGTGAATGAGTTGTGCTGGAAAAAGCACTTCTTAAAAGGCTTAAAATTTTTAAAATATGTACAATAACTTACGCGACTTCATCAGAGCATTAGAAGAAAAAAAAGATCTAATTAGAATTAAAAAAGAAGTTTCAACTATTCTTGAAATGACAGAAATTCATCGTAGGGTTTTGTCAAACAAGGGACCAGCTATCATCTTTGAAAATGTTGTCACAGAAAATGGCAAAAATTCAATTCCCGTTTTAGTGAATTTATTTGGTACTATTGAGAGAATTGCATTCGGACTTGGTATAAATTCTGATGAATTAAGGGATCTGGGTAAACTTCTAGCATTTTTGCGATCACCTGAGCCGCCAAAAACCTTCAAAGATGCTGTGAAAATGTTTCCTCTACTAAAAGTTGTATTATCGATGCGGAGCAAAGTTGTAAGCAAAGCTCCATGTCAAGAGGTGGTGCTAACTGGGAATAAGGTGGATCTTAGTTTGCTACCTATTCAGACATGCTGGCCAAACGAGCCTGCACCGATTATCACTTGGCCACTTGTGGTAACAAAAGGACCAACAGCAGACAAGCAAGATAATTTTAATCTTGGAATATATCGTATGCAGGTTGTGAATAAAAAAACGACTCTCATGCGCTGGCTTGCACATCGTGGTGGTGCAGGTCACCATAAACGGTGGAAGGAGAGGAGGCAAAATATGAAGTTTCCTGCGGCTGCTGTGATTGGTAGCGATCCTGCAACGATTATTGCTGCAGTGACTCCGGTGCCGGAGACTTTATCAGAATACCAATTTGCCGGTCTGCTGCGAAAAAAACCACTTGAGCTTGTAAATTGTAAAACTATTCCTCTTCAGGTTCCAGCTCATGCTGAGATCGTTCTGGAAGGATATGTAAGTTTGGATAAGTATAGAGATGAAGGGCCATACGGAGACCATACCGGTTACTATAATGCTGTTGAACAGTTTCCTGAGTTTAACATTACTGCAATTACAATGCGCAAAGATCCAATTTATCTCAGCACTTTCACTAGCAAGCCACCAGATGAACCATCAATTCTTGGTGAAGCACTCAACGAAATTTTTGTGCCGATTCTCATCAATCAGTTTCCGGAGATAGTAGATTTTTATCTGCCTCCAGAAGGTTGCTCATATAGAATAGCGGTAGTATCGATAAAAAAGGCTTATCCAGGGCATGCAAAAAGAATTATTATGGGCATACTCTCTTTTCTCAAACAGTTCTTATACACCAAATTTATTATAGTTGTTGATTATGATATAAATATACGTGATTGGAAGGAAGTAATGTGGGCAGTTTCAACAAGAATGGACCCTGTACGTGATACAATCATGATAGAGAATGCTCCAATTGATTATTTAGACTTCGCTTCTCCTGAAAGTGGTCTCGGAGGTAAAATAGGGTTTGATGCAACAAACAAACTTCCACCTGAAACCAAACGAGAATGGGGAAGAAAAATTGAAATGAGCGAGGAAATAATAAAGAAAGTTACAGAGAAGTGGAAGGAATATGGGTTGACAGATGATTAAACTATGATGTAGACTACCGCCGTGTATTTAGGTGTGGTTTGTGAGGCTTTTATATCTTTTATTTTTATCGGCATGTTTTTCTCTGTATTACTATGTGGGTCCTACATTCTCGCCTTGCCCAAAAGCAACAGTTTGCTTCTCACCTGAAGAAGACTGTGCTGTACCGATAATCAGCGAGATAGACCAATCTAAAGAATCTATCTTAGTTCAAGAATATACATTTACTCTTGGAACAGTTGCAAAATCTTTGATTAACGCCAAAGAGCGTGGTGTTGATGTTAAAGTCGTCTTAGATAAATCACAACTCCATTCAAAATATAGTGTCATAAGCGAATTGTTTTCAAATGGAATACCGATTTGGATCGATAATAAGCCAAAAATTGCTCATAATAAGGTAATAATTGTTGATAATCAAAAAGTCATCACAGGATCGTTTAACCTCAGTAAGACAGCTGAAAAGGGAAACGCTGAAAATTTATTAATTATTGAAAATTATCCTGAATTAGTCCAGCAGTATGTGAAGAACTGGGAAATACGAATGTCACAATCCTATCAATATGCTCCCTAGATACTTGATATCAAAAAAAGTCTTTTTATTGATAGATTTAATTTCTTGTGATATAATAAATTAAGAGGTTTTAAGGGGTAGGTAATGGATTACATAAATGATGCTGCTGATAGTTACGCTGCCATTCATGATTTTTTTCAAAATAATGGTGTTGGAGATTACAAAGTTCAATGCAATTATGGTGGTGTACCGTATGCTACTGACGAATATGTACATTCTGGAGACAAATTTTGGAGACAAATTTTGGATCAATAATTTTATAGACTCACATTTTGGAAGGGAAATAAAAATGTATCCTCAAAGTGAGCTTTTAGCTAAAGAGTATGCTGGTAATACACTACCGGTTTCAATATCACTAGACAAGGATCTAATAAAAATAAAAGAATGTCAGAAAAAAACTAAATTTGTAAAACTAGAAGGGGAATCAGGTGATATAGTATATGATAAGCAAAAGCATATAAAGTGCTACACGACAAAGTTATCATATGACGATGTTTCTGTTCATAATAAAAACGAAGTTTCAATACTGAATATTAGATATGATGTGCCAAATGATCTGAGATACAGTTTAAACATAGCCTTCACAAAGGTTAATGATAATCAACCAGGGTTTTGGCAAAAATTTAAAAATATGTTTTAATAAAGTAGCTTCTCAATCAGGAATATTCTGGTGGAAAATGAATATCTACTTAGTAATGAATTTGGTCAGTAGCTACTAAGTTTTTCTTATAGCTATACAACGAAGGTTTGCTGGTCTTGCATTTATTCTCTGCAAGACAAAAAATTCACATAATTGTACATAGTATGGAATAAATAAACTTCCACTATATTTTTCGATTAAACTTACCTTTTCTCTATTGAACAGATTTCGTATTAAATCTTAAGTTCATCAACGCACCTAAATATATAAGCATTCCCAACAAAATCATAGGTATAGAAAGCAACTGTCCCATAGTTAAATTGAACCATAAATAGCCAATTTGATAGTCTGGCTCGCGGAAAAATTCAACCACAAAACGTGCTATTCCATACCACATAACTGCAATACCAGTTGTTGCACCGTAATACAATCTCATTTTGTTCAAGAAAAATAGTGAATTTACAACTACGAAAAGTAGCGCTCCTTCTAAAAATGCTTCATAAAGTTGGCTTGGATGGCGCAATAAATTATCACCACTTTCTGGAAATACCATACCCCACGGCATAGTTGTAACCCTGCCAAATAACTCTCCATTTATAAAATTACCTATGCGGCCTAGAAGTAAACCTATCGGAACTCCACAAGAAATTAGATCCAGTGTGTAAAATATAGGAATGTTATGTCTTCTACAGGAGATTATTACTCCAAGCAAAACTCCTATAGCACCGCCATGAAATGACATACCTCCTTCCCAGGTCTTTAGTATTTCGATAGGATTGCTTATATAGAGAACTGGATCATATATCAATACGTACCCAATCCTACCTCCAAGGATAATGCCTATAATAACGGCTGTTAATAACGAATCGTAAAAATTCTTAGTAAATATTTTTTGATTGTCTATCTTATGTAAATACCAATATGCAAAAACTATACCCAAAACATATGCTAAAGAGTACCAATATATAGAAACAGGACCGATGCTAAAAATAACTGGACTTAAAGACATATTTTACTACAAATTATTCTTAGATAATCTACTTTTCTCACGTTCCCACTCTCTCTGCTTTATGGTTGCTCTCTTATCATAGAGTTTTTTTCCTTTCACAATGGCAATTTTAGTTTTTGCCAACCCTTTATCATTAAAATAGATAGAAAGTGGCACAACAGTTATTCCAGAGGTTTTGATTTGACCAATTAGCTTATTTATCTCTTTTTTATGCAAAAGCAATTTACGTTCTCTTTTTGGCTTGTGATTTTTTTGGTTTGCAGCTTTATACTCTGCGATATGCATATTGTTTAGCCATATTTCACCTTTTTTTTCAGTAACGTAAGCATCAGAAATGTTTGCTTTTCTTTCCCTTAGTGATTTCACTTCACTACTTAAGAGTATCATACCTGCTTCAAATTCTTCTAAGATAAAGTATTCAAACCTTGCTTTTCTATTTTCTGCAATAATTTCCATATCTAAAGATATCTTTAAGCTTCAATATATTAAAGAACTTTTGGTTTAATTCATAACAAAACAATTATCTCAGTAAATGCAAGTTTGGTTAAAAAAGCTCCAATCTTCCTGCAAGTGTAATTTGTTCCACTCTTCCTACTGCCATTTCAGTCCTAAGACTAGCATTACCTGACAAAGAACTTATTACATCTTTGCAGCCCCATTCAATAGCAGAGTGTAAAGGAGCATATCTATTATTGTTCTGTTTACTAACATATGCCCCAC
This sequence comes from Wolbachia endosymbiont of Bemisia tabaci, assembly GCF_003999585.1. Lineage (NCBI taxonomy): Bacteria > Pseudomonadati > Pseudomonadota > Alphaproteobacteria > Rickettsiales > Anaplasmataceae > Wolbachia > Wolbachia endosymbiont of Bemisia tabaci. The sequence goes on along the minus strand of NZ_CP016430.1, from coordinate 188,431 downwards.
TTTCAATTAAAATATCTCTTATACTTTCATGATCGCTAGCAAAATGCAAAGGAGTGCGTCCACAATTATCCCACACATTAACACATGCTCCATGTTCAATCAGAGTTCTTACTATGTTTTCATTATCACTTTCAGCAGCAAAATGCAAGGGAGTGCTTCTATAATTATCCCACGCATCGACATATGCTCCGTGTTCAATTAGAGCTATTACTATGTTTTCATAGCCACTCTTAGCAGCAAAATGCAACAATGTAGTTTCTACAGGATCTAGATCACTATGTGTAGTGAATATATGATTGATATTAAATCCACTATCTTCCCACCTCCGTAAATCAATTCTTTCTAATTTTATTTTTATTCGTTCAACTATGTTGTTCTTGCTTAAACCTGAAGTATCATTTATTTCTTCAAGCATTTTTAGAAAATCATCAAGCGTCATAATCTCTATTACTTATTAAAATAACTTGGTTATTGCATCAACATATGCTCCATATTCAATTAGAGCTATTACTATGTTTTCATAGCCACTCTTAGCAGCAAAATGCAACAATGTAGTTTCTACAGGATCTAGATCACTATGTGTAGTGAATATATGATTGATATTAAATCCACTATCTTCCCACCTCCGTAAATCAATTCTTTCTAATTTTATTTTTATTCGTTCAACTATGTTGTTCTTGCTTAAACCTGAAGTATCATTTATTTCTTCAAGCATTTTTAGAAAATCATCAAGCGTCATAATCTCTATTACTTATTAAAATAACTTGGTTATTATGTTCTTTGACACAAAAATCAAGAACTTTTCATTTTCCTAAAAAATCATTTAAGTTATACTCCAAATCATGAAAGTCAGGCAAAATATTAAGTTTTTTTCTCTATCATTTGTGATTTTGTCTTCTCTATGGATTACATTGTCTGGTTATTTCGAGCCTTTTTTTATTCTCTGTGGAGTATTTTCTTCTGTGTTCACATTGATTATCTTTAAAAGGTTAATTGATGCTGAAAGTGCCCTTAGTCAAATTCTAAATGATAGTGGTAGGCTGTCACTTTATCAGCTTATAAGTTATATACCTTGGCTAATTTACCAAATTATTTTTTCAAGTATTTATGTAACAAAAAAGGTGCTACGATTCAAATCTACAGTTGAGCCAATTGTTATTGTAAGGGAATGCATAGGACATAATGATAAGACCATTGCATTATTTGCTAACTCGGTTACGATTACTCCTGGAACTTTAACTATCAATGTTGAAAAGAAGCAGAAAACATATTTATCTATCATATGTTTGATAGATAAAGATCTTGAAAGTGGCATTTCTGAAATAGAAGGTAAAGTCTTAAAAATGCTACACCTAGTTAAGTAATTGCTTTAAATAAGTTAACAGCGTCTCTGTATTCTCTTCTTAGGCTTTCAAGCATTTCTTTTGGAAGGCTATCAATAACAGTAGAACATAAATAATTGTACAAATCTTCTAGCCTTGATATGTTATTTTTCTTCTTGCTGTTGAATTTGTACGGAAAAATGCCCTCCATAATTTCAATATCAACAACCTTATTTAAAAATGCATTTTCACTTGTTATGCTTATTCTTGTAAGTATAGTATTAATTTCAGGTTCATTACTCGTATAAATATCTGATAATTCTGCCATTTTAATGACGTATAAAGTTACTACTTTTGATAAACAGTTATCAGAATATTCACAATTTTTTATTACCTCCCACTGAGTAACCTGAGACTTGCTTGTTTTTGCATTGCTTGGTAATTTATTCATTGAATTTTCTCCATTTAATTCAGTGTAGTAAATTATACTAATACTTTGTTAAATAAATAATAACGCAGCCATAAAAATATGCATTTATTTACCATAAATTGTATAATATTCCTAAAATTAAATGTTAAAGTTACTTCAAACTGAATGATTTCTTTAATTCCATGTTATCCAGCAGTGTAAAATATTGCTACACAATAGTATTTATTCTAAAATAAACTTGCCTTTTGAGCTATTTTATTAATATCCATTCTTACGGCTGCACTAAAATGAAAAAGATAAAACTCGGAATACTAATTTCAGGTAGAGGATCAAACATGCAGGCTTTAATAGAAGCATGTCAAGATCAGAATTTCCCTGCTGAAACTGTGTGTGTTATCGCAAATAATAGTGAAGCTGGAGGCCTTAAAATAGCAAAGCAAGCAGGAGTTTCAGCGTTTGTTGTTGAAGATAAGCCACTTGATACTGATAAAATTCATGAAATACTTGTTCAACATAAGGTTGATTTAATTTGCCTTGCAGGGTTTATGAGAATTATAAAGGCCAATTTCCTGAATAAATGGCATAACAAAGTTATAAATATTCATCCCTCTTTACTTCCGTCATTTAAGGGCCTAAATGCTCAGGAGCAAGCTCTGAAAGCGGGTGTAAAAATTACAGGATGTACTGTGCATTATGTTACTCATGAAATTGATGCTGGAGCCATAATCGCTCAAGCTACTGTTCCAGTGTTACCAAATGATGATGTTCACAGTCTCTCAGAGCGCATTCTAGCTGAAGAGCATAAGTGTTATGTAAAAGCAGTAAGATCAATAGCAGAAAGTAACGCTAAGTGATATTAAATTAGAAAGATCGTGTGATACTGCTTTTTCTTTTTGTTACATCTTGATCCAGAGAAAGGTGTGTTGGAACTTTAAGGTTGGAGCTTTTTTGCTCGATATGTTTTTCTTTTTTCATTTCAATAACCTTACCAGATGTATCATCGTCGATTGGTTTTCGATTGCCTTCTTTCAGCATTTCTTTTAGATGCTGAACCTCTTTTCGCCTTTCTTTATTCTCATGATTAGCGTGCAATTTTGCTAATACTAATACATCAGGTAGTACTTTTGCTATAATTCTATGAAGGCGTGATAAATTTATTTCTTTTTTCATCTCTATATACAGCTCTTTCTGCTCCTCTTTTGAAAATTGTGAAAGATGAATTTTAAAGTTTTTAACTTGATGATAAATAGAGTTAGTTATGTTACCAGTCATTACTATACAGCCCAATGTAACAAGAGGTGCAGTAACAAAAAGAACTATAGGACTACTAAATAAAGCAATAGAAACTGCAGCGCCTGTTAAAAATAATATATCGCACAGAATATCCCAACAAATACCTTGAATTCTATATTTATCCCTTCTTTTTTGTTCTAATGTTCTCTTGTAATTACATTTTTTATATAAGCTTTTTTCTCTAAAACAGTCAAAAAAAGAGTACATGCTTGAAATTAAGGATACTGAGCTAAAAAAAACACCTGTGCCAATATTACCAAGCGTTATGCCCGCCATACCTATCTGTTGACTTGTAATATGTATCAACTTGATGATTATCAACACACCTGTGTTGATAACAGAAAATATCGTTATTAAAGGATTTAACAAAGCAATTGGAGTTTTTTTGCTTTCTCTTGCAGTATCGTTTTTCACCTGAACATAAAAGTCAATCATATATCTAAATTATAAAGAAATATGATTAAAATTTCAACTATGCTGTAGTAATGATTTACTTTCTTCCAACTTCAACAAAAAATAAATTTTCGGGATCAAGCAAAGAATTTGCCAGCTTATTTACTTCCTCCAATTGAACATCATTAATGATATTCCTATAATTATTTATATTGTTAACATCACGATCATTTATCTGCATATTATCCAATAGCATTGCTATACTTACATTATTGGATAGAAAAGAGAAGGTAAAGTTATTTACTAAACTGATTTTTGTATCCTTGAACAATTGCTCGTCCATTCCTTCATTTTTTATTCTGCTAAAGGTATCTTTTAATGCTAATATAGCTTTATCAGCAGTGGAACTGTCAGTACTTATAAATCCAGATATAACATTCCCATGTTTATTTGTAATATTACTTGCACTAATACCATAAGTAATACCTAGATTTTGTCTCAATTCCTTCATTAATATTGAATTCAGCCCCATACCACCAAGCGCATTAATCAAAACACTAGCATTATAGTAATTAGGGTCTTCATATGCTATGCCTTTTTGAGCAAAGAGTATTACACTCTGTGGTATATCCATAAAAACGCTCTTACTTTCTGCAGGCCCAAATTCATTTTTTACAGATATCTTCCTAACTTTCGATCTTTTTGATGGTAACTTAGATAAATATTTATCAAGCAGCGTACTAACTTCTTCTTTTGTTGCACAACCAACAAAACTAATAACGATATTATCCTTAGTAAAACTACGCTTTATGTATGTTAAAACATCGTCTCTAGTAATGCTCATTATAGTGTCTAGAGTTCCATATGGATTTCTTGAGTAAGGATGTTTTTTGAACAACAACGTATCCAACTCTTTTGCAGCAATAAAATAAGGATCTTTTTCAAAATTATTAAAGTTTACTTTGGCTTTTTCAAAAACTCTATTCAATCCTTCAGGATCAACTTTAGGACGCATTATAGCATCACTCAATAGTGAAATTGCATCCTCTAGATTCTCAGATAAAGTATTTAATGAAATCCTAAATGCTTCTAAACCAGCAATAAAATTTAAATTAATTCCTTTATCCTGAAGCTTTTTTACAAAATCTTTGGCATCATTTTTTCCTGCTCCTTCTTGAATTACAAGAGAAGTAAACCAAGCAAGCCCCTGCTTTTTTATATTTTCATACACACAACCTGCATCTTTGAATGATATATTGAGTGAAACTTTTGGTAAATCACGGTTTTCAACAAACAGAAACTTAAGCCCTTTATTAGTAGTAACCTCCTCTATATTTAGGTGACTGCTCGCTTGCAAATTAAAGCCCAGACAGAAAAAAAGTAGAAATAAAAGTTTACTTACTCTCATCATTATTACCTCCTTTTGGTAGCAAACGGCCGACTAATTTACTAGTAGAAAAAATAGTACGAATTTTGTGATTTACATCTTTCAGATTGACATCATTAATTTTGCTATATGAAATGTCTATTTCATCAAGTGGAATACCTAGTGCTAAACGTGGTATATAAAATATTGCTACACTAATTAAATCAGATAGATTATCAAACTGTGCTGCTTTGTATTTAGACTTTGTGCTTTGCAATTCTTCACTTGTTATTCCTTCAGAGGTAAAGTGGTTAATAGAATTTTCTAACTCTCTTGCAATAGCATCCAAATTTACCCCGCTTTTTGGAGTTACCCGAATCTCAATGTAACCATTACTAAAAGCTAAGCTATTATAATAAGCAAACACTTCTACTGCTAAATTCTTATCTAAAACTAAATCTTTATATAGCTTACTAGACTTGCCATTCCCCAAAACATCAACTGCCAAATTAACAGGAAAAGTTTCACTTATTTGCTCAAATAAAGGAACACTATAGCGAAAGTATAAAACTGGCTCTTTTACTTCAGTGCTTTCTAAAATGACCGATATATCTGCATTATGTATTGAATCTTGGTTCGGATAATGCTTCACTAAAGGCTCAGCTTTAATTGCACCATATTTTTCCTTTGCTAATCCTACTACTTCTTCAAATTCTACATCACCAACAACGAGCAGTATAGCATTACCTGGATGATAATAGTTATCATGAAACCTTGTTATGTCATCTTGATTGTAAGTTTTAATATCGCTCTCCCAACCAATAACAGACCTACCATAACCATTACGATAAAATGCACTGTTCATTTCCTCCCATAGTAAAGCTTCAGGATTATTATCAAATCTCATCTTTCTTTCTTCTAATACGATATTTTTTTCTCTATCTATTTTGTCTTGAGTAACATCAAAATTGCCCATTCTATCTGCTTCAATTTCCATTGCTAGTGGTAAATCTTTTTTGAGAACTAATTCGTAGTAGCAGGTGTATTCTTTAGTGGTAAAAGCATTAAATTGGGCCCCAATGCTGCCCAAAGTAGATTCTATGCGTTTAAATTTTCCTGTAGTTTCAAACATTAAGTGTTCAAAGTAGTGAGCCAATCCTGCTTTGCCAATTGGGTCATCCATTCCCCCAACTTTATATATTATTGCATGAAAAACAGCTGGAATTCGGTGATTAGGTACTACATAAACATCCAATCCGTTACTGAGCTTAGCATGCTTTATGATTTCAGCTTCCAAAGAAATCGGACAAATGAAAAAAAACACAGATAGTATAAAAAAACTAAAGAATTTGCGAAGCATTATTTCATTCCTCATTTTGCTTAGAGATAGACCTATCATATATATACCACTTATATAACAATGTACACATTCCACAAACTATAGATAGATCTGCTAAATTAAAGGCTGGCCAATACCAATCATTGATATGAAAATATATGAAGTCATATACAGCTCCCCAATAGATTCTGTCAATTACATTTCCGATCGCTCCACCAATCATCAGAGAAAAACTAAGGTAAATTGACTTATCATTAGATTTATATATCAAGTATGCAAGTATACCAATTATTAATATTGAACATGCTGAAAAAAAGAAGCTGCCATGCGGCAGAGTACTACACATTCCAAAGCTAATTCCTGAATTCCAAACTTCAACTAATTTCATAAAACTAGTAATCTCGATTGACTCCCCCTCATCAATCAAAGAGTTTATATACAATTTACTTGTTTGATCGAATGATACTATAATCAATATAATAACTAAACATATCCTTTTCATAAATTTATCTTTAACTGGTAAGCCTTCATTATATCACGATCTATCTGTTTTGTTAACTCGTTAATACTATGGAATTTTTTTTCTGCCCTAATAAATTTTAAAAGTTGTATATCAACCTTAAAATTGTATACATTTTCGTTGAAGTCAAATATATGCATTTCTACTATAGGTTTTTTTAAGTCCTTAAATGTAGGTCTCATACCAATGTTGACTACTCCATATAGCCAACTTGAACTATTTTCAGAAAATGCAACTTTGGCGTAATATGTACCAAGCTTAGGTTTTATCATGTAATCTTCTATCGGAATGTTTATGGTTGGAAACCCTATTTCTCTACCTCTACATGCACCTTTTGTTACAATACCAGAAACTTGATAAGACCTACCAAGCAATTTATTAGCAATTTCTATTTCGCCTTTTTGTAAACACTCCCTGATTGAGGAAGAAGAGCAAATTTTTCTATCGATTATCAATGGCTCTAATTTAGTTAAAGAATATTCATACATCTGAGAATATTTTTCTAGAGTTAATATGTTACCCAATCGTTTGTGACCAAAAGTACAACTTTCTCCAACAGTTATATGTTTAGCACCATACTTCTTTACCAAAATCTTACCAATAAAGTCATCGCAGCTAACCTCAGAAAAACCTCTACTAAAATTAATAATATACAAGTAATCTATACCATAGCTGCTGATTAGTTCCTTTTTTTGTTCTTGGTCTATTAACCTAAAATTGTTCCTACTAAATAAAACAGTTGATGGGTGAGGCTCAAAAGTTAAAACTGCAGAGGGTAATCCTCTTTCTTGTGCTACCTTCTTTAGATTGGAAATTGCAAACTTATGTCCTAAATGAACGCCATCGAAATTTCCGAAAGTTAGTGCCACATTATCTTTTATCCCTTGCTCACAGTTGTAAATAATTTTCATACAATTTGATATTTTATATATATTTTTTATATATAATAGTTGTATTTTATAAACTATGGAGATAAATCGTGAAAAACACTAAAGGAAAAGTTGTAATATATGTGAAGAAGTACTGCCCATTCTGCAAGAAAGCAAAAGAGTTATTGGATGAAAAAGGTGTGAAATACGAAGAAATTGATGTACTTAGAAACTCGGATTTGTTTGACGGTATAAAATCAAAATATAACGTCAGTACAGTTCCACAAATTTTTATTACTGATGAAAATGGTGATTATGTACATCATATTGCTGGATGTGACAAATTGATGGATCTTGAAAAAGAAGGAAAGTTGGATAGTATGTTAAATAACAATGAAGATATCATTAATGCAACAGCTTACACAAGCGGCAGTGATGAACACGAGGGATGTAATATAATACATAATGAAGATTTTATGTGATTTTTTTTTCTTACTGTTGCTGGCATACCCACTTTAAACAATTTTTAATGAATTAAAAATACAATTCATCTAGTGAGTTTTTTTAGTGGGAAAAAATGATAAAAAATATTATAATTGTTAGCAAAAACTTAATTAGTATTGAATTAATTAACAAACAAGATTTAGAGAGTTTCATCAAGATTTTCACAGTGCTTGATAAGCATATAGCAGCTAAAACTCTTTTTACAGAAGAAGTGACAATAGAGTATAAACAACACAATTGCATAGAAGTTGTTGAATTGATAAAAGATACAGGTTTTACATATCATGATGTTGAGAATGTGTTAAATCACCTAAGTAATCATGGAATGAAAGTACCAAGTAGCGTTATAGCAAGCACCCTTTCTTCTTCATACAATCACGCACTTGAGTCTAAGGATGTAGCATTTGCCTGTTCTAAAGGGTTGCCACAATTTTACATCAGGGTAAATAAGAATACCTTTATAATGACTCCTATAAGTGAAGAGAATCTGGAATTGAATTCGCAAAATAGCAAAATGCTTATAGAGTCATTAAAGAGCGAAAAAAGCACTTATGATTGCATAGTGGAAGAAAATATCATCAAAGTTATAGTGCATTCTGAAATACATCAGGCTATAAACTCGATTATAAAATCACTGATAAAGTCTTGCCTTTTAGCAAGAGATGAAGAAGAAAAATTCAAAGAGAAATTGAGACAACTTGCTTTTAAAGATCAAGCTTTCGTTGAGTATTCTAGCATCAAAACCATTCATAGATATCCGAATAACCATCCTCTGAGAAAGCATGAAAGTGTTATTAAAGATATAGAAAATATTTTATGTGATTTCATAATAAATGAGAACAGCGGGTTTGCTATAGAGCGGTTAAATAGACTAGGCTCAGAAGTCTCTCCAAATACTCCAAGAATCATCACTAAAACTATAGACAAGCTTGTTAAGCTTCACTAAAATGTTGTTGGAATGGTTTTAGCCAATGTCTACATATATCTGATTTTTACTGATTGAGTGGAGCAATTGAGCTGCTCTCTGTCATCCCAGCGTTTAACACTGGGATGATTTCGTTGTATGGTATCTTGTATAGTGTTTTACAAATTCAAATAGCTATTTCAAATTTATCCATATCAATATCAGTGAACTTATTGAGAAAATATTACTTAGTTCTTTAAATTTATGTTTTTGGACATACATTAATCATTTATTTTCAAAGCCTCAATAAAAGCATTTTGTGGGATGTTTATGTTTCCCACAGAATGCAATCTTTTCTTACCTTTCTTCTGCTTTTCAAGCAGCTTCATCCTTCGTGTAACGTCTCCACCATAGAGCTTGGCTGTTACATCTTTTCTATACGGGTTAATCGTTTCTCTAGCAATAATTTTTCCGCCTACTGCCGCTTGAATCGCGATTTTATATTGCTGGCGTGGTATCAAGTCTTTCAAACGTGCACATATTTCACGGCCTCTTTTTTCTGCCCTGCTTTTATGAACAATGCAGGCTAACGCATCCACAGGTTCTCCATTAACTAAAAAACTTAATTTATCTATCTGACTTTCCTGATAATCGGATATTTCCCAATCTAAACTTGCATATCCCTTGGAAATTGATTTTAGTCTATCGTAAAAATCAAAAACAACCTCAGACAGCGGTAATTTATACTTCAGTAGTGCTGTTGTCGTATTACCAACATAAGATAAATCCTGCTGTTCTCCTCTCCTCTCTTCACACAGAGATAGAATCTCTCCTAAATATTGATCAGGTACCATTATAGTTGCAGTGATCCATGGTTCTTCCACTATTTCAATTTTTGTAGGGTCTGGCATATCGCTTGGGTTATGGATATTTAAAACTTTACCATTTTGTGTTGCAACTTTATATATAACACTCGGTGCAGTTGCTGTTAGATCTAAATCAAATTCTCTTTCGAGTCTTTCTTGAATGACTTCAAGATGTAGCATTCCTAAAAAACCACAACGAAATCCATAACCTAGCGCATTTGACGTTTCAGCATCAAATGTAAAACTAGCATCATTTAAATGTAATTTTTCTAGTGCTTCCCTTAAATATTTAAAATCATCTGTGTTATTGGGAAAAATACTGCAAAATACTACAGGATGTACTTCTTTAAAGCCAGGTAATGCCTTGCTGCACGGCCTTTTCTCTTCAGTAATAGTGTCTCCTACTTTGCAGTCTGCTACTTCTTTCATTGAAGCAGTTATAAAACCAACTTCACCTGCTGAAAGTTCACCAGTCATAACTTTTTTAGGAGTGAAAATACCGATATTATCGACCTGATATGTAGCATTATTAGACATCATAACGATTCTCATGCCTTTTTTTAGTACTCCATTTTTAACTCGCACTAAAATTACTACTCCTAGGTAAGGATCATACCAACTATCAACTAAAATTGCTTGCAGTGGAGCATTTGTATCACCTTGAGGAGCGGGAAGTTTTGTCACTATAGCTTCAAGTACATCCTTTATCCCAAGACCAGTTTTTGCCGATATCAAAATTGACTCAGTTGCATCAATTCCGATTACCTCTTCAATCTGAAGCTTTATCCTTTCTGGATCTGCAGCAGGAAGATCGACTTTATTGAGTACAACTATTATCTCATGATTATTGTCAATTGCCTTGTACACATTTGCCAGAGTCTGAGCTTCAACTCCCTGACTACTATCTACTACCAAAAGTGAACCTTCACATGCGGCCAAGCTTCTGCTAACTTCATATGAAAAGTCATCAACATGACCTGGTGTGTCCATGAGGTTGAGGCAATATTTATTACCATTATTTGCAGTGTAATTGAGTTTTACCGTTTGTGCTTTGATTGTAATTCCACGTTCACGCTCTATATCCATTGAGTCAAGTACCTGATTGGTCATTTCCCTTGTCTCAAGACCGTTACATTCTTCTATCAAACGATCAGCAAGAGTTGACTTCCCATGATCTATATGTGCTATTATTGCAAAATTTCTTATATTGTTCATAGATCTACTTATTTAAGTAGATCTATTTTACATTTTAAGTATTACAAGAGCAATTACTTATATCTCTTTATTGCTGAAAACATTTATCTGAAGTCCTTGCCAATGGGCGGCAATGCTCATTAGCTGATGCTTGCTTCACTGTGCTACTTGGATCTTCTTGCTGTCTACACGTTTTTACTGCACCAGCAAGTCTTAGGTAACCAAGGACAGGAACTTTAATTTTTACATCTTTATTTTTTTCTAAATCCGCATCAGTTGGTCTATCACTTATTATTCTAATACTATCATCACTGTTAGCACCTAATGTAATGCTACATTCCTTTCCGTCTACATACCAGTTAAACTTTATTCCATATTGAACTGTGGTACCTATATGATAATATCTAATCCCCTCATGTATTTTACCACTGATAAATTCTTTTTGATCTCCACTTGAAAGAAGAAAACCGGCAATATTGTTTTCTTTACAAAAATCACTATTTAAAAATTCGCTTACTTTAATATCTGTGCTTTTATTGTCTTCTTTTAGCTTAATTATTGTATAAAGAAGATCTGAATTACTATCCCTTTTGATTGACATCGCATCAATAGTGCCGTTTTCTATATACTTGCTAAACTCTGCTTTAGCTTTCTCTTCTAACTCTTTTTTCCTTGCTGCACTTTGTTCTTGTTGTTGCATGTTTTCTAGCACTTCTTTCATTTTTTTTTGGAGTGATTCGATATCCTGGATTAACCCGGATTCATCAAAGTCGAAGATCACGAATGCTTGGCCCAATCTTGTCTTCAATTCTTTAATTATGTTTACTATCTTTAAGATAGACTCTAAGTTTTGATAATGTACAATAATTTTTTGAGCATTTAGGCTACCCTTATTGCCATCCCAGTCAGAACTAATGTTATCAAATATTGAATTAAGTCCTTCATAAATGGTTATCAATTCATTTGATTCCTCTTTGCCTATTCCATTACTTTTAATACTGCTAATACAATTATTGAATAACTCTATCTCTTTAGAATCTGCAAATAATACACCATACAATTTTTTATGTGCTACTGCATCTTGTATCTTTTGTTCTAGTTTCTTTAATTCTTCTAATTTATCACTATTCATACATTTTACCTCATAAAACTATTTAATATTATATACATAAACATTAGGGAATATTAGCACTTTCTATATGCTTGCGCACTTCCTATTATTCCTTTAACATAGCTGACACTTTTTTTGAATGAGAAATCGCTTTATTAATCATATAATTCTCATGATTGTTATCTATTTTAGGCAGCTCATACAGATAATTCACCATTATTCCGGTTGACTGACTAATGCCTTTTTCAGAAGTATCAGCCATCCAGTTGATTTGTTTGATTGATGCACCATTGCTTAAATGAAAGTGTGCTACTGGATCATAAGCACCTCCACCACTGCTTTTAACCTTTAGCAAATAATGTGCACAAAGTTTCAGTAGGGACTGTTTTTCGCATTCAATGTTAGTTTTTATGCTTTCTAAAATTTCTGTACCTGATTGTTTTATATTAAGCTTACCTAATAAAGCTACGTCTTGATTTTTTAGCCATTTTGTAAATCCAGGAACTGGAGAAAGAGTTGCATACACTTTTACGCTTTTAAATTCTTGCGATAGTTTTTCTACGACTCTCTTTATTAAAAAGTTACCGAGGCTAATTCCAGATAAACCAGTTTGAGTGTTTGATATTGAATAGAATATAGCAGTACTTGCACTGCTTGGGTCACTTGAAGGAACTGACTCGTCCAAAACGTGTTGAATACTATCTGCAATCTCATTCATCAGTGCAACCTCTACAAAAATTAAAGGTTCATTTGGTATTTTGTAATGAAAGAAAGCAAAACAGAGATGATCAGAATCTAGTCTGTTTTTTAAGTCACCCCAAGAGGAAATTTTATGTACAGCTTCATATTTTATAAGTTTTTCCAACAATGATGCAGGTGAATCCCAGGTGATTTGATGAAGATCAAGTAGATCAACATCAACCAAAGTACAAAGTATACTTTTTAATTCGTTTTCTAGTGGACTTAGACTTTTATATTGATTCTTCAGCTTGAGTACATCAGAACGCATATCAACAATAAACTTAAGGCCCTCCGGTAAGGAGATAAACTGCTTCAATATTTTAGAGCGTGGTGATTCAAGGACTTTTATTAAGTCTTGTTCAAACTTATAGCTCGACTCAGAATCTTGATTTTTCTTATATACTTTCATTTCTTCATCTATTTTCGTTTTATCCGGATTGAACTTTTCTGCCAGGGTTTGTAAAAATTTTATTTGACCTGCCTCTGATAAACTCAAGTACAAATTACCAAGAGATACGGTGTTCTTACGTGCTGAGACTTCACCCCCCTTTGGGTTTAAGCATTCGTTCATCTTCAAGACTAAACTATCGACATCGCGACTACTACTTAAATCAGGGCCAATATTGCAACCCATGACCTTACAGCATCTGCTACTTCACCTAATATTTTAAAAAATCCCTTTGTTGCTTTCTTATCTTCAACTTTTACTATATCAGTTTTTGCTAATGATTCTTTTGTCATATGTTCCTTTTATCGTGTATCTATCTTAATTTAAAGAAAAATCTTAGTCTATAAAGAAGGCATATATTTTCATGGTACAACTATTTTACAATCTATTTAAAATTTTCGTAAAGAGAGTTAGATTTTTAATTTCATTATTTCTCTTACAAAAGTACTTTTATTATAAAAATGCCCTTTTGCCTCTTTCTTTTCCGGGTAAGGCTGATTTTTTAATTACCTAGTCGAAGTTACTTAATTTTTACACATCTATTGTAAAGTACAAAATCTGACTTTGGAATGAAAATGCTAGCTGATGCTTGGACTTTATTGATAATTACGCTACTTGAAACTATACTTGGTATAGACAATTTAATCTTTATTTCTCTAGCAATAGATAAGGTGCCAAATCTGCTGAGAGAAAGAGCCCGCCTGATAGGTTTTGGCTTGGCGCTATTGATGCGTTTTGTAATACTATTTTTTACATCGCATATATTATCAATGCAAAAGCCTATATTTCACTCTGTATCACTAGATATTTCAGTAAAAGATTTGCTTATGATTGCAGGAGGGTTATTTCTTATTGTTAAAAGTTCTATGGAGTTATGGAGCGAAATTTTTGTACATAAGGAGAACAAAACAAAGGCAAACGTTAAATCACAATTTTTTTTAGTTGTGCTACAAATTATATTAATAGATTTAGTTTTTTCTGTTGATTCAATATTAACTGCTATAGCATTAACTCATAATATGATAATCATTGCTATAGCATTTACATTTTCCATATTAGCAATGCTATTTTCATCAAGTTATACCGCTAAGTTAATAAAATCCAGCCCAAGCTTAAAAGTAATTGCCATTCTATTTATTTTACTCATCGGTATATATTTAATACTTGAAGGACTTCACATAGAGCTACCAAAAGCATATTTGTATTCTTCATTTATGTTTGCACTGCTTGTGGAAGTTATAAGCAAAATAAAGAAAATGCGGCCTTGAAATTATTTTGCACAAAGCAAAAGTCTAATTTTTATTCCGGTGTGTGACGAATATCTGTACGAACATTTCGATGTCATCCGAGTAGCTGACACTGGTTCTTTTTTTCTGGATTCCAGCGTCACGCGCTGGAATGACATTAAATAGTTTTCCTTAAAATTTGAGTTATGCAAGCAGCCTCTTTGGTGTGATTCGAGTAGCTGAAACTGGAATGAAATTATTGCTACTCCCACTCAATAGTTGCTGGTGGCTTGGAAGTTAAATCATACACAACTCGATTTACTCCGGAAACTTTGTTAACAATTACACTACTGACGTCTTGCAAAAACCTCCAAAATACTAACGAATGTTGATCTTTATTTTCAAATGGAAATGCATCAGCTGTCATGCCATCAGATGAAGTCACAGCCCTTAAAGCGCAAACATATCCGTATGTACGATTATCTCCCATAACTCCCACAGTTTTTACTGGTAACAGTACAGCAAAAGCCTGCCATATTTTATCATACAGATCATAATTTTTCATTGTGTTGATATATATTTCATCTACTTCTTGCAATATTCGTACCTTTTCTTCATCAACCTCACCTATGATCCTCACTGCAAGTCCAGGTCCAGGAAATGGATGTTGAAATATTATCCCATCTGAAAGCCCAATTTCTTTGCCAAGTAGCCTTACTTCATCTTTAAAGAGATAGCGTAAAGGTTCTACTAGTTTCAGATTCATTTTTTCTGGCAGCCCACCAACATTGTGATGAGATTTAATTGTACTAGTGTTTCCTGAAGCGTGCCCTGATTCAACTACATCAGAGTAAATGGTGCCTTGCATTAAAAAATCCACATCACCTATTTTTTTTGCCTCTTTTTCAAATATTTCGATAAAAGTATTGCCGATAATTTTTCGCTTTTCTTCCGGATCAGTTATTCCCCTTAACCTACTTAAAAACAAGTTTGATTTATCAATGTAATTTATTGGAATTTCTTTTAACATAGCAGTGGTCTGGCTCTTACGCAATAACCCAGTATCGATAAAAATACAGTTTAATTGTTTTCCTATAGCTTTGTGTGTAAGAACTGCTGCAACACTTGAATCAACCCCTCCACTTACTGCAGCAATTACTTTTTTCTCCCTTACTAAGTTTTGAATTTTTTCCTTCTGTTTTTCAATGAATGACTTCATTGTCCAATCTCTCACACAATTTGCAATATCTAAGAAATTAGAGAGAAGTTTACTACCATTTGTCGTAGGCTTAACTTCAGGATGGAACTGAGTACAGTAAATCTTCCGCTGTTCGTTGGCAATTATTGCGATTGTTTGATTTATTATACCTGAGGCAATAGCAGTAAATCCTTGCGGTATAGTTTCGACACTGTCTGCATGGTTCATTAGAACATCGACTTCGGAATTAACGTCCCAAGTATCCTTTATAATTGGGGATTCTTTTAGTATCTTGATTTTAGTTTTGCCAAATTCCTGATTGAATTCTTTTCTTACCTTCGCCCCGAAATAATGACAAATGAGTTGCTGTCCATAACATATTCCAAGTATAGGAGTGTTTATTGTTTCGTTAAGTTTTATAATTTTATGTGCTACTTCACTTACTTCAGAGCAATTGTCATTTACAGATTGCGGTCCTCCAGAAAAAATAAATCCATTGAATTTTGATACTGTTTCAAAATCGATATTGCTTGGAAATATTTCACAGTAAACGCCTATTTCCCTGATTTGTCTTGCAATAAGCTGTGTAAACTGTGAACCAAAATCAATAACGGCAATTGCTGACAATGTGCTCCTCCATATTATTTAAAGCAATATTTGATAATAAAGAAAACAATAAAGTAAGTAAACTAAGACCTGTTTAAAAACTTTAATATATGACTAAAGTAACTTAAATTTACCCAACAGATTTGTGATTAAGCTGTCTTAATTATCATTCTGATATTCTCTTCTTATCATAATAGCAACCCCAATATCTTTCCTTAAGTTGATGCCATTGCCTGAACGGATACGTTTAATATATATATAAATTCCTATCTTTTATATCTAATAAACCAAGTGTTGGTACGATTGTTGCTTTCAGGAAGATGACGGTTTCTACTGTCTTAGCCAGTTTTTTTGACTTTTGATGCAATAAGTTTTGGTTATCTTTTCTATGCTCTATAAGCCCACCAATTACCATAACTTCGCCGCTCTTAATTTTTAACGTAGAGTGCATTTCTCTGGTTTCAATAATTGGAATCTCACTATTTAATTTCATTTTATTCTGTTGTGCGACATATTCTATATTTGGGTCTTTAGTGTAATCGTTAATTCTTGATAAGGTTGGGTGTATATCCATGAATATTTCATTAGTATCAATGTTAATGCTTGGATGGATTATTAACACCACACCTATTGGAGTGCTATTCATCTTGGTAATTAATGCATGATTGGAATTTTTGGTATTTTTCTGTATATCGGAAGTAAAATAGATATGGTTTTTAGTAAATGAAATCATTGCTTGCTGATTATTTATAGCATGTACTCTAGGGCTTGAAATTACGGTTGAAGTGCCAAATTTGCCTAAATTTTTTACTAAGTTTCCTAAATCACTCACACTAGAGTTAATTGCTAGGTCAATAATAGAGTTACCTTGATTTGTTATAGATTTGGTTTCATTATGCAAATCATTTAAGTTGATACCAGAAAGGTATTTATCGTCTAATAAAACTTCAACTATTTTGGCCTCGATCATTACTTGAGAAGACGCCAATTTCTTAACTTTATTAATATATTCTTCAACAGCTTTGTGAATATCTTTTCTAGCATTTAGAATAATGACACCAGCTTCTCTGTTGGATGAAAGAAACTCACCATCATCTACTCCGTTAACATCCATTATTGCATTTAAGCCTTTTTCTAATGAATTCCATAAATCACTACTATATTGAGATTTCATATAGTTTCTATCACCATCACTGTCGATAATATTGTTACCAATGATAAAACTCCTTTGCGCAGAGTGTTGAATATTGATGAAGTCTACGTAATAATTTTGTGCATATGGCAAATCTTGTTCAATTCTAATTACACCATTATTCATTGAGTAACGCAATTTGGCGCTGTTGGCTATATTCTGAATTACTTCGTTTATGTTCTTATCTTTTAGTTTTAAAGTAATATTACCTGATATTTCGGGGTCTATGTCTAAGTTAATGTCAGAAAGTTTTCCTATCTCAATCAGTAAATCCTTTACTGGTACTTTTTCATCAACATTAATCGAAAGAAACTGATTACTGGTTGTAAGATCGGGAAACTCTACCGGTAAAGGTATCATTTCTGGTATTGCTGGTTCGTTATTCTTCAAAGGAGTATTATATTGTTGCAACGAATAATCGTGCTTATAATTGTCTATATTAACAGAATGTTGCTTCTTAGGTAGATGTGTACAAGAAATAATGAAAAGGAGTATTAAACATTTTAAAATAGCCATGAGGGCAGCATACAAATCTATACTAATAGTTTTCTATAAAAATGTTAAAAATGTATTTAATTGTATCCGTTCAGGGGAGTGGTTTAAGAAATGATGGATAGGAGATTATGAAAAGGGTTTAGCTGCATGGAAGTGGGATGAAAAGAAGCACTGGTTTCACATGCGTCTGAACAGACACCATTTTACAGCATTTTAAATTTGTCCAAAATTGAGTTGAATTAAAATGTAGTTTGACACAGTTTATTTAACATTCCCCAGCTTTGTTATTTTGATAGTGAAGATATTCTAGCGCTCGAAATCTATCTTCGTCTGCAGACTTTTCAACTTCATTAATTTACAATCTCTAGTTAAAGTATATTGTACTTATGTATAGATAACTTCTATCATAGCTATATACATTTTTCTGAGTTTTTTTGTATTACTTAGGAGGATCATCATGTTTAAAATCATGGATTACGCATATCATTGACATAAATGCCTTAAAAGGACAGATGGTACCTACGTCCTCTTTATATAGATTATGTATTTGTTCAGATACGACTAAATTGTGTCTAGTGTAGAAAAAATTAGACAAATTCAGCCTTATATAGAACCAAATTCAACGGAAGTAAAATTATCCTCATTTCCATAATAGTAAGGATTTGCTTCTTGCGTATTATTAACAGCAGTTTTTAATAGTACTTCCTTATCATTATTCCATGCAACTTTCTCCATAATTGGAATATAATCCTTACACTTTTGATTATCTTCACAATCCTTGATTTTACCATTATCATTTAGATAACGCTTCAATGCATCATAGTATACTTTAGTGTTATTACCCTCTTTATCTATCATTTGTCCTAAGGTATTAACAAGTATCAATGGTGCAACTTGTTTTGCTTTTACAACACTTGTTTCACTGGACTCTCTAAAAAGATTAGGACATGCTCCTCTGGAAAAAAAGCTCTTGTTGAATTCTGGATTACTACGGTAAACGTTCGGGTAACAGAAACTCTTAATCTCTTCTTCTTGACACGCTAACTCTCTTTGATCATCCACACATTTTTCACATTCTATATTACCAAGCCAGGATATTGAATTAAGATCCTCTGTAAAGGCAAATTTAAAATTTACTGCACCATAATTACCATTTGCTCCCTCTTCTATATATTTTGCAATTTTAGAATTGCTGTACATCTCGGGATATAATTCCTTTAGTAAATCAGATGAACTAAAACCTTGACAACCTATCTTATTATCAACTTTATAAAAATGAGAATATGGCCCACAATTTTCATACTTGGAACAATCTGAGGTTACTTTTCGAGATGTAATTTCTCCATTTTCATTCCCTCCTTCATCAGTAACAGGTTTATCTATACCATTTCCTTTTTTACATTCTTCAGCTACTTTTTTATACCACTCAGTCTCTGCTTTTGCTCGCTTAACCTCCTCTTCACATTTCGTAAGCTTCTTTTCTACTAGTTCAAAAACCTCTTTTACTATCGGAACTGGATTTGTAAATCGCTTCTCAGTCGTAGTTTCATCCTCAGTCATCTCATCTATATCCTCTTTACCATAAAAAAGTTTGTTGTTATATAAATAACTACTATTAACTTGATCACTATAGGTGTTTTTTGACATAGGAACCTCCTCTACAGTCAAAACTGGAATTACATAAAAGTATAAGTATCTACCTGAATATAAAGAAACCACAGTTCAAGAAATCTCAGGTTAACTCAGAAATTATTATAAGCTAAAGTAATTAAAAATTTAATAACTTGCATTATAAATATAGCATAATAACCAATAATTAGATTTTCTTTCAATTTCTATCTTATCTTCACCAGCTTTACATAGAGCACATCTTTATTCACTAGAGAATCATGATTCTTCTCCTTGCATGTGATTAATCACTATAATCTTGAAGTGTGGTTTGTACGTAATTAGTTCTGGAACTTGCTAATGGATGATTGCTCTACATTTTAATCTCTGTCGCTGTTCACAACATTACACTCTGGAACTATATACCTAATATCGCATGCTAATTTCTCTCTTTATCTTCTGCAAATTAATTAAATGAAGGGCATTAAGTATCCACACTACTAAAAAAAGTGTGGTACAAAATATAAACATTGCAATGAGTGGCAGCATTAAAGAACCTTCTATTGCTACTCCACCTTTTCTAAAAATACTTGCTGGCTGATGAAGAGTAGACCATAAATTCACAGAAAATTTTACTATGGGAATATTTATAGCACTAAAAATGGCAAATACTGCTGATGATTTCTCTGCTCTTGCTTGATTATCAAAAGCGCTCCACAATGAAAGATAACCAACATACAGAAAAAACAAAATCAGCATTGAAGTAAGCCTTGCATCCCATACCCACCAAGTACCCCATGTTCCTTTTCCCCAGATGCTACCTGTGATTAAGCATATTGCCGAAAAGACTGTCCCTGCAGGAGCAGCAGCATGTGCCAAAACACTAGCAACGCTATTGTTCCACACCAACGAAATGAAACTGAGTGATGCAATGAGTCCGTATATTCCAAGAGCAAGCCATGCAGAAGGCACATGAAGATACATAATTCGTACAATTTCTCCTTGTTTATAATCTCCTGGGGAGAAGAATAATGCCAAGAACATTCCAATTAAAAAACATGCGAAACAAATAACCCCAAGCCAAGGTAGAGCTTTTTTAGCAAAAGAAGTGAAATTTGTAGGCTTTAATAAAAACATTCGTTTTGAGAATAATTGTGTTAAGAATTTATCAATTAGTTTGAGTTTTATCAACAAGATAGTTTTTCTATATTTACGTAGTATAATAAATTAGCACAATTTCAGTAGCAGATTGCTTGCTATTATTTTTAGTATAACGTTGATGACCCTTAAAAAGCTTAACCTACACTTAGTGTCAGATTCAAGTGGTGAAACTGTTATATCAGTTGCAAAATCAGCTCTGAAACACTTTCGTTCTGTAGAAACGATCGAATATGTTTGGTCTTTCGTAAAAGGAGAAGAGCAGATTGACAAAATTTTAGAGGAAATTAATAGAAAAAGTGATGAGCATAATTTTGTTATATGCACTATTACTAATGATGAGCTAAGAAAATATCTAAAAGATAATTGTATCAAGTTAAAAATTCCATATCGAGCAATATTATCACATATTATTAGAGAAATCTCATCCTATCTTGAAATTGAAAAGGATGAAAAACTTGACCTGTATACTGAAATAAATAACGAGTATTTTCAGCGCATTGAGGCAATAAACTATACCATTAATCATGATGATGGACAAAATATTCAAGATATTGATAAAGCCGATATAATTTTGGTTGGAGTTTCACGCACATCAAAATCTCCCACCAGTATGTATTTAGCTTACCGAGGCTATAAAGTTGCAAATGTTCCTTTTGTTAGCGAGATACCCTTTTACGTCGACTTAGCAAAATTAAAAAATAAACTGACTATAGGAGTAACAATAGACGTAAGAAGGCTAATAGAAATACGCAAAAATAGACTGACTTCAATTAATAATGAAGGTAATAATATATATGCTGACCCTAGAAAAGTAGAAAAGGAAATTAAAGAAGCAGAGGAGTTCTTTAAGCAAAATAACTGGCCAATTATTGATGTCACGCAAAGGTCAATCGAAGAAGTATCAGCAACAATTATACAGTATTTTAATAAAATGTGAAAAATTTATCAATTGACTAACTCTCTGTCAGTGATCATAATGTAAGGTAATTCTATTCTTACTGTAGATATGAAAGTTAAAGGGTCACTAAAATCTCATCGTAACAGAGATAAAAATTGTAAAGTTGTGAAAAGGGGTGGTAAGGTTTATATTATAAATAAGGTAAAGCCAAGATGTAAAGCGCGTCAAGGTTCTTAGCTTTTTGTTTTCCTTTTTATGTCATATGTTTTTCATATGGAAGCATGGTTAGAAAGAAACAAAAACTGTTGCATAGCACTGCCCATTTCTTCTCTTACATTATATTTTGGTATTAACATGATTACAGGCAGACGTGGCTTGTTAACATTAATTAACTTAAAAAAAAGAAATTAATTACGTGCGTCAACAAGTCCATGAATTTTAGTTCCACCCTAAGCCCTCTTGAGCTTGAGAATTTTTTCTATATATAGGCTGAGCATGAATGACATCTGATCATCAATTATGCAAATCTTGTTGTGCATACTTAAGTCATTTTGCCAAAATTCCCTTTTTGCATCACCTTTTAAACCTCTTGTGTATACTTCTGTAATTGTGGTAAATTTTTGATCATTGGCAGCCACTTCTCCACACTGCTTCCATACATATTCTCAACTTCTTCTCGCTTTTACTGTGTATTCCTTTTGTGCTCTTTAAAACGGTACCTTCTCTATATGTATATATATATTTATTGTCATTAGGCTAAGTTACCGCTTTTTTTCCATTTTTATACTTCCTGCCCTTGATTAATTTGACCTGCTAACATTTTGTTTACAGGGCCTGCTATTAACTCTGCACAATTTATTCTTATGGTAAAAACTTCTTCTTCACTCTTATTTTTCCTTAACTTGACGCATATGGTTTGTTAAATACTCCCGTCTGTCAAGGAATTTCTACTCATGAAGGTTATGGCTTGGAAGATTACTGAAATTTTGAAAAATGTAGTCTACTTCTATATTCAAATATATCAAGCAGTAATTCAAAATTAGCTATTGTACCTTTTGCACTATTATATGCAAGGTTGAGCAATTCTCTGTCCTCATATAAATCAGCAAATTTAAACTCCATGCACCCTGATTGTTTTGTGCCTAGAATATCTCCGCTACCCCTCAGCATCATATCCTTTTCAGCAATATAAAATCCATCTTGTGACTCACACATAATCTTTAACTTTGAATACGAACTTTTACTGAGATTGTCATATAACAGTACACAAAAAGACGGTTTATTTCCTCGTCCTACTCTACCTCTTAACTGATGTAATTGCGATAACCCGAACTGCTCTGCATTCTCTATAATCATAATAGTTGCATCTGGTACATCTATGCCAACTTCTATCACAGTGGTTGCAACAAGCAGAGAAAATTCATTTCTCTTGAAGGAAAACATCACTTGATCTTTCTGCTCTTGAGTTAGTTTTCCGTGTATTATTCCGACTCTATCAAAAAATGTCTTTTGTAGTTCCTGAAAGCGCATTTCTGCTGCGGCAATATTGAGTTCTTCGTTTTCTTCTATGTATGGACAAATCCAATATGCTTTTTCGCCTCTATTTATAGCATTTTTCAGTCTTTGAATAATATCTGATACTTTTTTAACGTTCATAATAACGGTTTTTATTGGCAATCTAGATTTTGGTTTTTCCCTTAAAATAGAACATTCAACATCACCATACATAGCTTGCTGCAAGGTTCTTGGAATGGGAGTTGCAGTAACAAAAAGTATATCGGTATTTTCTCCTTTTCCTACCAACCGATTCCTCTGTATCACTCCAAATCGCTGTTGTTCGTCTATGACTGCGAGTCCTAAATTTTTAAATGTAACGTTAGCTTGAAATAATGCATGAGTACCAATTACTATATTTAAAATACCACTTGCAAGTTCGTTCATAATAATCTTTCTTTCCTTGCTCGCAGTTTTACCGGTAAGCAAAGCAACTTTTATATCAGTACAAGATAGAGCTTCTTCGATCCAATTATAATGTTGCTCCGCTAAGATAGTGGTTGGTGCCATTAAAGCTGCTTGCATGTTATTTTCTACCACATTCAGCATCGTAAAGAGTGCAACTACAGTTTTGCCACTCCCAACGTCACCTTGTAGCAGACTTACCATACGGTATCTGGATTTTTGTCTTTCTGAGATTTCATCTATCGCTCGAATTTGATCATTTGTTAATTGGAACGGTAATTCATTTAAGACCTGCTCTTTGTATTTACTCAATATTACAAATTCCCTTCCTCTTTTTTTACATGATTTTCCCTTGCAAGCTTTAGTGCCAACTGGTACGCAAATAGCTCATCATAAGCAAGTCTTTCTCTGCAAACTTCTGCTTCTGCGAGTGAGCTCGGTCTGTGCAATCTTATGATGCTTTCTTTCCAATTCAGCCATTTCTTTTGCTTGATTAATGTTTCATCTATCCACTCTGGCAAATCAGGCAAATCTTTTAGATTAGAACTTATTATGTTTCTAATGCTCTTGTTAGTAATACCGCGACATAATTGGTAAACTGGCTCTATGCAGGCTATTTCTTTAAATTGATTGATATCAGATAACATATAATCTGGGTGAGTAATTTGCCAATGTTCGGCAAACTTTTCAAGTTTACCACTGATTACTATATCTGTTCCAACTGGAAATAATTTATACAAATATTTAACTGAGTAATTAAAAAAAACTATAAATAAATACTGACTTTCACTTTCAACGATTATTTTATATGGCCTACCTCTAACAGTGGGGCGCTGGTGCTCATACACTTTTGCCATAAAAGTTGTAAATTCTCCTACTTGAGCATCAGGTAGTGATTTACTTCTATCCACATAACTGAGCGGCCTATAAAACAGCAAGTCCATTACTCTGTCTCCACCGCAAAGTTTAGGCAATATTGCGGAATGAAACTTTGGTATATTCTCAATTTTACTATTTAGAAAAGTCAGCACACTTGACTGCTCATCAACATTCATACTGTGTAAAACCGTTTATTCATAATAGAGCCTTACTAAAATCCTGTCACCCTATTATGACTGTCTATGTTAAGTATATTATTGACATATTAACTATTTTTATGTATTATTATACTATCAGCAATTCATATCAAAGTATTAACAATGAACAACTCTACACAGGAAAAAAATGAAAATCCAGTCGTTACACTAAAAGCTCAGGCAGAAAAGTTTGATTTCAGTAAGTTAAGAGCTTCAAGAGATAATAAAGCAGCAAATTCTGGTGAAGCTATATATAAAGATTTTGATAGAATGGACTTTGTTATTAAAGACAGAAATATAGACAAAATCTTAATTAAAGCGCTGGTAAACAGAAATAAGGAAGGATTTGATAAGATTTGGGAAGAATATTGTGAAGATCCAGAAATCCCTAGTGATAAAAAAACTGATCAATATAAAGAAGAGATTAAAAGATTTTACGATTTAGGTAAAGAACACACGCATCTATTACCGAAAGAAGGAGATAAAAACAAGAGTTATCGTGCATTTGCAAAAGAAGTTTTTAAGGAAATATTTGAATATGCCAACGCTCAGGTTCCAAGTGACTCTATCTTAGAGGAATTGGTTACCAATTGTAATCAGGCAGGGTATGAAGCTGGTGTATTTATAGAATCTCAATTTGCACTTAGCCAACATTCATTGAAAATACTCTCACCTAAAAAAGTTATAAATATCTATTATGTTGACCAAAATAATGTGAGTGTTAGATCTGATATGACATTACCAATACTCTCCCAAGAGAGTGATGTTCAATTAGGTGACAAGGTATGCGATCTATCCAGCTCACTAGAATTTACACTTGAATCTCAAGATGGGAAAGATGATGTGATATATAAAGATGGCAAATTGTCACTTACTGTGCCTAGAAAATTGAGAGATTACAAAATTGATGGCAGAAGTTTATTTGATACCATTAAAGAATATTTCTACAAATTCTGCGAGAAGTTAGGATTCAAGTTTGAAGTAGAAATAGAACACAATTTTGAAGAAGAAGATTCTTTATATGAAGGTGAGGAGTATAACTTTGAGGGAGCACGTCTTGTGTTTCAAGAACAACCTCAAAACTATATAGAAGATCCAGATGTGGATCCTCTTAATAAAAAACGTGAAATTTCACCTTGATAATATGTACTAGACGCAACTTAATCTGACAGAAAAACTAATGTCAATCTCTATGTTTGATGCTACTAATATTTTTCTAAAAAGCAATATGCTTGCTATCAAGAAAAGTCTGCATAGCAATATTTACCTAAATGAGGCCTTGTCTCAATTCCTAAATATAGCTGTGATTTTCTGGTTTATCATAGCCCATATCAGTCAAAATGCGCGATAAGATCTTACTGTATATCTACAAATTCTTCCTGTGATTTTCAACTCTAGAGGTTATGTTTAAATTATAATATCTACCAAAAAAATAGTCATTTTGCTTAGATATTTGATATAATTTAGATCTATTAAAGCAAAAGCATGAATGAAGTAATAACATTTGGTTGTCGTCTAAATTTCTACGAGAGTGAGTTAATCAAAGAAGCATTAAAAAAAGCGAAGAGAGAAAATGTTGTTGTGGTGCATAGCTGTGCAGTGACAAATGAAGCAGAACGTCAAGTAAAGCAAAAAATACGTAAGATCTATAAGAATGACCCAAGTAAAGAAATTATCGTAGTTGGCTGCGCTGTTCAATTAGATCCTAAATCATATAGTGATATTCCTGGTGTAAGTAAAGTGCTAGGTAATCAAGACAAGCTAAGAGCTGAAAATTATCTACTAAATAATGATGAAATCTTAGTCAGCGATAACCAAGTAGAACCTATTCTCATTAATGGATTTGAAGATAAATCAAGGGCATTTATTGAAATTCAAAATGGTTGTAATCATAGCTGCACATTTTGCTCAATTACTGAGGCAAGAGGGAATAATCGATCTGCGCCAGTAAACAATATTATAGAGCAAATTAAGATTTTTATAGAAAATGGGTATCAAGAAGTGGTGTTTACAGGTGTTGATATTACTGATTTTGGTACAGATTTGTTTGGTAAGCAATCACTTGGTTCAATGATTAGAAGAGTTTTAAAGGATATACCACAGTTAAAGAGACTAAGACTTTCCTCTATTGATGTTGCTGAAGTCGATGATGAACTAATGGATTTAATAGCTAATGAGTCAAGACTTATGCCTCACTTACACTTGAGTCTACAGTCTGGTAATAATTTAATACTAAAGAGAATGAAACGTCGTCACAATAGAGAACAAGTGATAGAATTTTATCATAAAATGAAGAGCTTAAGACCTAATATAGCATTTGGCGCTGATATTATTGCTGGATTTCCAACAGAAACTGATGAAATGTTTCAGGATACAGTTGATTTACTGAAAAAAACAAATATAGTTTACCTGCATGCTTTTCCATATTCAGAGCGGAAAAACACACCTGCTGCACGGATGCCACAAATACCAGAGAATGTACGTAAAGAACGAGTAAAGCATCTAAGAGAAATAAATAAAGAAATGATGAGCAATTTTTATCAATCTTTGCTCGGCACTGAGCAAAACGTTCTGGTTGAGCAAAATCATACTGGTAGAGCAGAAAAAAATTTTGCATTAATAAAACTTACATCAAGAGTTCAAGCTAAAAGTATTGTGAAAGCTCATGTTAAAGGAATAGAAAATAATTGTTTAATTGGAAATATTATTTCTTAATTTTTGTACATTAAAGGAATATATGATATAGTAGTTATACTATAAATGATAATTCATTGGTGATGAATAGAATATCTATTACTTTATTTTTGACTTTCGTTCCATGTGTCTATTTTTTTATTACTTATATCAGTAACAATACACACATTGAGCAAGTGCAACCATTAAAATTAGAAACAGACAATAATGAAAGTGTAATACGTTCTGAAGAGGTTGCTGAAAAAGAAATACCAATAAAATATCAAGAACTTAAAAGTAGTTCACCTTCTGTTTTCCAAGTAGCTAATCAGAAAAATATGTGGCCAAGTATTGCAGATCAAGCTGAGCCTACAAAGGAAAAATCAAAAAAACTTGATTTCTATGTTAGTGCTAACGGTGGTAAGATATACCATGATAATTCAGAAACATTTGTAAAGGGTATAAAGGCAATAGGAGAAAGGTTTATTAGTTTAATCAATACAGCTAATCCTAATCTTTCTTTGCAAGAAAGATTAGGATCATTGTTTATCAAAGCGGGATTAGTAGATGAAATTCAGAGTATAGAGAAATTTAACGGTAAAATTGATTTCCAGTGGCTTAGGAGCGTATCTTTAGGTTACTATGCTGGGGAAAATGGCCGAGTTGATTTTGAAGCTATGTATTCTACAGCCAATATTGAAGATAGTAATTCTCCTCCGGTATTTGAGAAATCAGCAAGCGTGTTTGCATTTTTATTAAACTTCTATTATAACTCCAGCATTCGAGATACACAATTTGCTCCGTATATTGGCCTTGGTATAGGGCCAACGGTTTTTAGATTAAAAAAGATTAATGGATCACCAGAAAATTCAATGCCACTGAATGTTCCTTGGTTTGCTTATCAAATAAAGCTTGGTGTTGACTATTCAATAATCCCAGAAGTTAAAACCTTTCTCGGCTATCGTTATTTTAGCATTCCGATACCTATTGCAGACGATATATCCACTCATAATATTGAAGTTGGTTTGATTTTTAATTTCTAGTAATAATATCTGTTCAAGGGTATCTGAAGCAAAAGTGGTCAGTGCTTCTTTTCTTGCCATTAGACTTCTTGGATAACTTAAGAAACAAGTAGTAGAAACAATATTAGGGAAGGTATAAATTGTGAGCAGGTAAGTAAACTTGATGAAGAGAAGCTTCGAAGACTAAGAGGAGTAAAAAGAAAAACATTGGAAAAATAATAGAAATTTTAATAGAGGAAGAGGCAAGAAAAATGCAAGAGGAGGAAAACCAAATAAACAATGCATGTTTGTTAATAGCACTAGAATATTTGCGTAAATACCGTACATATTTCCATATAGCGCAAAGCTATGGAATAAGTGAAAGTATTGCTAACGGCTGAATAGAAGATGCATTGATAAAACATTCAGATTTCAGGAAGATAAAGAGCTATTAAAGTCAAATGTAGAATACGAGATTTTAGTAATATAGCTAACCGAAGTTTCGTATTCCATGCAGTCGAAAAAGCCCTCTATTTCTAAGCTTTATTGACTCGGATAATCCATAACTGGGGTTTGTAGAGCCTTTCTTATGGCGTGCTTGATCAGAATCGGATTTAAATCTGGCAAGTATGGAGGTAAGAACAAAATTTTACACCCAATATTTTCTATCAAATTTTTCGTCCTTGCAGATTTATAAAAGCTCGCATTGTCGAGAACAATAGTCTGTCCAGGTTTAAATACAGGAACAACTACATAAGCATCAAAAATCTCGTTGTTGCAGTAGCCTTCAGGATGCTTTAACTTTTCCTTCATTTAGTGCTCCAATCATGCTTACCCTCTTTCTTTTAAACCCTGGGCAAATAACCTCTTGCCTCTTTGAGACCACCCATATTCATAAAATTCATTGTCCTCTATTCCAGACTCATCTATGTATATCAAGTTTTCTTTATTTATTTCTTTCTTTTTTTATGAACTCTTTGCGTTTCTCTTTATCTCTTTCCCAATAAAGAAAAGTTTTTTTATATGTATAGTTTACTTTGCTAAGGTAATTTTATACTGTGTTTTTACACATATTACCAAATGCTTCTACTATCTTTTCAATTGTAATATCCAAATTCTCATTTAGAAATTTGGCAAATCTATCCATATCTTTAATCTTATGGCAATATCCTTTGTGATAGCCTGAATATGGTTTCTGTTTCTTTTTTCCTTTTCCTCCACAAATATATTGGTTTTATGCTCACTAAATTGGTGAGCATGTTACAACGTTTTTGACGATGAAAAGACTGGATAGCTACTTGCATGACAACCATTTAGCTGTCTTTTCTCGTCTATCTTATTTTGTCACTCTGCTGAACAGATACTAAAGTACTAGCTTTTGTGGGTTGATGCACAATTCTATCAGAAGTTTTGTGACTATAATTGCAGAAAACATCGAGCATAAAACTCCTATCGATAAAGTGATAGAAAATCCTCTAATTGCTCCGCTACCAATAATGAACATTATTCCTGAAGCAATTAGTGTAGTGAGGTTTGAATCAAGGATTGTTTTTATTGCGTTTTTAAATCCTTCTTCAATTGCACGAGCTGTTCTTTTTCCTGCTCTTATTTCTTCGCGAATGCGTTCAAATATTAAAACATTTGCATCTACCGACATGCCAACAGTTAGAGCAATGCCAGCAATTCCAGGGAGAGTAAGAGTTGCTTCAAGTAAGGTAAGAATGAGTAGTATAGAGATTACATTAAAAACGAGTGCAACAGATGCTAACAAGCCTAATTTGCCGTAAGTAATAATGATTATAGATAGACCAACGGCTATGATAGATATTATTGCTGCAATTTCTCCTGCTTTTATTGATTCTTCTCCAAGGCTTGGACCAATGTTTTTTTCTTCAATTATTTTAAGTGGTGCAGGTAGTGCACCGGATTTTAAAAGTATTGCAAGTTCACTTGCCTGTTTTTCAGTGGTGAAGCTACCACTAATTTCTCCTTCTCCATTTAGGATTGGTTCACGTATTGTTGGCACAGTTAAGACTGTGTTATCTAGAACAATTGCAAAGGGCTTTCCTACATTTTCTTTAGTGATTTTTGCAAATCTTTTGCTTGCTACGCTATCAAATTTAAAGTGTACTGTCGGTTTACCTAAATTGCCAAATCTGACTGATGCATTAACTAGTGAATCACCGCCTATTTCAGTTTTGCGGAATATCGGGTAGGAATTACCCAAAGAATCCTTGAGCATAATCGTAGTGTCATGATCGATATCTTGCATTTTAGCTACATTGGTGTTTGCCAAATGGAAGGCCAGCTTGGCTGTTTTGCCAAGCAGAGATTTTATCTGCTGAGTGTCTTCTACTCCTGGAACTTGGACTAATATCTTATTTTGTCCTTGTTTTTGCACACTTACTTCCTTAGTACCAAGCTTATCCAAGCGCCTTTGAACATTAATTATCGATTCAGAAACTACCTCATTGATTAGAGAATTTTTATAGTTAGATTTATATGAAATGAAAATTGCAGTATTTTTTCTACTCAATTCTAAATTTGGGTTTATTTTATGTATTAACGTTGAAACTTTTTTGTAATCATCAATATTATTTAAAGTTACAACCACTTGTTTATCATTTTTTGCGCTAAATTCAATCTTTTGTGTTAACAGACCTTCTTTTATTTCATCGGTTAGCATGCTTAGTTTCTCTTTGAAGTAAAAATCTAAGTCTACATTTAGAAGCAGAGATGATCCACCTTTCAGGTCAAGCCCTAAATTTATTCTCTTTTTTGAGGTAAAGAACTTATTATCAATAAAATTTGGCAGTATTATATATAAGGACAGCAAAAAAATTAGTAACACTGAAAGAGATTTAACTATTATCTTGTTTGGCATAAATTTAAACTATATTAGTGCATTGTAGACCGAATAGTTGCTAATCACAAGCACCTAAAAGATTAGGACCGCCTAAAGCCCTGATCTATAATTGATGGTCTGCGTTTGTTTTTCTAAAATATCATTATAAATCCATGAATGAGGTTCAGAGGTAGCTTTAAGATTCTCTATTTGTTTATTTTTTCTAATGCTATCAATCGGAAGGTAAATGCATAAACCAAGTATTGAGAAAGTAACTATGGTAGCTGGTATGTGAATAGCAAGAAATTCACTATAACTTGGATCTTTCCAACCGAGAGGACTAGATAGAGAGGGGTGAGAGGAAAATCTGGGAATTGCTACTACTGCACTTAATGCTGTTAGAATAATAGCGACAGTGGTACCTACAAGAGGTAAAATATTCTTTTTATTAAATCTGCCATTAGAATCTTTTAAAATATCAAACATATAAACTCCTCAATTACTAACATGCGTGATACTAAGAGCTAATTATAAAATGTTCAATAACTAAATTGGAGATAATAAAAAATGGGCATAGAATATAGATATACAATATAGTAGCTTTAAGGTTTTATCAGAGCAAACTACAATTGCAACTTATTCAATAAAAAGAAAAGTTTAGCTGCTAAATCTCAGGCCAGATCTGTATTTCAGAAATACTATTTTCTTCATCACCTCACTGCAGACCATAACTACTATATCACTCTCTTTATATTAATGTTTAAATATTAATACAGAGTACACTATGAATGACAAGGCTTATCTTAAAAACCTGCTACAAAACAAAATGATGATTTATAGCTAATCACATTTAGTTGACTTTCTAACTAAATTAATATATTATTTAATATACAATCAAGATTAAAGGTTAATGAAGTTAAGTATGCTGATGTCACAAAAACGCAAAGAATATTGTAAGTTGAAAATGTGATATAAAAGAGGATAAGAGGGAAAGATAGCCCTACTCACTATAGGAATAGGACTATCATGGGCGTGTGCGACCGGAAGAATATTGGTACTACAACCGTTTAAATAAAGGTACACTAGCCCATCTCTCGATACGTTTGAACAGTTGCTTGGGACATATATATGCACCCGTTTACAATCTTAAATTAACTAAAACTATCGAGGTTTATTATGGTTACATCTTATCAAAATTTTATTGGCATTGACATCGGAAAATT
>NZ_CP016430.1:152428-154887 GCF_003999585.1 Wolbachia endosymbiont of Bemisia tabaci | reverse complement strand
GGTGAAATTAGGTAGGGAATTTGCGTATATTAAATGTAAAGATAATAGCTCCATAGTTGCAGGTGGTGCTGCATTGCTTAGTAACCTTGCCTACTTTGCAGGGGAACAGCAAATTAGTGGTCTTGAGTTTCTTGCTGGAATTCCAGGAACAGTTGGCGGTGGGGTAGAGATGAATGCAGGTGCATATGGTAGTGATATTGCGAGTGTTGTAAAGTTTATAAGGGCAGTGAATCTAGAAGATGGAAATTTATATGAATTCTCCAGGGAAGAAATGGGATATTTTTATCGTGGACACAGTCTAAAAGGCAGATGGATTTTTATTGAAGCTGAATTTAAAGGAGTAAGTTCAGAGTATGAGCTTATATTGCAAAGATTGAAAGAAGTTATTGATAAAAAAAATAAAAGCCAACCAGTGGGAGGAAAAACTGCCGGATGCATATTTAAAAATCCAATAGGCTGGAAGGCATGGAAACTGATTGATGAGTCTGGCTGCCGAGGATTAAATAACGGTAGAGCTAAAATTTCTAAGAAACATTGTAATTTTCTGCTCAATTACAATAACGCAACTGCATTCGACTTAGAAAACCTTGGCAACAGAGTAAAAGATGCAGTAAAAGATAAATTTAACATTGAACTTGAGTGGGAAATAAGGGTTTTGGGTGGGTAGTTACTGCTGATTATTTTAACCTAATTTGAAAAATTGTTGTATAGTATTAGTTTGAGGTTTTATTTTCAGTGCATAAGTTCGCAATACTCTTTTCTATGCTGTTTGCGGTAATTGCTTACTATTTAAATAATGAAATAATATTTGAAATAGCAAAGCTATTTAGCGATATATTCATCAGTCTGTTGAAATTGATTAGCTTACCTTTAGTTTTTCTATCTATAGTGTCCACAATTTCAGGACTTAAAGATTCAATTGAAATAAAAGTATTACTTAAGAAAATATTGTTTTATACGCTGCTCACAACCATTATAGCTGCATTTGTTGCACTGTCTTTCTATTTACTCATGGATCCAGTAAGAAAAAATTTCATAAGTAGCACGATAGAAAGCGTGAGTGATAGCAACCATGATTACTTTTCATACTTAAAATCACTCATTCCATCAAATTTTGTGCAAGTTTTTCTTGAAAATAACGTTATTGGCAGCATATTGATTGCTTTTTTGATGGGTGGAGCTATTATTTCGCTCTCAAAAGAAAAACAAGATATATTACACCAAATATTTTCTGCACTATTTGATACACTTCTTAGAATTGCTCAAGGGTTGTTAAAGTTTATTCCTCTTGCTGTATGGTCTTTTATCACATGTTTTTTATACGAGTTAAAAGGTGGCAGCGAATTCCATAGTCTTTTTTGGTATTTTGCTTGCATAATGTCTGCAAATTTCGTGCAAGCATTTGTGATTTTGCCACTACTCATGTGGTATAAAGGTATATCACCAATTCAAACGATGAAGGGTGTTATGCCAGCACTCACACTTGCGTTTTTTTCTAAATCATCATCCAGCGCGACGTTGCCTACAACTATAGAATGTGTTCAAAATAAGCTAAAAGTACCAAATAAATTGTCGTCTTTTATTCTGCCAATATGTACAACAGTCAATATGAATGCGTGTGCTGCATTTATTTTGATTACAGTGATGTTTGTTGCGGAGATGAATGGGCACACATTTTCCTTAAGTGAGATGTTCATATGGATTTTTTTAGCTACAGGAGCTGCAATTGGTAACGCTGGAGTGCCGATGGGGTGCTATTTTATGGCAACTAGTTATTTGGTATCAATGAATGTTCCTTTGTACATTATGGGATTGATTTTGCCTATTTATACAATCATTGATATGTTTGAAACTGCAATAAATGTGTGGTCTGATATCTGTATAACACAGATAATTAATAAAGAATTTAAAACTCAAGAATGATATTAGATAATACAATAATAAAAGAATTTGAAGAGGCTGGTGCGATTTTGCACGGACATTTTGTACTCTCGTCAGGGCTGCACAGCAACACTTACATACAATGCGCTAAAATTTTTGAAAATCCAAGCAGAGCGATTAAGGTTTGTAAGCTATTGGCAAATAAAATAAGAAAAGAGCTTGTTGAACACATAGACTTAATACTATCTCCTGCAATTGGTGGAATAATCGTGGGTTATGAGATTGGCAGACAGCTTGGAGTCAGAACAATGTTTTGCGAGCGTGTTAACGGTAAGTTTGAATTACGCCGCGGGTTTGAAATTAAACAAGATGAAAAAATATTACTGATTGAAGATGTGATAACTACGGGTAAGTCTTCACTTGAAGCTGTGAAATGTGCAGAAGGGAAGGGAGGCAAAATTGTTGCTGAAGCTTCTTTAATAAAGAGAAATAGTGAAGCAAAACTGCCCTTTCCTGTAATATCTTTGATTGAACTAAATATCAAAAACTATAGCGAGGAAGAACTGCCAAGTGAATTA
>NZ_CP016430.1:146219-151775 GCF_003999585.1 Wolbachia endosymbiont of Bemisia tabaci | reverse complement strand
TTTCATTTGCATCCGATCCTGTAGTAGATATTGTACCATCGTTGTTTACTTTGATTTGAGTACCTAAGCTATGCTCTATTTGTATTTTTATCTCAGGTTTAAATCCTAATTTTGTACAGAATTTCTGAAAATATTCTTTAATAATGTCAAACAAGCTCTTGCCATTATCTTTATAATTTTTTAACTCTTCAGGAATAGTGAGTGATAATTTACCTTCTTTATATATTATATCATCTTTGTCATTTTGAGATTCGAGTATGAATTCTAATGAGCTGGATAGGTCACATATTTTCTCTTCCGGATTGTCAATCGTGGTTATAGGCATTGCCATATCAGACGTCACTTTTATGCAGTTGTGGTCGGTGCAGTAAATGTTTAGCGCTTTTTTAGGACTGTGTGGAGTTAAATTACAACTACTGAGTGCGGCATGAGATTCATTAAATATACCAGCCCCATACCCTTATATGTTAAAAACAAGTCTTTATAAATGTCACGAAATAGCAGTATAAAGACACGCAGAGAGGAGGAACCGTCCATACTCTTGGTCATAAGGACCGTCTTGCAGCAAGGTTCTCCTCTCTGGTGTATTATACTGAAAGTTCCGAACAACTGGTTGAGTTTTTAGGCTCGTATATAAGGGTGGAAAATGCAGTATACACATTATTTATGGAGGAATTATGAATTTATCAAATATTATTACTGGAATTGATATTAGCAAAAATAAACTAGACATCCACATTCATCCACTTGGACATCATAAAGTATTTGAAAATAACGTTCAAGCTATTGATCAAATAATCGACTTTTTGCGTTTACATAACGTAACCAAAGTTGGACTTGAAGCAACTGGTGGGTACGAAAAATTATGTGCTTATACTTTATTAAGCCATGGTTTTGAAGTATATGTCATTCAACCAAGATGGGTGAGAGATTATGCAAAAAGCCTTGGTATTGCTACTAAAACTGATAAAATAGACTGTAGCATCATCTCACGTTATGTTAGTAATACAGACATGCGTGTCACTCCTTTAAAAGTTAGTAGTATTGACTGTTTGAAGCAAAAATTATCTCGCAGGAATCAACTAGTAGAAATAGCAAAAATACAAAAAACCCAAGCTCATCAAGTAACCGATTTATCTATAATCAAACAAATGGAAGAGCTACTTGCAGTTTTACAAAATCAAATTCAAGTCTTAGAAGATGAGGTAATGGAATTAGTCGATAAAAATCAAGAGCTTAAAAAAAAGTATATGTCAATAACTAGTATACCTGGTGTAGGTGCAATAACAGCTATTACTTTTATTTGTTATCTACCCGAGCTTGGAACTCTCCAACATGAAGAAATATCCAGCCTTTCCGGAGTTGCACCTTTTAATCGAGATAGTGGTTTTAGTAAGGGAAAAAGGTGTATTCAGGGTGGTAGATCACAAATTAGAAAGGTTTTACATATGTGCATTCTTAGTGCGCAAAGGTACAATTCTTATATAAAAATCTTCTTTGATAGGCTATACAATCAATATAAAAAACCATATAAAGTTGCTTCTACTGCTGCAATGAGAAAATTACTTATCCTTGCTAACTCTTTAGTAAGAGACGGTAGACTGTTTACTGAGGAGTATAGCCCTAAAACTGTTTCTATATAGTAATAGCATAGCTGTGAATAAGTACGCCCACACAAATTTTAAGTACTTATTCACAGCTACATCAATTTTTCTATTGACTTTTAACACAACTGCTGTTTGATTACAATTGGTGACTAACTCTTCTAAAATAGCATCACTTGGAACCTTTGCTTCAGCGTATCTAAACATTTCCTTGAAAATTTCCTTTGCTAATGCACGGTAATCTTTTTTGGAGAATAGATGATAAGAGCTTCTCCCTGCGTTATAAAATCTCTCAAATTCCTTTCTATATTCATCAATTTTTTTCTCATCAGCAACTGTAGGGCTATTACAATGATTTTCCCAAACTTCAGATAGTCTATCTTGATCAAGCTCCCTAAGTACTGGTTCCATAAAAGCTTTACCTTCTTCAGAGAGGTTATCAAAATTATCACGGTTAAAAATCTCATTTTTATAATCTTTAGCTCCTTCCTTAAATGCAATAATAAAATTTTTATCTATTTCTTTTTCATTAATAATAAAATTCATTCTTTGAAAATCTAAGAACATTGTTTCACCGGAATTCGCTAATTTATTATCTTGA
Source organism: Wolbachia endosymbiont of Bemisia tabaci (assembly GCF_003999585.1). Classification (NCBI taxonomy): domain Bacteria; kingdom Pseudomonadati; phylum Pseudomonadota; class Alphaproteobacteria; order Rickettsiales; family Anaplasmataceae; genus Wolbachia; species Wolbachia endosymbiont of Bemisia tabaci. The sequence continues at coordinate 149,570 of NZ_CP016430.1, read as the reverse complement.
TCTGCTCTTAATTTACTAAAATTGAATTCTTTAGCTGTGGCCTTTAATCTAACTACCGGACTCTTCTTTGCCTCTTTCATAATTAACACCTTACTATAAATATGCTGTAAGTTGTACCATATAATGATGAATAATTTTATAATATATAAAAAAGTCGATAGTCTATTTCTTTATTTTAGGGATATAGGAAAGGCGTAGATTTCTCTTTTCATTTGTAGCATGCTGCATTAATATTTACGTATTAATCTAGAAAATAGTGATGAATAATATTGTAATTGTTGGTCTGCAATGGGGTGATGAAGGTAAGGGTAAAATAGTAGATTATCTTTCTGAGAATGCAGATGTAGTTGTGAGGTTTCAGGGGGGAAATAATGCAGGGCATACTATAGTAGTAGGTGATAAGGTGTATAAATTAAATTTACTGCCCTCTGCTGTTTTGAGACCAGGCAGAATATCTATCATAGGAAATGGCGTTGCTCTCGATTCACACGCTTTAATCTCAGAAATAGAGTCATTGAAAGTTAAAGGGGTAGACGTAAATCATAACAATTTGATGATATCTGAAAGTTGCCCATTAATACTCAGTGTACATAAAGACAAGGAAAAGCTATTTGAAGATTTAAACGGAAATTGCAAAATTGGCACAACAAACAAAGGGATAGGACCATGTTATGAAGATAAAGTTGGAAGGAGAGCTATACGCCTTTGTGACTTAGAAAACACAGATGAGCTCAATCAAAGAGTGGACGCTCTCCTGAGTTACCATAATGCTATCAGAAAAGGACTTAACTACCAGGTAGTTAAAAAAGAAGAAATATTAAAGGAAATTGAAGAGATTTCAGAAAAAATTCTTTTATATAAAAAACCTGTGTGGAAGATACTAAATGATTTTATGAAAAAAGGTAAGAAAATAATATTTGAAGGCGCTCAAGGCGCATTTTTAGATATCGACCACGGAACTTACCCTTTTGTTACTTCAAGTAATACCGTAGCATCGCAAGCGATAACAGGCTCAGGATTATCCTACAATGCTCACATTATTGGTGTAGCAAAAGCGTATACAACAAGAGTGGGTAATGGTCCATTTCCTACTGAACAAAATAACGAGATTGGAGACAGCTTATTTTCTATAGGTAAGGAACTTGGAACAGTAAGCAATAGAAGAAGGCGCTGCGGATGGTTTGACGCAGTTTTAGTGCGCCAGGCCGTACAACTCTCTGGAGTTTCAAGCATTGTATTAACCAAATTAGATATTCTTGATTCTTTTGATACTATTAAAATAGGCACTGGTTATAAGTATGGCGGAAAAATGTATGATTATTTACCCGCATCACATTCAATACAAAAAGAATTAGAGCCAATATATGAAGAATTTCCTGGTTGGAAAGAGAAAACTCAAGGCAAAAGGTCAGTTAAGGAATTACCTGCAAATTTGATGAAATATGTGAGAAAAATAGAAGAATTAATAGGTGTACCAATTCATCTAATTTCAACTAGTCCCAATAGAGAGGATGTTATTAAGCTTAAAAATCTATGAAAACGTCTTGTTAACTTTTATCTAATAAAAAACGATACTTGTGTGACTTCAAGCAATCTATTATGCAAAGTAGCAGCGTAAACGTACAGTGAGCAGTGTGATTTTTCTTAAATACATGTTGATTGTTATAATATAAATATAGTTGTAAGGGGTATATTATGATTGCAGGTTTGACTAAGGGAGACAAAGCAGTAAAAGCGGAAAAAACAAGTGATCAGCTGAGAGAATTGTCAGTTGCAGAATATGTAGTTAAGTCAATACATGACTTGCAAAAATTGCATAATAGATTATGTTCATCACAGGGCAACAATTGTGTTAATGATAGAGAGAAGTTTGTCCAAGATAGTGATGGGCTTGGTATATTTCAATTTCTCAAAAGCTATATTAATGATGCAGAAAAAAATGAGCCTTCCATTAAGAACCTTACTATAATGAAATTTCTTCGCTCAATTATAGAAGATAGGGAACTGTATAAAAGTTATGCAGTTTCGATGATTTTCTCGATTGTGAGTTAGAAAATTTGAGAGATAAGATAAGCTTATTAGCGCTTTTGAGAGAAAAGATGGACTTTACTGATATACAAAAAGCTTATGGTAATTGGCGTTTTAGTAATCTAATAGGTGATAATGATTTTAAGCGAATGTATGTGGATGAAGCAGTAAAAGAAAGAGAAAAGCCTGTTAATGAGGACTTTGAGAAAAATATAGGTAAATACATAGAGTTAGTAAAGGAAGGAAAAGAAGTTGCAAGTAGGTATTTTGGAAAATGGAAAGAGGACTTTCAAGTTTACTGTGAAGAAATTGACAATAATAATAAAGTTTTGAATATTAACCTTACTCATTACGACAATAGTGAGCCAACAAAGATTAGTGACGTTTTACAGCAAGAGAAAGATATTAAAGAACTGAATATCTATTGCAATAAAAAACATGAAATACACGCTCATAAAAAAGATAAGAAAAGATATTATGAATTTAAAGAAGGTGCATATTATGAAATGACAAGCACTTGGGCTGCAAAAGATGGATCAGGAATGTGTACCATGATTATGAATGTGAGTAGCGATGGCATAACTGAAATACTAAAATTTAATGGTGAAGATTTTGTTTCATCGAAGGAGATTCTAGAATTAATAAAGCAAAACGATGAATTATATATTCAAGGTCTCTCCTTATATGATGCTGTAATGGAATCACTAGAAGAGAATAGGGCTACTCCTATTAATCTTTACAATGAATCTATGGTGGCTTATCAAGGTAAGGAACCAGAGGGGAAGTTAGATCATAAAGTTGATGCTGATAATAGCCTTCCTTCTTCTCCTTCTATTAATAGCAATGCATTGAAAGCCAATTTACAGCACACTAAAACTCAACTAGAAATTGCTTCACAACAAATCCGAACTCAAGAGGAAACTAACTCACAACGAATGGATGAATTGATTCCAGATAATCAAATATCGTCTAAAGAAAATGTCGAATTAAAGCAAGAAATGTCAAGCTTGAAAAAAGGAGCTACTGAATTGAAGCAAGAAATAGAAGCAGAAACAATTGTAAAGTTAGAGAGGCATGATAGCAATTTAAAAGATGAACTTGAAGAAGAAGTAAAGTTCGACATCGAAGATCCAGAAATCGAGTACGAGGAATTTCCAGAAGATATACTTGAACTCATTGAAGACGAAGATAGTATTGATGAATTGCAAGAGAACTACAGCGACATCATTGCAGATCAAATTCAGACAATTGAAGAAATGAAAGAAGAAATAGAAAACTTAAATAATCAAGTTAAATACTTAGAGGATCAACAAGATCAAGTTA
>NZ_CP016430.1:122995-140021 GCF_003999585.1 Wolbachia endosymbiont of Bemisia tabaci | reverse complement strand
ATGCTTTGGCATTAATGTTCTATATTAGTAAAGATATTAATAAGACAAAAAACCCATAAAAAGTGGGTCCTTTCAGCCAGAATGGCGGGTTTGGTGGGTTCAACCCCAGGCCTTCTCTAGCGTCAGATATATTTTGAATATTAACTTTTTAATTATTAAGATATGAATTTAGCAATCCACTACTATCCTACTCGAAACCTAGTTGAATATGAGCGTAACCCACGTAAAAATGACGATGTGGTCAACAGAATGTGTGCTTCTATTCGAGAATTCGGCTTTCGTATTCCAATAGTTGCAAAAAGTGATGGTACTGTGGTTGATGGTCATTTAAGACTTAAAGCAGCAAGAAAACTTGGTATGGAAAGTATTCCCGTAGTCTTAAGTGATAATTTAAATGGACCACAAACCAAAGCTTTTCGACTGCTTGCCAATCAATCAGCTAACTGGGCAAAGTGGGATGATGATCTTTTGAAGGTGGAAATTCAAGAGTTAGAAGATTTGCAATTTGACCTTAAAATGACAGGATTTGAATTGGAAAAAGTTCAAAGGTTTCTCGATGATTTTGATGGTGAAAAAGAAGATCTTTCTGATTTAGCTGTTGATAACAAAAAAGTAACAAAACCAGGTGATCTTTGGATTTTAGGTGATCATAGAATCTATTGTGGTGATAGCTCTGTAGTTGAATCATATAAAGCGCTGTTAGATGATAAAATTGCAGACATTACTGTTTGTGATCCTCCATATAACGTTGATTATGGTAGCAGTCAAGAAAGAGAAGATAAAAAAATATTAAATGATAATCAAGGTGAAAAGTATGAGCTTTTTCTTTACGACATCTGTTCCAATATTTTAGCATATACGAAGGGAGCAATTTACATCTGCATATCATCATCAGAGTTTTCAACGTTACAAAAAGTATTTGAGGAAGCAGGAGGAAAATGGTCGACATTTATCATTTGGGCAAAGAATCACTTTACGCTAGGCAGGTCTGATTATCAAAGACAATACGAAGCAATGCTCTATGGATGGAAAAGCGGCAATAAACGTGAGTGGCATGGAGGAAGAAATCAAAGTGATCTGTGGTTTTATGATAAGCCAACACACAATACACTACATCCAACGATGAAGCCAGTAGAGCTAATGGAGAGAGCAATAGTTAATAGCAGTAGACCAGGAGACATAGTACTTGATCCATTTAGCGGTTCTGGCAGCACACTGATTGCATGTGAGAGAACAGGAAGAATTTGTAGGACAATAGAGCTAGATTCAAAATTTGTAGATGTAACGATAAAACGTTGGCAAGTGTACACAGGTAGGGAGGCAATTCTTTCTGGTACTGGTAAAACTTTTTCAAAGATTCAAGAAGAAAATTCGTAGAAAAAAGGTAAATAAAGAGAGAGAGGAGAAAAAAAGTGAAAATCACACAAACAGAATGGGCAAGAGAGATAGGAGTATCAAAGCAATACGTCTGTTATTTAGTAAAGAAAGGAATAGTTGAGTTGGAGGATGGTTTGATCGACCGAGAACAAGCAAATGAAGCGGTGGCAGCAATAAGAGATCCGAGTCAGCCATTGAGGAGGAAAAATCCAGAAAGTACAAGTAACCTCTCCACAATGTTGCTAAAAACTAGAATAAAAAATGAAATGGAACGTGGTAAACTGCTTGAGGCAAAGGCAAAAGCTGAGATTGGTGAACTTGTAGCAGTAGAGGAAGTAAAGCGCGAAGCATTTAATGTAGCAAGAGTTGTCCGTAATAATTTACTTAATATTCCAAATAGAGTTTCAGCACTACTTGCATCACTGAGTGACACTGAAAAGATTCATATGGCGCTAACTGAAGAGATCACGAACTCATTACAAGAATTATCTAACGCTAAATTTTAATAATGTCTGCTAACTTAAGTTTGGAATTAATAAAGTGTCTCATTAATCAACCTGGATTAGATGTTAATGTCAGAGGGTTAAACGGAAAAACCCCACTACATTGCGCTATAGAGTTTGATGAATTAAGCATGGTAGATTTGTTACTCACGAAGAAGAACATTAATCCTTTTGTGGAAGATAATGAAGGTAAAACATCTCTTGATTACGCCAAAGAAGGGAAAAAAGCAGAAATATTACAAGCACTAATCAATCATAAATATGGATCAGAGGGAGATAGCTTGCTTCACTTAGCTGCGATGTTGAATGAAGCAAATGCTGTAAGATTTTTACTTAACAAAGGAGTTAATGTTAATGAGCAGAATGCTTTACTACATACACCATTACACTTAGCGGCAGGAGCTGGACATGAAGAAATAGTAGAAATTTTAATTAGAGAAGGAAACGCGGATAAGGATGTTCTTGACGTGAGAAATCATGCAGCAATTCATTATGCAGTAAACAACAAGAAGCTAGAAGTAGTAAAATTACTTTCAAATCTTGGTGCGAATGTCAATATAGCTGGTAGCGGCAGAAATGCAATGAAATTATCTTCTTTGCACGTAGCTATAAGTAGTAGTAATTACGACGAAAGGGACTTATGTTTAGATATTGTAAGATGCTTAATAAATGTTCCTAATGCTGGGGTTAACTTACAAGATTATGAAAATAAAACGCCACTACATTATGCTGAAAGGCTGAAAACAATAGAAGTTTTACTAACGCGAGAAGATATAGACCCTTTAATTAAGGATGATAATGGCAAGACACCATTTTGTTATGCAAAAGAAGCAAATAGATTAGATATAGTAAAGATTTTAGCAAGTAATAGATACGGAGCTGATAAAAACAGTTTGCTTCATTTAGCTGCCAGAAAAGGATATGAAGACCTAATAGACGGTATTCTTGGTGAAGGAGTTGAAATAGATGCTGTAGATGAGAGTGGAAAAACGGGAATTTATGTTGCTGCAAAGCATGGTCACTTTAACGTAGTAAAGTTGTTGCTAAAGAGAGGAGCAGATGCCACGGATGTTTTTCAGTATGCAATAATAACGAACAACGCAAAATTAATAAAATTACTGAGCAAAGAGAAGGAAATAGTGCTATTTGGAAGACAGAAGAACTTTCCAACATTTCATTTATTGAGCAATAAATATTTTGAAGAAAGGAAAATAGCAGACAAAAAAATAAAGAAATATATCAATATCGTCTGTGTTTCTATAACAGTATGTGCAATAGCGATAGTGGGAATTTACCCTAACATTATAGCTGCGTTAATGGTGGGAATAGTTGCGTTCATAGCTGCAATAACAATGAGTAATTTAACTCAGAAGTACATAGAAGAAGCACTTGAAAAGAAAATGTTTATTGAACTTGAAAGTGAGAAAACAAGTGAGTGCAGTTCTATTTTAAGTGATGTTGAGGTATCATCTAATGATGGTGAAGAGCTAGCGATATGATATATGCTACATCTTTTTCTGAAGGTTTAAAACCAGATCCAGAGCTTAAAGTATCAGAGTGGGCGAATGAGTATCGAGTTCTAGCATCAACTGCAGCATCAGAGCCAGGAAAATGGAGAACAGAAAGAACTCCTTATTTAAAAGAAATAATGGATTCACTATCACCATCTTCACCTGCAGAAAAAGTAGTATTCATGAAAGGAGCGCAGATTGGGGGAACAGAAGCTGGTAACAATTGGATAGGCTATATTATCGATCAAACACCAGGGCCAATGCTAGTAGTACAGCCAACAGTTGAAATGGGAAAGCGTTGGTCAAAGGGAAGATTTGCACCACTGATTGAAAGTACACCATGTTTAAAGAGTAAAGTAAAAGACCCAAGGTCAAGAGATTCGGGCAATACTGTGCAAAGTAAGGAATTTCCAGGTGGAATAGTTGTGATTACTGGAGCAAACAGCAGTGTAGGACTGAGGTCTATGCCAGTAAAATATCTCTTTCTTGATGAAATAGATGCGTATCCAGGAGATTCAGGAGGAGAAGGAGATCCAGTACTGCTTAGTATTGCTCGAACTAATACATTTGCACGGCGAAAGATTTTTTTAGTGTCAACGCCAACGATTCATGGAATAAGCAGAATTGAGAAAGAATTTGAAGCAACAGATAAGAGATACTTTTTTGTACCATGTCCACATTGTAATTATTACCAAATATTAAAATGGTCACAAATAAAATGGGAAGATAAAAATCCAAATACAGCACACTATATATGTATAGAATGTGGTGAAAAGATAGAAAATCATCAAAAGACAGAGATGCTTGAGCGTGGAGAATGGAGGCCTACTAATAGAGTAAAAGATGAGAAAAAAGGATTTCATCTTTCAAGTCTTTATAGTCCAGTTGGCTGGTATAGTTGGCAACAAGCAGTAGAAGATTTTCTCCATGCAAAAGAAAGTGAACAATTACTGAAAGTTTGGATAAATACTACGCTTGGAGAAACTTGGGTAGATAAAGGAGAAGTACCTGATTGGAAGCAATTATTTAACAGGAGAGAATTTTTTCAGATTGGCACAGTACCAAGGAGAGAAGTAGTACTTACTGCAGGAGTAGATGTCCAAAAAGATCGTCTAGAGGTGGAAGTTGTAGCCTGGGGAAAAAGCCGTGAAAATTGGTCAATAGATTATCGAGTATTTGAAGGAGATACAGGAGGTAGGGAAGTATGGGGAAAACTCTCTGAGCTCTTAAATCATCATTTTATCGGTGAAAATGGTCTTGAATACATGATAAGCATGATGGCAGTTGATGCAGGGTATGCAACACAAGAAGTATACAACTGGGTAAGAGGTCATCAGGGCTCTGGAAAAGTAATGGCATTGAAAGGTGTAAATAAAGCGCTAGTGCCACTTAGTAGCCCAAGTAGAGTAGATATAACAGTTGGTGGTCAAAAGCTAAAGAGAGGAATAAAGCTCTGGCCAGTCGGAGTATCGATATTAAAGTCAGAGCTTTTTCAATTACTTAATGTTTTAAAAGAAGGTGAAGAAGCTCCGGCAGGATACTGTCATTTTCCCGAATATGCACCTGAATATTTTAAGCAGCTAACGGCAGAGCAATTAGTCAGCAAGGTAGTAAAAGGATACACCAAACAGGAGTGGCAAAAGGTAAGAGAAAGAAACGAAGTGCTAGATTGCCGAATTTATGCAAGAGCTGCATCGATAGCACTGGGAATAGACAGATGGCCAGAGAGTAAATGGAATAGTTTAAGTGGAAAAATGGAAAGCAAAAAGCCCAAAAAAGTGAGACAGAGTAAGTGGTTGGAAAATGTATAACGAAGAGTATTTGTTTCAGGTTGAACAGGCAATTCAAAAGCTTCAGAGTGGCGAAAGAGTAGTATCAATTGCATATGGTGACCATGTTGTGAGGTATGCTGAAGTTCAGATAAATGATTTACTAAACTTAAGACAACGTATTAAAGCTGAACTGAAAGTTGCAGGTGTGAGACCGAAGAGAAGAATTGTGATTGCGACAAGTAAGGGGATTGACAAAATTGTGTAAAAATGTTATAGTTTAAAATTGGTATTTTATAGTTAAAATATGGATCAAAGTCAAGAAAGGCTTAATGTTAATGTAAATTTTGAGGGGGAATTTGCTCACTACCTTATAGAAATGGCAAAAGTTCAAAATAGAACTATAGGAGAAGTTGTAAAGGACCTAGTGGAAGAAGAAATTGAAGCAAGCAAATTATCTGAAGAAGATGATAAAATAGATGAAGTAGATATAAAGTTGGCTAAGCTTTCTCTTGAGCGTGATGCTAGAGGTGATGAAGAAATTAGAAGTGAGGATGTAGATTGGAATAGAATATTATCTGCAAAAACAGTCTAAAGGTGGAGATACAAGCTGGGATACGATATTATCTATTCAAAAAGAGTTCTTGAGGAGGACTTTCTTGCATTACCACAAACGATAAGATCTAGAGTGAGAAGAGCTGTAGATAGTCGTCTTGCAACCAACCCTAAAGCAATAGGTAAAGCATTATCGCATGAATTCAAAGGGTATTTTAGGATACGAGTAAGTGATTATCGTGTAATTTATAGGATAAACTACTCAAAACACACAGTAACTATTACTGCAATGGGACATCGGAAGGACATTTATGAACGCAGCCCAGAATAAGCGTTGGTATTTGTGCAAGAGCCTCATGCATAAGTGTTAACAGCCAGACTCTCCAGCAGCTAGCTGTAATTTTTTAATGTCAAATTGCGCAACAAACTGCTGCATAATCAAAGAGGCAAAATGTTATTAAAATCGTTCAAACAACTATTTAGTAAGCCAAAAATCAAAAGTTCAGCCTGGGACGCTGCAGGCTCAGGAAGAAGATTTTTTCACTTTCAACCAGAGTTAGGAAGTATAAACAATTTGCTGTCTCAAAACCTTGAAACTTTACGTAGTAGATCACGTGATATGGTGAGAAAAAATCCTTACGCTGCAAATATAATTGATACGATAGTAAGTAACTCTATTGGAACAGGAATAAAACCACAATCAAAAGCAAGAGATGGAGAATTTCGAAAGAAAGTACAAGAATTATGGCTAAAATGGACAGATGAAGCAGACAGTAGCGGAGTAAGTGATTTTTATGGATTACAAGCTCTGGTATGTAGGAGCATGATAGAAGGTGGAGAGTGTTTTGTACGCCTCCGAAATCGTAAACTCGAAGATGGATTTTCTGTACCATTGCAACTTCAAGTATTGGAATCAGAGCATTTAGATAACAAAAGCAATCAGACTCTTGCGAACGGCAATATTATTCGTAGTGGTATTGAATTTAACCGACTTGGTCAAAGAGAAGCTTATTACCTATTTAGAGAGCACCCAGGTGAAGGTTCGTTTGGAGAATCAGTTAGAGTACCGGCAAATGATGTTTTACATATCTATAAACCTTTAAGACCTGGGCAAATCAGAGGGGAGCCTTGGCTTTCTAATATACTGCTGAAACTTTATGAGCTTGATCAATACGATGATGCAGAATTAGTGAGAAAAAAGACAGCAGCGATGTTTGCAGGGTTTATTACAAGACTTGATCCAGAAGCAAATATCATGGGAGAAAGTGAAAGTAATGAGCAAGGAGTAGCACTATCTGGCCTAGAACCTGGAACAATGCAGCTTTTAGACCCAGGAGAAGACATAAAATTTTCAGAGCCGTCTGATGTTGGGGGAAGTTATGAAGCATTTATGAGACAGCAACTGAGGGCAATAGCGATTGGTACAGGAATAACATATGAGCAGCTAACAGGAGATTTAACCGGTGTTAATTATTCATCAATCAGAGCTGGATTAATAGAGTTTCGTCGTAGATGTGCTATGCTGCAACACAACATTATGGTATTTCAATTTTGCAGACCAGTATGGAATAGATGGCTAGAATTAGCGTTAGTATCTGGAAAACTTTCTATAGCTAAAGATTTAACAAGTGAGTCATTGAAAGAAGTAAAATGGATACCACAGGGATTTGATTGGGTTGATCCTTTAAAAGACCAGCAAGCACAACAAATGGCAGTAAGAAATGGCTTTAAAAGTCGATCAGAAGTAGTATCAGAAATGGGTTACGACGTAGAAGAAATTGATCAAGAAATAGCAGAAGATCAAAAGCGAGCAAATAGTCTCAATTTAATATTTGATTCTGATGTTGGGGGAAACAATGTTTCTAAGTAGACCATTAATGCTTGAAGCAAAAAGTTTTGAACTACTATCGCTTCATAGTCAAAAACAACCTATCTTTAAAAATGTAAAACACTATGTAAAGAACAATATAGAAAAGACAGCAATAATACCAATACATGGCATTTTAACTAAAAAACCAGAAGCTTTTGATGATTTTCTAGGTATGACATCGTACGAGAAGATACAAGAGGAAATAGAAGAAGCTTTAGAGGATGAAAAAGTGGAAATAATTCTTTTGGATATAGATAGTCCAGGAGGAGAGGTCAATGGAGTGTTTGACCTGGCTGATTTTGTCTATAGTGCAAGAGGAAAAAAGAGGATAATAGCAATAGCAAATGATGATGCATATTCTGCTGCATATGCTATAGCTTCTAGCGCTGAAAAGATTTTTCTCACCCGCACTTCAGGAATTGGGAGTATAGGAGTAATAGCAAGTCATATAGATCAAAGTAGGTTTGATGAAAAGCAAGGTATTAAGTACACCACAATCTTTGCTGGTAGTCGAAAGAATGATTTAAACCCACATGAGCCAATGACGTCTGAAAGTCTGGAAAGCTTACAAAAAGAAGTAGATCGACTATATGAAATGTTTTTGCAGCTAATAGCAAGGAACAGAGGTCTTTCAATTGAAAAGATTCGATCAACGGAAGCAGGGCTATATTTTGGCGAGAAAGCAATAGAAATAGGTCTTGCAGACGAAATTACAATTCTTTCATCTATTAATAAAAACAGGAGTATTACTATGAATGAACAAACTACAACTGACCCAGAAACTGATAATTTAACTAATAAAATCAAAAATGACAGTTATCATGCTGAAGTTCTTGAATTAATACGTTTATGTAACTTATCACGAATGCCAGAGAAAATAGGAGAATTTATTGAGCAGGGCGTAAGTGTTGAGCAAGCCAGGGAAGTTTTAATGGAACTGCTAGCAGAGCGAACGAAGAAGACAGAAATACTGAGTGCAATACCACAGAATTCAGGAGAAGATTTAATGATACAGGTAGCAAGAAGTCGTAGGAGTTAAAGTATTTTTATAACCGCCGCGTACAATAACTACAAACATGGCGGTAAAACTAAAGGAAAAAAAGGAGAAAAGAAAATATGACATGTATAACCGAACAAAATAATCTAGGTGACTTATTAAAGTATGAGGCATCAAGTCTATATTCAAGAGATCAGATAACAGTAGCCAAGGGGCAAAATCTGAAGCTAGGAACAGTTGTTAGTCGTGATAAAGACAACATGATTAGGATAATAAATCCAACTGCCACAGATGGTACACAAGCGGCGATAGGAGTGATAGCAAGCGATGTAAACGCAAAGGAAAATAGTAAAGGAGTAATTATTGCTCGCGGTGCAATGCTAGCAGATCATGCAGTTGTATGGCCAGCAAATATCACTGAAGAGCAGAAAGCTGCAGCAATAAAGCAATTTGAAGCACAAGGGATCATTATCCGCAAGGGAGTTTAAAAAACTATTAAAACATATATAAGGGGGAAAAGAAAAAATGCAAAATCCATTTACAAATACAGCATTTAGCATGACGGCACTAACAAATGCGATGAATATATTGCCGATAAATTATGGACGTGTTGAAAATTTAAATTTATTTCCAAGTAGGTCAGTAAGATTTAGACATATTACCATAGAAGAACACAACGGAGTATTAAGTTTACTACCAACGCAAGTTCCAGGAGCACCAGCAACAGTAGGAAAAAGAGGAAAAAGAAAGATAAGAACATTTACGATTCCGCACATTCCGCATGATGATGTAGTGCTGCCAGAAGAAGTACAAGGAATAAGGGCATTTGGATCAGAGAGTGAACTTAAAGCGCTGGCAGATGTAATAACTGATCATTTGCAGCTAATGAGAAACAAACATGCAATAACATTAGAGCATTTGCGAATGGGAGCGCTAAAAGGAATAATTTTAGATGCTGACGGGTCAGAATTATTAAATCTGTACAACGAATTTGAAATCACACCAAAAGTAGTAAATTTTGCACTGGGAACAGCGACAACTGATGTAAAACGTAAGTGTCTGGAAGTACTCCGGCATATAGAAGATAATCTAAGTGGTGAATATATGACCGGAATTCATGCCTTGGTAAGCCCTGAGTTTTTCGATGCATTAACTTCTCACGTTAAAGTAAAAGAAGCATATGAAAGATGGCAAGAAGGAGCAGCGCTAAGGAATGATATGAGATCAGGATTTACGTTCTGTGGAATAACATTTGAGGAATATAGAGGGCAAGCAACTGACCCTGAAGGAACCGTGAGAAGATTTATTGAGAAAGATACGGGGCACTGTTTTCCACTAGGAACAGCAAGCACATTTACAACGCATTTTGCACCAGCAGACTTTAATGAGACAGTAAATACTCTTGGACAGCCACTCTATGCAAAACAAGAGCCAAGGAGGTTTGATAGAGGGACCGATTTACATACACAGTCAAATCCTTTGCCAATGTGCCACAGGCCTGGAGTGCTAGTAAAAATTAGTTCTAGCTGATGAATATAGGAAAACTATTGAAAGATTGTTTTGAGCATTTAGGAGTGGAAGCCATATACTGTAATAAAAATAAGGAGGCGATTCGAAAAATAAAAGTGCTAATTAAACGTCCTGAGACTACGTACTCTCTAGGTGAAGATGGAGCATTAACTCAGCAAATTGCCTCAATAGAGATATGCAGTGAGGACGTTACTTCCTTTAGCATAGGTAATTATATCAAGATTGAAAAAAGATTCTACAAGATTTTTGAACTACCATTGAAAGATTCTTCGGGTAAGATATTGAAAATTGAGGCAATAGAAAGTGTTTGATATAAAAACTAATAACAATATTAATGAAATAATCTCGAATATTGAAAGAAAAGAGCAGAAAATAAGACTGGCAGCTATAAAAGCGCTGAACAAAACAGCAATATGGCTAAAATCAAAAGCAGCTAAGGAAATCAGTGAGGAAAAGAGAATAAAATTAAGTTTGATAAGAAAGAGATTAAGAATTTTTAAGGTGAAAACTAGCAGATTAGAAGTGTTAATTAGAGCAAATCTCTATGACATTAGAGCATCGACAATTGGTAAAATACAAAAAACAAGAAGAGGATCGAAAGTAGGAAAGCATGAGTTTATAGGAGGATTTGCAGCAGTTATGCCAAAAGGAAATAGCGGTATGTTTAAACGTGAAGGAAGAGCAGCATTGCCAATAAAGGAAGTTAAATTGCCACTCGAACCTGAGGCTTCAAGGATAATAGGAAATCTTGTTAATTATGAGGTTGAGAAAGTCTTTACAAAGTTTTTTGAACGTGAATTGAGCTATAAAGGATGAATTTGAAAGATTTACATGATAAAATTTGTACTACGTTGAAGAGAGAAATATCAGCGATACAGACATGCGAAGTATATCCAGCAATAAGAAAAGAATTAGTAGCACCAGCGGTTTTTGTGGAGCTTAGCGGATTTGAAAAGGGACATGATCCTGGAACAGAAGAGTTAGCACTAAAAGTAAGATTTGAGGCAAGGATTGTGGTTGATGGAACAGTCGAGTATTCCTCGTTAGTTGTAAGGTCATTAGCAGCAGAAGTAGCAAGAGTAGTAAATAAAAATACTTGGAATGTGGAAAATGTTTCACCTGCTGAATTTATCTCTGCGGAAGTTGACGGATTTAGGCCAGAGCTAGATGCTTATCTTGTGTGGCTAGTTGAATGGGTTCATGAGATACATATTGGTGAGTCAGTGTGGTCAGAAACTGGAATTAAGCCGCATATTATAGAGATAGGTAACGTACATGTTGGATCATAGTTTTGCGATTTCAGAGCTGAATAGAAAATTAGCAAATATTATCCGTATTGGATTGGTGAAAGAAATAGACTATGAAAAAGCGAAAGCGAAAGTCAAAATAGGTGAAATTGTAACAGATTTTCTTCCATGGATAACGAGCAAAGCAGGAAAAGATAGAGATTGGTATCCACCAGATATCGGTGAACAGGTTATGATATTTTCTCCTTTTGGTGAACTATCATTAGGAGTGGTATTAGGAGGAATATATCAGAAAAAATACTCTGCACCAGAGAATAAAGAAGAAATAAATAGTGTGAAGTTTCAGGATGGAACAAGATTGTTATATGATAAAGAGAAGCATCATTTAGAGATTGAAGTAGTAGACAAAATAACACTGAAAGCTGGGGAATCGAGCATAGAAATGACAAAAAGTGGAATAAAACTGAAAGGAAGTAGAATAGACCTAAATTAAAAAATACATGGGAAAAGCAGTAGTTTGTATAGGAGATTATTGTAGTGGGATACCAGCTCATGTTTGTATGAGTGGAAGCAGCAATGTTTTTGAAAAGGGAAGATCTGTGTGTCGAAAAGGTGATATTGTAACTCTGGGAGAGACGATAGTACAAGGTTCAAACAGAGTACTTGTGAATGGTATTGGTGTAGCGAGAACAGGAGATTTAGTATCGTGTGGTTTTCATATGATGGGTATAGTAAAAATGTATTTGTAGGGTAAAAAGATGCGCGGTATGAGTACTACTAGTGGAAAGGAATTGGAAGGTTTAGACCATCTTAAACAATCAATAATTGATATATTAACCACTCCAGTAAACAGTAGAATAATGAGGAGAAGTTATGGTTCAAGGTTACTTGAATTAGTTGATAAACCGATAAATAGAGATTTAACACTTGAGATATATGCAGCAACAGGAGAAGCTTTGGAAAAATGGGAAAAAAGGTTTAAATTAGAAAAAGTAAAAATTACAGAAGTAAAAGAGGGAAAAGTAACGCTTGACCTGGGAGGATTATACGTGCCAAGTGGGAAAAACATTCGCTTTGATGGGGTTGTGGTATAAAGATGCAGCAGACTAACATTATTGAGCCACTGAACTTCGAAGAAATTCTGTCTCGGATGAGGGAAGAGTTGGTGAAGTGTGATACAAGTTTTACAGCATTAGTAGAAAGTGACCCAGCGATGAAGGTATTAGAAGTAGCAGCCTGGAGAGAACTTTTGCTGAGACAAAGAATAAATGAAGCGGTAAAAAGCAATTTACTCAAGTTTGCAAGGGGAGAAGAGCTTGATAATTTAGCTGAGTTTTATGGAGCAGAGAGGCAAGATGGAGAAGAAGATGAACGCTTCAGAAAAAGAATCAAGGCAAGAATAGTTGGCTCAAGCACAGGAGGGAGTAAAGAGTATTATCGTTATCAGGCACTGTCAGCAGATAGAAGAGTAAAGGATGCGCTGGTTGAGTCAAAAGTGCCAGGAAGTGTAGAAATCTCAATTTTATCCACAGAGTTATCCAAAGCGTCAGAAGAGCTACTAGAAATTGTAAAAAAGCAGGTTACTAGAGATGATATAAGGGTTTTAACCGATACAGTAAAAGTGATAGGTTGCAATATTATGGAAATAGATATTCACAGCAGAATGAGCATAAGTCCTGTAATATCAAAGGAGGAAATCAAGAAGCAATTTATTAAGAAGTTTGAAGCAAGCAAAAGGTTGGGATGGAACGTAACAAGATCATGGATAATAGCAAATTTGTTTGTAGAGGGTGTAGAAAACGTAGAATTAATCGAGCCAAGAGAGGATGTTGTGGTTCTGGGGAATGAGTGTGCAGTGCTTGGCTACGTCAAGTTAGATAGGATTTAAAACGTATTTTTTTTGTTTTGTGCCAGTGAGGGGATTGCGTGCAATAAAAGGTTTACTGGATCCAATGTTAGGGAGACGAAAGTATTGATTTTCTTCCAGAAGTTGTAACTTGTTTTTTAAAGTATGGATAATATGGTCAAATATTATGGAGAGTGTTTTCGATATTAAGAACATCTTTATTTTTCTGCAATGATCTCTTGCTTACTCATAAGCTACCTAAATAAAGGAAGTTAAAGCAACTTGAAAGAAAAGACAAATGAAAAGTTTATTACGCAACAAAACAGGAAAAAGCGCTAGTAGATGCGATAGATTATAAAGTAGATCCAGGCTGTATCAGAGGATTTAAGTTTAGTCTTAAAGAAGAAACATTGCCGTGGTTGATTGAGGAATATGAATTGGGGGAAATTTTACGTTGGATAAAGGATAAAAGAAAAGCCGTAGTAGAAGGAGTAAAATTTCAAAGACTGAGAGGAACACCTGCATCACTTAAAATAGCACTAAAGTGGGCAAATATAGAAGATATTACAATTATCGAAGAACCACCTGGTAAACACTTCTTTGAATTACAAATAGGAATAAAAGATGTTCCAAATGACTTTTTTGTAGATGCAGTAGTAGAACTTGCAAAACTATCATTACCAGCAAGATCAAGGCTAATGAGGATTTTTAATGACTACTATAACGTTGATAGGTTTATATTAGATGAAAGTATATTCGGCAGCTTATTATCAGACTATTCAGGTAGAAAAGTTGAAAAAGATGGACCAGTGTTATCGTTTGGAAGAATAAATTTTTTCAGTTCTAGAGGTCCGTTAGTAGAGATTGTAGACAACTATTTAAGAGAGCATTATGAACAAACATTTAGTAATGACATATATCGATTAGATGTAGCAGTACTTGGAGAAACAGAGCCTCACACAAAGAATTATAACGGTATTTATGAAAGAAATCATTTGTGGTACAACTTAAAAGCACTATATCCATTACCACAGAGTTTATTACCATCGATTAAATTTGCAAAAGCGCAGATAGTATTATCAGACAGTTGGGATTTAGGAGACATAAATACGTGCTTTCCAGTTAGTAGCGTAGAAGAAAGAGGAAATAAATTTGTATTGGGAAGCGATAAACTTTCAGGGCAATATTGGAATTTAAAACACAAGCCAATTTTAGAAAGGTTTAGCGTTACTCATTTTTATCAAACAAAGAATTTCATTGACCAGAAAATAGTAGGATACGTTATAGCAGAACACAATGTTTACTATAAAAATGATTCAGAGCAAAAAGACTCAATACACGAATTAGAAAATCACGTTTTAGTATTTTATTCAGGAGTACTGAAGTGGCACGAACATCGACATTTGCACAGAAGTTGGAAAAATAGTCAAGTGATATCTGTAGTAAGTTAAGTACTTATATTTAGATCCTCATATATTATATTAATAATAGGTAAAAGTGTATGAAATAAAAAGAAAAGGACTTGCTTTCTCATGCTAAAAAGGACATGACTTGAATAGCAGCAGGTAAATATAAGAAATTTGTCTGGCGCTAGAAAAGCTAATTTTGTGAGGTAAGTATGAAGTTTAGCAAAGAATCTTTTAGTAAGTTTTTTAAAGAAGTATCAAGTAACGGGTTTAAAAACATTAATAAAAGAAATAAAGAAGAAGAGACAATATTACACCAAGCAGTAGAAATCTCTGATTACAAAACAGTAAGATTATTAATAAAAAAAGGGGCAGAGGTAAATGCAAGAGATAAAAATGGTTATACACCACTACACTGTGCAGTATTTGCGAAAAGCTTAGAAAATGTAAAAGTGCTGCTAGGGGAAGGAGCAGAAGTAAATGCCACTCAATATGTCACTGGATGTACGCCACTGCACTCTGCATGCAAAATAGGAGGAGCAGGAGTTGAAATAATAAAAGAGCTAGTAAAAGCAGGAGCTGAAGTTAATCAACTGAATAAATATGGTGCAACACCAATGTATTACATCTGGGAAAGTGAAAAGTATTCTCTGTGTGATAGCAAAGAGAGTGAAAAGGCGAGTAAATTTCTGAGAGAAAAGGGTGGAATAACAAAAAGTAGAGAACTGACGTGCTATGGAATAGAGGGGCTAGTGGGAGAAATAGCAGACATGTTGAATGGAAGCTACATGCCGGAGCTAAAAATAATAGAGATAGGAGAAATAAGGAAGAGAGACAAATCGCTAATAAAGAAAGAATGTCAAAATTTAGCAAACAAAATAATGAGCCAAGTAAATGAAATGATAGATGAGGTGGTGAAAAGGAGGGCTTAGGAATTTAAATTCAAAAAAAAGGTGAGTAGGTTATGAATAAAAAAGGAAAAGAGGAGTCACTATTAGAGAACTCATATAAAAATATTTATGCAAGAGACAAAAAGGGAAGAACAGTTCTACATTATGCAGTAGACGCAAAAACAGTGAGATTATTAGTTGAAAAAGGAGTGAATGTGAATGCAGCAGATGTAGAAGGACACACAGCATTGCACCTAGCGGTAACGGAGAAACGCCTAGAAAACGTGAGAGAATTGATAAAATCAGGAGGGAATGTAAATGCGGAAGAATATGGAAGTAAATGCACTCCATTGCACCTTGCATGTATGATGGGGAAAGTTGAAATAGTAAAGGAGTTAGTGGAAGCAGGAGGAGAAATAGAGCAAGCGGATAAATTTGGAATGACAGCAATGGATTATGCAAAAAATAGTAAAGAGATAACTGAGTTATTAAAGGAAGAAATAGACAGAATTGAAAGGTTATTTGAACAGCAAAGTGGGAAATCTTCTATGAGAGGCTAAAAACATGGAGGAAGAAACAGAAAAGAAAGTAATGAATTTAGAGAGAAAACCTTTGGGTGAGCTGAGAAAAATATGGAAGAAGGTATTTGGGGAAGAGGCACCTAAACACTCAAAGAAATATCTGATACCTAGATTAGCTTATAGAATGCAGGAGGAAGCGTATGGAAAAATGTCAAGAAAAGGAGCAAAAAGACTAGAGTATCTAGCAGATCGACTAGAGAAGGGAAAAAGAATAAGTAGCGATAAATTACCAGTAGAGGGGACAGAATTAATATTAGAGAGAGGTGAAGAAACGCATGCGGTAATGGTAACAGATAAGGGTTTAATCTACAGAGAAGAATTTTTCACATCATTGTCAGCAATAGCCGGAAAAATAATGGGAATGAGCTACAACGGACCTTTATTATTCGGTATGCGTGATAAAAATGAAAATTGAAGAGAATAAAATGCTAAAAGAAGTAAGGTGTGCGATATATACAAGAAAATCAAATGAGGATGGGCTAGAACAAAAGTTTAACAGTCTTGATGCGCAGCGAGTAGCATGTGAAAAGTACATAAAGAGCAGAGAAGGCTGGGTAGCATTGGCCAAAAGGTACGAAGATGGAGGTTTCTCAGGAAAGAACTTAGAAAGACCAGCGATAAAGGAATTGTTTGAAGATGTAAAAAAAGGAGAAGTAGATTGTGTAGTAGTGTATACACTAGACAGACTATCAAGAGAAACAAAAGACAGCATCGAAGTAACATCATTTTTTAGAAGACATAGAGTAAATTTTGTAGCAGTAACACAGATATTTGACAATAATACGCCAATGGGAAAATTTGTACAAACGGTATTGTCAGGAGCAGCACAACTAGAAAGAGAAATGATCGTAGAGAGAGTAAAAAACAAAATAGCAACATCAAAGGAGCAGGGATTGTGGATGGGTGGAACTTTACCGCTAGGGTATGATGTAAAAGATAAAGAA
>NZ_CP016430.1:0-113685 GCF_003999585.1 Wolbachia endosymbiont of Bemisia tabaci | reverse complement strand
TTGCTGATTTTTCTGTTACCAGAAACAAAAAAGGACCGCGATGTTTTTAGTCTAAAAAAAATGATGAAAGATTACAGAAAATTATTATCGAGTTCAAAATTTATGGTTCTGTCTTTGCAGCAGAGCCTCTTCTCTGCTGCTTATATGTCATTCATTACTTGCGGACCTTTTTTGTATATGGAAACTTTTGGCTTATCCAGTACTATTTATGCACTACATCAAGGTGCAATAGTTGGGTCCTTCTCACTAATTAGCCTATTTTCTATTAAGATCCTCAAAAAATTTGGAGCCGTATGGTGTGTAATTTCTGGTACGAGCGTGGGTGCTATCGGATCTCTATTGTTTGTAATATTCAGTGTAATTATGCCCCATTCTTTCTACTTAGTAACACTATCTATGATTATTTTTTCTATTGGTTGTGCAATATGCCAGCCAGTGGTTTTTAACGCATCAATAAACGTTTTTCCTGAAATTAAAGGTACGGCTTCTTCTGCACTCTCGTTCATTAGAGCTTTTGTTATGGCTATTTTTATCGGCTTAACAAGCTACGTTTACAATGGTCAAGTAATCAGTGCAGCTATTCTTGTTTTTTTTGCAGTAGTTCTAATTTACTGTCTATTTATTGTTTTCAAGATCTGGAAAAATCTATAATCACCATATAGATCCTTCTCATTTCTAGTTATTGCGGTAATATGTATTGTAACTTTGCCGGCTGCTCTAGATGTATCTCTTCCAAATCACTAATCTATATTAGTTAAAGAGTATTATCTTGCTCATGCGCCTAAAGTTTGAGAGCCAATTTTCAGCAATCCAATCAAATTCCAATTTTTTTCAAACAACTGTTTCTTGCTATTTTTGTACCTTAAAAAATTTAGCTTACTTTTACGCTAGCTTGTTCAAATAGCATTAGTACGATTTACTTTTTTTGAATGTAGAGATTTTCTAGGGATTGTCCTCTTAAATTCTATAGTATCTTGTTTAACATTGAAACGAGAATCCAGTTTCAAGCATTGAGGTGATGAAGAAAGGGCTGCTTTTATTCCATCCCTCTCAACTACTCGAGTAGTGGACAATGGAATACGATTACTTTCGTTTATACTAATCAACACGTCAAATTCTATGCTATTATTGTGTTGTTTTATGTTGCTAGCTCTAATTTTACCATTTCCAAACCCAAACGTTATAGAATTACTCGCATCATGATTGATGTCTGCAGAATCAGGCAAAATAGCAAAATTCGCGTTGTTTACAAATCGAGAAAACGCATTTTTGATTTCGTTAAATGTACCGTAATGGTCTATATGGTCGTCATTAATACTTGTTACAACAGCAATATCTGCAGGAATTTTTAACATAGTTCCATCAGATTCATCAGCCTCAATTAAGAAAATGTCACTTTTGCCAAGTTTTGAATTACTCTGATAGGAATTTAATATTCCTCCAACAATTACAGTGGCGTCAGCACCAGAATGATCAAAAATGGAAGCAATCATAGCTGTCGTCGTCGTCTTGCCACTTGAACCTGAAACTGCTATCACATATTTACCTTTCATAATTTTAACCAACATGTCTGACCTATGCAAAACGGTTTTATTGTTATTTCTTGCTGCAACTAGCTCAACATTATCAGGTTTTATTGCGGAAGAATGTACAACTATTTGAGCTTGTCTAATACTACTTGCATCGTGACCAATATAGACCTCTATACCTAATTTTTGTAACCTATCTATATTGTCGTTTGATCGCGTATCACTGCCTTGAACTTTATAACTGGAATTATGAAGAATTTCAGCAATTGCGCTCATTCCAATTCCACCTATACCGATTATATGTATTACTTCTTTTTTAGTGCTGTGCATATTTGGCAGTAGACGTTTACTTATTACTAAATTTATTATAGTATAATTTAAAATCCTCATGGTATCGAACCATTTCACTAAGTACAATGATAAAAAAACTAGCCTTTCTATGTCTAATATTCGTTTTAATGAGTAGTTGTAGTTTTAGCAATAGGTGTAATCACACCGCAGGTCATTATAAAATTGGCAATAGCTATACAATAAATGGTATCACCTACCACCCAAAATACTGTAGCTGTTATGAGGAAGTAGGAATAGCATCGTGGTATGGAATAGAAGATCATGGCACAATTACAGCTAACGGTGAAGTGTTTAATCGTCACTTGATTTCTGCAGCACATAAGACCTTGCCCCTACCCTGCTTTGTTCGTGTTACTAATTTAGAAAATGGAAGAAAGCTTGTTATAAGAGTTAATGATAGAGGGCCATTTGTTGAAGGTAGAATAATAGACTTGTCAGAAAAAGCAGCACAAGTTTTAGGACTTCATAAGTCTGGGCTTGCGAAGGTAAAAGTCGAGTACTTAAGAAAGAGGTCAGAACAATTGATACAAAATACTCCTCATTACAAAAGGCAATATGAAAAAGAAATGCAGAAACGTCACCCAAAACAAAACAATGCAGAAAGTAAGGGATATGTAGCATTTTTTGTAAACGCTCAGGTAGCTAAATCAGCTGCATCAAAGCTTCGTAATCAAGGAATAGAAAATGTTAGATTGCTTTTCAAGAATGATCAATATTGCGTAAAAGTAAGTTAAAACCTGCATTACAAATTGTGTAGCATGACAGAAACTATTTGACAAATGAGAATGTTCCAAGAGCATGTGCGTCAAGTTAAGAAACTATCGTGAAATATAGCAATATTTAAGATTGGTATTTTATTTGTTACATTTCAGGTAGTGACAGCTACCTCAGCTGTAGCTGTAAAAAATAATCTACCACTTAAGAAATTTCATTAAAAAAATAGCATAATCTTATTTCTCTAAAAAATACTATCTTCAACTTGAATATGTTGAAAAATATTTTGCGTATTATCCAAAAAGTCATCCTTTATAGCAGCTAGCTCGGATTGTTTTTGAGATAGATTATCTTCTATTGAAACAATCAAGATCATTGCACTTTAGTTGAGAGCGCATGTCTCCATTTTCATATAAACCTCGTATAACGTCATAATATGCTCGAGTTTCATCAGTTTCTGGTTGTTGCTTTTCTTTGAGTATTGCCTTTAATTTTGAATCTATGTCTAATTCTCTTTTTATAGCTTCAGTAGCATTTTTATGATATTTTTCATAATCTTCAAAATTTTTTAATATTTTACCTTTTACTTCATTTTGTAACATCTTTAGCAAATCTTTAGCATGAGGTTTTTCAATTTTTTCCTTCCACTCATCATACGTATATTTACCACGTTGTGTATCTTGACACTCGCCTCCTACATTAAATAGTTCTTCATTACAGATTGTATCACCCTGATAAAAGTAATCGCTTATATTAATTTTATCGCTAGTTAAAGTTTGTCTAATTTCTGCTTTATTTTCTGCAAGTTCTTCTCTGTACTTGTTAATGCAATTTAGTAATTCTTTTTTGCAATCTGTAGTCATAAGCTGTTTCCTTTAATAAAATAAAACCTATTTTGCATGAAATAATTAATACTTTATTACTAATCTGAGGTATACTAAGGTAGTGATAAGAAGTCCAGCATCTACAAAGTTTGTTTAAACTATTTTCAAAATGAATAAAATGTAATTTTAGGTAAATAAAATGAATTACGATGTAATCATTTCAGGTGGTGGGCTAATTGGTCTTATTACTGCTATTGGCCTGAGTAATGACTCTGTATCTGTAGCCGTAATTGAGAAAAATAGTTTACCATGCACAGTCAATGATAATCGAGCATTTGCTATTTCTCAAGGGTCAAAAAAAATACTAGAAAAATTAGGGATTTGGCAGTTCTTAGAAGATGAAGCTGAACCAATACTTGATATATGCATATTAGATGGAGATAGCCCATTTACTGTTCATTATGACCATAAAATGGTTGGTGAAGAGCCAATGGGCTATGTAATCAAGAGCGCTATTATATGGAATGCAATCAATAACAATTTTTTGCATAAACTCAATATATATTCTCCACGTTCCTATAAAACAATCTCTTGTGACGCAGGATACATGGAAGTTACTCTTGATAATGATCAAAAATTGATATCATCACTATTTATCTGTGCTGAAGGTAAAAACTCTAAGTTACCAGAGTTGTTTTCTATACCAATGATAAAATTTGATTATAAACAAAATAGCATGGTATTTAATGTAAAACATGAATTACATCACCAAAACTTAGCTGTAGAGAGGTTTTTTCCTGGTGGTCCATTTGCAATTTTGCCAATGAAAGGTGGCTATACTTCTTCAATAGTTTGGACAGAAAAATGCGAAATTTCAAAAATGCTGATGAGCTTATCTGAAGAGGAGTTTATCATAGAACTCAAAAAAAGATTTGGTTCTTATTTGGGAGAAATTGAATTAGAGGGTGAAAGAAAATCTTACCCTTTGAGTTTTACTTTTGCGAGAAAGCTTCATAAAAGCAGAATTTTGCTTATTGGCGATGCAGCACATTCAATCCACCCGGTTGCAGGTCAAGGACTTAATCTTGGAATGAGAGATGTAGAGAGTGTTATTAGACAAATAACTAATGCAAAAGTGTCTGGCATTGACGTTGGCAGTAATTACCTATTGAAGAAAATTTCACGTGATAGATACTTTGACAACCTCACTATGGCACTTGCAACTGATGGACTAAATAGAATATTTTCCAACAGAATACTTTGTGTTAAAGTTCTGAGCAATCTTGGTTTAATGGTAGTTGAAAATTCAGATTTTCTTAAAAAAAGCTTCGTTCGACATGCTATGGGGTTTATATAAATCATTAGATTTCTTTCATCATAATCAGGTGTCATTATAGTAGTTGACACTGGAGCTCAAATTTCATAATGTCATTCCAGTGCCCAGACACTGGCATCCAGAAAAATTTATAAGCAAACTTGAGCTTATGCTAAATTTGATGAAATGAAAAACTGGATTCCAGCGTCACGCACTGGAATGACAAGAAAAAGGGTACTTGCATGACATTAGATGATTCTCCTTATTTTAGCATTAAACGCGATGAAGAAAATCATTTATAATTGCTATAGCAACTAGTGTTGAAACCTGACGTGCCTTTTGACTTGACAGACGAGAGTTTTTATCTAATTTGACAACAAGGGCTTCTAGATGACTTTGAAAGTAAATATTACCATGCTTATCTTCGATAGCTTCTATTACCCCGTCATTGGCAAATGCTGCAATTTTATATCCAAGTAGCTCTAGCCTTCTTCTATTCTCTGTAGCATTACTTACTTTACCTGAATGAGCATTCGGAAAATAAGTTGAAAACCAGCCATTTTGATTAGGTAGTAAAAATCTAGCTACCACTTTTTCCAAACGACTACCTGGAACAATTTTTATCTGCTGAAGAGGTATATTCTCTTTTTGTGCTGATTTTAAATGATTCTTCTCATCATTAACAACATTTGTTACTTCAATTTCTTTTGCATACATAATGTCTTGTAAACCACCGCATATGGCAAGCAAATGAATTGTAGGATTGTCATCTACTATTTTTACAATTGCTTCATTCACAAGCTGGCGGTAAGGGTTAAGAGCTGAATGAAAGTTATCTGAAATAAATATTCTGTTTATCTTTTGCTTTTTGATAAATTTTGCAACTTCAACTTTTATTCGATCTAGTATCAGCTTTTTTGCCAATATTTCATCTTGTTTTGCAAA
This sequence comes from Wolbachia endosymbiont of Bemisia tabaci, assembly GCF_003999585.1. Lineage (NCBI taxonomy): Bacteria > Pseudomonadati > Pseudomonadota > Alphaproteobacteria > Rickettsiales > Anaplasmataceae > Wolbachia > Wolbachia endosymbiont of Bemisia tabaci. Next base: position 108,007 of record NZ_CP016430.1, on the reverse strand, counting down.
CTCTTCTTGGATTTCTTTTAGATTAATTATTTTGTCGTAGTTAATGAATATAGTTTTAACCCCAAAATTATTGAATATCTCATAGATATTTTGAGATTCATCTGTTTTCAATAAACCAACAATTATATTATAATTTACTGCATTCTCTGCTGTCAAAGCAGATGGTTCTTTGTTTGCTTTTTCACTATAAGCGATATTACTTAATAGTAGAAATGTAATTAATAGTATATTAAATACTCTATTGTAACATTTATACATTATTTCCTAAATAATTATATTAATACTATAATATACTATAGAACATTAAGAAAAAGAATGTGGCCTGAGCAGGAATCGAACCAGCGACACAAGGATTTTCAGTCCTTTGCTCTACCAACTGAGCTATCAGGCCAACTACGTACTTTCATTTTTAGACAAAAAACGTTATCATGTCCATCAAAAGTTTTTGAAGTATAGAAACAAAAAATGAACATTAATAACAAAATAGGAATTTATCCTGGTACATTTGATCCTATAACTTTGGGGCACCTTGACATAATAAAAAGAGCATGTAAGCTAGTCGATAAGTTAGTAATTGGTGTTGCAGAAAATGTTAACAAACATACTAGTTTCAACATAAATCTACGCACAAGCATGGCTGAAAATGAAGTGAAAGGACTAGGAATTGACGCAGATGTCATATCTTTCAATGGATTATTAATGAATTTTGCCAAAGAGCAAAATGCTTCTGTTATTATCAGGGGGCTCAGAGCAGTATCAGATTTTGATTATGAATTTCAAATGAGCTGGGTAAACTATAAACTCCTTCCTGAAATCGAAACTATATTTCTTCCTGCATCTGAAGATACTCAATTTATCTCATCAGTTTTTGTGAAAGAAATAGCGAGATTAGGAGGAGATGTTAGCAATTTTGTATCACAAAATGTCCAAAGCGAATTGATTAATCTAAATAGGGTAAAAAATGGAGAATAAATATTTGTTGTTTTCTCCACTTCAAAGCGGTTATGCTCGATGTACAAAATACTATAAAATAAAGGAGCAGTATGTCAGAAGTGAGGGATAATAATCTAATAGTTTGCTGCCGTGGTGATGAGAATGATGATGGTTCTGGTCATCCAGTAGTATATTTACATAAAGAAGGAGAAATGTATTGTCCTTATTGCAGTAAGCCCATGAGTGAAATAGTGAACTCCGAAGAATTTCAATTTGTTGAGGTGAAAGCAGTGAATAAAAAGGAAAGGACCAAAGGTTAATAGCACTTCATTCTTTAGCTTATGTAAATAGCAATAAAGGGGGCAGTAAAGATGAAACTGTCCATACGGTCAAGTACTCCTCCATGGCCAGGTATTATACCTCCACTATCTTTAACATTGTAAACTCTTTTTATGAGTGATTCAGTAAAGTCTCCAAGTTGGGCTAGAATAGCAATTGTAACGCCAATTATTGGGGAATAGAAAATTGGAAATAAACTCAAAAATATTGAGCCAAAAATTGTACAAAATACTCCAGCTAAAACTGCACCTAAAAGCCCTGACCAAGTCTTTCCAGGACTAATAATTGGGCAAATTTTAGCACCACCAAAGTTTTTACCAAATAGGTAAGCGGTAATATCGATGCTCCAAATGGTTAAGATAAGCCATATTAATTCATATTTTCCCTGTGGTAGATTATATAAGTATATCAGCGATGCATTTGGTAGTGCAATGAGTAGTAATGCAAAAATGTATAAGATACTATTGCCTTTAGTTAGATTATACCATTCAAAAGAAGATAGAACCGCAATTGAAAAAATTAGTAGATAAAATGATAAATCACTGAAATATGTAGCAAAAGAAAATATCAGTAATATTACTATTGAAGATAGTGTTCTCACCATAAAATTATTATCTACCATATTTTTTCTCTCTCTTTGTATAATCTGCTAATGCTTTACTCAAATCTTGACAAGAAAAATCAGGCCACAAAGTATCACAAAAATACAATTCAGCATAAGCTGCTTGCCATAGTAAAAAATTGCTTAACCTTTTCTCGCCACCAGTGCGAATTAATAAATCCAATTTTGGTAAATCTTTAGTATACAGAAATTTTTCAAATTCCTCTTCCAATATGCAATCAATATTTCCTTTTATGATGTTGTTGATAGCATGTATAATTTCCTGCTTTGCTCCATAACTAACTGCAACAGTAAGTAACAGGCCATCGTTCTTATGTGTTACTTCCTCTGCTTTTTTAATTTGATCGAATATTTTACTAGGCAATAGGCTTAAATTGCCAATAAAATTCAACTTAATGTTACAATTGTGAATGAAATTGATTTTATCTTCATTAGTTAAAACAGAGTAAAATAAATCAAATAGACAATCTGTTTCGTTTTCAGGTCTAAACCAATTTTCCATAGAAAATGCGTACAAAGTTAAGTAAGGTATAGCCAAGCTTGTGCAATGCTTAGCGATATCAAATGCAACTTCACTACCTTTTCTATAACCATCAATTTTCACTTTTCCTTGATTTTTTGCCCACCTGCCATTACCATCCATAATAATTGCTAGATGTTTTGGTAGAAATTCTAGATTTAACATTTCAAGATAACCTATTATTTGGTTTTACCTGTTCTAACAGTATCAGTTAGCTTAAAATTTCTATATTTCTGTATGAGAAGTTCACTATATCGCTCTAAAAACTACATTATTACTGAAAAATCATTGATAGTCTACATTATATGAATAAAATTTTCTCAATCGGCTGCTTAGTGATCTTACCAAGAAAAAATGGAGAGAAAATATAGCAAAAACAGTCTGTTATAGATGGTTTTACGGTATAGTGAAATTATTATAAACAAATGAATTTAGTGGTGTTAGGAATACCTAGCTTTTTTATGTGGATTTATATTCTCAATAACCTGCTCTAGAGATAAATTATATAATTTTGACACAGGTTCTTCGCATTCAATATATCTTTTAAATTTAGGGAATGGTACAAGTGAATTTATATTTATTTTCTGCCCTTGAGGAAGATCTTTACCGCCTAAGACAATTTCTGGGGAAGGATATTGAGTATATATTCTCAGATCTTGGGGAACATATTTAATTATATCTTCGTAAATACGTTCCTTGTTGTTCAAATAATCGATATTAATATCTTTAATTTTACCAGCTTTACGCAGGAGTATAGCAAGCCTCAAAGTCGACTTTACGCTAGGTTTAAAATTTTTAAATATATTGACAAATGCCTTATCAGTAACATTATCTATTATTGCTTTTAGCTCTTTAGTGGTAACAGAATTGATGCCCTTAACAGCGTTTTGATCTTTTAGTAGTGTTATAATCCTTTTGTCATTCAATTTTGCACTATCAAGTAGAAGTCGAAATTTTTCAGTATTAATAGAATCGATAAAATTCTGACTTTTTAGTAAATCCATAACCATGGAGCAATCAAACTTACTACTACTAGATATAAGTTCAAGTTTTTCAAGATCGATAGAATTGACTCGAACGAATAGACTCTGATCTTCTAGTATTTCTCTAACATCTGTAGAATCAAACTTAATGCTTTTGCATATAATTTTTAATCTATTACCATCAATAGAATGGAGTTGAGGTAATGAAATCTTTAGTATTTCTGCAATCTCTTTATCTGTAAAAAAATAATCACTTTTCATGATACTAACTTTACTCTCATCAAGAGAATTGATTTGATCAAACAAACTCTGATCTTTCAGTAAATTCATAATATATCCTTGATCAGAATACTTAAATATCAAGTCAAATATTTTACGATTCATCGAATTGATGCGTTCAACAACTTCCTGGTTTTTTAGTAATTCTATAATAATGGTATGATAAAACTGCCTAAATACGAATTTAGATTTTTCAGAATCAATCGAATTGGTAAGGTTAATAAATTCTCGATCTTCTAGTATTCTTATAATATGTTCACTAGTAAACTCATCACTCTCAAATATGTATTTAAGTAGTTCTTCACTAATACAGTTTGATATTCTCAAGAGTGTTTTGATTTTTTAGTAATTCTACAATAATACTGGCATCATTAAACTTACGACTATCAAGTATGATTTTAGATTTTTTAGGAGCAATCAAACTGATGCATTCAACAACTTCCTGATTTTCTAGTAATTTTATAATACCTTTATTACTAAATTTATCACTCTCAATTATATATTCCAACTTTTCTTTATCAATAAGATTGATGTTACTAGCAGTATTTTTATTTTCTAGTAATCCTATAATACTGGTACCATTAAACTTAATATTATTAAGTATGAGTTGAAATCTTGCAGGAGCAACCGAATTGATGCGTTCAAGAATTTCCTTATTTTTTAATAACTTTGTAACATCTTCATCACTAAGCTTACCACTTTCAAATATGCATTTAAGTATTTCTTCATTAATATAAAACTGACCATCGTCAACAGTTCCTTTATTTCCTAGTGCTTCTTTAGCAAAGTTATTCGGATCATTTTTTTCATCTTCCTCGTAATCAAAATTATCATAATATCCATAATCTTCTTCATTCTCCTCACTATCACTACTTTCGAATTCATTGTTGATATTGCAAACCTCCCCACCTTTTAGTATTTCTAGAATCTTTTCCCTCGAAGGTGCATCTTTTAGCATGGACCTAAACATTTCATCATCTTAATTGTTGATGTTATCAACAGTTTCTTTATTTGATAGTAATTCTTCAATACCTTTGTAACTAAACTTATTGTTATACTTGCATAAGATTTTAAGTTTACTGTAATCCATTGAATTGATGCCATCAACAACTCTTTGATTTGATAGTAATTCTCTGTTGTAAGCCTTACATATTAGTTGAAGTTTTTCATTATCTTCTAAATCCTCTGCATTGTCTGCTTTATCAAAATCCATAATCTTATTTCAATTTACTTAGTATTTTAATTTTAAACATATAAAAAGAAATAATCAAGCATTATGACAAAAGGCCTAATGAATTTATTAGTTTATTACATGTCTCTTTTCATGTATAAATTTATAGAAAGTTTTATATAGAAGTTATTTTATGAGCAAAATTATAGAAATAAGAGCGCCAAAAACTCTTGGTGGTGAATCAGTTACGGAAGGTATAATAAAAATAAAGAAAAATATTGGCGAAGCAGTAAAAGTAGATGACTTGATCTTTGAAATTGAGACTGACAAAACAGCACTCGAATTAACTGCAGAAGCTTCAGGACAAATAACCGAATTTTTTGTGAAAGAAGATGATGTAATTAGCCCTGATCAGTTACTGGCAAAACTTGCTGTAGGAGAAATAAAAGAAGAAATGAAAGAAGAAAATAAGGGCGAAAGCGCTGCTAAAAAAGACGCCCCTTCAGCTCGTAAAATTATGGAAGAAAATGCAATAAGTGCAGAAAGTGTAAAAGGAACTGGCATGGGAGGCAGAGTAACCAAAGCAGATGTGATAGACCATATGAGTAAGGCTGAACAACCTGCGGTAAAACAATATGAATCGCCAAAAAGCGTAGCAAGTGGAGAGAGAAGAGAAGAACGAGTGAAAATGAGCAAAATAAGGCAAGTCATTGCTGCTCGTTTGAAAGCATCGCAAAATACTGCTGCAATACTGACCACGTTCAATGAAATTGACATGAAAAACGTCATGGATCTGAGGGCAAGGTATAAAGAAACTTTTGAAAAGAAATATGGAATAAAACTTGGTTTCATGTCGTTTTTTATAAAGGCAGCAGTGCAAGCGCTGAAAGAAATTCGTGAGATTAACGCTGAGATTTCAGGTGATGAAATTGTATATAAAAATTACTATGACATAGGTGTTGCTGTTGGCACTGACAAAGGTCTTGTTGTACCAGTTATTCGTGATGCTGATCAAATGTCATTTGCTGAGATTGAATTGATCAATTTGGCAAAACAAATTGCTAGAGTTATATGAAAATCAGCCGAATTTCATCTTTCCTGAGAGCAGAAAAAACGAGGTGGTATCGTTTGTAAAATCAGGACTGACTGACCTTTCGATTTCTCGTACTAGTTTTAATTGGGGAATAAAAGTACCAGGGAATGACAAGCACGTAATTTATGTTTGGATAGATGCGCTCACTAACTATCTCACGTCAATAGGCTTTCCTAATATAGAAGATGAGGAATATAAGAAGTTTTGGACAAACTCCTTCAACGTTCATGTGATCGGTAAAGACATACTGCGTTTTCACGCTGTATACTGGCCAGCTATTCTTCTTGCAGCAGATTTACCACTGCCAAAACAAATTGCAGTTCATGGTTGGTGGCTAAACGAGGGGGAAAAAATATCCAAATCTCTTGGTAACGTTATAGATCCAATTGATCTTGCAGAAGAGTTTGGTGTTGATCAACTACGCTATTTTCTCCTTCGGGAAGCAAGTTTCGGTCAAGATGGTAATTTCAGTAAGAAGAACATGATCAACCGCATAAACTCAGAGCTGGCAAACAATATAGGCAATTTAGTGCAAAGAACAATTTCATTTCTGCACAAGCAATGCTTTGGAGTTGTACCAGTGGTCGATCGCAATTTGCTTAAAGATGATGAGAGTTTGCCAAATTGTAAAGCCATACTTGATCAAGTAACGAATCATCTCTCAAAGTATGAGTTTAATCATATTATATTTTTAATTATCAATATCTCTTCTGAGGCTAATACTTATATAGATAAAAGTGCACCCTGGACACTCAGTAAAACCGATAGAGAGCGCATGGATTTAGTAATTTACAAATTACTTGAATACATCAGAATGATTGGCATTTTGCTGCAGCCAATTATTCCAAAGTCAGCAGGAATGATACTAGACCAATTGCAAATTCCAAAAGAACAACGCGATTTAAAATTTCTGTGCAATGCGTACGTAAGCTCAGGCACTACAGTGCCTAAGCCTACGCCGATTTTTTTAAGGGTGAATATTTAAAGAACCCTTAGTAAACCAGGCTGAATTGGTCGTTGTGTAGTTAACTTGCTTAGTTCAACAGAATCAACAAAGGTACCTTGCTGTTTTGATGTGTTTATACCGTTGTCTACTTTTGCAAAAGATGACACAGTATTAAAACTACCAGACTCTGAAATAATTTTATTTGACTCAATAGTTTTACCACTCTCAGCATGAGTTACATTCGGTTTAGCAATTTGATAATTACTGCCTTTTGCTGAAGTAACGTGGTGTTCACGAGAACCAAAAGGATTTAAATTCCTTAAAAAACTGCCCCATGTACTCATAAAGGCATTTTCAGCAGCACTGTATTTTGTAATAGCTGTCTGATTTGATCCAACAGTTTTACTACTCTCAGCGTGAGTTATGTTTGGTTTAGCAAATTGATAATCATTATTACTGTCCTCATAGAATAGGTTAGGAAGAGTACCACCATCTATAATTTCCTCTAGATCTTCTGATTTATGCAAATCCTTAAACCATTTAGGTTCAGGACTGTTATCATTCTTCTTTGCACTACCAACGAGACTGTCCCATGGGTTACTAAGAACAGAGAATATTCTGCTCATCACACTCTGAGAAACATCTTTATGATTTGTGCTATCCTCTGCAGTTGTGAAACACTGGTCTCCATATCGCTTGTTAGCATCATATAATATCTTGGTCGCCTCATCGATCTTACTTTGCATAGCTTGTTGATCAGCGGAACAAGTAAATGGTAAGCTTGAGGTATAATTAACCATACTATTGTCAGATTGCACTAGACTGTTATGAATAGGATCAAACTTATTAATAAACATTGTTGATGCTAACGTTCCTAGCCCTAATAATAATGACATTTTTGCTGCAGGGATTGGATTATTTGATGATTGCATAGAACTTTTTACACTGTTAAGCTTCTCTTTTTCTGCTACAGCATTCATTTTTGGTTGATTACCTTCTTCTCTAAATAAATTGCTAAGAGCTTCATAATCTAAAACCTCTTCTCGATTTTTTTTCTTTACGCTCTTTATGCACTCTCTCAGCATCTTCATCAGAATGAATAATGTATTCTACTTTTTATCTAATTGTTTTTGCATTTCAGCTTTTCCTTTGGCATTTTGAGCATCTAAATAAGAAGAAGTAACTTTTAGCTCTTTGCTCTTTTCAAAAATATCCCTATTTTTACCTTCTATCTCTTTTGCTTGATTAGTCAATTGAGTATCTTTCTCAAAAATAATTTTGTTTTTATTAACTAATACAGCCGAAAGTGCAATGACTATAGCAGAAAATACAGCACCGCCAATAATAAATGGAAGGCCAACACTTAATGCTGCAGCTGGAGCTAAGAAACCAACATAAGGAGCTGCAGCAAACACTCCTGATGCTAAAAGAGTTGCTGTAGCTAAAGTACTACTGATAATATAAGGCGCGTTAGCCTTATTAAACATATGTTTCATTACATACCTCACTAAAATTATTGTTTATTCTAGCATGGATAATAAAATATGGCAATCTTTTTTTATTAATAAACTACATTAGTTGAAGAAAACAGAAGCGTAGATTCGCAAAAAGATCGATCTATACAATTTCCTTCTCTATTATCCGATTTTTTTCTGATTACACACTGAACTTTTTTCTCGGATAATGTTTATGCAATTGATTTTTAGCTTGATCTTACTCAACTAAAGCTAAGTTATTAGAAGTTACCTGATTTGTTTGAGCATTATCAATTTGAGTATTTTGTTGTCTGCATTGAGTATAATACATAATAGCTGCAGTTCCAACAGCAGCTCCAACACAAGCAGCTCCAGCAATTAAGGTAATTTGATTAAAGCTCTCGTTATAACCTGTGTTAAAGCCTTCACTGTAGCCTTTTTTATAGCCCTCCATATAACCATCTTGATAACTTTTTTGTTGTGCAAAAAAACCATAAGCGTATGTAAACAATACTCCTCCTGCAGCGTAAAATATACCCTGTATTCCAGGTTTTATTACGTCTGGAACAAGCCTGACGCCATTCTTTATTTCTTGTACTATAGAAATTGTTATTAAGTTCTTTATGTTAAAATCATTGATATTCATTTTTTTATAAAAAAAAATTAAGCTATATGCTTTATATCTTAACATTAATTTAGTTTTAAAGTAAATTAATATTTTAATATAAATTTTATTTTTTGTAGAGAATCTGCTTTTTCTTGTTTTATATGAACTTAGAAAATTTTTATTGATAAATGACTTTAGGTTTAAAATTGAGGAAGTGGTTGCTATATATATCAGCAAGTATGAGTTGAATTTATATTATGGACTTGAATAAATTTACCGAAAAAGGAAAAGGCCTAATTCAAAGTGCTCAAATGAAAGCATTGGGAGCTGGGCATCAGATTTTTATGCCTGAACATTTACTTAAAGTAATGCTTGAAGATGAATCAGGTTTTGTTCACGATCTGATAGGCTCTTGCGATGGGAATGTAAAGAATATTTCTGATACTGTGAATAATGCAATTAAAAAATTCCCAGTAGTTGAAGGGCCAGGGAGTGGTGGCCTTCAGCTTTCAAGAGAGGTAGCAAAAGTTTTTGAGGATTCAATCGGTATTGCGAGGAGGAATAAAGATACATTTGTTACTGTTGAGCGGTTACTGCAGGGCCTTGCTGCACAAAAAGATGATACTGTAGGTAAGATTCTAGCGGAAAATGGTGTTACACCGCAAAAATTAAATTCAGTTATTGCAGAAATGAGAAAAGGTGGTAGTGCAGACTCTCCAAATAGCGAGGAAAAATTAAATGCGGCAAAGAGATATACAAAAGATATTACAGAGCTTGCTATGCAAGGTAAGCTTGACCCTGTAATTGGTCGTGATGAGGAGATCAGAAGAACTATGCAGGTATCGCTAAGGCGAACAACAAAAAATAATCCAGTACTGATAGGTGAACCTGGTGTTGGAAAAACTGCAATAGTTGAAGGTTTAGCAAACAGAATTGTTGCAAATGATGTACCACTTGGTTTGCGTGATGCAAAAGTTTTAGCTTTGGATCTTGGTGCATTAATTGCTGGAACAAAATTTAGAGGGGAGTTTGAAGAGAGAATAAAAGCAGTGATTAATGAGATTTCAAAAGCAGAGGGAAAAGTTATTTTGTTTATAGATGAGCTTCATACTTTAGTGGGGGCAGGAGCGACAAGTGGTGCAATGGATGCTTCAAATTTGCTCAAGCCTGCTCTTGCGCGTGGAGAAATTCGCTGTATAGGGGCTACAACTTTGGATGAGTATCGTCAACATATAGAGAAAGACCCTGCGCTTGCAAGGCGTTTTCAGCCTGTGTTTATTTCTCAACCGACTGAGACTGATACTATTTCAATACTGAGGGGTTTGAAGGAGAGGTATGAGGTGCACCATGGTATTAGAATCACAGATGGTGCAATAATCGCTGCTGCAACGCTTTCTAATAGATATATAACAGATAGGTTTTTACCTGATAAAGCGATCGATTTAATTGATGAAGCAGCAAGTAGGGTTAGAATTGAAATGGACAGCAAGCCTGAGGTTGTTGATGAGCTTGAAAGAAAGATTATACAGCTGAAAATTGAGTCAGAGGCTTTGAAAAAAGAAAGTGATGAAAACTCTAAGCAACGTTTAAAAAAGATAAATGAGGAAATTGAGAGTCTAAACAGTAAATTTGCTGACTTAAGCAGTAAATGGCAGATGGAAAAGAATAAAATAGCTAAAATACAAGAAACTGCTGAAAAATTGGATAACGCGAGGAAAGATCTAGAATTGGCTCAGCGTAATGGAAATTTAGGAAGGGCAGGGGAGTTGATGTATGGTGTGATTCCTCAACTTGAAGATGAGTTAAAAAATCAGGAAAAAGTTACTGATAGTTTCCTAAAGAAAGAAGTTACTGAGAGTGATATTGCAAATATTGTTTCAAAATGGACAGGCATTCCAGTTGATAACATGATGCATAGTGAAAAGGAAAAGCTCCTTAACATGGAAAATGAAATAGGAAAAAGAGTAATAGGGCAGAGAGATGCAATTGAAGCGATAAGTAATGCAGTAAGGCGCTCTCGTTCTGGTGTTCAGGATACTAATCGACCTTTTGGTTCATTTTTATTCTTAGGTCCAACCGGAGTTGGAAAAACAGAGTTAGCAAAATCTCTTGCCGAATTTTTGTTTGATGATCAATCAGCACTTCTACGCTTTGATATGTCAGAGTATATGGAAAAACACTCTGTTTCAAAGTTAATTGGTGCGCCTCCAGGATATGTTGGTTATGAACAAGGTGGCAGGTTAACTGAAGCAGTGAGGAGAAGACCATATCAGGTAATTTTGTTTGATGAGATAGAAAAGGCAAATCCAGATATATTTAATATACTACTGCAGATTTTGGATGAAGGTAGACTCACCGATAGCCATGGCAAATTAATTGATTTCCGTAATACCATACTAATTTTAACTTCTAACCTTGGAGCTGAGATGATGCTAAGAGGAGCTACCGAATCTGTGAAAGATGAGGTGATGAAAATAGTTAAGTCAGCGTTTCGTCCAGAATTTTTAAATAGACTGGATGAAATTATTATATTCCACAGCTTAACCAAAGATGACATTGATAAAATTATAGATGTTCAATTCTCTTATTTACAAAAGATGCTTGCTAAGCGTAAACTGAGTATTAGTTTATCGCAAGAAGCTAAAGAACTAATAGCACAAGCTGGATATGACCCTGAATATGGAGCGCGGCCTCTGAAAAGGGTAATACAAGAATGCATTCAAAATAATCTAGCTAAGTTAGTTTTATCAGGGGAAATAGTAGAAGGAGATGAGCTAATAGTGTATACTTCTGGTAACGAAATCTTAGTTAAAAAGATCTAGATTTGCTGTGTATTTTTGTTTTGAAAAATGTGTATAAATCATAATGTTAATGTTGAGTCTTTATTTAAGCTAGTTGATCAAGGGAATAAAAAAGAGAAAGAAAAAATTAAAGAGTTTATACAGTACTTTTATAATTTTGTTTATAATAGTGACCTAAAAGTCAACGATAAATTTCTTTTATACATTGCAGAAGATGCATACAACTTCATTCTTAAAAAAGAAAAAGAAGAAAGTAGATTGGCAGTAAATAATGTAAATGATATTTCAGGAATAGAAGGTGATTTCACTATAATTAAAATCACAAATGATGACATGCCTTTTTTAGTTGACTCGGTTATTGCAACTATTAAGTCGCACGATTTAACCATATGCTACTACAGCAACAGCATAGTTAATGTCAAAAGAAAAGATAGCCTAATAGATAAGATTTATCCCTTGGAAGAAAGTAATGGAATCAAAGAATCAGTAATATATGTAATCATTAAAGGTATAAGTGATAGCTTTGTTGATACATTGAAAGAATCTCTACGAAAAACGCTAAAAGCAGTTAATTGTGTTGTGAAAGACTGGCAACCACTGCTAAAGAAGCTTGATGAAGCTCTTAGGCAGCCTGCATTGACCACTGGAGATAGAGATTTTTTAGCTTGGTTGAAGAATAACAATTTTGTATTTCTAGGTTACCAAGAATACGTTGCTAATAAAGACGGAAAGCTTGTTCTAAGCGCTAAGGAAAATCTTGGATTAATGAGAACAAGTAAAGAGTATCAGGATTTATTGATTTCTTCTGAAGGTTTGAATTCTTTATACATATTAAGATCAGACCTAATTTCAATAGTTCATCGGCGTACGTATATGAATTGTATAGGAGTAAAAGAATTTAATGACCAGGGTAGGGAACGGCATTTCTTTGGGTTATTTACTTCTGTGGCGAAAGTGCAAGATGTTCGGACTATTCCGGTAATAAAGGATAAGGTCACAACAATAGAAAAAAGAGCAGGATTTGTGCCTGGTGGCCATAACAATAAAGCTTTGATTTCTATTCTGCAGGCATTCTCTTGTGATGAATTGTTCCAGTCAAATGAAGGCGAGTTATTTGAAATTTGCACTTCGATTATGTCTCTTGCAATTAGACCAAGAGTCAAGTTATTTTTGAGAAAGATAGGGAGCTTTATTAGCTGCATAGTACTGATACCAATGCGTTATGCTAGTGCAAGACTAATGTTTAAGATACGCGATATATTGAAAGATGAAACGAATGCAGAAAGTTCAGATATTTATAACAATCACATTATCAATGAATATGATTTGATGAAATTACACGTGGTACTAAGAACCAAAAGCGCTAGCGTTTTTGATGATGAAGTTTTGCGTATCGAAAACAAGTTAAGAAACATTACAGAAAAGTGGGAAGATCGTTTTATAGACAATTTATATAATACTTTTAGCACTGTTGAGGATATATTTATCCGCTATTGCAAGGCATTTCCGATAAGTTATCAAGAGAATTTTGAACCTCATGATGCGTATTATGATATGAAAAAATTGGAGATAGTGAGAAAGAAAAAAGTCAGTGAAGTTGATTTGAGGCTTACTCGTGACAATCTCAACTATCAATTGAAGGTTTACACTCCAAGCAACGGAGGCCTTGAATTGTCAAAGATATTAAAGGTTACTAAGAATTTAGGGGCTAAGATTCTATCTCATAATGGTTATTATATAGAAATCAACGGTGGAATATGGATACATCATTTTGTGTTGTCAAGAGTTGATGAATTAATAGACAACATTACTTTAAAAGAGCAGTTTGAGGTAACACTTGTAAAAGTGTTCAGCAAGGAAATAAAAAATGACTATTTTAACAGCTTGATCATTATTGCTGGGCTCGAGTGGAAGGAAGTGCTTCTGATTAGAGCGCTAAGCGCCTACCTAAAGCAGACATCATTTAGCTATAACCCAGAATATATCCAGAAAGTAGTATCAGAGTATCCAAAAGTAGTAAGGTATTTAGTAGAATTATTTCATTCAAGATTTGATACTAAAATAGATATTGATAGGGCAGAAACTACTAGCATTTTGATAGAAAAAATTGAAGAACTACTAAAAGAGATCAGCAACGTTTCACATGATTACGTTTTGCGTTCGATATTTAACTTGATAATGGCAATTTTGAGAACCAGTTATTATCAAGATGATAAGCCATACTTATCTATCAAATTTGATTCAAGTAAAATAAATGGTTTACCTGACCCGCGCCCATACCGTGAATTGTATGTTTATTCAAACCTTTTTGAGGGAATACATCTAAGAGGAGGGAAGTTGGCTCGTGGTGGTTTGAGATGGTCGGATAGAACGGAAGATTTTCGCACTGAAGTTTTGGGACTCATGAAAGCCCAGATGACAAAAAATGCAGTCATTGTACCTGTTGGCGCAAAGGGTGGGTTTGTAATAAAGCAAGTTTATAAAGACAAAAACATTTTCAGGGAGAAAGGTGTTGAATGCTATAAGAATTTCATCAGAGGAATGCTTGATATTACTGATAATGTAGTTGATAGCAAAATAACTCCACCAGAAAATGTGATTAGGTATGACGAAGATGATCCATATTTGGTAGTTGCAGCAGATAAAGGCACTGCTTCATTTTCTGATTATGCAAACGAAATATCCTCTGAATGTAATTTTTGGCTCGAAGATGCATTTGCATCTGGTGGATCAGCAGGTTATGACCACAAAAAGATGGGTATTACAGCAAGAGGTGCATGGATTGCAGCACAACGCCATTTTTGGAGAATGAATAAGGATATTTACCAGGATACAACTGTTATTGGCATTGGAGATATGGCTGGCGATCTATTTGGGAACGGCATGCTGCTTTCAAGAAATATGAGTTTAATTGGAGCATTTAATCATATGCATATTTTTGTTGATCCAAATCCTGATGCGGAAAAGAGTTTCGTGGAACGTAAACGGCTCTTTGAATTACCGTTTCCCACTTGGATGGATTACAATAGAGATTTGATTTCTAAGGGTGGCGGGGTATTTGAACGTAGTAGCAAACAAGTAGAAATTTCTCAAGAAATGAAAAAGTGCTTTGATATAACGGAAGATACATTATCTCCAAATGATTTGATTCGATATTTGCTCAAGGCAAAAGTGGATTTCATATGGAATGGAGGAATTGGCACCTTTGTTAAGGCAAAAAGTGAAAGCCATGGCATGGTTGGCGATAAAGTAAATGATGAATTAAGAGTAAACGGTCATGATATTAGAGCTTCTATGTTTATAGAGGGTGGCAACCTTGGTTGCACGCAGCTTGGAAGGGTAGAATACGCTAAAATAGGTGGGTATATCAATGCAGATTTTATTGATAATTCAGCAGGAGTAATATGTTCTGATCTTGAAGTTAACATCAAGATTGCTTTTGTTGCAATTATAAAAGAAGGGGGAATTTCCTTGGAAAAAAGGAATGAAATACTGGCTAGCATGGTAGATGAAGTTGCATCTAAGGTACTTGAAAACCATAACAGGATTGAAACAAAAGCATTGCTTCTTGAGTGCTTGCAAGCTAAAGAAAAGTTGGAGCAGCACCATAAATTATTACTCAGTTTAGAGAAATTTGGGCTGCTAAACCGAGATGTAGAATTTCTTCCAGCTGAAGAAGAGGTAGCAAGAATGTTAACTGATGGAGAAGGTTTCTGTTCTCCTCAGCTTTCTGTTCTGATATCTTATGCAAGAACAGCAATAAAAAATGAAGTTATACACTCTGAGCTACCTGAAAAAGATTTTTTGTGCCGTGATTACTTACTAAATTACTTTCCACAAAGGATGGTAACAGAGTTCAAGGATTCCATATTGAAACACCAACTTTGTAGGGAAATTATTTCTACTTGCATTACAAACGATGTAGTAAATAGGATGGGCTGTATATTTATTAATAATTTGGTTGAGAGTACTGGAATTAAAGTACATGAAGCAGTTAACATATATATCGTTGTTAATCACCTATATAATTTAAGTAGCCTTTGGCAGAAAATTGATGAATTGGATGGAAAAATTGATGTTGATTCATATTTGCAAGTAGTGAGAAGTGTGCAAAAATTTATTGGTAGGGTATCATTTTGGTTAGTAAAAAATCTTGGTAAGCTTAATCTTGTAGAACTAGATGGTGTTATAAAATTTAGGGGTGCAATTGAAACTTTAGGCCATGATATTTTAGATGAGCACCTATTAGAGGTCTATAATCATGGATTAGCTTCTTTGTTAGAGCTTAACATAAATAAAGATCTAGCAAAAAGGGTTGCTGATCTACGTATTCTTATTTATGCGCTGGACGTTATATCTGTTGCTGAGCAGACATCTTTGTCCATCCTTGAGGCTGGTAGAATATACTTTGAATTAAAGTCGCTGCTAAGATTTGATATGATTAGAACAGTTGCTGGCAAGATGAAAAGCCATTCTTCCTATTGGGATCGCAGCTTAATTAATGATTTATTAGATGATTTAAGCAATTATCAACATAAGCTAGCTGTTAAAGTTATAAAAGCTACTGATAATCATGTAGACAAGGTTCAAACTTGGGCTATTAATGATAAGGATTATATAGAGCGCTACAATAGCTTTTTAGATGAGATGGTTGCTTCTAAACTTGATTTAAGTAAATTAATACTCATAATCAGGAGAGTTAAAGTACTTGCTTCATAGGAAAAATGTTTAATATAGGTCTGTCAGAAGTTTTAGTTGTAGCTTTAGTGAGTATAATTGTTCTTGATAAGAGTAAAGTACCTGTGTTACTTAGTCTTATTAAGAATGTATACAGGTATTTTATGGTTATAAAATCAAGGTTCAGGAGTTTAATGAAAGATGCAGGAATTGAAGACTTATATAGTGAGTGTGACGTTGAAAAAGTCAATTATATAGTTGGTAAAGATGGTAAACTTTATCCTACCTATGATGTAGATAATACAAAAAATGACAGCAAAGATCCTAGTAGTAGATGATGTACCATCTAATGTTAAGCTTTTGGAGGCTCAGCTAAAAGCAGAGTACTATACAGTTATTGTAGCTTATGATGGCGAGGAGGCGATAGATTTAGTAGCGGAACAGCAGCCAGATATTATCTTACTTGATGTCATGATGCCAAAAATGAGTGGTTTTGAGGTTTGTAAGAAGCTAAAGAATGATCCCTTAACGACTTATATTCCAATAATTATGGTAACTGCGCTGCATGATACTCATGATAGAGTGGAAGGAATTAATGCTGGTGCGGATGACTTTCTAACTAAGCCGATAGATGAAACTGCTTTATCTGCAAGAATTAAGTCTCTTGTGCGCTTAAAGATGATAATAGATGAGTTGTGCTTGAGAGGAGAAACTAATGCTGAGATTGGTGGAGTAGCAGAAAGCAGTATTATGGATTATTCTAATCAGATTTTTGATGCTAACATACTTGTTGTAGATGAGGACACCTTTCAAGCAGAGCAGATACACAATGTTCTAAAGCAACGCTTCAGATCAATTAAAATACTGCACGATCCAAAAGAAGCATTAAAGGTTGGTATTAAGGATAATTACGACCTGATTATTTCTGACATGCAGTTTTCAAAAACTGACGGCCTACGGTTGTGTTCTAAGTTTCGTAGTAAAGTAGAAACACGTTATACACCAATTCTGATCCTTTCTGAAGATTATGATAAAAGCAATTTAGTAAAGGCACTTGATGTAGGTGCTAATGATTATTTAACAGTACCTTTAGATGAGAGTGAATTAATAGCTAGGGTTAATTTGCAAGTGAAACGCAAAAGGTATCAAGATGCCTTGAGAATGAATTTATTTAATAATTTAGAAATGTCTATAAAGGATCCATTAACTAACTGTTATAATAGAAGATATTTTGATGCACACTTAAGAAATATTGTTAAGGATTCTGTGGAAAAAGATAGAAGTTTATCTCTTATGATACTTGATATAGATTATTTTAAGATGGTGAATGATAACTTTGGGCATAATGCTGGAGATGAACTTTTAAAGGAAATACAGAAAAGAATTTCTGAAAATATCAGAGTGACAGATTTATTAGCTAGGTTTGGTGGTGAGGAATTTGTTGTTGTAATGCCAGATACCAATGCATCAGATGCGTATACTATTGCAGAGAGAATAAGGAAAATTATTGCCAAAGAACCTTTTATACTTGTGGGTAAAAATACAACCCATAATGTAACTGTGAGCATTGGAATTTCAGCAATGCAAAGATCTGACCTTGATGATGTTAAAAAATTTATAGTACGTGCTGACAAATATTTATATAAAGCAAAAAACAGTGGTAGAAATAGAGTGGTTACTGGGCGGAATTTTTCTTTCAAATAAGTAGTAACTAAGATTCAAATGATAGCATAAAATTTCTCAACTCCGGAGAAATTTCGCATTTAACTGCAGAAATAGATATTTATTTAAAAAATACCCTGTAATTTTTAACCCTAGTCTGAATTCTTGATATGAGTAGCTATTTTGTAGGTTGTTATTGTATACATCATGCAACATCTGTGGAAAAGGTAGTAATTTATCTGCATAACAGTCACCTACTTTTTTTGACACTGCTCTACCAGTTTTTGGAGAAATAAATTGTAGATTTTCTTTCACACCTGTTACAGCACATTTTGATAGGTCTAACTTAAATCCAAGTTGCGTAAGAAGCAGAAGCTCTAAGTTAAGGTAATGACTTTGCCAAAACTGGCCATTATGTTTTATTACATCGATGAAGTGTCTAAAATTATCATACAACTTGATGTAGGATTCACTTTCTGGAAGCACTTTTTCTAATATAGACGAGAAAGAAGCAATAGCAATGCTTTTTAACCTATCTTGAAAGAAATGATGAAATGAAGATTCAATCAATTCGCACTTTAAAAAACCTAGATTTTCAGGTAGCTTAGCACTCCATTCTACATGTAATAGATTACTTATTTGAAACTTATAATTGCTATTGTTTGTTAACCTAGTTAATCCTCTGCACTTTCCATGATTTTTTGTAAATAGAGAAAGAATTAAATTTTTGTCACCATATTTTTTAACAGCTATAATAACACCTTCATCTTTCCATCTCATTTAGAGTATATTGGCCATATGATATTATAGAGATAATAAAATTAGTGTAGCAAATTTGAGTTTAAGTCAACTGAAATATATTGACTTTATGTGCAATATTAGCTTTAAACCAGTAAAACAAGCTGCTTAACATATGCGCCCTCTCTATTTTAATTATATTCTTCTTTTGTCTCTATGTTGTTTTTTGTTTTTTTCAATGAAAGCCCAAACGGATGATTCGTCAGTTATTCCTATACCACAAAGAAAAAAAGAATTAGTTGAGTTAGTACAACCGAGGCAAATTATTGAAATACAGGAAATTGATGAGGGTATTCCAATTCCCAAAAGAAAAAAGGGTGTAGAAAGAAAACTAAGAGAAGACATCAAAGAGGTGAAAAATGAAATAAGAGATAAGAAAAATGTTGAGAACAAAGATGATGAATTGGCTGTAACAGAAATTATTAATTCTATAAGGGATAAACTGACAGAGTGTTGGAGCATTCCTGAGGGCATAGTTTATAAAGAAAATTTTAGTATAAAAATTAACTTATTATTATCCAGTAAAGGCGAGATCGTTGTAGCCAACGTAGCAGATAGTAGTTCTTATCAAAATAATCCTCTTTTTAGATCAGCAGCAGATAATGCAATGCGTGCAGTGTATAAATGTAGCCCGTTAATTGGCTTACCTGCTGAGCATCATCACATTTGGCGCGAAGTCACGTTAGATTTTATTCTAAATAGGTGAATTTACGTTACCTAAATTAGTTACTTGTGATGAAAAATAAATCAGCAAATTTTCAATCAACAACAGCTAAAGACCTTTCTGCAACGTTGATTTCTCTTATATCTGTAACTTCGTCATTCTGATTAAACGAAATTTGCAGAGACTTACTACTGTACTTCCTTTTTCCCAAGAAGTTAGCTTGTTTAATTTTATATGAGACATAGTACCAAACATTTTCGTCGAACTTTGATACTAATGTTGGCGATCCTAAAGTATGAACCACTTTTTCTCTATCATCACCTACTTTTATTTTGCTCCACAGTTCAACATTAATGCCAGGAACTCCGTGATTATAGATAGTGTGCATGCAGCCTACTGAAAACAGCAAAACAGAAAATGTTAATACCCGCATTTTGTCAATTAATTATTTGAAATCATAATACACTGATAAACTATCTGTTGTCAAATTTCAAAAAAGTTAAATTGACTGATTCTCAATATCATTTAATATAATATTTACTTCAAAATAATTAGGTACCTTATGTCATTGCTAGAAGCAGATCCAATATACAAGCCTTTTAATTATCCTTGGGCATATGATGCATGGTTGCAGCAACAAAGGATACACTGGATACCTGAAGAAGTTCCGCTTGCTGATGATGTGAAAGATTGGAAAACTAAACTTTCGAATGTAGAGAAAAATTTATTGACCCAGATTTTTAGGTTTTTTACTCAAGCAGATATTGAAGTAAATAACTGCTATATGAGGCATTATTCAAATATATTTAAGCCAACAGAAATATGTATGATGCTTGCAAGCTTTTCCAATATGGAGACTATACACATTGCAGCCTATTCATACCTTCTAGATACGATTGGCATGCCAGAAAGTGAATATCAAGCATTCTTAAAATATGATGCTATGAGAAAGAAGTATGAATACATGTTAGAATTTGAGGAAAGTAAAAAGCACGATAAAAAACATGTTGCTAAAACTTTAGCAGTATTTGGTGCCTTTACTGAAGGATTGCAGTTATTTGCATCATTTGCAATTTTGCTCAATTTCCAACGTTTTGGAAAAATGAAAGGCATGGGACAAATAATTGCCTGGTCAGCACGTGACGAAACCTTGCACACCAATTCAATTATCAATTTGTTCAATACGTTTATTAAAGAGAATAATGAAATTTGGAATGACGAGTTCAAAGAAGAATTATATTCTGCATGTCGCACCATTGTTGAACTTGAAGATGAATTTATAAGTCTTGCTTTTGATTTAGGAGATGTTGAAGGGCTATCTGCAGAGGAAGTGCGCAATTATATACGTTACATAGCAAACAGAAGGTTAACGCAATTAGGTCTTAAATCTATATATAATGTTAAAGATAACCCTATTCCGTGGCTTGATGAAATACTAAATGGCGTAGAACATACAAATTTCTTTGAAAATAGAGTAACAGAGTATAGCCGTGCAGCAACTCAAGGCACTTGGGAGGAAGCTTTTGCTAAAAACGATACAAAAAGTGAATAGCAGTAACTTCACCCTTTTTTATCGTTTCAACGGAAGCTTGCGATACATATCAAAGGTGGAAGGAGGAAGAATTTGATATAAATCATCTATTTAGCTTAGAAAAAAGAGAGTATAGATATAAAGTCACATTATTGCATGTAATAGGTGGAGGTTTTGATTGCTTAGAGGAGAAGATACCGTCTTGTTAGTCAACAAAAAAATTATAAAATTTCCCAAGTTGCATCATAAAATCAAAAAGTACTTCCAATTGTGTAACAGTACACACATTATAGTTAGTGGATATGTTGATAAGTAAGAAGCATTTTTGATTTTAAAGTACTAAACCTTCAGTCAACCTCCTAGCCCTGTAGTTTTTGATATGGTTAGGATCAAAAGCACTTTTGGATGTCAGAATACCGAAAATGATATGGAGTAGCTTACGCATTGCAGCACCAAAGATGGCCATATTATGCTTACCCTTTTCCTTTAATCTTTAGCAAAAGCTCATAATGATAGGATTATGATTCTTAGCTACTATCATATATAACCCCATACGTTACCATTAAAAATAAAAAGCAAGGCTAGTCTTGTGCATACAGAATTAGAACCATTCAGGTCTTTCTACGATACCGTTCAGCCTATACTTTTGAGAAGGGAATTCTTATCTCCTCTACAGATTTTATGTCTAAGAAGAAGCACAGAGTTCCTCCCTTCTCCACCTAATGCTTACAATGTCAAAGCAGAGGTTCCTAGTGAGAAGCTAGATAGCGTTGATGCAGAACAAAACAGCTATTACAGCGGCAAATATGGTAGTGTAGTTAAGTAAAAAAAGGAAGAAGAGACTTCTTACTCTTTTCTCCAAATTTTTTATATATAATTGAAAATAAAAAAACTGTGGATAACTCTGAAAAAGATCGAAAAAGACATAAAAAAGAGTATGATTAGATTAAAATATTTATAGAAAAACTTACTCAATTGATAAATATCTTAACGCTTTTTAAGAAAAGACAAATAGGGGGTCGTATTGGAGCTAAAGGTTGAAATTTTAAGTGCTTCTTAATACTTAAAGAGGTACTTTAATAGTTCCTTTTAAGTACTAATGGAGGTTCGATAGGTTGTTGTTTAAAAGATTGGCAGATATTTTTATTAGTATCGAAAATTACATAATATACATTATGGAAAATATAAGAAACACAAGCTTTCAGCAAGAGAAAATGCAATTTTTGCTCTTTTAAAACAGCATAAAAAAGTGCCTGTTGAACTCCCAGATTAGCATCCAAAAACACTCAAGTATTACTTTAAGAGTACTTAAAATCTTCACTTAAAGACCATTCCTTACTCCCTTATTGGCTCTTATTAGAAAAATATCAAAATCACAACTAAAAAAGATTAAAATTGATATAATTTTTTAGAGCTGTCCACTTTATTATGAATCTCCGAAGTACTTATAACCCCAGTTATGGATTAGAAAGTAGAATTAATAAAGAGAGGAATACTCAAGTATTTTAGCAATAATTAAGAGGTTATCCATGAAGAAAGATACAAGAATACCTGAAATTATTATGCCAGAAATACTTACTATAATCTTACTTTACCACCGTACAAAAATTTCAAGTTTTTTTACTTGAATTATCTTAAATTATTGTACAGTTCTGAGTTTTCAAACTCCCTTCGTATCATAGATTTGTTGCTCTAAAAACGAGGGTTTTATGGAATGCTTTTGCAGTGGTTCTGCGAGTAAGCGAAAATTACTCTATATTGATACAACAGCAATTGCTGTTTGCCACGCAAAAAGGATCACAAAAAATAAGGTTTTCAAAGAATTGGCAAATATAAGCCTATGTTCGGGTTTAAATTGCATCTGATAATCAATGAAATAGGCGAAGGTATTACGCTAACTAAAGGCAGCGTTAACGACAGAAAACCTGTACTAAATTTGACTAAAAAATTGACAGCGGAGATAAAGAAGAAAGAGCTCTTTGATAGAGGCCTAAAACTCATCACTAAAGTGAAAAAAGGCATCACTAATTTCACTCAAAGAGAAGATTTTATTGAGAAAAAGGTCGATTATTGAGACAGTTTTTGGTTGTTTGAAAAATAAATTTGAGCTTCGGCATAGATCCCCCATAAATTTTTTAGTACATATTTTTCAACATTAATTTCGTATTCCATGCAGTCGAAAAAGCCCTCTATTTCTAAGCTTTATTGACTCGGATAATCCATAACTGGGGTTCATAATGCGTAAAATATGTATTTCTCTGGGTTATCAACTGAGTTATTCACAATACTGTGGATAACTATCACAAACACTTAAACAAGAAAAAGGGGCTTTTACCCGAATAGATATTTTATAACGTCTTAATGCTAACCCCACCGACATATAAATTTGCGTGGCTTTTTCCAGTATTAAGCAATGCAAGTCCAATATTGTCGACACTAGAGCGTAGTTCTCCTACTTCTTCATTATGTTCACTGATTACTTTAGTACCAATATTTGGAAGTGCATTTTTTCCATCAACAAGGTAAAGTTTCCTTCTGAATTTTTCTTGTCTGCTCATTCGATTTACAACTTCCTGACCTATATAGCACCCTTTATTAAAGCTTATACCATTTATCTTATCGATTAAATATTGCAGCGGAAATGATGAATTTTGCACCATATCTTTTGCTCCATCTGGGACAAGGTTTTTAATTCTAACTTTTTCATACTGAATAAAATCTCCAACCGGTTCTTTTATTTCATCTTCATGTATGATCCTCATTCCCAGCAGCTTGTGCCTTGGATCTTGAAAAATAACTTGTGACTTACTACTACACTTCGCCAACTTAGCATCAAACAAGACTCCAACCTTATATAGTGAACTAATGTCTTTAATCCTCACTCTAAGGTAAGTTTTGAGCAAGTCTAATTTTTCAATTATTTGCTGTAGATGGGCATTTTCACACTCCAAATAAATATATTTATCATGCTCAATGAGGAAAAAATCGTACAGATATTTTCCCTGAGGGTTAAGTAATAAAGAGTAAATTGCCTGCTGGCTACTTAGTTTATTAATATCATTTGTTATAACACCCTGAAGAAAATCTCTCGTGTCTGGTCCGTATAAAGATATTAGACTACGGTTTGCTAGCGGTATGTAACCCATAAAACTTCTGTTCAAACCTTAATTATAAACTTTTACTAACTCCAACCCTTGAAATGTAACCTTTGGATTACTACATAGAATTGTAGGTTAATCTATTAATGAGGAAACATAAATGTCAAGTATAAATTTGAATGTATTAGATGATAACGTGCTAATAAAGCCTGTTACTGAAGAAAAACAAGGTGGAATTGTACTACCATCAAGTGCTGAAAAGAAGCCTACTAAAGGTGAAGTTATAGCAATTGGTAGTGGTTCACGCAACTCAAGCGGAGAGCGTATAGCTTTAACTGTAAAAACTGGTGATAAGGTTTTCTACAGGCAGTGGGCTGGAACAGAAGTAGAGCATGATAATGAAAAGTATGTCGTGATGAAGGAGTCAGACCTACTTGCTGTTATCAAGTAAGTATTCCTATTTTGCTAAACTAATGAGCTATATAGTGCATTATGTATTTTAATATTCTAAATTTTTTATTAATTTAAGGAGTGATAAAAATGGCTAACATAGTAGTATCAGGCGAACAGTTGCAAGAAGCCTTTCGTGAAGTTGCAGCAATGGTTGACTCAACGGTGGGAGCAACTGCAGGGCCTAGGGGAAATACAATAGGAATTAGCAAGCCATATGGTGGACCAGAGGTCACAAAGGATGGCTATAAGGTAATGAAAGGTATAAAGCCTGAAAAACCATTACACTCTGCGATAGTAAGCACCATTGCTCAAAGTGCTTCTCAGTGTAATGACAAAGTTGGTGATGGTACCACAACATGCTCAATACTGACTAGCAATATGATAATGGAAGCTTCAAAGTCAATTGCAGCTGGAAATGATCGTATTTGTATCAAAAATGGAATACAGAAGGCAAAAGATGTGATATTAAAGGAGATTACATCAATGTCTCGCACAATTTCTTTAGAGAAAATGGATGAAGTTGCACAAGTTGCAATAATTTCTGCAAATGGTGATAAAGATATTGGTAATAGCATTGCTGATGCTGTTAAAAAGGTTGGAAAAGAAGGCGTCATCACTGTTGAAGAGAGTAAGGGTTCAAAAGAATTAGAAGTTGAACTTACAACTGGTATGCAGTTTGACCGTGGTTATCTCTCTCCATACTTTGTTACAAATAATGAAAAGATGAGCGTGGAGCTTGATGATCCATATTTGCTAATTACAGAAAAAAAACTTAATATTATTCAACCTTTACTTCCTATTCTTGAGGCTATTTTTAAGTCTGGTAAACCTTTGTTTATCATTGCAGAAGATGTTGAAGGTGAAGCATTAAGCACTTTAGTGATCAACAAATTACGTGGTCTAAAAGTTGCTGCAGTAAAAGCTCCAGGTTTTGGTGATAGGAGAAAGGAGATGCTCGAAGATATAGCAGCTTTAACAGGTGCTAAGTATGTCATAAAAGATGAGCTTGGAATCAAGATGGAGGATTTAACTCTCGAAGATCTTGGTACTGCTAAAAATGTTAAAATCACTAAAGACAATACTACAATTGTTAGTGAAG
Organism: Wolbachia endosymbiont of Bemisia tabaci; assembly: GCF_003999585.1. Lineage (NCBI taxonomy): Bacteria > Pseudomonadati > Pseudomonadota > Alphaproteobacteria > Rickettsiales > Anaplasmataceae > Wolbachia > Wolbachia endosymbiont of Bemisia tabaci. The sequence goes on along the minus strand of NZ_CP016430.1, from coordinate 82,256 downwards.
ACAGCGACTCTGATAAACAAAACAGAGTGGATGCTAGAATTAACCAGATTAAATCTCAGATTGAAACTTCAACCTCTGATTATGACAAAGAAAAGCTAAGAGAGCGTTTAGCAAAATTATCAGGCGGTGTTGCTGTACTCAAAGTTGGTGGAGCAGCAACCGAAGTAGAAGTAAAAGAACGCAGAGATAGAGTAGAAGATGCACTTCATGCAACAAGAGCTGCAATTGAAGAAGGGATAGTTCCAGGTGGAGGAGTTGCACTTCTTTATGCTGCATCTACTCTTGATAAGCTAAAAGCTTCAAGCGATGAAGAGCAAATAGGTATCAACATTGTCAAAAAAGTTCTCAGTGCTCCAATCAAAAGATTGGTTAAAAATGCTGGTCTTGAATCTGCTGTTATAATTGACTATTTGATTAAGCAGAATGATAAAGAGCTTATATACAACGTTGAGGCTATGAACTACGCTAATGCATCAACAGCTGGTGTAATTGATCCGGCAAAAGTAGTGCGTATTGCTTTTGAAACGGCAGTGTCTGTAGCAAGCGCACTTATTACTACTGAATCTATGATAGTTGATCTACCAAACAAAGAAGAAAATGCTTCATCACCTATGGGTGCAGGAGCAATGGGCGGAATGGGTGGATTCTAAGTAAACAAGAGCCTTGGAGCAACTTGCTCCAAGGTATCTTTCTAGTTCTAAAAAGTCTTATATTTATAAAGGAAATAAATTTGTGGCTTTCTATGCAAAGCCACTACTATTTATATTTGTTACGTCTCTTTAATATTATAACTGCTTAAAAATAAAAAAATAATATATGAAAGTTATAATTGCTACTATATTTGTATTAGCATAATATTATATTAACAAATGATTTATATAATATTTTTATTATAATAGATAGAACTTAAATTATTTTCTTCATAAATAGAGTATTTATGAAAATACGTATATACTCAATCCTACTTTTACTTTTTTCTTGCACTCAATTGTGCGCTGAAGAAGAAGTTGCAAAATTTGATCTGCTCATTGGTAAGGTAAATAAAGCAAACCTCACCATTGAAGGCGCAATAAAGGTTACAATAAAACCAGGTTGGCATATATATTACAAAGATCCTGGAGATTTCGGCCTTCCTACTTCCTTTGACTGTCAGGGTAACATATCAAATATAGATATTCATTGGCCTACTCCCAAGGAACATGAAGATAAAGTTGGGGAAGTTACATTTGTTAGTAACATATATGAAGATATGGTGTTATTTCCCTTTAAAACTAATATCATTCCAAATCAGGAATACGCTGATATTAACTTTCATATAAAGTACGCAATATGTAAAGATAGGTGTATCCCTAAAAATGCCGAGATAAAAACCAGTCGACCACTAAAGGATTTTATAGATCCCGATATCAATAAACTGTCAGTAATCGCTAGTTTTTCTCCTGCTATGCAACAAAGCCCTCTGGCATCCAGATTAGACACTAAGTTGATAAGTATAAAAGCAGCTAACCTTATGTAAAAACACAATATTCCAGTGTTAAGCACTGGAATGACATTGTATGAACATTGTACCATATTACAATCAGTTGTGATTGGTATGACAAGATAAGAGGTGCTAGAATAATGGAAACGAAGTCATACATAGAAAATAGGTTAGGTATTTTTCAACTTTTGCTATATACTCAAGTAAAAATCTCTCTTTTACAGATGGATACAGTAAAGTTTGTTTTATTACTGCCAACAATACTACTCATACTAGTTGCTGGTGTTTACCTATCGGTTAAACTAAAATGGTTGCAGATATTTAGACTACCGTATGCCCTTTCACTTATTGGAGCTAAAAGAGGAGAAAATAAATTTTCTTCTATAGCTGCTCTGTTTACAATCTTAGGGGGAAATTTAGGAGTAGGAAATATTTCAGGAACTGCTGTTGCTCTAAAAACCGGAGGACCGGGATCCATTTTATGGATGGCAATCATTATTGTTGTTACTTCTGTGATAAAATATGTTACTTGTTACCTAAGTATAAAAACCAGAAAAGAAAAAAATGGACGGTTTATAGGTGGACCTGTAGCCTACATGAATGACTCATTTAACTCTAGCAAAGCTACAATTGTGTTTCTAATTGTTATGGTAATAGTTTCAATAACAGTTGGTAATCTTGTTCAGGTAAATTCTCTATCAATACCACTCAGCATGGTAGATGTACCTGTAGTTATTGGCGGCATTGTAATGGCCATAATATTTTTTGTTGTTGCAGCTCTTAGCTTAAAAAAAATTAAAATTTTTATATCGGCTATGATACCGATAATGACGGTAAGTTACCTTACACTTTGCGGTATAATATTATTTAAGTTTAGTGAAAATATCCTTCCTTCTCTAAAATTAATAACAAGCAGTTTTTTTACAACTAGTAGCTTTACATCTGGTTTATCTTTAGGTTTTATTTTAGAAATGTTGACTATTATTCAAGTAGGAACTTTGCGAGGTATTTTTGCAACAGATATAGGACTTGGCCTCGAAGGAATTGTACACTCCTCGATTACTCCTAAAAAAAATAACAATAAATTTATCATTGAACAGAGTCTAATCACAATAATATCTCCTTTTATAGTTGCACTCATAGTATTCATTACAACAATGGTACTGCTTGTCACGGATTCTTGGATTACTGATTTAGAGAGCACTAATATGTGCATTTTTGCTTTTAGAAAAGCTATGAATTGGCCCTATATTGACTATTTTATTATGGCTATAATGTTTTGTTTTGCCTTTACTACTATCTTTACTTGGTTTTTTTGTTCAAAACAAACAATACGCTATGTATCTATGGATAATAAATACACTAAAATCTGGACTGTAGTTTTTACCTTAATCATTCCACTTGGTGCAATTGGTGGAGTTAAGTTACTCTGGGATATCGCTGATATTTCAATTGCTGCTTTGCTGCTCATAAACATACTTGCTATACTCAAGCTCACTTCTCAAGATCCAGAAGTATTTACTATGAGTAGCAAATACTTAAAGTTGCAAAACAGAGCTAAGGCAATATTTTAAGTTGTCATCCCAGTTACCTTAATCATTCCACTTGGTGCAATTGGTGGAGTTAAGTTACTCTGGGATATCGCTGATATTTCAATTGCTGCTTTGCTGCTCATAAACATACTTGCTATACTCAAGCTCACTTCTCAAGATCCAGAAGTATTTACTATGAGTAGCAAATACTTAAAGTTGCAAAACAGAGCTAAGGCAATATTTTAAGTTGTCATTCCAGACTGGGATGACAACTTAAATTGCTTGATGTGAACATAAAATATCTCATGTCATCACGTTAGCAATACAACTTCTTTAATAAAAACTAAATCAATTCCCGTAATAATTGTACTAGCTAAGGCTAAAAGGCAGAGGGTTATTAGTGAGGGAAAATATGAATACTCAAAGCACACAACAATATCATGAATTCATTCGAGGATTTTTTACTTTATTCGATGAAATAAAAAAGGAAGACGACCCAATTTATAATTCCAGAGTTGGTTTTAATGCAGTAAAGTTTCTAATAAAGCACTCCGTCTGGAATTTGGAGACAGATGAAGACAAAAATAAAGCTTATGAAGTTATTCTTCCAGAGCAGAACAAGATAAAGAAAGCCGAACAAAAGCTTGAAAGTGAAGTTAAAGCAAGGTTAAAAGAGTATGTTGATGATATCGCAGGAGTTTCAATATATGGCGATCACGCAAGTATTACACTGGGAGATGACAAAAAAGAGTTTAAAATCAGCGAGTTTTTAAATAGTGACTTTTGTCAGAAGAAAGGAATTTCGGGATTTTCAACGCTGCATAGTGATGGAAAGAGCGGAATGCACGGTTTTGTTGCCGAAGAAGGAGAGAAAAGAATAAGGCATTATGTTGTAACCGATGGTTCATATGAAATGACTTTGAATTGGCATGACAAAAATGGAAAAAAATGTACTATCAAAATCAAGATTGATAAAGATGGTGTAGATCTCACTGAACGTAATGGTGTTACTGAGGAACAATTAAAAGCAAACACAGATGTAAAAATAGGTGGCTTATTCCTATATCAAATACAATTCAAGGAGAAAGGACAAGAACAAGAGAATCAACAATCATCTGAAACTTTCATAGAAAGTGATATTAGTAAAGGTGTTGGCGTTCAAGCTACTCAAGATCAAGAAGTTGAGTTTAAGCATGTAACGACTAGCACTACAAATTCTAATAACGCATCTGCTAAAAAGATTCCACCATCACTGCCACCTAGAACTAGTTCATTACCTAATAATCAGCAAAAAGGTGAGTATCAGCCAATACGGATTAATAGTAGAAATAACTACAATTCTCCATATTCTGATCATTCAAACAGTACTGCTTTCACCAAATCTGTAAGCCAAAATCAAAACGATAGGCAGTCTACATTTACTACGTTTGGATATACTGCATCTGGAAGCCGAAAATCAGATGAAAGTGAGCAAATATCTAATAATCGGCAAAAAGGTGCAATTTTTGATCCTACAACTACTGAAAGCGCTGCACCAGCACAAGACGTTGCATTCAAAAAAGCTAAAGATGCATTTAAGTATGAAAACGCTAAAGAATCACGCAATACTGGAAATAAGCAACCACTAAATGATGTAGCTTCGATTCTTGCATGGAAAGCAAAAAATGAGTTATTACGTAGTGAAAGTGAGTATGATGAAGAATTTTCTGACTTCGAAGATGGTTGGAGCGATAACGAAGATGAGTATATAACGCTTTCAAATTCTCAATCAGATAAACAAGAAAAAGATTATCTTAGCACTAAGGAAAACGAAGAAAGAGGAAACGATGAACAAAAAGAAACCGAACAAGAAAATGAATCTCTAGAATACAGCTCAACAGACATAAAAACAAACGATTCGGGCTATTCATCTCCAACTCACTCTAATCATGAAAAATCTCGAGTAAATTCTGGACAGTTAAAAGCGAGCCTAATGAATGTTGAACAAAGAGATGATACCCTACTTACGGAATTTACCAGTAAGTTGGATAAAGAAACTCAGAAATTCCTGCTAAAACCAGTAAATCAAAAGAAAATGAGTGAGCAAACAAAAGAACATTTATTAGCAGCTGGATTGCTAAAAGACAATGCAGCGGAGAAAGAAATAAACGACTCAGGTTACTCATCTCCAACTTACACTAGCCACGATAATTTTCAGGTCAATTCTGAGCAATTAGAGAAGAGATTAGAAACCATTGAACCAAAAGATACATTGGAAAAATTGAATAAAGGATTGAGAGACCAGGCTACTAAAGATTTATTCTCAGAAAGTATGTTGAAAGAAATAAAAGAAGGTAAAAAATATGACCCTGTACGTAAGTTATTAGAAAGAAAAGTGGCAGAACAAGAAAATGATAATACTAATCTGACTATAGACAAAAATAGCGAACTATATAAATTGCTAGAAAAAGATGCAGCACAACTGAAAGCTGGAATAGAAGAGGAAAGAAAAGATACTTTAACAGAACGCAATGATAGTCCTGATCGCAATAGAATTGCATTAGCAAACAAGAATAAAAAATTACTTTGGATTAAACTTATTGCTGAGCAACAGGAAAAAGATGATGGTATTTCAATATAGGTTAAAGTAATTACTTAGCAAGCAATGGGTTTCATGTAATGGTAACCCTATTACAGAAGAGTATGAGCCACGTAAAAATAATACAAACATTCCTGCAAGACCTTGTATGTTGCACCCCCCTGCCCTGTTTTTCCACTCTTCTGATGCTAAATAATATTTAATTTCTTGTTCACTGAGACGCTTAAATTTCACTATTGTAACTACAGTCCTAATATGCTGTTTAGATTGATCAGGAGTTAATAAACACACACTGGTGTATACTCTATGCCTTCTTCCTGATAACAAGCGAACGCATTTTTCTGCTTGCTCAACGTTTTCAGCTTTGAGCAGTATCCTTCTACCACAAGCAACAACTGTATCAACACCAAGCACAAAGTAATTTGGATTTGCACTTTGTATTTTCTCGGCTTTACTTTTTGCCATACGGATTGAGTAATCTTTTGGCAGCTCTTTCTCCAAAGGCGATTCATCTGTATCTGCTGGCAAAACCAAACCTGGCTTAATATTTATTTGTTTTAGTAAGGCTACTCGCCTTTCTGATGATGAAGCAAGAATAAGATTATCTAGAGATTGTTCTATCACTTGAGCCTTTTTATTATCCTACCCTTTCTTGCATTCCTATCATAAACACTCATCTCAACCAACACCCTATCGCCTATAATTATGCGTATTTTACTTCTTCTCACTTTCCCTGATACATGACAGATAATCTCATGTTCATTGTCCAGCTTCACTCTAAATTCTGCTGCAGGTAGTAAAGCAGTTACTGCCCCTTCCACTTCAAAAATTGTTTTTGATTTGTCTTCTTTTGTCATTGTCGTATTATAATTTAATAATCTTTTTCAGTCTACTATAGATTTTAAATTATTATCAATACAGGAGATTTTTATACTCTACGTGAGTATTGCTCTTGCAACTTATCTCCATATAATACAAGAGGAAAGCAAGTTACCTACGTTTCTACTCTCTGCCACCTTCTCAACAGAACTTATAGAACTTATGTTAGAAGATAAATCATTATCACAATTTTCCTCATCGCTATCAAGTCCACTATCAAGGCTTGGAGATTTGTGCAATGTTGTCTTTTCTTTCAGTGGAACATCAGACTCATTATCAGGTTCACTAAAAACTTCTCCCATTAGAATATAATATTGTTTTGCATAACCACTTATGGTCTTGCTAATTTTTTGTTTATCAGTAACTTGATCTTGTTGATCCTCTAAGTATTTAACTTGATTATTTAAGTTTTCTATTTCTTCTTTCATTTCTTCAATTGTCTGAATTTGATCTGCAATGATGTCGCTGTAGTTCTCTTGCAATTCATCAATACTATCTTCGTCTTCAATGAGTTCAAGTATATCTTCTGGAAATTCCTCGTACTCGATTTCTGGATCTTCGATGTCGAACTTTACTTCTTCTTCAAGTTCATCTTTTAAATTGCTATCATGCCTCTCTAACTTTACAATTGTTTCTGCTTCTATTTCTTGCTTCAATTCAGTAGCTCCTTTTTTCAAGCTTGACATTTCTTGCTTTAATTCGACATTTTCTTTAGACGATATTTGATTATCTGGAATCAATTCATCCATTCGTTGTGAGTTAGTTTCCTCTTGAGTTCGGATTTGTTGTGAAGCAATTTCTAGTTGAGTTTTAGTGTGCTGTAAATTGGCTTTCAATGCATTGCTATTAATAGAAGGAGAAGAAGGAAGGCTATTATCAGCATCAACTTTATGATCTAACTTCCCCTCTGGTTCCTTACCTTGATAAGCCACCATAGATTCATTGTAAAGATTAATAGGAGTAGCCCTATTCTCTTCTAGTGATTCCATTACAGCATCATATAAGGAGAGACCTTGAATATATAATTCATCGTTTTGCTTTATTAATTCTAGAATCTCCTTCGATGAAACAAAATCTTCACCATTAAATTTTAGTATTTCAGTTATGCCATCGCTACTCACATTCATAATCATGGTACACATTCCTGATCCATCTTTTGCAGCCCAAGTGCTTGTCATTTCATAATATGCACCTTCTTTAAATTCATAATATCTTTTCTTATCTTTTTTATGAGCGTGTATTTCATGTTTTTTATTGCAATAGATATTCAGTTCTTTAATATCTTTCTCTTGCTGTAAAACGTCACTAATCTTTGTTGGCTCACTATTGTCGTAATGAGTAAGGTTAATATTCAAAACTTTATTATTATTGTCAATTTCTTCACAGTAAACTTGAAAGTCCTCTTTCCATTTTCCAAAATACCTACTTGCAACTTCTTTTCCTTCCTTTACTAACTCTATGTATTTACCTATATTTTTCTCAAAGTCCTCATTAACAGGCTTTTCTCTTTCTTTTACTGCTTCATCCACATACATTCGCTTAAAATCATTATCACCTATTAGATTACTAAAACGCCAATTACCATAAGCTTTTTGTATATCAGTAAAGTCCATCTTTTCTCTCAAAAGCGCTAATAAGCTTATCTTATCTCTCAAATTTTCTAACTCACAATCGAGAAAATCATCGAAACTGCATAACTTTTATACAGTTCCCTATCTTCTATAATTGAGCGAAGAAATTTCATTATAGTAAGGTTCTTAATGGAAGGCTCATTTTTTTCTGCATCATTAATATAGCTTTTGAGAAATTGAAATATACCAAGCCCATTGTCGCTGTAGTTCTCTTGCAATTCATCAATACTATCTTCGTCTTCAATGAGTTCAAGTATATCTTCTGGAAATTCCTCGTACTCGATTTCTGGATCTTCGATGTCGAACTTTACTTCTTCTTCAAGTTCATCTTTTAAATTGCTATCATGCCTCTCTAACTTTACAATTGTTTCTGCTTCTATTTCTTGCTTCAATTCAGTAGCTCCTTTTTTCAAGCTTGACATTTCTTGCTTTAATTCGACATTTTCTTTAGACGATATTTGATTATCTGGAATCAATTCATCCATTCGTTGTGAGTTAGTTTCCTCTTGAGTTCGGATTTGTTGTGAAGCAATTTCTAGTTGAGTTTTAGTGTGCTGTAAATTGGCTTTCAATGCATTGCTATTAATAGAAGGAGAAGAAGGAAGGCTATTATCAGCATCAACTTTATGATCTAACTTCCCCTCTGGTTCCTTACCTTGATAAGCCACCATAGATTCATTGTAAAGATTAATAGGAGTAGCCCTATTCTCTTCTAGTGATTCCATTACAGCATCATATAAGGAGAGACCTTGAATATATAATTCATCGTTTTGCTTTATTAATTCTAGAATCTCCTTCGATGAAACAAAATCTTCACCATTAAATTTTAGTATTTCAGTTATGCCATCGCTACTCACATTCATAATCATGGTACACATTCCTGATCCATCTTTTGCAGCCCAAGTGCTTGTCATTTCATAATATGCACCTTCTTTAAATTCATAATATCTTTTCTTATCTTTTTTATGAGCGTGTATTTCATGTTTTTTATTGCAATAGATATTCAGTTCTTTAATATCTTTCTCTTGCTGTAAAACGTCACTAATCTTTGTTGGCTCACTATTGTCGTAATGAGTAAGGTTAATATTCAAAACTTTATTATTATTGTCAATTTCTTCACAGTAAACTTGAAAGTCCTCTTTCCATTTTCCAAAATACCTACTTGCAACTTCTTTTCCTTCCTTTACTAACTCTATGTATTTACCTATATTTTTCTCAAAGTCCTCATTAACAGGCTTTTCTCTTTCTTTTACTGCTTCATCCACATACATTCGCTTAAAATCATTATCACCTATTAGATTACTAAAACGCCAATTACCATAAGCTTTTTGTATATCAGTAAAGTCCATCTTTTCTCTCAAAAGCGCTAATAAGCTTATCTTATCTCTCAAATTTTCTAACTCACAATCGAGAAAATCATCGAAACTGCATAACTTTTATACAGTTCCCTATCTTCTATAATTGAGCGAAGAAATTTCATTATAGTAAGGTTCTTAATGGAAGGCTCATTTTTTTCTGCATCATTAATATAGCTTTTGAGAAATTGAAATATACCAAGCCCATCACTATCTTGGACAAACTTCTCTCTATCATTAACACAATTGTTGCCCTGTGATGAACATAATCTATTATGCAATTTTTGCAAGTCATGTATTGACTTAACTACATATTCTGCAACTGACAATTCTCTCAGCTGATCACTTGTTTTTTCCGCTTTTACTGCTTTGTCTCCCTTAGTCAAACCTGCAATCATAATATACCCCTTACAACTATATTTATATTATAACAATCAACATGTATTTAAGAAAAATCACACTGCTCACTGTACGTTTACGCTGCTACTTTGCATAATAGATTGCTTGAAGTCACACAAGTATCGTTTTTTATTAGATAAAAGTTAACAAGACGTTTTCATAGATTTTTAAGCTTAATAACATCCTCTCTATTGGGACTAGTTGAAATTAGATGAATTGGTACACCTATTAATTCTTCTATTTTTCTCACATATTTCATCAAATTTGCAGGTAATTCCTTAACTGACCTTTTGCCTTGAGTTTTCTCTTTCCAACCAGGAAATTCTTCATATATTGGCTCTAATTCTTTTTGTATTGAATGTGATGCGGGTAAATAATCATACATTTTTCCGCCATACTTATAACCAGTGCCTATTTTAATAGTATCAAAAGAATCAAGAATATCTAATTTGGTTAATACAATGCTTGAAACTCCAGAGAGTTGTACGGCCTGGCGCACTAAAACTGCGTCAAACCATCCGCAGCGCCTTCTTCTATTGCTTACTGTTCCAAGTTCCTTACCTATAGAAAATAAGCTGTCTCCAATCTCGTTATTTTGTTCAGTAGGAAATGGACCATTACCCACTCTTGTTGTATACGCTTTTGCTACACCAATAATGTGAGCATTGTAGGATAATCCTGAGCCTGTTATCGCTTGCGATGCTACGGTATTACTTGAAGTAACAAAAGGGTAAGTTCCGTGGTCGATATCTAAAAATGCGCCTTGAGCGCCTTCAAATATTATTTTCTTACCTTTTTTCATAAAATCATTTAGTATCTTCCACACAGGTTTTTTATATAAAAGAATTTTTTCTGAAATCTCTTCAATTTCCTTTAATATTTCTTCTTTTTTAACTACCTGGTAGTTAAGTCCTTTTCTGATAGCATTATGGTAACTCAGGAGAGCGTCCACTCTTTGATTGAGCTCATCTGTGTTTTCTAAGTCACAAAGGCGTATAGCTCTCCTGCCAACTTTATCTTCATAACATGGTCCTATCCCTTTGTTTGTTGTGCCAATTTTGCAATTTCCGTTTAAATCTTCAAATAGCTTTTCCTTGTCTTTATGTACACTGAGTATTAATGGGCAACTTTCAGATATCATCAAATTGTTATGATTTACGTCTACCCCTTTAACTTTCAATGACTCTATTTCTGAGATTAAAGCGTGTGAATCGAGAGCAACGCCATTTCCTATGATAGATATTCTGCCTGGTCTCAAAACAGCAGAGGGCAGTAAATTTAATTTATACACCTTATCACCTACTACTATAGTATGCCCTGCATTATTTCCCCCCTGAAACCTCACAACTACATCTGCATTCTCAGAAAGATAATCTACTATTTTACCCTTACCTTCATCACCCCATTGCAGACCAACAATTACAATATTATTCATCACTATTTTCTAGATTAATACGTAAATATTAATGCAGCATGCTACAAATGAAAAGAGAAATCTACGCCTTTCCTATATCCCTAAAATAAAGAAATAGACTATCGACTTTTTTATATATTATAAAATTATTCATCATTATATGGTACAACTTACAGCATATTTATAGTAAGGTGTTAATTATGAAAGAGGCAAAGAAGAGTCCGGTAGTTAGATTAAAGGCCACAGCTAAAGAATTCAATTTTAGTAAATTAAGAGCAGATCAAGATAATAAATTAGCGAATTCCGGTGAAACAATGTTCTTAGATTTTCAAAGAATGAATTTTATTATTAATGAAAAAGAAATAGATAAAAATTTTATTATTGCATTTAAGGAAGGAGCTAAAGATTATAAAAATGAGATTTTTAACCGTGATAATTTTGATAACCTCTCTGAAGAAGGTAAAGCTTTTATGGAACCAGTACTTAGGGAGCTTGATCAAGATAGACTATCTGAAGTTTGGGAAAATCATTGTAATAGCCCTACAGTTGCTGATGAGAAAAAAATTGATGAATATAGAAAGGAATTTGAGAGATTTTATAACGCAGGGAGAAGCTCTTATCATCTATTCTCCAAAAAAGATTACCGTGCATTAGCAAAGGAAATTTTCAAGGAAATGTTTAGATACGCTGAAGCAAAGGTTCCAAGTGATGCTATTTTAGAAGAGTTAGTCACCAATTGTAATCAAGCAGGGTATGGGGCTGGTATATTTAATGAATCTCATGCCGCACTCAGTAGTTGTAATTTAACTCCACACAGTCCTAAAAAAGCGCTAAACATTTACTGCACCGACCACAACTGCATAAAAGTGACGTCTGATATGGCAATGCCTATAACCACGATTGACAATCCGGAAGAGAAAATATGTGACCTATCCAGCTCATTAGAATTCATACTCGAATCTCAAAATGACAAAGATGATATAATATATAAAGAAGGTAAATTATCACTCACTATTCCTGAAGAGTTAAAAAATTATAAAGATAATGGCAAGAGCTTGTTTGACATTATTAAAGAATATTTTCAGAAATTCTGTACAAAATTAGGATTTAAACCTGAGATAAAAATACAAATAGAGCATAGCTTAGGTACTCAAATCAAAGTAAACAACGATGGTACAATATCTACTACAGGATCGGATGCAAATGAAAAATTTACCAATCTTTTAAAGAAAAATCTCAGAGAGAGGTTATTGGGATCAGGAGTTGCTCTAGGAGGTGAAGATGTTGATGATATTATTGAAGTCAGAGTATCTGCAGTTATGGATCTACTGCGTGATTATACTAAATTGGAAGATAATAAAGAAAACAGAGAGTTATTAATAAGTGAAGTAGCAGATAATTTAGGGCTTTTCTTTCAAGGTAAAATAGCATCAGAAATATTGAGAGAGTTTGATAATGAAATATTAATGCATACAGAAGGCATAGAGAATAACATAGGTCAATATATAATAGAATTAAGATCTTTACCTTTTTTGATAAAAGGTCAGGTTAATCATAATCAAGTGCAGTTTGTTGTAAATATTTTTACCAATTTAATTATTGAAGGAAAAAGCGAAGTATACAAAGAAAAAAATGCAATTAATGCAATTGATGCAATTCATAAGAAGATAGATAAGGCGATTGTTGAGCAAGAAGAAAAAGCAACCAACAAACAAGATATAGAAAATGATAAATGGACAGACAAAATAAAAAAACAGAGATTATCTATGGAATCACATGGGCATTTACATTAAAGATACTGTGTACAGAGGCGTAGTATACTAAATCCAAAGCGTTTGTAGATTCGATATCTTCAGTAACTTGACGCAGAGAGAATTGTATACCTTAATCAACTTTTCTAGCGGTATCCATAAGGTAAATCATTATTTGAGTGTTACACCTAAGCCCTCTTTATTTTCCTCTGTTATCAAGCTAAAAATACCATTTGTTTTCATTATGTATACGAAACTATTATGCTTGCAAGAAAAAAACCCCTAAAAAACTGGAAAAGAGAATAGGAATTTGACATAAGCTATTCCAAAATTTTCAATGTTCATATGGTTATAAGCAGTACAGCTATTAATCATCCATTATTGATATACCTGAATTATTCTCCACGTCAGGTTTCAACACTAGTTGCTATAGCGATTATAAATGATTTTCTTCATCGCGTTTAATGCTAAAATAAGGAGAATCATCTAATGTCATGCAAGTACCCTTTTTCTTGTCATTCCAGTGCGTGACGCTGGAATCCAGTTTTTCATTTCATCAAATTTAGCATAAGCTCAAGTTTGCTTATAAATTTTTCTGGATGCCAGTGTCTGGGCACTGGAATGACATTATGAAATTTGAGCTCCAGTGTCAACTACTATAATGACACCTGATTATGATGCAAGAAATCTAATGATTTATATAAACCCCATAGCATGTCGAACGAAGCTTTTTTTAAGAAAATCTGAATTTTCAACTACCATTAAACCAAGATTGCTCAGAACTTTAACACAAAGTATTCTGTTGGAAAATATTCTATTTAGTCCATCAGTTGCAAGTGCCATAGTGAGGTTGTCAAAGTATCTATCACGTGAAATTTTCTTCAATAGGTAATTACTGCCAACGTCAATGCCAGACACTTTTGCATTAGTTATTTGTCTAATAACACTCTCTACATCTCTCATTCCAAGATTAAGTCCTTGACCTGCAACCGGGTGGATTGAATGTGCTGCATCGCCAATAAGCAAAATTCTGCTTTTATGAAGCTTTCTCGCAAAAGTAAAACTCAAAGGGTAAGATTTTCTTTCACCCTCTAATTCAATTTCTCCCAAATAAGAACCAAATCTTTTTTTGAGTTCTATGATAAACTCCTCTTCAGATAAGCTCATCAGCATTTTTGAAATTTCGCATTTTTCTGTCCAAACTATTGAAGAAGTATAGCCACCTTTCATTGGCAAAATTGCAAATGGACCACCAGGAAAAAACCTCTCTACAGCTAAGTTTTGGTGATGTAATTCATGTTTTACATTAAATACCATGCTATTTTGTTTATAATCAAATTTTATCATTGGTATAGAAAACAACTCTGGTAACTTAGAGTTTTTACCTTCAGCACAGATAAATAGTGATGATATCAATTTTTGATCATTATCAAGAGTAACTTCCATGTATCCTGCGTCACAAGAGATTGTTTTATAGGAACGTGGAGAATATATATTGAGTTTATGCAAAAAATTGTTATTGATTGCATTCCATATAATAGCGCTCTTGATTACATAGCCCATTGGCTCTTCACCAACCATTTTATGGTCATAATGAACAGTAAATGGGCTATCTCCATCTAATATGCATATATCAAGTATTGGTTCAGCTTCATCTTCTAAGAACTGCCAAATCCCTAATTTTTCTAGTATTTTTTTTGACCCTTGAGAAATAGCAAATGCTCGATTATCATTGACTGTGCATGGTAAACTATTTTTCTCAATTACGGCTACAGATACAGAGTCATTACTCAGGCCAATAGCAGTAATAAGACCAATTAGTCCACTACCTGAAATGATTACATCAATTAACTCTGGTGTCTAATTTATATCCGCATCCCACCATAGCTTTACGTGAGGTGTTTCTAACCATTTTAATAATAGTAAAATGTGATATTCTTATTCATTAATTGAAAATCTCAAATGTTACTACCATTTCTGTTAATCCTGTCTCTAATTGCTAAGTTCATTGAAATTGATATTTCTGTACCTAGTTTTCCTGATATAGTACGCTATTTTAACGTACCGGAAGGCACAATTCAATTAACTATTGCTTATAATTTTTTAGGCTTTTGCATAGGAGGGTTGTTTTTTGGTCCATTATCCGAATGTTATGGTAGAAGGAGAATGATGATCATAGGTAATACTTTTCTATTAATTGGTGCTGTTGGTTGTGTTGTTGCACCTTCAGTTTTTTATCTTCTAATTTCCCGATTTATTCAAGGCATTGGTGCAAGCACATCTGTGGTTGTGTTTGCAATTATTGCAGACAGCTATAAAGGTGAAGAAGCGGTGAAGTTTATCGGGATCATGAATTCTGTTCTAACAATTATCATGGCAATTGCACCAGTGTTAGGCAGTTTCATCAACGAAATTGTTGGGTGGCGTGGTAATTACACAAGTGTTGCAATACTTTGTTTTATTTCTTGGGTTTTGCTGATTTTTCTGTTACCAGAAACAAAAAAGGACCGCGATGTTTTTAGTCTAAAAAAAATGATGAAAGATTACAGAAAATTATTATCGAGTTCAAAATTTATGGTTCTGTCTTTGCAGCAGAGCCTCTTCTCTGCTGCTTATATGTCATTCATTACTTGCGGACCTTTTTTGTATATGGAAACTTTTGGCTTATCCAGTACTATTTATGCACTACATCAAGGTGCAATAGTTGGGTCCTTCTCACTAATTAGCCTATTTTCTATTAAGATCCTCAAAAAATTTGGAGCCGTATGGTGTGTAATTTCTGGTACGAGCGTGGGTGCTATCGGATCTCTATTGTTTGTAATATTCAGTGTAATTATGCCCCATTCTTTCTACTTAGTAACACTATCTATGATTATTTTTTCTATTGGTTGTGCAATATGCCAGCCAGTGGTTTTTAACGCATCAATAAACGTTTTTCCTGAAATTAAAGGTACGGCTTCTTCTGCACTCTCGTTCATTAGAGCTTTTGTTATGGCTATTTTTATCGGCTTAACAAGCTACGTTTACAATGGTCAAGTAATCAGTGCAGCTATTCTTGTTTTTTTTGCAGTAGTTCTAATTTACTGTCTATTTATTGTTTTCAAGATCTGGAGAAATCTATAATCACCATATAGATCCTTCTCATTTCTAGTTATTGCGGTAATATGTATTGTAACTTTGCCGGCTGCTCTAGATGTATCTCTTCCAAATCACCTAATCTATATTAGTTAAAGAGTATTATCTTGCTCATGCGCCTAAAGTTTGAGAGCCAATTTTCAGCAATCCAATCAAATTCCAATTTTTTTCAAACAACTGTTTCTTGCTATTTTTGTACCTTAAAAAATTTAGCTTACTTTTACGCTAGCTTGTTCAAATAGCATTAGTACGATTTACTTTTTTTGAATGTAGAGATTTTCTAGGGATTGTCCTCTTAAATTCTATAGTATCTTGTTTAACATTGAAACGAGAATCCAGTTTCAAGCATTGAGGTGATGAAGAAAGGGCTGCTTTTATTCCATCCCTCTCAACTACTCGAGTAGTGGACAATGGAATACGATTACTTTCGTTTATACTAATCAACACGTCAAATTCTATGCTATTATTGTGTTGTTTTATGTTGCTAGCTCTAATTTTACCATTTCCAAACCCAAACGTTATAGAATTACTCGCATCATGATTGATGTCTGCAGAATCAGGCAAAATAGCAAAATTCGCGTTGTTTACAAATCGAGAAAACGCATTTTTGATTTCGTTAAATGTACCGTAATGGTCTATATGGTCGTCATTAATACTTGTTACAACAGCAATATCTGCAGGAATTTTTAACATAGTTCCATCAGATTCATCAGCCTCAATTAAGAAAATGTCACTTTTGCCAAGTTTTGAATTACTCTGATAGGAATTTAATATTCCTCCAACAATTACAGTGGCGTCAGCACCAGAATGATCAAAAATGGAAGCAATCATAGCTGTCGTCGTCGTCTTGCCACTTGAACCTGAAACTGCTATCACATATTTACCTTTCATAATTTTAACCAACATGTCTGACCTATGCAAAACGGTTTTATTGTTATTTCTTGCTGCAACTAGCTCAACATTATCAGGTTTTATTGCGGAAGAATGTACAACTATTTGAGCTTGTCTAATACTACTTGCATCGTGACCAATATAGACCTCTATACCTAATTTTTGTAACCTATCTATATTGTCGTTTGATCGCGTATCACTGCCTTGAACTTTATAACTGGAATTATGAAGAATTTCAGCAATTGCGCTCATTCCAATTCCACCTATACCGATTATATGTATTACTTCTTTTTTAGTGCTGTGCATATTTGGCAGTAGACGTTTACTTATTACTAAATTTATTATAGTATAATTTAAAATCCTCATGGTATCGAACCATTTCACTAAGTACAATGATAAAAAAACTAGCCTTTCTATGTCTAATATTCGTTTTAATGAGTAGTTGTAGTTTTAGCAATAGGTGTAATCACACCGCAGGTCATTATAAAATTGGCAATAGCTATACAATAAATGGTATCACCTACCACCCAAAATACTGTAGCTGTTATGAGGAAGTAGGAATAGCATCGTGGTATGGAATAGAAGATCATGGCACAATTACAGCTAACGGTGAAGTGTTTAATCGTCACTTGATTTCTGCAGCACATAAGACCTTGCCCCTACCCTGCTTTGTTCGTGTTACTAATTTAGAAAATGGAAGAAAGCTTGTTATAAGAGTTAATGATAGAGGGCCATTTGTTGAAGGTAGAATAATAGACTTGTCAGAAAAAGCAGCACAAGTTTTAGGACTTCATAAGTCTGGGCTTGCGAAGGTAAAAGTCGAGTACTTAAGAAAGAGGTCAGAACAATTGATACAAAATACTCCTCATTACAAAAGGCAATATGAAAAAGAAATGCAGAAACGTCACCCAAAACAAAACAATGCAGAAAGTAAGGGATATGTAGCATTTTTTGTAAACGCTCAGGTAGCTAAATCAGCTGCATCAAAGCTTCGTAATCAAGGAATAGAAAATGTTAGATTGCTTTTCAAGAATGATCAATATTGCGTAAAAGTAAGTTAAAACCTGCATTACAAATTGTGTAGCATGACAGAAACTATTTGACAAATGAGAATGTTCCAAGAGCATGTGCGTCAAGTTAAGAAACTATCGTGAAATATAGCAATATTTAAGATTGGTATTTTATTTGTTACATTTCAGGTAGTGACAGCTACCTCAGCTGTAGCTGTAAAAAATAATCTACCACTTAAGAAATTTCATTAAAAAAATAGCATAATCTTATTTCTCTAAAAAATACTATCTTCAACTTGAATATGTTGAAAAATATTTTGCGTATTATCCAAAAAGTCATCCTTTATAGCAGCTAGCTCGGATTGTTTTTGAGATAGATTATCTTCTATTGAAACAATCAAGATCATTGCACTTTAGTTGAGAGCGCATGTCTCCATTTTCATATAAACCTCGTATAACGTCATAATATGCTCGAGTTTCATCAGTTTCTGGTTGTTGCTTTTCTTTGAGTATTGCCTTTAATTTTGAATCTATGTCTAATTCTCTTTTTATAGCTTCAGTAGCATTTTTATGATATTTTTCATAATCTTCAAAATTTTTTAATATTTTACCTTTTACTTCATTTTGTAACATCTTTAGCAAATCTTTAGCATGAGGTTTTTCAATTTTTTCCTTCCACTCATCATACGTATATTTACCACGTTGTGTATCTTGACACTCGCCTCCTACATTAAATAGTTCTTCATTACAGATTGTATCACCCTGATAAAAGTAATCGCTTATATTAATTTTATCGCTAGTTAAAGTTTGTCTAATTTCTGCTTTATTTTCTGCAAGTTCTTCTCTGTACTTGTTAATGCAATTTAGTAATTCTTTTTTGCAATCTGTAGTCATAAGCTGTTTCCTTTAATAAAATAAAACCTATTTTGCATGAAATAATTAATACTTTATTACTAATCTGAGGTATACTAAGGTAGTGATAAGAAGTCCAGCATCTACAAAGTTTGTTTAAACTATTTTCAAAATGAATAAAATGTAATTTTAGGTAAATAAAATGAATTACGATGTAATCATTTCAGGTGGTGGGCTAATTGGTCTTATTACTGCTATTGGCCTGAGTAATGACTCTGTATCTGTAGCCGTAATTGAGAAAAATAGTTTACCATGCACAGTCAATGATAATCGAGCATTTGCTATTTCTCAAGGGTCAAAAAAAATACTAGAAAAATTAGGGATTTGGCAGTTCTTAGAAGATGAAGCTGAACCAATACTTGATATATGCATATTAGATGGAGATAGCCCATTTACTGTTCATTATGACCATAAAATGGTTGGTGAAGAGCCAATGGGCTATGTAATCAAGAGCGCTATTATATGGAATGCAATCAATAACAATTTTTTGCATAAACTCAATATATATTCTCCACGTTCCTATAAAACAATCTCTTGTGACGCAGGATACATGGAAGTTACTCTTGATAATGATCAAAAATTGATATCATCACTATTTATCTGTGCTGAAGGTAAAAACTCTAAGTTACCAGAGTTGTTTTCTATACCAATGATAAAATTTGATTATAAACAAAATAGCATGGTATTTAATGTAAAACATGAATTACATCACCAAAACTTAGCTGTAGAGAGGTTTTTTCCTGGTGGTCCATTTGCAATTTTGCCAATGAAAGGTGGCTATACTTCTTCAATAGTTTGGACAGAAAAATGCGAAATTTCAAAAATGCTGATGAGCTTATCTGAAGAGGAGTTTATCATAGAACTCAAAAAAAGATTTGGTTCTTATTTGGGAGAAATTGAATTAGAGGGTGAAAGAAAATCTTACCCTTTGAGTTTTACTTTTGCGAGAAAGCTTCATAAAAGCAGAATTTTGCTTATTGGCGATGCAGCACATTCAATCCACCCGGTTGCAGGTCAAGGACTTAATCTTGGAATGAGAGATGTAGAGAGTGTTATTAGACAAATAACTAATGCAAAAGTGTCTGGCATTGACGTTGGCAGTAATTACCTATTGAAGAAAATTTCACGTGATAGATACTTTGACAACCTCACTATGGCACTTGCAACTGATGGACTAAATAGAATATTTTCCAACAGAATACTTTGTGTTAAAGTTCTGAGCAATCTTGGTTTAATGGTAGTTGAAAATTCAGATTTTCTTAAAAAAAGCTTCGTTCGACATGCTATGGGGTTTATATAAATCATTAGATTTCTTTCATCATAATCAGGTGTCATTATAGTAGTTGACACTGGAGCTCAAATTTCATAATGTCATTCCAGTGCCCAGACACTGGCATCCAGAAAAATTTATAAGCAAACTTGAGCTTATGCTAAATTTGATGAAATGAAAAACTGGATTCCAGCGTCACGCACTGGAATGACAAGAAAAAGGGTACTTGCATGACATTAGATGATTCTCCTTATTTTAGCATTAAACGCGATGAAGAAAATCATTTATAATCGCTATAGCAACTAGTGTTGAAACCTGACGTGCCTTTTGACTTGACAGACGAGAGTTTTTATCTAATTTGACAACAAGGGCTTCTAGATGACTTTGAAAGTAAATATTACCATGCTTATCTTCGATAGCTTCTATTACCCCGTCATTGGCAAATGCTGCAATTTTATATCCAAGTAGCTCTAGCCTTCTTCTATTCTCTGTAGCATTACTTACTTTACCTGAATGAGCATTCGGAAAATAAGTTGAAAACCAGCCATTTTGATTAGGTAGTAAAAATCTAGCTACCACTTTTTCCAAACGACTACCTGGAACAATTTTTATCTGCTGAAGAGGTATATTCTCTTTTTGTGCTGATTTTAAATGATTCTTCTCATCATTAACAACATTTGTTACTTCAATTTCTTTTGCATACATAATGTCTTGTAAACCACCGCATATGGCAAGCAAATGAATTGTAGGATTGTCATCTACTATTTTTACAATTGCTTCATTCACAAGCTGGCGGTAAGGGTTAAGAGCTGAATGAAAGTTATCTGAAATAAATATTCTGTTTATCTTTTGCTTTTTGATAAATTTTGCAACTTCAACTTTTATTCGATCTAGTATCAGCTTTTTTGCCAATATTTCATCTTGTTTTGCAAACTCTTCTTGGATTTCTTTTAGATTAATTATTTTGTCGTAGTTAATGAATATAGTTTTAACCCCAAAATTATTGAATATCTCATAGATATTTTGAGATTCATCTGTTTTCAATAAACCAACAATTATATTATAATTTACTGCATTCTCTGCTGTCAAAGCAGATGGTTCTTTGTTTGCTTTTTCACTATAAGCGATATTACTTAATAGTAGAAATGTAATTAATAGTATATTAAATATTCTATTGTAACATTTATACATTATTTCCTAAATAATTATATTAATACTATAATATACTATAGAACATTAAGAAAAAGAATGTGGCCTGAGCAGGAATCGAACCAGCGACACAAGGATTTTCAGTCCTTTGCTCTACCAACTGAGCTATCAGGCCAACTACGTACTTTCATTTTTAGACAAAAAACGTTATCATGTCCATCAAAAGTTTTTGAAGTATAGAAACAAAGAATGAACATTAATAACAAAATAGGAATTTATCCTGGTACATTTGATCCTATAACTTTGGGGCACCTTGACATAATAAAAAGAGCATGTAAGCTAGTCGATAAGTTAGTAATTGGTGTTGCAGAAAATGTTAACAAACATACTAGTTTCAACATAAATCTACGCACAAGCATGGCTGAAAATGAAGTGAAAGGACTAGGAATTGACGCAGATGTCATATCTTTCAATGGATTATTAATGAATTTTGCCAAAGAGCAAAATGCTTCTGTTATTATCAGGGGGCTCAGAGCAGTATCAGATTTTGATTATGAATTTCAAATGAGCTGGGTAAACTATAAACTCCTTCCTGAAATCGAAACTATATTTCTTCCTGCATCTGAAGATACTCAATTTATCTCATCAGTTTTTGTGAAAGAAATAGCGAGATTAGGAGGAGATGTTAGCAATTTTGTATCAAAAAGTGTCCAAAGCGAATTGATTAATCTAAATAGGGTAAAAAATGGAGAATAAATATTTGTTGTTTTCTCCACTTCAAAGCGGTTATGCTCGATGTACAAAATACTATAAAATAAAGGAGCAGTATGTCAGAAGTGAGGGATAATAATCTAATAGTTTGCTGCCGTGGTGATGAGAATGATGATGGTTCTGGTCATCCAGTAGTATATTTACATAAAGAAGGAGAAATGTATTGTCCTTATTGCAGTAAGCCCATGAGTGAAATAGTGAACTCCGAAGAATTTCAATTTGTTGAGGTGAAAGCAGTGAATAAAAAGGAAAGGACCAAAGGTTAATAGCACTTCATTCTTTAGCTTATGTAAATAGCAATAAAGGGGGCAGTAAAGATGAAACTGTCCATACGGTCAAGTACTCCTCCATGGCCAGGTATTATACCTCCACTATCTTTAACATTGTAAACTCTTTTTATGAGTGATTCAGTAAAGTCTCCAAGTTGGGCTAGAATAGCAATTGTAACGCCAATTATTGGGGAATAGAAAATTGGAAATAAACTCAAAAATATTGAGCCAAAAATTGTACAAAATACTCCAGCTAAAACTGCACCTAAAAGCCCTGACCAAGTCTTTCCAGGACTAATAATTGGGCAAATTTTAGCACCACCAAAGTTTTTACCAAATAGGTAAGCGGTAATATCGATGCTCCAAATGGTTAAGATAAGCCATATTAATTCATATTTTCCCTGTGGTAGATTATATAAGTATATCAGCGATGCATTTGGTAGTGCAATGAGTAGTAATGCAAAAATGTATAAGATACTATTGCCTTTAGTTAGGTTATACCATTCAAAAGAAGATAGAACCGCAATTGGGGTGAGTATAGGTCTTGCGTTATAGAATGATGATGTCATTCCAGTGTTTGACACTGAAATCCAGAAAAATTTACAAGCAAACTAAGCTTATGCTAAATTTGATGAGATTAAATGAAAAAAAGCTTATTGAAAGCAATGGTGTCACTTGGGGCAGTTAGCCGCATATCAAGAGATAAAAGTAGGAAGGCAATATGAAGCAAAATCTCTATATGAAGCATTATCACATTTGAAAAAAGAAGATTCTGAAATAATAGAAATTTCACATGTGCCATCAACAAGTATGGAAAGTATAATGACATCACAACAAACTTCTCGGGCTCAAGAAGTATAAAAGGTGGTATAAGCTGCTTGCAAATGTAGGCAGCTTATATTTCAGTATTCTTATTTCATGTTCTCTAGAGAGTTTTTATTTCCTGTAATCTTTTTATACAAACCATAGGCGCCAGTGGATTTTTAGCTAAAGTAAAGGTCAAGTATCTGGAATTCTGGACATAAAATCCTCCTGTGTAAAAAAAGTTAGAAAAAAATGCAGTGCATATACGACAGATATACACTGAAGAATATATTTTTTAATAAGTTTGATTAAAAAGTCTGCAGACTAAAGATAGATTTTGAGCCCTTAAAATATCTCTAATTGTAATTATAATGAGGTTGGAAATATGCGGAAGTAATTTTTATACGTTAGCTACAGTTAAAACATAATTGACTTTGCCTAGTTAATATTTCAAATTATAAAAAAGGCAAATAATTCTATGATATTGCAGGGCAAAAAAGGGTTAATAACCGGAATAATAAATAAGAGGTCAATAGCATATGGTATAGCAAAGACCCTCTCAGAACATGGAGCTGAGCTTGCAATCACTTATCAAAATGAAACAATAAAAGAGAAATTATTACCAATAGCAAGTGAATTAAATGTAGAGTTAATATTGCACTGTAATGTTTCAAATGAGGAAACTATAGATAATGCTTTTAAGGAAATAAAGGAGAAGTGGGGTGCTATTGATTTTTTGGTACATGCAATAGCATTCTCCGATAAAAATGAGCTAAATGGTAAATATATCAATACTTCACTAAACAACTTTATTAATGCAATGCATATATCATGCTATTCTTTTACTGCTTTAGCGCAAAGAGCGGAAAAAATGATGTTAAATGGCGGTAGTTTACTTACTTTATCTTACTATGGTGCTGAAAAAGTTATGCCAAATTATAATGTGATGGGTTTATGTAAAGCAGCACTTGAAGCAAGTGTAAAATATATAGCATGTGATCTCGGACCACAGAACATCAGAGTAAATGCAATTTCTGCTGGTCCAATCAGAACTTTGGCATCTTCTGGAATAAGTGACTTTCACTCCATATCGGAATGGAATAGAAGTAATTCTCCACTTAGACGCAATGTTACAATAGAAGATGTTGGTAAGGCAGCACTATACTTATTAAGTGACCTGAGTAGTGGTACAACTGGAGAAATTTTACATGTTGATTCAGGGTATAATGTTGTGGGAATGAAGATAGTAGACTAATACAGTACTGCAGATGCATGTGAAGCCTGTGTTTTTTTGTTATCCGACTAATTGACATTGGAGCCCAGTATCAGCTACTAGAATGACAACATTTTTTACTTAAATCTCCGCATATTAACCATAGAGTTATTATTTTACAAGTATTTGTTGCTGCTGATCTTCTATTTTTACTTCTTCCATTTGGGTTAAGAGATTGTGCGTGAGGGTTGCTCTTGAAGTTGCCTTGCAAGGGAAAAAGTCTTGTTCCTCGCGATCTTGGAGTTGCTTTGCAAGCAAGAAATCCTATTGTTCTTGTGTCTGTTTTACTAAGACTTTATTCTTATTAAGCAGTGGTTAAATAGCTTTTATTATAGAATACCCCCTATAGAAGTATGTAGGACTATGAAAACTTATCTTACAGGTTGTGGTACTTGTTGTTGATGAAATGTTTTTTCTACACGTGCTTCTTCCACACTGCACCTTCTTGATAAGACTGGCTCCTCAAGGCATTTTATACGTTGCTGTACATCATTAATGCACTGCCCTATAACATCACCAATTTTTCCATCAGCATTTTTTGCCAATAACTCATCAAACCTCTTCTCAACCTCTGCTCTCTCAGAGGTATCCTTTGAAAGGTTACAATACTCCAAAATTTCATCTAATTGAAGTTCTTTTGCTAATTGAAAGTCTTCTTGCTCTTGAATTTCCTTAGTTATAACCCTAGCTCTAGAGTAATGGGTTCCACCCAAGTATATTACTTCCTTCTTCTTATTGCCCCATAACTCGTCATTTAATTTATAACTCTCACGATTCAAGAACTCATTTAGTTGATCATTGTTTATCATTTCAGGGTTTATCATTTCAGGATTTGGTTCAAACTTTTGTTGTTCCTCTCTACCATCCACTTCACAATGGACATTAATTTCAATATTAGCTAAAGAAGCTAATACCTGAACTTCTTCAATGAAAATAAAATAATTTGGGCTTTCTATTGCCTTAAGGTAAGCTTGGTAAAGTTTAGATTCATTAAGAAATGAGCGTGTAACAAATTCACTGTTATATTGGTCATCGTACTCATCTTCACTATGATTATTAAGAGTCTCTGCATATTCTCTTAAATTAAGCATAGCTTGATCACGCGGTATATTAAGTTTGCTAACAGCTTTATTCACTAACCCCTTCACATTATCTTCAACATTTTCAATTTTCCTTTTTGTTTGCTCAACCAACTCCTTTATTTTATCAGACTCGCCAGTTAAATCTCCTGGCTTGTTTAAAAACATATTAAAAACTTTTTCTAGCTGAGTCCTTAAAGAATCTGGCATATTGTGATCATCTAAAGACGTAAATTGACTTAAGAATTTGTGCCATTCCATTCTCATATCTTGTGCTCTTTCAGCTTTATATGTACCAGAGCTGTTATCACCAAACACTGCATGGAAAAAGCAATTGCCATCACCTGTAGTATCATACTTAACTACTTGATTAGCAAAAAATTCTTGCTTCACATCATTGTCTGGAACCTTGAGTCTTTTTGCATCTACATCAAGAAAATCATTTGGTAATTTTCGTTTTCTAAATTCAGCCATATTTTTACCATCATTTGGTAATTTTCGTTTTCTCATATTTTTACCTTCACTTAAGCTAAGCAAGCAGATAATTAAAGTATAGCAAAAATTTTTAAATTATGCAATAATTATAGCTTTAAATAGCAAATATGAGCTTTAATTGTGGCATAGTTGGACTGCCAAACATAGGAAAATCAACCTTATTTAATGCACTTACAGAGTCAAGTGCAGCCGAAGCTGCAAACTATCCTTTCTGTACAATCGAGCCAAATGTTGGCAAAGTGCCAATACGAGATCAGCGTTTGAAACAAATTGCCCCAATTGCCAGTTCAGAGAAGGTAATCTACAACCAATTAGAAATTGTAGATATTGCAGGCCTGGTTAAGGGTGCAAGCAAGGGTGAAGGACTAGGAAATAAATTTTTGAGTCATATCAGAGAAGTTGATGCCATTGTTCATCTGCTCAGATGCTTTAAGGATGACGATATCAGTCACGTACACAGCACTGTAGATCCAATATCAGATGCTGAAGTAGAGTGGAAATGGAATTAATTCTAGCTGATATTGATAGCATAGAAAAAAGGCTTCCACAACTTGAAAAAAAAGCAAAGCAAGGTGATAAAGAGCTAAAGAGACAACTTGAATTAATGCAAGAGGTATTAGCTACTTTAAAACTTGGCAAGCCTGCAAGAAGTTTAGAGCATATTGATGAAGATGAAATGAAGTTGCTTCAATTGCTAACAACAAAGCCTGTTATGTACGTCTGCAATGTTGAGGATACAAATGTTATAACTGGTAATGAATTATCTAAAAAGGTAGAGAAAATGGCAGAGGAAAATAAAAGAAAATTTTATTGTATTTCAGCAAAACTCGAAGCAGATATTGCAAATCTTGATAGCGAAGAAGAAAAACAGAGTTTTTTATCAGAATTTGGCTTGCAAGAATCAGGACTTGATGGAGTAGCACGTATTATGTATGAAGTGCTAAGTATGATAACTTTTTTTACTGTAGGGCCAAAAGAAGCACGGGCATGGCCAGTAAAGATAGGATCAACAGCTGATAAAGCAGCAGGTGTAATTCACACTGATTTTGAGAAAGGCTTTATAAAAGCAGAAACTATAAGCTTTGCAGATTATGTAAAATACAGAAGCGAATCAGCATGTAAAGATGCCGGGAAAATTCGCTTCGAAGGCAGAGACTATATAGTGCAAGATGGTGATATAATGCACTTTAGGTTTAATGTGTAATTAACGATCCCATTTTCTATAATCTAGGTGTAATTTTTCTTCTGCAGATGGCCCTTCAAGCCTAGTCCTAGGAAGATAATGATCATATGCTCCTCCTATACATCTTGCTTCTAATTCTCCTGGTTTTAGTGAATCAAACGAAAAACTAATAAGTGATACAGGTACAGCAGCCTCAAGTGTTACAATCTCCTCCTTTTGCGATTGTACATCTTGCTCCAGATCTCTTCCTAAAAATTCGTATAAAGCTTCACCTTCTATAAGCACATCTCCGTTTTGCTCAGCTAATTTCAAAATTTCGTCTAGTTCAACATCTTTACCATTAATAGTTGACTGACCAATCTTAATTTCACCAGGATTTACATTTAAACTAATAGAGCAGTTAACAGAATTACCTTTCTCATCTTCTGCACTCCACATAATTTTCATATCGCATGTTGCATCTTTTACAAAATAGTAATTTCTTTGTCCATTATCATTCTTCTCAATCGTTGCTATTCTTTTATCGTTACTGTATATCTCTACTATCTTTACCTCATTTTTATTTCTTTCCATCTCTTCAATTTTGTCAGTGAAAAGACGGCTGATTTCTAAGCTATACCCAGGCTTAAAAATATTAATATTAAGATGATCATAATGATTGAGAGAACGTTTTGCATATGCGCATGGCACATAACATCCATCAAAAAAGGCAGCTACACTATCAGTTTTGAGAAATTTATGTCCATTACTCATCCCTTCTTCGGTTCGAAGAAGATATCTACCCAACCTCTTTTTAAAATTCTTTTGCTTGTCTTCAGGAATAGACTTTTCATTCAATATACTTATTATTTCTTTTTGCTTACTTAATACCACATAATTAAAAAGGAAAATGTTCTTATTCCATCGATAATAATTCGCTATTTTGTCAAATGGATCTGCAGGCCAGCCTTTATTATAATTTACGTTATCCTTATCATCTTTACACAAATTATCCTTAAAGCCAAAATTCAATTTTCTAAAATCTGATAATACTTCTTCTACCCTATCTTCAAAAAATTGAAGTTTATTTTGAAATTCTTTCCCGTAATTCATTTCCTCATTTATTTCAAGAAGATATTCACTAAATTTCTTCCTAAAATTTTCTTGATCTTTATGGGCAAGCCTCTGATCTAATATATCTGTTATGTATTTTCGCTTATTCAATATTACGTAGTTAAAAAGGTCACTTTTTTTCCTCCTTTTATAATCTTTTGCTATTTCGTTAAAACACTCATTACTGTTCTTAAAATCCAATTTTTCGAAGTCTTGGAGCACGTTTTTTACATCATCCTCACTAAATTGAAGATTTGTTTGAAGAGATGTGTTAGTTGTATTCTTTCCACTTTGATCATCAGGTAAAACACATTGAGAATTTACTTGAGTGGATAGGATAGCTAAACTTTCTTTGCTTTTTAAAGAAGAATTATTATTTTTTTTAGGCGGTGAGTTTTTCTCCTCAATACTGAAAACATTTAAAAAATTAAAAATGCGACCAAACATTTCACACCTCTTATACGTAAATAAGCTTAATTATAACTTAATGCCAAATGTTGTAAAGCTAAAATTAACATGTAAATTCATTATTTTAAGATAATTATAAGTATCTTCCTTCTATAAAAATTTCATAATCAGCATATGACAAATGTTTAAGATATTGATTTTGTTTGTATTTTTATTACTTTACCAGGCAATATTATTAATGAATTAGTCAGACAAATATCTTGGCCAAACTTTACTCCATCCACAAACTCTCCATTTGTTACTCCAGTTGCAATGAACACTGATTCACTTTTTGCCATGTCTTTCACGGTGTAGATTTTTTCTGGGTCAGTGATATTCAAATTTTTTGCTCTTTCTTTTAATTGATCCGTGTCAAATATTAATCTTCCTTCTATCTGCCCACCGATTGAACTTAGCGCTGCTGCTGCAAGCACTCCTTCTGGAGCTCCTCCTATTCCAATATACATATCGTGATTGCCATTTATTAGCGAAACTACGGCTGCAACATCACCATCATCTATTAATTTCACTTTTGCTCCTAGCTTCCTAATCTTTGCTATTAATTCACCATGTCTTTCACGTTTAAGTACAGTTACTATAAGATCACTTGCTTTACATCCTTTTGCCTTGGCTAAATTGTCCAGATTCTTCTCAATCCTATTTTTTAGTGAGACTACACCCTCTGGGAGATTTTTTCCCACTGCTATCTTTTCCATATAAACATCAGGTGCATGTAAAAAATTACCTTTTTTCGTTGCAGCAAGAACGGACATTGCCCCTGATTTGTAATGAGCACAAATCGTAGTGCCTTCAAGTGGGTCAACAGCAATGTCAATCTCAGGACCATTTCCAGTGCCAACATTCTCGCCAATATATAGCATCGGTGCTTCGTCCCTCTCCCCTTCCCCAATCACAATTGTACCATTTATTTCCATTGAGTTTAGCACCGTACGCATTGCATCAACTGCAACTTGATCAGCTTCTTTTTCATCACCAAAACCCGCTAACTTATATGCAGCAAGTGCTGCAGCTTCGGTCACTTTCATTAACTTATAAGCTAAATCTTCCATCATTTACTCGAGAATTATAAATCAATATATATCATGCCATTTGAGACTGCAAGATTCCTTGACTAATTTTGATGGAATTGATATAATAAAGCATCGTAATAGTAGATTTAATTATGCTATACAGTAAGGAGGACATCAGAGAGTTATGTCTAGATGCAGATAGCTTTTTAATTAATGATAATAGGTACAACAATAAAGCCACCCTTGAAAGCTTGCAAAATAGGTTAAGAAGAAAGGCTAAATTTAAAGACATTGATTTGCAAAGTAAATGCGAAGGGAACAATTCATTAGGAGATTTACTTTTAAAACTTGCACATGAAAATGACTACCTACGTGTTAGGGAATTTTTCCTTAAAAATGGATTCAAGCTTCCTGAGCAAGAACAAGTAATTGCTGATGAAAACAAGAAAAAGGAAAATGGATTCAAGCTTCCTGAGCAAGAACAAGTAATTGCTGATGAAAACAAGGAAAAGGAAAATGATCAATTTTCTACTTCATACAACAAGATAAAGAAAATTGTAGCTAGCAACCCTAATATAACTGCTGAGAAGTTTTATAATGAGCTTAAAAAAGAGAAAATAGATATAAAAATAACAAACCAAGATGGTTGGACTTTGCTTTATTATGCTGTCCGTTCAGAAGGACCTGGTATTATCGACGATCGCATTATATTCCTAAAGATTGTTGAGTTACTCACAAATTTAAACAGCGGAATCGATTTTAAAGATACTGCTTCCAAAACTGTGTTGGGTACAGCTGCAATAAATAAACAAACTGATATTATAAAGATACTTTTGGATAGTGGCAAATTTAATGAAGAAGAAAAATTTAACGCTCTGCGTCTTGCTATTATCCAAGGTAATGTTCAAGAAGTTAAAGCATTTTTAGGTTATATAAATGATGAAAGCAGAAAAGCAGCTTTAGGGTTAGCTATGAATAATACACAAGAAGAAATTACTCATGTGCTTTTAAACTTTATTACATCAGAAACAACTAATGTAGAAGAAAATAGAGCAAAACCTTACAGAAGTAATGGGAACATTGATAATAGACCTGTAGCAACAGTGCCTCCAGTTAGTACTAGTGGTAATAATAATAAAAATGAAACGCCTATATCAACAAGGGCTGGCCCAACTGTCACCCAAATAATGATAAAAGAGCTAACGGCTTTGTAGAGGCTCAATTTTCTCCACCACATGAAAAAGAAACTAAATACAAAAAAAGTAAGGAGAGTTTTTACACCTCATTAAGGAGTGATGTTGTTGGAGTTGTTATTACAGGATTGTTTGTTGCTGCTGCTGTGATGGTTCCATCTTTAGCTGGTGCATTAGTTTGCAGTGTCCTAGATATTTTAGTTGTAATGGTAACTGGATTACATGTAAAAAATTTTACACTTCCAAGTTACAGTGAAATGAGAGAAAGTAAGGTTGAATCTGTAAATTCAAGTTTGAGAAACCATACAATCTAGCTCCTAGAATCACTTTTCAAACCAATTATAATTTCTTGATTGTTAAACCATTTTATTAAAATTAAGTGGGACTAGTGCGATTCGAACGCACGGCCTTCGGATTAGGAATCCAACGCTCTATCCTACTGAGCTATAGTCCCATGTCTTCTGCTATTTATGCAAAATTATATCAAAAAGTCTCGCATTTTTCTAGGCACCCTGTACAATTAATTCACAATAATAAAAAATATTTCTGTATTTCTTGAATGTAATACTGTTATATTTAATAATACGATTCCAATTGAAAGATTAATGCTAGTTAACAATATTAGTTACTTTTATAGTAATCAAGATGGCTTTGCTTTAAGCAACATCAACATTCAAGTGAAGAAAGGAAGTGTTGCCTGTTTACTAGGTCATTCTGGCTGTGGCAAGTCAACAATTCTAAAATTAATCGCAGGAATAGAAAATCCAAAATCTGGAACCATTATTATAAATGATAAATTAGTTGCAAGTAACAAAGTGTCAATTGCTATAGAGCGTAGAAATATCGGATTGATTTTTCAGCATTCTGCATTATTTCCTCATAAAACAGTAATAGAAAATATAACTTTTGCTATTTGCAGTACTTCTAAAAAAGAAAAATACCTTACTGCATTGGAAATCTTAAAGCTATTTAATATAGAAAAATATGAAAACATGTACCCTCATGCTTTATCAGGAGGACAGCAACAATTAGTTGCAATAGCAAGAGTAATGGCGCAAAATCCTGATGTTGTTTTGCTCGATGAACCATTTTCTAATTTAGATATACTGCTCAAATATCGAATAAGGCACCATATATTGTCACTTTTTAGAAGCAAAAATATTCCTGTACTCATGGTAACTCATGATCCGCAAGAAGCGTTGAAAGTTGCAGATTTTATTTACGTGATGAAAAATGGTAAAATTATTCAATCAGGAGTTCCTAGCTACATATACCACAGACCTAAAGATGATACGTTAGCAAAATTTTTTAGTGAGCTTCCTTTTACTCTACAGCTAAACTAAACTTAATGTTAGGCTAAAACTATTATAAGATAATTAAAAACTCTTGATTTATAATTCAATAAAAGTGATATAATTTATGTATCACTTGGCTTCAGTCAAGTTTTAATACCTAAAAGTTAATATTTTCAACGGAGGTACAAATGAGTTTAGGTCCATGGCAGCTGTTTCTAGTCTTAATAATAATCTTAGTTCTGTTTGGTGCAGGTAGGTTACCACAAGTTATGGGTGATTTAGGCAAAGGCATTAAAAACCTTAAACAAGAACTTAAGGATTCAGAGAAACTATCATCTAACGAACCAGATCGTTAGCGTCCTTATGTTTCGTGACACGCACTAGAATGCGTGTCATTTATTTAAACAAGGCTAAAGAATTGAAGAGGTATAACTGAAATATATTAATAATTACGTTAGTTAGAATGTTATTAAAGGGCAATTATGCAAAAAAGTGCGAAACTAAGCGAAGATAAAAAATTGGCCTCTGATATTCTCAAAGAGGTTGCAGATACCAATAACAACGATAGTGATAAAGTAACATTGTTCGACATCAAAACAGCTTTACATGAGCGCGGTTTTGGTATTTTAATAATCATCTTCTCTTTACCGCTATCAGTACCTATACCTGTTCCACCTGGCTATACAACCATTCTTTCTATACCTTTAATCTTATTTGCACTGCAGCTTCTATTTGGGTTTGATTCTCCTTGGATGCCTAATTGGCTAGAAAGGAAATCTTTTCAACGTTCAACACTAGCTCTCGTGGTAGAGAAAACTTCACCTATATTAAAAAAAATAGAAAAGTTCATGAAACCAAGAATGTCTTTTATTTTTCTTGGTCCTGGTGAAAAGATTCTAGCTTTTATGATGTTGCTTTGTGCAATAATAATAGCTCTTCCATTACCTTTTACTCACTTCCTTCCTGCAATTGGTATAACTCTTATTTCACTCGGCATTATGGGTAAAGATGGATTTTTATCTACGTTGGGAGTGTTATTTTCATTCTGTGCGTTATTGGTTACCCTTATTGTAATAGTTAAAGGACCAAAACTTATAGCCGGAACACTTTCTCTTCTTAAAAGCCTTATAACTTAAAAGCTTTAAAACACTTTAATAAAAGAATGAAGTACAGCATGAAATGAATAATCGATATTGAAATATAGCAATAACTATGTTAGTTAGAAGTTATATTGTTATTAAAGGGTAACTGTGGAAAAAAGTGTGAAATTGACTGAAGATAAAAAATTGGCCTCTGATATTCTCAAAGAGGTTGCAGATACCAATAACAACGATAGTGATAAAGTAACATTATTTGATATTAAAACAGCTTTACATGAGCGTGGTTTTGGTATTTTAATAATCATCTTCTCTTTACCGCTATCAGTACCTATACCTGTTCCACCTGGCTATACAACCATTCTTTCTATACCTTTAATCTTATTTTCACTGCAGCTTCTATTTGGGTTTGATTCTCCTTGGATGCCTAATTGGCTAGAAAGGAAATCTTTTCAACGTTCAACACTAGCTCTCGTGGTAGAGAAAACTTCACCTACATTAAAAAAAATAGAAAAGTTCATGAAACCAAGAATGTCTTTCATTTTTCGTGGTCCTGGTGAAAATATTTTAGCATTTATAATGCTGCTTTGTGCATTATCGATAGCAATCCCACTTCCTTTAACTAACTTCATTCCTGCAATTGGTACAACTCTCATTTCACTGGGTATCATGAGCAAAGATGGATTTCTCTCTATAATGGGAGTATTAATATCATTGTGTGGGTTATTACTTACTCTTGTCGTAATAGTTAAAGGGCCACAGCTTATACTTGGAGCATTTTTTTTTCTAAAAAGCTTTGTATATGGTTAAGCTTTACAACACTTTAACAAAAAAAAAAGAGCCCTTTACACCGATCGATAAAGATCATATAAAAATGTACGTTTGTGGGCCAACAGTATATGATACAGCACATATAGGTAATGCACGTTCTATTGTTGTTTACGATGTATTATTTCGACTGCTTAAATTTTGTTATGGAAAAGTTACTTATGTGCGTAATATAACCGACATCGATGACAAGATAATCAATGCAGCAAATAAGAAAAGTAGTAATATAGAAAGTATCAGCGCATATTATACCAAAGCTTTTCATGAAGATATGAGAAGCATAAATTGCGTAGAACCAACACATGAACCAAAAGCAACAGAAAATATAGACCAAATTATTGAGTTAATTGAATCTTTGCTGCAGTCTGGTCATGCTTATGAATCAAATAAACATGTATATTTTAGTGTAGAATCTTACCCTGAGTACGGTGTTTTATCAGGAAAAAAAATTGATGAGTTGGATCATGGTAATAGAGTTGAAGTGGGTGAAAATAAAAAACACCCAGGAGACTTCGTACTTTGGAAACCTGCAAATGCAACTGACTATAAACTTTCAAGTCACTGGAATAGTCCATGGGGAGAGGGAAGACCAGGGTGGCATATAGAATGTTCAGCAATGTCATATGCTTACCTTGGCAAAGATTTTGATATTCACGGTGGCGGTATAGACTTGCAATTTCCTCATCATGAGAATGAAATTGCACAGAGTAAATCTGCATTTGCTGAGTCAACGTTTGCAAAATATTGGGTACACAACGGGTTTCTTACGGTAAATGAAGAGAAAATGAGCAAATCCTTATTTAATATAGTCAAAGTAAGGGATTTATTAGATAGTGGAATAAAGGGTGAAGTAATACGTTATGCGCTGCTTAAAACTCACTACAGAAAACCACTTGATTGGACAGAAAATGTTATCTCTGAGTCGCAAGAAACTTTAAACAAGTTTTATCGGTTATTACGTAGTACATGTATTGAGGAAAGTGATGCAGAAGTCTCTAAAGATTTTATAGAGGCTTTGAAAAACGATTTAAACATTCCTGAAGCTGTAGCCATATTGCATGAAATGGCTACAGAAATCAATAAGACAAGTAATGAATGTGAGAGGCTCAAATTAACTAAGAAGTTTGTTAAAAGCGCAAGGTTCATTGGTATTCTTGAGTCAAGTTATCAAGAGTGGTTTGCAAGTGGTGTGAGTCATCAAGAAATAGAAAGGTTGATAGACTTAAGAAAAGTAGCAAAACAAAATAAAGATTATGATACTGCAGACAAAATAAGAGAGCAATTGAAACAAATGGGGGTTACAATTTCTGACAACGAAGATGGTACAACAACTTGGTATGGAAAATTATCTCCTATTGTTTATAGATAGCCTAGTATCATCGCTTATCTTGCCCATACATCAAGGTTTTGTACTTTACACTATGTTATGCTTTAGGTCAAATTACAATCCACTACTTATATTACTTTTTGGAGTATCGGGATCCAGTCTTGGTGGAATAGCTAACTGGTATTTAGGTAGAATAACAATTTTTATCAGAAGATCACATCACAAATTAGAGAATGAAGACAAAACACCAAAAATTGTAAGGCACCTACTGATTTGTGCAGTTGCATTGCTTTCATGGGTACCAGCACTTGGAAGTGTGACTCAGATTTTATCCGGTTACTTCAAGTTAAACCTTTATATTCTTGTTCCCTTAATTATTTTATCTAACTTCCTCTGTTTGTTGTATCTAACGCTTACCATCTAACTAAACATCAATAAACAACTTTTCTTTTGGTCATATTGAGCTAAATTTCCTCTCTACACTACCTTTTAAAATGTTTTTATTATTTTTTGTCATAATACGATCAAATACTCCTAATAACCTCTTAAGTAAGCTTGGGGTTAGCGAAGAGATAGGATTAACAGATACGTTATTGTTTTTATCATCACCATTTGCTTTGTAGTCTATTGAAATAATCCCCCTACTCTTCCCACCAGTCAGAAGTTTTCCGATTATAGGAATTTTCAACAAAGATTTATTAATTGAGTATGCTGGTATTACTTGTCCTTCAACTTGGAATTATTTATAACCCTTAATATCGAGCGTACCACTAGTGCTAATGCCTAGTTCCGCTCCTTCAAGCCAAGATTCTTCAATTTCAACAGTGCCATCTTTATATGAAAAAGGTGCATTACACTTATAAAAATGTACACCTTCGTTCTTTATAGCATTTACAATACCAGGCAGTGAAGACATTGATAATAAAGTGGTAAGCAGTGGAGCATCTTTGATATAGAAATTGCTGATAGAGAACATACCATAATGTTCTCCATTTTCTCTCTTAGAAGATAGATAAAGAGAGAATTTGCCGTTTTTAACTGATTTACTAATCCCTAAAGAACGCAAAAGCATACCTGAATTATCCGCGTATATTTCAAGCCCTATTTCACTGTATTCTGCTAATATACTACTATTATCCTCTGAAAACTTTCCTGTAAATTGACTTCCACTGCAATCACCTTTAGCGCAAGTTACGTTCAGCTTGGCAGCATCTTTTATGATAATTCCTTCTTTCATAATTATATTGTCAACATTCATAGTAACTTCTATTTTGTTACTTAATCGATTACTATCTTTGCCAAGTAAACCTAACACATCACTTAAGTTGATTTTCTCACCGTGAATAGTTATGGCATCTTTCTCCTTACCTGATTCAATTTCTATACTAAAATTATTATCAGGTAATTTAAAATTGCTAGAATTTAAATATAGATTTCCATTTTCTACTCTTCCGCTAAATTTTATGTCTAGATCACTTCCTACAACGTCTAGTTTATCTATTAGTAACTTACCTGCTCCTTTTAGCCTTGTAGAAAATAAAACTTCATTGTGATCTTCAAAATGATTTTTCCACCCTAAGTAGCTTGAACGCAACTCGAGCTCTGATAAATCTATATTACCATTAACATATCCAGTCTTATCTTGATTTATCGCTGATTCTATAT
Source organism: Wolbachia endosymbiont of Bemisia tabaci (assembly GCF_003999585.1). NCBI lineage: Bacteria > Pseudomonadati > Pseudomonadota > Alphaproteobacteria > Rickettsiales > Anaplasmataceae > Wolbachia > Wolbachia endosymbiont of Bemisia tabaci. The sequence goes on along the minus strand of NZ_CP016430.1, from coordinate 45,021 downwards.
TTGCATTGATATAACCATCACCGAAATTAAGTATTTGAGCAGGTAAATCTCCAGTCAAACTCCAGGCAAAATTTTCATTTTTATTGCTACTTTTGAGGTCAAATAGCAGCTGTGTATTATTTACCATACCACTGCCATTTAAATCAATAAAATCTCTGCCGAAATCAAGCTTAATATCATACTTACCAAGACTTTCATTATATACGACCAAATTATCAATTTCAGAATAGAAATTTGCTGAGAAGTCCACTTTTTTACTATCACCATTTAGATTAAAAATACGAAAATTGAATATAGAATTTGCTATTCCACCTACTTTATCTCTTTCAAATTTTACCACATCATCCAGCTTAAATTTTATAGGCTCATATAACCCATAAGCATCACTTACAGCCTGACCATTAATGGTAAGAACAGAATCTTCTTTATTGAGAGCGTTCATTTCAATATGACCACTATTGATAGTAAAATTCTGAAACTTAGCTCTATTTACAATAATTTTGAGATTGTTATCCTTGAGAGTTAACTCACCGTTCAAGTTCTCTACTCGTTCAAAATCCTCATCAAATTGAACGCTGCCATTTTCTATATCAGCAACAATTACAATACCTGACAGATCATCATTTATTAAACTATCGATTTTACCGTTAAAACTTATAATTGTATTTATAATATTCCCATCAATATTATTACAATACCACTTTCTAAATTCATTGTTCACTAGACCATCTGGTACATAAGTACATAAATCTTTTGCAACAAGTTTACTAATATTAACTCTAAGCAAAGCATGATTTGTGCCAAAGTTCATTTTGCCAATCAAAGAAAGGTAAGTATCATTTAACTTAAAATGAAAGTTTTTTACGCTAATGATTTCATCACTATATGTCAAATTTACATTTACATTAGTCAAGGCTAAGTTTTTACCTGAGTGACTCTCTGTATTTAACACGTATATGTTTCCATCCATAACTTCATCCTTTCCATTAATTCTCATTGAAAAGTTTCCTTTGAATCCTATTTCCCCTATTTCTTTGTCCAAATTGTAACTTTTAACTAGTGTGGAAAACTCGTTAAATATCCCCAACTTTAGGTTATAAAATGTTCCATACAAATTTAACAAATTATTGCGATTTTTTATCATAATAGATAAATCATCTAGAATCCCCTTTTTATCTTTTGTATGAACACGAATATCCAAAACATTAAAATTTTCCTCCTTTCCTACATATACTTTATCAATGAAGAATTCACCTTCCGTGCTTTTATTGACAGCAATGTTAGTAATTTCAATCCTTGAGTCTGCATTTAAGTAGAAAAAAATTTTTCTTATTGTTTTAGGTAAATTCTTTGTACTACTTATCTTGTCTAATGTTACTCCAACTTTGATCTTCTCTTTCTTGATATACACGTGTACATTATCAGCTAAAACCTGAGAGAACTTTTTGGAACTTAACTTAAAGTGTACGAAAAGCTCAGGAACTTCTATGGTAAAGTCAGAATTTGTTATTTTTAAATCTGTAATGACTAGCTTGCCATCTTTCTGCCAAATAACCGAGGTACTCTCCATGCTGACATCCGAATTGGTAAATATCTTTGATATTTTTTTCTTTATATAAAAATTAATATAACTAATATTGATTTCTAAAGGACCCTCCCCTTTAAAAAAGATAAAGAAGCAGAATATAAATAATAAAATTATAGAAAATGATAGAGCTATTTTTTTAAGCATCGATTATTGCTTTTCTTGCTAAGCTGTCGGCTTCTTCATTGTATTTATCACCATTATGCGCTTTCACCCACTTCCAGTTAATCTCATGTTGCAAAGCAACATCGCCTAATTCTTTCCATAATTCTATATTTTTTACTGACTTCTTATTACTTGTCTTCCAGCCGTTCATTTTCCACTTATTTATCCATTCTGTTATACCAAACTTAACATAAAGACTATCCGTATATAAATTGACATTACAAGAAAATTTTAGTGCTTTCAGCCCATTGATCACTGCTGTTAACTCCATTTTATTATTTGTAGTATTTTCTTCTCTACCACAAATATTCTTTCTATGATTTTGAAATAATATGATTACTGCCCACCCTCCTGTTCCTGGGTTACCAGAACATGCTCCATCTGTATATATTGTCACTTCCTTTTTATTCATCTTTACTGTAGTGAATGAATTAAAGTATACCGTTACTTCTATGAAAATACTATTTTTATAGATATAGAGGCAATTTAAGCCACACCTTTAAATTTTATTATGGAAACAAAAAAAAGTGCTATAACGAGTATTATTAGAAGAGAAAGTAAAAGATAGTTTTTATGTTCTTTCATAATTAAAACAAGTCAATAGAACAAAAAATAATACTAGCAAACAGAGAAAATAGATAAGAAATTGAGTAAGAAAACATTTTTTTCTGCGAGCTATGACTCTTAAGCCTTATAATTGATATAGCATACCAAATAAAAACGCAACCTTCAATCATTGCCATACTGAGGTACAATAGAGGCTTTTTCAAAAATAGTGCTGGAAGTAAGCTAGTTAACACCAATAATACACTATAAATTAATATATGTTTTCTTGTCTTTTCCGGACCATGGATAATATTAAACATTGGAATTGATGCTTTTACATAGTCCTTAGAACTATTTAAAGATAGAGCCCAAAAATGTGGCGGAGTCCACATAAAAATTATTAAAAATAGAATACAACTTGCCCAGCTTACAGAGTCAGTTACAACCGCCCAGCCAATCATTGGGGGAAAAGCACCTGCTGCACCACCAATAACAATATTCTGCGGAGTACGCCTTTTAAGCCCAATTGTATATACGAAAACATAAAATAATATACTAATTGCAAGCAAAACAGCAGAAACATAGTTCACCGCTATTGCCATGATAAATACTGATAATACCCCAAGAGTTATACCAAACTCAAGCGCACTTTCTGCAGAAACTCTACCTGAAGGTATAGGGCGGTTTTTTGTCCGCTCCATAAGCAAGTCTATATCTCTGTCATACCACATATTTATTGCACCTGCAGATCCTGAGCCAAGAGCAATACATATCAGAGATATTAGTGCAAGAAAAGGATGAATGCTACCCGGCGCAGCAATCATTCCAGCAACTGCAGTAAACACTACAAGGTACATTATCCTTGGCTTTAGCAAATGCCAAAAATCCAGTATTGTTGATTCAACATTTAGCAAAACACTTGTGTACATTCTATTTTATCACTGGTGGTTTTTCAAAAGTATGAAAAGGCGGCGGTGAAGATACCGTCCATTCTAAAGTATCACCTTCCCAAGGATTATCTCCAGCTTTTTTGCCCCATTTGAAGAGATGTATAACTATAAACACAAAAAACATAACTGAAACAAATGACATATATGAGCCAATTGAGGATATATAATTCCAAGGAATAAATGCGTCAGGATAATCAGGTATACGCCTTGGCATACCAGCTAACCCCAAGAAATGCTGAGGTAAGAAAGTAGCATTGGTGCTAATAAAAGTGAGCCAAAAGTGTATCTTTCCTAAACACTCGTTATATTGCTTACCTGACATTTTACCTATCCAATAATAAAAACCAGCAAAGGCCCCAAATAATGCAGCAAGCGACATGACGTAGTGAAAGTGAGCAACGACATAATAGGTATCGTGCAAAAGCTTATCTATTCCACCGTGAGAAAGAATTATCCCTGTTATACCCCCACCAACAAACATAAAAATAAAACCCAGTGCAAATAGCATAGGGGTTTTAAATTCAATCGCCCCACCCCACATAGTTGCAATCCAACTAAAGACTTTTACACCAGTTATAACGCCAATAAAAATTGTTGTAGTGCTGAAAAATACAGCAGCATCTTCGCTAAGTCCAACAGTAAACATATGGTGAGCCCAAACCATAAAACCAAATGCTGCTATACCTATCATGGCATAAATCATTCCCTTATAACCAAAAACTGGCCTATGGGAAAAAGTTGACACGACTTGGCTTATAATGCCAAATGCAGGAAAAATAATTATGTAAACTTCTGGATGACCAAAAAACCAAAACAGGTGTTGAAATAACACAGGATCACCGCCACCAGCAGGATCAAAAAAGGAAGTACCAATATTGCGATCTGTTAGCAGCATAGTTATAGCACCAGCAAGTACCGGTAAGGCAACAATTAACATAAATGACGTTAGTAAAACAGACCAAACAAATAGTGGCATCTTAGTGAGCGACATACCTTTTGCACGCATATTGAATATAGTGACTATAAAGTTGATCGCTCCAACAATTGATGACATACCAGCAACATGAAGTGCAAGTATAGCAAGGTCAACTCCTGCACTTGGGTGAGACATGATTTGTGACAAAGGTGGATATAAAGTCCATCCTGTTCCAGGACCTTCACCGGCAAACACCGAGAGGATGAGCAAAATAAAAGATGAAACTAATAACCAAAAACTTAAATTATTCATACGAGGAAATGCCATGTCTGGTGCACCAATCATGAGAGGTACAAACCAATTACCAAATCCTCCCATTAGGGCTGGCATTATCATAAAAAACACCATTATTACCGCATGCCCTGTAATCATTACGTTATATAGCTGGTAATTATTGTTAAGTATATTAATGTGCATTAGCTGAGTGCGAATAACCACTGATAACAATCCACCAACAATTCCAGCTAGTATGGAAAAAATAATATATAGTGTTCCTATGTCCTTATGATTAGTAGAAAACACCCAACGTCTTATACCTTTTGGTACATCACTCATATCTATACTCCAAACTTAACTCACTAATTTTTTATTTTCAATCCACTTATTAAAATCTTCTTTACTCACTGCCTCAACAACAATTGGCATAAATCCATGACCTTGACCACACAATTCATAGCACTGCCCATAATAAATACCGGGCTTTGTAACGTTAAACCATGCCTCATTTAGCCTACCTGGTATTGCATCAATTTTTATACCAAAAGCTGGCACTCCCCAGCTATGTATTACATCTCCTGCTGTTACTTGTAAACGAACATTAGTATTGACAGGTAAGATAACATTATTGTCAACAGAGAATAGTTTCAAATCTCCTTCGCTAAAGTCATCCTTTCCCTTAATATAGCTGTCAAACGACACACCTTGATATTCTGGATATTGATAGCTCCAATACCATTGATGACCAATAACTTTTAGTGTTATGTCCGCTTTTGGCACTTTCTCCTGTAGTTTAATTAATTCAGCATTTTTAAAAGCTAATACCCCAACAATAATCGTTGGTATAACAAACCAGATAATTTCTACAAAGATATTATGAGTTATTTTACTGACATTTTTCACTTTGCCCTTACGAAAGCGAAATACTACATAAGCAAGCAGGGCCCATACAAAAAGCATAATTGCAATCATTACACTCATCACAAATGAATGTGACTTAACTACAACCTCCATTATCTCAGTTGCAGGCGCAGGAAATCCAAATTGCCAAGAAGTAGGAGCAGAAGCAATTGATATGTTTGAGTAAAACATTATCAATAATGCAAATAACTTCACCATATTTTTTGCTGTAAAACTAACTGTATAATAATATATATAAACTTACTATGCAAACAGAGATTATAGAATGTACACAAGTGTTTTGCTAAATATTAAATCAAAAGTAAATGATGATTAATGTTTTTTTAGCATTTAATAAATATAATAATACGATACTCACTTGAGGAAAAAGCATTTACATGAATCTATTTTAAGTTAAAATATTATAATATTTTAAGTTAAGTATTTACTTTAAGAAAATTCTATAATAAGTTTAATAGTGTCTGTTATTGCTAATAACCCTCTAGCCTCACACCTAAAAGCAGTAACAGACACTATTAAACTTTAGGTAAGTTTACCTATTTATAATTCATTGAGGTAAAAATCTTACTAATTCCTTTAATTCTATTATACAGCTGAGTTTACTAATTAACCTTTAATGTTTACGTTAGCATTTGCATCTTAAATCAAAGATTTACATATTATAGAAAATAATTATAAAATAATATACTACTTGTGTGTAAATTTTTTTGCATATCAAACTCTGTAAACAAATTTTTTAGAAAAGCCAAATAAATTATCTCTCTATGAAAGATCTATCGAATGTTGCGATTATAGGAGTAAACAAGAACGATAAAAGAGTGCGGGATTGAGTAACTATATATACTTCTGCTGGCATACCAGGATATAGGTATACGTTTTTAAATTGAGCAAGTTCTGATTTTGGTATCACTACTCGCACTGAATAATAACGCCCCATTCTTGGATCATCAAGAGCATCAGGAGAAATATGATTTACTATACCATTAATTAAACTTAAGCGACGTGCACTATAAGCGCTCAGCCTTACTTTAACTTTCAGCCCTTCTAGTCCGTCGATAGAGACTATATTGCTATCTTTCTTTTTTGCTGACAGTATCTCTTCTATGTTTCTGGTTAGAACTTTAGCATCTATTATGAGATCATCATCTGATGGTACTATACTCATGATTGGAACTCCAGATTGTATAACACCACCTTCAGTGTGGTATCTTATATCTGTAACTATACCATCTTGAGGTGATTTAATTATTGTACGTGCTAACGAATCTTCAGCAACCATCAGCCTCTCTTTTAAGTCTGCAATAGATGTATTAACTTCCTTAAGCTCAGCATTTGCTCTTTCTTGAGCATCATTCTTCACATTTATAATCTCTAACTCATTTTCTCCAATCTTTTGCTGTACTTGAGATATTGCAGAACGGTAATGTCCAACTCTACCCTCAATGTCAGCAAACTGTTTTTCTAAAGCTAAAATGTGTGGTTTGCTTATATGGCCACTATCAAGTAATTGTCTTTTTGTTTCTAACTCTTCAGTTATCAAGTCATATTGCTTATGGGCTGCATTTAGTTGAAAATTTAGCCCTGCTAATTCATCATTTAACTGCTTTATACGTTGTTGCAGTATGTCTGTTTTTCCCAATATGCTCTTTCTCTGAGAGTTGAATAACTTTACTTGATTCTTTATCGCTTTACTTACAAGTTCATCGTCCGACAATTTTTTAACCTCGTCAGAAAATTCTAGCGTGTCTAAATCTCCTCTGATTGCAATAAGTCTTGCTTCAGTTGCCAGAAGTGATAAGAATTTTTCTTTAATTATACTCAAATTTGCCTTTTCATTAATATCGCTTAATAAAACTAAAGGTTCGTCTTTTTTGACTGTTTGACCTTCTTTTACTAAAATTTTGCTTATTATTCCTCCACCCAAGTGCTGAACTATTTTCCTATTTGAAGACACAACAACTTCTCCACTTGCATGTACTGCCCCGTCAATTGGAGCTATAGCTGACCAAATACCGCCTATTCCAAAAAAAATGAGCATCACCACTAAACCAAAAAATAGTGGTCCCCATGTGACTTTTAGGACTTCATTTACGTTATTGCTCTCACGTTTAAAAATAAAATTTATCATCGCATCAATCCATGCGAACGTCTTATCCAAAAATTGATATTCCTTCTTTCTATTTCCTGCCCTTTGCATATCTATATCATCACTACCAATCAGGCCTGTCAAAGAAAGTCCAGCACTAAGCTTTTTTAACTTACTCATTATAATACTACTGCGAATTCTTGTTAAACAGGATAACACACAAAAACAAAGAATCTATACCTTAAGTACTTTACTTAGACTACGGAACATCAGAATAAACTATTTAGTAACAATTCTTATACTCCATTCAATGGTTCAGCATTAGGCTAGAAAATCAAAAAGGTTTTACAATAACCATAATAACTATAATTATTATTAACACTGTTACTGCTTCGTTTAAAACACGAAAATAAACGTGAGTTTTCTTATTCAAGCCCACTGCAAAATTTTTCCTATGCTTTGCAAGTAGGCCGTGAATAGCAAACATTAAGAATAATGCTAGCGCTTTTACATGAAACCACCCTTCTCGATATGCTTCCCTAATAATCATTAGCATAATTCCAAAACTAAGGGAGAAAAGCATTGCAGGGTTTATGATATATCTAAGGAGTCTCTTCTCCATTATTTGAAGTAAGCTGTCATTTTCTGACCCTGGTTTTACAGATGCATGGTAAACATAAAGCCTTGGCAAATAGAGCATACCTGCCACCCACATAATTACAGAGATAACGTGAAAAGCTTCAAGCCAGTGATAGTAGTCCATATAGATAGTATTATAAAACGTTAAAAATTTTTGGTATGATCTCAATTTAATAAGAGAAAGTCAATATGAAAGCAGAAAATTTCACTAAAGAACAGGTGATCGGATTCTACAGAAAAATGCTTCTCATACGCAGATTTGAAGAAAAAGCAGGACAATTATACGGAATGGGATTAATAGGCGGATTCTGTCACTTATCAATAGGGCAAGAAGCAGTTGCAGTTGGGACTCAAGCTGCATCAAAATCTGGTGATGCTTTTATCACAAGCTATAGAGACCATGGCTTAATGCTTGCATGTAATTCTGATCCGAATGTTGTGATGGCAGAACTAACCGGCAAAGAAACAGGGTGTTCAAAAGGCAAAGGTGGCTCCATGCACATATTTGATGTTGAAAAAAATTTCTTTGGTGGACATGGAATAGTAGGTGCACAAGTCCCAATTGGTACAGGAATAGCATTTGCTAATAAATACAAGAAAAAAGATAACGTTGTATTCACATATTTTGGTGACGGTGCTGCAAATCAAGGACAAGTATATGAATCATTTAATATGGCATCTTTGTGGAAGTTACCTGTGGTTTATATCATAGAAAATAACGAATACGCAATGGGAACTTCTGTACAAAGATCAACTTTAGTAACTGAACTATATAAAAGAGGAGAGAGTTTTGGTATTCCTGGAAAACAAGTTGATGGAATGGATTTTTTCTCTGTCTATGAGTTAACAAGTGAAATAGCTGAGCACGTACGTGGGGGAAAAGGACCTCTCTTGCTTGAAATGAAGACATATCGATATCGTGGACATTCAATGTCAGATCCTGCTACTTATCGCTCAAAAGAAGAAGTTGAAGATATGAAGCAAAATCATGATCCTATAAGCACCCTAAAGCAGTATATAACAGACAATAAAATCGCTTCTGATGAAGAATGCAAAGCTATTGATAAGGAAATACGAGATTTAGTAAAAAAGTCAGAAGATTTTGCTAAAAATAGTAAAGAGCCAGGCATTGATGAACTATATACTGATGTTTATAAATTTGTTAGCTAATCAGTTGCCATCAAAATTATGTTTTGGCCTACTATAGATATTTTTTGGCAGCACTTAACTTTATTATATAACAGCCTAGTCAATAGAAACTGTAGTAACTCTTATATTATTGATATACACCGCTCTTGGATCATAGGTTAAATGAGTTTTATTTGACTTTTTGTGCTAGTTTGCAGAATATAAAGTTATTAATTGAATAAAATACATGACAAAAGAAAACTGGGAGACAGTAATTGGACTTGAGGTACACGCTCAGGTTTCTTCTAAGACAAAGCTATTTTCTAGTTCACTAACGGAATTTGGCACTGAGCACAATACTCAAGTTTCTCTAGTTGATGCAGCAATGCCAGGTACATTGCCAATATTAAATTATTTCTGCATAGAGCAAGCAATATGTACCGGTCTTGCACTTTCTGCAGAAATTAATAAGTGCTCTTACTTTGATCGTAAAAATTATTTTTATCCCGATTTACCACAAGGTTACCAAATAACCCAGTTCTTTGAGCCGATAGTTAAAAATGGTAAAGTGTTTATCAATAATAATGAAAAAGAAATAAGAATCGCAAGAATTCACTTAGAGCAAGATGCAGGAAAGAGTATTCATGAAGAAAGCAAAACTTACGTAGATTTAAATCGTGCAGGTGTTGCTTTAATGGAAATTGTTTCAGAGCCAGATCTTCGTTCATCTGCAGAAGCTGCAGAATTCATGAAAAAATTGAGGCAGACTTTGCGTTACATCGGTTCATGTGATGGTGATATGGAAAAGGGGTCACTTCGCTGTGATGCAAATGTTTCTGTTCGCCCAAAGGGTAGTAGCACATTTGGCACTCGTTGTGAAATAAAAAACTTAAATTCAATACGTTATATTGTACAAGCTATAGATTATGAAGCACAAAGGCAGATCAAAATTTTGGAAAGCGGAGGAGAAATAAGTCAAGATACCTTATTGTTTGATGTCACTTTAGGAAAAACAAAAGTGATGAGAAGCAAAGAAGATTCAAGTGACTATAGATATTTCCCTGAACCTGATTTGCTACCTGTTGAAATAAGCCAAGACAAAATTGATTCTATTAAATCATCTTTACCCGAGTTGCCAGATCAAAAAAAACTTCGATACATAGAGGAATTAGGTATCAATGAATATGATGCAGACGTTATCACTTCTGATAAAGAAATTGCCGATTATTTTGAAAAATTAGCAAAAAAGCATGATTCAAAGATTGCAGTTACCTGGTTAACCGTCGAGCTTTTCGGTCGTTTAAATAAAACAAATATTGATATTGTTAGCTCTCCAATTAAAGCAGATGCTTTATCCGAACTCCTCGACTTTATCGTCGATGGAACGATCTCTGCTAAACTTGGTAAACAAGTTTTTGATATTATGTTTGAAACTGGAAAGCCTGCATCCCTTATTATAGAAGAGCAGAATCTCAAGCAAATAACTGACACATGTCAAATCTCAGAGGTAATAGATAAAATCATCAATGACAACCAAGATAAAGTTCAAGAATATAAGGGTGGTAAAACAAGATTGTATGGGTTCTTTGTTGGTGAAGTCATGAAATCCACCAAAGGAAAAGCCAGCCCTGATGTCGTAAACTATCCCCGTCCTCAATTAATTTGACCTGCTAACATTTTGTACACAGAGCCTAGCTCTTTTGCTATTTGCTTGACTTGTTTCTTTACATAGCTTCTAATTTAAATTCTGCTTTCTATTCTCTTTCATTCACAACCTTTTGCAAAACGTTTTTGCTTTCTCTCTGCTGGTTACTATTGTTTATATAAAGCAAGTACAGTACTGAATGATGTTGCAAGCACTCAGTTCGGCAATATTATTGATTTAAGACGAAGTTAAGATTTCGATTTTTTATTCAAACTCTTCTGAAAGTTTTTATACATATTGAAGACATCTTGATAATTTAGGTGAGTGTAAACTTGAGTAGTTTCAAGGCTTGAGTGGCCAAGCAGCTGTTGTATTGATCTTATGTCAATATCTTCCTGAAGCAAATGAGTAGCAAAACTATGGCGAAATGCATGTGGAGATAAAATTTCTGGTAAGTTTAAAAATCTTCTTATTTTTTGCAAACGATTAGCAACATAAGTTCTTCCCAATTTTTTTCCTCTTACCCCGACAAAAAGATGTCCCGCTTCGTCAAAGTGGGGACAAGCTTTTATATATTTTTGTATACACTTTTTTACTACTGGAAGAATAAATACCTGCCTTTGTTTATCTCCCTTACCTGTTACTATTAAACTTTCATTGCTAATATCACTAACCTTAAGATTCAGTGCTTCAGTGATTCTTAAGCCCGTACCATACAGCAGAACGACAATTGCAATTTCTCTTTTTACCACCCAAGGCTCGCCTAGATCAGGCAATTTCATTTCTTTCAATAGAGTTTCTATGTTAGATATTGAAAGTGCTTTAGGTAGAGTTCTTCTCTGAATTGGCCTTGATAAAGAAAATACCGCTTCATTATTTATTTCATAATTGTTTTTTATATATTTGAAAAAATTTCTGATTACTGACAATGCGCGAGTGTTAGATCTCGCATTTACACCTCTTGCATAACGAAAGGTAAACCAACTTCTCAGTTCAGGTATGCTTAATTTTTCTAAAGAGCCAACATTTACTTCTTCACCAATGTGAGTATTTAGGAAATTTATAAGATCTTTGAGGTCCCTCATGTATGACTCCAAAGTGTTTGGTGAGTAAGACCTGTTGTACTTTAGCCAATCATACCATTTTTCAATGATTGAACCGAGGTCCACAGTTACTTTTTAAAGAAAGCATCGATGCACGCATCCCTAAAGGCTTCATTTATATCAGGATGAGAGTGACAAATTCTGTATATATCCTCTGCTGCTGCACCATATGCCATTGCAACCGCTGCTTCATTGATTAGCGTATCAGCGTATGCTCCTATGATATGTACACCGAGTATTGTATCTGCTTTGCTACAAGTCAGAACTTTCACGAATCCCTCAGCATCGTCAGTGACTTTTGCTCTACCGTTTGCAGCAAATTGACATTTACCAACTTTATACTTTCGACCAGCACTTTTTAGTTCTTCTTCAGTTTTACCGATTGAAGAAACTGCAGGGTGGGTGTAAATGACTGACGGTATGATTTCATAATCAACGTGAGGCAATTGCCTTGCTAGTATCTCTGCAACTGCCACCCCTTCTTCCTCAGCTTTGTGAGCAAGCATTGCTCCACCAATCACATCACCAATAGCAAATATTCCTTTTACGTTGGTTTCATAACTATTGTTGACTTTAATAAAGCCACGACTGTCTTTTTCTATTTTTTCAAGACCCTCAGAGCATGGTTTGCGTCCTACTGCAACCAATACCTTATCCGCCTCTATAGTATTTGCTTGATTATCTTTTACAGAGAAAACTTTCACACTCAAAGAGTTACTACTTTGTTTTATTCCCTCAACTTTAGTGCTAAGTAAAAATTTTATTCCTTGTTTTTGTAGACTAGAAAGTAGAGACTTACTTAATTCTCCATCCATTGCTGCAGCGATTCTGTCAAAAAATTCTACTACAGTGACTTCAGACCCTAGCCTCCTCCATACAGAAGACATTTCAAGCCCTATTGCCCCGGCTCCGATTACGACAAGTTTTTTTGGTACTTCAGTTAAAGACAATGCACCAGTTGATGAAATAATACTTTTCTCATCGATATTAATTCCTGGCAAAGAAATAACGTCAGAACCAGTTGCAATTACTATATTTTTTGTCTTCAGCACCTTACCTTCAACTGAAACTTCAAGATTGCCTTGATCAAAAGAAGTAATTTTTCCAAGTCCATTGATCTTAGTAATTTTGTAAAGGTTAAACAGATACTCTATGCCTTTTCCAAGTTCCTGAACTCTAGCGTCTTTATAGCCTATCATTTCTCTCAAATCGAGACTTACATCCTTAACTTTTATGCCAAGTTTTGATAGATTATTTTTCGCACTAGCATACTGATAAGAGGAATGGAGTAATGCTTTTGATGGTATACACCCAACTCGCAAACACGTGCCACCAAAAATGCTATTTTTGTCTATACAAGCAACTTTGAGTCCAAGTTTTGCAGTAGCAATAGCGCATTTGTAACCACCTGGACCACCACCTATAATAATCAAATCATAATCAGTCATAAAAAACAAACCTATTTTCTAAAGAATAAACACCATTTCCTTCAGTCGTTATATACATCTTACCATGGGTAAATACTGGAGCATGAAACACATTACCGGGTATTTTAATTACCCTTCCTGTACTTTCAGATCCAGGAAAAGCAAATATTGAACCTTTATTACTTGTTACCCAGAGCGTATGGGCATACATAATTGGAACAAACAATTGCACATTCTCTATAAAATCAGATGTCCAAACTGTTTTTCCACTTTGTATGTCGATGCCAATTACCTTATTATCTTTAGTCACCATGAAAATTCTTCCGCCTTCTTTTTGTTTCTCTGCAGGAATAAGAGGGCTATAATATGAATCAATGTTTGATATACTTTTTACTTGTAGTGGCCTTGACCATAAAATATTTCCTGAGTTTACGTCAATGCTATAAATATAAGAGTTGCTCGTAGCTATTAAGATATTATCGTGTACTCTAGGTGTAGTAGTTACATCTGTAAGCTGTGTGTCTAAAAGATTTGTAGCTAATTTTTGGCTCCATAGTTTTTTACCTTCTTCATTAAAAGCTATTAACTCGCCATTTGAAAATGGTGCTATTATTTTATCATTAGAGACTGCTGGTGAGATGGAATATAAACCTCGAACCTCATTTATACCATTTTGATAAGCCCAAATGGGGCTGCCATCTTTTATATCAAATACATGTAGATAGTTATCAATAGTCAATACTACCAACTTATTGTTTATTACTATTGCTTTCCCTTTTGCCGGAGCTCTTAATTCTTTTTCCCATTGAATCTCCCCTGTTTTCGCATCTATTGTGTGTAGAATGTTATCCACTACAAAGAAAACATTTTTTTTGTAGCTCGATAAACTCATATTACCAATTTTTTTCCTACTTGAGAGGTATAGTTTCCAATTTATAACTCTTGGGTTATCGATATCAAAGGAATATAAGTTACCGTGCTTGTCTGGTAAAATAACGCTATTTTCTGTAAGTATTGGAGCTACATATCCTTGAGATAATTTTTTATCTACTAAACTTATTCGTTCACCTGCCATTGTATAGTTACTATACAATAACATTATCATGACAATTATTATTTTCATTATTTAGTGAAAACAAGACTCATTAATATACATACTAGAAACGTAAATCACAACGAAAATGTTCTTAATTGTGGATCAAAAGCATTAACGTAATGTCATGCCATTATGTAAAGATTCTCTTACTGTAATAATTTTTATCAAGTATTGATTAAAACACATTTCGATAGCTCAGACTAACGCTGTCAGTAATATTACCATAATATGAAATGGAAATGGACGCAGCATTTTCAGGATGAAAGATATTGTTGTAATGTCATTCATTTAAACTATGCATATCAATTTGAAAAATGTACACTGTCTTATGCTATAGTACCTAAAAGTAAATGCTCAACATACAAAATAACGATTCACTTTGCAGGCAATGGATATTCTTGGCAGTACTTGCTCTTGCTTGTTCTGGACTGCTGTCAATAATTGTTATTTTTCTACGATTGCCTTTTATTTCTTCTCTCATTCCTTCTGCACAATATATCTTTGATAATGCACTAGTGATACACGTAAATTTGTCAATTTTGGTATGGATGTGCTCTATAATATCTCTGCTCTTCATCATAAACTTAAAAAACACCAATCATTGGTTTAACTTCTCATGGATTCTCTCAATCCTTTCCATGCTGCTAATGTTTATATCTGCATTTGTTCCAAATACTGAAGTTATCAAAAGTAACTATATACCTGTATTACAAAACAAATTATTTTTACTTGGACTCAGTCTTTTCATTACCAGCATATTGATAAATACAGCTCTAGCCTACATATCAAATAAACAAGACTCATATCTTTCAATCGGACAAATTGGCCTGGTCATTATACTTGTGTCATCATTTCTTTGTGTTGTTTTAGCACATAAAAATATGCCTCCAGGTCTATATCACTCAGACAAGAATTTATTTTATGAATATCTCTTTTGGGGAGGCGGACATTTACTGCAGTTTGCCTTTGCTCAAGCAATGTTTTTAGTTTATTTGATCATACTGAATGCTCGCTATATTAGTCTAAATAAAATTACCATTTTACCACTATTTATAAACACAGTTTTGACCGTAGGTGCGACGTTTATATACTTTATTTATTCGGCGGATAGTGCTGAATTGATACAGTTTTTTACCTGGCATATGAGAATTGCTGGAGCAGTTCTGCCGTGCTTTTTAACAATATTAGTGTCTTGCAACATAAAAACTCTGCTCAATGATAAGGGCAGTTATCTGCTCCACTCGTTTGTATTGTTTATTTATGGAGGAGGTGTGCTTGGAGTACTAACTATTGAAGGAAATGTCACTATCCCTGCTCATTATCACGGTTCTGTGGTTGGTATTACTATAGCTTTTATGAATTTTGTCTACTGGCTGTTACCAAAATTGGGCTGTAAAGAAATAAAAAGCTCCATAGTAAGATTACAGATTTATGCATATAGCTTGGGACATTTTCTCCACATTACTGGACTTGTTTGGCTTGGTGGATATGGTGCATTAAGAAAAGTTGCAGATCTGCCAAGTATTTCATCAATGTTGGCACGTGCTTGTTTTATTACGGGTGGAGCTATATCAGTTATTGGTGGAATGTTATTCGTAATAATTGTGATTTTACATCTTCTTAAAGGCAAGGCTCGTACCAACTAACCCACAGAAACAAAACTAAAAATTTTAGTGTAAAACTATATTTACTTTGTACTATGGCTCAAATAACCTGCTTCAAATTTGGAAAGGCAGTGAAATGAAAAAAACTATATCAAGCTACACTGAATTCTTATTTGCTACTCCTTGTGGTTCTTGTGTTCCATTTACTTGAGAGCTAGGTTTCATTATTAAACCACCAGCTAAGAATGCAGATACTGTTGCTATAACAACGATTAACCACATGTCCAATTTAGTTGTATGTTCAAGTGTAATATACACTACTAACCCAACAGCAAGACCAGTACTAGCAGTAGCGATGTATGTTGCTTTTTCTTTTAGTTGTTTATTTGCTTCATTTTCGACTTCTAATATTTTCTTTTCTTGCTGTGAATGCTGGATTTGAGTATTTAGTTTATTTTTTTCATCTATCTAGTTTATTTTTTTCATCTTTTAATTCTATATTTTCGTCCTTAGCTGTCTTCCTTGAATATTCTAAGGATCTATTTAACCGTTCAGCTTTATCCTTTTTAGTTTGTAAGTCTTTATTTTCTGCCTTTAGTTGCTCAAGCTTGCTTATTTTTTGTTTCATTCCACTGCTCATTTCATTTTTTAGTTCATTTTTTATTTTATCTTTTAATGTAGCTATTGCTTCTTCTGGGCTTCTTTTACCTTTTAACTCCAGCACGTCTTCAAGCAATTCTACTAAGTCTACTTTTGCTGGGTGAGGCACATAGTATGGATGACTTAGAATCTCTATAAGCTCTTTTAAGTTATGAAAGTTAATCATAATAAACCTCAATACTAAAAATTTATCGTGTAATACATAAAAAATTAAAATCAAGAAAATTTTGCATTATAAACTAAATGGCAGACATTAAAATTGCTGTATTTGCTCAATTGTGCTAACTTAAAGCTTAAAATTGAAAAATATTTATGTTAGAAGAAAAATACAGCTTTAGAGAAATTGAAGACAAATACAACATATTATGGGAAGGTAGTAAAGTTTATAAATGGAGTAGTGAAAAGGGTAACACTTTCACTATAGATACGCCCCCACCAACGATATCAGGAAAGTTGCATATTGGCCATATATTCAGCTATTGCCACACAGACTTTATTGCAAGGTTTCAACGTATGCTGGGGAAAGATGTATTTTATCCAATTGGGTTTGATGATAATGGGCTTCCCACTGAAAGGTTAGTTGAGCAAACCTATAGAACCCGCGCAAAAGAAGTTGGCAGAGAAAAATTTATAGAGATGTGCCATGAGGTTATTGAGAAGTCAAAGCAAGAATTCAAGGAGTTATTTAAATCGGTCGGCATTAGTTATGATTGGAGTTTGGAATATCACACGATCAGCAAGGAAGCTGTGGCACTTTCTCAAATGTCATTTGTTGATTTATATAATAAGGGATATGCATACAGGAAAATGCAACCTATTCTTTGGGACCCAGTTGATAAAACTGCAATTGCACAAGCGGAAATAGAGGATAAAGTCTTTGAGTCATCTTTGAACACGATAGTTTTTGCCACTGAAGAAAATGAGCAAATCAAGATTGCAACTACACGACCTGAGTTACTTCCAGCATGTGTTGCGGTTTTTTGTCATCCAGAGGATGAACTCTACACTCAGCTGATTGGGAAAATAGCCATAGTGGCAATCACAGGGGCAAGAGTTCCAATAATAGCTGATGATAAGGTAAAAATAGATAAAGGCACTGGGCTTGTTATGTGCTGTACATTTGGTGATGAGCTTGACATATATTGGCAGCAAAAGCATGGTCTGCCGATGAAAATTATTATCGATCAGGATGGTAGGATAAGTCTAGATTCAGTGTATGGTAATAATAGATCCCAGTGTCAAGGCACTGGGATGACAAAGGGGAGTGACATTCCAGTGCTTGACACTGGAATCCAGCCATTAGAGGAGACACACGCCCCAGCGCGTGACGCTGGAATCTACGATGAAATAAATGGCCTAAAGGTTAAAGAAGCAAGAAAGAAAATAATTGAAATCCTAACTGAAAAGGGCCTTTTAATAGAAAGCACTAACATTTTTCATTCTGTTAAGTGCGCAGAAAGATCTGGTGCACCACTTGAGATATTGCCTACTTATCAATGGTTTATCAAGACTTTAGAGCAAAAAACTCAAGTATTAGATAAAGTGAGAGAATGCAGCTGGCATCCAGAATCTATGCGTAAACGTATGGAGGTGTGGGTAGAAGGGCTAAGTTGGGACTGGTGCATTTCAAGACAGCGTTATTTTGGTGTACCATTTCCAGTTTGGCATTCAAAACGTAAGGGAGAAGAAGGCAAAATTATTCTAGCTGAGGTGAAGGGTTTGCCTATAGATCCACTCAAAGATTTGCCGAAAGGCTATAGCAAAGAAGAAATTATTCCAGATCAAGATGTGATGGATACTTGGGCCACAAGTGCGATCACTCCTCAATTAAGTGCACTAGCAGTAAACAGTGAGCTCGGTTTACCAAGCCATCGGTATGATAAGATATTTCCTGCAGATCTGCGCAGCCAAAGCCATGAGATAATAAGAACTTGGGCTTTTTATACGATTTTGAAGGCACATTATCATGCAGATTCACTGCCGTGGAAAAATATCATGATTAGTGGTTGGTGTTTGGCTGATGATAAAAAAAAGATGAGTAAATCAAAAGGTAATATCATCACTCCTCATGTAATTCTTGAAACCTATGGAGCTGACGTAGTACGCTATTGGGCAGCAAACTCAAGACTTGGAGTTGACACAGTCTACTCTGAAAATATCTTCAAAATTGGCAAACGACTTGTTACGAAACTTTGGAATGCTAGCAAATTTGTTTCCATGTTTATGGAAAGACATCAAGGATTGAGCATAAATTCCATCAGTGAGACGATGGATAAGTGGATATTGTCCAAATTATATAAAGTGATAGAAAAAACGACGAACAACCTATTACAGTTTGAATACTGCGAAGCTTTGAGCGCAATAGAAGAATTTTTTTGGAAAGATTTTTGTGATAATTACTTAGAGTTAGTTAAAAAACGTGCATATGGAGATGCATTGGACAGCGAGGCAAACATGAGTGCGAAACAGAGTTTGGCATATGTACTCAATATTATTTTGCGGTTATTTGCACCATTTTTGCCATACATTACAGAGGAAATATATCATCAGTTGTATAGTTATAACTCCGTTCACAATAAAAGTAATTGGCCTAACAAGGAAGAACTTATCTATGATAAGTATTCTGAGGAAATGGGAGATAATTTCGTGCAGATATTAAACCTTGTGAGAAAAATAAAAGCAGATAATAACGTATCAGTTAAGCATCTTATACAAAAGTTGATGATAAAAGCGAGTGTAAAAGAGGATGAGTTAAATTATTCTGCTCAGCATGATTTGCAGTCAGTTTGCAATGCTGAAGTGATAGAATGGGTTGAGAGTACAGAAGCAGAGCTTATAACTGAGAATGGAAAATTTACTGTAAGTTTATTGATTGATGTAACTTAGCATTCGTATTACTATACTAATTATTTAGTTGTGAGGTAATAATGTTTGGTAATTCATATGATAATAAAATTGAAGAACAAAAAGATGATTATCATGACTTCATTCAAAGGTTTTTGTTTTTGCTCGGTAAGATAAAAGAAAAGAATAAATCAATTCATACTGCTGTAGCTAGTTTTCACATATTATCTTTTTTAATAAAATACAATGCCAATTTTAATGAAGATGAAGTGTATAAAGCCGTTATCCAAGATTTCAATAATGTAAAGGAGGCGAGACTAGAGCTTCAAGATAAGGCTAAAAAAGTATTGAATGGGTATATTGAAAGTGGTGTTGAAACAGTGTCAATATATGGTAGTTGTGCAGAAGTTAAATTGGGATCTAATAAAAACGAATTCAAAGTCAGTGAGTTTTTGAATAGTAATTTCTGTCAAGATAATGGAATTACAGGGTTTTCAACTCTGCATAGCAATGGAAAAAATGGAATGCACGGTTTTGTTTCTGAAGAAGGAATAAGGCACTATGTTGTAACTGATGGTGCATACGAAATGACTCTGAATTGGTGTGATGAGGACGGAAAAAAGTGCACTATTATAATTAATATTGATGCTAATGGTATAGAACTTATCGAGCGTAATCGTGTTACTGATGATCAATTGAAAGCAAATAAAGATGTAAAAATAGGTAACTTATTCTTGTATCAAATAAAATTTAGAAATAAGGAGAAAGGCAATCATAAATCATCTGAGATTGTGATAGAAAATGGTAATAGAAATATTAACATTAAAACAACTCAAGAAATTGAGCGTGGCAGCAAAGAAGCTCAAATAGGCAGTACTAAAATGCAAGACAAAAGTACACAAGTTGTAGATGAAAGCTTAAACGAAAGAATTAATAAATTGGAAAAAGAAAATACAAGATTGACTGAAGATAAAGAAACTATGTCAGAACAATTGCAGCAGAAAGTGAGAGAGATAGAGGAATTAAATGGAAAGGTAAGGGAAAAAGATGAAGTTTTGGCTGAAGTAAAACAAAAATTCGGGCAGCTAAGTGATTCGGTAGAGAGTGAATTTGAGGAGAAAAGAATAGAGAAGGAAAAGTTAGAAAGCGCAAAAAGAGATACAAAAGTTAAGTAAAGAAAAAGCTGAATTAGTGCAAGAAAAGCAAGATTTAGAAGAATTTGCTGAAGGTCTAGATGTTAAAGTACAAAGACTAAAGGATCAAATAAGGCAATTAGAGTACAGTGTGGCTGTAGCAGTGAATGAAAATAAAAGATTAAAACAAAAATTGAATGATACTCAAAAAGAGTTGGATGGTAAGTATGGTGAAATCCAGAGATTAGCAAATCAATCACATGAATTAGAATCTAAAAAAGTAACAGAATTGATGACATGTTTAGCAGCGAAAGAGAAAAAAATAGCAGAGTTAGAAGCGCAGTTGCAAAAAGAAAGGTCTAAAGCTTCTGATCTAGGACTTAAATCATGGGATTTAGAAGAAGAAAAAAGACGATTAGAAGAAAAGTTAAATGAAAAAACTCAAGAAGCGATTGAACTAACTGCAGATTTAGAAGAACTAAGTAAGCAATCGGAAGAGAAAGAAACTAAATATTTCAGTAGGATTAAAGAGTTAGAAAAAATTCTTAATAAAAAAAGAAAAAACAGTGAAGAGTTAGAAAATTATAGTATCAATCTGGAGGAAGAAAGTCAAATTCAACATAAAAAGTACAAAGAGTTACTATTTGAGAAGCATTCTATAAAAGAAGAAATTTCAGATTTGAATGATCAATCTTCATTAGTTCATCAGAATCGTGTGAGCTTAGCACAAGATTTGGCAAAAAACATGATATATTTGTTCAAAGAGAATGTAAGAGAAGGAGATAAAGTGATTATATCGCAGGAAACTGTATTAGAGATTTTGAATAGATTGGAGGAATTAATCAAGAATGTTGGAGTCAGTGATCAAGAAATAAAAGGAGTAATTGAAGAAATATCTGTACAAACTAACGATAGCCTTGCTCCTTCAGATATAAGTAATGGAGACTTATCAGCACTACCAAATAAAGAGCTGGTTGAAGCTTCATATTCAGAAGATTTTGGATATTCTAGTAGATGTTCTACTCCCGTCTGATGCCACCTTGTATTTTGAGTTTAGTTAGCATATCAACTAAAGTTTATCACTGGTACAATTGTGATAAGTGTTCTCCTCTACGGGTAAGATAATTTTAATCAATATATACAAGACTGCTGAAGTTTTGTATATGGGTGATGAGCAATTTACTTAATAAATATAATACATTTTATTTTATAGCTAGTTCTCTGGCTACTCTTACATTACTTACATCTTTAGCGCTTATTAATGTACCTAGTTCTTTAATTCTCGCTTTAGCTGTATTATCTGTTTTGGCTCTTATGATTTTGTATAAAATAATTATTGACACTAGGAAAGTGGGAAAGGAATTTGCTCACAAAGAGCTTGAGTTGACTCAAGAAAAGCACAATTTATACGAGGAAGGAAGAAAATTTGGTCAAAAAATAGAAGCTGAGAGGAAATCTTTTCTTAAAGAAAAAAAATCTTTGGAGGAGAAATTAGAAGCAAAAATGATCCATATAATTGGAATAACAGACGAATTAGAAAAAGTAACGAAGGAGAAAGATGAGCTTGCTGCACAAGAAAAAGAACTACTCCATAAAATCTCATATTTGTGTAAACAGTTACAGGAAAAAGAAGCTACTCTAACTGAGAGGGAAAAACACATAATGGAATTGAAAAGAAAAATAGACAATAATAAACATGAAGAATTGAATAAGGAAATAGAAAAATTATTCAAAGAAAACGAGGAGTTATCTAAGGAAATAGATAAATTACGTAAAGAGAAACATATGCTATATACACAAAAAGAAGAATTATATAAAAGGCAAGAAGAACTTTGTGTGGCATTAGATGAATTACATTATAAATTTAAAGAAATTGATCAGAAAAATAAAAACTTATCTCAAGAGTTAAAAAGGAAATTTGAAGAGCTAGATAAAGCAGATGGTTTAATTAAAAATCAATCTTTTGAGTTAGACAAAATAAGACAAGATTGTAATAACAAAGTGAAAAATTTAAGAAATTCACTTTTAGAGCGAGACAGTCAAATAAAACAACTTCAATATGTGATAGAAAAGGTAGAAGAATCAATAAGAGAAAATAGAGAAATTAAAGATTATAGCACAAAAATAATATTAGGGGAGACTCAGAAAATAAAATTTATATTAGGGGAACTTGCACAATTCACTCCAGTTAACGGTTCCAAAACATCGGAGGAAACGTCTGATTCTTTACAGGAAGATCTTGGATATGCCAGTCGTTCACCCACTCCGACCAGATTATCGGGTTCAGTGTCTGTACAAAGCATTGCAAGTGGACCAATCCCTGAATATGGATTGTAAAATGCAACAATTACTCTTATTATAAAAAAAATTATACAAGATAATGAACCCAATAATATGCGCACTGGATACACAAGATTTGAATAAAGCTATATCTTTAGCTAATGCTCTGCGCGATAAGGTTGGCATGGTAAAGCTTGGGTTAGAATTTTTTGCTGCACATGGCCCTTCTGGAGTGAGAGAAGTTGCAAAATGCAATATACCAATTTTTTTAGATCTGAAATTGCATGATATTCCAAACACTGTCGCTAGAACGATTGAAGCAATCAAGATTCTAGATGTTGAAATGCTAACATTGCATATCAATGGTGGAACAAAAATGCTTCAAGAAGCGCTAAGTATAGTGCAAGGCACTAAAATAAAGCTAATTGGAGTAACAGTATTAACTAGCATGAGTAATAAAGATCTAAGTGAGCTTGGAGTGGCAAGAGAAACAAAATCACAGGTAATTTTGCTGGCAAAGCTTGCAAAAAAGATTGGTCTACATGGAATAGTTTGCTCTGCACTAGAGGCTCAAGAAGTGCGTCAAGAATGTGGTAAAGACTTTAAAATTATTACTCCAGGAATCCGTATGAATCGAGGTCATGATGATCAAAAAAGGACAGCAACACCAAAAGAAGCAATAAATTCAGGAGCTGATTATATCGTAATTGGCAGACCCATTACAGAGAGTAGCAATCCCGCAAGTAGTGCAGAATTAATATTGAAATCTTTTATTGATTGAAGCAGGGCAGATAAGGTAGCATAGGGTAAAAGCAACAAACGGTATGTATCCGTTCAGCAGGGTGGCAAAACAAGGTAGACGAGAAAAGATAACTAAATGGGTCAGTGCTTGACCATTTTTCTTTTTTTTCTGGATTCCAGCTTCACGCACTGGAATGACAGGGCTGTGAGTGTCATCGAAGTAGCCGATACAGGCCTTTTTCTTCTGTCATCCCAGTGCCCTGAAACTGGGATCCAGTTAAATTTACAGGTATAAAAGTAATCAACGTTTCTGGTGATGATAGAAAAATGGATCCCAGCTTTATACGGCTACGTACTTTATTTGCACATTCTCCTGAATAGATACTCAGTGAAAAAAAGTGCTTGACACAAAAAAATGGATGCTGTATAGTACTGACAATTAAGTATAATGCTTAGCGTGGTGTAATACCACACTGCTTTTTTTACTTCAACAAGTAATCATTATCATTTTTCTCTCGTTACCAAGCAGCTTACGTTCATTTGTATCTACCATGAAGCCAATGCTAGAATCCAGAAAAAAGACCGGTGAATGGCAGGCACTAGCATTATACGTATACAGTTGTATGAACGTTGTTTACCATGAGAGCGCCTCCCAGCACTGGGATCCATATTGTAAACAAGCGTTTGAGTTATACTAAGCTGCCATTCACCGGTCTTTTTTCTGAATGCAGGTTGCATGACAACGCTGAGATTACTGATAAAGATTACCTTCAAATTACAATAACTATTCTAATTTTATTTTTAAAGGAGGCTATTATGTCACTTACTGATATCGCTCACCGTGTTAATGAACTCGCTTCATCATGGGAGCAATTTAAATTAATAAATGATCGCAAACTAAAAGAAATCGAAAGCAAAGGTCCTGAGCAGCTATGCAAGATAAATAGTAATATTGATAATTGTAAAGAGCGCTTAGATTTTATTGAAACTTCAGCTCAACGCCCAGAGATTAGCACAGATTTTAATACAGGTGATAAATATTTTTCTGATTATATTCGCAAAGGAATGGAAAACAGGTTATCACACAAAACCCTAAGTGGAGATGACAATGATATTGGAGGGTATTTAGTTACTCCTCATATTGTAAAACGCATAAACAAGCGTATAGCTGATTCATCTCCAATGCGGCAGATATGTTCTAGTCAAAGAATCTCTACTGAAACATTAGATTATATTATAGAGGATTGTGACCGTGCTGGTGCAGGTTGGAGTGGCGAAACAGTAGAAGATGAAGATGGTGGATATAAATCTAAGTATGATTTTTCACAAGACACAAGTACACCTAAAATTCAAAAGATTTCCATCACAACTTATGAGCTCTATGCTCAGCCGCAAATATCACAAAAATTGCTCGATGATGCATTTGTCAATGTTGAAAATTGGCTTGTAGAAAAGGTTACCGAAACTTTCAGTAAGAAGGAGAATGAAGCCTTTATTAAAGGTGATGGCACTTTTCAGCCTAAAGGAATTTTAACTTACGAAAATGGAAATGGTCATAACAAGATAGAGCAAATTAAAGCTGATAAGCTAGACAGCGACGCCATAATGATATTGTACTACTCTCTAAATGAACATTACTCTAAAAATGCATCATTTTTGATGAACAGGAGTACGTTAAAGGACGTGAGGCTACTAAAATCTGAAACAGGTCAGTATCTTTGGCAGCCAAGTTTATCGCTTGAAACACCAGATACTTTGATGGGAATACCAGTATATCAATCTGCTGATATGCCACCTACAATGATTGCAGTAGCGGATTTCAAACAAGCTTATAAGATCGTAGATAACAGAGGAATGAGAATACTTAGAGACCCTTATACAAACAAACCTTATGTTAGATTTTTTGTCACTAAGCGTGTTGGCGGGGAGGTTGTCAACACCAGTGCTATTAAATTGTTGAAAATTGCGAGCAAGTGCTAATATTTTATATTATTTTATGAAATAATTGACATATTATATTTTTTATGTAATAATTAAATTATTATTAACTTAAGGAGTAAAATATGTTAAAAAAAATAAAAAACTTTTTTAAGTGGATTGCTGATCACATAGGAATTTCATGGATTGCAAGAAAAATTTCATCAGGCTGTAAGCGGCTGTTTGGTGGTAAAAAAAGTGAAACAAGTGTTGCGAAACAAAGCATATCACAGCAAGGACAATCTTCAGGTAAAACTACTATTGAAGAAAAAAACAAGAGTTAATAAATGCTTTTACTGCATCTCTTTCTAAGTTTAGAGAAGATTTATCTGATCTTACTCTGAGGAAGTAACTACTGAATCAGAGAAGTTTTATGATGCAGAAGAGGAATTAGATGGTGATTTTCATGATGCACCAGGGGACTTTTGTAATCAACTTCGCTCAATAACTGGAGAACCAGAAGCACAAATATCTAATCCGAGCAAAGTAGGCAACGGTTATTATTAATTAGTCTTCACAAAAGAGCACCTCTGTGCTCTTTTTTTTCTTTATAAGTTTTCTCCATAGGAGAAAATTGACTAATTACAATTTGTCGTATCAATTTTCAATAGATTTATCGATGTATAGCTATAGTTTTATCAGTGTAAGGCTAAATATGCTAAGCTTATAAAGATGACAAAGCTTCAAAAAAAGCCTAATATAGTGGAAAAAGCTTTATGAAAATCAAAGTTGGAGTAATAGGCTGCTTAGGCAGAATGGGTAAGAAAATACTCAATGAATTAATTACGAATACCAAAGTGGAAATAGCAGGTGCTGTTGCTCGCTTGGGCAGTGAGTATATAGGCTTAGATATTGGGCCTATTGTAGGCAATAATTGCAATTTAGGAATCAAAGTTACAAGTTCTATTAGTGAGGTATTTGAATCGTCCAATGTTGTAATAGATTTTACAACTAAAGAATGTATGCTAGACTGCCTTAAGGCGGCCGTGAAATTTAAAAAACCGCTAGTTAGTGGCACAACTGGAATAGAAGGTCTAAATTTAAAAGAATATGCTGCTAAAGTTCCAATATTATGGTCAGCAAATATGAGTATAGGAGTTAATGTGTTGCTGAAATTGGTCAAAGAAGCTGCCAAGCTTTTAGGTAATGAGTATGACGTTGAAATTTGGGAAATGCATCACAATTTAAAAAAGGATTCACCATCTGGAACAGCTATAGAGTTTGGTAAAGCAGTTGCTAACGCTGCAAAAGTGGATTTTGAGCTCAATCAATATTCACATAATAATTCAAATATAAGAGGGAAAGGAGGAATAGGCTTTGCAGTATCTCGTGGAGGTGGAGTAATAGGAGATCACAGTGTCATGTTTGTCAATTCCGATGAACGAGTAGAATTAAATCACAAGGCAATTGATCGTACAACGTTTGCTAGAGGGGCGGTTCAGGCAGCAATATGGTTGTGCGAGAATAAAACTCCAGGACTTTATTCAATGCAGGATTTAGTATGAACGATAAATACGCTTTCGTTAAAAATTTAAATCTTTGGTATGGCTCTAAACAAGTTTTATTCGATATAAATTTGAATATTTGCAAAAAGAAAGTCACAACTTTTATCGGACCTTCTGGGTGCGGTAAATCGACATTTTTACGTTGTTTCAATCGTATGAATGATTACGTACCTGGATGTAGAGCGACTGGTGAACTGGTAATCGATGGGCTGGGTAATATATATTCACGTGATATGGATGTTGTATTGCTCAGAGCAAAAGTTGGTATGGTATTTCAAAAACCCAATCCTTTTCCAAAATCAATATATGATAATGTTGCTTATGGGCCTAAATTGCATGGCATGGTGAAAAATAAGCAAAAATTAGATGAAATAGTAGAAAGTAGTTTAACTAAGGTTGGTTTATGGGAAGAGTTGAAAGATAGATTGCAAGATAGTGCACTAAATTTATCTGGTGGCCAGCAACAAAGATTATGTATTGCTCGTGCAATTGCAGTAAAGCCAACTATTTTATTAATGGATGAACCATGCTCTGCTCTTGATCCAATGGCAACCAATGCAATCGAAAATCTTATACAAGAATTGAAATTGAGGTTCACCATAATTATGGTAACTCATTCGATGAAGCAAGCTAAAAAATTATCTGACAGCATAGTTTTCTTTTGCAATGGCAAGATTGTTGAATTCGGAAGTACTCAAGAAATCTTTGAAAATGCTCAGTCTCCTTTAACGAAGGAGTATATTCTGGATCATTAGCTTAATAGTTGACATTTTAATTTTTTCTATGTATAATTTTATCAAGTTTGTTGTGATAGGAGGTTAAAATGTTTTGTACAAATGAGGCAACAAAAAAGTTGTTTAAAGCTATTGAATTTCAAAATGTTAGTGATGAAAACATAGCACCTGAGGAAGCTTGGAATCATTTTCAACAAGCATTGAAAGAAGGAGCGAATGTTAACGCTTTTGAAGAT
The DNA here is from genome assembly GCF_003999585.1 of Wolbachia endosymbiont of Bemisia tabaci. Classification (NCBI taxonomy): domain Bacteria; kingdom Pseudomonadati; phylum Pseudomonadota; class Alphaproteobacteria; order Rickettsiales; family Anaplasmataceae; genus Wolbachia; species Wolbachia endosymbiont of Bemisia tabaci. The sequence continues at coordinate 16,824 of NZ_CP016430.1, read as the reverse complement.
GGGATGACACCTTTGATGTGCATTGCTTCAGCTTTTGTTACTAGTAGTAACGAAGAACAGCAATTTAGAGCTTATGGCTAAGTTGCTTGTAGAGCATAAAAAAATTGATGTAAATATTAAAAGCAAGCAAGCTGTTATTGGGAGAAGACCAAAGGAACATGATGGTTATCCAGTGTACGAATTTGAGGAGAGAGAAGTATTAGATAGGAGTCCATATCTTCACTGCATATACCTTGACAATTTACAACCTGTTAATAAAGAATTTATACCTCAAAATTATGCTCGTGCAGAGGAGGAAATTAAGACCGGCAAGAAGGAAAAAAATACAGCTCTACACATTGCTTGCAAGTTGGGAAATGTAGACATGGTAAAAATATTACTTACACATCCAAAGATCAAAACTAATATTAAAAACTATGAAAACAAAAATCCAAAAGATTGTATTGCAGAACATGTTAAGGAAATAATAGAACCAGAGTTCATAAAGATAGAGAAAAGGAATCAGATTTTAGAACTAGCCACTCAAAAAAGTAATTGTGCTTATACTTTGTTGTTAACTGGAGCACTTGCTGTTGGTCTATGTTTCGTAGTTGACAACCCAGTTCCGCTTGGTCAGAGGCTGGTTTCAGTACTATGGCAGGTTTTATAAATCGGAGATGTATACATCTCTCAGAAATATAGAGAGATACCTCATAAGATGGGTCAGAACCAAATATAAGAAACTTCGAGATCATGGAAGACTAGCAAAGCAATTTCTAGGAAAAGTGAGAAAGAGGTCTCCAAATATTTTCTATCATTGGACACTTGGGTTAGGATCAAAGGGCTAAATAATGGGAGCTGTATAAACCGAGAGGTTTCCGTACAGTTCTGCGAGAGACTGGTGGGGAAGTTCCGCTGGTCTACTCTCCGGAGTATGAAATGGGGCTACTTGACCATTTAGTTGTCTTTTCTCGTCTACCTTATTTTATCACTCTGCTGAACGGATACCTTTATTTTCAATAATTTTGTTAGCAATAATACGGCTTTCAAAATCGATACTTGTTATGTCGGATAGTGAGTTAATATCAGAGTACTTGTCAAAGTTTTCTATTGTTGATTTTACTACCTCTACTACTTCTAAAAAGCCGATTCGTGACTTCAAAAATTCGTTAACAGCTACCTCATTTGCAGCGTTCAAAACAATACTATTTGTATGTGGAGAAGAGGAATTTAACACTTCCATACTGAGCTTTAATGCAGGAAAACGCTTATGATCTGGTTCTTGAAAGGTCAATTTTTTTCCTTGCTTTGTTAAATCTAATTTATGATTTAAAGTTGATCTTTCTGGCCAAGACAAAGCATATGCAATGGGAATTTCCATATCAGTTTCTGCAAGCACAGCAAAGCTGAATCCATCGTGATAAACTACAACTCCATGTACTATCGATTCAGGATGCACTACTGCTTCAATTCTATTTGGGCTAATTTTAAACAAATGATGTGCTTCTATTATTTCTAGTGCTTTATTCATCATTGTTGCACTATCAACTGAAATTTTCTTTCCCATTTTCCAAGTAGGGTGACTTAGTGCCTGATTTACTGTAATATTTTTTAATTGTTCAAGGCTATAATTTAAAAATGGTCCACCAGAGGCAGTGAGTATAATCTTTTCTACACATTTATCATCATTTTGCAAAACTTGAAAAATTGCGTTGTGTTCAGAGTCGATGGGAATTATTTGTACGCTCCTTTCTTTAGCTTTTTCAAGCAGTAACTTGCCACCACAAACAATGCTTTCTTTATTTGCTAGGGCAATAACTTTAGTACCACTTTCTATAACCTTTATAACTGGCTCAAGGCCTGCGATGCCAACTATTGCAATAACTGAGAGATCAACAGGTAGAGAAGCAACATTTGCTAGACCTGGAGCACCAACTTCTACTTTGACGTTTGTACCAAGTAGATCTTCTTTTAAATCTTTGTAGAACCTTTCATCAGAAATGGCAGCATATTTTGCATTAAGTAGATTTGCCTGTTGTGCTAGCAGAGCAAAGTTAGAATTGGCACTTAGTGCTTCCACCTGATATTCTTCCTTTCTCTTTAAGAGCAAATCTACAGTCTTTTTTCCAATGCTTCCTGTTGATCCTAAAACTGAAACTTTTTTCACTAATTACAATAAAATCTTCTTAGTTATTTAGTAACCAAGCTCATGATCATCACCAACAGATGGTGAAGGACCAGGTGAAAAAGATTGGCCATGATGATCACCTGCATCATGCATATCATGCAAACCATCAGCACTTTGAGCTATTTCATTGCTAGCATGGGGATAATCATCTGGATGAGGCCCTCCATCACCATGATCCATATCCATTCCTTCTGATGGAATATCTTCTCCACCACCACCTGAAAAATATTCAGCAAGGCTTTCAAGAAATTTTATGCCAAACATATTACCTGATTTCCCAAATAACGTTACTAGACTGCTACCACTTACCAAACCTTCGAATACATTATTATAAGCAGCAATTGCTCCTTCATGAAAGTTGAACATCCACTTCATTCCATCCACAATTGTTGCAACAGAGTCACTATGACCAAGACCGAAACCACTTTTCTCACTAGCGGCTTCCTGGTGTTGCTGCTGTGCCTGCCATTCTGCAATATTTGGACCTTGTGCTTCACTCATAAACTTTTATTCTAAGCCTTAAGCTATTATTTTACCAAAAACACTGTAAAATATCAATTGTTTAAGAGAGGTTATCATAAAAATAGCTAACACTAAGCTATTTTTATGATTCTGATTACTCTATACCAAAACATTGATAATGTGCTGTAGTAACAAAGTGATGACTTGAGGTTTAAGACAGCTTCTATTTCTTCTTAGAAGATTGCTCCTCTCTCTTTCCTTTTTATTTTATTATCTTAATATTAATTTACTCATAAATTATTGACAAGTACTAATAATTTAATTATTATTAGTATTATATTAATAATAAGGAAGAGAAATGCCTACTACTGATTCATCTAATACTGCATCAGTTCCGCCACCACCATCACCTCCTCCTTTACCACCCGGAGGTTTAAAGAATTGGACACCTCCACAGGATAATGGTAATAGTAAAAAACCTTCTAATGTGGCTACATCAGGAATTAGCAGTCGCACTGAACTAAAAAAAGGTCAATCTAAGAGTCCTGTTCAACAATCATCTCTTAATTTTGCAAAAAATCCACTATTTAAGAAAATGCAAGAAAAAAATAATGTGGATAGCAAAACTGCAGATGAAGGAAGCAATATTAGACAGAGTGAGAAAAATAGAAGCTCAACTCCCAAGCCTATATTTCCTAGAGTTTTGAGTCCTCAACAAGATAATAGTAATAGTAACAAACCTTACGGTAATTCAGGAATTAACAATAGTACTCAATCAGAAAAAGGGCTATCTGAGAATCCTATTCAACTTGCAACAGAACAAAAAATCGATACTCCCATTTTGATTAATACTTTAGTTGGAATAAGTAAGACAGCTGCCTTAAAATATTCAATTGCTACTTTGTTGCTATGTATATCTAGTGTTACAGCTGGTATATATACCTATCTTTCGATTTCAGTAACACTAAGTAATCCTGTACTTTTCACAGTCATTGCTTCTGTTTCTGCATTGGTTATGTTTAGTTCAGCTGCATATCTTATTAATTCATTTGTTTCTGCAATAAACAGCGAGAAAAAAATTGACCTTCAGCGCGGTAAATTAGAGGATATGAAGGACGTAGTAGATAGTGCTGCTAATTCACCTACTCCTATACAACCTTTAGTAGCATTTGATGCACAGCCAAATCATAGTACCTATATCCCACAGCCATTTAGTGAACAAAAGAAACCTATTACTCCTGTAAGTAACTCTGGGGATGCTCGTACTGCTCTATTTGATGATATAAAAAAGATTACAGTTAGGCCAACTATGAATGAAGAGCAAAAAAGAAAACGTGATGAAAAGATAGAGCAAAGTCAGAAAAAATTAAAAGAGCGAGAAGAAAAAAGAAAAGAAGAAAGAGAAAAAGCTGGAAAAGAAACAGCAGAAGATATGAAACATACTCTTGTAGAAAAACTTATGAGCAGAAGGACAGGGATTGCTGGAGAGAAAGAGAACAGTCTAAACGGAGTATTTGATAAAATATCAAGTATGATTCCATCACCACGGAACCGCAGTAGTAGTTTATCGAGCAATAATAGTGAAGGTTGGAGCAACGATGATGAGTGTTCAACTAATTCCCAATCAGGCCAAAGCGAAAGTTCTGATAGTAGTCATGATAATACAAAACCCGAACCCACGATACCGCCTAAGCCTGTTAATTCAAAAACGAAATATGAAGCTTCTCCTGCAGCACAAGCAAATAATGTTGACCAAGTGAATAGTGAGATGGAAAAACCATCTCATTCTGTTAAGGAAAAGATTAAGAATCTCCAAGGTTTAAACAAATAGAAGGAAAACACTACAACTTTCCTTTCCAAAATAAGTTTACCTACAGGCCTGATTGTATTAAGATTACTTAGTACAATCAGATTTATCAAATGCGCTTATCTCAATATTACCTGCCAACTTTAAAAGAAACCCCGGCTGGTGCTGAAATTATTTCTCATCAATATTTGTTACGTGCGGGCTTAATCAAGCAGACAGCATCTGGAATTTATTCTTGGCTGCCGCTTGGTCTTTTGGTACTTAAAAATATTGAAAATATTATCAGAGATGAAATTGGTGCGATTGAAGTGTTAATGCCTTGTGTGCAGCCAGCAAGTCTTTGGCGAGAGTCAGGACGTTACGATGATTACGGCAAAGAAATGCTACGTATTAAAGATAGGCATGAAAGCGATATGCTTTTTGGTCCAACACATGAGGAGGTGGTAACTGATTTGATTAGAAATACGGTAAAAAGTTACAAAGATTTGCCACTTTGTTTATATCAAATTCAGTGGAAGTTTCGTGACGAAGTAAGACCTCGTTATGGCGTTATGAGAGGCAGGGAATTTCTGATGAAGGATGCATACAGTTTTGATGTAGATTACGAAGGTGCACTGAATTCATATAATTTGATGTATAAAACTTACATAAAAATCTTCAAAAGAATGGGGCTTACTCCAATTGGAGTGAGGGCAGATACAGGACCAATTGGAGGAAATTTAAGTCATGAATTTCATATATTGGCAAACACCGGTGAGAGCACTCTATATTATGACAATAAATTTTCTGAACTACTAGAGAGTGAAGATATTGAAAGCCTGAAGAGCATATATGCAGTTGCAGACGATATGCATGACCCTAAAATTTGTCCTATACCGCAAGAACAGTTAAATGTTAGTAAAGGTATTGAAATAGGGCATATTTTTTATTTTGGTGATAAATATTCGAAACCTATGAAGGCAAGTGTTACTTCTCAAGATGGAAAAAATGTTAACATGCATATGGGTTCATATGGTATTGGAGTTTCAAGGCTTGTTGGCGCAATAATAGAAGCTTTCCATGATGATAAAGGAATTATCTGGCCAGAGGCAGTAGCTCCTTTTAAAGTTGGTTTGATCAATTTACAAACAAAAGTAACGGAGGCTGCAGATAAAATATACAAAGCTTTGAAAAGCGATGAAGTGCTTTATGATGATACGGACGAAAGTGTAGGAGTGAAATTTGCCAGAATGGATCTGATAGGCTTGCCGTGGCAAATAATTATTGGAAAGAAAGCAGTAACTTCAAATATAGTTGAAGTAAAAAATAGAGCAACTGGCAAGGTAGAGGAAATACAAATTGAAGAAGCAATAAATCGTTTTAGCGCAAAATGATATACGGTATTGGCACTGACATAGTATATATACCCAGAATATTGAGAATATCACAAAAATACGGGGAAAAATTTCTCAATAAAGTCTATACTAAGAAGGAGATAGAGATAAGCAAAAAATATAATAGCCAAGAAGTAAGAGCAAAATATTTTGCTAAACGCTTTGCTGCAAAGGAAGCTTTTGTTAAAGCGCTAGGCACTGGATTCAGCCAAGGAATTATAATGAAAGATATAGAAATATACAGTAATATCAGGGGAAAACCACATCTTGCTATCACAAAGGATTTCATCTCGAAAGACTACAAGATACACCTTTCTCTAAGTGATGATCAAGATTATGCTACTGCGTTTGTTGTAATTTGCGTTTAGTAGATATGATTTCAAAAATTTTTTTTGAAATTATACTTTGACCTACACAGATCGACCTTTTTGTGAATCCTGGTTTCTGCTTTCTTCAACTTGTTTTGCAAAAGACGTCTCTTGTGTATTCATATGTTGAAGTGGTTTAGCAATTTCGCGTACAACGGCAGTAACTGCGGTTAAAAATGCTTTCAGAAGTGCACCTAGAGCTCCACCAACTGCTTCCCTACCATATATACGAGCTTGCTTTTCATTATCATCAGCAGTTTCCCCTGCCCTCCTTCTTGGATCCATTCTATGAGCAATAACTGAAAACAACACTCCTCTAATCGAAGACTTCATTCGTGCTTTTGCCTTCTGAACATCCCCATCACTTACTGCTTCATGTTTTTGCCTATTATTCATTAGCTCCTTTTGTTGTTGAGCACTTAAGATCTCTTCCATCAATTGTTTTCTTCTCTTTTCCAGAACTCTTTTCTTGGACTCTGATTTATCGCGAGTGTGCTTTGTGGTTTCAAGTTCTACATCAATATCCTCAGATGCTGCTTGGCTATATAAGGTTTCTATGAGCCTATCTATACTTCGCTTTACTTGCATAGTCCTTTCGTAGCTATCTAAATTATCAACTCCTTCATCAATTTGACTTAAAATATCCTCAAAAGGTTTTAAATACTCTTTGCACTGCTCTTCAAGCTGATTTTCATTCTTCAAATTTCTTTCTCTTCTGTCATCGCTATTCTCTTCAACATTATCATCGCCTTCTTTGAAAAGATCCTCATCGTTCATAAATTTTTTTAATTTAGTTAAAACCCCACCTATTATTATTGTATATGAAAAAATTAAATTAACACTAATGAAAAGTGTTTACAACTTCAGCACTGGCTAAAACTACAGTGAAGCTGTCAAAAGTGGCAGGATCATAATATCTCTCATACAATTCAACCGAACACCTGAGTTTTATTTTCTCCTTAGCATCAAAACTAATCTCATAATCATTATTAGAGTTTAACATTGCAGAATTACGCAATAATTCATCAGCCAATACTGAATTTAAAATGCCATTAATTTTTATTGTAATCTTTCTACTTCCAGCACAATCAAGCACTTTTCTCCAGCCAAAAGAGGAAATATCTTTCATCTCTTCTTTGTTATTACGCAAAGTAAACCTTAAGTTTCGTATATTATTCAGCACAACAAAATTATTGTCATGACCTTTAATTTTCAGCTGTAATTTGCTCATCGCTACCTCCTTGTATTAAAATATCAAAATTAATTGTTGAATGTAAAACTTCATCATGCTGATTCATAGCACAATTACTTTCCAAAATGGTCTCACTACTAATGCTCTTTACCACCAAGCTAACATGCTTTATAGCAGCAAGCATACTGCTTATATGATAAGTATATATGTCGCATGAAAATCTTACTTTTGTAGCAAAGTTAGATAGCATATGCAGGTTAACATAATTTACTATGCGCAATCTCAGATAAGGAATAGTAATCTGCTTAGGCAGGTAATCATAGATGTTAGTAACATATTTCTTTAAATCAGAGTTTGCTTTTAATGCTGCATAAATACTATTATACAACTCATTTATAATTTGAATTTTTTCCATCTCACAGATACGGTTACGAAGATTGCAATTTGCAGGGGTGCCATGAAAGTAGTTGCAATGCAGATATAACAGACTCCAGTGGCGCCTTTAGTGTCATTCAAGGAGACTATGTAGTATCATTCCAGTACTGGAATCCAGTTTTATCTAAATGAATTAACTATTTTTCTTGTTGGTCATTTTATTGAAAATATTTGCTCATTTACAATCAATTTTCCTGAATCCCAGTACTGGGATGAAAACTTCCTTTATGAACCTAAGTTACAATTTTTGTACAGTCAGCACTGGAATGACAACGAAGGGGCTACTCGGATGACACCGTCATGAAGGAACCAGTGTCAGCTACTTAGATCTGTTGTATCTGCTATTGAATGACAAACAGGAACTACAAAACAACCTTTGGTTCGCGAAATGGAGAATACACCTTCTTTACCTCAGATAAATGGCTACTTACTTCTGATTCACGATTTTTATAGAGAGCAGAAATATGCTGCATAATACCTAGCTTTATTTGCTCAGGAACGCTGTCATAGCCAGCTTCGTATACAACATCAGCCCTTATTATGTTCAAATAATTGAAAAATTCAATATAGCTTCCTATATCACTAAAATAATAACTAAGTTTTCTATTCTTATCAGTAGCCAATATTATTTTATTCACAGGACCATAGCTTAAATATATTCTACGAGGTATATAACCTTCATATGAAACTTGCCACGTTTGCTTTACTAGAGACTTTTCCATATGCCACTGAGCATAATCAGTTGCCATAAAAATAAAACTTGAAATCAACTTATCATCTTGATCATTTTCAATTCGTAAAAAAGATTTAACCTCTCCTAAAGTTACTGGAAAAGATTTAGGCTTAGACTTACGTTGTATATTTATGATTGGATACTTTAGTCTTGTTGACATAACAACCCTCCTTTTCTATATATAGCTAAAATAAGTAAGACTTATCTATAAAAAATCTTACTTATTTTAGTTATCACTTAATATTAAATTGCAGCAGCAACTCTATCGTACAAGTATATTGAGAAGAGAACGTATTAACGCTGTTTCTCCTTTTTTTAGGCCGGATTTTAGTAGATTGACATTCTGAGAATGAATGTTATTGAAAGTGAAGTTTAGCTCTTTAGCAAGTAGACTGCGAAATTTCTGCACACTTTCATATGCGATGTTTTCAAGTTCATGCGCAAACTTATCTTGAGCCGCAGCTGCTATGTCTTCTATTTCTTCATTGAACTCTTCTAGCTTTCTTTCCTTACCTTTAAAATTTTTTGCAAAAGTTTTCATATTAATTGGCCTCAACTATTCTTGTAATTATAATGAAAATAAAAAAACTACCGAAGTAAAAAATTCGTACTATGAAACTGCAAACAAAATCAGCACACCAAACCGGTTCACTTTATAGCGTAAATTCAAGTATGTCATTCAAGTAGCCCCTTTGATTTTATTCCAGAGCGTGACGCTGGAATCGAGTCTTTCAACCGTTGTATTTTAGCATAAAGCAACTACTTTTGTGCTTACCAACTTAATAAGCTTTCTGGATGCCAGTGTCTGGGCACTGGCATGACACCCTCTATATAAACGTTAAGAAATTTACTAATAAAAAAAGGCAAAAGCGTTAGCTAGTTGTTACTCTCTAATCCTAAAAATTGGCGTCTATACTATATTTAAACATTTTATAAGCCCGCTTCAGCTTATATTAGGTAGAAACCCTAGAAATTATTGTGAAGACATAAAGTGCACATAGCGCAAAGATTTATAAGACGCCAACTGTATAATACTTTTGTCGTTTAATCTGCACAGATTGAAGGTAATAAAACACCTTCAATTTTATAGTAAGGAAGCTGAAAAATTTGTCAAGTAGTTTTCTTATCTTTTACAGGCATAATTTACATGCTACAATCAAATTTTCATAACTGGTGAACAAAAATGCAAAGAGACAAAATTAAAGTAGAAATAAAAAAGTTATCACATGGCAAAAGCCTGCCTCTTCCCTGTTATGCAACTATACAGAGTGCTGGCATGGATCTTTATGCTGCATTGGACGACTCTGTTATTTTAAATCCACTTGAAAGGTTACTTATTCCAACTGGCATTGTGATTGCAATACCAAACGGTTTTGAAGGGCAAGTTCGCCCACGTTCCGGGCTTGCTGCAAAACATGGAATCACTGTCTTAAATTCTCCGGGCACTATAGACTCCGATTATCGAGGTGAAGTTAAAGTTTGCCTAATCAATCTAAGTAATCAGCCATATGAAATAACAAGAGGAGATAGAATCGCACAAATCCTCATTACTCCTGTATCTCAAGTAATTTGGGATGACAGAGAAGAATTCTACACAGAAGAAACCGTCCGCAATAAAGGGGGCTTTGGCTCAAGCGGTAGGTAGTTTTTTATATGTAAGTTGACTGTAATAGTTTTTGCATATATAACTCTAATTTATTTTAGTGAGGCAATTATGTCAATTTTAAAGAACCACCTTCACAAAACAAACATTCCACTTGCAGCACTTACTTCTCTGTATGTTACAGGCACAGCAGTAGCACTTTCAACACCGTATTGGGTGTTTTCAACTTCGCTTTTAGTGCCACTTGCAGTTTTTGCATCTACACCACTTGGAATAAGTGTTATAGCATTTGTTGCTGTTGCACTGGTTAGTTTAGCAATATACTCCATCATCAAAAACAATGAAATATCTGAGCTTAAAGCTCCGAGAATTGTTACTGGTAGCTATCAAAGATACCTGATGTTGCAAGTAACAGGCAAAGATCTTGAATTTATTGAAGAGATTTATAAGAACGAAAATAGTGAATATATCATAGATTTTACTAACTCAAAAGGTGAAATATTCAAAGCTGCAAGTTATGGCCAGATTAAATACAAGGATAATCCTGATCCGATCTTGCTTGGCAACACTAAACTCCTTGATCTACATCAGCTATACAAGAAGAATGGTGATGGTATATTTGAAGAGATAAATTGTGGACAGGAATTAGAAACGTTAGGTTTAGGCGTTGAAGAAAATGATGCTAAAGAAGTAATCATCGAATTTGTGCCAAGCTCAATTGTTAAGTCACCAAAAGTTGAACACGAGAAGCCAGAAAGATTATTAAGCAGCCAAGTATAAAAGGAATAAGTCTTCCCTCCATTTTTTAGTGTTAATGACTTAAACTTATTGTAGAAACTGTCTCAAAAAATAGATATTCAAATACTTATAAGAAATTTGCTAAGGATTTTTATTTAGTCTGACTACATCTTTTACCTTATCTAACAACCCATTAATAAAGCCAATTTTGTTTGGAGCATCAAGTAAATCAGATGCAATGTTAGTATATTCATTAATAACAATTGGTGCTGGTGTATCAAAATCAATTAACTCACATACTGCAATACGCAAAATAGATAAGCTTATAAGATTTAATCGTGAAAGTGACCAGCTTGGGTGTAAATAAGACTCTATTATTTTATCATATTCTTCACTGCTTTTTATAACCTTACATAACAAGTTTTCTAAGAACTGATGTTCAAATTCTTCACATTCAAATATATCTTTCAACGTACTTATGTAGTCCTTAAGCTCACAATTTTCCAATTTAAAAGTGCTTTTGTTGTAACTTACGAAAATATTTGAATAAACAATTTGTACAGCAAGAAATCTTGCCGTACTTCTTTTTATGCGCCACTTTTTATCTACTGGTTTTTCCTCCATTATTTTAATTTATTGTGTAGATCTATCATATGCAAAACAGTTGAGGCTGCATGGCCACCAACGTTCTTTTTATTTTTGTCAGCTCTAATTAGTGCTTTATCTTTGCTGTCAGAGGTAATTACGCCCATACCAAGGGGTATTGCATAATGCATAATAACTTCATTTAAGCCTTCGATTACTCCTTTACAAACGTATTTATAGTGATCAGTTTCACCGCGAATCACGCACCCAAGAGCTAAATAACCGTCATAATTAGCATTCTTGCTTTTTATTGCAAAGAGAATTGTAGCTGGTATCTCAAATGCACCAGGAACTTCAATTATGTCATAGCTTGCATGACTTTCTTTTAATCTATCGACTGCACCTTCAAGCAAAAGGTTCGCTATTTCGGTATAATAAATTGAATTAACTATTAGTATTTTCGACATTTATCCCGACTTTTCTTGTTAAGAAGAACTTTATTAAGTATTGTTGAACCAGAGTTATAATATTACTAAATATCCAATATATTACCAGGCCGGCAGGAAAAGAAGAAAAAATAAAGACAGAAATGTAAGGTAAAAACTTCATAACATTTACTTGAATATCATCTTTACTGGTTTGATCTTTCTCACTTAGCTTCTGCTGAATTATCATGGTAGCGCCGAAAATTATAGGTAAAATGCCTATAGAAATAGGAAAGTTATAATTAAACAACCCAAATAATGTAAAAATGTTTGTTGGATCAGAAGCTGAAAGATCCTTAATCCATAAATAAAAAGGGGCGTGTCTCATCTCTATAGTAACAAATAATACTTTATACAGAGCAAAAAATACTGGTATTTGTATGAGCATAGGGAAAATGCTCGACATTGGATTTACATTGTTTCTCTTGAACAACGCAATTGTCTCTTTGTGCTGCTTTAAGCTGTCATTTTTGTACAACTCTTTTATACGAGTTAATTCAGGCTGCAGGCTTTTCACCTTGAACATCGAAATATATGATCTATTAGATAAGGGAAGCATCAAAAGTTTGATTACTAAAGTTAGCAATAATATTGCTAAGCCAAAATTTTTCAAAACAAAGTTAAAATATTCAAGCAGTAAAAACACCGGCTTGGTTATAAAATAAAGAACACCAAAATCTACAGCCTTATCAAACAAAGGTATATTGAGAGTGTCTTTATAAGAATCAAGTAAATTCAATTTCTTTGCCCCAGCAAAAAAGTAGTTCAGAGTAGAAGCACTTGTACCAGGGAGTATTTGTGTGCAAGGTCTAACAAAATCTGCTTGAAACTTATCAATGTTATTAATATTCGTGTGTTTAATGCTCACATTTATTTTATCTGATTTCTCAGGTATGATGGCTGTAAGCCAGTATTTATCAGCAAAACCAAACCAATTTTTTCCACTTGTGCTTGCTTTTATTAAACGCTTCTTAGAAATATCCTTATATGTCCACTCCTCTAGCTTATTGTTAAATGCACCTAGTACTCCTTCATGTGATATCCAATAGGATTCGTTAATATTATCACGTTTACGATTGATTTTACCATAGGGAACCAAAACTACATTATCTTTTGTATTGTTTTCAATAATTTGCTCAACTTTAAACATGTAGTTATCGTCAAGGCTAATTTTCATTCTAAATAAAATGCCATTTTCATTATCCCAAAATAAATTGACCTCTTTTTGATTGAGTTTATCTGCTTGCCATACTGTTTTAGAATCTGGAACTTTAATCTTTTCATTCGGATCGAGCCACCCAAATTCTGCGAAATATACATCTTTTGATTCTGCAGGTGACAGTAACACCACTTGTGGAGAAGAAGAACTCGGTTCTAAGTGGTAGTTAGTTAAGATTAAGTCATCAAACCTTGCACCTTTCAGAGAAATTGATCCTTCAAGCATGTTATTTGTTAAATTAACTCTCTGTTCTCTAGTAGAATTAATAATTTCAGAACGATTTTGGTATATCATAGGAGCAAGGTCGTTAGAAGATTCGATATGTTCAATATTTTCAATCGATGGTTGGCTTTGGCTCGTGTTAAGAAAATTATCATAAATAATATGCCATAATACTATAATCAATATAGAAAGAATTGTTGCTAAAATTAAATTTTTTGCTTCTGACATGAAATTAAATCGAACATACCTCCTTAAAGTATATATTAAATATTGTACTAAAACAATAAAATTTACTTATTTTTAATAATAGCTTTTAACGCTAATCTTAAAAATTTACTCTTATGGCTTCAAATTTTAATAATATGAATGCAGCAAAAAATCTAGTTATTTGGCTACTGATAATAGTCATTACTGCAATGTTTATTGATTCACAAGGGGATAAACTAAGCAATAGGTTTCTGAGCACTTTTCTACCGTACAAAGGAAGGGTTCAAAATGGCGGAAGTATTGAATTTACAAAGTCATACGATGGACACTTTTATATTCAAGCTCAAGTCAATGATCGTAATATAACGTTTTTGCTTGATACCGGAGCAACTGATATTGTTCTATCGCAAAAAGATGCGTTACATGCTGGTATTAACTTACAAAACATTCAAGACTTTAAAATATATGAAACTGCAAAAGGTCAAATAAAAGCTGGAGTGGTTCAAATACCTCAAGTTAAAATAGGAAATTTTTTAATTAATGATGTGCACGCTAGTGTTAATACTCATTCTATGTCCCATTCATTACTTGGTATGAGCTTTTCTCCTTTATAATATGAATAATGAAAGCTATATACCAATTTTATTATAAATATATTAACATTTGTGCTTCATCTGCTTATTAAAGCTCTACAGGTCAATATAGGAGCAGAAATAAATATTGCAGAGCAAGTGCCAACTGCAATGCCAAAAGAAATAACTAAGCTGAAGTCTCTGACCATACCTGTACAAATCAGCACTAAAGGAAGAGCGGCAAGAAGAGTAGTACTTGAAGTTAACATAGTGCGAAATAGCGTCGAATTAATGCTAGCATCAACTACTTCACCTATTTTTGCATTTTTTCCACTTTTTTGATACTCTCGAATCCGATCATATATAACCACTGAGTTATTGATTGAGTAGCCAATTACGGTAAGGAGAGCTGCAACTGATGAAATATTAAACTCAATACTCGTTAAACTGATAAAGCCAAGAGTTAAAATCACATCATGGATCAGTGCCATTATTCCACCAAGTCCACACTGCCAGTTAAATCTAAGCCAAACATAAAAAAATATTCCAATAATTGCAATTAACATGGCTGATATCCCCTCAAATATCTGCGTTGAGCCTATTTGTGGACCAACATAATCTATTTTGCGATAAGTTACTAAATTACCTAATTTGCTTTCTAATATACTTTTAACCTTTTTAATTTTATCTTCATCTCCCTCATCTTTAAACCGCACAACTAAGTTATCACCAGCTTTTGAACTCTGTATCGTAAATCCACTCTCTTTTAATATATCGAGAATAGCATCATCCTTGCTTGAAGATTTTATCTCCATCAAAATTCCACCTGTAAAGTCTATACCCAAATTCATTCCACGCAGTATAAAAGTAAGCATTGAAAAAATGATAAGAATAACGCTAACAAGTGCTGTCAAATTTCTATATTTACTAAATTTTATATCAAGATTATCTGGAATAAGTCTAATTGCCATATTTCCTACTTAAATTGTGATTTTATATACTTTTTAAGCAATCGACTAGCTATTTTCTCTTAGCTTATACTAATAATGATCTTTGATTTACTTAATCTACTTGAAAAAGATACTTGATCAAAAAAATGAAAACATCCTGGTTGTCATTAATAAAGTGCTACTTAAACATCTTTTTTAATCGATTGATTTCATCAGCAAATTTTGGGTCAGTTCTTATGAAATTTTCCACTTGTTTGACTGCGTGTATAACAGTAGCATGATCTCTACCACCAAAATTTCTTCCAATATCTGGTAAACTTTTTTGCGTAAACTTCTTTGCGAAATACATAGCTATTTGTCTCGGCCTCGCAAGACTGCGGAGCCTTCTATTAGATTGCATATCTGCAATCTTTATATTGAAAAATTCAGCTATTTTTTTCTGTATTTCTTCTATTGTGATTGACCTATGATTTGACCTAAGAAGATCAATTAGGGTCTCACTAGCTGATTCTACTGTCATGCTTCTTCCAATTAAAGAGGTATGAGCAACCTTATTTAATGCTCCTTCTAGTTCTCTTATATTGGATTTTATGTTTCTTGCCAAAAATTCTAGGACATCCTTTGGAACATACATATTCATTCGTTCCACTTTTGCCTGCAATATACCAAGTCTTAATTCAAAAGTTGTTTCATTAATATCTGCAACTAATCCCCAACCAAGTCGTGATTTTATTCTTTCTTCTACTCCATCAAGATCACTAGGAGACCTATCAGCTGATATAACCAATTGTTTATTTTGGTCTATCAATGCATTAAAAGTGTGAAAAAATTCTTCTTGTGTACTATCTTTACCACTGATAAATTGCACATCATCTACCATCAATACATCTACTGATCTAAATTGCTCTTTAAATAACATAATATCTTTGCTCCGCAGCGCCGTAATATATTGATACATAAATTTCTCTGCTGATAAATATACCACTTTTCTTTTTGCTGACAGAGAATTGACTATGTCCCAAGCTATAGCATGCATTAAATGTGTTTTACCAAGTCCCACTCCACCATATAGAAATAAGGGGTTGCTTCCTGATATTGGATCTATAGATTCCGCTACACGCTTTGCCGCTGTAAATGCTAACTCATTTGACTTTCCTACCACAAAATTATCAAAAGTGAATCTGGTATCTAGTGGTGAACCGAGATTATGATTATTTTCCTCTCTATTTTTCAGTATCGTATTAGAATTTGAATTTCTTTCTTCAATTAATTGAATATCAATAGAACATACACTTTGATCTTCGCTTTGCCATAATGATAATATTTTTTCCATGTAGTGAACTATAATCCACTCCTTTATAAATCTTGTTGGTACAGACAACAAAACTTCTCCATTTCTGTTGCTGATAAATCTTAGTGAACTCAGCCAGCTGTTATATGTTGCTTCTCCATAGAGATTATGGAGATAATTTTGGATTTTTTCCCAAGTAACATTGTGGTCCGTTACTGTAATAATCTGATCAAAAAACATAGTAGAAACCTTAGGGTTAGTTAAGTTCATATACCACACCAAGAAAGAACAATAATCAGAAAGATGCAAGATAATCAATAGCTTACTGTAAGATAAAAAGCTAACACTACTTAATACATGCATAAAATTATGTAGATTTTTTGACGAGTTGTAAAGAGTATAAAAGCACTAAAAT